>CAWDHQ010000001.1:2060000-2314610 GCA_963802215.1 uncultured Gammaproteobacteria bacterium
GATCGCAATGGGCTTGTTGGCGGCGTAGCGCTGCTGGAAATCGTCCCGCTCCAGCATCCGGGCGACCGTGTGTCGGGCAGCCAGCTGGACCAGTCCCGCCGCGTCCATGATCCCCATCCAGCGGGAATTGAACTCGACACGGGTGCGCTCCGGATCCAGGATCCTGAAGATCTGACGCTCGTAGGTGGCCGCATTGGCGGCTATCTCGTCCCGCGTCAGAGGCGGCCGGGTGACGTTCCGGCCCGTCGGATCACCGATCAGGCCCGTAAAATCCCCGATCAGGAACACCACGGCATGCCCAAGCTGCTGAAAGGTGCGCAGCTTGTTGATAAGTACCGTGTGGCCCAGATGCAGATCCGGTGCCGTGGGGTCGAACCCAGCCTTGATTATCAGGGGCCTGCCGGCCGCTAGGCGTGCCCGCAGCTCGGCTTCCACGAGGATGTCGCTGGTGCCACGCCGGATCTCGGCCAGCTGGTCGTCTGGAGAAAGCTGCATTCCTGGCCTGGAGAAGTGATTATGTGAGACGGGGATCACGGCGCTGCGGGCCGGAGACGATAAACGATTAGACCGGTGCGGTCACGACACACCACCCGGAGAAAGAACCGGGGAATGTTCGGTTGACCCGGGTGGCGGGGGCTGGTACAAAGGCGGCGCAGTTAAATCAATGACTTGCAGCTCAATCGAACCTCAACGCCACCGGTTCGATGGGAGCTGTTGCGTACTTGCGAAGAGGACTGACCGCAAATGAATGGGAATTCGTACCGGCGAGAGCCGGCTGGTGGTGCAGTGTTGCGCCCGGCCAACCCATTCAGGGCGACCGTGATTGCCATGGCATCCGCTACGGTGGCCCTCATTGCCGGGTATCAGCTCTCCGCGCAGATTTCCCGCTCCTTCCAGTCGGCGACCCTGTCGGCGCCTGGGGTCCCGGCGGCAACGGCGCCCGTCGCGGCGCCCCTTGCGATGGTGGCGCCGCCCGTGGATCCGGTCGAGGAGCTCGTTCTCGACGTGCAGGCTGGCGATACGCTGGACAGCCTCTTCCGGGCCACGAACCTCAGTCTCGTGGACCTGGCCGAAATCCTGCAGCTCGACGTCGCGCGGAAGCACCTCCGCGTGCTCCGGCCGGGGGATGTCCTCAACGTCCGCCACAACGACGGCGCGATCCTCCAGCTCGACCGTGAGCTGGACATCCGCACGAAGCTCGAGATTCAGCGGGCCGACGCCGGCTTCGACGCCAACGTGGTCGAGCTGCCGCTGGAGCACCGGCTGGTCACCGTCGGCGGCAAGATCCGCAGCTCACTTTTCGAGGCCGCCCAGGAGTCGAGGGTCTCGGAAAAGCTGATCATGAACATGGCCCAGATCTTCGAGTACGACATCGATTTCGTCAGGGACATCGGTGAGGGGGACGAGTTCGCCCTGGTGTACGAGGAATTGTGGCGCGACGGCGCCAGGCTCGGCGAGGGAGAGGTCCTTGCCGCGGAATTCGTGAATCGTGGCGCCCGCTATACCGCCATCCGCTATGACGACGGCGATGGCCGGGCGTCCTACTACACCCACGACGGCCAGCCGATGCGCAAGGCGTTCGTGCGGGCTCCGCTCTCCTTCACGCGCATCAGTTCGGGTTTCAATCCGAGACGGCGGCACCCCATACTTAATACAATTCGCGCCCATCAGGGCGTGGACTATTCCGCACCCAAGGGCACGCCGGTCAAGGCATCGGGCGACGGAAAGATCATTTTTCGCGGCTGGAAGGGTGGCTACGGCAACACCATCATCCTGCAGCACGGCGGCAACGTGACCACGCTTTACGGCCATCTCTCCCGCTTCGGTAACCGCAGCTACGGGAGCCGCGTCAGGCAGGGCGATGTCATCGGTTACGTCGGCGCCACGGGCCTGGCCACCGCACCTCATCTGCACTACGAGTACCGGAAAAACGGTGTCCATCTGAATCCCCGCACCGTAATCCTGCCGAACGCCGAGCCCCTGCACGGCCAGGCCCTCACGGCGTTCCGGACCTCCGCCGAGCCGCTCCTGCAGCGGCTCGAGTCCCGTACCAGCATGTTGGCGGCCAACCGCCTGATTCAGGCACCGTCGCCGGCCCGGAACTAGTTCTTCGGGGCAGCCTTGCCGGGCTGCGGCGTACTGGCAAATGTGACGCCCGCAGCACGGGCATTCCGGGGGACTGCTATAGTTTTTCCCGGCTCCGCAGGTCGTTCGCCTTGGACACCCCAAACCTCAAACTCCCGGACTATTTCATCAATCGCGAGCTCAGTGCTCTCGAGTTCAACCAGCGGGTGCTCCACCAGGCGAAGGACGGCTCGATCCCGCTGCTCGAGCGGCTGAAGTTCCTGTGCATCGTCTCGACGAATCTCGACGAGTTCTTCGAAATCCGGGTGAGCGGCCTGCGGCAGCGGCTGGAACTCGGGCTCCCTCCCCAGGGGCCGGACATGTTGAGCGCCAGGCAGGTACTGACCGACATCAGCAGCCGTACCCACGCGCTGGTGGAGGAGCAATATCGCCTTCTCAACGAGGAACTGATCCCGGCACTGGAGAGCGAGGGCATCCGCTTCGTGCGCCGTACACGGTGGCGGCCGGCACACCGGGACTGGCTGCGCGACTACTTCCATCGTGAGATCGAACCGGTCCTGAGCCCTACCTCGCTGGATCCGGCCCGTCCATTCCCCAAGATCCTGAACAAGAGCCTCAACTTCATCGTGGGCCTGAAAGGCATGCACGCCTTCGGGCGCCCGGTCCAGCGGGCCATCGTCCAGGCGCCGCGGTCACTCCCGCGGCTGATTCGCCTCGACCCTTCGCTGCCCGACACGGGCCCGAATGATTTCGTGTTCCTCTCCTCCGTCATTCACGCCTTCGTGGACGAACTGTTCACGGGCATGGAGATCCAGGGGTGCCATCAGTTCCGCGTGACTCGCAACAGCGACCTCTATGTCGAGACCGAGGAGGTGGACGACCTGATGCGGGCCGTGGAGGGCGAATTGATCTCGGCGCGCTATGGCGAAGCCGTCCGTCTGGAGATCGCCCACGACTGCCCTGCCGAGCACATGGAGTACCTGCTGGAGATGTTCGAGCTGGACCGGGGGGATCTCTATCCCGTCGATGGGCCGGTAAACCTGAACCGCCTCATGGCGGTGTACCAGCTGACATCCAGGGATGATCTGCGCGACGCGCGGTTCACACCAGGACAGCAGAAGGCCGTTGTAGCGGCGGACAACCTGTTCGCCGCCATCGCCGAACGCGATATCCTGCTGCACCATCCGTTCGAGTCATACGGGCCCGTCATCGACTTCATCGGCAAGGCAGCGCAGGACCCGGATGTCCTGGCCATCAAGATGACCCTCTACCGCACCGGGCCTGAGTCACCCATCGTCGACGCGCTGGTGACGGCCGCGCAGGCCGGCAAGGAAGTGACCGTCAGTATCGAGTTGCGCGCGCGTTTCGACGAGGCGGCAAACATCAAGCTGGCCAACCGGCTGCAGGAGGCCGGGGCCCATGTGGTCTACGGCGTCGTCGGCTTCAAGACACACTGCAAGCTGGCGCTCGTGGTCCGCCGTGAAGGTGGGCGGCTTCGGCGCTACGTACATCTCGGCACAGGCAACTACCACACGGGCACGGCGCGCATCTATACGGACTATAGCCTGCTTTCGGCCGACGAGGCCCTCGGCGAGGACGTGCACCACGTGTTCCTCCAGCTCACCAGCCTCATGCAGACCCCTCCGCTGCGGCGGCTGTACCAGTCACCTTTCAATCTTCACCAGCAGATGCTCGAGCATATCGACCAGGAGATCCGGAATGTCGAGACGGGCGGTGCGGGGCACATCATCGCCAAGCTGAATGCGCTGGTGGAACCCGAGGTGATTCGCGCCCTGTACCGGGCGTCGTGCGCCGGAGTGATGGTGGACCTCATCGTGCGCGGAATCTGCTGCCTGCGGCCCGGCATTCCCGGCGTCTCAGACAACATCAGGGTGCGGTCCATTGTCGGCCGCTTCCTCGAGCATTCCCGGGTCTATTACTTCCACGCCAACGGCGAGGAGCTCATCTTTTGCTCCAGCGCAGACTGGATGGACCGGAACTTCTTCCGCCGCGTGGAAGTGTGCTTTCCGGTGCTGAGCGAGAACCTCAAGGCCCGGGTAATCGCCGACCTGGACCTGTGCCTTTCGGACAACTGCCAGGCCTGGGAGCTGAAGGCTGATGGCGGCTACCGACTGGCACGGCCGGCGCCGGGCGAAGACCTGCTCTCCTGCCAGGGCCAGCTCCTGCGCCAGCTGGCAGAAGCCGCCCTGTAGGAGCGCCTTCAGGCGCGATCGAACTTTTTCGCGCCTGAAGGCGCTCCTACAGGGCCGTCCGGCGCTGGATGATCAGCTTGTAGTCGGCTTCGTCCAGGAACTCCCGTTCGCGCTCCAGGTCGGCCAGAGTCAGCGGATTGCTTTCCAGCCAGGCCGCTGGAACCTGCAGCCTCAGCGTCCGCCCCTGTACGCGCAGCTTCAGGTCGGGGGTCGCGCCGGCGGTCCGGCTGCGGTGAATGAGGGCGGCAAGCCGCAGGAGAATGGCGAGACGCAGGGCAGGCCGCTGCCACGGCAGCGGCAATCCGCGGAACGCACCTCGATCGAACTTCCGCCGGTGGGCCAGCACGAGGCAGGCCAGAACCTGCTGCTCCTCGCGGGGGAAGCCGGGCATGTCCGCATTGGCCAGGACATAGGCTCCGTGACGGTGGTAATGCGAGTGGGCGATATCCAGGCCCAGCTCGTGAATCCGGGCTGCCCAGGCCAGCAACAGCTTCTGATCAGCGTCCAGGTCCCAGTCTTCCCGCGCCTGCGCGTAGAGGTTCATGGCGGTGGCCTCCACCCGCTCGGCCTGGGGCCGGTCCACGTGATAGCGGGCGGCCATGGCCCGCACGGTTCTCACGCGGGCATCCTCATCCGTGAGCCGGCCGATCATGTCGTAAAGGATGCCCTCACGGAGGGCGCCATCGGCCACGACCATGCGCCCGAGTCCCAGCGCCCGCATAACCTCGATCAGAATCGAGACGCCGCCAGGAAAAACCTCGGCCCGGTCACCGGACAATTCCGGAAGGCGGAGGTCCGCGATGCGTCCGGCCGAAATCATCTGCGCGATCAGATCCTCGAGCCCTTCGACCGTCACGCCCTGGGGCGCCCGATTCAATGCCGAGAGGACCGCGTGGGCCGCCCTGATGCTGCCCGAGGTCCCGGCAACCTGCGCGGGTTCCACCTTGCGGAACTGGGAGCGAACCGGCTCGAGCTCGAGGCGGACCTGCAGCTGCGCCTTCTCGAAGTTCTTGGCTGACAGCCGCCCGTCGGGAAAGCAACCCGCGCTGAGCGACACGCAACCCACGTGCAGGCTTTCCATCGTGTCCGGCTCCAGGCCTCTGCCCGCGATGATCTCCGTGCTTCCGCCACCAATGTCCACGATGATCTGGGGGCCATCAACGCGGGGCAGGTTGTGGCTCGCGCCGAGATAGATCAGGCGTGCCTCTTCGATGCCCGAGATGATCTCGACCTGATGCCCGAGCGCCTTGGCAGCCCGCTGCAGGAAGCGGCCCGTGGACTTCGCCCTCCGCAACGTGCTGGTGGCTACTACCCGCACGCGGCCAGCCTGCATGTCCCTGAGCCGCTCGCCGAAGCGCCGGAGGGTGGCCAGGGCACGCGCCTGGCTTGCGTCACTGAGCCTGTTGTCCTTGTTGAGGCCGGAAGCGAGTCGCACCATTTCGCGCAAGCGGTCGATGACGGTCAGCTGGCCGTGGTCGAACCGGGCGACAACCATGTGGAAGCTGTTGGACCCGAGGTCGACCGCCGCCAGTACGTCCTGCTCAGGCTGCGGGCCCCGGCGGCGGCGCTCAGTCATTGGTGCCACCCCCGGAGTGGTCATTCAGGTCCCCGGCGGGCAGCGGCGGAAGGCCCTCGGGAAACGCGATCGGCCCCAGCTGGTGCAGGGCCTGCCGGTAGACCTCGCGCTTGAAGAAGATGACCTCACGCAGGGGCTGCCAGTACTCCACCCAGCGCCAGCGGTCGAACTCGGGCGTGGTCGTGGTATCCAGTCGGAGCTGGCTTTCTGACGAGACCAGCCGCAAGAGGAACCAGCGCTGCTTCTGGCCAATGCACAGGGGGCGCCTTTTGCGGCGCACATATTGCTCGGGTAGCCGATACCGCAGCCAGTCGGGGGTGCTCCCGAGTATCGAGACATCCTCCGGCGCGAGCCCGATTTCCTCGCGAAGCTCGCGGTACATGGCCTGCTCGGGTGACTCGTCCAGTCGAATGCCGCCCTGGGGAAACTGCCAGGCGTCCTGGCCCACGCGGCCGCCAATGAGAACCAGTCCGCGGGAGTCGCACACGATGATCCCGACGTTCGCGCGGAAGCCTTCTTCGTCGATCTGATCCACGCGGCACCTCTGACTGCGGCGGGATTCTTCCACAGGGGCCGCCGCGCTGTCACGGCCACAGCCGCGGTCCAGTACACTCATCGGGTTTGCCGGCCCGGCTGGCTCGCTCCGGCGCACCCAATGCCCCACACCTCCCGTCGATTGCTGATCATTCTCGCGGTACTCAGCCTTGCCGTGCTGCTGTTCGCCGTCAGCACAGGCAGCGGCGCAGCGGGTTCTGGCACGCTTCGCTCCCTTCTGGCGGGTAACGCCGACCCGCTGGAAACCGACATTCTCCTGCGGCTGCGGCTGCCCCGCGCGTTGGCCGCATTCGGCACCGGCGCCGCGCTGGCGCTGGCGGGGGCGCTGATGCAGGTCCTGTTGCGGAATCCCCTCGCGGACCCCTACGTGCTTGGCACTTCCGGCGGCGCCGCCGTGGGCGCCCTTGGGGCGATGCTACTCGGCAGTGCCGGGATGATCGTGGATGCGTCGGCATTCGCGGGCGCGTTGCTCAGCACCATGCTGGTTTTCGCGCTAGCCCGCGGCGGCGCCTGGCACGACGGCCGGGGCTACGGCGGCGGGGCAGCCAGCCGTCTGCTGCTCACGGGCATCGTGGTGGCCTCAGGCTGGAGCGCGGCGGTGAGCCTGCTGCTCGCGACGAGTCCCGAGGCCAGCCTGCGCGGCCTGCTCTTCTGGCTGATGGGCGACTTTTCCTTCGTCGAGCGGCCGGGCCCCATCCTTGCCGTGGCTAGTTCCGGCACGGTCGCGGGCCTCATGCTGGCACGCACGCTGAATGTGCTCGGAACCGGCGACTGGCAAGCCGCCCTGCTGGGCGTCGAGGTGCGCCGGGCGCGGGGCGCAATCTACGCGCTGGCGGCGCTGTTGACGTCACTGGCCGTGACCACCGCCGGTGTGGTGGGCTTCGTGGGCCTCATCGTGCCGCACTTCGTCAGGCTCGCGGGCGGCAGCGACCACCGGGTTGTCATTCCGGGATCGGCGCTGGCCGGCGGTGCCCTGCTGGTGCTGGCCGACACGCTCGCGCGCACCATTCTGGCACCACGCCAGCTGCCGGTAGGCGCAATCACCGCGGCAGTGGGTGTGCCGGCCTTCCTCTTCCTGCTGCGGCGGAGCCTGCGCAGCGGCGGATGAGCCACAGTCTAGCGGCGGCTCGCCAGGTAGCTGCGCCCCTGCTCCATCAGCTGGACGAACCCGGCTTCGTCTCCCTTCCGCACGACCTCGGCGATTCGGGTCACCGCCTTCCTCAATTCCTCGAGCGCCGCGAGGCCAAAGGGATTCTCGGCCTGTATCGCGAAATAGAGGTGCGGATTCTCCTCGGCAACGCGCCCTGCGATCTGCAGTTGCGCGTCGAATGTCGTGCTCGAGATGTCGGCGAGCTTCGGCACCGTTTCGCCGCTTTCTGCAAGTGCCGTGAAGAATGCGATGTTCAGGGCATGGGAGAGTCCGAGCACGTAGGCAATCAGCCTGTCGTGCTCGTCGATGTCCATGCGGATCTGGGCCGCCATGGTGGAGGCGAACAACTGGGCCGCCTCGGTGGCGGCCGCGGGGCAGCCCACGTCGAGAAACAGCACATGACGGCCGGAAAGGAGCTCTGTATCGGGCCCAAACATGGGATGGACGGAGGTCACGTGCAAACCTGCCCTGCAGAGCGCCTTCAGGTCGGGAATGAACGGCGTCTTGAGCGAGCCGATATCGAATATAAGGCCCCGGCGCCGGCGTGCCCCGAGGTCGTGGAGAATGCTACCAGTGAGCGGGATCGGGGCCGAGACCACCGTGACGGCGAATTCGTCCGGTGTGTCCCGCCAGTCTGCCACGTGCGGAAACCCCGGCAGCGGGCCGGCAGGATCGGCCACGGTCACGCTGAACCCCTGGGACTGGAGAAACTCCGTGAACCAGCGGCCCATCTTGCCGCTGCCGCCAATGACGAGCGCCGGCTTCCCCGAGCCCTGGCCCTCCGCACGGACACGGGCCTGTTCCTGGTTCGCGAGCGATGACCGGATCAGGAGGGTCAGTAGCGCCTCGGCGATGGCCGGCGACAGGCCCAGACCAGCGGCCAGCGCCCGGGCCCTGTCCAGCACCTGCTTCTCGCGGCCGAAGTCGCGAGTGGGACGGCCCGTGGCCCGCTTGAAGGCGCCGATTTCCCCTGAGAGGCGCTGCCGTTCGGCAACAAGCTCCAGGATCTGGCGGTCGATGGCAGACAGCTGGTCGCGAAGTTGTTCCAGATCCATGGCGCCGGCGAGAGTACCCGGTCTGCCCGTTCCTTAACAGGCAATGGGGCCGCGGGACGGGTGGGCTGGCCCACCGTTGGAATCCTTTACAGGGTCGCGACTCCGTGGGCCGGTGAATCGGGGCCATTCAGCGAGGATTAACCAGCGGGTAGCCGGGGGATCCTGGCACTGTCGGGGCCGGGAACCGCGGAAATGCTGGTACCAGTCGCAGCATGGTCACCTTTTGCCCAGCCCGCGTTGGGGAGACAGCAGTCGGGATTTCTTACGATTGGCTGACGGGACATCCGAATTCAGGCCACGTAGTCGCGTCAGAGCGCTGTTCGATCAGGGTTTTTCTGGGCCTGGCACAGGACTTGCTGTTACATACCGCGCACAAAAAAAGGTCTCTGTGCCGCGCGGAAGGAACGCTCGACATCTGTCACCAGACATCGTAGCCAGAAGAAGCCCACAAGAAGAAGAACAAACCAACAATTAGAAGTAGAAGCGGCAAAAACAACAAGAAGAACAAACCACCACAGACTGACGCACGCGCCGAGACCGGATTCGCGACAACAACAAAAACCCGTATCACCCCGCCACTGGCGGGGTTTTTTTTGCCCACGATTCCACCCCGCGACCGCTAGACTGCAGGCCCCATGCTGACCTGCTCCGCACTGGTGGTGAAGGTGGCCGGCCGCGCCCTGGTCCGGGACCTCACCTTTCACCTCGCCGCCGGCGACGTCATCGCCGTGCTTGGCCCTAATGGCGTCGGCAAGAGCCTCACGCTGCACACCCTCGCGGGCCTCCGGGCCCCAGGCCAAGGGTCCATCCTGCTTGGCGGGAATGCACTGGACCGCCTCAAGCGCCGCCAGGCGGCCCAGCGCCTGGGCCTGCTGCTCCAGGACGATGCCGAGACCTTCCCGGCCACAGTCCTCGATACGGCTCTGATGGGCCGGCACCCCCACCTCACCGGCACCGCCTCGGAATCGGCCGCTGACCTGGCCCGGGCACGCGCCGCGCTCGCGACCATGGGTCTCGCCGGATTCGACGACCGGCTCGTGTCCTCACTCTCCGGCGGCGAGCGGCGTCGACTCGCCCTCGCCCGGCTGCTGACCCAGGACCCGGGTGTACTGCTGCTGGACGAGCCGGTGAATCACCTGGATCCCCGGCACCAGATCAGCGTGCTCGGTCATATCGCAGGCCTGGCCCGGGCTGGGCGGGGCGTGATCATGACGCTTCACGATCCAACTCTTGCCCTGCGCTTCGCCAGCCACGCGCTGCTGTTGTTCCCGGACGCAACCTGGCTGCTGGACACCGGCCGCGCAGCGCTCACGCCGCACAACCTGGCGCGACTGTTCGCCACGCCCTACGAGAAGTACGTCAATGACCGGGGTGGCGTCGCGCTGTTCCCGGCCTATGTCCCCGCGACGGCGCTTGACGATCCACAACGCGGGAGCTAATTTGCTTGCCGTTCCTGCCGGTGCCTGACGGTCCTCCAGACCGAAGGGTTTAACGGGAAGTGCGGTGAGCTGGCCTCTACTCGAAGACAGGCCGGCAACGCCGCCGCTGCCCCCGCAACGGTAAGCGCAGGATCAAGGGTCATCACACGAGCCACTGGGCAGAAGCGCCTGGGAAGGCGATGGCCCCGGATGCAGAGCCCGCAAGAGCCCGGCATCCCCGCGCGAGCCCGTATACCGGCCGGCAGGTGTCATCGGATCGTCAGGTCTCGGGTGGAGACCGCGTGACGGCACGTGCCCTGCTGGCTGCGTGTTGCCGCTGCTGCGGCCCTGCCAGGCCTTTGGGCCCTGGCAGCTGTCACTTTCCTCTGCCACGCGACCCGGCGTTCATCACGCTCGGGTGTGAGCGTGTCATGGGGAGAATCGCGTGCATCGTTCGCTATGCCTGACCTTATTCCTTGGCGGCGTATTCGCCACCACAGTCATCCGGGCGGAGGAGATCCGCGATACCTTGCTGGTCACTGCATCCCGGGTACCCGTGCCGCTCATGGCAGCCGGCAGCTCGGTCTCGGTCATCGGGCGGGAGGACATCGAAGCCCGCCAGTCCGTCTTCGCGGTGGACCTGCTGAAGGACGTGCCCGGCTTCACCGTGAGCCGGTCCGGCAGCATCGGCTCCCAGACCCAGGTTCGCGTGCGCGGCGCAGAGGCCAATCAGGTTCTCGTGCTCATCGACGGCATCGAGGCCAATGACCCGGCGGGGAACGACGAGTTTGCCTTCCAGGACCTGACGACATGGGATGTGGAGCGCATCGAGGTGGTGCGCGGGCCACAGAGCGCGCTGTGGGGAAGCGATGCCCTGTCCGGCGTGGTCAATGTGATCACGCGCAAGCCCACCGAAGACTTTGCCGCAGAGGGTTTTGCCGAGGCCGGCTCCTTCGACACCATGGCCTTCGGCGCTCGCATTGGCGGGGCCGTTCTGGGGGCACGGGCCGGACTCTCGCTGTCCCGGCTCGACTCCGGCGGTGACAACAACTCCCGCACCGGCGACGAGAATGACGGCTACGAGAACACGACGGCCACCCTGACACTGGCAGGTGACCCGATTGACAACCTGGACCTGGAATTCATCGGCCGGTACACCACCACCGACAAGGCCTTTGACGGGACGGACTTCGTCTCGACAGGCCTGCCCACCGACAGTGGCGACGAGACGGCGGTGGACCTTGGCTATTTTCGCGCAGGTGGCACGCTTGCCCTGGCCGACGGCCGATGGACCCAGCGCCTGCGCGCCGCCTGGACGACCACGGACACGGAGAACAGCAACGAGTTCGGCGCCAACGGCGCCACCGACGCCGACAAGTACGGCATCTACTACCAGACGACCTGGCAGTTCTCCCGGCCAGCGCCCGACATGCCGGGCAACTCCGTCACCCTGGCACTGGACCGGGAGCACCAGCAGTTTGACCAGACCGCGACGGCATCGCCCTTCGGCGACCCCAACCAGAGTCAGGAAATGGACAACACGGCGGCCGTCCTGGAACTCCTGCTGACGCCCTTCGAGCGCACTTCACTGTCACTGAGCGGCCGCTACGACGACAACAGCGACTTCGACGACGTCGGCACATTCCGCGCCACCACCGCGTGGGCCGCGAGAAGCACGGCCACCAGGCTTCACGCCAGCCTTGGCACGGGACAGAAGGCCCCCACGTTCATCGAGCGCTACGGGTTCTTCCCCGACCAGTTCATCGGCAATCCCGACCTCAAGCCCGAGAAGTCCACGGGCTGGGAGGTGGGCGTCGAGCAGCCACTGTGGAATGACAGGATCAGCCTCGGGGCAACCTACTTCCGCGAGGACCTCGAGGACGAGATCGACGGCTTCGCCTTTGACCCCGACACCTTCCTGTTCACGGCGGAAAACCTCGACGGCCGCAGCAAACGGCGAGGGGTAGAAGTCAGTGCCCGGGCCCGGGTCACCGACACCCTGCGCTTCTCCGGGTCCTATACATACACGGATGCCACGCAGCCGGATCCGCTGACGGGCGAGGACACTCAGGAGATCCGGCGGCCCCGCCATGGGGCCAGCCTGAATGCCGACTGGGCGCTCCTCGATGGCAAGGCGGACGTGAACCTGAACCTCACCTACGTCGGGGACCGGAACGACACGTTCTTCGAGGTGGCGCCACCTTTCGGCGTCCAGACCATCGACCTCGACGCCTATTACCTCGCGAGCCTGGCCGCGAGCTACGAGCTGACGCGACAGGCCAGCGTGTACGCCCGTGTGGAGAACCTGCTCGACGAGCAATACGAGGATGTCTACGGCTACAACACGCCCGGTGTCGGGGCGTATGCCGGCATCCGGCTGCGCTTCTGAACAGCCGCGCAGGTACACTCGGAAGGCAACGCCTGCAGGACGGACGAACATGGGCAACCGGCTGACCAGGATCTACACGCGAACCGGCGACGACGGCACCACCGGCCTGGGGACGGGCGAGCGCGTGGCCAAGGACTGCCCCCGCGTGGACGCCTACGGGACCGTGGACGAGCTGAATTCCTGCATCGGCCTCGTGCTCGCCACGGCCAGCCTCCCGCCGCTGATCCGGGGAACCCTGACGGGAATCCAGCACCGGCTCTTCGATCTGGGCAGCGAACTGGCGGTGCCCGGTCGGGACGTCATCCTGGCAAGCGACACGACGGGCCTCGAGGCCGTCCTGGACGAACTCAACGCAGACCTGCCCCCACTCAAGGATTTCGTGCTTCCTGGCGGCACCCCGGGCGCCGCCACCTGCCACCTGGCCCGGGCCGTCTGCCGGCGCGCCGAGCGGCGCGTCATCACCCTGCAGAGGGACGAGCCCGTAAACGCGGAAGCCGTGCGCTATCTGAACCGGCTCTCGGACCTGCTCTTCGTCATGTCCCGTGTGCTGTGCCGGATGGACGGCGGCAGCGAGGTGATCTGGACGGCCAGGCCGGCAGGGTAGGAGCGCCTTTAGGCGCGACGGGGGAACACCCGGTCGCGCCTAAAGGCGCTCCTACAGATCACCGTTCAGTGCGGCGCAGAGCAGGGTGATCCCCTTCAGCAACCGGGGGCCGGGCACGCTCATGAGATCGGGGTCGAGCACGTGGAGCCGCGCGTGGCTGACGGCAGGCAGGCCGCCCCAGGATCGCCAGGCATCGAGCGGCGTGCCGGATTCCGGGCTGCCGGGCCCGCGGGTGTAGTCATTGGCCACAATGGCGTCCGGCGCCGCGGCCACCACGGACTCCACGCTGACGACAGCGGTCAGGCCCGGGACGGCAGCAAAGACGTTCTCCCCACCGCAGAGCTCGATCGCCTCACCGATGAAATGCTCGCGACTGACGGTGATAAGTGGTTGCGGCGCGACCTGGTAGAAGACGCGACCCGCGCGCGACCCGGCGTAGTGGGCCTGCAGTCCAGCCAGGCCATCCCGCCAGGTGCTCGCCGCCTGCCGCGCTTCCCGCTCCGTGCCCGCAAGGCGGCCGATGGCGTCGATCTGGTCGCCCACATCCGCCAGTCGCCGCGGTTCCAGCTCGACGACGCGATATCCCAGTCGCCGCAGCCGCCCGAGTGCCGCGGGCGAGTTGCCGCTGGGCCACCCGAGGACCAGGTCGGGCCTCAGCGAGGCCAGCGCCTCCAGGTCGATGCGGAACGCATCGCCCACGCGCGGCAGTGCGCGGGCAGCCTCCGGGTGATCGCTGAACTCCACCACGCCCACCAGACGCGAACCAGCGCCGGCGGCATAGGTCAGTTCGGCCAGGTGCGGGGCCAGGGCGACGATGCGTCGGGCGGGCGGGTCGGTGGCGGCCGGCGGAGGCCGGTCGGGGGCGCAGGCGCTGAGGAGAAGGATTGCCAGCAGCAGGATCGCGCCGGTCGGCGCTCCTGCGTCTGAAGCCCGCTCACGTAAGCCATTCATACAACGTCAGCAGGGCGATTACCGGGCACCAGATCATCCACAGAGTCCGGATCACCAGGGAACGCGCGCCCCGGATCCGGTCCCGCGCCTCCACCGCGTCCGCCACATCGAGGGCGCCACGACCGGACGCCGCCACGCCAACGCGGGCGACGATCTCCACGGTGCCGTCAGCAAAGGGAAGGTGGGCCTCGCGGCCGCAGTTCCGCCAGCTCTCCATGGCCTCCTCGAAGTTGCCGGCGAGCACATAGCCCAGCGCCAGGAGGCGGGAGGGAATCCAGGCCAGCAGTCCGTGCAGGGTGCGGACAGCCTCCATCGTCGCGGTGGCGTCGTCCTCGCCGGCCTTCACTTCGGTCCGATGGCGCATCAGGTCCAGCACCCGGAAGGCCCAGGCGCCCGTGGGACCCAGCACCAGGAACCAGAACACCACCCCGAAGATGCGGTTGTTGGCCTGGACGTAGATGGCCCGTTCCACGGCCTCGTTGCGCTCGGCCAGCAGGACCGGCGGGATCTTCTCCAGCAGCTCCTCCGCCACGCTCTGCTGGGTGGCCACGTCGCCGGTCTCCAGCGCGTCGCCGTAGTCCTCCACTTCATCGTCCAGGTCCCGGGGGCCCAGCGAGAACAGCAGGATCACCACGGCGAACAGGAAGTAGGGGATCTGCAGCAACTCGTCCTGCAGGGCGCCGGACAGCAGCGCCACCGGCGCGACGAGCAACGCTGCAAGGAGGAACGTCAGTGCCAGCGCGGACCAGCGGCGATTCCTGCCGCCGGCCGTGGCGCGCAGGCGGCGCAAATGGGAATCGAACAGTGGATCGAGCCACCGGAACTCACGCAGGTGGAACAGGTGCGTCAACACCCGCTCGAGGGCCAGGCCAAGGAGCAGCGCGAGGAAATTCATGCGGCTAGTCTAAGGCTTCCTCGCGGGGCGGGGCGGCCCAAGCAGCCGGTGGAGCCGCGGCCAGTCGAAGGCCAGCCCCGGATCCGTTTTTCGCCCGGGCGCCACGTCGCTGTGGCCCACGATCGGGGCAGACGCCAGGGACGGCACGCCCCGGCGCAACACCCGGATCACGGTGGCCAGCCGGCGATACTGGGCGGCGGAGTACGGCTGATCGTCGGCGCCCTCCAGCTCGATCCCCACCGAGAAATCGTTGCACTGGTGGCGCCCGCGGAAGCTGGACTTGCCCGCGTGCCAGGCCCTCCGGTGCAACGGGACGTACTGCACCACCTCCCCCGTGCGCCGGATCAGCAAGTGGCTCGAGACCTTGAGGCCGGCGATATCCCGGAAGTAGTCGTGCCCCGCCGGGTCGAGCGCGTTGGTGAAGAGATGGTCGATATGGGGTCCGCCGAACTGGCCCGGCGGCAGGGAGATGCCATGGATGACGATGAGTTCGGGTGACATGCCCACCGGGCGATCGTCGCAGTTCGGCGACGGCAGCTGCCGCGCGCCGCGAAGGAGGCCGTTGCCCGGCTCGAGGCCGAGGCGGTGCAGGCGGGTTGCACCCCGTTTCCCCGTCGACGCCCTCCCCGCTGGCCTCATAGGTAAGATCCGCTCATGCAACGTCCCCGCATCTACACGCCGGCTGCCCTGCGCACCGGGACCACCCAACTGCTGCCCGAGTCGGCTGCCGCCCATGTCACGCGGGTGCTGCGCCTGGCTGCCGGCGATCCTATCACCCTGTTCGACGGCTCCGGCACGGACTACGACGCAGTTCTCAGCGTCGTGGCCCGGAGCGGCGTATCGGCCCAGGTGGGTGCCGGCCGGCCGGTGGACCGCGAATCACCACTGGGGGTCACCCTCCTGCAGGGTGTGAGCCGGGGACCACGGATGGATACGGTCATGCAAAAGGCGACCGAACTCGGCGTGCGAACCGTGCAGCCGGTACTGGCCGACCGGAGCGTGGTGCGCCTGGACGCGGAGCGGGGCGAGGCGCGGGTGGCCCACTGGCAGCGGATCGTCATCAGCGCCTGCGAGCAGTGCGGGCGGTCCGTACTGCCGGAGGTCCTTCCACCGCGCCCGCTCGACGAGGCACTTGCAGCGCTGGCGCCCGGCACCGTGGGCCTCACGCTGGATCCCCGTGGCGAAGGTGCGCTTGGCGAGCTGCTGGGCACGGCGGGCCGAGTGGCGCTGGCGATCGGGCCGGAGGGCGGCTTCACGGACGACGAGATCCGGAACCTGACGAAGGCCGGCTTCCGGGGCCTGCGCCTCGGGCCGCGCATCCTGCGGACCGAGACGGCGCCGCTGGCGGCACTCGCAATCCTGCAGTACGCGCGGGGGGACCTGGGCTCGCAGGAGGGGGAAATGGGGTCAGACTGCAATTGAGGAGGCCGGGGAACCCGTCGGTTCCCCGGCCTCCTCAATTGCAGTCTGACCCCATTTCCCCCTCCTACGAGAGGAGTTCCTCGCGGGGGTTCAACGCGTCCTCGATCAGGTCCTCGATAGCCTCCAGGTCCGGGATCAGCGGGTACTCGTTGATCATCCGGATCTGGCAAATCACGGGCCCGTTCTCGGGCCAGGCCTGGCGGGCAGCGGGCTGCACCACTTCCCGGTTCACCCGCACGAGCTGCGGGAAGCCTTCGGTCAGCACGCCAAAGTAACCGCTGGAGAGCCGGCCGCCAATGGCGGAGAGGATCGCTACACGCGTTCGCCCCCCGGGCTCGACCGGCGTCAGGCCCGCCAGCTCCTCGAAGGAGATAACCGGCACCCGGTGCCCGTTCCAGGCTATGTGGCCCCGGAACCAGTTCGGCACCGCGTCGTCGGCGTGCAAGGGAGCATAGCGGACCACCTCGGCCACGCAGGCACGGGGCACGATCAGGCGCTCCTGGTTGAGGGGCACCAGCAGGCTGTAGAGCTCGTCGTTGGCGGAGGTCATGGCTCTGTGCTCACCGGGCAACCAGCTGGTGCTGGACGGCCTCCAGCAGCTCGCGCTCCTGGTAGGGCTTGCCCAGGTAATCGTTGACCCCGATCTCGATGGCCCGGGCCCGGTGCTTCTCGCTCACGCGGGACGTGACCATGATGATCGGTACCTTCGCCAGCCCGGAGTCGTTGCGGACGTGGCGGGCAAACTCGTAGCCGTCCATGCGCGGCATTTCCACGTCGAGCAGGATAATGTCGGGGCGATGGTCCTGGAGAACGGTGATGGCCTCGACGCCGTCCTTGGCCGTGACCACGCGGAATCCGTTCCGCTCCAGCAGGCGCTGGGTCACGCGGCGCATGGTGATCGAGTCGTCCACCACCAGGGCAACCGTCTGCTTCTGCTCGGGCTCGGCCGCCGGCGCGGGCATGTCCGGCGACGGACGCGATGAACGGACCAGGGCGCCCACGTCGAGAATGACGACGATGCGCCCGTCCCCGAGGATGGTGGCGCCGGATATGCCGCGGATCGTCGCCAGCTGCGCACCGACGGGCTTCACGACGATCTCCCGGCTGTCCTGCATCTCGTCGGTGATGAGCGCCGTGGAATTCTCGCCGGCACGGACCAGGATGATGGAGACACGCTCCTGCTCGTCGGGCAGTCGCGAAGGGCCGAGGCCCAGGAACTGCCCGAGGTGGCGGAAGAAATAGCGCTGCCCGCCATACTCGATGGATGGCTCGGGTCGCGCCATGCGCTCCTCGAACTCGGTGCGGGCGATGCGGATGATGCCTTCCACCGTCGGCAGCGGCAGCGCGTAGAGCTCGGGTCCGGCGCGTACGATCAGGGCCTGGGTCACGGCCAGCGTAAAGGGCAGGCGCAACGTGAACGTGGTGCCCTTACCGCGCTGGGAGGCGATGGACAGCGTGCCACCGAGCTTCGCCACCTGGTTTGCCACCACGTCCATCCCAATGCCGCGACCGGCAGCCTGGGTGAGCTGGTCTGCCGTACTGAAGCCTGAGCGCAGTATGAACTGCATGGCCTCCTCGTCGGTCAGCGCGGCCTCCCGGCTGACGAAGCCGAGCTCGACAGCCTTGCGCCGGATGGCGAGCACATCGAGCCCCCGACCGTCGTCGGCGATGTCGATGACGACCTCGGCGCCCTCGCGCCGGATGGCGATGCGTATCGCGCCCGCGGGCGGCTTGCCCATCACCTCGCGCTCGGCGGGCGATTCGAGGCCGTGGATCACCGCGTTGCGGAGCATGTGCTCGAAGGGCGGCAGCATCTTCTCGAGGACCTGCCGGTCCAGGTCGCCACTGCCGACGATGCTCAGCTCGGCCAGCTTGCCCTGGTCCTTCGCCGTCTGGCGCACCAGGCGGGCGAGCCGGGAACCGTGCTGGTCGAAGGGCACCATGCGGGTGCGCATCAGCTGGTCCTGCAGCTCCGTGGTGGTCCGGGCCTGCTGCACCAGCAGCCCTTCCGTGTCGGCGCTCAGGTTGTGGAGCAGGTCCTTGATGCTGCTCACGTCGCTGGCCGTCTCGGCGAGGCCCCGCGACAGCTGCTGAATGCTGGAGTACCGGTCCAGCTCCAGAGGGTCGAACTCTGATTCCTTCCGCGGCTCAGCCTGGTGGCGGTGCAGGATCTGGGCCTCTGTCTCGATCTCCAGCTTGCGCAACTGGTCGCGCAGCCGGACGACGGTCTGGTTGAGTTCGTCCAGGTTGAACTGGATCTGGGAGAGCTGCTGCGTCAGGCGGGAGTTGGCGATGCTGATCTCGCCGGCGCCGTTCAGCAGCTGCTCCAGCAGGCTGGCATCCACGCGCGCAAAATCCCTGGGCTCGGCCGCACGCTCGCGGACAGCCGCCGGCCGGGGCGGCTCGGCGTCGGACAGCGGGAGTGGCGTGACAGGCAGGAGTTCCGCGGGCGGCTTGAGCGCCGGTGGCGCCTCGAGTTCCCGCGCCAGTTCGCCCAGGCGCTCGAGCGCGGGCGGAATGGACGGCGCGAGTGGGGGCAACGCCGGCGCCGGCGGCAGAACCGGCTCCAGGTCGGACAACAGGACTTCCGGCAGGACCTCGTCGGGCACCCCCGGAGCTTCGGCAAATTCCGTCTGGGCCAGCTCAGGTTCGAGCTCCAGTTCGAGTTCGGGCTCAGGCTCAGGCGCCGGCTCAGGTTCCAGTTCAGGTTCAGGTTCAGGTTCGAGTTCGAGTTCGAGTTCGGGCTCGGGTGCCGGTTCCGGTGCGGGCACGGACTCGAGCGGGGCGGCGGCTTCCGCCACGGGCTCGGCCGCAGGCGCCGCGTCACCGCGCAGCGCGGCCCCAAGGCGAGCCGTCAGGGCGGGCGACGGCGACGCCGCGATGCCGGCCGGGATCTCGTCGCGCAGGACGTGCAACTCATCCAGGGCTGCCTGGACCAGCCCGTAGGTGTCTGTATCGCGCGGCAGAAGCCCGTCTGCCATGCGCAGCAGCAGTGTCTCGAGGTCGTGGCTGAGGTCGCCCATGGCAAACAGGCCGGCCATGCGCGCGCCGCCCTTCAGCGTGTGGAGCCCGCGTTGCAGCTCCGCCAGCGCCCGCGCTTCATCCTGGCGGGCAGCCAGGCGTGCCACGGCGAGGTCGCAGCTCTCGAGGATCTCGCTGGCCTCGTCCGCAAAGATCGCAGCGACTTCAGCATCCCAGCCCGCAGTGGTCCCGACGGCGGCCAACTCAGACTCGGCCGCGGGTTCCGGTTCCAGCTCTGCCTCCGGCTCCGGCACCGGCTCCAGCTCCGGCTCCGGCTCCGGTGAGCGTTCGAGCTGGAGCTCCGGCTCGGACTCCAGATCGGCAGCCGGTTCCAGTTCGAGTCCGGCGTCCCCCAGGTCCATTTCGCTGACATCGAAGGCCTCGGTCAGGTCCATGCCGGGCTCCGGGGGCTCGGCATCGAGCTGGCCGGACGCGGGCGATGCCGACCAGGGCGAGACCTCCAACGCTTCGTCGGACGCCGCGGCGAAGTCCTGCTCCGAGAGCATGGGGATGGGCATGGAAGCCGTGCCGCTGTCCACCGATTCCGCCGAAAGCGCGGCGGCGCGTTCGCCGGCCTGGGCGACGAGGTCATGCAGCCGGCCCGTGAGGGAATGAACTGCGGCCTGCACTTCGGCAGCCTCGGCCGGGGACGGGGGCTCCGGCAGGCGGAGCTGCTCGACGATCCGGGCAACGATGGCGGCAGTCTCGCCGGTCGCCGCGATGACCGCCGCGTCCGCCGGCAGGCGGGCCGTGTGCAGCACGCCCATGAGTTCATTCAGCGGGGCTGCCACCTCCACCGCGGCCATCACGCCGGCCATGGTGAGGCTGCCATGGAGGGTGTGGCAGGCGCGGAAGATGCGTTCGGGCAGGGGCTGGGACACAGCCTCGCCGGCTTTCGTCACGAACTCCCGTATGGCGCCCAGGTGCACCGCCACCTCGCGGGAAAGAATATCGAGCAGTACCGGGTCCATGGCAGGCGCGGGCGCCGGCGAGAGTGACGGCACCATGAGCGTGGCGTCGTCGGGACCCAACGTCAGTGGCGGCAAATGAGCCACCAGCGTGGCGTCGTTCGGACCGAGCACGAGGGTGGGAACGGACTTGGGCGGAATGTGCGGCGGCAGCCTCGCGACCAGTGTCTCGTCCGTGGCGGCTGGCGGCCGTTCTGGAGCGGGCGGCGGTGCCAGTACGCCGTCCAGCTCGATCGCCGGCAGCACCTCGGTCGCGTCGCCACTGTCGGCGGCCGCATCGGCCTCGACGGGGGCCACGGGGCGGCCTAGTTCAACCGCCTCCGCCATCAGCGCGCGAATGTCACTGGCCGGCGTGGCCCCGACTTCCAGCTGCTCGAGCAGTTCCGCGACGGCGGGAATGGCCCGCCGCAGGTAACTGACCAGCGGGGGCGAGCGCGGGACGGTGCCGTCGATGACGCGGTTCAGGAGTTGCTCGACGCTCCAGCAGTACTCGCCGATCAGCTCGGCGCCCACCATGCGGCCGCTGCCCTTCAGGGTGTGGAAGGCGCGGCGCACCGTGAGCAACGACTCGCGCTCGCCCTCGTCGATCTCCCAGGCCGGGAAATGCACATTGATGGCTTCAATGGCCTCCCGCGCCTCCTCGATGAAGAGCTCGAGGATGTCGGGGTCGATGTTCTGTCCTGTGTCGGCCACCACCGGCCGGTCGGCCGAGGGACCCTGGTAGCCCGGGGCCCAGCCAGCCGCGGGACCTGCGGGAGCCGGCGGCACCGCCACTTCGGGCAGCGGGAAGTCGACGTCGATCCCGCCGCCCGGCCGGTCGATCACCAGCGTGGCGGGCAGGTCCTCGCGCGACACGCGGCCGGTGGCCTCGAGATCCGTGCAGACCGCCGGCGCCGGCAGCACCAGCGCATCGAGCGACCGGGCGGCGTTGTCGAGCATCCACCCCGGCTCACGCCGGCCCGCCTGGAGCGTCTCCATGTAGTACTCGAGGCTGACGATGGCGTCGGCCAGTCGTTCGAGTGCAGCGCGGGCCTCCGGCCCGGCCCCGCGCTGGACGACCTCGCTGGCCGCCGCGGCGATGCGCTCGGCAACGCGTCCGGCGCGCTCCTTCTCGACGATCAGCAGGGCGGCCGTGATGCCCCGGAGCAGCGCCGGAATGGAGTCGAGCGCGGAGCCGTCGCCAGAACGCTCAGTGACCAGGCTGATGGCCTCCTTCACGCGGGCGAGGTTGGCTAGGCATTCGCGCATGACGGCCTGGGTCACCACGATGCGGTCCGCGTCGTCGTGCTCCGCCGGCGTGGCGGCACCGGCCGGGCTGTCCGGCGCGATCAGGCCGATCAGCTGGTGCTCGAGCCGGTCCTCCACCTCCAGCAACGCAGTGGCCATTGCAACCAGCGTGGGTTCGTCGGGCTGCTCGTTGCCGGCGATCAGCGCCTCGAGCTCGGCGCGCCGTGTCTGCACGGCCTCGCGCAGTTCGCCCAGGCCGAGCACGCCCAGCGTGTCGCCGATCTTCTTCAGCAGGTCGATCTGCGGCGCCAGCTCCTCCACGCGCTCCATGCCGGTGCGCACGTAGATGTCGAGCACATCCTTGACCCGGGCCAGGTCCTCCCGGATCGCCGCCGCCACCGTCTGCATGAGCTTGACGCTCGGCGCCGCGAGGCTCTGGCGGGCCACTTCGATCTGCTCGTCGCCCGGAATCAGGCCGGACAGGTTGAAGGCCTCGCGGATGGCGGCGATGCGCGGGCCGGAGCTGGTAGCCCTGGCGACGTAATAGAGGAGGTTGTTGACGAGGTCGACAGGCGGCTGGGCAGCGAACTTGCGCTCGCCCTGGGTCTGGAGCCGCTTCATTTCCCGGTCGGCCTGGCCGATGAGGCGCTTCACCGAGACGCCCGCCTCGAGCCCCCGGTCGGCCAGCGCCTCGAGCACGCCGCCCGTGACCCACCACAACTGGTGGACCACGTCGCTGCTGGCGGCGGCCTCCAGCCGGTTCACGACATCCTGCAGGCGGGCTAGTGAATCGCTCCCGCCCTCGCCGCGGATCCAGCCGAGCAATGCCAGCTGGAAGCGGGGCCGGAGTACCTTCGCCAGCGCAGCCGCATCCGCGGGCGCGGCCTCACCTGCGCCAGCAGGCCGCGCCGGAGCGGGCGCGCGGGCCGCCGCCGGGCCCCGGGGACCCGCTCCGCCGGCGCCCAGCGCCCCGGGCGCAATGTTCAGGAGGAGCAGCGTGCTCTCGGAAAGCAGGGGCCGACCCCGCGCAGCGCGCAGGTCGTTGAGCAGGGGCAGCAGGACGAGTGGAACGTCGCGCCCGCCGTCCCGAATGCGCTCCACGTAGGCAGGGAGCTGGACGGCGGCCCGGGACAACGCCTCGATGCCGTCGTCGGTCTGCACATCCCGTCGCGATTTCATCAGGTGCCGGCAGGTCTGCTCCATCTCCTCGGCGAGCAGGCTGGCACCCCACGTCTCCGTGATCTGGAGCACGCCCCGGGCCGTGTGCAGCAAGCCCGCGCAACGCTCCAGCGGCTGGTTGCCCACCTCGCCCTCCGCGTACTGCTCCAGGGCGGCGCGTGCCTCGTTCAGGGTAACGGCCAGCTCGTCGGCAACGAGCAGCAGGGGCTCCCGGACCGGATCGATGGGGCCGCCTGGAGCGATACCGGGCTCGGGAAATGCGGCCACGATCAGGCGGTGCGCTTGCTCACGAAGGACACCGGCTCGTCGTACCGGACGGTCCGGGCGTGCGGCTCAGCCGCCTCGCCCTGGGAAGCCTCCGGCGACTCGTCGGGCACGCCGGGGTCGAAGACCTCCCCCGGGTCGGACAACGCGGGAAACTTGCCGGACAGGCCGCTGACTGCGGAGCGCGGCGTTGCCGAGGTGACCGGGGGCAGGCGGAAGCCGGCGACGGACCGGCGCAGCTGCGTGGCGAGCTCGGCGAGCTTGCTGATGGCACTGGTGGTCGCGCTGGTATTGGCTGCGGTCTCGGAATTGATCTCCTGCAGCACATCCATGCTGCGGGTGACGGCCCCCGCCGCCTTGCCCTGCTCCCGGGCGGAGCTGGAGATGTTCTGGACCAGCGCCGCAATCTGGTTGGACACCTGCTCGATCTCCTCGAGTGCCGCGCCGGCGTTCTCGGCCAGCAGCGCGCCGCCGACCACGTCGGTGGTGCTGCGCTCCATGGAGACGATGGCCTCGTTGGTGTCCGCCTGGATCGTGCGCACCAGGAACTCGATCTGCTTCGTCGCGTTGGCCGATCGCTCGGCGAGGCGCTGCACCTCGTCGGCCACGACGGCAAAACCGCGGCCGGCCTCCCCGGCCATGGACGCCTGGATGGCGGCGTTCAGCGCGAGGATGTTGGTCTGGTCGGCGATGTCGTTGATCAGCTCGACGATGTTGCCGATCTCCTGGGAGCTCTCGCCCAGGCGCTTGATGCGCTTGGACGTCTCCTGGATGGTCTCCCGGATGGCGTTCATGCCTTCGATCGTGCGGCGCACGGCATCGCCGCCCTTGTGGGCCACGTCCACCGAGTGGCGGGCCACGTCGGAGGAGCGCTCGGCGTTGCCGGAAACCTCCTCGATGGACGAGGCCATCCGGCTGATCGCCCGGGACGCCGACTCGATCTGCTTGGACTGGGCTTCGCTGGCCGCCGCGAGCTGGCGGGCAGAGCCTTCGGTCTGCTTCGCCGCCCCGTCGACGAGGATCGCGCTCTCGTTGATGGTGGTCACCAGCTCCCGGAGGGCCTCGATCGCGTAGTTGATGGAGTCGGCAATGGCGCCGGTGATGTCCTCGGTGACCGTCGCGTGCACCGTGAGGTCGCCATCCGCCAGGCTGCTCATCTCGTCGAGGAGGGTCAGGATGGCCTGCTGGTTCCGCTCGCTTTGCGCTGTCTGCTGGGCAGCCGCCCGGCGCGTGTCAGCCACGCGCCGGTAGATCCACACCATCGCCAGCGCCAGGGCAATGGCCAGGGCGAGCAGACCGGTGACGACCAGGCTGGACAGGCTCGACGGCGCGCTGGCTGCGGTTGCCACCACCTCGACGGGCAGCTGGGCCACCAGTCCGTCGAGCTGTTCCATGGACTGGCGCAGGGCCCCGAGGCGGTCGCTGCTGGCCAGGACGTCCCGCAGGGTCTTGCTGAGGTCCCCCGCTTGCTGGCGCATGCCGTCGAGCGCGCGGATGGCGTCTGCGCCGGCCAGCGCCTTGAGGCCAAGCTCCGCGTCGCCCTCGCCGAACCCGCGGATGATCTGGGCAATGGCCAGGTCGGCATCGAGCATGGCGGGGCTGCGCGTGTCGGCAGCCACGGTGCCCTGGGACAGCCCGTGGACGTCGCGGCGCACGCCGTCAGCCAGCGCCCGCAGGCGCTCCAGCTGGGCCATGGCCGCCGGCTGGCCACTGACGGCGCCGGTGGCCTCCAGCGCATCGATCTGGTCGGTCAGCCGCGGCAGCATTCGGTCAAGGCGATCGGCAGCGGAGCGCAGGCCAACTAGTTCGCCCCGACCCGTCTCGATGGTGCCGAGGCTCGCGCGAATCTCCTCCAGGCGGCGGCGCGTCTCGTCGTCCACGCCATCCAGGTCAGCCGCGGCGATGCGCCGGTTGGCGGCCGCCAGGCCGGTGAACGCCTGGGAATCGCCGCGCATTGCACCGGCTGCGAGCCGGTAGGCGGCGTGAGCCTCGGTGTACGCGGTGGCGCCCGGCACGGGGCCCGCGCCCTGGCCGGCATCGCCGGGCTTCAGGGCAAGGAGCGCGAGGGCCGCGACCAGCACCAGGATCAGTGTGACACCCAGGGTGGGCAAAAGCCGCATTCCGCCAGATTGTTCTGTCATTGTGGACTCGCTGAGGTGTACGTGTGCTTCACTCGCCCGCCGCCCGCTGGAAATCGCGCGCATCCAGCAGCCGGGTCAGGCTGAACACCGGCCACACTTCCCCACCGCGGCGGAAGGAGCCGGCCAGAAACCGGTCGGCGCGAATCTTGGTGGCCGGCGCCTCGTCGGCCAGCTCCCGGTCCACGAAACGCCGGAACCCAAAGACCTCGTCGACCACGAGGCCGACGGGAAACTCGCTGCTGTTTGCCACCAGGGCCCGCGCGCTGCGCTCGGTGCCGCCGACACCCGAGCCCAGGAATTCGCGCAGGTCTACCAGCGGCAGCAGGTGCCCGCGGACATTTGCGAGGCCGCGCACCCAGGACTTGGCGCCCGGCACCCGGGTGATGGCCGGCGGCACCATCAGGACCTCCCGGACCTCGTCCCGCGGCACCACGAAGCGCTCGTTGCCAAGGCGGAAGCCCACGCCCACCCACTCCGCCAGGCCGACGTCGTCGCCGTGGGCGCCGGCAGCGGCCGCCCGGCTGCGGCGCTCGATCTCCCGCAGGAGCTCGAACGGGTGCTCCCGTAACGCGCGCAGGCTGCCTTGGGTGGCGGCGACCATCAGCGGTCCTTCATCGGTTCAGGGCGTTCCGCACGGCAGTCACGAGGTCAGCGTCGGATACCGGCTTGGTCAGGTAGCTGACCGCGCCTTGCCTGAGGCCCCAGATCCGGTCGGCCTCCTGGGTCTTGGTGGACACGATCACGATCGGAATCGAGGCGGTCGACGGGTCCTGGGCCAGTTGCCGGGTGGCCTGGTAACCATTGATACCTGGCATGACGATGTCCATGAGGATCACGTCCGGCGTTCGCTCCCTGGCCAGCCGGAGGGCTTCTTCTCCGTCCTTCGCCACAAGCGTCTCGAAGCCGTGCTTTTCGAGCGCCCGCGACAGGATGTGCTGGTCCGTGGGCGAATCGTCTGCGATCAGTACCAGTGCCATATCCGTTCCTCGACCCTTCTCGCAGTGGAATGCAACGAGATGGGCGCGCGTCGTTCAGCGCGCCGCCTGGCGCGTGATGGCGCCGAGAAGTTCATCCTTGGTGAAGGGTTTGGTCAGGTAGTGCTCGGATCCCACGATGCGGCCGCGGGCCCTGTCAAACAATCCGTCCTTGCTCGACAGCATGATGACCGGCGTCTCGCGGAACGTGCGGTTGTGCTTGATCAGTGAGCAGGTCTGGTAGCCATCCAGCCGCGGCATCATGATGTCTACGAAGATGATGTCCGGCCGGTAATCGGCGATCTTGGCGAGTGCGTCAAAGCCGTCCACGGCGGTATAGACCGTGCAGCCTTCCTTCGAGAGGAGGGTCTCGGCGGTCCGCCGGATGGTCTTGCTGTCGTCGATCACGAGCACCTTCAGCCCGTGCAATGCCGGCGCGGCGCTATCCGTCACAGAGTTCTCCAGGCGGGGCGTCCCGCCGCCCGCCGCACCATGAACTTTTAACATAACCGTCAGGGTCCAGCCATGCGGTAGAGCGTGCTGCCAACAGCCCCGACCGCCACCCAAAGAACTACCCAATCCCACGCCGCGAACGCCAGCCAACCCGGCCAACCCGACGTGGAGCCCCGGCCGGAACGCCCGCAAAGGCATGATACTCCCGGCATCCGTGCCATTTCAGCACCAGCGAGCCAGAATAGGCACAGCGTCGCAAAACGCGGCCTCGAGGCCATCTCGCAGCGGGACGAACCCGTCGTGCCGCGAGGGCGCCCGCATTTGACCTAACTACAACGGAGCAGCAGTGATGCGGAAGCCGCAACTCGGCGTGGTGATGGACCCGATCGCGGGCATCAATCCGGCCAAGGACAGCTCCCTGGCCATGCTCGTCGAGGCCCAGCGCCGCGGCTACGAGCTGTGGTACTTCGAGCAGCACGACCTGCGGCTGCGCAACGGCGTGGCCCAGGGGAGCGCCAGGGCCCTTCGCGTCACCGACAGCAAGGCCGCCTGGTTCGATCTCGGCCCCCGGGAGGAGCTGCCGCTCTCGCAGCTCAACCTCATCCTCATGCGAAAGGATCCGCCGTTCGGCACCGAGTACATCTACACCACTTACCTCCTGGAGCGCGCCGAGCTCACGGGCGTCCTGGTGGTGAACAAGCCCCAGAGCCTCCGGGACATGAACGAGAAGGTCTATACCGCCTGGTTTCCTGAGTGCTGCCCGGAGACCGTGATCACGCGATCGATCGCCGATATGCGGGCCTTCCTGGCCGAGCAGGGCCATATCGTGGTCAAGCCCCTGCACGGGATGGGCGGCCGGTCGATCTTCGTGCTCCGCCAGGGCGACAACAACGCCAATGTCGTCTTCGAGACGCTGACCGACTACGGCCAGCAGTTCGCCATGGCCCAGAAGTACATCCCGGAGATCACCCGCGGGGACAAACGCATCATCATCGTGGACGGCAAGCCGGTGAGCCGCGTGCTCGCCCGCGTCCCGGCCGCCGACGACAACCGGGGCAACCTCGTGGCCGGCGCCCAGCCTGAAGTCCGGGAACTCTCGGAGCGCGACCGGTGGATCTGCGCCCAGGTGGGGCCCGTGCTCAGGGAGCGGGGCGTGCTCTTCGCCGGCCTCGATGTCATCGGGGACTACCTCACGGAGGTCAACGTCACCAGCCCGACCGGCATCAGGGAACTGCAGAAGCTCGGCGGCCTGGACGTGGCCGCCACGCTGTTCGACGCCCTGGACGCCCGGCTTGCGGTCCGCGCGGCTGCGGCGCCGGCCGGCGGAAAGCAGCCCGCCTGAAGAGCCACCCGGCAGCCCGACCCGGCGCCACACTGCTGGCGGTCCTGGCGGCCTGGCTGGGGACCGGGCTTGCCGCCTGCGGGGGCCCGGCCGTCACGGACCGGCGCTTCCAGGCCTTTGGCACCGAAGTCCACGTCGAAGTCCTGCACGCGGGCACACCGTCCGCCGCCGCCGGAGCGGCCGCGGCGGTCGATGAACTCGAGGACCGGTTCCGCCTGGCCGAACGGGACTGGTACGCCTTCGGCACCGGCGAACTGGCGCGGGTCAACGCACTGCTCGTCCGGGGCCAGGCCGCCCCGATTAGCGCGGACCTCGCGCCGCTGATCACCCGGGCGATGGCGCTGCACGCGCAAAGTGGCGGGCGCTTCGACCCGGGCTTGTGCGCGCTGGTGCGCCTCTGGCAGTTCGACAGCCGGGAATCCCTGGCGAGCGCAGCGGGTCCGCCACCCGCGGACGAGATCGAGGCCCTGCGTGCCCGGCAGGGCACACTCGCGGACCTGCGCTTCGATGGCCGTACCGTGTCGGCAGCCCGGCCCCTGTGCATCGACCTGGGCGGGATGGCCAAGGGCACGGCCATCGAGCGCGCCCGCACGCTGTTCGGCGCCCGCGGAATCCGGAATGCGCTGCTCGACATCGGCGGCAGCAGCCAGCTGGCCCTCGGGCAGAAGGGCGACCGTCCCTGGTACATCGGCCTGCGCCACCCGCGGGAGGACCGGGTCATTGGCCGGCTGGCGCTGGAACCCGGCGAGGCAACCGCGACGTCCGGCGACTACGAGAACGCCTACGTGCAGGAGGGGCGCCGCTACCACCACGTCCTCGATCCCGTCACGGGCAAGCCCACGGCGGGCACTGCCAGCGCAACCGTGCTTGCCCCGGACGCCGAGCTCGCGGAGGCGGCGACCAAGGCCCTGATGGTGGGCGGCAGCGAACAGTTCACGGCGATCTGCGCGGCGATGGGCCTGACCCACGCGCTCCTGATCACGGCCACCGGCAAACTGGTGACCACACCGGAGATGGCAGAGCGCCTGCAGCGCGACAACGGGGGCCGGCTTCCCGTGTTCGACTGGCCGCGGCCAGGAGCGGACGGGGAAGACGCCGTTCTGTGACCTGCCGCCGTTTCACCCGGTGCCGGCGCGTATAATCAGACGAGATCCCGGGTGGGCACCGGGGATTCGGCCAGCCATACATGCAGGAAGCGCCGTCCCGAACCGGACGTCAGACCACTTGGTCGGCCGAGGCTGCCCGGGACCGGCTGTCGTCCACGGCGTTCCTCGCCGCCCTCTTCCACGGCATCCTGATCCTCGGCATCACGTTCAGCGCGGCCACCAGCGCCCCTGACAATCTCACCAGTTCCATGGAAGTCGTCCTCGTCACCTCCGACTACGAGGACCGGGAGCCGTCGGAAAGCGCGGTCCTTCTCGCCCAGCGGAACCTGTCCGGCGTCGGCAATGCCGCGCCGGACGTCACCGTGCGCACGGCGCCGGGGCTGACTCTCCCCGCCAGCGTGCTGGGCCCGGCCCAGGACGGCGGCGACGAGCCGGTTCGCCCGGGTGACCCGAGCCATGACCACACGACGCAACCGGTCCTCCTGGCCCGGGATTCCACCAGCGTCGCGCCGGACGAGGGCCAGCCGGACCGGACCACCGAGGCCCAGAAGAGCATGCTGCCGTCCACCAGCAATGCCATCGAGATCGTCGGCCGCTTCGACACGACCACCGCCATACCCGACGCGCGGCCGCGAGAGCTGCTGATCAGCGCCAATACCCGGGAATCCCGGATCGCCACCTACCTGAGTACCTGGAAGTCCAGGGTGGAACAGGTGGGAACCCTGAACTTCCCTGACGTGGCCAGCCAGTCGGCGACGAGCAGATACCCCGTGCTCGAGGTTGCCATCAATGCGGACGGGCGACTCAAGGAAGTCGTGGTCCGCAGCTCCTCCGGCCAGCGGGAACTCGACCGGGCGGCGATGGAGATCCTCCGGCTGGCGGCGCCCTTCGAGCCCTTCCCCGAGGGGCTGCGCGCGGAGTACGACGTCCTGCGGTTCGCCTACGAGTGGCGTTTCTCGGAAGGGGCCGGGTCGATCCGCACCCGCACGGCCGCCGCCTGGTAGGCGGGATTTCGCGTTGCTGGAGATCCGCTAGCCGCCCGCCAGGCGCACGGCGGAACCACCCGGGCTTTACAGGGCGTTACTGCTCGGTAACATGGGGCCATGCTCCCCGCCCCGCGCTCCGCTTCGCCCGCCACCAGCCGTCAGGGCACCGAAGACGCCCTGCTGGACGCGCTGGAGACGGTACTGCTGCGCGATGGACTGCGCAATCTCTCGGTCAACGCGGTCATCGAGGCCGCGGGCGTCGGCAAGCCACTCCTCTACCGTTACTTCGGCGACCTGGCAGGCCTCGTGCGCGCCTGGGGCGAGCGCCGCGGCCTTTGGGCGGACCTGTCGGCGCAGGGCGAGCCGCCCAGCCGTCACGCCCCCGACGACCTCTCGTTCCGCGAACAGGTGGCCGACGAGCTCGTGGGTGTGGCGGAATACCTGCGCGATCACCCCGTGAGTGTCGAATTCCTCGCCGAGGAACTCTCCGCCAATACCGATTTCTCCGAGGCTTTCGCCGCGGCTCGCGCCGACCACCGCCGCCCGTTCCTGCGCACCATGCTGGCAGACCCGCGGTACCTGCGCCGTGACAACCGCCGCTTGATCGTCGTGCTGTATGCCGCAGCCATGTACCTCTCCATGCGCGCCGCGCGATCGCCTGCCTTCATGGGCCTCCGGCTCGACACCGAGGCCGGCTGGAACGACGCCATGGCGATGGTGCGTGAGCTCGCCACGGTGGCCGTGCCCGCCGACGACACCACATCCGCCCCTTCCCGCACCTGAGGATCCAGACCATGCCAATGCCCTGGCGCCGACGCGCGCTGCTTGTCCCGCTGGTGGCCGCCGCGCAGCTTGCTGCCGGCACCGCGGACGCGCAGGTGAACGACCCGCGCTTCAGCGACTACTTCCTCGTCGGCCAGTTCGGCGAGGTGTGCACCATGTGCGAGGTAGCGGTCCTCTGCCAGGCCGGGGACGCGCCACCGCCGGTGGAAGCGGTAACTGCGGGCGGTGACTTCACGCTGTACATGCTCCACACGCGCACGTTCTGGTCCCAGGTCTCCACCATCTGGGACTGGTTCATTTCCAACTTCTCGTCTGCACCCCTGGTGGGCGGGCACGAGCGGCCGGTAACCGTCTTCACGGTCACGGACGGGGCATGGTCCCCACCCGCGGAGCGTTCCATGCACATCTCGCTGGAGCCAGGCCTGCTGGCGATTGACGACGGGCACGAGGTGGACCGCGTCACCCGCCGCTGGCAGCGCTCAGCCACGAAGGAGCCACTCGGGTACTGCGTGCGCCTGCCCCTCTGGGACACCCTGTCCGTCATCGAAGCGCGGGCCCCGCGCGGAGCACAGCCATGAATACCCTCGCAGCTGCCGCGCCCGGCGTCTGGCGCCTCGCCAACTTCCGGCAGCACCCGGTGCGGATGCTCGGCATCATCCTGCACATCATCCTGCGCACGCTGTTCGGAATCTTCTGGCTGGCCGCCGGGGCCAACAAGATCCGCAAGGACTGGGTCAGCTCGGATATGCTGAAGCGCATCTTCGAGGACCGCCTCACCGAGATGCACCCGGACAGCTTCCCGGTGATGTACCTGCAGGAATTTGCGATCCCGCTCTATAAACTGGTCGCCGTGGTGACGACTGCCGCCGAACTGTACGTCGGCGTCGCGCTGCTCCTCGGCCTCACTACACGCTGGGGAGCGGCCGTGGCGCTATTCGTCCTGGTGAACCTCTCGCTGGGCGGCTACTACGACGCGTCACTGATCCCGTTCTTCCTGCTCAGCTTCCTGATGATGTGGCGCAACTCCGGCCACTGGCTCGGTCTCGACCGGCGTCTGCACCAGAAGTACCCGGGGTCGCGCTGGTTCAGCTGAGGCGTTCAGGCCCAGGCTGTCGGTTTTTCTTACGCCGGTGGCGGGCAAGTCGACACTTGTAGCGGGCGAGTCGACACTTTAGGTAATACCCTGGACCCGGCCCGGCTGCGGCGGGTTATCCTGCTCTCTGAACTCGCCGCCCGGTCGCGGCCCGGCCAACGGAAACTGGAAGCATATGAGACCTGGGTTGCGTGGAGCCCTGAGCAGCCTTTTTCTGGCCGGTCTGCTGGCAGGTGACGGAGCCGCCGCCGCCAATTTGCAGGCCGGCTTCCAGGAAACCGTGGTCGCGAGCCCCCGTAGCAACGGATCCTGGACCCAGGCCGTCGGCCTGACATTTTCCACGACCGGCCGGATGTTCGTGTGGGAACGGGGCGGTCGCGTCTGGATTGTGGACAGCACGGCGCCGGTCTCCCAGCCCTTCCTCGACATCAATGAGGAAGTGCTGGGCTGGGGGGATCACGGCCTGCTGGGCTTCGCCCTGCACCCGGATTTCAACAGCACCGGCTACGTGTACGCCATGTACACCGTCGACCGGAATCACCTGATCAACTGCGACTCTCCCCGCGACGGCGTCCCCGTGTGCGGCGCCGGCTACGTGGCGGCCAATACCTGGCTGCCTACGGATTCCGCCAGCCCGGGCTACAAGAAAGCCACCATCGCGCGAATCGTCCGGTACCGGGCCGTCCTGCCCGCCGGCGATTCCGACTACCGGAATGCGACGACCGTGGACTACGGATCCCGCCGGGTGCTGCTGGGCGACACGATGCGCGACCTGCCCAAGTCCGGCGGCATATTGTTGACTCACGACTCCCACGGCCACGGCTCCCTCGTCTTCGGCCAGGACGGCACCCTCCTCGCGTCGACGGGCGACAACGCCAGTTACACCAGCACCGATTCGGGCTCAGCCAGCGAGACCTACCATGCGTCGGCGGTCGCCGACGGCATCATGCGGGCCGAGGAAAACGTGGGCGCCTTCCGGTCCCAGATGGTGGATTCCCTGGCGGGCAAGGTGCTCCGCCTCGACCCGGAAACCGGCGACGGCGTGCCGAGCAACCCGTTCTACTCCGCCGCTGCACCCCGCGCCGCCAAGTCCCGCGTCTGGGCACTGGGCCTGCGGAACCCCTATCGCATGACCCTCCGCCCGGGCACGGGCGAGCACTATCCGGCTGCGGCCAATCCAGGCTCGCTCTACCTCGGCGACGTCGGCCTCAACAACTGGGAGGAGATGAATATCATCCGCCAGGGCGGCAGAAATTATGGCTGGCCGGTGTTCGAGGGGATGAACGAAAACGCCAACTACCTCAACGCCGGGACACGCAATCCCGACGCCCTGAATCCACTGGCCAACCCCCCCACGTGCCCGGCCACGATCCGGTTCAGGGACCTGATCGCGCAGGAAGTCGCCGGCGTGCCAGCCTTTCCCAACCCGTGCAACTCCGGCGCGCAGCTGCCGCCTGCGGTGACCGTATTCGAGCACGCGCGGCCGGAGCTCGCGTGGTACCACTCATCAACAACCCCACTCGCTCTCTGGCCCGACTTCTATCCGTCGGGCCTCGCCGACTCGTGGTCCGTCGGCGAGACCGGGTGGGCAGGCCGGACGGTCACCGGCAGCCAGTTTGGAGGCAGCGCCTCGATAGGCGGCGTCTGGTACCAGGGCACCGCCTTTCCAGCCCAGTACCGGAACACCTATTTCGCCGCCGACTATGCCGGCTCCTGGATCCGCATCTTCTCGTTCGACGATCAGGACAGGCTGCTGGGCGTGAACACGTTCGCGACCAACGTCGGTGAGGTGGTGGCCCTCGGCGCGTACGCTCCGGAGGGCAATCTCTACTACGTGACTTTCAATTCGGGCGTCCGCCGGATCAGCTACACGCCGAATGAGCCGATCGCCCTGGCGGCTGCGACGCCGGTTTACGGCGCCTCTCCCCTGCAGGTCTCGTTCGTCGGCGCGGGGTCCTACGATCCCCAGGGACTGCCACTGACCTACCTGTGGAATTTTGCCGACGGCACCACCAGCACGGCGCAGAACCCCCTGAAGACCTACACGGTGAGCAACGGCCAGATCCAGAACTTCGTGGCCTCCCTGACGGTGACCGATGCCACGGCCCTCACCAGCCAGGCCTTCGTGTCGGTCTCGGTGAACAACAATCCGCCCACGGTGAATATCACCGCGCCGGTGGATGGCGGCCTCTACTCCGTGGTGGAACCCACCCAGATCAGCCTGACGTCCCAGGTCAGCGATCAGGAAACCCCGGCCAACCTGCTGTGCTCCTGGCAGGTGATCATGCACCACAACACCCACACCCACACGAGTCCGGCGTTGACCGACTGCAACACGTCTGCGTCGCTCTCCACGGTGGGTTGCGACAGCGAGACCTACTACTACGTCGCAGAGCTGACGGTCACCGACCCCCAGGGACTCTCGACGACCCGTTCGGTGCGGCTCGATCCGGCCTGCGCCGGATCGCCAACGGACAGCCTGGCCCCTGGCACGCCCGCCGGCCTGGCCGGTGTGGCGGCGGGCAGCGGCGCGATCAACCTGTCCTGGACGGCCAGCACCGACACCGGCGGCTCGGGCGTCGCCGGCTACCGGGTCTATCGCAATGTCGATGTGGCGCCCCTGGCGACAGTGGTGGCGAACAACTGGCAGAACTCGGGGCTGACCCCATCTACGGCGTACAGCTACCGCGTAACCGCCTTCGACAATGCCGGCAATGAGTCCGCCCAGTCGGAAGCCGTCGAGGTGACGACATCGCCGGCTTCCGCCGACACCGACGGGGACGGCGTGGCCGATGCCGCCGACAACTGCACGCTGGCGGCAAACCCGACCCAGTGCGATTCCGATGCCGACGGCTATGGCAATCGCTGTGACGGGGATCTCAACAACAACGGCACCGTCAATGCCCAGGACAACGCGCTCTTCCGCGGGCAGCTCGGGCAGCCGAGCGTCGGCCCGACATTCAACCAGGCGGACCTGACCTGTAACGGCGCCATAAACGCCCAGGACACCGCGCTGTTCCGGCAATTGCTCGGCTCGCCCCCGGGACCATCGGCGCTGAACCCCTGAGGCCGACCACGCGGGACGCCTATGCCGCGCGCTTATTCCGGACTGCGCGCCCACCAATGGCGGCCAGGCCAGTCAGCAGCATCCACACACTCGCCGGCAGCGGTACCGGAGATGTCTGGGCACCCAGGGCCAGCTGCACGTCAAACGTCGCGGTGCTGAGCTGCCTGTTGCCGATGCTATAGCCCTGTGCCGACGTGTCGGCGATGGCTTCCAGCGTGTAGGTGTTCGGGTCCAGCATGCCGGTCAGCTGGATGTTCTGGCTGAAGTCACTGCTGGTCGAGCTATTGCCGAAGTTGAGGTTGAAGGCCGGCCCGGAGTAATAGTCCGTGCGGAGGCTCAGATAGGACCCGCCGTAATTCGAGCCCAGGATGCTGTCGTAGGCCAGCAATCCCGTCAGGGTGAACATGGTCGGCTGGAGGATCTGGAAGGTGATGCGGAGGCGGGTGTAGGAATCCTGGTAAGCGGAATTCCGCATGCTTTCCTGGATGTGTACTTCACTGTTCGCCCTGCCATGTGCAGTGATCAGGCTGGCGGTGACACTGGAATCCATTGACGCCACGCCACGGGCGAGATTCGTACCGGCAGTCCGCGTCTCGTCCAGGACCTTGTCGAACACCTGGGCATTGGCAGCCGGGAACTCCTCGCGGGACCAGGACTGGTTAGAGGTCGACGATCCAATACTGCCGGACGTCCTCACACTGCGCTCGTCGACCGTGATGGTCGCTGCCTGGGCGATGGAGCCCGCGGCCAGCAGCAGGACAGCGGTCAGTGATGCAACCCGGGCGGGCGGGCGAGATGGTTTCATGGCGGATGATCCCCCTGGATCTTTATGGGTTTGAGTTGTAGTTGACTGACGCCCCAGCCTCGCAGGCCGGAACTTCGTCGTTTATATCACCAGGCGATCACCCGCCGCGTCGCCCGAACGGGTGACGGGCGTGCGACAAGACATAATTCCCGCAGCACGGTGCTGCCCGGGACGGTCAGGCTAACGGGGGGGGGACTTCCCGGCGGCGCACCGGCAACCGGGGTCTGCCGTTATCGTCAATTCGTCGAAGGCCATGCCCAGCGCATCGAAGACCAGCAGGCGCCCGATCAGCGGCTCGCCGATGCCGAGGACCAGTTTCAGCGCCTCCGTTGCCTGCAGCGTGCCCAGTATCCCGGGCAGCACGCCCAGCACGCCGGCTTCCTGGCAGGACGGCGCCAGCTCCGGCGGCGGTGGTGCGGCGAACAGGCAGCGGTAGCAGGGGGCGCCGCCGGCGGCGAAGACCGTGAGCTGCCCCTCGAATCCCAGTATCGAGGCGTGCACGACGGGGATCTCGAGGTCCAGGGCCACGTCGTTGATCAGGTACCGGGTGGTAAAATTGTCGCTGGCGTCGACGATGACATCGTAGCCGCGGAGCAGGCGCACCGCATTGTCCCCGGTGAGCCGCTCGTGGTGCGTGACGAGGCCCACGTCCGGGTTGAGCGCGGCCAGGGTGATGGCCGCGCTGTCGACCTTGGGGCGGCCGACCCGGTCCGTGGTGTGCAGCACCTGCCGTTGCAGGTTGGAGAGCTCCACCACGTCGCCGTCCACGATGCCCAGCGTGCCGATCCCCGCGGCCGCCAGATAGAGCGCCGCCGGCGAGCCGAGCCCGCCGGCCCCGATGCACAGGATCCGCGCCTGGCGCAGGCGCTCCTGGCCCTCCAGCCCGATTTCCTCCAGACGCAGATGCCTGGAATAGCGCTCCACCTGTACGGCCGTGAGCGAGCCAGGGCCCGGCGTCACCCAGGGCAGGCCCGCAGCCTTCCAGGCGATGAAGCCGCCGGCCAGGGACTGGGCATCGATGCCCGCCGCGTGCAGGCGCGCCACGGCGAGTGCTGAGCGCTTGCCGGTGGCGCAGTACACGACGATCCGGCGCGCGGCCCGGCCGGCCACGGCCTCGACGACGGCGTCCGGGGCAACCCGCCGGGCCCCGTCGAGCATGCCGGCCGCCACCTCGTCGGCGCCGCGCACGTCTATCAGCAGCGGGGACGACGGCAACATGGCCGCCAGCGCTTCCGGCGTGATCTCTTCAACCACCGCTCAGCGCCTGGACGATGTGCACGGTATCCGCGGGTCCGAGCACGCGCTGGAGGTCGAAGACCTGCGCACCGTTGACGAAGACCCGCATGTGGGGCCGCACGCGATCCTGCTCGTCCACCATGCGGAAGCGCAGTCCCGGGTACTGGCGGTCCAGGTCGTGAAGGATGTCGCCGAGCGTCGCGCCGGTGGCGACGACCAGCCGCTGCTTCGTGTAGGAAAGCAGCGGCCCGGGAATCGATACCTTGCAGGCGCCCATGACCCGCAGCTGCCGGCTAGCGCTCCGCCACTTCCACGGAGTAGATCTCGGGCAGGTGCCGCGCGATGCAGGTCCACCGCTTCCCCTCGTCCCGGCTCAGCCACAGCTCGCCGCTGGTGGTGCCGAAATAGAGGCCCACCGAGGGCCGCGTGTCACTGGTCATGGCCTGCCGTTTGACCGTCCACCAGGCCTGGCTGCGGGGCAGGCCCGCATCCTGGCGCTGCCAGCGGGTACCGCCGTTCCGGGTGACGTACACCGCCGGCTTGCCCGCGGGCGCCGTGCGCGGCCACACCATCGTGCCGTTCATCGGCATGACCCACGCCACGTCCGGGTCGCGGGGGTGAACCACCATCGGGAAGCCCACGTCACCCACGGTCCTGGGCATGTGGTCGCCGATCCGCACCCAGGTCGTCCCGGGACGGTCGAGCCGGTAGATGCCGCAGTGATTCTGCTGGTAGAGGCGGTCGGGGTTGGCCGGGCAGACCCGGACGCAGTGCGGGTCGTGGAAGGTATTCACGGCCGGGTCGAAACCCTCGACGACCGCCAGACCTGCCACCAGCGGGGTCCAGCTGCGGCCCCCGTCCCGGGACTCGTGAACGCCGCCGCTCGACATGGCCATGTACATGTGGGCCGGGTCCCGCGGATCGATGTTGATGGAGTGGAGCTTCGGCCCGTCCGGCGTGCCGTCCTGCTCGGCGCCCATCCACTCCCGGTACTGGCGGTTGTCGTGCAACCCCGGCAGCAGTTGCCACGTGTCGCCGGCGTCGTCGCTGCGGAAGATCGCCTGGGGTGAGGTTCCCGCGAACCAGACGCCGGGCTGGCTGGCGTGCCCCGGCGTCAGCCAGAAGGTGTGCTTGACCGTGCGGGCTGGCAGGCCGGCTTCGTCCAGCGTGCCGGCCGGCACCTTCGGGAAAGCCGGCGGCTGCCCGGCTTCCTGCCACGTCCTGCCCAGGTCCTGGGACCGGAAGATGGTGGGACCGAGATGGCCGGTGCTGGCCGCCGCGATCAGGGTCCGGCCGTCCCGGGGATCCAGCACCAGGTGGTTGATGATCTGACCGAGGAAGTGCGGGCCGTCAGCGCGCCACTGGCGTCGCGTCGCGTCACCGTGGAACAGCCAGGCGCCCTTGCGGGTGCCCAGCAGCAGGACGGGCCGGACCGGCCGCGCGGTGTTGCGGCGTCGGGCAGGTGGGCCTTTACGGGCGGTTTTGCCTCGGGTCATGAGGGCCTCCTTACGGGATTGACTCTATACTTGTCACATGGCCGATGCGACCTACCTGACCGGGCACCTGCTGATCGCCATGCCGGCAATGCAGGATCCCAACTTTGTCAGGACCGTCACCTATATATGCGAGCACAGCGACCAGGGCGCGCTCGGCATCGTCATCAACCGCCCGCTGGACATGGACCTCGGCACGATCTTCGACCAGCTGTCCCTCGAGACCGAGGATCCTGAACTGGCCCGCCAGCCTGTCCTGCAGGGAGGCCCGGTGCACCAGGAGCGGGGCTTCGTCCTGCACGAGCCCGCGGAGGCCGCTGGTCGCGAGTTCGATGCGACCGTGGCGGTCTCCGACGCCATCCGCGTAACCACCTCCCAGGACATCCTCACGGCCATGGCCCGGGGCACCGGGCCGAAGCGTGCGCTCGTGGCACTCGGCTACGCGGGCTGGGGCGCAGGCCAGCTGGAGAGCGAGCTGGTTCAGAACGCCTGGCTCAGCGTCCCGGCGTCGCCCAAGATCATCTTCGACACGCCCTTCGACCAGCGGTGGCGGGAATCCGCCAGGCTGATCGGCATCGACCTCAACACGATCAGCCACCAGGCGGGCCACGCCTGAGGCCTCCCCACCCATGAGCGGCTCGGCCCTGGTCTTCGATCACGGCGGGCGGCGCATCGGCGTGGCCGTGGCCAACCGGTCACCGCGCCTGGCATCTCCGCTGCTGACCCTGCCCGCCCGGGACGGCGTGCCCGACTGGCCCCTACTGGACAGGCTCGTGAAGGAGTGGAACCCGGGCCAGCTCGTGGTGGGCGTCCCCTATAATGGCGCCGGCGCGCGCATCGCGGGCAGCGGCGCCAGTGAGACGACCGACAGCGAATCCGCCGCCGAGCGGTTCGCCGCCGGACTCGAGGCCCGCTACCAGCTGCCCGTGATCCGCATCGACGAACGGCTCACCTCGGTGGAAGCCGAGTCGCGGCTGCGGGAGCAAAGGCGCAGCGGTGCCCGCACGAAGAAGGTCAGGACCGGGGACGTGGACGCCCTCGCGGCCTGCGTAATTGCAGAGATGTGGCTCGACCAGCCAGCACGATGAAAAAGTCAGCATGAGCAAGTCCCACCGCGGCACCATCTTCTCGGTCGAGGCGGAAGTCCTGCAGCAGACGGCCCATCCAGGCGGCCAGTACATTGCCCGCCTGCACGCCCCGGACTGTGCCCGTTCCGCGACCGCCGGCAGCTTCGTCCACGTACAGTGTGCGCAGGACATCCCGATGCGCCGCCCCCTGTCGATCCTCAGGGCCAATCCCGCCGAAGGCTGGGTGGAAGTGCTCTACAAGGTGGTGGGCCGGGGGCTGATGGCGCTGACGGCAGCCGGGCCCGGCGACCGCGTGAGCGTGCTCGGCCCCATCGGCCAGGGCTTCCGGCCCGACCCGGCCCGGCCCGTCGCCCTGCTGATCGGCGGCGGCGTGGGCATTCCACCGCTCCTGTTCCTGGCCGAGGTGCTGTCCCATTCGCCAGGAACCCGTTTCGAGCCCCGCGCCTTCTTCGGCTCGGAGCTGCCGTTCCCCTTCGCGGTCGACGTGGCGGCCGGCACGCTGCGCCTGCTCGACGATGCCGGCATCCCGTCGCAGCTGGCGAGCAACGCCGGCCTGCCGGGCTGCAAGCCCGGCTTCGTCACCGACCTGGCGCGAACCTGGATCGAGGGTCAGGCTGATGCCGTGCGCTCCCGCATGACCATCTACTCCTGCGGACCCACGCCCATGCTCAAGGCAGTGCAGAAGGTGGCCGACGAATTCGCGATCCCTTCCCAGCTCTGCCTGGAGGAATTCATGGCCTGCGCCGTCGGCGGCTGCGCCGGCTGCGTGGTGCCGGTGCGGATCGACGGCCAGCGCCAGATGAAGCGGGTGTGCGTGGACGGGCCGGTGTTCGACGGCGCGGCGGTCTACGCGGCGTGATTCACTGACGGCCTGCGGCGCCGCGCCGCCTGGCCCGGCGAGCCCTGCCGGGCTTCCATCGAGCGAACAGGCGTTCCTCCTCGAGAACGGTCTCGCGTTCCGCTTCAAGAACGAATTCGCGGAAAGCCTCCGAGGCGTAGGTCAGCGGATGACCCTTGAGCTTGACCAGGCCGTAGTTCGCTGACAGCCAGGGCTCCCCGCTGAGAATCGCCAGCTGGCCGCGGTCGAGCTCGTCCGTTATCGAGGAGAGCGTGGCCGCCATGATCGCGTCCGAGCCTGCGACGACCCGCTTGATCGCCGCCGTCGCGTCGCACTGGAGCGAGGGAAACGCCCGCTGGGCCGCGACCGGGTCCGATGACTTGCGCTGCGCGGCCAGCAGCGGCGCGAGCAGCCGCGGCGGAATTCGGGTCGGGGACACGGAAGGATAAGCGAAAATGTCCGTCGTCGTGACCCCGGCTCGCCCCGCGAGCGGATGTCCCTTTCGCGCTACGTAATACAGCGGATGGGCGGACATCGGCTCGATATCAACGTCGGTTTCCTGCAGCATCGTACTGATCTCCGCGACGAAGAAGTCCAGCTCGCGGGCACGCAGGCGGCGCAGCAACTCGTCCCAATCTCGCACCTGCAGCCGGACGCTGATTCCCGGATATTCGCTGATGAATCGTGCCAGCGCAGTACTCAGCGTCGATTCGACCGGATAGGGGCCACTGCCGATGGTCACGTGACCCGTTTCCAGTGTTCGCTTGGCGAGGACCTGCTGGTCAAGTTCACTGGCCAGCTCTGTGATCTGGCGTGCTCGCTGGATCAGCAGGCGCCCGAGGTCCGTCGGCACGACACCACTGCCGGATCTGACAAAGAGGCTCGTGCCGACGTGTCGCTCGAAGCTCTGGACACTGCGGGACAGGGCTGACTGACTCAGGTGCAAGGCCACGGCGGCGCGGGCAAAGCTGCCGTGCTCTGCCAGGGCCAGGACGTGTCGAAGCTGACGGAGTTCGAATGACATGCGCCAAATGTATAGTTTGCCTGCATACAATGCACTGGACGCATAGATGCGGGGAGCCGACAATCGTGAGGCCGAGGTCGCAGGCGACCTCGGCAGCCCCCTGTTTATGTCAGTTTCTATTGCAGAGTGAAGGAGTATTCCGTGAGATTCTTTGGGACATCGGGACTGGCAATGGCTCTCGGGCTGGCTGCAGGCGCGGCCGCGGCCGCACCGGCGGTGGTCGAGCACTTCGATCCGCAGGGCAAGTCACCGTCAAGCTTCACGCTCGAGCTCCGCAACGGGCTCAAGGCAACGCTGCCATTCGCGGACAAGCGGGACTTCGACGAGGCGAAGAAGGGCTTCATCGCGGAGCCGCCCTACAAGAAGATCATGGCCGACGCCGGCAACGTCGCCTGGGATATGGGCAGCTACCAGTGGCTGCTCTCGGGCCAGGATTTTGCGAGCATCCATCCGTCGCTGCAGCGCCAAGCCGTGCTCAACATGGCCTATGGCCTCTACGAAGTGGTGCCGGGCCGCATCTACCAGGTGCGCGGCTTCGACCTCGCCAACATCAGCTTCATCAAGGGCGATACGGGCTGGATCGTCTTCGACCCACTGACCGCTGCGGAGACGGCGCGGGCTGCGCTCGAATTCATTAACGAGAAGCTCGGCAAGCGTCCGGTGGTCGGAGTCGTCTACTCGCACTCCCACGGCGATCACTTCGGCGGCGTGCGCGGCGTCGTGGACGAGGCCGACGTCGTAAGCGGCAAGGTCATGCTGATCGCGCCCGAGGGCTTCATGGACGCCGCAATCTCCGAGAACGTCTTTGCGGGTACCGCGATGAACCGCCGACTGCAGTGGCAGTACGCCGTGCTGCTGCAGCGCAGCCCGTTCGGGCACGTCGACCAGGCAATCGGCAAGAACGTCGCCGCCGGCAACTCCGGCCTGATCCCCCCGAACCGACTGATCGGCAAGGACATCGAGGAGATCACGCTCGACGGCGTGAAGATGGTGTTCCAGGACGTATCGGACACCGAGGCGCCAGTCGAGATGAACACCTGGTTCCCGCAGTTCAAGGCGTTGTGGTCGTCGGAACTCGTCACCGGCACGATCCACAACATCTACACGCTGCGCGGCGCCGCGGTGCGCAACGCCATCAACTGGTCCAAGGCAATCAACGAGACGCTGTACAAGTTCGGCGACGAGGCCGAGGTGATGTTCGCCTCGCACAGCTGGCCGCGCTGGGGCAACGAGCGCATCAGGGAAGTGCTGCGCGTGCAGCGTGACGCCTACGCCAACCTCAACAACCAGACGCTGCACTACGTGAACCAGGGTGTGACTATCAACGAGATCCACAACGTCTACGAGGTGCCGCAGGGCCTGCAGCAGAGCTGGGCGGCGCGCAGCTACCACGGCGACGTGCAGAACAACGTGCGCGGCGTCGTGAACCGCTTCATCGGGCACTTCGACGGCAACCCGGTCAACCTGATCCCGCTGTCGCCCTCGGAATCGGCGCCGCTGTACGTCGAGATGATGGGCGGCTCCGACAGGATCATCGCCAAGGGCAAGGAACTCGCGGCGCAGGGCAAGTACCTGGAGGCCACCGAGATCCTCAACAAGCTGGTGCTCGCCGAGCCCAAGAACATGCCGGCGCGCCAGCTGCTGGCCGATGTCTATGAGCAGCTCGGCTACCAGGCCGAGAGCACGAGCGTGCGCAACACGTTCCTGCAGGGCGCGTTCGAGCTGCGCAACGGCATGCCGGGCGGCGTGCCGCCGCGCTCGACCGGACCCGACGTCGTGCGGGCGATGAGCACCGAGCAGTGGCTCGACTTCCTCGGCATCAGCATGGACCCGAAGAAGGCCGCGGGCCTGCGCTACACGGTCAACCTCGTCACGCCGGACAACGGCGAGAAGTACGCGATCGAGCTCGAGAACGCGACACTCACCAACATCGAGGGCTTCCTGGCGGCCAAGCCCGACCTGACGGTCACCGTGAACCGCGCGGACCTCAATCGGGTGATGATGGGCGTGGCGACCTTCGACCAGCTCGCGGACGAGGGCAAGGCGCGCCTCGATGGTGACCGTACGGTCATTCAAAACCTCCGCGACCTGATGGTCACCTTCACGCCCGACTTCGAGATCCTGCCTGGCACCGCGCCCAACGAGCGTCAGGTGCCGCCCGGGCGGTCGTTCGCGCTGCCGGCCAGCGGCCTGATCCAGACTGATTGATCCACAGACTTCCCGCCCATCCGATTCGCATCGTTTCCGGCTCGAGTCGCCCAAGGGCGACTCGAGCCGGCTGGCGTGCCGGTGGTGCGGCAGGCTGGGTAAGTCGCGTGACGGGCTGACTGCAGCGTCTAGCCCCGCTCGTCCCGCACATAATCCCGGCGCAGCCGCTCTATGCCCTGCCGGTAGCTCTCCGCGTCACCGAACTCCAGGAACCGCGGATAGCGGTCGTGGGCGCCCAGCATCCGGCGGGCGTGCTTGATGGGACACCAGTACTGCTCGGTGCGCGCGGCGACTTCCCTGGCCTGCGCGACCACGCCGTTCGCGTAGGAGCAGTAGAAGCAGTTGAAGCGCTCGATCGCGTTCAGGTAGGCCAGGTCGCCACGATCGAAGACCAGATACTCGGCACGCCGTGTCTTCGGGATGCCGTAGATGGGGAAGCACAGTGCCTGGTAAACCGTCACGAACAGGTCCAGCAGGGCAAAGGCGGCAAAGCCGGAATAGATCAGCGGCGCCGTAAGCATTACCGGCCACCGTGCGCCCCGCAGGTAGCGCAACAGGCCGACCTTCTGCATGAGGTGCCGACGCTGGATGTCGGCGTCGAAGTGTGCCCGCTTGTCACGGATGACGAAGCCGATTTCGTCGCGCTTCTTCTGCAGCTCGACGTCGAGCTCCTCCCGCAGGTCATGCATACGGTCCAGAAGGTCGTCGATGGACGTGGCCATGGGATCACCTCATGCGCTGGACCAGGGCCCGCGCCTTGGTGCCGACCGGGAAGCGTGACAGAAGCCAGTTGGACATCGGCTTCTTTGAATAGGTCTCCCAGCGGAGCACCCGGTACCCGGAGCGTTCCATCAGTGCCGTGAAGGAGCCCCGGGAATACTCGCAACAGTGCCCGGGCATCAGGTCCGGCGGGAAGCGGCGCCTGTGCAGCCCCGTGCGGGTGATGAAACGCACCCAGCGCTTGCTCCAGCCCTCGATGTTGGGGACCTCGACCAGGAGCCACCCGCCGGGCTTCAGAAGGCCGCTGATCTTCCGCATGGCCAGCCGTGGATCCGGCAGGTGCTCGAGCACATGCCGCAGGCTGACGGCGTCGAAGGCCTCCCGGTCCTCCGGGGGAGGCTCGGCCGCAAGGAAATCGTCGGCCACCACGTCGCAACCCACCCTCTCCGCCGCATAGCGCGCCATGTCCGCCCCCAGCTCGAGGCCCTTGACCCGCCACCCGGCCTGCTTCGCCTTCCACAGGAGGCGCCCGTTGCCGCAGCCGACGTCCAGAAGCCGTCCCGGTTTGGGCACATGTCGCTGCAGGAAACGGAAGGACTGGTCGTTGTCGACGTTCCGCGGCGCCGCGTCGTCCCGCGGGTCCACGACGACGCGGGTGTACTGCCCCTGCTCGAGGCCGCCGGAGAGATCGTAGTTCACCAGTCCGCAGGCCGTGCAGCGGTAGTAACGGAACTGCTGGTCGTTGCCGAGCGTGTAGTAGAGGCGCAGGTCCCGCCCATCGCAGAGCCGGCAGGCAAAGGTGGCCCGTGTGGCGTCCGCGGCTCGCATGCTAATTTCGCCCATGTCTACGTATCATTGCACCCGCGGCCGCCCGCCGCGACTCATGATAGTGCGATGACTGTCGATCAGTTCAAGGAAGGCCTGGCGGCCGCCCGGCGCGGCGATCTCGCGACGGCCGCGCGCATCTGGGAGGACCTCGCGACCCGGGGCGATGCCCGTGCCCAGTACAACGTGGGGTTTCTCCATGCCAGCGGACAGGGCCTCCCGCAGGACTACCCCAAGGCGCTGGAGTGGTACACGCGGGCCGCGAGCCAGGGCTTCGCGCCCGCCCAGTTCAACCTGGGCGTGCTCCTCTCCAGCGACGATGGCATTCCGCCCGACTACGCCGCCGCGCTCTCCTGGTACCGGAAGGCCGCCGACCAGGGCGATGCCGACGCCCAGTTCAACCTTGGTGTGGCATTCGCTTCCGGCCAGGGCGTGCACGTCGACTTCGTGGAGGCGTTCCGCTGGTACAGCCGGGCGGCAGCCAGGGGCCACCAGAAGGCGTCAGCGACGCTCGAGAGCCTGGTGGCCGAGATGACGCCGGAGCAGCTCGCCGAGGCGCGGACGCCCCGCGCCGGCTGATCAGTTACCGGTACTGACGATACCGCCATTGGGCAGGAACACGGCGCCCGTGGTGCCGTCCGAGAAGCCGCTGGCGCCCGTCACCCGGGATTGCCAGGTGTTGCTGCCGCCGCCCTGGGACTGCGCCGCGAGGGCCGCCAGGTTCCACAGCGGCGGTCCGCCCTCGAGGCCGGCGAGGCCATCGGCGGTGATGAAATAGCGGCCGGGAACGACGGGGCCGGTGATCTGCTGCAGGGCCAGCAGGTCGTAGGGGTGCAATGCCCGCCCGTTGACGAAGACACTCGTGCCGCTGCCGGACGCATCGGCCTTCAGGGCACCGCCCAGTTCCAGTCCCGGGGTGATGAAACCCATGGTGGGCCCGCCCCTGCCGCCCCAGGCTCCGAGAATCCGGTCGTACCAGAATTCGCCGGGCGGAATACGGATGCCGTAGGCGTCCTGTGCCCTGGCCAGGTCCGCGGCGCTGAGCCTCGTGCCATTGATGACCACAGCATCGCTGCCCGGGGCCGCGGCAGTCGCGCCGCCGCTCCGGGCAAACGTGATGCGTTCACTCTCCCCCGCCGGCCCGACCTCCAACAGCAACAGTTCACCCTGCATCCGCGCCGTGACCGGCAGGACTTCACCGCCCTGACGGAAGCTTCCGGTGAAGCCGTCGCCCTGCAAGCGGGCTTCCAGGGCCATGTCCGTGGAGCCGTCCGAGAGGCGCCCGGTGACGAGGTCATTGGCAGGCACATTGAGAGTGAGCGTCAGCGACGGATCCTCGACGCCGACGTAGCGTCCGGGGAGGGCGCCGGCCATCGCGGACCCCAGGCCCAAGGAGGCAACGAGCACCGAGGCGAGGCACGTAGCGGCAGGGTTCATCGTCGCGCCCTCAATACCGGCGGCGGGCCATGACCGGAAGCAACGTCAGCATGAGCAGCAGCAGGATGGCCGGCGCCGGATACTTGATCGCATAGACCACCGGGGTCAACGCCAGCCGGGTGCCCAGGCGCAGGCCATCACGCTCTCGGATGTAGTCGGCGATTGGCGGCGACACCCGGTAGTACCAGCTGACAAAGGCCCGACCCCAGGTGCTCGCCAGCAGGACGCGATCCCGGAACTGGCGGAGAACCATGACTTCAGGATCCAGGTACGAACCATAGGCGGCGGTGGCGATAAAGCAGCTGGCGCTACCACTGCCATTGCGTTCCACGGGGTACACACCGGTGTCCGTGTTGTCGACAGGATCGGGATCCAGCTCGTTGCCTGCAAGGCTGAGTGACCAGGTGACATCAACGTTCTCACCGCTGTCGGTGTTCGAAACCCTGAAATCAGCGATGGTGACGGTCTTAGTCTCGCCGGCGGCCAGGTTCCCGACGTCGATCACCGTGCCGGCAACCGGGGGATCCGTGATGCCGCCAGAAGGCGTGAACGAGTAGCCCGTCAGGGTGAGCTTGACCCCGGTTGCAGCACCGGGCCCGGCATTCCGCACGTCGATGGTATGGGTGATGTCGATCGCCGTGATCGGGGTGAGGATGTCCCCGTCAAGGACATCATTGACGCTGGAGGCCCCGATCTCGAGGTCGGCGCAGGCCGGAGCGGCGATCACGCTCGAGGCCGTGTTGTTGCCGGCCAGCGGATCGACGGCCGGAGCAACCGCCACGACCGTGGCTGAATTGGCGATGCAGCCGGTGGCCGACGCAGCCGCCTGGGCCTGGATCTGCAGGGTCGCCTGGGCGCCGCTGGCGAGGACGCCGACGTCCCAGACGCCGGTGCCCGGGGTGTAGGTGCCCTGGCCCGGGGCCGCGCTGATGAAGTCCAGGCCCGCAGGCAGCAGGTCGGTGACGGTGGCGGCCGCGCCGTCAGGACCGTTGTTCCTCGCTGTGACGGTGACGGTGGTCAGGTCAGAGCCGCTGACGCCGGGTTGCACGACCACGTTGCTGGCCGCCTGGGTAACCTGCAAATCCGCACTGGGCAGGCCCGGGGCACCCGTGACCGTCACGACCGTCGAGGCACCGCCCACGTCCAGCGTAAACGCGTCGTTCACGGCGCCGCTCGCGGCGGGCGCGAAGACGACAGTCAGCACGCAGGTTGCATCGGGCAGCAGCGTCACGTCGCAGGATGCGGCGTCCTGGAAGCTGAAGGGCGCCGCCAGGCCGGCCGTGACCGCGACGTTCACCGGCACCAGATCCGTGTTCCGGACCGTCACCGTCGCCGTGCCCGAGCCGCCCACCAGCACCGTGTTGCCGAAGGGCACGATCGCGTCGTCACCCGGGTTGATGGAATCGGTGACGCTGGTGGTCGCGGTCCGCCCGGTGCCGGAGACGCCGACCACCGCCGGCGTGCCGCCCAGGTCCAGGGTCAGCGAGTCCGTTGAGACGACCGCCGCCGCGGGATCGTAGGAGACGGTGATCGTGCAGGTTTCCGCGGGCTGCAGCGTGAGCGTGCAGTCCCCGGGGTCGGCGATCCCGAAGGGTGCGGCAAGGCCGTCGGTGATGGCGATGGCGGCGGCACCGGCGGTGCCATTGGTCACCGTCACCGTGCCAATGGTGCCGACGCCGAGAGTAACGGCACCAAACGGCAGGTTCCTGTCGTCCACGGTGCCGACGGAGTCCGTCACCGTGACGTTGCCGCTGCCACCGCCCGCACGGACCGCCCGGTAGCCGCGCAACTGGCCGTTCCGCCGGCCCACGCCGACGATGGTGCCGCCGTCGGTGATGTCCACCGCGGACTCCAGGTCCCATTCGGCGGCCGCTGTCGCGTCCAGCAGCGTGTTCAGGTCGTGGAGGGTGCCGCCCGACCACAGCAGCGCCAGGTCGTCCGCGCCGCCGGACTGGGTGGCCACGGCCTCGCCCAGGTTGTTGATCTTGCCCGGCGCGCAGTTCGTGAGGAACTGGGCGTCGGTGCCAATCCAGCCGAGCTCGAGCACCGTCACGCCGGGTGGCGGCGTGACGATCAGGCAGCGGCCCTTGCTGCTCGCCACTTCCTGGACCAGCAACGCGCCGCTGTCGTTGATCCCGGTGGCCCAGCGCACGCCAATCGGGCGCGGGATACCGGCCGTCGTCAGCAGGCTGTTGACGGTCACCGCCGCCGCGGCCGCGCCGGGCCACACCACCGCCTCGCTGACCGCACCGCACGCGCCGCCGTACACGTAGCCGATGATCTGGCCGTTGTTGTTGATGTCGTAGGCTTCGGACGTGTTGCAGCCGCCGGCCAGGCCCAGGTCGGTGAGCACCCCGCCCTGCCAGCTAAACGCGCGGTAGCTGCCGGTGTCCGTCGGCGAGTTCCAGGCGCGGCCCACCACCTGGCCCGAGTCGCTCATGGCCGTCGCGATGCTGCCCGGGAAGCCGAAGCCCGGCACGCCGGTGTCGAGCTTGCCCAGGTTGGTCAGCGTGCTGCCGTTCCAGAGGTGCGCTGTCGCGTCCAGGGCCGAGGTGGCGAACGCCTGGAGCACGAGGTTCCCCGGACCGTTGATCGCGTCGGCCACCGAGGTCGGGCGGCCGATCGCCGTTGCCAGGCTGGTCGCCGCCCCGCTGCCCGCCGGCCAGAGGGCCGATTCGTAGGAGCCTCCGGTGGGCTTCGTGGCGCCCACCACGGCGCCTGCGGCGTTGACGGCGTTCACCTGCACTTCCGCCGAGCCGGGCAGCAGGGCTAGTTCGTCGATCGTGTAGGTGAGCTGGGCCTGGGCCGCCGTGCACGACCCGAAGGCAACGAAGCAGGCAAAGAGAAACTGATGGCAGCGCATCGGGCGGTTCTCCTGCCGGATCGGCGGCGGAAGCCGCGGGGCGAGATGGATCCGGCTATTTGCTATTTCGCGGCATTGTTCGCCCAGGGCTGCCGCGGCGTCAACCCAGCCGGAGCCACAGGGTCTTCAGGTAGGCCGGCTCCTCCCGCGTAACGGGAAAATCCGGCGGCTGGGGCACGTAATGCTCCTGGACGATGTAGCGCCCGGCCGCTCCGATCGCCGCGTGCACCTGCTCGATGAACGACGCGGCGGAAAGCCGCGCTGTATTGGCCGACGCGAGCAGCACGCCCCGGGGCCGCAGCAGGGGCAATGCCAGCGCCACGAGCCGGCCGTAGTCGGCCTCGGCCCGGAAATCCCCCCGGCCCGGGGACCGGGAGAAGGTCGGGGGATCCAGCAGGATGGCGTCAAATGCCCGGCCCTTCTTCGCCAGCCGTTTCAGCCAGTCGAAGACGTCGCCGTAGATGAAGTCGTGGGCTGCCGGATCCAGGCCGTTCAGCCCGAAATTGTGGCGGCCCCAGTCCAGGTACTTCCGGGACAGGTCCAGGCTGGTGGCCCGGGCGCCGCCGAGCGCGGCGCAGACGCTGAAGGCGCAGGTGTAGGCGAAGCAGTTGAGCACTTCCGGCGCGTCCCTCACCACTTCACCGTAGAGCGGGAAGTTCGCGGCAATGTGGCCATGGAGCAGCCGCCGCCGGTTGTCGCGCTGGTCGAGGAAGAGGCCGGTGGAGTAGCCCTCGGCGAAGCTGAGCTCGAAGGTCACGCCGTTCTCGCTCACGGGGAAGCGATCCGGCGCCGGGACTCCCGCCACGAGCCGGGGCGAAGCCTCGGCGACGGTTGTCTTCCGGACCTGCCGGAGCAGCCGCTTGAAGTAGACCCCGCGGACGGCCGGTGGTCCTTCGGCGGCACCCACCAGGGCGCTCGCTTCGTCCGCCGCGGGCTCGTCCTCCCCCTCGAACAGCTGCCATTCCCCCAGCCGGTCCCGGTAACGGCCGTGCCGGCCGTCAGCGGCCCCGTGCACCGCGCGAAAGGCGGTCGTGAGCTGTTGGTCGACGATGGCATCGCGCAGCTGCCGGGCAGCCGGTGAGCTGAAATCGGGGGGTGACTCCAGGCGCACGGTCTCCCGGGTGCGGGGATGGTGGAACTCAAGCGCCGCTGCGTGCAGGTGAAGCCGGGAGGCAGCCGCCCCGCCGTAAAGGGGATCACCGAGGATCGGCAGGCCCTCCGCGGCGGCATGGACCCGGATCTGGTGGGTACGTCCGGTCACCGGCTCCGCCTCGACCCAGGTGCGACCGTCCGCGCGGCGCAGGACGCGAAACCGCGTTTCGGCGCGATCCCCGGCGCCGGCAGGCCGCGTCACGTACCGGTTGCCCGCCCGCACGATCGCCGACACCACGGTGAACTCGTCCCGCGCCACCGGCCGGTCGGTCACCAGCGTGTAGCGCTTGCGGACCTCCCGCGCGGTGAACTGCGCGGTGAGGGACCGGTTGGCCTCGACGGTCTTGCCGAAGACCAGCAGCCCGCTGGTGTCCTTGTCGAGTCGGTGGACGATGGCGAGCCGGGCCCAGCGGGGCTCCCGGTGCTTCAGCCAGTCGTAGATGCCCTCCCCGGCGTGGGCCGACGGCGCGTGGGTGTTCCAGCCCGGCGGCTTGTTCACGACCAGCAGGTCGTCGTCCTCATGCACGACGCAGGGTGGAGCGGCACCCGGACTCACTGGGGTGCCTGCCGCACTTCCAGATACAGGGCCTCGACCCTTGAGCGCGCCCAGGGCGTCTGGCGCAGGAATTTGAGGCTCGAGGGCACGCTGGGATCGTTGGTGAAGCAGCGGACCGGAATGCGCCGGCCCAGTTCCTCCCAGCCCAGGGAAGCCACCAGCTCGTTGACGATGGCCTCCAGGGTGATGCCGTGGAGGGGATTCCGCGGTTGGGGCCGGTCCATCACCCCGCGCCCCCGAGCCGGGAGATGCGGAAGGTCCTCCCCTTGATCTTGCCGGCGCGCAGGCCACGCAACGCCGCCTCGGCCCGGTCCCGGCGCACGGCAACGTAGGAGCGGCGGGCGACGATGTCGATCTTGCCAATCGCATCGCCCGGCAGCCCGACGTCGCCCGTGAGGGCTCCCAGGAGGTCGCCCGGCCGGAGCTTGTCCTGGCGGCCGCCGTCGATCGTGAGGGTCGTCATGGGTGCGGGCGCGGGCGTGCCGGTGACCGGGGACAACGCCGTCCAGGTCGCGGCCACGCCGGTGCGGGCCTCCACCGCGGCGGCCCGTTCGATCTCGCGGGGCGCAACGAGGGCAAGCGACAGGCCCTTCTCGCCGGCGCGGCCGGTGCGGCCGATCCGGTGCAGGTGGATGTCGGGGTCGGTTGGCAGCTCCCAGGACACGACGGCGGACAGTCCCTTGATATCGAGGCCCCGGGCGGCGACGTCGGTCGCCACGAGCACGGCGCAGCTCCGGTTGGCAAAGCGCAGGAGCGCTTCGTCCCGCTCCCGCTGGTCCATCTCGCCGTGCAGGGCGAGCACGGAGAAGCCGCGCTCCGCCAGGCCGGCGGCCACGTCGCGCACGTCGTTGCGGGTCTGGCAGAACACCAGCGCCGTTTCCGGCCGGTAGTGCAGGAGCAGGGCCGCCAGCGCTTCGGCCTTCTGCGCCGGCACCACATCGAAGAAGAGCTGTTCGATGTCGTCGGCGGGGGCGACGGTGTCGACCGTGACCTCGACCGGATCGCGCTGCAGGCTGCGGCTCAGGGCACGGATCTCGTCCGGCCAGGTTGCGGAGAACAGCAGCGTCTGGCGCACCTTCGGCGCCCGCTCGACGACGGCGCTGATCGCGTCCAGGAAGCCCATGTCGAGCATCCGGTCGGCCTCGTCGAGCACCAGCACCCGGAGGCCGGCGAGATCGATGGTCCCGCGCTGCAGGTGGTCCAGGATCCGGCCCGGCGTGCCGACGACGACGTGGGGAGCCACCTGCAGCGACGGCGTCTGCGCGCGGACCGGAACGCCGCCGCACAGGGTCACCACCCGGAGGTTCGGAATGAAGCGCGCCAGGCGCCGCACCTCAGTGCCCACCTGGTCGGCCAGTTCCCGGGTCGGGCAGAGCACCAGCGCCTGCACCCGGTCGCTCTCCACGTCGGTACGGGCCAGCAGGCCGAGGCCGAAGGCGACAGTCTTGCCGCTGCCCGTGCGGGCCTGGGCGATGACATCCCGGCCAGCCAGCAGCCCGGGCAGGGCGTGCTCCTGCACCGGTGTCATGCTGGCAAAGCCCAGCACTTCGATGGCCCGGGCAAGGGGCGACGGGAGCGGGAGCGTGGAGAAGGACGGGGCTGCGGGCTGGGTCATGCCCGGCAGTATATGGCCCCGTAGGAGCGCCTTCAGGCGCGACCGGGTATTCCCCGGAAGGAGCGTCTCAGCGAGGAAGGGGAATACCCGGTCGCGCCTGAAGGCGCTCCTACGGGACTCCCCTACGCGAAGTGGATCTGCGCCTCGAGGTTCGAGCGGGAGTCGGCGTTGGCCAGAGCCTCTTCCATCGAGACCTTGCCATCCTTGTAGAGCTTGAGGAGGGACTGGTCGAAGGTCTGCATGCCCTGCTCGGTGCTGTCCCGGAAGGATTCCTTCACCTTGCTGACGTCGCCGCGCTGGATCAGCTCCGCGATGCGCGGTGTATTCAGCATGACCTCCACGGCTGCTACCCGCTGGCCGTCGACGCCACGGACGAGGCGCTGCGAGATGATCGCCCTCAGGTACTGAGACAGGTCCATGTAGACCTGCGGGTGCTGTTCCTCCGGAAAGAGGTTGATGATGCGGTCGAGGGTCTCCGGAGCATTGTTCGAGTGGAGCGTGGCAACGGCCAGGTGCCCGGTGCCCGCCAGGTCGATGGTCGTCTGCATCGTCTCGCGATCACGGACTTCGCCCACCAGGATGACATCCGGCGCCTCGCGCATCGCGCTCTTCAGCGCGCGGGCATAGGACTTGGTGTCCGCCCCCACCTCGCGCTGGTTGACGATGGACTTCTTGTTCGCGTGCAGGAACTCGATGGGATCCTCGATCGTGATGATGTGGGACGCCGTCTTCTCGTTCCGGTAGTTGATCATGCCGGCCAGGGTCGTGGACTTGCCGGAGCCGGTCGCGCCCACCATAAGCAGCAGGCCGCGCCTGAACATCACCAGGTCCTTGAGGATGGCCGGCATGCCCAGCGTATCCAGGTCGGGGAGGTCGCAGGTGATGTAGCGCATCACCAGCGCCACGTTGCCGCGCTGGTGGAAGATGTTCACGCGGAACCGGCCGAGGCCGGGCTTCGACACGGCAAAGTCGATCTCCAGCTCCCGGTTGAACTCCTCCAGCTGCTCGCCGGTCATCAGCTCCATGGCGGCCTGGCGCACCATCTGGGGCGTCAGCTCCAGCTTGTTGACCGGGATGATCTTGCCGTCGATCTTGATCTTGACCGGGGCGAAGCAGGTGAGGAACAGGTCCGACGCCCGTTTCTCCACCATCAGGTTGAAAAGTGGCTGAACGTTCATGGGTTGGCCCTAGTAGAGCGCCGCCTTCTTCTCTTCTTCCATCATGGTGAGGCCGCCCGAGTCGTCGGCGGCAACCGTCTTGTCGCGCTTGCTCTCCAGTTTGATCCGGAGCCGCAGCTCGTTCTTAGAGTCTGAATTGCGCATCGCCTCGTCGTAGGAGATCTTGTTGTTCTCGTAGAGATTGAACAGGTCCTGGTCGAAGGTCTGCATGCCCATGCGGGTGGACTTGGCCATGATTTCCTTGATCTTGAGGACCTCCCCCTTGAAGATCAGGTCGGAGATCAACGGTGACTGCAGCATGACTTCCATGGCCGCGATCCGGCCTTCACCGGACTGGCGCGGAATGAGTCGCTGGGAGATCAGGGCCTTCACGTTGAGCGACATGTCCATCAGCAGCTGGCCGCGCTTCTCCTCGGGAAAGAAGTTGATGATGCGGTCGAGGGCCTGGTTGGCGCTGTTCGCGTGCAGGGTGGCCAGGCAAAGGTGGCCCGTCTCGGCAAACTGGATGCCGAACTCCATGGTGTCCCGGTCCCGGATCTCACCGATCAGGATCACATCAGGCGCCTGACGAAGGGTGTTCTTCAGGGCGGAGTGCCAGCTCTCGGTATCCACACCGACTTCCCGCTGGGTGACGACACAACGGCCGTGCGGGTGCACGTATTCGACGGGATCCTCGACGGTCACGATGTGGCCACGGCTGTTCATGTTGCGGTGGTGAACCATCGCCGCCAGTGTGGTCGACTTGCCGGAGCCGGTGGCGCCAACGACGATCACGAGGCCACGCTTGGTCATCGCGACTTCCGACATGACCGGCGGCAGCTCGAGCTCCTCGAGCGTCGGAATCTTGGTGATGATGCGGCGGAGCACCGCGCCCACCTGCCCCTGCTGGATGAAGGCACTGACGCGAAAGCGCCCGATGCCCTGGGGGCTGATTGCGAAGTTGCATTCCTTGGACGCGTCGAACTCCCGCGCCTGGCGGTCGTTCATGATCGAGCGGACGATGACCGCGCTCTGGTCACTGGTCAGGGGCTGCTCCGCGGCCCGGTGGATCTCGCCATCGATCTTGATGGCCGGGGGAAAGCCTGTCGTGATGAAGAGATCGGACCCGTTCTTGTCCACCATCTTCTTCAGGAGGCCCTGAATCAGCTTTGTTGCCTGGTCGCGTTCCATCGCCTTGACTCCCGGGGGCCACCCTGGCCCGCCGTCATGCTAAGTACTAGAAGCTGTCCTTGTTCTGCGCCTTGAACCGGGCCTCTTCCTTGGTGATGACACCCTTGGACAGAAGCTCCTGCAGGCACTGATCGAGGGTCTGCATCCCTTCCTTCACGCCGGTCTGGATCGCGGAGTACATCTGGGCCACCTTGCCCTCGCGGATGAGGTTCCGGATGGCCGGCGTGCCGATCATGATCTCGTGGGCGGCAACCCGGCCACCGCCGATACGTTTCAGCAGTGCCTGGGAGATGACCGCGCGCAGCGACTCGGAGAGCATGGCCCGGACCATTTCCTTTTCCTGGGCCGGGAAGACATCGATGATGCGGTCCATGGTCTTGGCCGCCGAACTGGTGTGCAGCGTGCCGAAGACCAGGTGGCCCGTCTCGGCGGCGGTGAGCGCCAGGCGAATTGTCTCCAGGTCGCGCATTTCACCCACGAGAATCACGTCGGGGTCCTCGCGCAGGGCCGAGCGCAGCGCTTCGCTGAACCCGAGGGTGTCCTTGTGGACCTCCCGCTGGTTGATCAGGCAGCGCTTGCTCTCGTGGACGAACTCGATCGGGTCCTCGATGGTGAGGATGTGGTCGGGCTTGTTGTCGTTGATGTAGTCGATCATCGCGGCCAGCGTCGTCGACTTGCCGGAGCCGGTGGGGCCGGTGACCAGCACGATGCCGCGGGGATACATCGAGATGTCGCGGAAGATCGCCGGGGCCTTGAGGTCCTCCAGCGTCTGGATGATCGAGGGGATGGTCCGGAAGACGGCACCGGCGCCGCGCATCTGGTTGTAGGCATTGACCCGGAAGCGGGCCAGCTTGGGAATCTCGAAGGAGAAGTCCGTCTCCAGGAACTCCTCGTAGTCTTTCCGCTGCTTGTCGTTCATGATGTCATAGATCATGCTATGAACATCCTTGTGCACCAGCGCCGGCATGTTCACCCGCTTGACGTCGCCGTCAACACGAATCATCGGCGGCACTCCCGCAGACAGGTGCAGGTCCGACGCCTTGCTCTTCACCGCAAACGCGAGAAGTTGCGCAATATCGACAGCCATCTTTATCCCCAGCCCATTCCCGCGGCCCATGCCCCGGTCCACAGCCCGGTTTCCATAACCGGATCAGGCTGTGAACATAGTACAGCCGGGTCGGCGGGGTGGTCGTGACGGGAATCACGGATCATCTGGGCGAAATTCGCGCCCGCATGGCCCGGGCAACGGCCCGGGCGGCTACCAGGGGCGCACGGCCGGTCCCCGTCACCCTGGTGGCGGTCAGCAAGGGCCATCCGGCGGCGGTCGTGAGAGAGGCCCTTGCCGCAGGGCTGTCGGACTTCGGCGAGAACTACCTCCAGGAAGCATTACCGAAGGTGGCGGCCGCCGGCCGTGATGCAGTCTGGCATTTCATCGGCCGGATCCAGTCCAACAAGACCCGCGAGATCGCCATGAATTTCGCCTGGGCCCAGACTGTGACGTCTGCCCGGATTGCCGAGCGGCTCTCCGCGCAGAGGCCCCATCACGGGGAGCCGCTCCAGGTGTGCATCCAGCTGGAGCCCGGACTGGCCGGGGGGGAGGCCGGGCCGCGCCCGGGGACCCCGGGAGGAGTGCCGCGGGCCGGTTGCCCCCGGGCGGACGTTCCCGCCCTGGCGGCACTGATCGCCGGGCTGCCGCGCGTCCGCCTGCGCGGCCTGATGCTCTTGCCCAACGCAGGACTCGACGCGGAGGCGCTGCGCGTGGAATATCGCGCTGCGCGGAGACTCCTCGACGAGCTGGTTGCCGGCGGTCACGACCTCGATACCCTCTCGATGGGGATGTCGGACGATTTCGAGATTGCCATCGAGGAAGGCAGCACGATGGTTCGAGTCGGGACCGCATTGTTCGGTGAGCGCCGCCAATGGCAGGAACATGACCAGAAGACCTGAGCGGAGCGACATGACCTTCGAGAACCTGACCATCGGCATGATCGGCGGGGGCAACATGGCCCGCGCCCTCGTCCGGGGCCTCCTGCAGGCCGGCCATCCCGCCGGACGCATCCAGGTCGCCGACCCCGATCCGGCCCAGCTCGAGCAGGTCGTCGCACTGCACGCGGGTGTCGGAATTCACTCGGACAACAGGGAAGTGGCGCGGACGGCCGACGTCCTCGTCCTCGCGATCAAGCCTCAGGTAATGGCAGACATAGCGCGGCACCTCGCCGCGGGGTCTCGCCACGCCGGGCAGCTGGTCATGTCCGTTGCAGCCGGCATCAAGCTGGAGTCACTGCGCGGCTGGTTTGGTCCCGGCACTCCTCTGGTACGGGTCATGCCCAACCAGCCCGCCACGATCGGCGCCGGCATCTCTGGCCTCGCAGCGTCGGCCGGGGTCGGTGAGGTGGAGCGGCACGTCGCGCAGTACATTGCGTCGGCCACCGGCCAGGCCGTCTGGCTGCAGGACGAGGCCCTGATGGATGCCGTCACGGCCGTGTCCGGCAGCGGGCCCGCGTACTTCTACCTGCTGATGGAGCACATGGAGCGAGCAGCCGTCGAGCTGGGCCTGCCGGCGGACCTGGCAGCCGCGCTGACGCGTGAAACCGCTCTCGGGGCGGCGCGTCTCGTGATCGAGACGAAGGCGGAGCCGGGCCGTCTCCGGGCTGCGGTGACCTCGCCGGGGGGCACCACGGCGGCCGCACTGCGGGTCTTCGAGGCCGCCCACCTGGATGCGATAGTCAAACAGGCCCTGGCGGCGGCACGGGATCGATCCGCCGAGCTCGGCCGCTCTCCGGCAGGGAAGTAGGACCATGGAAAACGCTCTCGTCTTCATCCTGCGGACCCTGTTCGATCTCTACATCCTCACCTTCGCCATGCGACTGCTCCTGCAGTGGGCTGCCGTGGACAAGCGGAATCCACTGGTGCAGTTCATCCTCCGGGTGACCAACCCGCTGGTCATTCCGTTGCGGCGCCTGCTGCCGCCTTTCGGCCGCATCGACACGGCGACTGTCGTGGTGCTGGTGGGCCTGCAGGTCCTGGCCACGGTGCTGGTGGTCCGCATCGGCTGCATCGGGGAGCCCGAGATCCTGCCGACGCTGTCGCTGGCCCTGCTAAACCTGGTCAGGCTCGCGCTGAGCATCTTTACCTGGTCGATCATCATTTATGTGGTCCTGAGCTGGATCAGTCCCGGCGGCTACAATCCGGGCGCGGCGCTCGTCGCCGCGATCGTGGAGCCGGTGCTGGCGCCTTTCCGGCGCCTGATCCCCGCCATCGGCGGGCTGGACCTTTCGCCCCTGTTCGCCCTGATCGCAATCCAGGCCGTGTCGATGCTGCTCCCGGTCGACAGGATCCTGTCGGGCATGTTGTGCTCGTCGCTGGGCCGCTCTGTGTTGTGAGCCCGTGGAGGGTTTATAGTCGGCACCGGCAGTTCCGCCAGAAGAACGGGGAGCCAACGCAATGAACAAGACGGGAAGAAGTGCCAGGCTGGCCTGGGTTTTGCTACTGCTTGCCGGCCTGGTCGTCGCCTGTGGCCAGAAGCCCCCACCCCCCGCCGCCACGGTCACCACACCCTCCGAGCCGGCCACGTCCTCGTCAAAGGAATCTGGCGAGTACACGCTCTACTTCAATGCCATCCGCACGGACAGCCTGACGCCGCAAATCGCGACCAGTTACGGGATCGTGCGCAGCGCCAATCGCGCCCTCGTGAATATCTCGATGGTAAAGATGGCAGAAGGCTCATCGGGAATCCCCGTGCCTGGCTCCGTGACGGTAGAAGCGGTGAACCTGAACGGGCAGTTCAAGGACCTGACCCTGCGCGAGATCCGGGAAGGCGAGGCGATCTACTACATCGGCGATGTGGCAATAAGCGGGGATGAAACGCTGGTCTTCACCGTGGATGCGACTCCCGAAAACACGACTACGCCCATCTCAGTCAAGTTCCAGCGCCAGTTTGTCGCGGAGTAGGAGCGCCTTCAGGCGCGAGCGGCAGGCCCTGCCGGCGAGAATCGAGTCCGCGAGTCTCTCGACGGCGGGGCCTGCCGCTCGCGCCTGAAGGCGCTCCTACTCCATGCGGCGCTGGCCAGCCTCGAACTTCAGCCGCACCACATCGCCCCGGCTGACGTACAGCAGTTCAGCCACCTTGCCGATCAGGTAGTCCTCGTACTTGTCGAGGGTCCGGTCCTCCAGCGCCACGTCCCAGAGCATGCCGATGATGCGCTGCTTGTCCTCGTAGGAGAGCTCCCGGTGGAGCGGCGCGGTGAATTCGCGCAGGGACACCGAATCGTCCACGGCGGATCTCGCCTCGGCCAGCAGCTCGTCGGCGCCGGACCTGTCGAGCCGGAAGTGCCGTGCGATGAGGCCGGCAATGGCCGCATGCTCGACGGCCTGCTCGTCATGATCGGCACGGGCCAGCTCCACCAGCAATGCGGCCACAGCAATCCGCACGCGGGCAGCGGGGTCCGGGCGGGATGCCGGTGAAGCACTGGTTTCGAGGAACTCGCGAAGGCGGCTCAGCATCAATGCGCTCCAGGCCGCACCACGCGGCTGATGATCGTGTCCCGAAGGAGGGTTAGCCGCCCGTGGAAGAAGTGGTCCACGTCCGGCAGCAGCACCAGGTCGGGCGGGTGTGTTCGCCCCCGCGCCCAGGCCTCGACGTCGGCGGCCGGTACGACCTCGTCCGCCGTGCCCTGAACCAGCAGCCATGGACAGGCCGGTACCGCATCACCGAGCAGGCCGGCCATCCGCGCCACGGGCGGCGCCACGCTGATCAGCTGGCGGCAGGGGCTCGCGACCGCTGCCCGGATCGCGACCGCCGCGCCAAACGAGAACCCGCCCAGCCACAGGGCGGTCCCGGGAAAGCGCCGCTGTGCCCAGGCGGCCACCGCCAGCGCGTCTTCCGTCTCCCCGACCCCATCGGCATAAGCGCCCTCGCTGGCGCCCACGCCCCGGAAATTGAACCGCACCACGGGGATCCCAAGGTCGTTGAGCGCGCGACTGACGGTGTGCACCACCTTGTTCAGCATGGTGCCCTGGTGCTGGGGATGGGGATGACACACCACGCCAACCGCCGGCGCCAGCGGCCCGGGCGGCGTGTCGAGCAGTGCCTCGATACGGCCGGCGGGGCCGTCGAGGGTAAGCGCTTCACGCGGTGGTGGCCCCGAGGTCATGCAGGACAGGTTAACCGACTCCACGGCGATGTAGGAGCGGCTTGAGCCGCGACCCGCAGGGCCCTGCCGGCGAGAATCGAGTCCGCGAGTCTCTCGACGGCGGGGCCCTGCGGGTCGCGGCTCAAGCCGCTCCTACCCGAGGAGGATACGGTTCAGCCTCTGCACGAAAGCTCCCGGATCCGGGAGCTGCCCGCCTTCCGCCAGGTGTGCCTGGTCGAACAGCAGCTGGGCCAGGTCGCCGAAGCGCGCGTCGTCATTCTCCGCAGCCAGCCGCACGAGCAGCGGGTGGGCAGGATTGATCTCCAGGATCGGCTGCACCTCGGGAACCGCCTGACCGGTGGCCTGCATCAGCTTGCGCATCTGGGCGCCCATCTCGTGCTCGCCGAGCACCAGGCAGGCGGCGGACTCGCTGAGGCGGCTGGTGGGCCGGACGTCCTGCACCTGCTTGCCAAGCTGCGTCTTCAGCCGGTCGATCAGGGGCGCGTGCTCGGCCGCGTCGGGCTTCGACGGCTCCGGCTTGCCCTCCTCCGTGGCATCCAGCTCCAGTTCGCCGCGCTTCACGTCCCGGAACTCGTGGCCGTCGAACTCGCCCAGGTGGCCGATCAGCCACTCGTCGATGGTGTCCGTGAGCAGCAGGACCTCGATGCCCCGCTTGCGGAAAACCTCCAGGTGCGGGCTCGACTTCGCGGCATTGAAGCTGTCCGCCGTCAGGTACCAGATGACCTTCTTGTCGCCCTGGCGGCGGCCGATGTAACCGGCGAGGGACTGGCCGGGCACGGGACTGTCGTCGTGGGTGGTTGAGAAGCGCAGCAGCCCGGCGACCTTCTCCCGGTTGGCGTGGTCCTCCGCGGGTCCTTCCTTGAGAACCCGGCCGAACTCCTTCCAGAACGTGGCGTACTTCTCCGGGTCGTCCTTGGCCAGCTTCTCCAGCATGTCCAGCACGCGCTTGGTCAGCGCGGACTTCATGGACTCGACGACGGCATCCTGCTGGAGCAGTTCCCGCGAAACGTTCAGCGACAGGTCGCCGGAATCCACAACACCCCGGACGAAGCGGAGATACAGCGGCAGGAACTGCTCGGCGTCGTCCATGATGAAGACGCGCTTCACGTAGAGCTTGAGGCCCCGGGACCCGGAGCGGTTCCACAGGTCCCAGGGGGCCCGGGCCGGCACGTAGAGCAGGCTCGTGTATTCCCTCTTGCCTTCGACCTTGTTGTGGCTCCAGGTCAGCGGCTCCTGGAAGTCGTGGGAAACGTGGCGGTAGAACTCCCTGTACTCGTCATCCGTGATTTCCGTGCGGGGGCGGGTCCAGAGCGCCTTGGCCTCGTTGGCTGCCTCCTCCTTCGCCTCGCCCTCCTCGGCCTTCGTGGTCATCACCACGGGGAAGGCTATGTGGTCCGAGTACTTGCGGATCAGGGTGCGCAGGCGAAACTCGTCGGCGAATTCGGCAGCGTCCTCCCGCAGGTGGAGGGTCACCCGCGTACCCCGCTCCGCCCGCTCGATGGTCTCGACGCTGTACTCCCCCTGGCCGTCCGACTCCCAGTGCACGCCCTCCGTGGCGGGAGCGCCGGCCCGGCGGGTCTCGACGACCACCCGGTCGGCCACGATGAATGCCGAGTAGAAGCCCACGCCGAACTGGCCGATGAGGTTCGCGTCCTTCTTCTGCTCGCCGGAGAGCTGGCTGATGAACTCGCCGGTGCCGGAGCGGGCGATGGTGCCGAGCTGGCGGATCACCTCCTCCCGGGTCATGCCGATGCCGTTGTCGATGACAGACACCGTCTTCTCCACCGGGTCGTACTCCACCCGGACCTTCAGGTCGGGATCGGGTTCCAGCAGGGAAGGGTTGGCCAGGGCCTCGAAGCGCAGCCTGTCGGCAGCGTCGGACGCGTTGGAGATCAGCTCCCGGAGGAAAATCTCCCGGTTGCTGTAGAGGGAGTGGATCATGAGGTGCAGGAGCTTCTGCACCTCGGCCTGGAAACCGTGGGTTTCGCGTGCAGCGACGGACATGGGCGTGGTTACCTTGAAGCCGGGACCGCCTTTATAGGGCCGCCCGCCGGAAATTCAAGGGGCTCCAGGCCCGTCAGCTACCTCCGTCAGTCTGAATTCCGGACCAGGTAGAGCTTCGGCCTGCCGCCGTCGGCGGCAGGCGCGTCCGGCTCGACGGCCTCGGCTTCCGGTCCGGCAGGCGCCTCGCCCAGCTCCGCGGGCTTGAGCCGGCTCCGCACGCTGGCCAGTGCCTGGTCGATCCACGCGCGGCGGCGCAGCGTATCCTCGTTGCGGATCAGGGGGTGGTCGCGATCGTCGTCCGACATGATCGTCAGGATCTCCAGCATCCGGTCTTTGCCGGCTTCGTGGCGGCTGTCCGCCAACAGTTACAGGTCTTACTTTTCTTCAGGGGTCCAGTCCCGGCGGACCTTCTCCGCCCAGTTCCGATAACCCTTCCAGGTGTAGAGGGCCGGGTCCATCGCAACCCTGCGCTTGTCCGGCAACTGCACCCGGCTCAACCACCGGCGGTAGGCATCCCAGCCACTTACGTCCCTGCCATCCTGGGCAACGAGATTCGGTCCGGAGCGTTCCGTGAGAGTCTGCGTGTAGCGCTGCGTCCCGTTATTCTTGGCGTCTCGTTCTTGCGGAAAGCTGGGGGATAGCGGCTGATTTTTCTGGTCTGTCATATCAGTCTCCCCACTTCGTCAGCGTGGGGAAACTCTAGGCATCGCCCGCCTGTTCCGGAAGGAACTGGGTCACAGGCATGTCGCGCTGGCGGCGCGCCCGACGGCTCGCCGCGCGGAATGTGTAACCGGAACCGACAATAACCGGAGTGAAGCGAGAACCCCCTCGCACTTCAAACGACGACGCGATAACAGGGCTCGTAAGCACGTCCCGGCAGCTTCATGCGGTGCTGCGCGACGAAGGCGCGCAGAAGGGCGTCGAGGCGGGCCAGGATGTCCTTGTCGCCACGTATCTCGAAGGGGCCGTGCTCCTCGATGGCGCGAATGCCCTCCTCACGGATGTTGCCGCTGACGATCCCCGAGAAAGCACGGCGCAGGTTCGCTGCAAGGACCTGGGCTGGCAGGTCACGGCTGATCTCGAGCCGCCGCATTGACTCGTGGGTGGCAACAAAAGGCTGCTGGAAGACGCTGTCCACCCGCAGCCGCCAGTTGTAGTAGTACGCGTCATTGTGGGCGTGGCGGAAATCACGCACGCGGCGCACGTTGCCCAGCACCCAGGTGGCCACCGCGGGCGGATCGCCGATGATGATCTCGTACCGCTCACGCGCCGCCGGGCCCAGCGTGGCACCTATGAACGCATCAACCTGCTCCAGGTAGGCCCTGCTAGATTCGGGCCCGGTGAGTATCAGCGGCAGCGGGGTGGCCGCGTTGTCGGGGTGCAGGAGAATGCCGAGCAGGAACAGGATCTCCTCGGCGGTGCCCACGCCGCCGGGAAAGATCACGATTGCGTGGGCGATCCGGGCGAAGGCCTCCAGGCGCTTCTCCATGTCCGGCATGATCACGAGTTCGTTGACGATCGGATTCGGGGATTCCGCGGCGATGATGCCGGGCTCCGTAAGTCCGATGTAACGGCCATTCCGGATCCGCTGCTTCGAATGGCCGATGGTGGCGCCCTTCATCGGGCCCTTCATCGCACCCGCACCACACCCGGTGCACACGTTCAGCTTGCGCAGCCCCAGCTCGTAGCCCACCTTCTTGGTGTAGTCGTACTCTTCGCGACTGATCGAGTGCCCGCCCCAGCAAACGACGATGTTGGGCTCGACACCGGTCTTCAGCACGCCGGCATTGCGCAGCACGTGGAATACCGCGTTGGTGATGCCGTGGGTGGAGTCGAGGTCGAACTGGCCGCCGGCGACGAACTCGCTGTTGATGTAGATCACGTCGCGCAGGACGGCAAAGAGGAGCTCGCGAATGCCGCGGATCATCTCGCCGTCCACGAAGGCGCCCGGCGGCGCATCGCGCAGGCCCAGCTTCACGCCGCGATCCTGCTGGACGATGTTTATCTCGAAGCTGCGGTGCTGCTCGAGCACCTCGCGGGTGTCGTCGGTGGTGCTGCCGGAGTTCAGGATGGCGAGCGCGCAGCGCCGCAGGAGCTCGTGATGGCCGCCCTCTCCCGTGCTCCGGAGGCGGTTGACCTCGTGCTGGGAGAGCACCTCGAGGGCGCCCTCCGGCATCACTTCAACTAGGGTGTGGGGGGCCACGCGGAAGCGGTCAGGGCAGGATCTGGATCGGCGTGTTGTCCGGCGTCATGAGCCAGATATCCACCATGTCGGCGTTCGAAACAGCGATGCAGCCGTTGGTCCAGTCCCTCGACTGGTAGTACTCCAAGGGCTTCGACGGGCGGTTCGGCTGGCCGTGAATCATGATCTGACCGCCGGGTTCCACGCCCTCCGCCGAGGCACGGCGCAGGTCGTCCGGCCCCGGGTAGTCCACCTGAATGGCCAGGAAGAAGTCGCTGTTCGGGTTTCGGCCGGCCAGCCGGTAGTTGCCCTCAGGCGTCCGGAAGTCCCCCTCCCGCTGCTTGTGCCCCGTGGGCGACAGGCCGAGGGCCACGTCGAAAGTGCGCAGGACGCGCTCGCCCCGCATGAGCAGCAGCCGGCGCTCGGACTTGCGCACGACCACCCGGTCGGCCATCTCGATGGCCGCCGCCGACGAACTGGACGGAGCCACGCCCGGCACGGCGACGAGCACGAGGATCAACAGGCGGGTCCAGATGCTCATCAGCCGCCCTCGCTGCCGGTAGCCAGCCGGAGCCGCTGCCCCGGGAAAATGCGGTTCGGATTGTCGATGGCATTGATCGCCATGAGCTGCCGCTGCGGTACGCCGGTGCGCTTCGCGATGATGGCCAGATTGTCGCCCCGCCGGACCACGTAAGTCTTGCTGCCCGACGGGCGGCCGGACGGCGGTTCACTGGTCCCGGGGCCGGAGCCGCCCGGCAAGCGAAGAACCTGCCCGGTGCGGATCAGGTTGCGCTTCGACAACCCGTTGAGGCTGGCAAGGCGGCTCGCCGACGTGCCATGGCGCGCCGCGATGCCGGACAGCGTCTCGCCGCTGCGGACCCGGTGCGTCCTCGGCTTCGGGTCGCTGATCTGAGCGGTGCGCCGCTCGTTGCCGGGGATCTCCGCGAGGCGCGCGTGAGCATCGGACACGGTGTCCGGCAGGCGCAGGGTATAGCCCTGGGGCACGTACTTCTTGCCCATCCAGATGGCCGGCAGCAGCGACGGATTGTAGGCCTGCAGCGTCTCGCGGGGCAGGCCGAGGGTCTGCTCCAGGGTGCTGGCGCTCAGGTAGGCGGGCACCTGGATGGTGGTCAGCTTCTCCGGCGGGTCGCGCCGGACAGGCCCGAAGTACTTCACGGCATTGCGCTCGACTTCCTCGGCCGCCAGGAAGGACACGTAGAAGTTCCGCGACGCGAAGCCGAAGGCGGGCCCGGTGTAGTTGCGCACGATCGTCTCGATGTCGTCGGTGCCCACGGCGCGGATCGCCCGGCGCATGCCGCCGGTACCGTGGTTATAGCCGGTGATCGCCAGGGGCCAGGAGTCGAGTTCGCCGTAGTTGGCCTTGAGCAGTCGCGCGGCGGCCTCGCTCGAGCGATAGGGATCGCGCCGCTCGTCGACCGCGCTGTCGATGCGCATGAAACGCCGGCCGGTGCCCGCCGTGAACTGCCAGAGGCCGGCGGCACCCACGTAGGAACGGGCTTCGGGGTTGAACGAGGACTCCACGTGGGGCAGGGCCGCCAGCATCTCGGGGACGCCGACCTCCCGCAGACTGTCACGGATGTGGTCCTCCCAGCGGCCGGACCGGACATAGCCCTCCAGGAACCGGTCGGAGAGGCCCAGCTGGACGCGCACCCGGTCGGCAGCAGCTCGCAACGTGCCATTGCCGGGGCGTCCGGCCCACAGCGCGAGTACGCGTCGCTCATCCTCGCCGAGATTCGAACGGTCGCCCGCGGCCAGCCGCAGCAGCATTTTCGAGTACCTGGACTTGGCCGCGTCCATCGCGCGCTGCCGGGCGCTATCGGACTGCAGGTCGGAGAGGTCGAGCTTCTCGTAGACGATGCCGAGGTAGCGGTTGTCGTGGACCAGCGCCTCCCGGGTGGAGACCTCACCAAAGATCTTTCGCCAGAAACCGATGTCCGGCTCGAGTCCGGCTGGCCGCGGCAGGGATTCCTGGGCCAGAAGGCCCGTCCCGGGCGCCGCGACGGAGACCAGCCCCATGCAGAGCGCCAGCAGCCACGCCCTGGCGCGTCCGCTGCTGCTCATCGCCGTCGACCTGCTGCTCATATCCACTGTTGGGGTGACCGTTCCGCAGCCAATGATACCGGGCAGACGGCACGTTACCTGCCCCCGCCCGGACAGACTGCCACAGGTTTCACAATAACGGATGACGCAACTCACGCCGAGGGTGTGACGCCGTGCGCACTCGCCGGTGTACAGGCAAGCCGCGTCGCGCCCGGCGCGTCGCTCACGTGGCTGCGGAAAACCTGCTACCGTTTCACAGAAGTCTGCTGCCCTTCCCTTACTCTTTCACCGCGTGAGATTCCTCTTAACAGCATTACTGCTCGCCGCTGCAGTGCTCAGCGGCTGCAGCGGCGACCGGCCACCCGCGGGCCCGGCACCGCCGCCGGGCCCGTCCGCGCCCGGCAAGTCCGCCCCGCCCTCCCCGGTGGTGGACGCTCCGAAGCCCGCCACGCCGCCTGCGCCAGTCACCGGCGGCTCCAGTGGCGGCGAGCCGCTGGTCATGCTGGGCGAGACCGTGCTGCCGGGCACCAGCCGGCGCCTGCTGTGGTCCGGCGGCCAGGCCTTTGACGGCACGTCCGGGGACTCGCCCGTCCTGGTGGTAAACGGCGTCGGCAAGGGGCCCATCCTGTGCCTCACCGGCGCGATCCACGGTGACGAACTCAATGGCATCGAGATGATCCGGCGCGTGATCCAGGATCTGGACCCGGGCCGGGTGAAGGGCGCCGTGATCGGCGTTCCGATCGTCAATCTCCAGGGTTTCCGGCGCGGCTCCCGCTACCTGCCGGACCGCCGGGACCTTAACCGGTACTTCCCGGGCAACCCGGCGGGCAGTTCCGCGTCCCGAATCGCCGCATCGCTCTTCGAGGACGTCATCCGCCAGTGCGACGGGCTCGTGGACATCCACACCGGGTCGCTGAACCGGACCAACCTGCCGCAGCTCCGGGCGGACCTCCGCAATGCCAGCGTCCGCGAGTTCGCCAACGGCTTTGGCGCTTTCATGGTATTGCACAGCCCTGGCACCGCCGGAACCCTGCGCCGGGCCGCCACGGATGCCGGCATTCCAGCGGTCACGCTGGAAGCTGGTGAGCCCGGCAGGCTCCAGTCCGCACAGGTTCGCGAGGGCACCGCGGGCATCGTGCGGCTGCTGGACGCCCTGAAGATCGTGAACCGGATGAATGTGCTGTCGCAGCCCCGGCCCGTCTACTACCGTTCCACGTGGATCCGGTCCGACTACGGCGGAATCCTGTTCTCCGTGGTCCGCCTGGGACAGCTCGTGTCCTCCGGCGACATCCTGGGCACGGTGACGGACCCGATCACCAACGAGCAGAACCTGATCTACTCGCCGGTTCGTGGCCGGGTCGTGGGCATGGCGCTCAACCAGGTGGTGATGCCGGGGTTTGCCACGTTCAATCTTGGCATCGAGGCCGACTCCTCCCCGAATGGATCCCTCATGGAAAGCCTGGAGCCGCCCCCCGGGCAGGAGCCCGGCGAGGGCGAGAAGCCCGACGCGCCGGCCAACGGCACCGAGCGCGACGAGCGCCCGGAGTAGGAGCGGCGACCGCCGCTCCTACGTTCCGGACCGCAGCGCGGCGATGCGCTCCGGCAACGGCGGGTGGGTCATGAAGAGGCGGCCGAAGCGGCCCGGGCCGCCGGAGATGCCAAAGGCCTTGAGCCCGTCGGGCAGGACGGCCGGCTCGTGCGCCCGCTGCAGGCCCTCCAGCGCGCTGATCATCTTCTGCCGGCCGGCCAGGTGGGCGCCGCCCGCGTCCGCCCGGAACTCCCGCTGCCGCGAGAACCACGCCACGATCATGCTGGCGAAGATGCCCAGCACGAGCTGGGCGACCATGACCGTCATGAAGAAGCCGGGACCGTGCCCGCGCTCGCTCTTGAAGATCACCTGGTCGACGAAGCGGCCGATGATCCGTGACAGGAAGATCACGAAGGTATTCACGACACCCTGGATGAGCGTCAGGGTCACCATGTCGCCGTTGGCGACGTGGGCAACCTCGTGGCCCAGCACCGCCTCCACCTCGTCCTTGCTCATCTGCCGCAGCAGGCCGGTGCTGACGGCCACCAGGGCGGAATCACGCCGCGCGCCCGTGGCAAAGGCGTTCACGTCAGGCGCGTCGTAGATCGCGACCTCGGGCATGCCGATGCCGGCCTGCGTGGCCAGTCGTCGCACGGTCGAGACCAGCCAGGCTTCCTCGGCATTCGCAGGCTGGGTGATGACGCGGGCGCCGGTTGACCGCTTGGCAATGAACTTGGACATGGCCAGCGATATCAGCGAACCGCCGAAGCCGAGGATGGCGGCGAACGCCAGCAACCCGACCGGGTCCTGCCCCGTGCTCGCCATGTACGTGTCGAGACCGAGCAATCGCATGGAAATAGAAAGCACGGCAAGGACCGCGATGTTCGTGGCCAGGAACAGAAAGATCCGCTTCAAGTTCATCTCCGGCGAGGTAGGACCAACGCATTGTATGGGAACGCGGTGCCGCTGTTTCAAGGGCAGCGCGGCCAGGATTTGCGGCGCAGCAGGAGCGGCTTCAGCCGCGACCCGGCATTTCCCTCTGGCGCTGAGACGCGCCTGCCGGGAAACGCCGGGTCGCGGCTGAAGCCGCTCCTACTTGCCGGCTGGCTTCTCGTAGCCGTCGAGCAGCCAGCGCCACTCGCGGGGGGTGAATTCGACACTCCCGTCGTCGCTGATCTTGGTCAGCGACCGGTGCAATCGCGCCAGGTTCGCCTGGCGCCAGCCGCCGCCGCCGTTGCGCATGACCAGGCCCCTGTCGAAGTCCAGCAGGAAGATGCGATCGGCCGAGTCGATCTGCAGGTTGTGCGCGGTGAGGTCCGCGTGAAATATGGCAGCCCGATGAAAGTCGCTGATGCACCGGCCCACCGCGCCCCAGATGTCGGGTGCGGCCGGACCCCGGCCAAGCCGGGTAGAGAAGGGCTCCACGTCCGGGATAAGCACGGTGAGCAGGTCGGCCGTGTAGGTGAGGCCGCGCCGGTGGTACCGGGCACCGACGGGCCGGGGGGCCGGGAGACCCAGGTCCTGCAGGTACGCCAGCAGGTCCCATTCCCGGAAGCAGCGCGTGCGCCCCTCGCCCAGCCAGAGGAACTGGTCGTCGAGCACGCGGCCGATCGTGCCGCCGCGGTGGTAGTGCCGGAGCACCCAGCGCTGGCGACCCTGCTCCACGAACAGCGTGGCGCCCCGGCCACCCGAGTAACCGGGCGCCACGGGCGCGCCGCTCCAGGTGGACGGCTCGAAGAGCGCCGGGTCTGCGTGGCTGAGGAGGGCATCCTCGTATAGGATGCCGTTCCCGTCCTGTCTCGCGATGCGTCTGGGCAAGGTGGATGCCGTCCGGTGGTGATTCTCTGCCTGTGACCGATCAGCCGAAGCCAGCAACCCTGCAGGACGTGATCTCCGCCGGGACGTCACGGACAGCCGTGCCGGAAAGGGTCTGCCTTATACGGCTCTCCGCCATCGGTGACTGCTGCCACACCCTGCCGGTGGTCCGCACGCTGCAGGCAGCCTGGCCGGACACCCCCATCACATGGATCATCGGCCGCACCGAGTTCGGTTTGCTGGAAGGCGCGTCGGGAATCGAGTTTATCACCTTCGACAAGCGCAACCCGTGGGCGAGCCTGGTGGCGATTCGCCGCCAGCTTGCCGGCCGCCGGTTCCCGCTGCTGCTCCACATGCACGCCTCCATGCGCGCCAACCTGGTGAGCAGCGTGGTGAGGGCCGACAGGCGGCTGGGCTTCGACCGCGCCCGGGCCCGGGACTACCAGTGGCTCTTCACCAACGAGAAGATCGCGCCGACGCCGTCCCAGCACGTCATGGACGGCCTCTTCAGCTTTGCCGGGCACGTTGGCGTGCGTGAGCGGGTCCTGCGCTGGGATTTCAGCCTGGCCTCAGGCGACCGCGAGCACGCCGGATCGCTGGCGGTTGGCACCCGCCCCCTGTGCGTGATCAGTCCCTGCTCCAGCCAGCGGTTCCGCAACTACCGCAACTGGAGCGTCGCGAATTATTCGGCCGTAACCCGGCACCTGGTCGAGAAACGGGGCGCGCGGGTCGTGCTGACCGGCGGACCGACCGACCTGGAACGCGAGTACGGCGCCCGGATCCAGCAGGCACTGGGCGGGCCCGCGAACCCCGGCGTCGTCAACCTCATCGGCCAGACGCGGCTCAAGCAGCTGTTCGCGATCATCCAGGCCGCCGACCTCGTGATCTGCCCGGACTCCGGCCCGGCGCACATGGCAACCGCCGCCGGCGTTCCGGTAGTGGGCCTGTATGCCACGTCCAACCGTCACCGAACCGGTCCCTACTTCAGCCAGCGGCTGGTCGTGGACCGGTACCCGGAGGCCGTCCGGCAGGAGTTCGGCAAGTCCGTGGATGAACTGCGCTGGGGCGAGCGGGTGCGGGACCCGGGCGCCATGGACCTGATCCGCGTGGACGACGTCATCGGCCGGATCGACGCGGTCCTGGATGGCGCGCTGCGGCCCGACAGTGCCCAACCGCCGGTTGCCGCCCGCGCCTCCGATGCCCGAAACTAACGGGAAACCCGGAGACGCCCCATGCTGGAAACCTTCGACTCCGCCCGCCTAGCGACCGCCGGCCCGCGCACCCTGTCGGACGTGCTGGAGCAGGGCCGCATCGTCTACCTGCCCCGCTGTCCCGTGGAGTTGCCCGACGAGGCGGACCTGGACGTGCTGCGCGACCAGCTGGCCGGCGCCATCACCCGGAAGAACGTCAGCTACCACCCCGAGGCGGACTCGGTGCGCGGCCTGGACCCGAAGTCCCCGCTCTACCCCGCCGCGTACCGCGCACTGACGCAGCTGCGCCTGAACGTGGCCGAATGGACGCGGCGGACCATGCCGGACCTGCTGCGCAACGCGGACATCGGCACCTGCAGCTTCCGCCCAATGGAGGAAGCCGGCCGGGCGATCGATGCCCACAAGGCCAGTGAGCTGATCCACGTGGACGCCGGCGCCTACGGCGCCACCAACGGCGACCGCATCCTGCGCTTCCTGGTCAACGTGCACCCGACCCGCGACCGGGTGTGGGCCAGCAAGGGCGATTTCCGCAGCGTGTTCGCCCGGCATGCCGGACGCGCCGGCTTCACGGGGCCGAAGGGTCACATCGGCCGGCTGGACAAGAACGCACTGGATCAACTGCTCTCGGCGCTGCTGAAGGGTGTCAGCGCCGTCGTGCCACTGGCCAAGGTCCTGGACACGAGCCCCTACGACCGGGCCATGAAGCGCTTCCACGACTACATGAAGGACTCACCGGAGTTCCAGAACGAGATCCAGCACCACGTGGAGATCCGCTTCGCGCCCTACTCGGCCTGGATGGTGTTCGCCGACGGCGTGAGCCACGGCTGCCTCTCCGGCCAGCACTGCTTCATCTGGACCGCACTCACGCCGCTGGCGAATGCTCATTTCCCGGAACTCGCGCCGATTAACGTGCTGCGCGCGGCGGCGTAGGAGCGCCGACCGGCGCGACGCCTAGTTCGCGGCAATGAAGGCCGCGACGTCCTCGAGGGTGGGGGCTTGCTTCCGTCGCAGCGTAGAAAAGCCGCCAACCGTGGCGCCGTGGCCGAGCCCCGGGTAAAGCCGTAACTCAGCCTCACCGCCGGCTGTGCGGATGAGGTCAGTGAGCCGGATCGAGTGCGTGACCCAGCAGATACCGTCATCGGTTCCATGGATCAGCAGCAGTGGTGGCGCGTCACCGCGCACGAACTTGACCGGCTGGGTCTCCGCCGGATCCGTCGCGGAACCGAACACGGAGCGCAGCAGGCTGGAGTCGATGGCGAAATCATACGGGCCTGACAGGCCGATGGCGCCGCGCACTTCCTCCGGGCTGGCGCCCGCCGCCGTCAGGTACCGGCGGTCGAGTGCCAGCAACATCGCCGTGTGGGCGCCGGCCGAGTGACCCATTACGAACACGCGCCGCGGGTCGCCGCCAAACTCGCCGATGTTCCGCAGGGTCCAGGCAACCGCCTCGGCGGCATCAGCCACGAACACCGGAAAGCGCACGTCCGGGTTCAGGCGGTAGTTGGCCACCACGGTGATGTAGCCCTTCTCAGCCAGCCCGCTGCCCACGAAGCGGTACTGTTCCTTGGACCCCGTCTGCCAACTGCCTCCGTGGATGAAGACGACGACGGCCGGCGGCTCCACGGACGGTGCGTCGGGGAGGTACACATCCAGTTGCTGGCGGGGATCGGCGCCGTAGGCTATTCCGGCGGTGCGCTCGTACGGTCCGAAGGCCGACTGGGCATTCACCGCGACGAACGCCGCAGAGGTGCAGCCGCCGAGCAGGTTCGCTGCCAGCAGGAAGGCGTAGAACAGGCGGGAGGTGGAATCCATAGACGGTTGTTCGCCCCGCCGGCGGGGACCGGATTCAGCTAACCTAGCTACCTCGAAGCTTAGCCCGGAGGCCCGTTGTGTCGCTCATCAATCGCAATCCGTCGCAGTTTCTCCTGTCCCGTCGGCAGGCCCTGGGTTCAGCGGGCGCGTTCCTGGGCACCGGCCTCACTGCCGGTGTTGCAGCAGGCCTGGCGAGCGCGTCAGCACAGGCGGCGTCCGCGGGCCCGGCTGGCGACCCGATCAAGTTCGACTTCAGCCGGCCGGAGGACAACCTCAAGGCCTGGGTCAAGGTGGTGGCCTCGCTCGACGGGCGGGAAACCTGCGGCTACTACAAGGGCGACGTGGTCGCCGTGACCGGCCCGGACCAGAAGAACCTGCCGCTCTTCGGTTACGAGGGCTTCGGCATGAGCCGCGTCACACGGCTGCCGGACGGCCGCTACGAGAACCTGCACCGGGAGATCTCGTACTACACCGACCTCAAGACCGGCGAGATCCTGGAGACCTGGAAGAATCCGCTCACCGGCGAGACGGTGAGGGTCTACCCCACGAACAACGACCCGGTGAACTCCTACTACGCCACCTCCTTCAAGCAGACCTTCGGCGAGGCGGGCAAGCAGGAGACCGTGGAGTTCCCCTTCATCCTGCCCTGGGAGACCGTGGGCGACCGGGTGATCGTGACCTTCAACGTGCACACCCGCTGGCCCTCCCCCTTCACCCGGGACAAGTGGCCGCGGGAGTACATCGGCGACTGGTACAAGACCTCGGAGATGTTCCAGGTTCACACCCGGATGTCGGAACTGGCGGACCCGAAGCTGATGAAGGTCTACAGCACCAGCGCGTGGTTCAAGGAAGCCCCCTACATCCCCTGGATGCTGATGGACAACGCCCCGGGCCGGCTCCTCTACAACACCCGGATCTTCTCGCTGGAGGGCCCGGAACAGCTGCCGAAGAAGATCTACGACTACACGGCGAAGAACTTCCCGAAGTTCCTGCGCGCGCCGGACCAGTGGGAGTCGCCGAACATGACGACGTTTGAGACCTGGGTGAAGCAGATGACGCCGGCTCCGCCGCGCACCAAGGGCTAGCGATGACCACGCCGCAGCCCCGGCTGCAGGAAGCCGAGGACCTGACTGCCTGGATTGCCCGCCTCTGTGCGAACCCGGAACTCCTGCGCATGGGCCACAACCAGCGCGCCGAAGACCTGAATCTCGGACTCGGATGGATCTACTACGGCCTCGCCCGGCTGGTGCGGCCGCAGCAGGCGGTGATCATCGGCTCCTGGCGTGGCTTCGTGCCGCTGGTCATCGCGAGGGCCTGCCAGGACAATGTCGAACGCTGCGACGTGCACTTCATCGATCCGTCGCTGGCCGACGATTTCTGGAAGGACCCGGCCGCCACCGAGGCCCACTTCCAGGGCTTCGGCCTCGATAACGTGCGCCATCACCTGCTCACCACGCAGGAGTTCGTGACCACGCCGGCGTATGCGTCGCTCAACGATGTCGGGCTGATCTTCATCGACGGCTACCACTCGGCGGAGCAGGCCCGCTTTGACTACCAGGCCTTTGCCCACCGCCTGGCCCCGCGGGGCATCGTGCTGTTCCACGACAGCATGATCCTCAAGCCCTCCGGCATCTACGGACCGGACCGGCGTTACGAGGTGGACGTGAAGCACTTCATCGACGATTTGCGGCAGGACCCGGACCTGCAGCTGCTGGACCTGCCTTTTGGCACCGGGTTGACCGTACTGCGCAAAGTCGGCGGCCCGCACGGCGAGTTGCTGTCGACCGAACCGAGGCGTGGTGGTCGCGCCTGAAGGCGCTCCTACAGGTCCATGACGGCCAGGACGCTGGCCGGGCTGATCTGGTTCAGGCAGTTCAGGTGGCCCAGGGGACACTCGCGCCTGAAGCAGGGGCTGCAGTCCAGGCCCAGGTAAACGATGGCCTTGCGGGACGTCAGCGGCGGCGTGAAGTCCGGAGAGCTGCTGCCGTAAATGGCCACCACCTGGGTGCCCGCGGCGGCTGCCACGTGCATCAGCCCGGAATCGTTCGTGACGGCGGCGCGGGTAGCTGACAGCAGGTCGACGGTATCCTCCAGGCTGGTCCGGCCGCAAAGATTGAAGACGCGTGAGCCGGCGCCGGACAGGATCGTCTCGCCCAGCCCCGCCTCCCCGCGAGACCCGAGAACCCACACCTCGAAGCCGCGCCCGATCAGCTGCGTCGCGAGCGCGGTGAAGCTGCCGACAGGCCACTGCTTGGCGGGACCGTAGGCGGCGCCCGGCATCAGGGCGACCGCCGGCCGCTGGCCGAGCCCGAGGCGCTCGAGCAGCGCCGACCGGTTGGCCTCGTCCACGCGAAGGGCCGGCGTCGGCGGCACGGGCACGGGAGCGCCGCGCGGCACGCCCAGCGCGAGGAAGCGCTTGACGGTCTGGTCGAGGACCGCCCGGTCGAGCCGCCGCGCGTCGTTCAGCAGCAGGCCCCGCGCCTCCGCGGCAAAGCCCGTGCGGACGGGGATCCGGGCAAACCAGGGAACGAGCGCCGACTTGAAGGACCGCGGGAGAACGATCGCCCGGTCATAGCCCTGGCCGCGAAGCGACCGGCCCAGCGCCCGCCGCGCGCCCAGGGCGAAAGTGCCGTGTCCGGCGCCAAGGGGAATTCCCTGCCGCACCTCGGGCATCCGCGCGACCAGCGGCACCGACCAGGGCGGCCCGACGACGTCGATGGCCGTGCCCGGCTCCTGCCGGCGCAGCAGCTGGAACAGGGACTGGGCCATGACCATGTCACCGACCCAGGCAGGTCCGATGATGAGGGTGGCGGTCACGTCCCGGGGTTCTCAGGCAACGGCGTCGAGATACCGGGGCACGCCTTCTTCGATCGGGATGAAGCCGGCCGCGTAACCCGCTGCCCGCAGGCCGGAGAGGTCCGCCTGGGTGTAGCTCTGGTAGCTGCCCTTCAGGTTCTCGGGGAAGGGGATGTACTGGATCCGCCCGCGGCCGTGCCATTTCAGCACTGCCCGGGCCACGTCGTTGAAGCTACGGGCCTGGCCGGTGCCCAGGTTGTAGATCCCTGAACTGGCACCCTGCCGCCAGGCCCAGAGGTTCACCGCGACGATGTCGTCCACGTGGATGAAGTCCCGCACCTGCTCGCCGTCGCCGTAGCCGTCGCTGCCGGCGAACAGCCGGATCTCGTCGCCGGACTTCAGCTGCTCGCGGAAGTGGTGGATGACGCTCGCCATGCCGCCCTTGTGCGCCTCGCCGGGGCCGTAGACGTTGAAATAGCGCAGCCCCACCACCGGGGACCGGAAGGTACCGGACACCTGCCGCACGTGCCGGTCGAACATCAGCTTCGAGAAGGCATAGACGTTGATCGGCCGCTCGCACTCCTCGCTCACACGGAACTCCCGCCCAGCCCCGTAGACCGAGGCGGACGAGGCGTACACGAGCGGCACCCGCCTCTCCGTCGCATAGCGGAGCACATGCCTCGAAAAATCGTAGTTCGACCGCATCATCAGCAGGCCGTTCCACTCCGTCGTATCGGTGCAGGCGCCCTGGTGGAAGATGGCCTCCAGCTTCGGGCCGAAGTCATGGCCGGCCGCGATCCGCGTGCTGAACTCGTGCATGTCCACGTAATCGGCGATGCGGCAGTCGGACAGGTTCAGGATCTTGCGGGCGTCCCGCAGGTCGTCCACGACCAGGATGTCGGCGTGCCCCGCGCCATTCAGCGCGCGAACCAGGTTGCTGCCGATGAAACCGGCGCCGCCGGTGACGATGATCATGGGATGGACCTCATGGCAACCTAAGGCCGACATTCTGGCGACCAGCCAGCTCCCGGTACAGCCGGTCGTAGCGGCGCGTCATGGTGGCGGCGGAGAATTCCCGGGCCCGCTGCCGGTTGGCCGCCGCCACCCGCGCCCGCAGCGCGGGGTCCGCATGGAAGGCCGCCACGGCGGCCTCGAGGGCCAGGGGCTCGTCGGGCTTCACCAGCACGCCATTCTCGCCGTCCCTGACGATCTCGGGGATGCCACCCACGGCCGTCGCCACCACGGGCAGGCCGGCCTCGAGGGCGTCGAGAAGTATGGAGCCCAGGCCCTCGTGACGGGACGGATACAGGAACAGGTCGAAGGCAGCCAGGTAATCGCCGACGTTGGCGACCTCGCCGGTGAAGATGACGTTGTCGAGGCCGGTGGCTGCCTGGCGCAGCCGGGCTTCGTCGCGCCCGGCACCGACGAGCACGAAGCGCACCCCCGGACGGGTTGCCTGCCAGAGCCGCGCGAGGGCGATGATCTGCAGTTGTCCCTTGTGGGAATCGTCGAGCGCGCCGACGTGGCCCGCCACGAAACTGCCGCCGAAGCTGGCGCGCAGGCGCTCCACGTTGCCAAGCTTCGCGGCCAGCCCGCTGCTGGCGCTCGGTATCACCCTCACGGGCAGCTGCGCGTCCAGCCGCGCCAGTGCCGCCCGGATCGCCTCGGAGATCGCGACGACGGCGACTGCTGACCGGTACATCCGGCGGTTGAGCAGGGAGCGCCGGGGCCCCTTCTGCACGCGCCGGGTAATGACATAGGGAGAGCCCCGGAAGAGGTGGTTCAGCCAAGCTGCCTGAACCCCCCGACCCTCGTGGCTGTGCACCAGCCCCACGCCGCGCAGGGCGACGAAGGCACCCGCGACGCCGGCGCCAGCCTCCACGACCTCTAGTCCGGGAACGTCCCGGCAGCGCGCCGCGAGCGGCTCGCCGCGCCGGGCAACGAGGCGCTGGGTCCAGCCGAGATCGGCCAGGCCGCGGAGGAGGAGTTCCGTCTGTCGTTCGCCGCCGCGAAAGCCGCGCGCCAGGTTGAGGTGCGTCAGCGGGCCGCTCACCGCGCGCGGGTTAAGGCGTAGGTCGCCCCGCAGTACGGGCACTTGGCGCGCCCCTCTTCCTCGATTGCCAGGTAGACCTTCGGGTGAGAGTTCCAGAGGTGCATGCCCGGCATCGGGCAGGACAGGGGCAGGTCTGCCGGGGTCACATCGTAATGGTTCTCCGCGTTCGGCTGGACGAGCGCTGGCTCGGCGGAAGTACGGGACGCGGCCTTGGGCATCGACATGCGGGTCATTCGGCAGTCTGGGGGGCGTCAGTATAGAACACCGCCCGCCAGTGCCGGACCACGGTGGCGACCAGCGCCGCCGCCTCGTCCCGGGGCACGAGCCCCGACGCGCCGGCCAGGTTCAGGTGATGCATGCGCTGGCGGTAGGTCCTGTAGGCCTCCGCCAGCTCCTCCGCGTCGGCGGGCGCCAGTATCCCGTGGGCGGCCAGTGCCTCCAGCTGCCGGATGTTATCGGACCACCGGACCAGGTCCGGGTAGCGCCAGGCCTCCCGCAGCACGAGGTACTGCACCAGGAACTCGATGTCGGTGATGCCACCGGGATCCTGCTTAACGTCCAGCAGCTCCGGCGTGCCCCTGGACAGCTCGTCGCGCATCCGCTGGCGCATGTCCGTCACTTCCTTCGCCAGGTTCTCGCGGCGCACGTAGGTGGTGAGCGCCTTGACGCGCAGCTGCTCGAACGCGGCCTTCACCCCGCCGTCGCCCGCCACGGCCCGGCTGCGCAAGAGGGCCTGGTGCTCCCAGGTCCAGGCGTCCTGGCGCTGGTAAAGGTCGAAGGCGGTCAGGCTGGAAACCAGGAGGCCGGACTGGCCGCTTGGACGCAGGCGGATATCGACCTCGTACAGCTTGCCCGAGGTGGTGTGCATCGTGAGGATGCTGATGACCCGCCGGGTCAGGCGGGAGAAGAACACCGCATTGTCGAGCGGCTGCGCGCCCTCGGTCTGCTGCTGATCTCCCTCCGAGTCGTTGAGGAAGACCAGGTCCAGGTCTGAGCCATAGCCCAGCTCGAGGCCGCCGAGCTTGCCGTAGGCCACGATGGCAAACCGGGCCGGACGGGCCGCACCGCCGGCCAGGCAGTGCGGCTCGCCGTGCCGGACGACCAGTTCCTGCCAGGCCAGGGCGAGCGCGGCCTCCAGCACGAGCTCGGCGATGTCGGTCAGGCGGTCGCTGACCTTCATCAGGGGCAGCACGCCCGTGAGGTCCACCACGGCGACCCGGAAGATTGCCGCCTGCTGGAAGTTGCGGAGGGCGTCGAGGCGCGCCTCCGTATCGTCGGCGGCCACGCGGGACAAGCGAACGTCGAGATCCGCCGCCAGCTCGCTCCGGGAGGGGGCCTGCTCGAACACCCGGGGGTCCAGCAGCTCGTCCAGCAGCAGCGGATGGGTCGCGACCAGCTGCGCCAGGAACTCGCTGGCCGCGCAGATGCCCACCAGGCGCCGGAGCGCCGCCGGGTTCTCGTTCAGCAGGGCGAAGTAGGCTGATCGCCGGCCGATCGCCTCCAGCACCAGGACCATGCCATCCAGCGCGCGGGCGGCCTCGGGCTCCCGGCTGGCCGCGCGCAGCACGGCGGGCACCAGCGCGTCGAGCCGCTGGCGGCCAGGCTGGTCGAGGCGCTGCTGCAATCCACCCTCCCGCAGGCGGCGGACGCGCTCGAGTACCTCGGCCGGCGACTGGAATCCCGCGGCAGTTACCCGCCGCAACTGCACGTCCGGCGCCGCGTCCTCGAGCCAGACGCGGCCCAGGTCCGCGTCTGGCGAGCCCGGTTCCGTGGCGGCCGGACCGGCATCGTCGCTGTCGCCCGTGCCGTTGGTGCCGCGGAAGACGATGTCGCGGAAGTGACGGGCAACCGTGTCCCGCTGCAGCTGGAGCGCCGCGAGGAACGCGGCCCAGTCGGGAGAATTCATCGCCAGCGCCAGGCGCTGCTGGTCGGCCGGGTCCGCCGGCAGGTCGTGGGTCTGGCGGTCGTACAGCGCCTGGATGCGGTTCTCGGCAAGGCGCAGGAAACGGTAGGCCGTCGTGAGCTCCGCCGCGTCCCGCTCCGGCAGGCAGCCGGCCCGCACCAGCGCGGGCAGCGCCTTCAGGATTTCCCGTTCCCGCAGCGGCGCCACGGTGCCACCGCGCACCAGCTGGAGGGCCTGGACGATGAACTCGATCTCGCGGATGCCACCGGGTCCCAGCTTGAGGTTGCCGTGGAACTCCTTCCTGGCGACCTCCGCCTCGATGAGCGACTTCATCTCGCGCAGCGAGCTGAACACGCCGTAGTCCAGGTAGCGGCGGTAGACGAAGGGCCTCAGCACGTCCCGGTAGAGGTAGTCGGCATCGGCCCAGTCATTGACCACGCGCGCCTTGATCCAGGCATAGCGCTCCCAGTCCCGGCCGTTCTGGAGAAGGTAGTTCTCCAGGGCGGCGACACTGACCGCCAGAGGACCCGCGCTGCCGAAGGGCCGCAGGCGGACGTCCACCCGGTAGACGAAGCCGTCCGCCGTGTTCCGGCTCAGCAGGTCGATGACGCGCTGGGCCAGCAGGCGGAAATACTCCTCGTTGCTGAGGGTCCGGGCGCCATCCGTTTCCCCGGGGCCGGAGAAAACGAACACGAGGTCCACGTCCGAGGAGAAATTGAGCTCGTGGCCACCGAGCTTGCCCATGGCGACGACGCCCGCGCCGCAGGGGCTGCCGTCCTCGGCCCGGGGCGACCCGTGTCGCGCGCGCAGCAGCTCGCCGGCAAACTCCAGGGCGGCATTGATCGCGGCGTCGGCCAGGTCGGACAGGTCCCGCAGGGACTCGGTGACGTCCGCACCCTCGTTCAGGTCGCGCCAGACGATCCGCACCAGCTCCCGGTGGCGGAACAGGCGCAGCCGCTGGAGGAAATCGTCGTCGCCGGACGTGCCGGAGAGGCGGGCGGCGAGCAGGTTGCGGAGCTCCCCGGGCTCGCAACGCCTGCCCAGCCGGCCACTGGTCCGCAGCTCGTCGAACAACGCCGGGTAACGGGCGATGATGTCGGCCGCGAACGGGCTGGACTGCTCCAGCCGGGCCAGCCCGGCGTCAGTCGTCATGCGCGGTTCCCGCCTGCCGGCAAGTCAGGCTTTCAACCCCTCGGCGGCGCGCGCCGACTGCACCGCGGGCCGCTGCTGGACCCGGTCCCGGTAGGCGACGAGGACGGGCCAGGCCGCGAGATCGATTCCGGCGATGCGGGTCCAGGTGAGAATGGTGTAGAGGTACGCGTCCGCCACGGTGAAGTGATCACCCACCAGGTACTGGCGGCTCGCGAGGTGCTTGGCCACGTACCCAAGGCGCAGGCCCAGCTTGTCCCGGATCGCCGCCTTGGTGTCCTCCGGTCCGCCGGGCCGCAACAGCGGGCCGAAGCCCTTGTGCAGCTCCGAGGATATGAAGCTGAGCCACTCGATCAGCCGGTAGCGCGGCATGGTGCCGGCGGGAGGGGCCAGCTGCGCGCCGGGCGCCCGGTCGGCGATGTACTGGAGGATTGCCTGGCCCTCGTTCAGGATCTCGCCGTCGTCAAGCTCCAGCGAGGGCACGTAGCCGTTGGGGTTCACGGACGCGAACTCCCTCCCGTCGCTGGTCTGGCGGGTGCGCATGTCCACCCTGTCGGCGGTGAAGGTCAGGCCCGCCTCGATCAGCGCGATGTGGGAGGCCAGCGAGCAGGCCCCCGGACTGTAGTACAGCTTCATGAATTTGCGCTCCGGCAATCAGTGCCGTGAGAATCGCAGCTTTCGGGCCCGGGCTCAAACGCAGTCGTACGTATGGCAACCTTCGTCCTCATCCACGGCGCGTGGCACGGCGCCTGGTGCTGGCGGCACGTCGTGCCGCTGCTCCGCGCCCGCGGGCACGACGTCATCGCACCGGACCTGCCGGGTCACGGCGACGATCCGGCCGCCGTGGCCGGCCAGACGCTCGAGGCCTACGCGCAGCGGATCGAAGCCGTCGTGCGCGATTGCGGCGGGGACGTGGTCCTGGTGGGCCACAGCCTGGGCGGCCTGGTGATCAGCGCCGTGGCGGAAGCACTGCCCGGGCGGGTCCGCCGCCTGGTCTATGTCACGGGATTCCTGCCCCGGGACGGGGACTCGCTGGTCCGGATCTGCAGCGTGGACCCGCACAACCCGCTCAACGAGGCGTCGGTGCGGACCCCCGACGGCAAATGCGTGACAGTGGACCCGGCGCGCCTCCGGGAGCTGTTCTTCGCGGACTGCCCGGACGAGGACGTCGCCGTCGCGAAGGCCCGCCTCGGGCCGGAGCCCATCGCGGTCATGTTCGAGAACGTGCAGGTCACGCCCGGGCGCTTCGGCCAGATTCCCCGGGCCTACATCCACTGCTCCCGGGACGTGGCGCTGCCGCTGGTCGTGCAGGAACAGATGGTGGCGGCCTCACCCTGCGAAACGGTGCTGACGCTGCCGACGGGACACTCGCCGTTCTTCGCGGCGCCGGAGCGCCTGGCGGAAGTGCTCGACTCCCTCGCGTAGCAGCGGCTTCAGCCGCGAGACTGCACCCCGGCGAGCAGCGGCGGCAACGGGCAGTGCAGCTGGGCGCAGAAGAGCCGGAGAAGTTCGGCCTCCGCAACGTTGATCAGCCCGTCATGGGCGACCGTGACTGCAAGCGCGCGCACGACCCGCTCCTTGTCGTGGGGAGCCAGCCGGTCGACCCGGGCAATCGCCCTGTCCAGGGTGCCTACCCACGTAGTCGCCGCCGCAACCGGGAAGGCGGCTGCCAGCTGCAGCTGTGCCCAGCCGGTATCGAAAGCCCGGCGCATGGCGTCCGAGTCGCCGACGCCACTGCGCGCAACGATGCTGAGCATCACCCGGAGGTCCTCCCGCGCCGCGCGCAGCGGCAGGAACCTCAGGTCCGGCGGTGGCGCCAGCTCGTCACGGAGGAAGGTCGCGGCAGACTTGCGCAGGGCGTAGCCGAACACGCTCGGGGCACCGCCGCGGGTGATAAGGCCGTTGAGCACGCCGATGAGTTCCTGCCGCTCGGCCCGGCTCGTCTCCCGCAGGGGTCCCATCAGCAGCAGGACTGCGGGCAACCGCTGGATCACCGGCAGGGTCTCCGTGACGGCCAGTGACTGCCGCACGCGGTCGGCAATATCCGGACCGAGCTGCTGGCGCACGAACGCGAGCCGCTCGTCCAGGTCCCTTGAGCCGATGGCGAGGGCCAGGAGCAGGGCCCTTGCCGCCGCCGGATCCGCCGCCGCACGCCGGACAGCAGCCGGCATGGCTTCGCGAAGCCCCTCGGCGAATTGCACCTCACGGGGACCCGGATTACCGACCATCCCGGCGATCATCGCGGCATCCGCCGCCACGCCCTCGGCCAGTGCCCCGGCCGGTCGGTCCGCCGCCGGCGCCACGCCCCCGCCGTCCCTGGCTGCCGCCTCCCTCGCATCGAGCAGGTGGCGCATTGGCCCGAATTCCGTCGACCTGAAGGTTGGATCGAGCGCCTGGATCCTCTCGACAAGCGGTGGGTGAGTCGCGAAGTCGAGTACGCCTGCGGACGCGAAGAGCATGTGGCTCACCCGGTCGATGCCGTGGTGACTTAGCCGGGAACCGACCTTGTGGGCACCCACCTTGACGAGCGCATTGCGGAGGCCACGCGACTCCCGCGTGAACTGGACGGCGGACGCGTCTGCCAGCCGCTCGCGCTGGCGAGCCACCGCGGCCTGCAGGAGACGGCCGGTGAACAGGCCCGCGAGCCCGACGACGAAGATCGCGATGCCCGCCCAGCCGAGCAGGCCACCCCGTCGGTCGCCATCTTCGTCGGCACGACCGGGCCCCAGGAAACGGCCGATTTCGCTGACGAGGAAGAGCCCATGCAGGAAACCGACCAGTCGCGTGTTGAGCCGCATATCCCCGTTCAGGATGTGGCTGAACTCGTGGCCGATGACGCCCTGAAGTTCGTCGCGGTCGAGGGCCAGCAGGGCGCCGCGCGTGACGACGAGGCACGCCGCTGCAGGCGCGTAGCCGGCCGCCAGCGCGTTCATGGCGCGGGATTCCAGTATGTACACGGCAGGGACCGGCACGCAGGACGCGATGGCCATCTCCTCCACTACGTTCCGGAGGCGTCGCTGGAGCGGGTCGCTGGCGTCGCCGGTCACCAGCCGGGCACCCAGGTCCCGGGCGACGACCCGGCCGCCGGCCCGGAGCTGCACGATCTTCCAGAGGCTCGCGCCGACGATGGTGGCGGTCACGCCGATCGTCGTCGTCCAGAACAGTACCGGGTGCCTGTCGATCCAGCCACCTGGCGAGAGGACCACCGGGCCGGTATCGGCGGTCCACACGGCAACCACCATGAGGACGACTGCATTCACGGCGATGACGACGACGGCAACGGCCAGCGTGAAGGCGACCACCAGCCACCGCGATGCACGCAGGGCCCGTTCCTGGCGGCCGTAGAAGTCCATGGCCGGCCTCGGCGTGCCTAGCCGAAGCTGATTCGCGGCACGTCGCGTTTGGCAGCCGATTCGATCTGGAGCAACTGCGCCGGGGAGAAGCTGAAGATCCCGGCCACCAGGTTGCCGGGAAAGGTCTCCCGGGCGTTGTTGTAGCTCATGACCTGGTCATTGAAGGCCTGACGGGCGAAGGCCACCCGGTTCTCTGTCGCTGTCAGTTCCTCGGTCAGCTGAGCCATGGTCTCGTTGCCCTTGAGGTCCGGGTAGGCCTCGGCGACAGCGAGCAGGCGTCCGAGGGCTCCAGCGAGCGTGTTCTCGACGGACGACAGCTCCTGCAGTGCGACCGGATCCGAGACGTTCGCGGCCGCCTTCCGCAGGCCATCGACGGCGGCAGACCGTGCCGAGATCACCGCCTCCAGCGTTTCACGCTCGTGCTGGATGTAGCGCCGGGCCACTTCGACCAGGTTCGGTACCAGGTCGTGCCTCCGGGTGAGCTGCACGTCGATCTGCGCGAAGGCGTTGCGGTAGGCGTTCCGTGCGGTCACCAGCCTGTTGTAGAGGCCGGCCCCGGCGAGCGCAACGATAACCACCAGCAGTAGCACGATCCAGGTCATTGCCAGTCCTTCCGAAGTGACGATCCAAGCATAGCGCGGTGGCGGGAATCCGCTCGAGGCAAGCCTCGGCAGCCGCCGCTAGTCATCCCCGGCATCCACGAGCTCCGGGAACAGCACGGACGTGTAGCCAAACCGGGTGAAGTCCCGGATCCGCATCGGGTACAGCGTGCCGATGAGGTGATCGCACTCGTGCTGGACGACCCGGGCGTGGAAACCGGTGGCCTCCCGGTCGATGGCGTGGCCGAACTGGTCGAAGCCCCGGTAGCGAATATGCGCCCAGCGGGGCACGACGCCGCGCATTCCGGGGACTGACAGGCAACCCTCCCAGTCCTCCTCCTGCTCCGGACCGAGGACCTCGATCTGCGGGTTGACGAGCACCGTGCGCGGCACGGCGGGCGCGTCGGGATAGCGCTCGTTCTGGTCAAAACCGAAGATGACGACGGCGAGATCGACGCCGACCTGGGGCGCCGCAAGGCCAGCGCCATTTGCGGCGGCCATCGTGTCGAACAGGTCGGCGACGAGACCGTGCAGCTCCGGTGTGTCGAACGCCTGCACTGGCCGCGCCAGCGCCAGCAGCCGGGGATCGCCCATCTTCAGGATCTTGCGAACCGTCATCGCGCAGGCGTGCCCCGGGTCAGTTGAGCCTGATGGCCAGGTCGACGGGCTCGTCGCCGACCGTGAACACGGCATCCCTGAACTTCGGGGCGCTCCACCGGGCCGGCGCATCGTTGGACGATCCGGATGCCTCGGTCGGGATGCCGATCATGTTCGTGTCCAGCTTCCGGTTGCCGTTCATGTCCTGGAGCACCGACAGCGCATAGGTCCCTGCCGGCAGCAGCATCTCGAAACTCACGGTGCCGTTGGTGACATTGCCCGCCACCGGGACGTCCTTGCTGACGACGGTGATGGCACCGAGCCAGGTCTCCGGAGTGCTGTAGGCACCGGCCAGCAGCACGCCGTCCTGTTTCACCACATTGGTGACGACGACCCGGACGACCGTGTCGGAAAGGGCAGCACCCGCCGCGGAAAGGAGCACAGGGAACGCAAAAACCATGAGTGAAGACGGGACGTGGCGCATGGACCTGGCCTCCGGGGCTGGGGATATAGTGTAGGCGCACACGGCCTCGGGAGCCCGCGAAATGCCACGACTGGGAAGACTGCTGATCACCTTCGCACTGCTGGCGGCAACCGCTGCTTCCCAGGCCGGCGACACGGGCTGCCCCGACCCCCGGTCCCGTCACTTCGACTTCTGGATCGGCAACTGGGAAGTGGTGAATGCGAACGGCACCGTCGCCGGCCGCAACCGGATCGACGCCATCCTGAACGGTTGCGTGCTGCAGGAATCCTGGACCGGGAGCTCCGGCAGCGCCGGCACCAGCCTCAACTTCTTCGATACGGCCATGGGGAAGTGGCGCCAGTTCTGGGTATGGCGCGAAGGCTCCGCACTCGAGCTGGAGGGCGGCCTGGTCAACGGCGCCATGGTGATGGAAGGCGACTCGGTCGAGGACGGCAAGCCCCTCAGGAACCGGATCACCTGGACGCGGCGGTCGGGCGGCAAGGTCAGCCAGCTCTGGGAGGTCTCGGCGGACAACGGCAAGACCTGGAATGCCATCTTCGACGGGATGTACCACCCCGCGAAGTAATTGGGGACATGCCTGATTTTGGCGCTGCGGGATCGCCACTCGGAGATCCCGCAGCGCCAAAATCAGGCATGTCCCCAATTACTTCGCGGGCTGCGCGATGAGCAGCAGGACCCCGGCGAGCACCACGCCGGCAGACGCCCACTCGAAGCCGGTGATCGTCTCGCCGCCGAAGGCAACGCCGAGCAGCATCGCGATGACGGGATTCACGAAGGTGTAGCTCGCCGCGAGCCCCGCCGAGGCCCGGGCCAGCAGGACCATGTAGGCGTTGAAGGCCAGCAGCGAGCCGAACACCACCAGGTAGACCCAGGCCCAGGCGGCGAGCGGCTGCGGTGGCCAGCTGAAGGTCTCGCCGGTGCCGCCCGACAACGCCATCAGCACCGCGCCTCCACAGAGCATCTCGCTCGCGAAACCCATGGCGCCGGGTGCGAGCGGCAGAGCGCGCTGGCTGAGTACGCTCCCGAGGGACCAGCAGGTGCATGCCGTCACCATGGCCAGCAGTCCCGCGGGCGATGCCTGGAAGCCGGCGCCCTGGGTCAGCATCACCACGCCGGCCAGGCCCACGCCGATGCCCGCCATTTCCAGCCGGCCGGGGATCACCCGCCAGAACAGGTTGATCAGGACGATCAGCAGCGGCACCACGGCGATGAAGACGACGACGAGACCGGACCCGACGGTCTGCTGGGCGACGGCGACGCTGCCCATCCCGCCCGCCAGCATGAGGGTGCCCACCACCATTGCGTTCCGCCACTGGCGCCCATCCGGCCAGGACGCCCGCCGGGCCAGGCGCATCCACAGCGCGAGGCCGAGCCCGGCCACGAGGAAGCGCGTGCCCATCTGGAAGTACGGGGGGAAGCTGACGAGCGCGAAACGGATCGCCAGGTACGTCGAGCCCCAGATCACCCAGGTAGCGGCGAGACAGGCGACGACCAGACGGCTCATGGCCAGATCGTAAGCAAAACTGGCTCGGGCATCGAGCGTCGCGTATCGCGCTTCTGACAAGGAAGTACACCGCATACGAGACCGACGGCCGCAGTGCATTTGCGCCGGCTGACGTCGGTGCGCCTGGAGATCAACCCGGGCCGGGTCGCCGGGGTCCTGGAGACGGCAGTACCAGACCAACCATCGCGAGGACGACGAAGCCAGCGCCGGCGGCGAAGGCTGCACTTGGACCTGCGACCGACCACAGCCAGCCGGCCAAGCCGCTTGCCGGAAGAAGGAGCACGCCCCGGACCAGGTTCATGAGCCCAAATGCCGTTGCGCGCAGCTCCGGCGGCGCGGACTCGGCCACCAGCGCGGCGAACAGCCCCTCGGTGAGGCCCAGGTGGACGCCCCACAAGACGACGCCGGCAGCGACTGGCAGCAGCGAGCCCCCGGCGGCGAGGACCAGATCGGCGACCAGGAGCACGGCGCAACCGAGCAGCAGAATGGGCCGGCGCGGGGCCCGGTCTGCCCACAGCCCGGCAGGATAGGCCGTGGCCATGTAGGCAAGGTTCATCAGGACCAGGACGGCGGGCAGCCAGGCGAGCGGCAGTCCCGCGGCCTGCGCCCGGAGCAACAGGAACGCATCGGAGAAGCGGGCCATCGTGAGCAGGCCGACCACCACGAGCACCGTCCAGAATTGCCGTGGAAACCGGCGGAGCGCTGGCCTCACCGGCAACGTGGCATCGTTCTGGCCGGTGCGCCGACGCTCGGGCTCGCGCACGCCAGACACCAGGAGGCCGCAAGCCAGCGCGGCGGGGACGACCGCCACCCACATGACTGCACGCAGATTCCCGGGCCAGGCAAGCAGCATGGCGATTGCCAGTGCGGGACCCAGGAATGCGCCCGTGGTGTCGAGGGACTGGCGCAGGCCGTAGGCTGCGCCGCGCTGCCCGGGGGACGTCAGGTCGGCGATGAGCGCGTCCCGGGGCGCGCCGCGGATGCCCTTGCCGATCCGGTCCGCCACCCGGGCCAGCAGGACGGTGAGTGCGCTGTCAGCCAGCGGAAACAGCGGCTTCGAAAGCGCGGCCAGCCCGTAGCCAAGCAGGACCAGCGGCTTGCGCCGCCCCAGACGGTCAGACAGCGCTCCCGAGAACAGCTTGACCAGGCACGCCGCTGCTTCGGCAAGACCCTCGACGAGGCCCAGAATGAAGGCACTGGCGCCTACCACGCCCACCAGGAAGAGCGGGAGGACGCTGTGGATCATCTCCGACGAGGCATCCATACACAGGCTTACGAGGCCGAGCACCCAGATCTCGCGCGGCAGGCGTTCTGGCACCTTCATTCAGGCCGTCCCAGCAGGCCGACCGGTGGCCGCCGCCGTCAACGGTACCGGTTTTCACGATAGGCGTGGATCGGCACCTGGGCCTGGGCCAGGGCATCCCGGGCCAGCTCCGGGTCGGTCGGGACCGGGAGCAGCTGTTGCCCGGCGATCCGGAACTGGCGTACCGGCTGGTGGGGCAGCAGGACGTTCAGGCGGTCGCCGACCCGATAGGCCGCATTGTCGTTGAACTGCATGACGGCGTGGCCCGGACCGGCAAGGTCAGTCCGGCTCTGGTCAATGCCCGTGGCCGGAAGCGTGAAGGTGAGGCCCATGAGCGACAGCGTGGTTGGCAGCAGGTCTATCTGGCTGGTGATGCGGCTGACGACCCGGGGCCTGACGGGGCCGCCCGTGATGAAGCCCGGGATATGGAAACTGAAGATCGGTACCAGCTGGGAACCAATCGACTTGCTCTCGTGGTCTGCCACAACGGTGAAGACCGTATTTTTCCAGTAGGGCGACCGGGCGGCCCGGTCCAGGTATGCGCCGACGGCAAAGTCCGCGTAGCGCGCGGCATTCCGATGTGTCCGCTTGGGCTGCTCGAACAGACTGATCTTGCCATCCGGGAAATCGTAGGGCGGGTGGTTCGACGTGCTGAACACCAGGGTGAATGACGGCCTGCCATCCCGGTAGTGGTTGCCGACCTCCTCGTGCACCCGGGCGTACAGGTCCTCGTCGGATACCCCCCAGGTCGTGGTGAATGCAGCCGTCGCCGCGAGATCATGCTGGTCAATGACCCGGTCGAAGCCGTTATTGAGGAAGAAGCGCCGCATATTGTCGAAGCTGGCGTCACCGCCGTAAATGAACTCGGTGCGGTAGCCCTGCGCCTTCAGGGCTCTGGCCAGCGTAAAGAAGTTTCGCTGGGCACCTTCCAGCTTGATGACGCTGCTCGTACGCGTCGGCAGGAAGCCCGTGACTACCGCCTCGATGCCGCGCGCCGAGCGCGTGCCGCTGGCGTAGAGCTGGTCGAACCAGAAGCTGCGGCCGCGCCACCGTTCCAGTTCCTGGGCCACGGGCTGGCCACCGAGGCTGGCGAAGTACTGGGCGCCGAGGCTCTCCTGCAGGAGGATCACGAGGTTGGGCTTGCTCGCGAGCCGGACCGTGGGCACCAGGATGTGAGCGGTGGAGTCGCCCGGCGCGGAAAATGCGCTTTCGGGCAGCTGCATGGCGACGCGGACCCTGTCCAGCGCCTCCTTCTCGGGCAGGTGGCCGTAACCCCGCAGGCTCTCCCGCTCGTGCCACATCTGGCGGACGGCGTAGGCAACGGAGTACGTGGAATTCAGCGCCAGGTCATTCACGGTGGCGTCGGCCGTCAGCGCCGCGTTGCTGGCGCTGAGGGGCCGGTGGCCGAGGCTGCCACGCGCGGCGTAGGCCAACAGGATCAACAGCGGCAGCAGGACGAGCACCCGCGACCATGGCCCGGGGCTGTCCCGGCCGGCGGGGAAGCGACGGAGCAGTGTCCGGATGCCATGGGCTGCGACTGCCGCCAGGCCGAGGCCGGTCAGCAGGCTGGCCCGGTTGGACTGCCACAGCGTGTCGAAGACGACGCCGGGCGTACCGAGGTACTCCACGTACTGGCGGTTGGGTCGGACGCCGAACTCGGCCATGAATGCGGGGGTCGCCGCCTCGTTGAAGGTCAGCACCAGCATCCACGTAGTGAACCAGGCCAACCGCGCCCGTTGCCAGGCGCCAGCCCGAAGCAACGCACCGGGTGCCACCAGGTGCACCATCAGGGGCAGGCTGCAGAGTACCGCAACGACGAGGACGTCGAAGCGGAGGCCCATGACCAGCAGGGGCAGAAGCCCGTCCGGCCCGGGCAAGCGATCGCGGTAGGCCAGCAGGAGGCCGACGCGACTGAGGCCCAGAACCAGCAGCGCCGCGCCGGCAAAAATCGCGACAGGCTGCAGCGCGCTCTGCAGCCCTGCCAGGCGTGGAACGGAGCCTGCCAACAGTGGTGGCGCGGTTGCCGTCGTGGCGCGCAACGAATCACCCACAGCCTGGCCCCACCCTGCACCAGAAACCTGGCACCGGTCAGACGGTCGTCGCTGCCCTGATCAATCTCCCGCCATCCGCCGCGCCCGCCGCTTCGGGTGCCTCCCAGACGTTCCCCCGGTACCCGATGCCATAGACACCGAGGCACGTGAACCACACGACGGCGGCACTCCAGACATCGTGGGACAGGAAGTGGGCGCCACGCGCCTCCTGCCCGAACGCGAACAACCCGCCCACCAGCAGCGCCCCGCCCAACGCCAGGCGCGCCAGGTTCCGGCTGCGTCCCAGTGTCAGGAAGTACAGTGCGAAGAGGGCAAAGCCCGAGGAGGAGTGGCCCCCGGGGAAGCATTGCGCCCGGGGAAGACTGTCAGGACGGTCGGCAAACAGGTGAACGTAGGGCAGCTGCCCGCCGAATTCGGCGAGGGACCAGGGGCAATCCACGTTGGTGAACTGCTTCAGCAGGCCGACGGCGCCTGCGCCCAAGGCGACGCTCAGCACCACGAAGCCGGCCGGCCGCCGCCACCGGCGCAAGGCGCCGATCCGGAAGCTCAGCAGCCAGACCATCACCAGCAGCCCGCCCAGGATGCGGATCAGCAGGCCGCCGGTGGAATGGATCAGCTCCTTCGCCCACCATTCGCCGGCGCCGGCGCCGATGAAGTGCCGGGTGAGCGGGTCGAAGGCCCAGGCACGCGCGAAGGTCTCGTCCAGGCCGGTGCCGGCCGCCACCGTCGCGAACAGGACGAAGAGCAACCCCGGCCAGGCGGCATGGCGTCGCCAGAAGTGCCGGTCCGCCATGGCAACTACTTCGCCGGGACCTTCGCCAGCAACGCCCGGATCTCCTTGCGGCGTCCCTCGTCGGCGGACTGCCGGTTCGGGCGCGGCGCTGCCTGGAGGGCCTTTTCGAGGTGCTTCTTTGCACCGGCGTAGTCGTCCTCGTCGAACAGGAACTCGCCGTAGAAGTAATTGGGGTCGATCCCGTCCGGGTTGATGGCGAGGGACTTCTCCAGGTACTCCCTCGCCTTCTTGTCGCTACCGAAGCCCACCGGGAAGCCCGGAACCTTGTGATACAGCGTGCCGAGGCTTGTGTAGGCCGAGCCCTGCAGGGCCTTCGGATCGATCTTCAGCGCGGCTTCGAGCTTCGCCTTTGAATCCTTCGCCAGGCCGAGCGCACCCAGCCCGCCCTGCACGCCGGCCGCCGTGCTGAGCACGATGCCCTCCCAGATGAGCGGCTCGGCCCGCCCCGGGTTGCGCGCCGTGAAGGCGGCGGCGTCGGCCATCAGCTTGTCGAAGGCGGCCTCCTTGGCGTCGCCCTTGGGCGAGTAGTTGGCATCGGCCCACCGCGTCTGGATGGCAAGCAGGTCGGAATCGAAGTCCGCCAGCGCCGCGCCGGAGCCCAGGGCGGCAGTCAGGGCCAGCGCGAGCGTGGCAACGAACGTGGAGATGGAGCGGGTCATGTGGGAGTCCTCCTGGAACGAAATGTGGTTTCGGCGGCCGGGACAGCGACGGCGGGCCGGGCGTGGCGGCGGATCACGGCCAGCTGCTTGCGGAGCGAACCGTCCACCAGCCGGGGCAGGAGCGCATTGAGCCGCACGAAGAATTTCTCGGGCCAGCCGACGACCGCTTCAAGGGTCCCGGTCTCGAGCATTTCGCAGGCAGCGCGGGCCACGACGGGCGGCGTGTCCATGGCGACGCCCAGCTCGGCGTTCATGGTTTCGACGGCGGCCGTGTTGATGCCGGTCCGGGTGGCCCGCGGCGCCAGGTAATGCACGGTCACGCTCGTGTCCGCCAGCTCGCGGCGCAGGGACTCACTGAAGCCGCGCATGGCGAACTTGGTCGCGCAGTACACCGAATAGGCGGCGTAGCCGATGCCCCCGAACACCGACCCGGTGTTGAGGATCTGGGCCTCGGGCTGGCGCTGCAGGTGGGGTAGCAGCAGCCGGCAGAGGTGAATGGGCGCCTGCAGGTTCACCGCGAGGGCGAGGTCTACTTCCTCGGCCGGCTGGTCCTCCAGCAGGCGAAAGTGGCTGACGCCCGCGTTGTTGATCAGCACGTTGATGCCACCGCGCCAGGTCTGCGCAAACTCGGCGAGGCGCGCCCGGTCCTCCGCGCTGGTGAGGTTGGCCGCGAACACCTCCACGCGTTCGGCGGACGCTTTCGGTTCGCTGGCGGCGAAGCGCCGGAGGGCCGTCTCGTTGAGATCCACGAGCAGTACGGTCGCCCCCCTGGCCAGGAGTTCGGCGGCAATTGCGCCTCCGATGCCGCCGGCAGCGCCGGTCAGCAGTACGCGTGCGGTCGAGAGGTTCATGCGCTCTCCTTTCCCAGGCTGCGGAATACATTGCCGTAAAGCCAGAACATCGCGCGCGCGCACTGGACCACGGCGGCCTGGTCGGCGGGGTCGGTCAGGCCATCGAGGATCCCGCCCAGGTCTTCGATGTGCTCCAGGTCGAGAGTCCCGTGGCTGCGCAGGTAGGTAAAAGCGTGCTTCGGCAGGCCCAGCGACCGCTCGATCTCGTCCGCGGCGCGCACGGCCAGCGACACGCTGGTGCCCTCCAGCACGTAGACCATGCCGAAGAAGCCCACCGGGTTACGCCGCTGCACCGTGTCCCAGGCGTAGGCGACCATCGCGTCCGTCTCCACGTTGGGAACGGAGGCCGCGGCGGCGTGGCGGTCTCCGCCGGCCGCCTCGATGTCGTTGAGGATCCAGTCGTCGTGCCCGACCTCCTCCTCGAGGTAATGGATCAGGCCCTTCTGCAGCTTCATGTGACGCTCCGGCAGGCGGGCACCCACGGCCATCAGCAGCGGGATGGTATGGCGCACGTGATGCCATGCCTCTGTCAGGAAGGCCACGTAACGGGCACGGCTGATCCGCCCGGCGAGGGCCTCGCCAATGACTGGCGCCTGCAGCAGATAGTCCCGGTCGACGGTAGTCGCGACGCGCAGCTGGTCGCGGAATGCGGTGTTCAAGCGCAACTCTCCTCGAGCGTGGTCGTATCCCGGTAAAGCTGCCGGATCAGCGGCTCCTGCTCCCGCAGGATCTGGGCGCGACGCGGCCGCCCGTTGGCAGTGAGCGAACCGTTCGCAAAGGTGAAGGGCTCGGCCGGCAGGGCCCAGGCGCGAACCCGGGCATAGTCGGGCAGCCGCCGGTTGGCGCGATCGACGGCGGCCTCGATACGGGCAGGTGTGTCGCCAGCGACCGTGGGACTGATGAGTGCGGCGAGCCAGGGCCGCGCCTCGCCGACGACGACCGCGGTGGCGATCTCCGGCTCCAGCTGCAGCTCCCGCTCGACCCACTCGGGCGCGATGTTCCGTCCCAGGCTGGTGATGACGAGGTTCTTCAGCCTGCCGCGGACCTGCACGAAGCCATCGGCATCGATGCTGCCCAGGTCGCCGGTGGCGATCTCGTCCGCGGCCTGATCGCGGCCGGGACGCCCGGGATCGCCCAGGTAGCCCAGCATCCCGGCGCTTCGCACCAGGATCTGGCCCTCGGCGTCCAGGCGAACCTGCACGTGGGGCAAGGGCCGGCCCACGCTGCCCGGGCGATGGCTGCCGGGGGTGTTGAGGCAGACGACGGACCCGCATTCGCTGAGCCCGTAGCCCTCGAAGACGGGCAGCCCGTGGCTCGCGGCCCGGGCGAGCAGCTCGGGGGAGACGAGCGCGCCACCCACGGCGATGAAGCGCAGGCTGGCCGGCGGCTTCCAGCCCATGGCTGCCGCGTGCACGAGCACGCGCAGGAGCTCGGGAACCAGAATCAGGCTGTGGGGCTGCCGGGCCGCGATGGCGGCCGTCAGCCGCCCGGGCTGCAGCCCCCCGTAGCTCATGCCCGTCTCGGCCAGGGAGGGAATCTCGCAGGTGGCGCCGGACAGCAGCGCGGCGTAGACGCCGGCGACGTTCTCCAGCAGCGTCGGCAGGGGGAGCAGGCACAGGTGCCGCTCCAGCTGCAGTCCGGTGGTGGCGTTCGCCAGCGAATGCGCGACCGATTCGATCAGCGCGGCAGACAGGCACACGCCTTTAGGCTCCGCCGTGCTCCCCGAGGTGTAGGTGATCTTCACCGTCCCAGCAGGAATCGGACTGGCGTCAGCCGGTGCCGTGCGGCGCCACAGGGCGAGACCGGTTTGCGCCGAGATGCCGGCGGGCGCGAAGCCCAGGCCCAGAGTCTCCAGAGTGGACGCCTGATCCGTGATGACCGCATCGATGCCCGCGTCATTCAAAACGTGGGCCATCTGGCCGGCAGTGAAATAGCCTGGCAGGGGAACGTGCAGCAGAGCGCGGTCCGCCAGCGCCAGGTCGGTCACCGCCCAGGCGCAGCCGTTGTCGGCCAGAAGGGCGAAGCGCCGGGCGCCGGACAAGGACAGCCAGCTGCCCTCCGCCCTGACCATCGCCGGCAGCTCGCCGTAGCTGATCGTGCGCGCACCGTCGCGGAGCGCCGTGCGGTCCGAGAGGCCCGCTGCCGCGGAGAGCGGAAACATCCTCAGCGACGGTGCCGCCGGCGCGACGACAGGTGAATGCCCGTGGGCAGGTAGCCCGCCATGACCCGCGGATCGTTCTGGTAGTAGCGGCCCCAGGCGTCCGCGCCGCCGGCCAGCCGGCTGGCGTCCGCGGGGGCAAGCTCCACCAGGCTGGCGCCGACGCTGGTGAGGATGTCGCGCACGACGCTCGTGGCGGTGAAGACCACCCAGGTGTAGCCGTGGTCCAGCAGGAAGCGCGGCAGCAGGCTGACCAGGTGTCGCGCGTAGCGGCAGCTGCCGCCGGCCAGGTTGCCGACCTCGACGATCTGACCGCGGGAAACCGGGGTGCCCACTTGCCCGGACAGGTCCTGCTCCACCGGGTGCGCCAGGTACTGCTCGAGGAACAGGGCGCCCTCGCCGGCCGATCGGTAGCCCGCGACGGCGCGCAGCTCGCCCGTCCGGTTCTGCAGGCCCACGAGTTCCGGCAGGAACTCCCGGACCCGGGCACCGTGCTTGTCGAGGAAGGCGCCGGCGATGAAGCCTTCTGCCGCCTCGCGGCAGGGGCTGGCGGGGGCAATCGGCTTGAGCCTGAAGAGCGGGTCGGCCGGGATCTGGGATAGGGCTTCCATGCGGGTCCTTAGAAGGTGCTTCAACCGGCGGGCGATCAGCCCGTTTGCCGGTGGGACGCACGCACCCGGCCCGATCAATCGGTGAATACGTGAAAACCGCAGGCCGCTAGACTTTCGCTGCAGCCGCGATTGAATTTGCGGCCCCCGCCGTCCAACACGGCATAAACCCATGTGGACCGAGTCGTGACCGAATCGACAGACCTGGTGCAACGGATGCTGGCGGGGGACGAGAGGGCCTTCACGGCCTTCTTTGACGACTATTTCCCCCGGGTCTATCGCTTCGCCCTGCCCCGCCTGAACAGCGATGCCGACGCCGCCGCCGAGGTCGTCCAGGCCACGCTGGTGAAGGCGATGCGCAACCTGAAGGACTTCCGCGGCGAAGCCTCGCTCTTCACCTGGGTCTGCCAGATCTGCCGCCACGAGGTCGTGGACCACCTGCGCCGGGAAGGCCGGCACACGGAAAAGGTGGTCCGCATCGACGACAGCGCCGACGTCCGGGCCGCGGTGGAAGCCATCGCGGGACCGGCCGCCGAGGAACCGGCCAACCGGTACAGCCAGGCGGAGGTCCGGCAACTGGTCCGGACGATCCTCGACAGGCTGCCGCCCCGCTACGGCGACGCCCTGGAAATGAAATACGTGGAAGGACTCTCCGTGGACGAGATTGGCGTGGAACTCGGCATCGGCACGACGGCCGCCCAGTCCCTGCTGGCCCGGGCACGGGTCGCCTTCCGGGATGCCGTGGAAGCGGTCTTCGGGGCCGCGTCCCAGGACGTGCTGGCCGGCCTGGGCCAAACCTGATGACGAGCCCGGCTGACTACAGAGGGGAACAGAACATGAACAGGTCACAACAGGATCTCCGTCCCGGCGAGGAAGAAGCCTTGCAGGGACTCCTCCGGGAGATGGCCCCCGAGGCCCAACCGGCGCCGGAAGTGCGCGAGCGCATCCGGCTGGCCGTGGCCGCCGAGTGGCGCGCCGCGGTGACACCGGCGCCCGTCGTCTCTGCAGCCAGTGCCCGCGCCGCGCGGCGCTGGCAGCGGCCCGCGATGGCCCTCGCCGCCAGTGTGGCCGTGGCCGCCGTCGCCCTGGGCGTCTTCCAGGCGAACTCGCCGACGGCAAGCCCGGTAGCGGCCACCCTCGCGCGGGTCAGCGGCCCCGTGGAAGCCGGGCTGGAAGCTGGCGGCACTTCCGGCTGGCAACCGGTCAGCCCGGGCCAGTCGCTGTCGGTGGGTCAACAGGTCGTCACCGGCCCGCGTGGCCGGGCAGCGCTGGCGCTCCGCCAGGGCGTGACGTTGCGCCTCGACGCGAACACGCGAATCGCACTCGCGGGGATCGACCGGGTCGTCGTGGAGCGCGGCGCCGTATACCTGGATGCCGGCGACCGGCCGACGACGGGCCCGGGCGTGCGGATCGACACGGCCTTCGGCAGCACCCGTCACCTGGGCACCCAGTACGAGGTGCGCGTGCAGCCGGCAGCGATGCAGGTGAGCGTCCGCGAAGGCCGGGTGGAGACGGCGCCCGACATCGGGCACACCCCCGTCGTCGCGGAGGCTGGCGAGCAGGTCGTCATCGGGACGAACGGCTCCGTCGCGCGGGGAACCGTGGACCGGCGGGATCCCCGTTGGAACTGGATTGCCGACGTGACGCCACCCTATGCCATCGAGGACCGGCGCCTCGCCGAGTTCCTGGCCTGGGTGTGCCGGGAAACCGGCCGTGAGCTCACTTTCGCCACGCCGGACGCCGAGGCCACCGCCCATTCGATCGTCCTGCGCGGCTCGGTCGCAGGCCTGTCGCCCGACGAAGCGCTGGCCGCCGTGATGGCCACGACGAACCTCACCTACAGGGACGAAGACGGCCGGCTCGTCGTGCAGCCTGCCGTACGCCAGGCAGCAACGCGGTAGCATTCCACCCCCCCCCGGTATCGCGTTCTCGGGACCGCGGCGGCCGCTACCCTGGCCACCGCGGTCTTTCTTTGTCCGCTGCTGTTATCGTTGGCGCCCCATGTTCCCTGTCCGTTCCCGACTGGATTTCTGCCGGGCACTCCTCGTCGTACTGGCCGGGGTTGTCGCGCCGGGCGTCAGTGCCGCCACCTGGGTGGGCCAGCCCCTCCGCGACGTGCTCCAGGAACTGCAGCGCCCGGGCCTCACCCTGGTCTACAACGACGTCCTGGTGCCGGCTGACCTGCGCGTGCTCGCGGAACCCGCCGCCCGCGCCGGCATTCCCCTGCTGAACGAGATCCTGGCGCCCCACGGGCTGACGACCCAGTCCATGGGACCCAACACCTGGGCCATCATCGCCGCCACCACCGGAAAGCCCGCGGTGGCCGACGCGCGCGGCGGCGACGCGACACGCCGCCCGCCCACCGCCCTGGAGGAGATCGTGGTGACGGCGAGCCAGTACAACCTGGCCAACACGTCGCCCGGGGTCACCACCTTCCTGACCCAGCAGGAACTCCGCAGCCTGCCGAAGATGGCGGACGAGCCGCTGCGCGCCGTGCACCGGCTGCCGGGCGCGGCCAGCAACGGCGTGTCGGGCCTGGCCCACATCCGGGGCGGCGAGGAGAACGAGACCCAGATCCTGCTGGACGGCATGCCCCTCCAGGAGCCCTTCCACCTGAAGAGCTTCTTCAGTCCGATCAGCGTGCTCGATGCGGAGATCATCGACTCCCTGGACGTCTACGCCGGCGGCTTTCCGGTGGACTACGGCGGCCGCATGAGCGCGGTCGTGGACGCCCGGTCCGTGGATCCGGCGGATGGCGGTACCCGAGCACTGGGACTGTCCCTGTACCACCTCAACGCCCTCGCCGGCGACACCTTCGCCGACGGCCAGGGTCGCTGGCTGGCGTCGGCCCGCCGCAGCAACCTGGCGCAGGTGATCAACCTGGCGGAGAGCGACGTCGGCGAACCGCGCTACATGGATGCCTTCGTCAAGGCCGAGTACGACCTCTCCGACCAGACGACGGTGGCGGGCCACGCACTGTTTGCCGAGGACCGCATCCAGCTCAACGACGACGACGAGACGGAATTCGCCAAGAGCACCGACCGGAACGTCTACCTGTGGGCAACGGCGGAACATCGCTGGCGCGACGACCTGCTCGGGCGTGCCCTCGTCTCCTGGACGACGGTGGACAAGGATCGCCGCGGCACGGTGGACGATCCCGCGGGCGCGACCGGCGCCGTCGAGGACCTGCGGGACTCCCACAGCGCGCTGGTCAAGATCGAGCTGGAGCAGGGCGACAACAACCTGCGATGGCGGGCGGGGCTCGATGCGAGCTGGCAGGCGGCAGAGTACGCCTACGCGAGCACCTTTCAGACGAGCGCCGAGTACCCGTTCCCGAACAGTCCGGCCCAGTCCATCGTCCGTGACCTGGCGCCCGAGCCCGACGGCACCCAGACAGGCGCCTTCGTCGCGGCACGGTGGCGGATCACCGATGTCGTCACCGGCGAGGTGGGACTGCGCTGGGACAACCAGACCTACGACAAGGTGGATGGCGGCACGCAGCTCGCCCCGCGGGTCAACCTGCTCTATGACCCCTCGACCGAGACGCAGATCAGGGTCAGCTGGGGCCGGTTCTTCCAGGCCCAGGGCATCGGCGAACTGCAGGTGGAGGACGGCATCGACACGTTCTTCCCCGCCCAGCGGGCCGACCACCTGATCTTCAGCGTGGAGCACGCCCTGACCGACAGGATCCTGGCGCGCGTGGAGGGCTACTACAAGGACTACGAGGAGCTGAAGCCGCGCTTCGAGAATCTCTTCGACCCGCTCGTGGTGCTGCCGGAACTGCAGACCGACCGGGTGGGGGTGGCCCCGACCTCGGGGCTGGTCCGCGGGCTCGAATTCCTCGTCCGGGACCGCGCCGGCGACCCCTGGGGCTGGTGGCTGGGCTACACCTGGTCCCGGGCCGAGGAGACCGTCGACCGGGCGGATATCCCCCGGAGCTGGGACCAGCGGCACACCTTCAATGGCGGCGTGAGCTGGACCGAAGGGCCCTGGGACCTGGCACTGGCGGGCACCTGGCACACGGGCTGGCCCACGACGCCCGCCACGTACGTGGCGGAGCCGGAGCCGGTGGTGACGATCGGGACTCGCAACTCGGCGCGTTTCGACGATTTCCGCTCGGTGGACGTGCGGGCGGCCTACACCTTCCAGCTCGATGACAGCGAGCTGCTGGCCTTCGTGGAAGTCATCAACCTGCTGGCCTTCAAGAACCCCTGCTGCGTCGAGTACACCGTCATCGGTGACGGCGCCGGCGGCACGGTCCTTAAGCAGGACTTCGACTACTGGCCCCGCTTCGTGCCGAACCTCGGCGTTCTCTGGCGCTTCTGACCGGTTGATTCCCCGCCGGGCGCCGTCCAACCGGCATGAACCCGGTCACGCCGGCGACGGCCCGGTGGCAGCCCACCCTCAGCGTCGAGGGGCTGCTCCTGGCCGCATCAGTCACCTTCGCCGCCCTGTACAACGGGGCGTTGTGGGCACTGCTGTTTGGCGCCGCCAACCTGACCGTGCCGCGCACTGCGGCCCTGTTCGCGGGCCTCTTCGTGGCCGTGGTCTGCATCCAATTCGCCGGCCTCGCACTGCTGCTCCCGCGACGCACCGTGAAGCCCGTGCTGGCGGTGCTGTTCGTATTCACGGCGCTGGCCAGCTTCTTCGAGGACCGGTACACGATATTCCTTAACGCCGAGATGTTGCGGAACATCCTGAAGACCGACCCGGCCGAGGCCGGTGAGCTGCTCACTCTGCAGCTGTTCCCCCATATGCTTTTCTACGCGGCCCTGCCTGCCGCCCTCGTGCTGTGGACCCGCCTCCGGGCCCGGCCCCTGGGTCGCGCCGTCCTGGTCAGGAGTGGAGCCGTGGCCGCCGCGCTGGCGGTCGCCGTGGCGGTGGTGGCGGTGCAGTACCGGGACGTCGCCTCGCTGGTACGCAGCCACCGGGATGCCCGGCACCTGGTCACGCCGACCAACTACCTGGCGTCCCTGTTCAAGATTTCGCGGGATGCCTTCTCCACGCCGCCGGGGCCCCGGCAGCCGATCGCGCCGGATGCCTACCGCGTCATCACGGTCTCCGCGACCCGCAAGCCCACCCTGCTGGTCCTGGCCATCGGCGAAACCGTCCGTTCGGCGAACTTCGGCCTCAGTGGCTACGCGCGGCAGACCACGCCCGAACTGAACCAGCTCGACCTGCTGGTGTACCCGCGCGTCCAGGCCTGCGGTACCAGCACCGAAATTTCCCTGCCCTGCATGTTTGCGCCGGTCGGCCGCCGGGATTACGACGAGCAGCGCATACGGGGCGAGCAGTCCCTGCTGCACGTCCTGCAGCGGGTGGGTATCAATGTGCTGTGGATCGACAACCAGTCCGGGTGCAAGGGCGTGTGCGACGGCCTGCCCCAGGAACGCCTGGGGGGCGACTTCGACCCGGCCCTCTGCGACGGCGAACGGTGCCTGGACGGGATCATGCTGCCCCGGCTCGCGGAGGCGGTGGAAGCCACCCGGGGCGATCTCGTCGTGGTCCTGCACCTGCTGGGGAACCACGGCCCCGCCTACTCCCGGCGCTACCCGGCGGAATTCCGCAAATTCCAGCCGACCTGCGACAGCGCGGAACTCACCGACTGTTCACCGGAGGAGATCGTCAACGCCTATGACAATGCGATCCTCTACACGGACCACGTCCTCGCCGGCCTCATCCGGTACCTGGAGGCGCAGACCGACCGGAATGCGGGCCTGATCTACGTGTCGGACCACGGCGAGTCGCTGGGCGAGGCCGGGATGTACCTGCACGGCCTGCCCTACAAGATTGCCCCTGCCACACAGAAGGAAGTGCCGATGGTCGCCTGGCTGTCCCGCAACCTGGAACAGGTAACCCGCATCGACCATGCCTGCCTCCAGAACGGGACGGGCGATGACGTGGCCCACGACCACCTGTTCCACTCGGTCCTTGGACTACTGCGCGTGGAAACCTCGGTCCGGGAGCCCGATCTGGACCTGTTCTCCGGCTGCCGGACGAGCAACTCCTACGCCGGCATCTCCTGAAACTGCGGCAGGCCGTCCGTGATCTCGAACCAGGCCGCCTTTGAGCCGACGTAGATGTGGCCGGTCGGGCGCATTCCCGGATCGGTGTCGAGGCCGCCCGCCGGAATCACCGCCGCCTGGCGCTCCAGCGACTTTCGCGCCACGTCGCTGCCGCAGGCCGTGCAGAAGGCCACGCCGAAGAAGCGGGCGCCCGGCAGGCGGAAGTCGCGGACGAGTTCCTCCCCACGCCGGAAGCGAAACCGGTCCAGCGGCACGAAGATGTTCATCGTGTGCGCCGCGCTGCGGCCCCGGCGGCAGCGCGAGCAGTGACAATTGAGCATGCGCAACGGCTCGCCCTCGTACTCGTAGGCCACCTGCCCGCAGGCGCAACTGCCGGCGGTGCAGCCCGGTGACGGCGCCTCGGGCGCGGGCCGCTGCACCTCCGGCATGCCGCCTTCCGGCGGGTACGCGTCGTGCCGGGGCAATGAGTCGGTGATCTCGTACCAGGTGGCCTTCGAGCCGGCAAACATGTGCATGGTGGGCCTGACGCCGAGTTCGCCCTCCAGGTTGCCCGCCGGACCCACCACCAGCCCGTGCTCGGCCATCCGTGTCGGCAGCACGGACCCGCAGGTCAGGCACCAGGGCCGGTGCCAGTGGGGCGACGAATCGTAGCGGCCGGTGTTCTCGCCGCCGGCCAGCACGCGGTAGCCGTCCAGCGGGCTTGCCACGTAGGTGGCAAAGGGCGCGCCGTGGTGCTTGCGGCAGATCGAGCAGTGGCAATGGGCCATGTGGGAGAACGGGCCGGTGAGCTGGTAGCGGTAGGCGCCGCACAGGCAGGACCCTGATACTTCGCCGGTGGCGTGGTGCTCGGACATGACAGACCCCGTGGTGTTCGTGGGTCCCGGCAGGGACCCGCCCGGAGCTTGTTTTACTGCATTCCAGCCCCCATGTCTCCGGATCACCGACGACCGAACCCACCGCTGAAAGGACTTGGGGATGCGCCGCATTCTTGGTATCCACCGACCCGGACCGTTCCACTGGGTGGGCGACGGCTTCCCCGTGAAGACGGTCTTCAGCTACGACAACTTCGGCCAGCAGCTCAGCCCGTTCCTGCTGCTGGATCACGCGGAACCGCGAACCTTCGAGCCGGCCGCGAAGCCCCGCGGCGTCGGCGAGCACCCTCACCGGGGCTTCGAGACCGTGACGATCGTCTACGCCGGCGAGCTCGAGCACCGGGACTCCTCGGGCGGCGGCGGCCACATCGGCCCGGGCGACGTGCAGTGGATGACCGCGGCCGGCGGGCTGGTGCACGAGGAATTCCACTCCCGGGACTTCACGGCCCGCGGCGGGCTGATGGAGATGGCCCAGCTCTGGGTAAACCTGCCGGCCCGGGACAAGCCCTCGGCCCCCCGCTACCAGACCGTCCTGGAAAAGGACATTCCCGTGGTCGCACTGCCCGGCGACGCCGGCCAGCTGCGCGTGATTGCCGGCAGCTTCGCCGGCCACCCGGGCCCGGCGCAGACCTTCACGCCGATCAACGTGTGGGACCTGCGGCTGACGACCGGAAAGACGGCCTCCCTGGACGTGCCGGAGGGCCACAACGCCGTGCTGGTGGTGCTCAACGACACGGTGCGCGTGAATGGCACGGACGAGGTGCCCGCATCCCGCTACGTGGTGTTCGAGCAGTCCGGCGGCGGCATCACCCTGGAAGCGCAGGCGGAGGATGTGAAGTGCCTCGTGCTCACCGGCACGCCACTCAACGAGCCGATCGCAGGCTACGGGCCCTTCGTGATGAACTCGGAGGACGAGATCCGCCAGGCCTTCGTCGACTACCAGCAGGGCCGCTTCGGCACGATGCCGGTCCGGGAACTCGCGTAGGAGCGGCTTCAGCCGCGACCGCAACCGCCGGGACTGCGAGGGCCGCCGTAACCGGACTGATACCACCGCGCGACTGACTCCGAGACCGTCGGCCTCCCAGACTGCGCGCCACCGTTACTCCCGCAGAAGGCCGCTTTCATGACTGCACGACGATGGCTTTCCCGGCTGGCGCCTGCACTGGCGCTGCTGGGCTCGATGACGGCGGCTCATGCCGCCGACATCACCCTCCTGAACGTGTCCTACGACCCGACGCGGGAGCTGTACGAAGACTACAACGCCGCCTTTTCGAAGTACTGGAAGGCGAAGACCGGCAAGACGGTGGAGGTACGCCAGTCCCACGGCGGCTCGGGCAAGCAGGCCCGGTCGGTAATCGACGGACTCAACGCTGATGTGGTGACCCTCGCTCTGGCATCCGACATCGACGCCATCGCCACGAACGCGAAGTCGCTGCCCGCCAACTGGCAGAGCCGGCTGCCCGACAACAGCTCGCCCTACACCTCAACGATCGTGTTCCTGGTGCGCAAGGGCAATCCGAAGGGCATCAGGGACTGGGGCGACCTGGTCAAGCCCGGCGTCTCGGTTATCACGCCAAACCCGAAGACCTCGGGCGGTGCCCGGTGGAACTACCTGGCCGCCTACGGGTGGGCCCTGCGCCAGCCGGGCGCGACGGAAGCGACGGCCAAGGACTACCTTCGCGCTCTCTTCAGGAACGTGCCGATACTGGACACGGGGGCACGGGGGTCGCTCATGACTTTCATGTCGCGCGGGATTGGCGATGTCTTCCTCTCCTGGGAGAACGAGGCCTTCCTGGCAGTCGAGGAACTGGGTGAAGGCAAGTTCGACATCGTCGTCCCGTCCCTCAGCATTCTCGCGGAGCCGCCGGTAACCGTCGTGGACAAGGTTGCCCTGCGCAAGGGCACGCGGGAGGTGGCAGACGCCTACCTGAAGTACCTCTACTCACCCGAAGGTCAGGAAATCATCGGCAAGCACTATTACCGGCCCCGGGATGCCGCCGTCGCGGCCAGGTACGCAGACCGCTACGCCAAGCTGCAACTCATCACCATCGATGACTTCGGCGGCTGGGCCAGGGCCCAGGCGACGCACTTCGCCAACGGCGGGATCTTCGACCAGATCTACCTGCCGCAGTGATGCCGCGCCGCCACTGACGCCGCGCGGTAGCCGTGTAATGCTAGGCTTCGGCGGATTTCCGCCGGAGCCGCCGCATGCGCCTGAACCGTCTGGCCCCTCTCATCCTGCTGGTCTCGGCATGCTCCGCGCCGGGTCCGTCGTCGCGGCCGGTCAGCCTCCCCGATGGGGGCCCGCCGGTCGCGGCGCGGAAGCCCTTCCAGGTGGAGTCACCGAACGGCGCGCGCCAGGACGAGTACTACTGGCTGCGGGATGACACGCGCCAGTCGCCCGAGGTGCTCGGCTACCTCAACGCCGAGAACGCCTGGTGGGATGCGGCCATGGCTCACACGGCACCGCTCCAGGAGCAGCTCTACGCGGAGCTGACCGGCCGCCTCGACCCGGATGAGTCCACGGTGCCGGTGTTCGACCGGGGGTACTGGTACTACCAGCGCTACGCCCCGGGCCAGGAGTATCCCGTCCACGCCCGGCGCCAGGGCAGCCTCGACGCTCCCGAGCAGGTCCTGCTCGACGGGAACCAGATGGCTCAAGGCCACGCCTACTTCCGCATTGGCACCACGGCCGTCAGTGACGACGGCCAGCGTATCGCCTGGACCGAGGACACCGTGGGTCGCCGCCAGTATGTCCTGCGGGTGAAGGACCTGCAGGCCGGCAAGCTGCTGACGGACGGCGTGCCGAACGTGGAGCCCGAGTTTGCGTGGGCTGCCGATAATCGCACCCTCCTCTATACCGCCAAGGACCCGGTCACGCTGCTTTCCGAGCGGGTGCTGCGGCACACGGTCGGCACCGACCCGGCGACGGACGTGCTCGTGTACGAGGAAAAGGACCCGAGCTTCTATATCCAGGTGGGCAGGAGCCGCTCGAACCGGTTCCTCTTCATTTCCCTGTACAGCACCGACGAGAGTGAGTGGCTGTACGCGGAAGCCACCGACCCGGCTTTCAGCTTCCGCCCCGTCGTGCCCCGGGAAGCGGGCCACGAATATGACGTGGAGCACCTCGGCGCGGACTTCATCCTGCGCACCAACTGGCAGGCGCCGAATTTCCGCATCGTGAAGGCGCCGGTTGGCGCCAGCGCCGACAGGAGCACCTGGCGGGACGTACTGCCCCACCGTACCGACGCCTTTCTGGAAGCCTTCGAGGTGGCCACCAGCCACCTGGCCGTGAACGAGCGCAGCGACGGGCTCCTGAAGATCCGGATCCTGCCCTGGGCACCCGTAGGAGCGCCTTCAGGCGCGAATCCGGTCGCGCCTGAAGGCGCTCCTACGGGCGCTCCCGGCCGGCTGATCGACGCCCGGGAGCCGGCCTACACGATGCGCCTCGTGCCCACGCCCGGCATCGACAGCCCGGCGATCCGCTACACCTATTCGTCGCTGATAGCACCCGAGGCCGTCTACGATCACGACCTCGCGACCGGTCAGAGCGAACTCCGGAAGGTAGACAAGGTCCTCGGCGGTTTTGCTACGGACAACTACCAGACGGCCTTCATCCGCGCCCCCGCGCGGGACGGTACGCAGGTCCCCGTGTCGATCGCCTGGCGCCAGGGCACGAAGCTGGACGGCACCGCACCGCTCTTCGTCTACGGCTACGGCTCCTACGGCCTGCCCGAGGACCCGGAGTTCCACAGCGACTGGGTGAGCCTGCTGGACCGGGGCTTCGCGGTCGCCATCGCCCACGTGCGCGGTGGCCAGGAACTGGGCCGCGGGTGGTACGAGGACGGGCGGCAGCTGCGGAAGAAGAACACGTTCACCGACTTCATCGACGTCACCCGCCACCTGGTCCGGGAGGGCTATGGCGCGAAGGACAAGGTGTTTGCCGAGGGCGGGAGCGCGGGTGGCCTGCTGATGGGGGCGGTGGCCAACATGGCGCCAGGCGACTACCGGGGAATCATCGCCCATGTGCCCTTCGTGGACGTCGTCACCACCATGCTCGACGAGTCGATCCCGCTCACGACCAACGAGTTCGACGAGTGGGGCAATCCGAAGCAGAAGGCATTTTACGACTACATGCTGTCCTACTCGCCCTACGACAACGTGGCGGCCCGGGACTACCCGGCGATGCTCGTGTTCACCGGCCTGTGGGACTCCCAGGTGCAGTACTACGAGCCGGCCAAGTGGGTGGCCCGGCTCCGGGCCCGGAAGACCGACAGCAATCCGCTGCTCTTCAGCGTGGACATGAGCGCGGGCCACAGCGGGCAGGCCGGGCGCTACCAGCAGTCCCGGGACACGGCCCTGGAGTACGCCTTCATCCTCGACCAGCTGAACTGAACCCGTGGGAGAAGCGGAATCACGAGTATAGTGGGGATCCGCAGCTGCCTCCGGAGCCCCCGTGGCCAAGCCAAATTACAACCAGCAGAAGAAGCAGAAGGAACTCGCCCGGCAAGCCCGCCAGAACGAGAAGCTCAAGAAGCGCCAGGCCCGGAGCGCCGAGGCCGGCGCCACTGAAGCGCCAGCCACGCCGGCTCCCGGAGCAAACTCCGGTGCAAGATAGATCCTGGAGTCCCGCCCGTCGCACCCCGCCGCCCATCGCCGGTGAAGCGCCGGACGAGTACCGCACCCGCGTCCTGCAGCAGCAGGCCGACACGGCCGAGCGCCGGCGCCAGGACCTGAAGGACCAGGCCTCGACGCTGAAAACGCCCGCTGCCCGCATCATGGTCTGGGAGCGCCTCCACCAGACGCGCCTGCCCCGGGACCCCGCACATGGCCTGGTTGCCGTGATTGCGGCCAACACCGGGCTCACCACAGAGCAGGTCCAGGACGAACAGCGGGATCGCTTCCGGATCGCACCGGCCCCCTGAGTCTGGAGGCCGCCCGGCACTCAGACGGGCAGGCGCAACTCGACGGCAAGACCGCCCGCGCCGGGGCTGAGCGCCCGGATCGTACCCCCGTGCAACTGGACCGCCCGGGCCGCGATCGCAAGGCCGAGGCCAACGCCGCGCCCCGATCGGCCGCTGCCCGGCACCTGGTAGAACGGCTCGAACAACCGGTCATGGGCCCCTGCAGGCACACCGGGGCCGTCGTCCGTCACGGTCACGAGCAGGGCGTTCCCGCCCGTCGCTGCAATCCTCACCGCAACCTCGCTCCTGGCGTGCTCCAGCGCATTCCGCACCACGTTCTCGATGGCGCTCCGCAGCAGCGCCTCGTCCCCCCGCACGACATCCTCGCGCCCGGCGGTGAGGTGCACCCGCTTGCCGCCGGCCTGCCCCTCGAAGCTGGCGTCCGCGACGATCTCCCGCACGAGTCCCGTGAGATCCACGGACTGGCGCACGGGCTCGGTGAGCGACTGCAGCCGCGCAAACGAGAGGATCTGGCCGATCAGGCCATCCAGCCGCTCCGCCTCCCGCTGTATCCGGTCCAGGTCGGGATCGGCGCTGTCTCCGCTGCGCTGGCGGATCAGACCGACGGCCGTCTGCAGCCGGGTCAGGGGCGAGCGCAGTTCGTGGGAAACATCCCGCAGGAGACGTTGCTGGGACCCGATCAGTTCCTCCACCCGCTCCGCCATCCGGTCGAATTCGCGGGCCAGTGCGCCGATTTCATCGCGGCGGGCGGCGACCGCCGGTCCGACCCGGGCCCCGAGGTCGCCGGCGGCCAGTCGGCCGCCAGCCAGCCGCAGCGCCCGGATCGGGCGCGTGAGGTAGCGCGCGAGCAGGAAGCACAGGCCGCCGCTGACCAGGAACAGGACGACGAGGAAGTTGCGCCTGGACTCCGGCTGCGCCAGCCAGCGCGGCCCGCCCCGTTCGGGCAACGGCACGAACATCAGGTAGCGGGTGCCGGAAGCGTCCCGCAGCACCCGGGCCGGCAGCCGCCGGCGCTCGGTTCGCCCGTCATCCAGCCTGCGCAGCATCTCGAGCATGCGCAGCGAACCAGCGGGTAACTCGCGCCCCAGCAGTTCCCCGCCGTCCGGGGACACGATGAGCAGCGTCGGCCGCGGGCGCGCCGCGACCTGCTCCTCGAGCCAGCGGCGGAGGCCCGCGGCACCCTCCGACATCAGCACCTGCTGCGCCTGGGCGGCGAGCGCGTCCAGCGACGAGCGCAGGGTCACGGCGCGCTCCCGGTCCAGATCCGCGCGGCTGGTCGTGCGATTGACGGTCGTGGTGATGGCGAGCGTGAGCAGTATCACCAGCCAGAAAGACAGGAAGATTCGCAGGTAGAGGCGGGTCATGGCGGCAGGACGTAGAGGTAGCCCCGGCCGCGGATGGTGCGGATCAGGGGCGCGCCATCGGGGCCGGGACCGAGCTTGCGACGGAGATTGCCCACGTGGGTGTCTAGGCTGCGATCGAGCGGTGAGAGCCGGCGGCCGAGAGCCTGTGCCGACAGGATGTCCTTGCCCACCACCTGCCCGGCGTTCTTCATCAGCAGCTCCACGATGGCAAATTCCGTCGACGTCACCGCCAGCGCCTGGCCCGCGCGGATCACCGTGCGTCCGCCCGGGTCGAGGCTGACGTCGCCCACGACCAGCCGGCGGTCGCCCGGCGCGGGTGCCGCGCGTGCACGCCGCAGTATGGCCCGCAGCCGGGCGCTGAGTTCGCGCGGATTGAAGGGCTTCGGCAGGTAGTCGTCCGCACCGATCTCGAGGCCGACGATGCGGTCCACGTCGTCGCCGCGTGCGGTGAGCATGAGCACGGGCACGGCCGAGAAGGCGCGGATCCGGCGCAATGCCTCGAAGCCGTCCAGCACCGGCATGGTGATGTCCAGCACTACGATGCCGGGCACGGTGCGCCGGATGGCGGCCACCGCTGCCTCGCCGTCGTGGACGGCCGAAACCCGGAAGCCTTCCTGGCCCAGGTAGCGCACGAGCATGTCGCACAGCTCGGTGTCGTCATCCACCAGCAGCACCCGGTCGTCCTGTTGGTCCGTTCCCGTCAAGCGGCGAGCTCCCCTGCCAATTCCGGCCATTCCACGGGACTGGACCGGCCGGCACAAGCCGTCCTCGCAAATCCTTGCAAATCCTGGCGGGCCGCAGCGCCCTCTTTGCGGCCAGGGTCCCTAGGATTCACTCCCTCGGCCCCGGCTTCCGGGACCTGACTCGAGGAGGACGAGGAAATGAAGACGAAGCGATTCGCGAAGTGGCTGGCAATTGCCGCCCTGGTGGCGGGCGCCGGCGCGCTCGGGGTGGCCCAGGCCATCGCCGGCGGTGATTCGGAAGGTGGACCCGGCCCCCGCTGGGGAATGCACGGCGGTGGCTTCGGCGGCATGGGATCCATGCGGGGCATGATGCGGGACCTGGACCTGACCGACGAGCAGCGCACCCGGCTGCGCAGTATCGCGACGACCGGTTGGGAGCAGAGCGCGGCCCGGCGCACGGAGCTCGACAGCCTGCGGAAGCAGATCGAGACGACGGTGATCGCCAACGGCTTCAACGAAGCGGAGGTCCGGGGCCTCATCGAGGCCCGGTCGTCGCTGCTCACCGATGCCATGGTGGACGTCGTGCGGACGATGGCCGAGATGCGCAGCGTGCTGACGCCCGAGCAGCAGAAGCAGTTCGACGAGCGGCGGTCGGAATCCGAGTCACGCCGGAAGGAACACAAGGCCCGGCGTACGGACAAGGAGTCGTGAGTCGCGCGTGACTGCCGGCCCGTCCGCCCGCCTGGCCCCGGCGGGCTGGCGGGCCGGCCTCAGGCGGCCGATCGCGGCCGCGGGAATGCCGGCAGCCGATGGCGCCCGGTGGCAGTCAGCGGATCGTCCGGCCCATGGCCCTGCCACAGCTCGGCCCTCCGGGCGGCGAACGGGGACGCGACAAGCTCCTCGAGGGGAGCCGAGGCCGCGAAGAGATAGCCCTGCCCCGCCACGCAACCGAGTTCCAGCAAGGCCGCCACCTGGTCTTCCTGCTCGATGCCCTCGGCCACTGTTTCCAGGCCGAGCGTGTCGCCCAGCATCACGACGGCCCGGGCCAGCTCGGGCCCGTCGCCGGTCTCCGTGAGGCGGCTGACGAAGGAGCGGTCGATTTTCAGGATGTCGATGGGGAAGCGGTGCAGGTACGACAGCGACGAGTAACCGGTGCCGAAATCGTCGATTGCCAGGCGCACGCCCAGCGCCTTCAGGTCCTGCAGGCGGGCCAGGTTGGCCTCCGTGTTCTGCATCACCGTGCTCTCGGTCAGCTCGATCACGAGATTGCCGGGCTCCAGGCCCGACGCCTTCAACGCCCGGGACACGTCGGCCACCAGATCCGCGTGCTGGAGGTGCCTGCCGGAGATGTTCACCGCCACGCGCAATCCCTTGCCGCCGGCGATGGACTCGCGCCATTCGCGCACGCGGCAGCAGGCCTCGACGAGCACCCAGCGTCCCAGGTCGATGACCTGGCCGGATTCCTCCGCGACCGGGATGAACCGGCCCGGTGGAATCACCCCATGCTCGGGATGGTTCCACCGGACGAGCGCCTCCACGCCGAGCAACCCGCGGGTGTGCAGGTCGATCACGGGCTGGAACTCCAGGAAGAACTCCTCCCGCTCCAGTGCCTGCCGGATCTCCTCCTCGATGCGGAGGCGTTCCCGGAGCACTTCCTGCATGTGGGCCTGGAAGACGACGTGGCGGCCCTTGCCGCCCGCCTTGGCGTTGTACATGGCGATGTCGGCGTTGCGCAGCAGCTCTTCCGTGGTGTCGTCCGGGCGCGAGAACGTCACGCCGATGCTCGCCGCAACCCGCGCCTCGGTTCCATCCAGGAGCAGCGGCTCCGCAAAGGAGTCCGTGATCGTGACCGCCACCCGCTCCACGTCCCCCCGGTCCGTGATCCCTTCCAGCAGGATCGCAAACTCGTCGCCCCCCAGCCGTGCGACCGTGTCGGCGGAGCGCGTGCACTGCACGAGACGCTGGGCCGCTGCCTGGAGCAGCCGGTCCCCGGCATCGTGCCCGAGCGAGTCGTTGACGTTCTTGAAGTTGTCCAGGTCCAGGAACATCACCGCAATCTGCTGGCGTGATCGCTGCGCCAGGGTCAGCGCGTGCTCCACCCGGTTGCGGAACAGGCTGCGGTTGGCGAGCAGGGTCAGTGGGTCGTGGAAGGCGAGCTGGCGCAACTGCTCCTCGAGTGCCTTGCGCTCGCTGACGTCGCGGAAGTTCAGGGCCAGGCCCGCGATGGCCGGATCATGCAGCAGGTTGCTGCCCACGCTCTCCAGCGTGAAACGCTTGGCGCCGCTCGACACCTGCACCTCGACCGGTCCCACAGCCTTGCCCCGGGTCGACGCCACCTCGGCGAGGAAGGCGGAAAGGCGGTCCCGGTCCCCGTCCACCCAGAGGTCCAGCAGGTTCTGGCCCACCAGGTCCTCGGGCCGGATGGCAAAGGTGCGCTCCGCCGCGGACGAGGCAAAGCGCAGGCGCCCGTCCACGTCCACGATCACGATGACGTCAGACGCGTTGCGAATGAGGGAGGCATAGCGGGCCTCCACCAGCCCTGCCGCGCGCTGTTCCCGCAACAGGGCGTCGTCCCGGAAGATTGCGCCCTGGCGCACCATGAGCAGCAGCGTCAGCGCGAAGATGATGATCGTCATGATCGTCACCGGGTCGGTGCCGTCGCCGTGCGTGAAGTACACGAGCACGAGGAACGACACCATCATCGCCGTGTAGGGGAGGCCATGGACAAGGACGTTGTCGAGGGGCCCTGGGGCCGCCTGGTCCCGGGCGGGTCCCCGCAGCTGCTCCCGCGCGGCCGCGCCGAGCGCGACGTAACACGACAGGTAGACCGCATCCGAGATGCCACCGGGCAGGTAGTTGCCGGTGACCTTGGACATCGCCCAGACGATGTCGGCCAGGAACATCGTGGCGAAGCCCAGGGTCAGCAGCACCAGTGTGCGGCGGCGCAACGGCCCGCCACCGCCGGCGATCAGCAGCATGCCGAAGGCCATCACCATCAGGCAGTTCAGGCCGATGTAGGTCTGCGTCAGGACGTACTTGAGCAGGTCGGAGTCACCGCCAGCCTCGGCGGATGGCCGGATGACGAAGAACCAGAAGAAGGCGCCAAAGCCCAGCACGAGGATCGTGCCGTCGAGGGCGAGGCGGCCCCAGGGCACCCGCAGGGATGCCGCGCGGATCACGTTCAGGATGGCGGCAAAGACCAGCGGGTAGAAGGCGAGGAAGAAAATGTCACCGGCCGACGGGAATGGATCCCGGTCGAACAGCCAGTAGGTCGAATTGAGCAGGTTGCCTACGCAGTAGACCCCGAGGGCCGCAGACAGCAGGCGCCAGGTGCGGCGGGCGGCAGCGTCCCCGGCGTGGCGGGCTGCGGCCATGCAGAGCACGACCGTGGCCAGGCTCGCGGGGGAGTCCGAGTACAGGTAGAAGACCTCGAGTGCGCGGCCGCCGTGCAGGTCGAGGACCGTGAGCAGTATGGCCGCGACGACATACAGGCCCAGGACGATCGCAAGCGCGCCCGTCCAGCCTGCAGCGAATGGCTGCTGCACTGCCTTTGACTCGGTCCCAGGATGGCCTGGCGGCATTTTTTCGACGTGCGCCCGAAACTGCGGAAACTGCCCCGCCCCACTGGCAGGGAGTCGGCCCGAAGGTGCCAGACTTGAGCAGCAGCAACCGTCCGGCTGCGAACCACGTCACGAGGTGCGCGTTTCGTACGATTCCGGTTCACCCGGCAGTGAAGGAGTTGTCGACCCGCGCGGCCCCACGTAGTGTGACGCCCTTCACAATGCCCAGTCCGGCCCGGAGTCCATTGCATGCGGAACGCCCATCGCGTCGCCCGAACAGCACTCGGTCTTTTCCTCGCAGTGACCGCGGGCTGTGCCCGGGGCACCTGGCCGGTAGCCCCTGCCGAAACACCACCGCCGGACCCGGTGGTGCAGGAACTGGTGTCCGCCGCGGGCACCCCCGACTACTGGCGCGACGTCAGGCCGGTGCTGGACCAGCGCTGCGTCGTCTGCCACGCCTGTTTTGATGCTCCCTGCCAGCTGAACCTCAGCGCCTTCGAGGGCGTCGAGCGGGGGGCCAGCAAGGATGTGGTCTACACCGCGACCCGCCTGCGCGAGTCCCCACCCACCCGCCTGTTCATCGATGCGCCATCGGCTGCCGGGTGGCGCGCCATGGGCTTCTACAGCGTGCTCGATGATTCGCCACCGGCGACGCCGGCCGCCGCGAGGCAGGGCCTCATGCTGAAGCTGCTGACCCAGAAGGTGCAGCACCCGCAGGTCGCGTCCATGCCCCTGGGACGCGAGTACGACGTGGCGATCGACCGCAAGCAGCAATGCCCGGCGCCGGACGAGTACGCGCGCTTCGCGAAGCGTTTCCCGCAGTGGGGCATGCCCTACGGCCTCCCGGGCCTGGCTGACACCGAATTTGCGACGCTCGCCGACTGGCTCGCCCGAGGTGCCCCGTACCGGCCGCCCGCGGCACCGGACCCCGCATCCCTCGAGCAGGTGGCGGCCTGGGAAGGCTTCCTGAACGGTACATCGCCCAAGGAACGGCTGATGAGCCGGTATCTGTACGAGCACCTGTTCCTGGCGAGCTTCCATTTCGACCAGGGCCCGCCGCGGCAGTTCTTCCGCTTCGTCCGGTCGCGCACGCCGCCCGGTCAGCCGGTGGACGTCATCGCCACGCGGCGGCCGTTCGAGGACCCGGGCACCAGCATGTTCTGGTACCGGCTGGAACCGGTCCACGCCACCGTGGTGGCCAAGACCCACATGCCTTACCTCCTCGACCGCGCGCGCATGGACCGCTTCCGGGAACTCTTCCTGGACGCGGACTTCGACGTGACGAGCCTGCCCGGCTACAGCCCGGAAGTGGCCAGCAATCCCTTTGTCTCGTTCGCGGCGCTGCCGGTCGAGTCGCGCTACCGCTTCATGCTCGACGACGCGGAGTACTTCATCCAGGGGTTCATGAAGGGTCCCGTCTGCCGGGGCCAGGTGGCCGTGGATGTCATCGACGACCGCTTCTGGGTCGTGTTCATAGCGCCGGACAGTCCGGTGTCCGAGGCAGCGCCGGAACTGCTGGCCCTCGAGGGTTCCCGGATGCGACTGCCGGCCGACAACAAGTCCAGCACACTCGGGCTTCGCTCCTGGCGACGGTACCGGGACGGCCAGATCGGCTACCTGGAGGCCAAGCAGCAGTTCCTCGAGAGGGAGGCCACCCTCATGAAGGTAGACCTGAACATGATCTGGGATGGCGACGGGCGGAACACCAACGCCGCCCTGACCATCTTCCGCCATTCCGACAACGCGTCGGTGGTCCGGGGCCTCGTGGGTGAACCGCCCAAGACCGCCTGGGTCATCGGCTACTCGCTGTTCGAGCGCATCCACTACCTGCTGGTCGCCGGGTTCGATGTCTTCGGTACCGCGGGCCACCAGCTCAACACGCGGCTCTACATGGACTTCATGCGCATGGAGGGTGAGTTCAACTTCATCGCCCTGCTGCCGGAGGCCAGCCGGGTAGCGGTCCGGGACTACTGGTACCGGGACGCCGACAAGTCCGTGCGGGAATACGTCTACGGCAGCCGCATCGGGTTCGACCGGGAGTCGGACATCCGCTACGTGACGGACGATCCGCGCCTGGAACTGATGCAGATGCTGGCGACGAAGCTGGCGCCCGTACTCGACCGGCAGCACGACCTCCGGGACGAGCCCGATCCGGCGCTCCGGGCGGAGCTTGGCCGCCTGGCCAGTCTACGGGGCGGGGGCGCCACGCTGATGCCCGAGATCGCGTTCCTCGCGGTGACCGACGCGGACGATGAAGCGCCCGACACCGCCGCGATCTTCTCCATCGCCCGGGACACCGCGCACACGAACGTGGCCTCCCTGTTCCGGGAGGAGAAGCGCCTGGTGCCGGCCGAGGACGCGCTGTTCGTCGGGCGGGGCTTCGTCGGTGCCTACCCGAATGCCTTCTTCCGGGTCACCCGCGCAGAGCTGCCGGACTTCACGTCGGCGGTGGCGGCGCTGCGCTCGGAAGCCGACTACCGGACTCTGGTGGCACGCTTCGGCGTGGACCGTGTGAATCCCGGCTTCTGGCAGCACAGTGACGCGATGGGCCGTGCCTATGCCCGGCTGGATCCCGTGGCGTACGGGGTCTTCGACTACGGCCGCCTCGAGAACCGTTGAGAGCGAGCATCCGCCCTTATGGAAATCGACATCATCCTGAACGAGTTCGCCTCGCCCGCCGACGCAGCAGAGCTTGGCCTGATGGCGGAGCGCTACGGCATGCGCGGAGTCTGGGCCAGCAACTACGGCTGGTCCCGGGACCCGTTCTTCACCCTGTCCCTGCTCGCCCACCAGTCGTCCCGCATCCGCCTGGGACCGATGGCCATCAGCCCGGCAGAGCTGCATCCCCTGAAGATGGCCAACCTGCTCTTCTCCCTCAACGAGCTCTCCCGGGGCCGGGCGATGATCATGGTGGGCGGCGGTGGCGCGGTGCTGCAGTCGATCGGCAGGAAGCGCGAGCGGATGATCCGCGGCGCGCGGGAGTGCCTGCAGATCCTGAAGGGCGCGTCGCCGGACAAGCTGATGAACTACGATGGCGAGATCTACAAGGTCTGGGGCTACCGGCCGAAGTGGTACACCGACAAGCCGCCGCTGATCTACTTCGGCTCCAACCATCCCCAGAGCCGGAAGCTCTCCGCCGAACTCGCCGACGGGCTGATCACCAGTGATTTCGTCCCGGGGCTGATGCAGGAGTTCATCGCCAGCACCCACGCGGACCTGCGCGCCGCCGGCCGCTCGCCGCGCGACTTCCGGATCAGCAACTTCTGGGCCTGGCACATCAAGAAGGATGCGGCCGCCTCCATGGCGGAGGCACGGCGGGAGCTGATGTTGCGCGGCTGGCTGGTGGATCAGTACTTCGCGCCCTTCCTGGATCCCGACGAGCTCAGGCTGATGCGGGCGCACGAGAAGGACTTTCTCAACGCGTTCCTGCGCGGCAGCCCCGTCATCGAGAACGTGCCGGACGCCCTGGTAACCAAAATGATCCGGAACATATCCTTCGCCGGGGGCCTGGACCAGATCGAGCCGGCCATCGGGACCCTCCGGGCCTTTGCGGCGGCGGGGCTGACCGAGATCGCACTCCGCGTCCACGATGACCCGGCCGATGCCATCCGGCTGATTGGCGAGCGGGTGCTGCCCGCACTGAGGTAGGACGACAACCATTGGATGCCGGGAGCGTCGCGGCAGCGGGGGTGACCCTGCTCCTCATCTGCGCCGCCAACACGGCGGCCTGGGCGGCCGGCCGGCTGCCCGGCGGGCGCAAGGCCGCGCCTCTCGATTTCGGCCTGGTGCTGAAGGACGGGCAACGGCTGTTTGGCAGCCACAAGACCTGGCGGGGCCTGCTGGCCGGAGCCGCGGCCTCCGGCCTGCTGGCCGCGGTGCTCGGGCCCGGTTTCGCGCTGGGCGCGGCGTTCGGCGCCGCGTCCATGGCGGGCGACGCACTCTCGAGCACGATCAAGCGGCGGTTGCGTCGCGAGCCCGGCACCGAAGTGCCGGGGCTGGACCAGGTTCCCGAGGCCATGCTGCCGCTGGCCCTGTTCGGGCCCGCCCTGGGCCTCGGCTTCCTGGCGATGGTGGGCGTCACGCTCGCCTTCACGCTCCTGGACATCGCCGCCACCGGCTTCCGGCACCGGCGCTGAGCGACGGCGGGCGTCGCTACTGCGGACTGGCGGCGCCGGTGGCGGAGGGAAGGGCGAACTCGCCCTGGGACTGGAAGCGGACCGTGCTGAAGCCGGCCCCGTTCAACTTGCCACTCATGTCATAGCGGATCCTGTCGACGGGCTTGCCGTCCAGCATGCCCATCATCTGGCGGGCCATGCGGAAGGCGGACACCGTGACCGGAACACCGATGACGGCCTCGCCGAAGCGCGGCACGGAGCCGCTCTCGTCGCTCACGCCCGTGGCGAAGGTGCGGCCCTGGACCTCCAGCTTGATGTAGACCCCGTCGTAGTCGATCGGCCGGTCGTTGGGATTCTGGACCCGGAGCTTCACGAGCATGCGGAGCTCGAGGCCCTCCCCCGGCAGCGCCTCGACGCCGCCAATGGTGACCTGCGGGGGGTCGAGCGGTGCAACGCTGGCGCAGGCCGCCAGGGTCAGCGCGGCGAGAGCCAGAAGGAACGGACGGCGGATCATCGTTCCGCCGCCAGCAGGTTCTTGTGGATCGTGCCGCCCTTCATGATGAGCACGAAGCTCCTGTCCGGGGTCGCTATGAGGTTCAGATCTTCCAGCGGGTTGCCATCGACCAGCAGGAGGTCGGCCAGTGCGCCTTCTTCGACCACGCCCAACTTGCCCGGGTAAGGGTTTCGCGGGCCGGACAGCTGCAGCAGCTGGGCATTGGTACCGGTGGCCATGACCAGCACCTCGGCCGGAGTGAACCACTTCTGCATCTGGACCAGTAACGCGCCCTGGCGCGTCGCATTCGCTGCCGAGAACAGGACGTCCGTGCCCCAGGCCATTTTCAGCTTGTACTTCTTTGCCAGGGCGACCGCCTGCTCGGTGCCGGTAAAGATCTGGCGCAGGCGCGCCATGCTCGACGGCGGCATCTGCGGCGTGAAGCCGTCGTCGACGAAGGGCTGGAAGCTCAGCCAGACGCCCTTCGCGGCGATGAGCCGGGCGCTCTCGTCGTCCATCAAGTGGCCGTGTTCGATGACCGTGACGCCCGCGGCGATAGCGCGCTGGATGGCCTGCGGCGTGTAGGCATGCACACCGACGTAGGTACCCCAGTTGCCGGCCGCCTCCACCGCGGCGCGCAGCTCCTCCACGGTGAACGTGGACGCATCCAGCGGGCTGTGGGGCGAGGCCACGCCGCCGCCTGCGGTGAGCTTGATCTGCGACGCCCCGAGCAGCAGCTGCTCGCGGGTGCGCAGCCGCACCTCGTCCGGCGAGTCGGCAAGCTGGCTGGCATTGAGCGCGCCGGTGAGCGGCGGCGGCCCGCCCATCTGGCGCGGCAACTCTCTGAAGGTCCGGAAATCACCGTGCCCGCCGGTGATCGTGATCATCGCGCCCGACGGGTAGATGCGCGGGCCCGGCACGCGGCCCTCGTCGATGGCGCGCTTGAGCGCGAAGGACGGGCCGCCCAGGTCCCGTACCGTGGTGAAGCCGCGCATCAGCGTGGCCCGCGCCTCGTTCGCGGCCAGCAGCGTGAGGTAGCCCAGGTCGCCTTCGAGCAGCAGGCCCATGGACGGCGCGGCGAACATGGTGTGCCAGTGGTTGTCGATCAGCCCGGGCATCAGCGTGCGGCCCTGGCCGTCGATGACCCTGGCACCCGGCGGCGGCGTGATCGGCGCCACGGACACGCGCTCGATGAGTTCACCGCGCACCAGGACCTGGCTGGGCCCGGAGAGCCTGCCGCTCGTGCCGTCGAAGATGCGCACGTTCTGCAGCAGCGTCGCCGGCTCGGTCGGGGGCGGGGTCTGGGCGTGGGTGGCGCCGCACAGCGCGAGCAGCAGGGCGGCCAGCAGGGAGGTACGCCGGTATGAATTGTTCATGGGCATCTCCGGTCGCGCCGGTCGGCGCTCCTACTTCGTTTCGCCGGTCTCGGGGAAGACCCGATAGCGGACCCCGGCCGCCGCCAGCTCGAGCATCAGGCCCCCGCGCGCCAGGCTGATGATAGCCACGTCGCTGCTGAAACCGGCATCGGCGGACCCGCCGGCGGTGAAGGCGGCCGCAGACGCGCGGCCGGTCAGTTCCAGCCGGCCCGGAATGGGGCCCAGGTTACCCCGGGTGGCCAGATCGTCGGCCGTCTCGCAACTGCGGAAGAAGATGAACTGGCCTTCGGACTGGCCGCCCACCTGGAGACCGAGGGTGATCGCGGCCTGGGAAATCCGGGCCGTCATCCGGTCACCGGCGATCAGGACGCCCTGTCCCCAGGCGAAGCCGGCGCCAAGGCCAATGCGCCGGACCGCGGGAAAGACCGCCACGGCGCAGGCGCCGTCGAAGAAGGGTTGCAGGGCGGGGTGGCCGGCGCGGGCGTCGGCCATCAGCCGGCCCGCTTCCACCTGAAGAGGCTCGTCCGGGTCCGGCTCCCAGGCTGCCAAAGCTGCCGGGCTACCGAGCAACGCCAGGAGAGAGAGCGCCAGGGTTCTCAATGCAAGCACTCCAGATGCAGGGTCAGCCAGTCCGAGCCGCCGGAAACCTCGCCGAGGATATCGGAGGAGCCGAAGATCCCGGACCGGTGGACGACCGTGATGCCGGTGAAGCAGTTTCGCACGGCCTTGGCCTTCGTGAGGCGGGCGAGCGGGACGTCAGCCATGAATTCCAGATAGTTCAGGAAGTGCGAGGTGTTGCGGTCCCGCTCCGCCTGCTTGATCTTCTCCACCGCGGGCACCGTCTCGGCGTAGGACGCGCCAAAGCCGATGCCATAGCGGAAGGCGAGCTTCTCGGACCAGGGCACGTAGCCCTTGCCGATCGCCATGATGTACCCGGTGTAGTTCCAGAAGTCATCCTGGTAGTCGTGCTCGAAATGGCGGAACAGGGCGAGCTTGCCGTAGAAATCAACCCGCGGCCCGCCCATCAGGAGCTTGCCCACCGTGAGCCCGGCGATGTCGGTATTCGCCTTGTCGCTGCGCTCCCACTTGCCGGCCATGAGATAGGGAAAGATGTTTTCTTTCGCCGCATATCCCGCGTTCAGCCGCCAGGACCACTCGCCGGCCCGCTCCGTCGGCACCCGGGTCGAGCGCCGGGTCGGACCGAACAGGTAGCCCGCACCAACGAATGCCGTCGCCACCAGGTCTTCCTCGACCAGCGGGCTGTTCCGGATGGTGCTGTCGAAAGCCTCAAAGCTCCCGTTCCCGAAGAGGAACACGTGATCGGTGAGCTGGTACCAGGCATTGACGCCGTAGGCGAAATTCGTCGCGTTGCCCGGCGTGTAGGCCGGCCTTCCCGGCGCGGCATCCTCGGCGGACACGCCGTAGTAGTAGCCCGTGAGGTCGTCATCCTGGAAGGCCACTGAAACGAACGGGGAGAACATCCAGTTGCCCACGTCCCACCGGTAGCGGTAGTTGAGATTCACCTCTTCGCCATTGTGGCGATCCAGCGTGTCCGTCACCCAGTCGGCCTGGAACTCGCCCCAGTCTCCGCGCAACTCGACCGAGAGGCCGCCGTCGATCGTCTGCCGGCGGTCCTCGAGGCCTTCGAAGAACTCGTTGTCCTCGGCGTCCAGGCTCGTGAACCGGTAGCGCGCCAGGACCTGCACGCTGACCGTCTCGTTCCGGAAGAGGTGCGCGCCAAACTCCGTGCCGTGGGCGTACAGCCAGCGCCCTTCGTAGAGGTAGAGCGGCACGAGGTCCAGGTCCACCTCGTCGCCGGCGAACTGCTCGCTGGATAGGCGGATGCCGGCCCCGAGCGCCGGCGTCCCCTCCGGCGCGTCGATGATCGGTATCCGGTCGACCTCGGAGGCGACAACGGGCGCCGCCGGCACCAGGGCGGTAATGGCAAGCAGGAAAAGCAGGGCGAGGGTGCGCATCCGGCCCGACACGGGGTCGGATAGTCCGGGCCTGTCGGCGTTCATGGCTGGTTGGCAGCGCTCTTCCGGCGATTTCGCACGAGTATAGAGTGAGGCAGCGGCCAAAAGAAAAGCCCCGCCGAAGCGGGGCTTTCCAGGGTCGTCTGTAGGAGCGCCTTCAGGCGCGACCGGGTCGCGGGTAAGCCCGCTCCTACATATCCATCCCGTCCATGCCACCGCCCGGCATCGGGGGCGGAGCATCCTTCTTCGGTGCGTCGGCGATCATCGCCTCCGTCGTCAGCAGGAGGCCGGACACGGAAGACGCGTTCTGCAGGGCGTAGCGCATGACCTTCGTCGGGTCGATGATGCCCTTCAGCTCCTTCGCTGCGGCCACATCAGTTGCAGCGATGAGCCACCAGCTTGGTGCCCCAGTTCCTGCCATCTGTGAATTCGAGTGTTTCAAACCGGGCGATCTTGAAGCCATGCTGTTCGATGTTGCCGGCCAGTGCTTCACGATCGGCCGCCGTCAGGGCGGCCGCCTTGATCTCCGACAAATTCTCCGTGCGTGCTATCAGCTCCTCAAGAGCAGCCTGCGCCTTTTGCGTCCGCTCCGACTTCGCCATATTGGTCAAAGGATTGACCGAATCATTCCAGCTATGGATGTAGGCGTTCAGTGGTGAAGATTTGGGGTATTGCTCCAAGCGCGGCCTCAGCTGCAGCATCTTCTTGTTGATCTGGTTACCCAAAGCCTGGAAATCGGCGGAGCCCTGTAGCTGGAGAGCGCTTTCACATCGATCCAGTATCTCGATGAGCTTTTGGGTCAGATCATGGAACATTCGATCTTCGATCATCTCCCTGCAGTGAACCAGTTTGTTCCTCACGCCCTTGACGATTACTGATTCCTGATCATGAACGATAAAGCACATCTTGCCTGACAGTGTCAGCACCCGCGCCGTCTCGGCAATAGTGCTCTCCAGGTCCGAGTACTCGATGCCGTACTGGCTGACGACTACATCTATGGAGCGATCCGCGAATGGCAACGAATCGACCGAGGTATTGCCAATGAAACTGACCGTCGGATACTCGTTAGGCGATCTGTTCAACACAGAAAGAGGATCAATATCGGCCAGATCAACTCCCGTGAGTTTTGCGGGATTGGTCCGCGTGCGCTGAATCTCATGGGCAATCCAGATGACTGCCCCATTGCCTGTGGCGAGATCGACTATGTGATTGAACTCGCCGTCGAGCTCCTCTCGCCAGAAGTCGAGCATGGGACCATCGTAGCCGCTCGGGAACGTTTCTGGTAAGGCAGTAATCGTCGGCCTCGTCCAAAACGAGGACCAGGACGCGGTAAGCCGCTCAGCATCGAGACCGTTGTTCTTGTTAGTCACGATCGTTGCTCAGGCCCATTCGCCCGGCTGAACAGCTCTTCCGGTTTGATCCACTCTCAGAGTTGGTTTCAGACGTGTACTCAACGCGCCAAGCTTCCGTCTTTGCCTTAGCCTCGTCAATGATTTGAACCAGTGCTTGTTCAGACACTTCTTCCGCAGGGAGCCCTTGCCGACCACCGCCGGAGCTCGATGCATTGGCAATGGCAAATAAAGAAAAGCCCCGCCGAAGCGGGGCTTTCCAGGGTCGTCGGTCTTGTAGGAGCGCCTTCAGGCGCGACCGGGTCGCGGGTAAACCCGCTCCTACATATCCATCCCGCCCATGCCACCACCCGGCATCGGGGGCGGAGCATCCTTCTTCGGCGCGTCGGCGATCATCGCCTCCGTCGTCAGCAGGAGGCCGGACACGGAAGACGCGTTCTGCAGGGCGTAGCGCACGACCTTCGTCGGGTCGATGATGCCCATGGCCACCATGTCGCCGTACTCGCCCGTGGCGGCGTTGTAGCCAAAATTGCCCTTGCCTTCGGCGACCTTGTTGAGGACCACGGCGCCATCTTCACCGGCGTTGATGACGATCTGGCGGAGCGGCTCCTCGAGGGCGCGGCGCAGGATGCTGATACCGGCATTCTGGTCTTCGTTGATGCCCTTCAGGTCCTTCAGGGCCTCGCGGGCACGGATCAGGGCGACGCCGCCGCCCGGAACAACACCCTCTTCGACCGCAGCGCGCGTGGCGTGCAGCGCGTCTTCGACGCGGGCCTTCTTCTCCTTCATCTCGACCTCGGTCGCGGCACCGACCTTGATCACGGCGACGCCACCGGAGAGCTTGGCAACGCGCTCCTGCAGCTTCTCGCGATCGTAGTCCGACGTCGTGGCCTCGATCTCCTTGTTGATCTGCTCGACGCGGGCCTTGATGTCCTTGGTCTTGCCGGCGCCGTCGATGATCGTCGTGTTCTCCTTGTCGACGATGATCTTCTTGGCCTTGCCCAGGTCTTCCAGGCGGGCCTTCTCCAGCGACAGGCCGACTTCCTCGGCGATGACCTGGCCGCCCGTGAGGATGGCCATGTCCTGCAGCATCGCCTTGCGGCGGTCACCGAAGCCAGGAGCCTTCACGGCGCAGACCTTGACGATGCCGCGGATCGTATTGACGACCAGCGTGGCCAGGGCCTCACCCTCGACGTCTTCAGCGACGACCAGCAGGGGCTTGCCGGACTTGGCGACAGCCTCCAGCAGCGGCAGCAGCTCGCGGATGTTCGAGACCTTCTTGTCGTAGAGCAGGACGTAGGGCTGGTCCAGCTCGGCGTTCTGCTCGCCGGCGTTGTTGATGAAGTAGGGGGACAGGTAGCCGCGGTCGAACTGCATGCCCTCGACCACGTCCAGCTGGTTCTCCAGGCCGGAACCGTCTTCGACGGTGATCACGCCCTGCTTGCCGACCTTCGCCATGGCTTCGGCCAGCGTGTTGCCGATGGACTCGTCGCCGTTGGCGGAGATCGTGCCGACCTGCGCGATGGCCTTCTCGTCCTGGCAGCTCTTGGAGAGCTTGCCGAGGCGCTCGACGACCGCAGCGGCGGCCTTGTCGATGCCGCGCTTCAGGTCCATCGGGTTCATGCCGGCAGCAACCGACTTGAGGCCTTCCTTGAGGATGGACTGGGCCAGAACGGTGGCGGTGGTGGTGCCGTCGCCGGCGACGTCGGAGGTGTGGGAAGCGACTTCCTTCACCATCTGCGCGCCCATGTTCTGGAACTTGTCCTCGAGCTCGATCTCCTTGGCGACCGAGACGCCGTCCTTGGTGACGGTCGGGGCGCCGAAGCTCTTGTCGAGCACCACGTTGCGGCCCTTGGGACCCAGCGTCACCTTGACGGCGTCGGCCAGGATGTTGACGCCGGCGAACATGCGCGCCCGGGCGTCATCACTGAAACGTACTTCTTTGGCAGCCATTGCTTGTATTCCTTACTTGAATTTCGGTGTGTCGGGTTGAACTCGATCAGCCTTCGATGACGGCCATGATGTCGTCTTCCTTCATGACGAGGAGTTCCTCGCCATCGACCTTGACCTCGGTGCCGCTGTACTTGCCGAACAGCACCTTGTCGCCGGCCTTCAGGTCCAGCGCGCGGATCGAGCCGTTCTCGAGGATCCGGCCCTTGCCCACGGCAATGACCTTGCCCTTGATGGGCTTCTCGGTGGCCGAGTCGGGAATCACGATGCCACCGGGGGAGGTACGCTCCTCTTCGGTGCGCTTGATGATGACGCGGTCGTGCAGCGGACGGATCTTCATGGGCAAAAACTCCTTAAATGCCTTGGTGTTGGGCTTGGGGGCCACGCCCGGTGGGCGCAGCGACGCCAAATCGTTAGCACTCTCCCCTTGGGGCTGCTAATGATAGGGGCGACGCCTGGAATTTCAAGGCCTGGGTGGGGACATGCCTAATTTCTGGGGCCCGCATTCCCCGGGCGGGATACGCGGTCGTCATCAGCGATGACCGGGGAATGCGGGCCCCAGAAATTAGGCATGTCCCCGTTTACCCCCTGACATAATCCCGCGATGCTGCCCGACCCCACCCCCGGCGCGCTGGTGGTGCTCTGCACCTGCCCTGACGAGGCCACGGCCGCCGGAATTGCGACCGCCCTCCTCGCGGAGGAACTGGCCGCGTGCGTGAATTGTGTCGCGGGAATCCGGTCCATATACCGGTGGGAAGGGCAGATCAGGGACGACACCGAGGTGCTGCTGGTCATCAAGACCAGCGCGGCCCGGTACGGGGCGCTCGAGACGCTGGTCCGGGCGCGCCATCCCTATGAATTGCCTGAGATAATTGCGCTACCGGTGGTGGCCGGCGCGCGGGACTATCTGGACTGGATCAGGCAGGCGACAGGCGCATGAAGCGATTCTCCAAGGCTCTCGGGGCGTTCGTCCTGCTGCTCCCGGGCGGGCTCTCGTGGGCCCAGCTCCCGCCGGGCCAGGACATCCTGAAGCCCGAGCAGGCCTTCCGCTACGCCGTAACCGCCACCGCCGACGACCTGCTGGTGCGCTGGACCATCGAGCCCCAGCACTACCTGTACCAGGAGCGCATGAGCTTCGAGAGCCGGACCACCGGCGTCACGCTGGGCCCGGCCGTCATGCCCGAGGGCAAGCTCTACCGGGACGAGTACTTCGGCGACATGCACATCTACCGGGGCACGGCCGAGATCCGCCTGCCGATCGCCTACCGCTCCCCCGGCATCGACAGTATCGCGCTGGCCATCAAGTCCCAGGGCTGCGCCGATGCGGGCCTCTGCTACCCGCCCCAGGTCTGGGTGACCAACGTGAGCCTGCCCGCTGGCGGCGCGACGGCGGCCCCGGGCAGCGATCGAGCTGGCCGTCTCGGCGCGCTGCTCGGCTCGGTGGCGAACAGCGCCGGCACCGGTCCGAAGGACGAGCCGCTGCCGGTCGAGCAGGCCTTCCGCCACCGGACGGAGCTAAAGGATCCCTTCACCCTGAAGGTGACCTGGACGATCGCGCCGGGGTACTACCTGTACCGGCACACGCTGGGCGCCACGACCGACAGCGATGCCGCACAACTCGGGCCGCCCCAGCTCCCGCCCGGCGAGCCGAAGGTGGACGAGGAGTACGGCGACACGCTCGTCTTCTTCGACGAGGTGACGATGACGGTGCCACTGACCCGGAGTGGCCCGGCAGCCCAGGACCTGCCGCTGACGATCCGCTTCCAGGGCTGCAAGGAAGACAGCATCTGCTACCCGCCGCAAGCGGTGGCGACGACGATTGCGTTGCCGGAAGCGGTCGCGCCTGAAGGCGCTCCTACCGTAGGAGCGCCTTCAGGCGCGACCGCCGCGACCCCTCCCGAATCCGAACAGGACCGCCTCTTCACCCTGATCCGCGACGGCAACCTGTTCGCCGTCATGGCCATGTTTGCCGGCCTGGGCCTGCTGCTGTCGTTCACCCCCTGCTGCCTGCCCATGTACCCGATCCTCTCCGGCATCATCGTGGGCCACAGCACAGGGGAGAGCACGCGGGACGGCGCGTCCAGAGGGTCCACGAAGGCATTCCTGCTGTCCCTCGCCTTCGTGCTCGGCATGGCGACGACCTACACCGTGCTCGGCGCTGTCTTCGCCGCCGCAGGCTCCCAGGTCCAGGCGGTCATGCAGCAGCCCGCGGTGACCATCGGCGTGGCGCTGCTGTTCGTGGCCCTCGCGCTCTCCATGTTCGGGCTGTTCGACCTGCAGATCCCCGCGTCCTGGCAGACCCGGCTGAACACTCTATCGGGCGAGCAGAAGTCCGGCAGTTTCATCGGCGCGGCCATCATGGGCGTGATCTCAGCCGCGGTGGTGACCACCTGCGTGACACCGCCGCTGGTCGCGGCGCTGACGGTGATCGCCAAGACGGGTGATGTGGCCCGGGGCGCGCTCGCGCTGTTCGCGCTCGGGATCGGCATGGGCATCCCGCTGCTCGCCATCGGCGCCTCGGCGGGCAGGCTGATGCCGAAGGCCGGAGCGTGGATGGTCTCGGTCAAGGCCGCCTTCGGCCTGATGATGCTGGGCATGGCGGTGTGGATGCTCGACCGCCTCTGGCCCGGCACGCTGACGCTCGCGCTGTGGTCCGTGCTGCTCGTGATCGGCGGCGTTTTCCTCGGCGCGTTCGCGCCGGTGGACGGTTCGGCGGCGCTGTCCCGCAAGCTCGGCAAGGGTTTCGGCATCGTCGCAGTGATCTACGGCGCCGCCCTGCTCGTCGGTGCGCTCGCCGGCAGTGAGGACGCGCTGCGGCCGCTGCAGTTCGTGAACGCACCGGCTGCGTCGGGCGCGGCAACGGTGCCGGGCGACGGTAAGGCCTTCACGCGCATCAAGACGGTGGCCGACCTGGAGCAGGCCGTCGCCGACGCCCGGTCGGCAGGCCGTCCGGTGCTGCTCGATTTCTACGCGGACTGGTGCGTGTCCTGCAAGGAGATGGAGAAGTACACGTTCCCCGACCCGGCAGTGCAGGCCGCACTCGCCGGCGCCCTGGTGCTGCAAGCCGATGTCACGGCCGTGGATGCGGAAGATCAGGCGCTGATGCAGCGCTTCGGTATCATCGGCCCGCCGACCATCATGTTCTTCACGGCGGATGGCATCGAGCAGACCTCCCGGCGTGTCGTTGGATTCAAGCCCGCAGCAGACTTCGCCGCCCACGTGTCGGCGGTATTCGGGGGCTCGCCGGCGGCGACGGCCGTGGCCACCAACCGCAACTGAGATCGCTCCCGCCCCATGCGCCCCATCCGCAAGCTGGCCATCGGCCTCTGGATCGCCGTCTTCCTGGTTGCCGGCATCCGGCTGGGGATGAACCGGCAGACCCCGGCCCCCGGCCCAACTGTCAATTCAACTGTCGACTCTGGTGTCGATACGACTGGCGAGTCCCAAGCCCCTGTTTCCAATGAGCCTGGGGCTCCCAGCGTGGGCGTCGGCGATCCCCTGCCGGCGGTCCGGCTCCAGGACCTCCAGGGCCTGGAGCGGGATCTCACCGAATGGTCCGGGCGGACCCTGCTGATCAATTTCTGGGCCACCTGGTGCGCACCCTGCCGGAAGGAAATGCCGCTGCTCGAGCAGTTCCATCAGTCCCAGGACCCGGCGCGGGTGCAGGTCATCGGTGTCGCCATTGACCGGCGCGAACCGGTGATCCAGTTCCTCGGGGAAACCGGCGTGACCTACCCCAACCTCGTGGGCGAGATGGACGCCACCCGTGCGGCCGAGCAGTTCGCGGAGGCCTTTGCGCTGCCCCTGTCGGTGGTCGCGGCGCCCGATGGCACCGTCCTGGCGATTCACATGGGCGAACTCAAGGCCAGCGACCTGGAGCAGATCGCGAAGGTCGCGGCGGAGCTGGCAGCAGGTACACTCCCCGTCGCCGACGCGCCGTCCCGGCTCAAGCTGGGTGCCCGTCTGTAGGAGCGCCTTCAGGCGCGATCGGGATATGTCGCGCCTGAAGGCGCTCCTACAGGCAGGCGTTATGTTCTTTTGCAGCTAAAGTCGGTAAACTCGCGGCCATCTCCGGCGATCAAGACCCTAATCGATGGCGCGGCTCCTGCTGCTCAACGGCCCTAACCTGAACCTGCTCGGCCGGCGGGAACCCCACCTGTACGGCGCGACGACCCTTGCCGACATCGAGCAGGCGGCGGCAGCAGCAGCCGCCGCCGCCGGCCACCAACTGGAGGCCTTCCAGACGAACTCCGAGGCCGCCCTGGTGGACCGGATCCAGCAGGCCGCCGGGCAGGTGGACTTCATCCTGCTGAACCCGGGCGCCCTGACCCACACCAGCGTGGCACTCCGGGACGCGCTGCTGGCGGTTGGCATCCCGTTCATCGAGATTCACCTGAGCAACGTGCACGCCCGGGAGGAATTCCGGCGGCACTCCTACGTTTCCGACGTGGCCGTTGGCGTCATCACCGGGCTCGGCGCCCTGGGATACCAGCTGGCACTCCAGGCGGCCTGCGAACGGCTCGCCGCGGCCAGATAAGCGAGGACTTCCATGGATATCCGCAAGGTCAAGAAGCTCATCGAGTTGCTGGAGGAATCCGGCCTTGCCGAGCTCGAAATCACCGAAGGCGAGGAATCGGTGCGCATCAGCCGGCACACCACCGGCGCGCCCGTGCAGTACGCCATGCCGCCCATGCAGTACGCCGCGGCCCCGGCGCCGGCAGCCGCACCTGCGGGTGCGACCGCGGGCACCGCCGGCTCGGCGCCCGCCAGCAGCGGCCCGGCGGGCCACAAGGTGCTGTCGCCCATGGTGGGCACCTACTACGAGGCCCCGGCCCCCGGCTCCCCGAATTTCGTGAAGATCGGCGACCAGGTCCAGGCGGGCGACACGCTGTGCATCATCGAAGCCATGAAGATGATGAACCAGATCGAGGCCGACGTGTCCGGCAAGGTCGTCGCGGCGCTGGCCAAGAACGGCGAACCGGTCGAGTTCGGCCAGGCCCTGTTCGTCATCGAACCCCAGTAAGCAGAACCAGCCCGCCCGATGCTCGACAAGGTTGTCATCGCCAACCGCGGGGAGATCGCCCTGCGCATCCAGCGCGCCTGCCGGGAGCTCGGCATCAAGACCGTCGCGGTGCACTCCACGGCCGACTCCAGCCTGAAGCACGTGCTGCTGGCCGACGAGACGGTGTGCATCGGCCCGCCGCCCTCGTCCCAGAGCTACCTGAACATGCCCGCGATCATCAGCGCGGCCGAGGTCACCGACGCGGTGGCAATACACCCCGGCTACGGCTTCCTGTCGGAGAACGCCGACTTCGCCGAGCGCGTCCAGCGCAGCGGCTTCATCTTCGTCGGCCCGCCACCGGAGGTGATCCGGCTCATGGGCGACAAGATCTCCGCCAAGGAAGCCATGCGCGGGGCCGGTGTGCCCTGCGTGCCGGGCTCCGACGGGCCGCTGGGCGAGGACGGCGACGAGATCATGAAGATGGCCCGGTCCATCGGCTATCCCGTGATCATCAAGGCCGCGGGCGGCGGCGGCGGCCGCGGCATGCGCGTCGTGCACAGCGACGCTGCCCTGCTGAACGCCGTCACGCTCACCCGCAGCGAGGCCGGCGCGGCCTTCGGCAACAGCACCGTCTACATGGAAAAGTACCTGGAAAAGCCCCGCCACATCGAGTTCCAGGTGCTGGCCGACGCCCACGGCAATGCGGTGCACCTCTTCGACCGGGACTGCTCCATGCAGCGCCGGCACCAGAAGGTGCTGGAAGAGGCCCCGGCCCCCGGCATTCCCCACGAACTGCGCATGAAGATGGGCGCCCGGGTGGCCGAGGCCTGCCGGGAAATCGGCTACCGCAGCGCGGGGACCTTCGAGTTCCTCTACGAGAACGGCGAGTTCTACTTCATCGAGATGAACACGCGGGTCCAGGTGGAGCACCCCGTGACGGAACTGGTGACCGGCGTGGACATCGTCAAGGAACAGCTCAAGATCGCGGCGGGCGAGAAGCTGTCCTTCCGCCAGGAGGACCTCGTCCTCCGCGGCCACGCGGTGGAATGCCGCATCAACGCCGAGGATCCCCGCACGTTCATGCCCTCGCCCGGCAAGGTCGACGTCTGGCACCCGCCCGGCGGCCCGGGCATCCGCGTGGACAGTCACCTCTACAGCGGCTACTCCGTGCCGCCGTTCTACGACTCCCTCGTGGCCAAGGTGATCTCCCACGGCGACACCCGGGAGTCCGCCATCGCCCGCATGCGGATCGCGCTCACGGAGATGGTGGTGGACGGCATCAGGACCAACATCCCGCTGCACCAGGACCTGTGCCAGGACGCCGCGTTCCTCCTGGGCGGCACCGACATCCACTACCTCGAGAAGAAGCTGCGGGTCTGACGGCGCCATGGCCGAGACCTGGCTGCAGGCCGCGCTGGACTGCCCGCAGGCCACCGTTGCGGCGGCCGAGGAAACCTTCGAGAGGCTCGGCGCCCTCGTCACCTGGACGGAGGGCGCCGACGACCAGGAAATCCTGGAGCCGGAGCCCGGCGCCACGCCCCTCTGGAACGCCGTCCGCCTCACCGCGCTGCTGCCGCCGGACACCGAACGCCAGCGAATTACCGCCGCCTTTCCCGGCATCCCGGTGCATTTCGGGATCGTGGCAGACCGGGACTGGGACGCCGAGTGGCGCCGGTCACTGAAGCCGCTGCGCTTCGGCCGGCGCCTCTGGGTGTGCCCCGTCGGCCAGGATTGCCCGGATCCCGCCGGCATCAGCCTGCTGCTGGAGCCGGGACTGGCCTTCGGGACCGGCACCCACCCGACCACTGCCATGTGCCTCGCCTGGCTGGACGCCCAGGCACTGCAGGGCGCGCGGGTGCTGGACTACGGCTGCGGCTCCGGGATTCTCGCCATCGCCGCCCTGGCGCTCGGGGCCGACTCGGCCACGGCCGTGGACATCGATCCCCAGGCGCTCGTCGCGACACGGGACAACGCCGGCCGCAATGGCTGCGCCGCGCGGCTGTCCTGCGGACTGCCCGCCGAACTGCTGCCCGGGTCTCGGAGCGGGACCTTCGACGTGCTGGTGGCCAACATCCTCTCCGGTCCGCTCGTCAGGCTGGCGCCCGGGCTGCGGCGCTTTGCCGGACCGGCGACCCGGGTGGCGTTGAGCGGTATCCTTGCGGACCAGGCCACGGAGGTCATGGCGGCGTTTCGTCCCTGGGTGAACCTGGCCGTCGCTGAACAGCAAGGCGGGTGGGTGTTGCTCGCCGGCAGCGTTGCCGGCCCCGTGACTCAATAAGACGGCGCGCTTAAACCATGTACACGAGCTGCCCCGAGTGCGGCACGGTCTTCCGCATCAGCACCAACGAGTTGCGCGTGGCCGAGGGCTACGTGCGCTGCGGCCACTGCTCGGCAACCTTCAATGCCATCGCCACGCTGACGGACGAGCCGCCGCCCACCGTCACCCTGCAACAGCTCGTCCTGCCCACGGAGCCGGAACCCGGGGCCATCCTTGCGCCACCGCCATCGGCACCGCCGCCGGCTGCCGAGCCCGAGCCCGAACGTGCCCCAGAGCCCGGGCCACTGCCCGTCAGTGACGACACCCTGGAATTCGACATCCCCGAAGACAGCTGGTCCAACTTCTTCGAGGCGGGCGTGGCTGCCCCGGCAGTGCCCGTGGCGGCCATCCAGGCCGCCGCCCAGGCCACCGCGGTCGACACTCCGGAGGAGGCGCCTGACGCGGAACTCTTCACCGTGACAGAACCTGAGCCCGAGCCGGAGCCCGAACCGGAACCTGCGGCACCCGGGCCCGACGTGGGACGCGGCATCGGTTCCGACACCGTGGACCAGGCCGGGCTCTACCGGGCCCTCTCGGCAGAGACGGGGCTCAAACTCGACGACGACGCCGACTGGCAGGCACTGCTGAAGGAGGTCAGCGACGACGAGACCCCGGAACCGGTGTATGTCATTGGCGACGAGCGCCAGGATCTGCCGGAAGACCTGCCGGAGCCCCCGCCCGACGACCTGCCGCTGCCGGACGTCGCCTGGGATGAGCCGGCGCCCGAGGACACCCGGGCTCCGGCGCCGCTGCCCCCGGACTTCGTGCCCGAGCTGCCCCCGGCCGGTGGCGCGGCGCGGGAACCCGAACCGGCGCTGACGGCGCGGCGCGAGCTGCCCGTGGCGGACCGGCCCTTCATCTGGGAGCCGCCGGCACCGCCGCCCGTCGAGTCCGGGCGCCACTGGGCCTTTACCGCGGGCAGCGTTGTGGCCGCGCTACTGCTGGTCATTCAGCTCCTTCACCTGCAGCGAGACGAACTGGCGACGAATCCCAGCCTCACGGAACCGCTGAAGCGGGCCTACGCGGCCCTCGGGATGCCGCTCTGGCCCGCGTGGGACCTGCGGTCCTACGAAATGCGCGCCTCGGAGGCCGTTGCCGACCGTAGCAGCCCGGGCGCACTCGACATCCTCGGGCGCATCGCCGTGGTCGGCAGCGACCGGGTCGGCCTCCCACTGGTGCGCGTCACGCTCCGCGACCGCTTTGGCGAGCCGCTGGGCTCGCGGGTCTTCGAGCCGGCGCAGTATCTTGCGCGCAACGCGCAGCTGCGGGAGCCCGTGAGCCCCGGCACGCTCATTCCGGTGGAGATCAGCCTCAAGGACCCGGGACGCGACGCGCAGGGCTTCGACGTGGACGTCTGCGTCATGAACCGGCGCGACGGAATTACCTGCAGGGCAGATCGCGAGCCCTTCGCGCGCTGAACTCACCTCACGAATCGCGCGCAACTGATTGTCCGCAGGCACCACTCGTACGCGCAGGTACAACAGCGCGAGCTTGCGATCAACCGCAGCGCAAACACATCGAACAGAAATGCAGCGCGCCGATTCGTCGTGCTATGATTTCTTCCCTCGCGAGTGGCTAATAATTCATCGACGATCCCTCGCGGGCATCCACGACGAAACTTGACAAGCCGGTTGTTGACAGACCCGTTGTTGACCAGCTTTGGCTTCGGTGGCTGACACCATCTAGATGGCAGCCGGGGTTGAACCATCTTCAGGAGTGGCGGAGCGGTGGCCAAGAGCGCGCGTAGCAAGACGTCGACCAGGAAGCACAGTCCGGCACGCAATGGCGCCTCGACGATTCGCGTCAAGAATCGTCCCCTTCGGGATCACACCGAGGAGGCGCTGCAAAAATATTTCGGCGACCTGAACGGCCACCGGCCGGGGGATCTCTATGAACTCGTCCTCGGCGAAGTGGAAGAGCCTTTGTTCAAGACGGTCCTCGACTACACCAAGGGTAACCAGAGCGTCGCCGCCGAGATCCTCGGCATCAACCGGGCGACGCTGCGGAAGAAGCTCCGGCACTACCAGCTGCTGGGCTAGAGACGGCGGCCACGTCAGTCCGTCGCTCAACTGAATCGTCGCCCCACTGAATGAAGAGCCGCGCCCTCATCAGCGTGTCCGACAAGGCGGGCGTGGTCGAACTGGCCACCCGGCTCCGGAAGCTGGACATCGACCTCCTGTCCACCGGCGGCACCGCCGCGGCGCTCCGCAAGGCCGGCCTCCCGGTCACGGATGTCTCTGAAATCACAGGGTTTCCCGAGATCATGGACGGCCGGGTCAAGACCCTGCATCCCGCGGTCCACGGGGGCCTCCTGGGTCGCCGTGACGTGGACGCCGCCGTCATGCGCGAGCACGGCATCGGGCCCATCGACCTGCTCGTCGTCAACCTCTACCCCTTCGAGGCGACGGTGAACCGGCCGGGCTGCACCCGGGAAGACGCCATCGAGAACATCGACGTGGGCGGTCCCGCCATGCTGCGGGCCGCGGCGAAGAACCACGACTTCGTGGCAGTCCTGGTGGACCCGTCGGACTACGAGCGCGTGCTGGCGGAACTCGAGCAATCGGGCAGCGTGGGCTCCGGCACGCGGCGCTATCTGGCCCGCAAGGCCTTCGCGCACACCGCCACCTACGACGCCGCCGTGTTCAACTGGCTCCGGGAAGCGGATGGCGACACCGACCTGCCGGTACGTTTCCCGATCGGCCTCAAGCTGCGGGACACCCTCCGCTACGGCGAGAACCCGCACCAGCGCGCCGGCCTCTACACGCTCCCCGGCGTCGCTCCCGACACCGTGGTCGGCGCGGAACTGCACCAGGGCAAGGAGCTGTCGTTCAACAACCTGGCGGATGCGGACGCGGCCCTGGAGTGCGTCCGTGCGCTGGCCGCGCCGGCCTGCGTCATCGTGAAGCACGCGAATCCCTGCGGCGTGGCACTGGGCATCAGCGTGGCCGACGCTTACGAAAAAGCGTACCGCGCCGATCCCACGTCCGCCTTCGGCGGGATCATCGCCTTCAACGCCACCGTGGACGGCGAACTGGCCACGACGATCGTCGAACGGCAGTTCGTCGAGGTGATGGTGGCGCCAAGCTACACGCCCGACGCGCTCGCGGCCTTCGCCCGCAAGCCGAACATCCGCGTGCTCGAGACCGGCCCGCTGCGGGGCACGCTGCCGCCCGGCCTGCGCGTCGAGCAGCTGGAAGGCGGCATGCTGGTGCAGGACACCGACGTGGCCACCCTGGCGCCCGGCGCCCTGCGGGTGGTAACGAAGTGCCAGCCGACCGCCGCCGAGCGGGCCGACGCGGAGCTGGCCTGGAAGCTGGTCCGGTCGGTGAAGTCCAACGCCATCCTGTTCGTCCGGGACGGTGCGACCATCGGCATCGGGGCCGGCCAGGCGAGCCGCGTGATGAGCGTCCGGATCGCCGCCTGGAAGGCCGAGGAGGCGGGCCTGAAGACGGCCGGCGCCGCCCTGGCCTCCGACGCCTTCTTTCCCTTCCGGGACGGCGTGGACCTGGCCGCCAGCTTCGGAATCCGCACCATCATCCAGCCCGGCGGCTCCGTGCGTGACGCCGAGGTGATCGCCGCCGCCGACGAGCACGGCATCGCCATGCTGTTCACGGGCATGCGGCACTTCCGGCACTGACGATGCGCGCTGTAGGAGCGCCTTCAGGCGCGACCCCCCATTCAAGAATGTCGGTCGCGCCTGAAGGCGCTCCTACGGGCGATACCCCATGAAAGTCCTGGTGGTCGGCGGTGGGGGCCGCGAACACGCCCTGGCCTGGAAGCTTGCCCAGTCGAAGCACATCGAGGAAGTCATCGTCGCACCCGGCAACGCCGGCACGGCGCTGGAACCGAAGGTGCGCAACGCGACCGTGCCGGCGGAGGACATCGAGGCCCTGCTGAAGCTCGCGAAGGAAGAGCACGTGAGCCTCACCGTGATCGGCCCCGAGGCGCCCCTCGCCGCCGGCATCGTCGACCGCTTCTGGGCGAACGGCCTCCGCTGCTACGGCCCGCGCAAGCAGGCGGCGCGGCTGGAGAGCTCCAAGACCTTCGCCAAGGAGTTCATGGTCCGGCACCGGATCCCGACGGCGCACCACGCGTCCTTCACCGATCTCGAGGAAGCCGGGGCCTACCTGGAGGAAGTCGGCGCGCCCATCGTGATCAAGGCCGACGGCCTGGCCGCGGGCAAGGGCGTGGTGGTGGCGCAGACGGTGGAGGAAGCTCACGCGGCGGTGAACGACATGCTGGGCGGCCGCCGTTTCGGCGAGGCGGGCGCCCGGGTTGTGATCGAGGAGTTCCTGACCGGCGAGGAAGCCAGCTTCATCGCCATGGTGGGCGTGGACGGCGCCATCCTGCCGCTCGCGACGTCCCAGGACCACAAGGCCCGGGACGACGGCGACCAGGGCCCCAACACCGGCGGCATGGGCGCCTATTCGCCCGCGCCCGTGGTCACCGACGCCATCGCCCAGCGGGTGATCAACGAGGTCCTGCGCCCCGTGATCGAGGGCATGCGGGAAGAAGGCGTGCGCTACACCGGCTTCCTCTACGCCGGCTTGATGATCGGCCCCGACGGCACGCCGAAGGTGCTCGAGTTCAACTGCCGCTTCGGCGACCCGGAAACCCAGCCCATCCTCTTCCGCCTGAAATCCGACCTGCTGCTGCTGATCGAGGCCGCCCTGGAAGGCAAGCTGGCCAAGACGAAGGCCGACTGGGACCCCCGCCCCGCCGTCGGCGTGGTCATGGCCGCCGCCGGCTACCCGGGCGACTACCGCAAGGGCGACGAGATTGTAGGAGCGGCTTCAGCCGCGACCCCCAACTCCAAAATTTTCCACGCCGGCACCGGCCGCAACGAGCGCGACCAGATCGTCACCCGCGGCGGCCGCGTGCTCTGCGTCGTCGGCACCGGCGACACGGTGAAGGCCGCCCAGGCCGAAGCCTATCGCGTGGTCGAACAAATCAAATTCGAAGGCGCCCTCTACCGCCACGACATCGCCCACCGCGCCATCGCCCGCGGCCTGTAGGAGCGGCGACCGCCGCGACCCGCCCGTTCCACAAGCGCCATTTGGCGCCATATCCGCTGGAAAGTCGCCGTGAGATATGCATATGATATGCATATCATCAACTCATGCGAGTCGACTACGACCCAGCGAAGGCCGCCGGGAACCTGCGAAAGCACAAGGTCTCCTTTGCGGATGCCGAGGGCGTGCTGCAGGATCCAATGGCACTTACCGTTGAGGATCGCACGTCTACGAATGAGCGTCGTTTCGTCTCAATAGGCCTTGGGAATGCCGGGGCACTCTTGCTGGTGGTCTATATGGAGCAAGGGGACGCCTACCGGCTGATCTCCGCGCGTCGCCCATCCAGAGGTGAACGAGAGCAGTATGAAAGCTGAGTACGACTTCTCAAAGGGCAAGCGTGGCGCCGTCATTCCCCAGAAGGGGAAGACACGGATATCCATATTCATAGACAACAGCGTCCTGGATGCCTTCCGTGCCCGTGCGGAAAAATCGGGGAGCGGTTACCAGACGCTGATGAACGATGCGCTGCGCAAGTACCTGTCGGAGGCTGATCAGCCGGTCACGGCGAAGGTTCTTCGGCAGATCCTGCGGGAGGAGATCCCTGAGTACGTCGCAGCCTCACCCAGTAGCCGGAAACGTCAGATTCGCGGGCGCAGGCCTGGCTAGCCCACCACCGTGACGGCTGCTGGGCCGTCGGTCATCACTTCCCGCGCAATTCCGCCAAGTAGAACGACGCCGGCGAGTGAACCGCCACTCCCCGTACCCCCCTGCCAAGCAGCGGCGCAAAGTCTCGCTTGTCCCCGGTGACGAGCGCCCCGCACCGCAGGCGTATCGCCGCCGCGAGCACGAGCCGGTCGTCCGGCGGCAGCACGCTTAGCGCATCGTCCAACCCCGCGCTGAGTACCACGACGGGAGCCCGCTGGCAGTCACCGACCAACGCCTCAAACACCGCGATGGATCCCGGTGACTTGGCCTGCAGGTTCCTGCGGGCCTCGGTCTCGACGTACGTGTCGATCCAGCACTCGTGGCCGGCCGCCCGTGCCAGCTGCAGCAACCGGCGAGCGGGCCCGTCAGACCAGGCCGCCGAGAACAGGATATTGGCGTCGAGGAAGATGCGCACGGGCAGCGGCCCTAGCGGGCGCGCCGCTTCTTCCGGGCCATGGCTGCGGCCAGTTCGGCCTCGGCAGCGTCGAACTGCGCGACGCGCTCGTCCGTGTACATCTCGACCGGCAGCGTGACTGCCGGCCGCAGCAGCAGCCCGCCCGGAACCGTCTCGGCGATGAGCTGGTCATCGGCCTTAAGGCCCAGGCTCTGCCGCAGCTTGGCCGGCAACGTGAGGGTGCCGCGGCTGCTCAATGTGAGTGCCGCCTTCATGGCGGCGATTATTGCGGCCTTGCTGCTTTTCTGCAATTCCGTCATGGCGTTGTTATGTCCAGGGGAGGGATGGCCCGCCCGAAGACTGCCGCCTGGACCGGCACTGGACCAGCCGCGAATCTGGTGCGTTGATGGCGTTTCCTGAGCCCCGGCTGCGACCCTCGCTTGCGCCGCCTCGTCCTGCAACACAGAATCGGGGCGTACGAGATGTGCCGTATATGTAACCGCCGACGGTGCCCGGTTAATCAACTTTCGCGATGAGGTGAATCATGGAGTTGAGTCGATACGCGGCAGGTTATGCGGCACATTTGACGTGTTTCAACACGTCACTTTTGCCATCCAATTAATAGTTCGGCAACCCTATGAAGCCATCCCTGTCGTTCTTCCTCAGGGCCAAGCATTGGCACCTTTTTCTGCTGCTAATAGGCGCCGTAGTTGTAGGCCAGGGCGTCATGGTTACGTACATGCCCACGACTGCCTCACCGGAGGCATTTCAGAAGATGCAGATATCGCTTCTGTTGATGACGCTGTTGTTCATGGTTGGATTCCAGGCTTGGCTGTGGACCTTAGGGAGGTTTCTTTCGTCTACCCTCCCACCGAAACTGCGCCTGCCTCTAGATAGATTCCAGCTTTCTCTAGCCTATCCCGTTTTATTCTTAGCGCTTCTTACAGTAGTTGTTGCGGGAGAGCGGCTGCCTATGTGGCTCATTCCGCTGAACCTTGTGGCTATGTTCTGCACGTTCTACAACCTTTACTTCGTAGCAAAGAGCTTAAGGCTGGCCGAATTGCAAAAGCCATCGGGGTTTTCTCAATATTGGGGGTCATTTTTTCTTATCTTGTACTTTCCTCTCGGGATCTGGGTTTTACAGCCGAGGATTAACCACCTTTATGCTCGATATCGGGATGCCGAACCAATCGCTCCACCGGTCGCTTGACGCGCCTGTCACGCGGCTTGCAAGCGCAACCCGCGCGCCAGCCGCTGGCGCCGGTGAGCTCAGACGTTAGACGGCAGGAGTGGAGCAAATGCTCAGGATTGCTTTGGTCGCTTTGCTTGCCTGGAGCTCAGGATCGCTCGGGGCAGGCATCGACGAGCACTTCGCCGAAGGTGCTCTCGGGCTCCAGTGGGGCGCCACACTTCAACAGGTGCGGGAGGCCTATCCTGGTGGCCTGTCCTACACACTCGCTAAATCTGAAGTCGCTCCCGACACCATCCCAGTGAAGTACGCCGTTGATCCACGCGTGTCGCTCCTGGGGCTGAGCACTCCTTGTGGGGCGGTCGACTTCTTCTTTACCAAGGCGGCCCGCCTCAAATACGTTACCTGCTACTTTCAATTCTCTGAGCGCGACACGGTCTTGTATGAGATAGCCGAAGAGCTTGGCCAGGACTACGTTACTAAGGATGACATCGAGGGCCGCACGTATAGCTGGCGAGGCGGCCGATCTGCAACAGTCTCCCTGCGTATCGGTCGCATTGCGCCATTTGAGTGGGTCTATCTGTCGGTAAGGCCGATACCCGCACAACCTGGGCAAGGCAAATAGCGATCAGCGTGGTTCAATGGGTTTCGACAATGATGTCTAAGCAATCACTCCACCAGTCGCCTGACGCTTCTGTCACGCGGCTTGCAAGGGCAACCCGCGTGCCAGCCGCTGGCGCCGTTGAGCTCAGACGTTAGGACTTTTTGTGGTTGAGTATCTTCGTCAATGCGAGCCACTTTCCGAGATTCGTTTTCTCCATGACTACCTGCAATTGATCTTTCAGGAATGCTTGTTGACCATCAACAATGATCCGGAGATTCGCCTCGCCAACGGTCAGGTGATTCGGCGTTATAGCGCCGGCTTTTGCGATGTCTTGGCGGGGCTGATTGGCGAGAATGTTAAGACTGCGCTGCTCGTCGAGAACGAGCGCTGCAGCATTGAATTTACCGGTGGCGTTGAGCTAGTCATCCCACTAACCAAAGGCTCAGCAAAGGCGGCCGAAGCCTTCGAATTGTCGGGACGACCGGTTCCGGCACCATACATCGTATTCAATGCCTAACCAATCGCTCCACCGGTCGTCTGGCGCATCTGTCACGTGGCTTGCAAGTGCAGGCCGCCCGCCAGCCTCTGGTGCCGGCGAACTCAATCGTTAGCCACCCCAATGAGGGTCTTCGATGACATGGATGATTCGGGGCGCCTTCGAGGCTTTGAGATCTCGAACATGGGGATTAGCCGGTGGGGGGTATGCCGGGTCGTACGCACCATTCCCGGTGCCACGGTGACGAGAACTCCCAACGGCGTCCTCTCATGGTTTAGAGAGGCATCGTTCTGTGACTTCACCGTTGACGGTGTGCCCTTCAGCGCAGAGGAACCATATGGCGACAATAGTAGGTACTGGATTGGCCCCGTTTCTCCAATCTCGGTTCCTGTAACCCAGGTGGTCCGCGATGCATTTGCACATTACAAAAAGCCGTTCTTCTGGATCTAGGGTGGCTGACCAGTCGCTCCACCGGTCGCTAAACGCGTCGGTCACGCGGCTTACATACGCAACCCGCCCGCCAGCCGCGATGCGCTGGTGAACTAGGTCGTTACGCCACCTTCGAAGAGCATTTCATGTCCGACCACCCCAAACTGCCAATAGACCTGGCAATACAGGGCCATTCGCGTTCCCCGCTTTCACTTTCGGCTGTCTCTGATTTGTTCCTCAGGCCACGCCGGTTCTTTTCGAAAGTTACTGCTTTGCCTAAGACCCCCGAGGTTTTCTTCGTCGCCTGGGTCAGCGGAATCGCATACGTCCTGGGGCAAATCGATACCCAACTTGTCCGAACTGACCTGGGAGGCACAACAACTACCGCACGAGCTCGACTTGCCGAATGGTTGATCGGGTCCTGGCCTCAATATTGGCTCGTTTCAATTGCGGCCGGTGCATTAGCCGCCTGGTACATTTGGTTTGTGGCTGGCTGGTGGTATCGCCAGCGCCTCACATGGTCAGGGGCCAAGAGTCCAGATGCGAAGGTTGCCAGATCGATCTACCTGTATCAGGACTTGGTAATGTCCGCGCCAACCGTCCTGGTTGCCCTGGCGCAGACCGTCAAACACGGCAATTATGCTGAGGCGTGGCAGGCAAACGATTGGTGGGTCATTCTCGTAATTGTATTTACGTTTTGGTCATGTGCCACCAGCTACGTGGCAGCGACTGCTACGCACATGCTGTCCAAATGGAAGTCTCGACTGTGGTTTCTAGCGCTGCCGATCACCGTCTACGCAATCGCATTCGGCATCGTCGGTGCGCTCTACGTGATGCTGGAAGACAATGCGGCCTAACCTTTCAATGCATCGGCCGGCTCGCGCTGCCGCTGATCGCGGACGTTACCGGGCATCGTGCGCAGGCTAGCCGCAATCGACCTCGCTGCGCTTGGCAGCGTGATTACCCTCCTTGTGGCCTTCGCGATCGCCGGCCAGAAGCCCGACACGATCCTGTGGACACTTCTTGGCCACACCGTTGAGGTTTTGGGTGCGGCCGCCATACTGTCCTTCGTCTTTTTTGCGCTGAGGGATCATCACAAGCGCGGCTTCTTTAGAAGCCGTCCACTTCTGACCGTATTTCATATACTGCTTCTGCCGCTCTCAACCTTCGCCTATTACTTGTTTATCTACCTACCGAACGCGGACGCTAGTGATGCGAATGCCCTGTAACCAGTGCGAGCAACGGACGCCCTTGTCTGTCACGTTTCTTGCTTGCGCACAAACCGCGCCATCCGGGCGGCGCCGCTGTCGCAGGCGTTAGCTGTCAGTACCATGCCAATGCGCACAAACTACGTACTCATTGACTTCGAAAGCGTTCAGCCGCGTTCACTGGACGGGCTTGAGCAGGACCACTTCAGAGTTCTGATCTTTGTCGGTGCTAGCCAAGCGAAGATACCCTTTGATGTGGCGAACTCGGTGCAGCGCATGGGTGTCCGCGCGGAGTACGTGAAGATTTCTGGGAACGGCTCGAACGCTCTCGACTTCCATATCGCTTTCTACATTGGTCAGTACGCAGCTTCAGATTCCACTGCCTACTTCCACATAATCTCCAAGGACACGGGCTTCGATCCATTGGTCGCACATCTCAAGGATCGCGGAATCTACGCCGGCAGAGTCAAAACCGTCTCCGACATTCCTCTGTTGAAGGTGGTGAACTCCAGGACACCAGAAGAGCGCATTCAGGCAGTTGTGGCGAGGCTACAGCAAATGAAGGCAGCTAAGCCTCGCGCCCTGAGGACATTGCGAAGCACAATCGCGGCACTCTTCCAAAAGCAGTTGAAGGAAGCAGAGCTGGACGCCCTAGTGGAGGCGCTCGTAGCTCGCGGCCTGATCTCGATAGCGACCACCAAGATTGCCTACTCCCTGCCGACTGACGGCTAACATGGGCCTTGAGGGCCCGAGGTCATGAATAAGGTGCCACAAGTATCTCCGTTGCGCCGCTCAGGGTAGTCGTTTGCCCTCGCGGAGAATGATGTATGGAGCCGCAATATGAGCCCCGCCCAGGTCGTACTGATCGTCATATCCACACTAACGATCTGGTCATGCCAGAACGGAACTGCATCGGCTGGCCTGCTAATTCCGCATCCCGACGATGCAACAAGGCAGGTTGAGTACTTTGTTGAGGCGCCCCCTGGTAAAGGCCCCTGGCCGACAGTAGTACTGCTGCATGGCCATCAGGTATGGATGCGGCCGGGAGGCAAAGACTTCCTGGACCGGGGCGTACTGAAGCAGTTGGCGGATCGAGGCTACCTCGCCGTCGCCGTTTCACAGCCCGGATATGGACACTCGGCGGGTCCGGCCGATTTCAGCGGGCCGTTTACTCAACACGCGGTGGCTGGCGTTATAGCGAGACTTCGTGCGGACGGCCAGGCATCAGAGCAGAAGCTTCTTATTCAAGGCGCCAGTCGCGGTGCGCTGACTGCTGGCCTCGTAGCAGCGCACGACCCCTCGGTTTCAGGATTGGTCCTCATTTCAGGAGTGTACGATCTGCCGGCGTATGTGGCCGATTCCAACGCCAGTCGGGGCAAGGCAGCCGTCATAAGGTTACTTCTCAGGGAAACAGGCGGCACGACCGATGCACTAGCTGCCCGGTCCGCACTGCGTTTCGCCAGTAGCATCAAGGCGTCTTGCCTGATATTGAACGGCGCACAAGATGACCGCACCGATCCCGGCCAGGCACGCAGCCTGGCTGAGCACATTAACCGCAGTGGCGGGCATGCAAGAGTGATCATCTACCCGGATTTTGGCCACAAGATCCCGATTGAGGCTCGCAGTAAGGTTGTTGACCCTTTCATCGACAGTGTATTGGGGGGTTGACGCGTCTGTATGGGTCACCTGCGCGGATCGCTCAGTGCGTTCGAACTCATTGCTCCGACGCTCGACTATGAACCCAGCTACTGCAGCTACATTCATGAACTGGGGAACGAGGAGCGGTACCCGCTTCCCCTCGACTTCGACCACGGCGACTTCCCTGCCCTGATAGCACGCCTGAACAACCTTGCCGCCGGAGTCGGTGTCCCGGACTGGTTTGTGCCAAGCTCAACCTTCTGGCTGGTCGACGGCCCGGAAATTATCGGAGTCTCCAATCTGAGGCACTATCTCAATGACCGCCTGCGGCAGCATGGTGGGCATATCGGACTGGGTATCCGGCCAGCCTGGCGCGGCCGTGGACTGGGAAGCAGACTCCTTGCATTGACCGTCCTGGAGGCGCGGAAAAGAGGGATCGTGCAGGTTCATGTGCACTGCCATACGCACAATATCCCGTCCGCGCGGATGATCGTTCGAAATGGGCGTGATCGAGTCCGAGGGGGACTATCAGGGCCAGCCCATTCAGAGGTATCGCATCGATGCTGCCTGACTCATGGTCAGTCGATAGACCCATGTCTGACGACATCACTTCAATCCACGCCTACCGCCAGGCGTCACCCGACATCTCGACGTCGGGGCAGCCTCGCGACCAGCACTTTGCGGCCATTGCCGCCGCTGGCTATACGACGGTGGTCAACCTCGGGCTGCAAGACGAAAAGCGCTATGCGCTCGAGATTGCCCGGCGCCACAGCAACCGAGGTATCAGATAGTGGTACCCATAACCGGCGGCTGCTTCTGCGGACGAGTCCGCTACCAGGTCAGCGCGCCTCTGGGCGGCGGCCGGAGCTGCCATTGCTCCCGGTGCAGGAAGGCATTCAGCGGGTCGGGTTCAGCCTATGCGGAAGTCACGCCCGGGTCGTTCTGCTGGACCGGGGGCGAGGACAACCTGGTCCGGTATGAGTCCTCACCGGGCTGGGGGCTGTGCTTCTGCCGTACCTGCGGCACCACGCTCTGTGGAACCCAGGCCGGACAGGTGCACGGCGTGACTCTCGGCAGCGTCGACGACGACCCCGGCGTGCAGATCGACATGCACCTGTTCGTCGGATCGAAGGCCCCCTGGGACCATATCGGTGGCACCGCTCCCCAGGATCCGGAGTTTCCCCCGTGAATGCGGGTGGCGGCCTTTGACCCGCCCGGAGGCTCAATGACAGGCACCATCGAGTACCGCGACGACCAGCCGCTGGATCCCGCCGACGTCGCGCGGGTCTTCGACTCCTCCGGCATCCGGCGGCCCACCGATGACCTGGAAAGGATCGGGCGCATGTTCTCCGCCCCGAGCCTCGTCATCTCCGCGTGGCAGGACGGGCGCCTGGTCGGTGTCTGCCGCTCGCTCACCGATTACAGCTATTGCTGCTACCTGTCCGACCTGGCCGTGGAGAAGGCGCTCCAGGGCCAGGGCATCGGCAGGGAGCTGATCCGGCGCACCCAGGCCATCGTCGGCGACCAGGTCTCGGTCATCCTCCTGTCGGCGCCGGGTGCCATGTCCTACTACCCGGCGGTCGGCTTCCAGCAGGCCGGCAACGCCTTCCTCATCAGCCGGAAGCGATGACCCCCGCGTGATATCCCTCAGCCAGGCCCAGATCAACGCCGCCCAGGCTTTTGCCAACGCCGCGATCAGCGAACTCGGGACCGAACGCGGCGTGCACGCGGAGACGGCCGTGGCCAGCGTCGCTTTCGGGGTCGCGCTGTACGGTTTCATCGAGGGGGCCAGGACGGCCCCGGCGCCGGTAGTACATTAGGCATCCCATGGATACCCTCGAAGCCAGGATCCCGCCCCCGCTCGTCGGCCTCGTCTCTGGCGCGGTTGCCTGGCTGGCGTCCGTCGCCACGGGACCCACCACGATCGCCTTCACGGTCCGGCTCGCCGGTGCCCTGGCACTCGTCCTGCTCGGGCTCGGCATCGCCGGCGCCGGCGTCCGCGCCGTCCGCCGGGCGCAGACCACGCTGAATCCACTAAAGCCCGAGACCGCGTCCGCGCTGGTGACCTCCGGCATCTACAGCCACACCCGCAACCCGATGTACCTGGGGATGGCCACCTGGCTGCTGGCCTGGTCCGCCTGGCTGGGGACGCCGGTCGGGCTCATCGGGGCGCCGCTCTTCGTGCTCTACATGAACCGGTTCCAGATCCGGCCGGAGGAGCGGGCGCTGGGCAAGCTCTTCGGCGACGGGTTCACCGCCTACCGGGCGCGCGTCCGCCGCTGGCTGTAGGTGCGGGTGAAGGCGATCAGCACGGCCCGCCTCACCCTCCGGCCCTTCTCGGAAGACGACGCGCCGTTCGTCCTGGAACTGCTCAACGACCCGGACTGGCTCCGGTTCATCGGCGACAACGGGGTGCGCACCCTCGAGGATGCCCGCGGGTACCTGCGGGATGGTCCACTCGCGATGTACGCGAGCTTTGGTCTCGGCCTGCTGTGCGTCGAGCAGAAGGACGGTGGCGGCGCGATGGGCATGTGCGGACTGATCCGGCGGGAAGGCGTGGCGGACGTGGACATCGGCTTTGCCTTCCTGCCCGCCTTCCGCTCCCGGGGCTTCGCCCGGGAAGCGGCGTCGTCCACCCTGGCCCACGGGCACGAATCCCTGGGCATCGGCCGGATCGTGGCGTACACCGCCAGGGACAACTCCCCCTCGGCGCGACTTCTCGCGGACATCGGCATGCGCCTGGAGCGGACCACCACGCTCCCCCACTCGCCCGAGGAGCTGCTGCTCTTTGCTTCAGGGGACCCCGGACAGTGACCGGGAATTTGGTGATTGATGGCGACGCGGTCGTCCGCCGCCGCTGGCTCATCGGCATTGCGGCCGTCGCCACCAGCTGGTTCCTTCTGCTCTGGCCGCTGGCCAACGCCCTGTTCGGGTTGCCCGGCAAGGCTCCCGATCCCCAGGCGCAGGCCACCAGGCTTGTCTATGAAGAGGTGGTGAAACTCGTGCTCGCGCTGGGCGTGGCGGCATGCGCCGCCTGGCTGGGCACGAAAACCCTGAAATCACGAACATTTCCGCCCACCGGGTTGCGCGTCCCGGTGCGGATGAGCATCAACCGCGGCATGTCGGCATTCTGGCCGGGCCTCGGCCTGCTGCTGGCGGCGCTGGTAACGGTGGTCTTCCGGATCGAGTCCCTGCGCGTGACGCTGAAACTGGCCAACGCGCTGCGCCAGATAGGCTGACAACTACACCGGTAGCAGCGTCCGCAAGGACTTCCGAACCTGCTGCTGGTCCGCCCGCCCGAGCTGGCTGGCCGGCCGGCCGGCCTCGAATCTGGCTGTTTTCGCAGCAATTCTCGGTGGCAGTAAGGGGTCAGCACCTGCCAGGCTTCCACCGGCCAGTCATCACTTGGTATGATGAATCATCATACTGGGGAGCGGCACATGGCCAGCGTCAAAGTCGCAGTAACCGTCGACAGCGACACCTTGAAACGGGTGGACTCCCTCGTGGCCCGCAACGTGTATCCAAACCGCAGTCAGGCCTTCCAGGCTGCCCTCGCTGAAAAGCTGGCGCGCCTCGACCGCACCCGGTTGGCGACTGAATGCGCGAAGCTCGACCCCCCGGCTGAGCAGGCTCTTGCGGACGAGGGTCTGGACAGGGAACGCGACGCTTGGCCGGAATACTGAGGGGCGAGATCCGGTGGGCCGACCTGACTCCCTCCCGGGGCCGGGAGCAGTCAGGGTCACGGCCCGTGCTCATCCTGAGCCAGGACGTCTTCAACGAGCGCTCCGGCACCGTCATCGCGGCGGCGCTCACCAGCCAGCCGCAGCGGGCGGGATTCCCGCTCACCCTTGAACTCACGGCAGCGCGCCTGCCCAAGCGGTCGTGGGTGAAGATCAGCCAGGTCAGGACGCTGTCGGTCGAGCGAATCGGAAAGAAGCTGGGCCGGGCGACGCCGGAGGAACTGGCGCAGGTGGTCGAGGGACTAAACGAGATCATCGGGGCCTGAGGGTAGGAGCGGCTTAAGCCGCGACCTGCCTCAGGCCCCGTTCTGGTCGCGCCTGAAGGCGCTCCTACCGGGCTCCTACCGTTTCATCGAGTCGAAGAAGTCCACGTTCTTCTTGGTGTCCTGCATCTTGGAGAGCAGGAACTCGACGGCTGCCAGCTCGTCCATGGGGTGCAGAACCTTCCGGAGGATCCACATCTTCTGCAGCTCGTCGTCCTTGGTGAGGAGTTCCTCACGCCGGGTGCCGGAGCGGTTGATGTTGATGGCCGGGAAGACGCGCTTCTCGGCGATACGGCGATCCAGGTGGATCTCCATGTTGCCGGTGCCCTTGAACTCCTCGTAGATCACGTCGTCCATCTTGGAGCCCGTGTCGATCAGCGCGGTGGCCAGGATCGTCAGGCTGCCGCCCTCCTCGATGTTGCGGGCCGCGCCGAAAAAGCGCTTCGGGCGATGCAGCGCGTTGGCGTCCACGCCGCCGGTCAGCACCTTGCCGGAGGACGGCACTACGGTGTTGTAGGCGCGGGCCAGGCGGGTGATGGAGTCGAGCAGGATCACCACGTCCTTCTTGTGCTCGACCAGGCGCTTGGCCTTCTCGATCACCATCTCGGCCACCTGCACGTGGCGGCTGGCCGGTTCGTCGAAGGTCGACGAGACGACCTCGCCACGCACCGTGCGCTCCCACTCCGTCACTTCCTCGGGCCGCTCGTCGATGAGCAGCACGATCAGGAAGCACTCGGGGTGGTTGGTGGTGATGGACAGCGCGATGTTCTGCAGCAGCATCGTCTTGCCCGCCTTCGGCGGCGAGACGATCAGGCCGCGCTGGCCTTTGCCGATCGGCGCGCAGAGGTCGATGATGCGGGCGGTCAGGTCTTCCGTGCTGCCGTTGCCCTGCTCCAGGCCCAGGCGCTTCTTGGGGAAGAGCGGCTTCAGGTTCTCGAAGAGGACCTTGTTGCGCGCGTTCTGCGGGTCGTCGAAGTTGATCTCGCTGACCTTGAGCAGGGCGAAGTAGCGCTCGCTCTCCTTCGGCGGCCGGATCAGGCCGGAGACGGTGTCGCCCGTGCGCAGGTTGAAGCGGCGGATCTGGCTGGGCGAGACGTAGATGTCGTCCGGGCCTGCCAGGTAGGAGCTGTCGGCCGAGCGCAGGAAGCCGAAGCCGTCCTGCAGGATCTCGAGCACGCCGTCGGCGAAGATGTTCTCGCCGCTCTGGGCGTGGGCCTTCAGGATGGCGAAGATGATGTCCTGCTTTCGGGACCGGGCCATGCCCTCGAGGCCCATGGACTCGGCCATGTGCGCGAGCTCGCCCGGCGGCTTCATCTTGAGTTCGTTGAGGTTGAGGAGATTGACGCCGCCTTCGAGCTGGCTCTTGGCGATCACCTCGTCCTCGGTGAAGGTGACGACCTCCTCGTGCTCGCGGCCGCCACGGCGCTGCTGGCGCCCGCCCCGGTCGTCGCCGCGGCCGCGGTGCTGCTGCCCGCCACCGCCACCGATGTTGCCATTGGCATTGCCGCCGCCGACGTTGCCGCCGCCAACATTGCCACCGCCGCCGCCGCCCTTGGAGCGGTTACGGGCCGAATTGCCGAGATAGCCTCTCATGCATTGTTCCTTGTGGGGGAATCGGGGAAAACTCTGGAAGAGCTCTGGATGAATATCTGGGGGGATTGGCGGCTACAGCTTGGATTCGAGGAGTTTCTGCAACTGCTCCTTCGAGACGATGCCGACGTGCTGGGCCTCGACGACGCCACCCTTGAACAGCATCAGGGTGGGAATACTGCGGATGCCGTACTTCATGGCGGTGCTCTGGCTGCCCTCGACGTCGACCTTGGCAATGTCGATGCGGTCGTGAAAATCGACGGCAATCTGGTCGAGGATCGGGGCGATCGCCTTGCAGGGGCCGCACCATTCGGCCCAGAAGTCCACCAGTACCGGACGGCTGGCCTGCAGGACTTTCGATTCGAAAGTTTCGTCGGAAACGTGAACTATGCTCATTGGTCCTCTGAATGGTCCTGTTCTTGCGATGTGTTTCTGCGGATCGGTTTGGGAGTTTTATGGGCCTAAGTCTTATTGGGTATGAACCGGGTCCTGACGCCTTTACGCCAGGGTCCTGACCCTGGAGGGTCAAGGCCTCAGTTCGGGCCTGCCGCGGGAAGTCATTTCGGGGGCGCCAGGCGGGCTTCCTCATGAAGCCGGCGTGAAGCGCGGAGCCGGATAGGGCACAATCCGAAATTGAGAAGCGTTCTCTGCAGCTTCCTGCGTGTCCCGTCCGGGTGCTCTCTATGCGCTGGACGGGCTGCGGATGGACCAATTTGAACCCGTCCCGCCAGCTTTTGCAAGGGGGCGGGTTTCCTTTTATCTAGTAGGGTGACATGAGTCGAGAGCACAACGTCTTGTTTTCCGAGCTGGGGCTCCCGCCCGAGATCATGACCGGCGTCCGCGCCGCGGGCTTCCAGCAATGCACGCCGATCCAGGCCCAGACGCTCCCCGTCGCCCTCCAGGGCAAGGATATCGCCGGCCAGGCGCAGACCGGCACGGGGAAGACGGCGGCCTTCCTGATCGCCATGTTCAACCACCTGCTGAAGCACCCCCCGACCCGCACCGGCAACCAGCCCGCGCCCCGCGCCCTGATCCTCGCCCCCACCCGCGAACTGGCTGTCCAGATCCACTCCGACGCCCTGATCCTCGGCAGCGGCACCGGGCTCCGGATGGCGGTGGTCTACGGCGGCGCCGACTATGACAAGCAGCGCGAGGAGCTGCAGCAGGGCCTGGACGTCCTCATCGGCACGCCGGGCCGGCTGATCGACTATTTCCGCCAGCACATCTACACGCTGAACCACGCCCAGGTGCTGGTGATGGACGAGGCCGATCGCATGTTCGACCTCGGTTTCATCAAGGACATCCGCTTTCTCCTGCGACGCCTGCCGCCCCCGGACAAGCGGCTGAACCTGCTGTTCTCCGCGACGCTCGGCCAGCGGGTCCTGGAGCTCGCCTACGAGCACATGAACAATCCGGAATCGGTGCTGATCGAGCCCGACAAGAAGACCGTGGACCTGGTCACCCAGTCCATCTTCTTCCCGGGGAACCAGGAGAAGGGCGCACTGCTGGTGGGCCTCCTGCGCAGCATGCAGGCCCGGCGCACGATGGTGTTCGTCAACACCAAGCGGGCGGCGGAGGACATCGCCCGCCTGCTCGAGTTCAATGGCCTGCCGGCCGAGGCCATCAGTGGCGACGTGCCCCAGAAGAAGCGGCTGCGCATGCTGAAGGACTTCGTGGACGGCACGCTGCCTGTCCTCGTGGCGACCGACGTGGCCTCCCGCGGCCTTCACGTGCCGGACGTGAGTCACGTCATCAACTACGACCTGCCCCAGGATGCGGCCGACTACGTGCATCGCATCGGCCGCACGGCGCGCGCCGGGGCGGCGGGCGACGCCATCAGCTTCGCTTGCGAGACCTATGCGTTCTCCCTGCCGGAGATCGAGGACTACATCGGGCACCGCATCCCGGTGGGCACCGTTGACCCGGCCATGCTCGAAGGCGTAAAGACGCCGCCCTGGGCGCCCCGCAAGTACCCGCCCCAGGGCGGGCGGCCGCCCCGGCGAGGTGGTGGTGGCGGCGGTGGTGGTGGTGGCCGGTCCGGGGGCGGTCGGCCGGGCGGCGGTGGCAGGTCCAGCGGCGGCGGCGGACGTCGCGGCCGGTAGGAGCGGCTTCAGCCGCGACCGGGTATTTCCCGGCAGGCGCGTCTCAGCGCCAGAGGGAAATACCCGGTCGCGGCTGAAGCCGCTCCTACGTCAGCTCCGACAAGCCTGTTACGGACCGATGCCGGTCAATCACCCGCGCCGGCTGCCGCGTGTCCGGCCGGGTCACGGCCAGCACCCCGGCGATGCCGCTGGCCGCGGCCGCATCGAGGACAGGCAGGCTGTCGTCGATGAACAGGGTGGCGGCGGGGTCGAACCCGAGGCGTTCCCGGGCACCGGCCCAGAAAGTGGCCGATTCCTTGGGCGCGCCGAATTCGTGGGACGAGACGAAGGTTTCAATCCAGCGGCCGAGGCCTGCCACGCCCTTCTTGATCTCCAGCGTGTGAGCGTGGGCATTGGTCACCAGGGCCACCGGTTTGCCGGTGGCCTGCAGGGTGCGCAGGAAATCCACCGCGCCGGGCAGGTACCGCACCCGGTGGCTGCTGGCGCTCTTCAGTGCCCGCAGGTCCAGGGACAGTTCGGTGCTCCAGTAATCGAGGCAATACCAGTCGAGGCTGCCCTGCTTGCGGGCAAAATGGGCGAACAGTTCCGTCCGGACCTCGAGGAGGTCTGTATTTCGTTCCCGGGCGAGGCAGCGGGGTACCAGTTCCCGCCAGAAATAGTTGTCGTAGGCGAGATCGAGGATCGTCCCGTCCATGTCGAGCAGGATCGTGTCGTATTTCTGCCAGTCGCGCATTGCCTGCCATTGTAACGTTCAGGGTGACTCCCGCCGCCATGCATAGCCGCCCCGAAAGCCTCCTGCCCGGCGTCCTCGAGATTGCGCGCGCCGCCGGCCGCGCGATCCTCGGGATCTATGCCGACGCCCACCAGGTCGTGGAAACCAAAGCCGACCAGTCGCCCCTGACCGCAGCCGACCGGGCCGCCAACGACATCATTGGCGCCGCGCTGGCCCGGCTGGCCCCCAGCCTTCCGGTGTGGTCCGAGGAGTCGGCGGACGTGGACTGGGAAGCGCGGCGCCACTGGCCCGCGTTCTGGCTCGTGGACCCGCTGGATGGCACCCGGGAGTTCATCAAGCGGAACGGGGAGTTCACCGTGAACATCGCCCTGGTGCACGGCCACGCGCCCGTCCTCGGGGTGGTCCACGCGCCGGTGCTGAACCGGGACTACTACGGCCTGGCTGGCAACGGCGCGTTCCGTGCCGACGATGGCGGCCCGGGCCGGGCCATCCACGTGCGGACGCCGGCGAGCCCGCCGGTGCGGGTGGCCGGGAGCCGGTCCCACCGGGACTCCAGCCTCGACGGGATTCTCGCCAGGGTGGGCGAGCACACGCTGGTGTCCATGGGCAGCTCGCTGAAGTTCTGCCTGGTGGCGGAAGGCGAGGCGGACTTCTACCCGAGGCTCGGGCCGACCTCCGAGTGGGACACGGCCGCGGCCCAGGCCGTGGTCGAGGCGGCCGGCGGGGCCGTCGTGGATCTGCAGGGACTGCCGCTCCGCTACAACACGCGCCCGGAAATCCTGAATCCCCATTTCATCGCCCGCGGCGATCCCGGTCGCGACTGGCTGGCCCTGGTGCGCGCCTGAGGTACATGCCGGTCGCGCGTGACTGGTATCCTCGTGCAACGATGACCGACAACGTCAACACGGATGCGTTCAGCAAGCTGCAGCGGCTGAAGGAACTGCGGGTGGCACATCGCGACCTGGACGTGGCCATTGCGGCGCTGGCCCGGGACCTGGAAGCCGATCAGCTGCGCGTGCGCCGGCTGAAGAAGGAAAAACTCCGCCTCAAGGACATCATCGCGCGCCTCGAGAGCGCGATGATCCCGGACCTCAACGCCTAGGCGGACGGGCGCCAGTCGGCGGCCTTTACACACCCGCGGCACCACGCAAGTGGCTGTTTTTCAAGCACCAGGCCCCGCGCCGTGTGACCCCGTTACCGGTCGGCCGCCACGTGGGGCGTCGCCCGGCTATACAAACCGGTGAAACCGGGCCGTGGCGCGCTCCGGCGCGAGGGCCGTGCCCGGCGCCGCGAGCCCCGCAACGCGAGACCTGGTTCACGGAAATCCGGCTCTTTCGCCGCTTCTGTCAAATGCCAGAGGCTTCGCCGCCGGAGTGGCACGGTTGCTGCACTTACTTCCCGCGAGGAAACACTGCAACGGTCACCTGAGACATCACAGCAGCCCGCACCCCAAGCCCAAGCCCCAAACCCCAAGCCCAAGCCCAAAGCTCAGGATCAAAAAGAACCGGACAGAACCTCGAGAAGAAGAAAAACAATAAAAATAATAAAAAGACGACACATCATCCGCGCCCATCCCCACCGCCCCTTGCCCAGGGGCGGTTTTTTTTGCGCGGGCGTGTATCCTCCGGCCGATGGCCTGGCTGATCGCTGACGTCGGTGGCACGAACACGCGCTGCGCGATTGCGCAGGCCGGTGGGCTCGTCGAGAACACCGAGACTTTCGTCAACCGGGAATTCCCGGGGCTCGACCGGCTGCTTGGCGCCTATCTCGGCATGCTGCCGCCCGGCCGGCGGCCGGACGAGGCTGTCCTTGCCATCGCGGCGCCCATCCGGGGCGACGAGATCCGCATGGTCAACATCAACTGGACCTTCTCGGTCGCGGACCTGGCGCGCCGGCTCTCCCTGAAACGGGTCACGCCGCTCAATGACTTTGCCGCACAGGCCTACGCATTGCCGGTACTGGGACCGGGGGACCTCGTGCAGGTGGGTGGCGGGAAGCCCGTGGAGGGCGCGCCGAGAGTCGTGGTGGGCCCGGGCACCGGCCTCGGCACCGCCGGCCTCATCCGCATCGCCAGCCGCTGGCACGCCATCACCGGCGAGGGCGGCCACGTCACCATGGCCCCGAGCAACGAGCGGGAAGCGCGGATCATTGCGCTCGGCCGGGAGCGCTTCGGTCACTGCTCCGCCGAGCGCGTGATCTCCGGGGCAGGCCTCGCGTTCATCCACATGGCACTGAACGGCGGCCCCGACCTTGCCCCCGAGGACGTCGGGGCGCGCATCGCGGCCGGCGAGGCGCCGGCCCTCGATGCCCTCGACGTCTGCTTCCAGCTGCTGGGCACGGTCGCCAGCAACCTGGCGCTCACCTTCGCGGCCTTTGGCGGCGTCTACATCGGCGGCGGCATCGCGCCCCGTTTCCCGCAGCAGTTCCAGGCGTCGGGCTTCCGCCAGCGCTTCGAGGACAAGGGCCGCTACCGGCCATTCCTGGCTGATATTCCGACCTGGCTGATCACCGCCGACCAGCCGGCCCTGCGGGGCCTCGCGGCCTTCGCCGAAGCAAACGCCTAGTTCTCCCCCGGGGGATGCTAGTTGGCGTCTTCGATCGCGTCGTCGAGGCCGCCCTTGCGCTCCCCGCCCAGGTCCTCCACCGACCGGGCCTTTTCCAGGGACCGCTCGAGCGGAGCGCCGATCACATTGTCGTCCGGGGATTCGGCCGTGGGTGCGGGCGGCCCCGGCGACGGGCTGCAGGCGGCCAGCAGCAGCGGCACGCAGGTCAGGATGGCGCGCATGTTCACTCCTTGCGGGGCGCGGCCCCGAGTTCCTCGAGAAACAGGCGAAACAGCCGGCACAGGCCGGGCAGGTCCGCCACCAGCCGGTGATCGTCCGGCACCAGCACCACGCGCGCGCCGCAGAGGGCACCGTAGCGCGTGCTGCCGGACCAGGGAAGCACGTCGTCCTGCCACCCGTGCACGATGGTGACGCGGCAGGCGGGCGGCGGCGGCACCGGGATCGCCTCGTAGCCCGGCACGTAGAGCGCCGGCGCCATCAGGAACAGGCCGGCCGCGCCCGCCTCGCTCGCGGCTGCGAGCGCCACATAGCCGCCCATGCTGCTGCCCACGAGGATGGCAGGCGCAGGCTGGGCCCGGCACCAGTCGACCAGCTTGCGCGCCCGGGCCTGCGGATCGGCCATGCCCTGGTAGTCGAGGGACTCGACGGCGTTCCCCGTCTCGCGCGCGACCTCGGCGAGCGCGCGGATCTTCGTGCCCCAGGGACCGCTCTCCTGGCCGTGGGAAAAGCACACGACGGTCACGGCGGCCCCCAGATGAGTTCGTCGAGATCCGGCGCCCACTGAAAGTCCGGCAACCTCACCCGCCCGTTATCCACCACCACTCCCTCGGCCCGCAGCTTGCTGACCTGGGTGCGGTAGCCGGCCGAGCCCCTGGCCAGGGCGATTCGCCCGCCGGCGGCGATGACCCGGTACCAGGGCAGGTTCAGCGAGGCCGGCGCGTGGCCGAGGGCCCGGCCGACCCGGCGCGCCCCGCGTGGCAGGCCGGCCAGCCTGGCGACCTCGCCGTACGTGGACACGCGGCCCGCAGGAATGGCGGCGACGACGCGCCAGATGGCTTCCATCGCCGCCTTGCCGTCCACGTTCTGCACGTCCGGCGCTGCTCCGGTTGTCAGGGCTTGAGGATCGTCGCACCGGTGGTCCGGCGCCCTTCCAGGTCCTGGTGGGCCCGGGCCGCGTCGCGGAGCGGGTAGCGCTGGCCGATGACGATGCGGACCGCGCCCTGGCCGATCACGTCGAAGAGCTCGCCGGTGCCCGCCTCCAGGTCGGCGCGCGTGGCAATGAAATCGAATAGGGACGGGCGGGTCAGGTGCAGGGAACCGCGTTTCGCGAGTTCCACGGGGAAAAAGGCTCGACCGGGCCGGAGGCGTTGCCGAAGCTGACCATCGTGCCGTGCCGGCGCAGGCAATCCAGCGACTGGAAGAACGTGTCCCGCCCCACGGAGTCGTACACGACGGCAACGCCACCGCCCGAGAGGTCGCGTACCCTACTGACGAAGTCCGGGTCGCCGGACAGCACGGTCTCCGCGCACCCGTGTTTGCGGGCGAGGGCAGCCTTTTCAGCCGAGCCCGCAACGCCGATCACCCGGGCGCCCAGGGCGACGGCCCACTGGCTGAGCAACGTGCCGGTGCCGCCGGCCGCGGCGTACAGCAGCAGGGTGTCGCCGGCCTGCACGCGGTAGCTGCGCCGGAGCAGGTACCAGGCCGTCAGGCCCTTCAGCATCACCGACGCCGCCACCTCTTCCGTGATGCCGGCCGGCAGCTTCACGAGCCGCTCCCCCGGCCAGTTGCGGTGGCCCGCGTAGGCGCCGGGCGGGAGGCCCGTGTAGGCCACCCGGTCGCCAACGCCGATGCCGCTGACGCCGGGCCCAAGCGCCTCGACCACGCCGGCTGCCTCGGCGCCGATCACCGCCGGCAGCGTCAGCGGATACAGCCCCGAGCGGTGGTAGGTGTCGATGAAGTTCAGGCCGATGGCAGTCTGGCGGATCGTCACTTCGCCGGCCGCGGGGGGCGGGAGCGGAATCTCCTCCCATTGCAGGACCTCGGGGCCGCCGAAGCGGTGGATGCGGATCGCCGGGGTCAATGCATTCTCCATGGGGTCAGTATAATCCGCGCATGCAGAACACTGTCGTGATTGCCGGTGCGGGACACGCCGCCGGCCAGACCATCGTATCGCTCCGCCAGGGCGGCTTCGCCGGCCGCATCGTCCTGGTGGGCGAAGAGCCCTACCTGCCCTATCAGCGCCCGCCCCTGTCGAAGAAGTTCCTGGCCGGTGAAGTGGACGTTTCCCGGCTGCTGCTTCGGCAGGAGAAGTTCTACGAAGACCATGCGGTCGACGTGCTCCTCAGCACCCGCGTGACGTGCATCGAGCCGGCATTGCGCACCGCCACGCTCTCCACGGGCGACCGCCTCGGCTACGACAAGCTGGTGCTGGCGACGGGCAGCCGGGTCCGCGAGGTCAGCCTCCCGGGCAGCCGCCTGCCCGGCGTGCACTACCTGCGCACCATTCAGGACGTAGACCGCATCCGCGATCATTTCCATCCCGGCGCGTCCCTCGTGATCATCGGCGCCGGCTATATCGGCCTCGAGGTCGCGGCCGTCGCCGTCACCCACGGCCTCAAGGTCACGGTGGTGGAGCTGGCGAACCAGGTCATGGCCCGCGTGGAGGCCCCACTCCTGTCGGAGTTCATGACGAGGGTCCACCAGGAAGCGGGCGTGGAGATCCGGTGCAACACCGGCGTCCACTCCTTCGCCGGCGATACCCGACTCCGGGGGGTGGTCGGCAGCGACGGCGTGGAGATCCCCGCGGACCTCGCCATCGTGGGCATCGGCATCCTGCCCAACGTGGAGCTGGCGGCGGAAGCCGGCATCGTCTGCGACAACGGCATCGCGGTGGACGAGTACTGCCGCACCAGCGATCCCGATGTGCTTGCCGTGGGGGATTGCACCAATCACCCGAATCCGCTGCTGGGGAGACGGCTGCGGCTGGAGTCCGTGCACAACGCCCAGGAGCAGGCCAAGACCGCGGCCGGCACGATCCTGGGCCGCCTCGAGCCCTATGCCCAGATTCCCTGGTTCTGGTCCGACCAGTACGACCTCAAGCTGCAGATCGTGGGCATCACGTCCCGGTCGGAACAGGCGGTGATTCGCGGCGACCCGGAGTCCCGGTCGTTCGCGCTCTTCTTCCTTGACGACGGGCGCCTGACATCCGTCTACGCGGTCAACCACCCGCGAGAGTTCATGCTCTCGAAGAAACTGATCGCGCTGAATGCACGGCCCGACCCCGCGCTGTTGCGCGACACCACCGTCCCCTTCAAGGAAATCGCCGAGGCGCTCGAGCGCTAACGGGTCGCGACGGGCGGAGGATTCGCCTTGATGGCTATGGCCCAGTCGGGCTCTGGCCGGTCCGAGCCCGGCGGGGCGAGATACAGCAGTTCCCGGATTTCCCCGGTGAAGCCGGCGTAACGTCCCGAGGCGCCGGTCACCCCCGCCGGATCCCCGGGGGGGGGCGGGGCAGTCACGGCGTAGGACGGCGCCATCATCTCCCGGTCACCGCCGACGAGCTGGGCGAAGAACGCATCCCGGGCCACCACCCAGTAATTGCTGCGGGCATTGGCAAAGACGCTCCCTTCACCCGGCCAGAAGATGCTCCAGTGATCAACGGTGCCCAGTTGCGCCCGCCACAGGGAGTTGTCATCGGCGATGGCAGACACTTTCACGGCCAGCGCCGCGGGCGTGCCCTCGCCAGCCGGCAGCACGACGATGCCGATGCGGACGTTCGACAAGGCCGGGTCCATCAGGGCCACGTCCCGGTTGCGCCGGCCGACGCCGAGAAGGTCGGCCACGCCGCCCTCGCTGCCCCGGTATTCGTCCCAGCGATAGGCCTTGAAGGGCGACAGGTCCGCGGGCAGCGGCGGCAGGCCCCGGAACCATGCCAGCGGATTGCCCAGCAGGAGGGAGGCACCGGCCAGGACGCCCAGGACCAGTCCGAGTACCACGATGAGCGCGCGCGCCATCAGTTGTCCCCGACGGTGATGGTGGAGAGCAGTATCCGGCCCCGGGTGCTGCCGTCGGCGTTCACCTCTTCCAGGTCCCAGGTCTCGGTAAAGCTGCCGCGGAGACCGGCAAACTCGCTGGTGCCACGCAGCACCTTCCCCGTCGTCGCCGGCCCGTCGCCCTCCGGGGCTGGCGCCGTGATCCGGACACGCGGGCGGTCGGTCCAGGACGCCGCGGCCTGCGCCGGAGCCAGGGCCACGCTGCCCTCGGCGGCGATGCTGCCGCGGACAGTGGTGTCCTGCACGTCGCTCTGGGCGAGGAACAGCGCGCCGCGGCTGGGAATCACCAGCAGCCAGTTGGTCGCAGACCGGTCTGCGTCGGCGATGGCCCCGCCCGTTCCGGCCAGCCGGCCGGCCACACCGATGACGTTGTCCTCCGCGTCGCGAAGGCGAAAGAGTTCCGCGCTGACGCGTCGCCCGGCACTGTCTTCCAGCACGGCGGCGCCGACCGCAGCCGTGGCGGGCAGCCCGGCCCCCTTCTCGCCGGGCCGCGCGATGCGGTCTTCGGGCCAGTGAATGACGAATTCCTCCTGGCGCCCGCCGTCGGTCGGGACACTGGTGATGGAGCGATAGCGGACATGCTGGGGCAGGGGCCAGAGTGTGGCCGCAACGGCGACTGCCAGGAGACCCGCGAAGAACGCGACGACGAACAGCCGTTTCATGATCGGGCCCCACCCGCTGGCCGGCAGTGCCGCAGAGTGTAAACGCTCATGGCAACCTAGGCGAGGTAACGCGCGAGGTAGTCGTCGAAGGGAAGGGCATCCGCCGCCTCGATCTCGGCCTGCTTCACAAGGGAGCGTTCGGCCTCGGTCTCCAGCAATTCCCGATGCTGGTTCAGGTCAGGGGCCAGGGAGCGGAAGTAGTCCCGGGTTCGCCCCGCGAGTTCCAGGCCGTAGGCAGCCAGTGACTTTCCCTCCGTACGGAGTTCCCGCAGGATGGCCGCCGAGGGCGTGCGTTCCGGGTCGTCGACGGCCTGCAGCTGGTAGCGGATTGCCTCCACGTGGCCCTGCTGCTCGCCCGGATCGATGAGCCGGGCAACCTGGACCATGTCATTGCAGATACTGGCAGCCCACTCCCTCAGGAGCACGCTCTCGTTTCCCCGGACCAGTTCAAGGCCGGGCTCCCGACCCCGCCGCGCCACCAGGCCGTGGTTGCGGTCGATGCGCTCCTGCTCCTCCGCGGATACCGGCGGGCTCGACTGCAAGAGGCAATAGATCAGGAACACCTCGAGGAAGCGGAGCTGGCGCTGATTGATGCCGACGGGATCCCACGGACTGATGTCCAGGGCCCGGAGCTCGATGTACTGGACACCACCGCGCCGAAGCGCGGCCGTTGGCCTCTCGCCAGGGCGCGTGACGCGCTTCGGCCGGATGGTGCTGTAGAACTCGTTCTCGATCTGCAGCTGGTTTGCGTTGAGTTGCCGGTACTCGCCGGCCACCTTCACGCCAATACGCTCGAACTCGGGCCGCGGCGCGTGGGTGGCCTGGTAGAGGTCCCGCACGTATTCCTCGAGGCTGTTGGCCGAGACAACCAGGGTGGCCTGGGCACTGTTGCGATAGCCGAGGTCGCTCATGCGCAACGAGGTTGCCCAGGGCCCGTACAGCGTGCCCGCGTCGAGTTCCTCCAGGGCGGTGGGCCCACGGCCGCGAACGAAGCTCTTGCACAGCGCGGGCGAGGCACCGAACAGGTACAGCAGCAGCCAGTCGAGCCGGCGAACGTTGCGCACGGCCCCCAGGTAAGTCGCCGACCGGAAGGCCTGCAGGTCTCCGCTCTGCCCTTCCAGCTCCTGGTAGAGGGGCCAGAACGCATCCGGCAGGGAGTAGTTGTAGTGAATGCCCGCAATGGCCTGCATGATCCGGCCGTACCGGTGGCCGAGCCCCAGGCGGTAGATCGTCTTCATCCGACCGATGTTGGACGATCCGTACCGGGCGAGGGGTACATCGTCGTCACTGCTGATGGAGCACGGCATGCTGAGCGGCCAGAGCAGCTCGTCGCCAATGCGCTCCATCACGAACTGATGAACGTCGCAGAGAAACTGGATCGTCTCCCAGTTGGTCAGCTGTGGCGGCGTGACGAATTCAAGCAGTGCCTCGGAGTAGTCGGTGGTGATGTACTCGTTGGTGAGCGCGGAGCCGAGTGCCCGCGGATGAGGGGTGCCTGCGAGCTGGCCCGCCGGCGTAATGCGCAGGCACTCCCGTTCGACGCCCCGCTGGCCGCCCCGCACGAGGCCGGCCATCTCGGGTGCCGAGAGGCGCTTCAGTCGGGCTTCCAGCAGCTGGCCCAAGGGTGGAGTCCTGGATTGGCGGGGTGGGCAGATTACACGGTATCGCGAAGCTGGCGACACTGTCCGGCGGGCCCTCGGCGTGACACGCCCGGCAGGTGGAACCCTCGGGCTGCGGGCGGGTCGAATTCAGCGTGAACCGCCATGCTATAAGAACAGGCATGTCCTCCGCCGGCAGCCGTGCCCGCCCTTCGGACCGACGCCTGATCGCCGCGGCCCTGGGCCTGCTGCTCTTCGCGACCACGCCGGCGCTCGCCTTCCGCTGCGGCAACAAGATCGTGAGCGAGGGCGACCACTACTCGAAGGTGCTCAAGTACTGCGGTGAGCCTGTCGGGGTCCAGGAACGGGTCATCTATCGGGAAGGCATCACGCGCCCGCGCTTCCGGGTCGAGGGCCCCAACGGCTTGCGGTACGACCCGGAAGTCCTGCAGTACGACCGTTCCTACGTGGAGGTCCTGGTCGAGGAGTGGACCTACAACTTCGGCCCCCGTCGGCTCATGCAGCTCGTGCGCTTCGAGAACGGCTTCGTGACCGAGGTCGACCGGCTGGGCTACGGCTACAGGGAGTAGGAGCGCTCCTACTTCAGGAATTGCCGCACCAGGTAGTCATCGGACCAGGTGCGCAGGCTGTAGTCGAGCAGGAACCCGCAATGGCCGCCCCATCGGGAGTGGTCGATGGTGAGGGCGGGAGTTCGGGCGAGGCGGGCCGCAGAGCCGGCGGGAATGACGGGATCGTCGTTGGCCAGCAGGATGGACGCCGGCACGCTGAGCCGGGCCAGACGCTCGCCGGTGATCGCGTAACCCCGGAGGTAGCTGACGAGATCGGGGAACTCCGTGTAGCGCGTGACGAAGAACTCCGTCATGTCCCGTAACGAGCGGAATCGGCTGAGCGGGCCAAAATCGTAGTCGTCGGGAAATGCCCGGGCCTTGCGCTCGAGGGAGCGGCGCCACTTGCTCAGAAAGTACTGGCGGTAGATCACCGACCCGGAGTCCAGCGCCTCCATGGTCTCTTCCGGGTCCAGCACCGGGCAGATGGCGACGACCCGGGCAAGGCCGAGGGCGGGACCCTCGGCGGACGCAATGCGCAGGGCAAAGTTGCCGCCGAGGGAATAGCCGCCCAGGTACAGGGGCTCGCCGGAGAAGGTGTCGCGCACCCAGCGTACGGCGTCCAGCATTTCATCCAGGCGGCAGGAGTGAAAGATGCCGCGATTCAGGTGCTGGGAATCGCCGTGGTCACGCATGTTGATGCGCAGGATCCGGAAGCCCTCCCGCCACAACCGGTCGGCACCCGAGACCACGTGGAGCGAGCGGGAGCTGCCTTCCCAGCCGTGCAGCAGGATGGCGACGCGGCCATTCGGCGCGCGGGGCGGTGTGTGCTGAGCCGTCAGCCGCACGCCATCCCTGCACTCGATGACCAGGTCCTCGGTCTCCGCGAGCAGGCCGTCGGCATTCCCCAGGACCATCTTGCGGCGCCAGCCGCTGTTTGCCAGCGCCGCCTGGACGTCAGCGTGCCGCAGCAGCCGCGGCGGGGTGAAACCGGTTGGCGTCATGAGGAGCTGCTTCGCCGTCACTCGGTCGCCGGTTTCGCGGCAAGCTTCACTTCGACCCGGTGGTTCTGCCGTGCGACCAGGTTCCACTCGCCCGCCGTCATGCCATCGGTCACCAGCGGATAGGGCACGAGGGGCCGGGAATTCCCGAGCGGCTCGATTTCCACCCGGATGGGACCGCCCGTCACGGCGAGCTCGGCCAGGTAGTTCGCAAAGGCCACGGACTGGCGTGCGGACTCCGTGCGTGCGTCGTCCGGGGCCAGCCCGATGCGCTCACAGCGGGAAAGCGGCAGGTCATCGGCGGCCATCGCCCATGATCCGTCTGCGGCGCGCCGCATGCAGAAGTCCCCGACATGGCTCTCGAGCCGCACGGTGCCGCGAAAATCCAGCGCCCTCAGGCGGTCGAGAACGCCGGTAAGCCTGGTGAGCCGCACGTCGTCGAAGGGCAGCGCGTCGGGCGGATAGCTGGCGCCCTGGTTCACGCTCCATTCGAGGGCAGCAGCCACGCCGGCCGACCCGGTCTCCGGCTTGCCGGGCTGCCCCTCCGCCGTCGCCCGGGCTGGACGGGCCGCCAGGGTGTTGGCTTCCACGACGTCGCCGGCGCGCAGGGCATTCAGCTCGGAGAGCAGGCCCATGTTCTGCCGGGTGACCGCCCGCCACTTCGCTTCCGAATCCAGGTGCAGCCAGACGAACGTCGCCGCCACGGCCGCGAGCGTCGCGATCAGGGCGCCGGCCGGCCAGAACGGCACGCGGCCCCCGGTCCGCCCCGGCTCGCCTGCCGGCGGGAGGCGCTCGACCAGGACGCGGCTCACCGTCGTCTCGAGGTCCGTACGCAGCGCACGATTGTGATCGGCCAGCATTTCCTGGAGCCAGCGGTGGAGATCGGACCAGTCGGCGGGCGCGTTGACCGACTCCACGCCGTAGAGCCCGGGCACGTCGCTCGCCCGCCTCGCCGGCAGGGGCGGCGCGTCGCCGGGAAGCAGGTGCAGGGAGCGGAGCACTTCCCGCACTTCGACGGGCTTGATCTGCTTGGGCAGGACGCCCACGGCGCCGAGTGCCCGGGCCTGCCCGACGTAGAGCTCCCCGGACTGGGACGTGTACATCATGACGGGGATGGTGGCGGTCGCCGGGTTCTCCTTGATGGCCTTCACCGCCTGGAAGCCATCCATGCCCGGCATCATGTGATCCATGAAGATCACGTCTGGCCGGTGGGCCGCGAGGTATTCGAGCGCAGCCTCGGCCGACTCCGCCGTCTCGACCCGGAGCTCGTGGTCCGCCAGCATGCGCCGGAGCCCCTCGCGGGCAGTCCGGGAATCGTCGACGATCAGCGCGCTTCTCTGGGCCACCCGGCCATTCTAAACCGCCCCCGTACCCCGGCGGACGTGCACACGCCCACAGTTGGCGGAAGCCCGCTATGCTAGGGGCCTTCGAGGGCCGAAAAGCAATAATGCAGCCCCGCACACGCCTACATTCAATGGCTGCCGGCCTGGCTGTCGCAGCGGCGGGTCCGGCGCTGGCCGCCGACACCGGCGCGGTGACGCCCGTGGTCCTGCTCGCCGTCCTGCTCGGCCTGCTGGTCGCGCTCGCCCTGGTGGCCCTCGTGCTGCGCACCCGGCTGGCCCGGAGCCAGGGCGCCATCAACGAGCTGACGGGAGCCGTGGAGCGGCTGGCCCAGGGCGACTTCAGCCACGGCATCGGGATCCCTGGCACGGGCGATGTCGAGGCGCTGGCGGAGGCCCTGGACCGCCTGCGCCTCGGCCTGCGGACCTCGGCGAGCTCCCGCGACTACCTGAGCCAGGTGATCGCCAGCATGAGCGACGCCGTCGTGCTGGCGCGCATGGACGGCTCCATATCCCAGGCCAACCCGGCTGCCGAGCGGCTGCTGGGACGGGACGCTGCCGACCTGCGCGGCCAGTCGCTGGTCAACCTGGTGGCTGAAAGCCAGCGGGCCTCCTTCACGCTGGGCGACACCAGGTCCCGTACGCGGGAAATCGCCCTGGTGAATGCGGCCGGCGAGGAAGTGCCCGTGTCCTACACCTGCGCAGAGATCACGGCCAATGAGCCTGCCCTGCACGGTTATGTGATCACCGCGCGAAACATCAGCGAGCGCAAGATGGCAGAACAGCGCATCCGCTATCTCGCACGCATCGATTCGCTGACGAAGGTGCCGAACCGCATGCAGTTCCAGCACCTGCTGCAGCGGGCGATCGCGCGGGCCCGCCGCGGCAACCACCGCCTGGCGCTGATCTACCTGGACGTGGACAAGTTCAAGGAGATCAATGACACCTTTGGCCACACAGCCGGCGACCTCTGCCTCGAGACGCTGACCGACCGGCTGCGGAGCATTCTCCCCGACTCCTCCGTGATCGGCAGGCTGGCCGGTGACGAATTCGGGGTAATCCTCGACAACCTGGATCCGGCGCGCAACCTGCGGGCGGAAGTGGTGGCGACCACCCGCTTCCTGCAGGAGACGATCACCGAGCCGCTGCACTACCAGGGCCACCAGGTGTACCTCAGCACCAGCGCGGGCATCGCCCTGTACCCGACCGACGGCAACAATGTCATCGACCTGATCCGCAACGCCGATGCGGCCCTGTACCGAGCCAAGCGCCAGGGTGGCGGCGCCCTCGAGGTGTATCACACGGACATGAATGCGGCGGCCGTCGAGCGGCTCATGTTGAAGAGCCGGCTCCGCAAGGCCTTCGAGAAGAACGAGTTGCGCGTGCACTACCAGCCGAAAGTCGACCTGCGCAATGGCTCGATAGCCGGCGCCGAGGCGCTGGTGCGCTGGGAACTGACCGACCGGGGCATCGTGCTGCCGTCCGAGTTCATTCCCCTTGCCGAGGAGAGCAACCTCATCCTGCAGATCGGCGAGTGGGTCCTCGACCGCGTGTGCACCGACTACAAAAGCTGGGCGCTGATGCCGGCCCGGCCGGGTCGCGTATCCGTGAACCTGTCACTGCGCCAGCTGAAGCAGAGGGATTTCATCGGCCGCGTCCAGGCCATCTATGCGAAACACGGCATCGCTCCGGACGTCCTTGAACTCGAGATCACCGAAACGACGTTGATGGAGGATCCCAAGCGAACGCTTCACCTGCTCCACGAACTCCATCGCCTGGGACTGCGCCTGGCCATCGACGACTTCGGCACCGGATACTCCTCCCTGAGCGCGCTCCAGCAGTTCCCGATCAGCACGCTCAAGATCGACCAGTCGTTCGTCCAGAACGCGACCACCGACCACGACCAGGCGACGATCGTGGCGCTGATCATCGAGATGGGGCACAGCCTGAAGCTGGAGGTCGTTGCGGAGGGCGTGGAATCCGAGGAGCAGCTGCGCTTCCTCCGGGCTCTCAAATGCGATTACGCCCAGGGCCTCCTCTTCGGCCGCGCCATGGCCGCCGACGACTTCCGGGACCTGGTCATCGACCAGGGCGGCGGCGCCGGGCGGTACCAGCCCCTGTTCGCGCGGCGCTGACCCTGCGGCATAATCTGCCCCTCTTCATACCGGAGCCTATCTCATGCGCCGCCTCAGCCCCCTTGCCCTGATGGTCCTCGCCACCTTCCTAGCGCCCGCCGCCCAGGCCGCCTGCGAATACCCGGCGGAAGTGAAGATCCCTGACGGCAAGAGCGCCACGCAGGAGGAAATCACGGCCGCCAGCACGTCGGTGAAGAAGTACCTCGCCGACATGGAGGCCTACACGGCCTGCCTCGATGCCGAGGTCGCCGCCGTGCCGGTGGAGCAGCAGACCCCCGAGATCAAGGCCATGCACGTCAAGCGGTACAACGCCGCCGTGGATGCCATGGAAGCCACCGCTAACGCGTTCAACGAGCAGCTCCGGGCCTTCAAGGCCGCGAAGAAGTAGGAGCGCCTTCAGGCGCGACCGGGAATTCCCCGGCAGGCGCGTCTCAGCGCCAGAGGGGAGTTGCCGGCGGCGCCTGAAGGCGCTCCTGCGTTGGAGTGCTTTAAAGCCCAGCGCCGGTTAGAATCCGCGCCCCGAACCGAGGACGACCCATGACCAAAGCCGCGAGAGTCACCATTACAGGCGCAGCCGGGCAGATCGGCTACCAGCTTGCCTTCCGTATCGCTTCCGGCCAGCTGCTGGGGCCAAACCAGCCCGTGATCCTCCAGCTGCTGGAGATCACACCCGCTCTGGGCGCGCTGGGTGGCGTGGTGATGGAACTGGAGGACTGCGCGTTCCCGACCCTGCAGGGCGTGGTGGCCACCGACCAGGCCGATGTGGCCTTCAAGGACACCGACTACGCGCTGCTGGTCGGCGCCAAGCCCCGGGGCCCCGGCATGGAGCGGGCCGACCTCCTGCGCGACAACGCGAAGATATTCTCGGTACAGGGCAAGGCACTCAACGAGCATGCGAGCCGGCAGGTCAAGGTGCTGGTAGTCGGCAATCCCGCCAACACCAACGCCCTGATCGCCCAGAGCAATGCCCCCAGCCTCAATCCCGCCAATTTCACGGCGATGACGCGCCTCGATCACAACCGGGCGCTGGCCCAGCTGGCGGCCAAGACCGGCACCCACGTGAGCCAGATCAGCCGCATGACGATCTGGGGCAATCATTCCGCCACCCAGTATCCCGACATCCACCATGCCCTCGTGAATGAACGCCGGGCCAGCGAGCTGGTGGATGCCAAGTGGGTGAAGGACGACTTCATCCCCACCGTGCAGCAGCGTGGCGCGGTCATCATCAAGGCCCGGGGCCTCTCCAGCGCGGCCTCGGCCGCCTCCTCCGCCATCGACCACATCCGCGACTGGGCCCTCGGGACGCCCGGGGACGACTGGGTGAGCATGGCCGTGCCCTCGGACGGCAGCTACGGCATCAAGGAAGGCATCATCTATTCCTATCCGGTGCGCTGCGCCAAGGGCAGGTACGAGATCGTCGAGGGCCTCGCCATCAGCGATTTCAGCCGGGAGCGGATGAAGGCCACCGAAGAAGAGCTGCGCCAGGAACGGGACGCCATCGCCGCGTTGCTTTAAACCAACATTTTGGAGTCCGCAGGAGCGCCTTTAGGCGCGATCGGTCGCGCCTAAAGGCGCTCCTGCGGCTATAGTCATGGGCCAATCCCGAGAGATCTGGCCATGGCTGACTTCCTGATCTGGCTGCTCTGGACCATCGGACTGGCGACGGTCGTCGTCACGCTCGCCTACCGGCGCACCGACCTGCCCACCTCGACCCTCGTACTGGGCTTCGCCCTGGTGGTCTACTCGCTTTTCGGCACCGGCTGGCTGGCCTGGAAGCTGATCCTCTGGGTTCTGCTGGCAGGCCTGGTGGTTTTGAACTCCACCGGCTTCCGCCGCGAGCGCATCACGCTGCCGCTCCTCCGCTTTTATCGCACGGTGGTCCCGACACTCTCGGACACCGAGCGCGAGGCGCTGGAAGCCGGGACGGTCGGCTGGGACGGCGAACTGTTCACCGGCCTCCCGGACTGGGGCAAGCTCATGGCGCTGCCGGCACCTGCGCTGACTGCCGAGGAACAGGCCTTCCTGGACGGCCCCACGGAAGAGCTGTGCCGCATGGCGGACGATTGGCAGATCACCCACGAACTTGCCGACATGCCGCCCAACGTCTGGGCGTTCATCAAGCAGAACCGCTTCTTCGCGATGATCATCCCGAAGCGCTACGGGGGGCTCGAGTTCTCGCCCATCGCCGTGGCCGCAGTGCTGGCGAAGCTCTCGAGCCGCAGTGCCGTGGTTTCCTCCACGGTCGGCGTGCCGAACTCCCTGGGGCCCGCGGAACTGTTGCTCCACTACGGCACGGAGGAGCAGCGGGAGCGCTACCTGCCCCGCCTGGCCACGGGCGAGGAAGTTCCCTGCTTCGCGCTCACCGGGCCCCGCGTCGGATCCGACGCCGCCGCGATTCCGGATACCGGGGTCGTCTGCAAGGGAATCTGGCAGGGCCGCGAGGTCGTCGGAGTCCGCCTTAACTGGGACAAGCGCTACATCACGCTGGCGCCCGTCGCGACCGTGCTGGGCCTGGCCTTCAAGCTGTCAGATCCCGAGCACCTGATTGGCGAGGAAACCGAACGCGGCATCACCGCAGCCCTGATCCCGGTACGCACACCCGGGGTGGAGATCGGACGCCGCCACCACCCCCTGAACATTCCCTTCCAGAACGGTCCGACCCGGGGCCGGGACGTGTTCGTGCCGCTCGACGCCATCATCGGCGGGCCGGAGCGGGCCGGCCAGGGCTGGAAGATGCTGGTCGAGCAGCTGTCGGCGGGCAGGGGCATCACGCTCCCGTCGAGCGCCATGGGCGGCAGCAAAGCCGTCGTCTGGGCCTCAGGCGCCTACACGCGCCTGCGCAAGCAGTTCAACGTGCCGGTCTGCGAGTTCGAGGGCGTGGGTGAGGCACTGGCGCGGATCGCAGGCTATACCTACATCATCAACGCCGGCATGACTGTGACTGCCACGGCAATCGCCCGCGGCGAGAAGCCCGCCGTGCCTTCGGCGGTGCTCAAGTATCACTGCACGGAACTGGCCCGGAAGATCGTCAATGACGCCATGGACGTCCACGGCGGCAAGGGAATCATGCTCGGGCCCTCCAACTACCTTGCCCGTGGCTACCAGGGCGTGCCCATCGCGATCACAGTTGAGGGCGCCAACATCCTGACCCGCAGCCTGATCATCTTCGGGCAGGGGGCCATACGCTGCCATCCCTTCGTACTCAAGGAGATGGAGGCGGCGAAGGACCCGGACTTCAACCGCGGATTGCGCGATTTCGACAAGTACCTCTTCGGCCACGTCGGCTATGCATTCAGCAACGCGGCCCGCTCCTTCGTGCTGGCACTGACGAATGCGGAGGCCGGCAGCGCCCCGGTGGAGGGACCTACGGCGCGCTACTTCCAGCACGTCAATCGCTACAGCGCGGCCTTCGCTCTGGCGGCGGACGTGTCCATGCTGGTGCTCGGGGGCCGGCTGAAGCGCAAGGAAACGCTCTCGGCCCGCCTCGGCGATGTCTTCAGCAGCATCTACCTGGCAAGCATGGTCCTGAAGCATTTCGACAACCAGGGCCGGCAGGCCGGCGACCTGCCGCTGGTTGAATGGGCCTGCCGCACGCTGCTGTACCAGGCCCAGGAGCAGCTGCATGGCTTCCTGCGGAACTTTCCGAACCGGATGGTGGCGGCGCTGCTGCGCGTGTGCATTTTCCCGCGGGGCCGTATGTACTCGGCGCCGTCCGACGACCTGGGCCGCGAACTCGTGGAGCTGATCACCCGGCCGACCGAAACCAGGAACAGGCTGTGCGACGGAATCTATGCGACCCGGCAGCCGGACTCGCCGCTGGGCCAGCTGCAGGCGGCGCTCGAGACTGCAGAGCGCCTGGCCCCGGTGGAGGCCCGGGTCCGCGAGGCCATGCGTGCCGGCATCCTGGAACACGGTGCCGTGCACGAGCGGGTCGCCCAGGCCCGCGAGCGCGGTGTGATCTCTGCGGAAGAAGCGCGCCAGCTGCAGGACTTCGACAACATGGTGCTGGCCATCACCGGAGTGGACGATTTCGATCCGGCGGAACTCCGGCGCATCGCCCAGGCCACGGCATTGCCGTTTCATGACACCGCGGGGGTGGTCGGTTAATATCGCGCCATGAAAGTCCAAGCTAGCCGCCTTCTGCTTCTGGCCGCGTTCGGCCTGGCCATCGCCGCCTGCGGCAAGCCGCCCGCCCCCGAGGCCGAAATGCCAGCCGCTGCCCCGGCGGTAGCGGAAGCACCGTCCGTCGAAGCGCCGGCGGCTGAATCCGCCGCGCTGCTGCCGCGCAATACCTCGCCCGAAGGAGCCCGGGTTGAGATCCTGAGCCCGAAGGACGGGGATGTCGTCACGTCGCCCGTGAAGGTGGTGTTTGGCCTCGAGGGCATGACCCTGGCGCCCGCCGGCGATCCCACCCCGAATTCGGGACACCATCACCTGCTGGTGGACGTCGCGGCCCCGGACCTGGCCCTGACCATTCCCAAGGACGCGCAGCACCTGCATTTCGGCCAGGCGCAGAGCGAGGCGGAGATCACACTGGCGCCAGGGCAACACACGCTGCAGCTCCTGCTGGGTGACACCAATCACGTCCCCCACAACCCGCCGCTGATCTCCGCGCCCATCACCATCACCGTGCAATGAACCCCTTAGCGGCGGATTGACTAATCCCGCCGCAGCTCCCGACGGCACGCGCATGGCGCCAACCACGCAACGCAAGGCAACCCCATCACCCGCAACCGGCACTCCCGGAATCAGCGGGATGGCGCTGTACCTGCCCGCCTACCGGGTCGACCTCCGGCAGTGGTGCGAATGGACTGGCGGCGACTGGCAGAAGATCCGCCAGGTCGTAGGCTCCGGATTCCGCCTGCTCGGGCCGCGCCAGAGCGTCTACACGATGGCGGCCAATGCGCTGCTCCGCCTGATCCGCAATTACGACGTGGACCCGACGAGGATCCGGTACCTGGCCCTCGGCACCGAGTCCAGCACCGACAACTCGGCCGGGGCAATCATCGTGAAGGGCATGGTGGACGACGCCCTCCGCGCCCTCGGCCTGCCACCGATCGCCCGGACCTGCGAGGTCCCGGAGTTCAAGCACGCCTGCCTCGGAGGGATCTACGCGCTGAAGGGTGCCGTGCGCTTCCTCAGCACCGACGGTGACGACAGCCTCGCTGTGGTGATCTGCACCGACAAGGCCCTTTACGAACGGGGCAGCAGCGGCGAGCCCACCCAGGGCGCGGGCGCCGTGGCCATGCTCCTCGAGCCCCGGCCGCGACTGGCCAGCATCGACCTGCGCCACGCGGGCACGGCCTCCGAATACCGGGGCATCGATTTCCGGAAGCCCCTCACGGGCCGCCTTAACGGCCACGCTCATTCCCTGGATATCCCTGTCTACAACGGCCGATACTCGACCAACTGCTACGTGGATGAGGTGCGCCGGGCGCTCGATGACCTCTACGCCCGGCGCTCCCTTGCACCTGCCCCTTACCTGCGCAGCGTGGATGCGATCTTCATGCACCGGCCCTACGCGCGCATGCCGGAAACAGGCTTCGGCGTGGCCTACCTCTTCGCCCTTGCCCAGGGTGACGCCGCCGACCAGGAGGAACTCGCCACCTATTGCCGGGGAGCCGGCGTGCTGATGGGCGAAGTGCTGGAGGAGATGAGCACGGCGCCCGAGCTCGGACTTCTGGCCGTCTGCGACCGCATCCAGGACGAGATCTTTCCGCTCACCATGGCCGTGCTCAAGGTCTTCAGGCAGAGCGAAGCCTTTGGCAAGTACGTGCACGGCAAGATGGAACTCGGCGCCGACTGGATGCGCGAGGTCGGCAATCTCTATACCGGCGCACTTCCCGCCTGGCTGGCCGCCGGCCTGGCCGACGCCGAGCGCCGCGGAACCGCCCTGGCGGGCCACGAACTTCTCACCATCGGCTATGGCAGCGGCAATGCGGCAGACGCGATCCCGCTCAGGGTCGTGGAGGGCTGGGAAGCAGCTGCCCGCAAGATTGGCGTGGAAGAGGCGCTGCGTCCCGCGATCGACCTGACCGCGGAACAGTACCTGGCACTGCGGGACGGGCTGGAGCCACGCGGCCTCGAGATTACACCCGCGGCGGAGTTCGTGGTGGAGCGGATCGGCGTGGAGGTCGGGCACGCGTTCCAGGATTCGGGTGTGGAGTATTACCGCTACGTGCACTAGTCAGCCGCGGCGCTGACTCTGGCAACGACGCCCGAATCACCCCTGGCGCAGGATCAGCCCTGGCGCAGTCCGACCCGCTGCACATCCCCGCGAACACTGAGCCCCGGCGCGCACAGGTCCACGTCCAGCACCCGGAATCCTGCCGTGGCGAACGCGGCGCGCACGGCCCGGTCCACCGCCCGGGAGTCGGTCAGCGCAATGCCAAAGTCGCCGCCCCCGGCGCCGGAGGGCTTGTAGACCGCGCCGTGCTTCACGGCAATCGCACGCAACCGTTCATGCACGGGGGAAAAGATCCCGATCCCCGCCGCGGCGTCCAGCAACCGCAGGCCGGACTCGTAGCCGGCAATGGCGCCGAGCACGCCGGGTGCGTCTTCGGCGTTCCACGCCGCGACAGCCTGGGCGGCATTGGCCCCTAGCCGCTCCATATGGCTCGCAAAGCGCGTGGCATCCCGTTCCCGGTAGGCGCGTAGCCGACCGAGCATGAACGGGGTGGAGGCGCTCTCTCCCGACCACACGGCCGCCATGGAAAGCTGCCGCGGCCAGGAAACGGGATGGGCCCGGGGCACGCTCATACCTGCGCCCTGGTCGCGGGCGAAATCGATGGCTACGGCGCCACCGGTAATCGCCGTGGCGACGTCAATGCCGCTTCCCGCACCACCCTGGAGCCTCCGGTGCGCTTCGTGGCAGATGGCGATCAGCATCTGCCGGGGCAGGGCCGGCCCGCCGGCGAAGCGCAACAGGGCACCGGTGAGTGCAACCACGATCGCGGCGCTGGAGCCCAGGCCGAGCTTCACCCGATGCCCGTCCGGCCCGGCCTGGTGGAACGCCGCTGTAACCAGCTCGATCTGGCAGGCCGGTAATTCCGTTGCATGGGGCAGCAGGCCGCGCACGGCGAGGATCTCGGCGCAGGCCTCCAGCGGGAGGCCGAAGGCGCCGGGAGAGACGCCTTCCCATCGCGTGCCACTCCCGGCGACCCAACGGAACCGGAAACTCTCGCCCGTGTCCGGAATCAGCAGCTGGTTGCCAGACCCGGGCATCGGCCTGATCCGCGCTTCGGCACGGACGTCGACGGCGACAGCCAGGCCTGGCGCGCCTTCCAGCACGGCGTACTCGCCGACGATGACGAGCTTGCCGGGCGCCTGGGCTTCAATCAGTTCCGGCACGCAGGCGGGCCCCCTCACCCAGCGGGCTGCGCAGGATCCGGAGCACGCCGGGCACGGCGGCGAGCGCTGCCGCGACCTCGTCGGCGGCCCCCGGCAGGCACACGGCCTTGACCTGGGGCCCCGCATCGACCGTGAAGAACACCGGGACGCCACCGCGTCGCATGTCCTGCACCCGGTGCAGGCAGGCAAGGGTCGCCGGCGTCCAGTAGATCAGCGGCGGGCGGGTCGTCAGCATGACGGCATGCATCTTCAGGCAGTTGTGCTCGGCGAGCTCGGCGAGCGCCGCGAAATCCCGGGAGCGCACGGCCGCCAGCCCGGCGGCAAGGTCAGCCCCGTGGGTCTGCACCCAGGCGTCGTAGTAGGGCGAGGTCTGCTCGCTCAGGGCCATGCCGGTACGGGAACTCGTTTCCTTGGGGCCGGTCGTGGTGACGGCCACCACGATCTCGAGGGGCCAGTCGGCTGGCGACGTCACCTGCTCGCAGACGGTGGTTGCGTCCCGGTTCGTGAGCACCACCACTCCACCCAGCAGGGACCGGGGTGCGGAACCGGAGCCGATCCGGGCAATCTCGGCAAGGCGCTGGCCATCGAGGTGGAGGCCGAGCGCGCCGGCGCCCGCCGTGACCAACGCGGCGAATCCGGACGCCGAAGATGCCAGACCGGCGCCGGTCGGAAAGTCGTTGCGGGATTCGACGGTGGCCCGGGCGATCACCCCGGCTTCCCGACGCAACTCGTCGAGGCAGGCGCTGACGCGGGCGGTCGTCTCGGCGTCTTCCCGGCCGTCCAGCAGGACGCGGTCCCGGATCAGGGCGGGGTCGAACTGGACGCTGGTCTCGGTGGCCAGGCCGCCCAGGACGAGCGACAGGGACCCGGTGGCCGGCAGATTGCCGGCACGGGCGCGCTTGCCCCAGTACTTGACGAGGGCCACGTTGGGGTGGGCCACCGCGACCGCCCGCATCGGGACTCCTCGCCGGGAATTGCTGCCAGTCCGGAATTATAGCCCGACCAATATTGGCGCCGGGGTTGGCTCGCTCCCGCGCTACCCACTATCCTGTTGCGGTCCGTCCCACACTCGATCCCCGGTGCATGACCTTCGCGACCCGCGCTGACGCCTACGTGGCACGCATCGAGAGCGTGCTCGACCACCACCTGCCTGCGGCTGAGGTCGCGCCGGGCCGGTTACACGAAGCCATGCGCTACTCGGCGCTGGGCGGCGGGAAGCGCATCCGCCCGATCCTGGTGTATGCGACCGGTGAGGCCCTGGGCGTGCCGCTGGAGGTGCTCGACGCGCCGGCGGCGGCCATCGAACTCATGCACGCGTTCTCGCTGATCCACGACGACCTGCCGGCCATGGACAACGACGACCTCCGGCGCGGCCGCCCCACGGCCCACCGGGCCTTCGACGAGGCCACGGCCATTCTCGCCGCCGACGCCATGCAGCCCCTCGCCTTCGAGATCCTGGCCACTCACCCGGCGCTGGTCGGCAATCCCGCGGCCCAGGTCCGGCTGGTCGCGCTGATCGCCGACGCCTGCGGCTCCCGGGGCATGACGGGCGGCCAGTCCATGGACCTCGCCGCCGAAGGCCGGCGCCTCGACCCGGCCGAGCTGGAGCACATCTACCGGCTAAAGACGGGCTGCCTGCTGCGGGCCAGTGTGATGGCTGCTGCCTGCTGCGCGGAAAAGGTACCGGACACCACCCGCGAAGCCCTGGAGCGCTTCGTGGATGCCCTGGGCCTGGCCTTCCAGGTCCGGGACGACATCCTGGACATCGAGGGCACGACGGAGGAAACGGGCAAGACCGGCGGCTCGGACCTGGCCAAGGACAAGGCCACCTACCCCCACCTCTTCGGCATGCCCAAGGCCCGCCAGCGGGCCGACGAGCTGCTGCAGCAAGCCACGGAGGCCCTGGCGGCCTTCGGATCCGGCTACGACGGACTGCGGTGGGCGGCGCGCTACATCGTGCTGCGCCAGCGGGCTTGACGGGCTGCTAGGCTGGGCCGGGATGTACACCAGTTTCTTCGGCCTCAACGAGAAGCCCTTCTCGATCACACCCGACCCCCGCTATCTCTACATGAGCGAGCGGCACGCGGAGGCCCTCGCGCACCTGATCTATGGCGTCAAGGAAAGCGGTGGATTCATCCAGTTGACCGGGGAAGTGGGCACGGGCAAGACGACGCTCGTGCGCAGCCTCCTCCAGCAGCTGCCGGACTTCGCCGACGTGGCCGTGGTGCTGAACTCCCAGTTGTCCCGCGTGGAGTTCCTGAGCTCCATCTGCGAGGAGCTCCACCTGGAGCTGCCCGAACAGCGCAACAGCATCAAGGCGCTGACCGACGCCCTCAATGTCTACCTGCTCCGCAATCACAGCCAGGGCCGGCGCACGATCCTCATCGTTGACGAGGCCCAGAACCTGCGGGTGGAGGTCCTGGAGCAGGTCCGCCTGCTGACCAACCTGGAGACCGCCAAGCAGAAGCTGCTCCAGATCATCCTGATCGGCCAGCCCGAGCTCCGCGAGCTTCTCGGCCGCAACGACATGCGCCAGCTCGCCCAGCGCATCACGGGGCGTTACCACCTGGAGCCGCTATCCCGGGATGAAACCACCGCCTACATCGAGCACCGGCTGAAAGTCGCCGGCGCCATCGGCCCGATCTTCTCGGGCCCCGCCAAGCGCGAGCTGTATCGCCTGTCCGGCGGCGTGCCGCGCATGATCAACGTGATCGCCGACCGGGCACTGCTGGGCGCGTACACCATCGAAGAACGTGAGGTCACCCCCGAACTCGTCCGGGCGGCGGTGGCCGAGGTCTTCGACAGGCCGCCGGTCGGCTTCGGCTGGTGGCAGCGCCCCTGGTGGGCGCACCCGTCGGCGCTGGCCGGGCTCGGCCTCACCGGCCTGCTGATCGTGCTGGCGTCGGGCTTCGCCGGCGTCCAGTGGCTGCGCGCCAGCCAGGACGCAGCACCCGCTCCCGCCGCCGCCAGCGCGGGAGCAGTCCCGGCGCAGCCGCCAGCCGCCGCCGCACAACTTGCCGTGGCCGACAGTCCGGCCCCCCTGGTGCCGCTGGCACCCCTGCTGAAGAGCAACGCGGGCCGGACCGGAACGGACACTGCCTTCAGCACGCTGTTCAAGCTGTGGAGCGTGGACCTGAAGAGCGACACGAAGCGGCCCTGTGTGCAGGCCGAGGAACGCGGCCTCCACTGCCTGTACCAGCGGGGTACCCTGGACCAGGTGCGTACCCTCGGGCGACCGGTGATCCTGACCCTGCGCGATGGCAACAGCAATCCGCACCAGGTCGTGCTGGCCGGCCTCGGACCCCGGTCCGCGGCCATTGATATCGGCGGCACGTCATACAGGGTGGCCAACAGCGAGCTCGAGCAGCTGTGGTTTGGCGAGTACCTGCTGCTCTGGCGCCCCGGGACCAGCGGCGTGAAGTCCTTCCTGCCCGGGATGCGGGACCCGGACGTGCGCTGGCTGCGGGAAAGCCTCGCGAAGATCCAGGGAAAACCGGTGGAGCCCATGGACTCGGACCTGTTCGACGAGAACCTGGCTGCCCGGGTGCGGGACTATCAGCGGGACCGGCGCCTGCCCGTCGATGGCATGGCGGGGCACGCTACCCAGGTGGCGATCAGCTCGGACCTGGGTGGCGGCGACATGCCGCGCCTGGCCCAGGCCAATTAGCCGCCCGATCAGCCCTTGACGATCACAACCGGTAGCCACTGAACCATGTCCTTCATCCTTGATGCCCTGCGCAAGAGCGACGCCGAACGGCAGAGGGCCGTGACCCCCGGGCTCTCGGACGTGCGCTATGCCGCCCACCGCTCGAAGCGGAACATCTGGCTGCCGGTCCTGGTGGCCGTGCTGGCGGCCAACGCCGTGTTCCTTGCCGTCCAGTTCCTCGGCCGGGACGATGCACCGGTCGCCCCGTCACAGCCGCCGGTACCTGAAGCGCCAGGCGCGGCTCAGCCCGCCGCGGTCCCGCCAGCCGCGGAGTCGCCCGTCGCCGATATCCGGCCCCTCGCCCGGGAAGCGGAGTTCGGGGAGCCCCTTCCGGAGCCGGAGGTGGAGAGCGAATTCGAGGCGCCGCCGGGACCGGTCCCAGCCCCCGTGATCGCGGAAACGGCCGAAGGGCCGCCAGTGCCGGACGCAGGCGCGGGCCGGGCGCCGCCGACCGGGACGGCGACGCCCCCGGCCGGGCCGGTGGCCACCGGGCCCGCCACGCCTTCGCGCATCGTGGCAGGCAATGACCTGCCGACGGCCGAGGAAATGATGGGCTCAGGCGCACTCAATATTCCAATGCTCAACCTGGACCTGCACGTCTTCAGCGAAGCCCCGGCCGGTCGCTTCGTGGTCATCAACGCGCAGAAGTACAAGGAAGGGAGCAGGCTGCCCGAAGGGCCCACGGTCGAGAGCATCACCAGGGACGGTGTCATCCTGTCGAATCAGGGCCGGCGGTTCACGCTGTCCCGGAAATGAAGCAGAGACTGCCCCTCCGCGTGGCCTACCTGGATGGCCGCCGCTTTCAGCGGCTGCTCCTCGGTGGCATTGCCCGCCTCGTCGGTGAGCGTGGGCACCTGGACCGCATCAACGTCTACCCGGTCCCCGACGGGGACACGGGCACGAATCTGGCGCTGACCTTCACGGCCGTCGGGGAGCGCCTGGCGGCTACCAGTACCCGGCATGCGGGCGAACTCCTTGGGGTCGCCGCCGACGCAGCGCTCGACGGAGCGCGCGGCAACTCCGGCGCGATCTTCGCGCAGTACCTCCAGGGCCTGAGCGAGTTCCTGGCCGGGCACGAGCGGGTCCGGCCGGAGGAACTGGCACTCGCGCTGGCCTCGGCAGAAGGCTATGCGCGCAGCGCCATCCAGAACCCGGCAGAAGGCACGGTGCTGACGGTCATGCGTGACATCGCCTCCGCCGTTGCACCCGGCCAGCTACCCGAGAACTCGGACTTCCTGACCCTTCTGACATCCCTGCTCGCCAGGGCGCGGGAAGCGGTCGCGACCACCCGCAGGACGCTGGCATCGATGCGCGACGCCGGCGTTGAAGACGCCGGCGCCCGGGGCCTGCTCGTCCTGCTCGAAGGTATGGCCGACGCCCTGCAGCCGGGACTGGCCCCGGCGATGCCCGTCGTCGAGGAGGGCGATCCGTCGGCCCACAGTCCGGCGGACTACAGCCATGTGGGCCCGCCGGAGCATCGCTTCTGCACGGAATGCCTGGTCACCGGCTCGCGGGTGGACAGGGACAGCCTGCGGACCGAGCTGGCCCGCATCGGCAGCAGCGCGGTGGTCGTGGGCGGAGCGACCAAGGCCCGGCTCCACGTCCACGTCAACGATCCCGCGCAGGCGTTCGCCATTGCGCGCCGGTACGGCAAGGTTTCGGCGGAGAAGGCCGACGACATGCTGCGCCAGGAGCGCTCGCTGAAGGCGGACGGACGGCGGGTGGCCATCGTGGCGGACTCGGGCGCCGACCTGCCAGCCGATACCTGGGACGCCTTCGGCATCCAGATGGTCCCCCTGCGGGTGAACTTCGGCAACGAGAGCCATCTCGACAAGGTGGGCATGTCCGCCAGCGGCTTCTGGGACGAGCTGGCGCGGAATCCGCTGCATCCCAAGACCTCGCAGCCGCCGCCAGGCGACTTCCGCCGGGCCTATGAGCTTCTGTCGTCCCACTTCGAGCATGTGGTGTCGGTCAGTCTCACCGGGCGCCTCAGCGGCACACTCCAGGCAGCCCAGTCGGCCGCGAGCCGCGTCAGCAAGCCCGGGCAACTGACCATCGTGGACAGCAGGAACGTGTCCGTCGGCATGGGGCTGGTCGTGCTCACCGCCGCCGAGAACGCCCAGGCGGGCAAGTCGGCGGCGGAAGTCGTCGCGGCCACCGAGCGGGCGGCGTCCGTCACCCGCACGTATGGCGCGATTCCCGATCTCAGCTACGCGGTGCGCGGTGGACGCATTCCCCAGCCCTGGCGCTGGCTGGCGGGCATCCTGCCGCTGGGCTTCCTGCTGGCCATCGACGGCGTGGGAGGGGTGAAGGTGCGCGGGATCCTGCGCCGGAACAGCGACCGGGTATCCGCCCTGGTGCGACTTGCCACCCAGGACCGGCTGCTGAAGTCCGGCACAACGCCGCTCCGGCTGGCCATCGCCCACTCGAACTCGCCGGAACTGGCGGAGGCCCTGCGCAGGGCCTGCGAGGTGGCATTCCCGAACGTCGAGTCCGTGCACGTCGGGGATCTTGGCCCCGCCTACGGCGCACACGGTGGCCCTGGCACCCTCGCCCTGGCCGTCCAGGAATACGAGGCAGTAGCGTAGGAGCGCCGACCGGCGCTTCTACTCTCTTATCCGATAGCCCCGGTTCAGCATCAGCACGCAGGCGCCAAAGAGCGCCGCGAGACAGACTGTCATCATCAGGTAAGCGATGCCGATGGGCACGTCGGATATACCCAGCATCCCGTAGCGGAAGGCGTTCACCAGGTAAAGGATCGGGTTGAGGCGGGAAATCTGCTGGGCCGCCTCGGGCAGCAGCGAGATCGAGTAGAACACGCCACCGAGGTAGATGAGCGGCTGCAGAACGAAGGACGGGATGATGGACACGTCGTCGAAGTTCTTCGCCATGATCCCGTTGATCATGCCGCCCAGGGAGAAAATGGCGGCGCACATCAGGAACACGGAGATCGTGATCAGCGGGTGGGTGAAGGGCAGCGGAGTAAAGAACAGCGCGACCACCGTCACTGCCAGGCCTACGAGCACGCCGCGGATCATCCCGCCCGCCATGTGGCCCAGCACGATCGTGACGTTCGACATGGGCGCCACGAGCAGCTCTTCCAGATGGCGGTTGATCTTCGCCGAGAAGAACGACGACACCACGTTGCCATAGGCATTGGTGATGACTGCCATCATGATCAGGCCAGGAGCGATGTATTGCCGGTAATCGAAGCCGTCCATCTGGCCGATGCGCCGCCCGATGAGATTGCCGAAGATGACGAAGTAGAGCGCCATGTTGATCACGGGCGGCAGGATGGTTTGCCCCCAGATGCGCACGACCCGGTGGTACTCCTTGCGGCACAGGGTCGCCAGCGCGATGGCCTGCTGGCGGACGCTCATCGTGCGCCCCCCTTGCGCTCGGTAACGGTGAGGAAGAGTTCCTCGAGGCGATTGGACTTGTTGCGCATGCTGAGGATGTGGATGCCCGCGGCGGACAGTGCTGCGAACAGCTCATTGACGCTGCGCGACCGCGGGAGCGCCACCTCGATCTCCTGGGGACCGTTCAGCCGGATATCGAAGCCAGGCAGGCTGGGCGCCACGGGGACGGGATCCCGTGGCGTCAGCAGAAAGACTTCCTCGTGGAGCTTGGCGAGTACGCTGGTCATCGGGCCCCGCTCGATGACCCGGCCGTGGTCGATGATCGCAACGTTCCGGCAGAGGTTTTCCGCCTCTTCCAGGTAGTGGGTGGTAAGGATGATCGTCGTCCCGGCGGCATTCAGTTCCCGCAGGAACTCCCACATGGAGCGCCGTATTTCAATGTCCACGCCGGCGGTGGGCTCGTCCAGGATCAACAGGCGCGGTTCGTGCACCAGGGCGCGGGCAATCATCAGCCGGCGCTTCATGCCCCCGGACAGGCTGCGCGCCGTCTCGTTGCGCTTCTCCCAGAGCTGCAGCTGCCGGAGGCAGATCTCGGCTCGTTGGCGCGCGCGGTCCCGGGTGAGGCCGTAGAACCCCGCCTGGTTGATGACGATGTTCTGCGCCTTGTCCCACAGGTTCAGGTTCAGCTCCTGGGGCACGACGCCGATGGCATTCTTGACGGCGTTGATATTCCGGTCCAGGTCCTGGCCGAACACGCTCACCCGGCCACTGGTCTTGGTGACCAGCGAGGTCACGATCCCGATGAGGCTCGTCTTCCCCGCTCCATTCGGCCCGAGCAGTGCGAAGAAGTCGCCGGTCTCCACGGCGAGGTCGATCCCGTCCAGTGCCCGGACGCCGTTGGCGTAGACCTTGGTGAGTTGCTGGACCGAGAGCGCGTGCATGGCGCGGCATTGTGCCTGCTGGGCATGCGGAAACAACGCTTGCTGGCCGGTACACCGCGCATTGAACCCGGCGATCCCGGCCGCGGATGTTCAGCGGCGACTCAAGAGGGTGAGCTGCACGACCGAGAGTCGCGTAGCCATCAGCACCTGCGCGTCCGACTGGGAGGCAGCCCGCACCAGGTCCGGCCAGATCCGGGGGTGCCGGCAGAAGCGGGCCTCGAGACACCCGACCGCTCCCGCGGCGGCGCGTTGCAGGTCACGGAAGCCGGCACTGGCCAGCTGCTCGACAGCGAGGTTCCCCGGGCCGATGCAGAGCGCCGCGAGAAGCCGGTCCTGCCGGGCCGTGTGCCAGAGCCACGTGAGCAGCGACGCGGCGAACAGGCGCGCGGCTTCGGCATGTGCCGCGACTGTCGGGCTCATCGGCAAGCCGGTGCCTGACCCCGGGTTCTCGGCGACACCCCGCGGCAGCAGCCGGGGTGGCAGTACGGCGAAGGCCGACAGCAGGCAGGGCGTTTCCGCGATGGTCTCGAGCTGGGCCGGCGCCAGCAATCCCAGGCGTTGCCTCACGTTGGGCGCCAGGCCGAAGGCCTCCCCCGCCCGGCTATCCGTGCACAACAGCTCCAGAAACTCCCGGTTGAAGTCGCGGATTTCCCGCCGGAGCAGCGTATCGGGCCATTTTCTGGGCATTTGCGAGCTTCCCCGGGAGCGACCGGCAGGTACTATAAATGTTCCAAATGGAACAAATAAACAAACGGATTAACCAGATTTGTTCCAAAATGACCAAAACTGGTGGGAAATGGGGGAAACATGCGGGCGACAGACAACCGCTATGCCGGCGAGCGGGAACGATTCGACCTGGCCATCCGGATGATCGAGCACGAGGCCCGGACCGGGACCATCCGGCTCTGCACCGGGTTCACGGAGGACCGGATCCGGAAGATCTGCGCGAGCTACTTCCCGGGCCGGGAGGCCGTCCGGCGCCGGCGGGGCAAGACCCCGAGCCAGGTCGCCCCTTTCGTCAACTCGGCGCGCCGCCAGGGTGAGGCCAGCCTGCTGGCCCTGCTCTTCGTGCAGACGGGGGTCGTCCGGCTGGACCCGGACACCCGGGCGCTGCCCGCCGTCTCCCCGCCCGGTGTCGCCCTGGGCGCCGGCCTCTGCGATGCCTTCGAGGCGTACCTGGTCCTGCACCCGGAGCCGCAACTCTCCTTCGAGTGGGCGTGGAACCTGTACCGCTGCCTCGTGTCACGCCGGGAACTGCGGCTGGTCTGGTGCGCCCTGTGCGAGGGTCCCTACGTGCAGGATGCCTACGCACTCGACTACGAAAGGTGCCCGTTTTGCGAACTCAAGGATCATGCGTAACCTGAACCCCATGACCCGTGACAGCGCCCGTGACAGCGCCCGCATCACCTTCACCGGCTCCGGCATCGAGCGCCTGTCGCCCCTGCGGCAGCAGGCGGAAGAGCTGGCGGCGGCGTTCGCGGCAGCCGACACGCGCTTCGTGCCTATCTGGCAGTCCCGGTGTCTGCTCCAGGACGGCGGCGTCGTGGTCTGCCGCCGGGAAGACCTGGAGCCCCTCACCGGCGGGCACGAATCAGCCGTGTTCCTGGGGCGGCGCGGCGGCCAGGCGCTCTTCGCCGTCGATGTGCGGGGCGACGAGCCACCGCCATCGCTGCCGGCCATTGGCTTCCGCGGCCTGCGGGAGGTCCTTGGCCGGGTCAGCGAAGCCGACGCCGCCCTGCTCGCCTACGCGCGCGCCATGATCCTCTGGCAGGAGCGCCACAGGCACTGCGGCGTCTGCGGCGCGCCGAACCGCGCCGGCGAGGGTGGCTTCGTGATGGCCTGCACCCGCCCCGGCTGCGACCACAAGAGTTTCCCCCGCATCGACCCCGCTGTGATCGTGCTCGTGCACCGGGGCGAGCGCTGCCTGCTGGGCCGCCAGGCGGCCTGGCCGGCCGGGCGCTTCTCCACCATCGCCGGCTTCGTGGAGCCGGGCGAGTCCCTCGAGGATGCGGTGGTCCGGGAAGTGCACGAGGAGGCCAACATCCAGGTCGGCGACTGTACCTATATCGGTTCCCAGCCCTGGCCGTTCCCTGCCGCCATGATGCTGGGCTTCCATGCCACGGGCCTCACCGACGACATCCGCTTCAACGACGGCGAGCTCGTCGAAGCCCGGTGGTTCCACCGGGATGATCTCCGCGCCGGCGCCGTCGCCTTGCCGCCCCGGGAGTCCATCGCCTTCCGCCTGATCGAGGCGTGGCTCGACCGTACCTGACCCCATGTGCCTCGTTGCCGTTGCCTGGCAGGCCCATCCCCGATACCCGCTCATCCTGCTGGGCAACCGGGACGAGTTTCATCAGCGGCCCACGGTCCCCGCCGGGTGGTGGCCCGAGGCGGACCACGTGTTCGGGGGCCGGGACCTGCAGGCTGGCGGCAGCTGGCTCGGCGTCACCCGGCACGGCCGCGTGGCCGTGGTGACGAACAATCCGCTTCGCCCCCCCGGCGTCAACCACACCCGCAGCCGGGGTGCGCTGGTGCGCGCATGGCTTACGGGCGACAGCGCTTCAGGCGCTTTCCTGGACACCGTCGAGAACGACGTGGGGCACTACGCCGGGTTCAGCCTGCTGGTGGGCACGCTGGGTGCCGGGCTCGACGGTTTCGTCACGCCGGCAGGCAGCCTGGGCCCGCGCTGGCGCCTGCCCACCGGCGTCACGGTGCTGTCGAACTCGCCCCGGGAAACGCCCTGGCCAAAGGTCGGCTGGCTGCAGAAGGCGCTGGACAACTACCTTCGGCGGCCGATGCCCGCAACCGGGCCCGATGCCGAAGAACTGCTGTCCCTGGTTGGGCGACGCATGCCCGTGGCGGAACCCGAGGCCGACACGCCCGTCGCACGGGCCCGGGTGACGCCCTTCGTCACGGGTACCGACTACGGAACGCGGGCCGCGACCCTGATACTGGCCGATGACGACGGCGGGTGGCGCTGCATCGAGCGGCGCTTCGGGCCTGGGGGCATGCCAGCCGGCGAATCCCAGGCGCGCCACTCCCCGTAGGAGCGCCTATGTACGGCGAATGGCTTCCGCGACGGCGGCCTGGGCCGCCGCCAACTGCTCCCGGTTGAGTCGCCGCGCCACGCCCTCCAGGTTCTGCTGGGCTGACGGATGGCCCTGCAGCGCGGCCAGTGTCCACCACCGGTAGACCTCTGCCAGGGGCGGTTCGCCGGCAACCCCGTTGTAGAGAAGCGCGCCCAGGTTGAACTGGGCCTTGGGGTGGCCCTGTTCAGCCGCAGTCCGGAAGCACTGAAGGGCCGCGGTGTCGTTCCGGGGCACGCCCGTGCCGTTCAGGTGCATCAGTCCCAGGTTGACCCGGGCGTCCGCATTGCCCTGGTCCGCGGCGCGCCGGTACCACTCCGCCGCCTCGGCCTCGTTGCGCGGGACGCCGTCGCCGGAATCGCACATCAGCCCCAGGTGCAGCTGGGCCTCGGCGTGTCCCTGGTCAGCGGCCAGGCGGTACCAGCGGGCCGCCTCGGCCGGGTTCCGGCCCTCGCCTTCGACGTTGTCGTGATGAAGGCCCAGCTCGTACTGGGCCTGGGCATCGCCGGCGGCGGCAGCGTTCAGCAGCTCTTCCATGTCCGCATTGTAGGAGCGGCTTCAGCCGCGACCAACCAGCGGGTCGCGGCTGAAGCCGCTCCTACAGCGTGAACTCCGGGCTTGACAGCCGGACCGATCTGGATAGTATGCGCATCCCTTCTGGCTTATGTGCATGGAGAGAGCGTGCCCATCTCGGCCGAACAACGGGAGCAGCGGCAGCAGGCGATCCTCAAGATCCTGCGCCGCCAGCACGTCACGCGGCAGGAGGAACTGGTCGAGCTGCTCCGGAAGCGGGGCATCGAGGCCACCCAGTCGAGCATCAGCCGTGACCTGCGCCAGCTGGGGATCACCAAGCTGGACCAGGAGTACCGGCCGGTGGCGGCGGACGGGGCCGATGACACCAGCCACGACCTGGCCATGCTGGCGGAGTTCGTCGAAGAGACCCGCACGGCGGGCCCCTACCAGACGGTCGTGAAGACCGTGACGGGGGCGGCGGGGCAGGTGGCGCTGGCGCTGGACCGCTGCGGCTGGCCGGAGATCGTGGGCACGGTCTCGGGGGACGACACCATTTTTATCGCCACCCGCACCGGTGGCGATCAGAAGCGGCTCGTGGCAAAGCTGCGGGCGAGGCTTGGAGAGTAGGAGCGCCTTCAGGCGCGACCGATACCTGATCGCGCCTGAAGGCGCTCCTACAGGGCGAAATCTGACAGAGAGCTGATATGACCACCGACACCACGATCCAGAAGAAGAACGTCTCACCGATCATCCTCGGGTTCTCGGGGGGGCTCGACACGTCCTTCTGCGTGCCCTGGATGAAGGAACACTACGGCCGGCCGGTCGTCACCGTGACCATCAACACGGGCGGCATCGACGCCGAGGCCGCGAAGGACCTGGAGCGGCGCTCCGTCGCCCTCGGCGCCATCGAGCACGTGCTCGTGGAGGCCCGGTCCGTGTTCTTCGACCGGGTGCTCAGGTACCTGATCTTCGGCAACGTGCGCCGGGGGCATCTCTATCCGCTGTGCGTCGGTGCGGAGCGGGGCATCCAGGCCACGCTGCTGGCGGAACTGGCAAAGAAGCGCGGCAGCCAGACCGTCGCCCACGGCTGCACGGCCGCCGGCAACGACCAGGTGCGTTTCGAGGTGGCCCTGCGCACCATCGCGCCGGGGCTGGAAGTACTCGCACCGGTCCGGGACCAGGGCTTCATCCGCACCGAGCAGCAGAAGTACCTGGAACAGCACGGGTTCCCCGTTCCCGTGAAGGGCTCCGCCTACTCTGTAAATCGGGGCCTGTGGGGCGTCACCGTGGGCGGCCGGGAAACCCTGGACTCGAAGGAGTCCATCCCGGAAGACGCCTGGGTGCTCTCGCCCAACGCCTTCGACAAGCCGAAGCCCGCGGCCCGGCACACCATCAGCTTCACGCAGGGCATTCCAACCGCCCTGGACGGCAAGGCCATGGATCCGGTCACCCTGATCGAGACCCTGGAGACCGTCGCCGGGCCCTATGGCATTGGCCGCGGCATCCACGTGGGCGACACCGTGCTCGGCACCAAGGGCCGGGTGGCCTTCGAGGCCCCCGCCGCCGACATCCTGCTGACCGCGCACCGGGAGCTGGAAAAGCTGGTCCTGTCCGGGCCCCAGCAGCGCATCAAGGACCAGGTGGCCACCCAGTACGGCGACTTCGTGCACGAGGGCAAGCAGCTCGACCCGGTGTGCCGGGACATCGAGGCCCTGCTCGCCTCGGCCCAGCAGCGGGTCACCGGGGACGTGAAGATCGTGCTCCGGCCCGGCAACCTGTTCATCGAGGGCGTGGTCTCGCCCCACTCGCTGCTGGCCGCCACCAAGGGCGTCTACGGCGAGAAGGCCGGCGAATGGACCCCCGCCGACGCCCTGGGCTACTCGCGCATCCTCTCGCTGCCCGGGATCCTGCAGACACGAGCCGGCGGCAAGCAGTCAGGCAAGCCATGAAAACCGTCATTGCGGACAAGATCGCGTCCATCGCCCAGAACCTGAACCTCAAGCGGGAGCTGCGGGTGAGCGCGGACATCCCCTGCGAGGAAGGCGTGCTGATTGCCGCCGAGGTGCTCAACAACAAGAACACCTACAACCAGCTGGAGCTCACCAGCGGCCGGATGGCCGTGGTCAAGAAGGGCGACATCGTCGTCGGCGCGCTCGGGCACCGGAAAGCCCTGTTCGGCTACTCCGGACACATCCCGGAGAAGCTCGCGGTTGGCGACACCCTGCAGCTGCTGAACATGGGTGGCGTCATCGGCGTGTGCGATTCCATCAATGCCAGCTTCGGCCAGCCCTTCGATGCCCGGGTACTCGGCGCGGTGCTCGACTTTCCGTATCTTGGCGAGCGCATTGGCGTCCCGGCACGGATCGGCATGCAGAAGCTGGCGACCGAGCCCGTGCTGGATACCCGGGGCGTGCCAGTGGTGGCCATCGCCGGCACCTGCATGAACTCCGGCAAGACGGCAGCCGCCTGCGCCATCGTGAGCCGGCTCCGGCACCACGGGCACACGGTGGATGCCTTCAAGGCCACCGGCGTGTCCCTGCGTCGGGACATCCTGGCCATGGAGGACGCGGGCGCCCGCAACACGCTGATCTTCACGGATTTTGGCGTGGCCTGCACCACGGGACTGAATGGCCCCGCGGTGACGCGCACCATGCTCACGCGGCTCGCCGCCAGCAAGCCGGACGTGATCGTCTTCGAGCTGGGCGACGGCATCCTGGGCGCCTACGGCGTGGAGGCGATCCTCCGGGACGCGGGGATCCGTGACGCGCTCACCTGCCTGGTCCTGTGCGCCAATGACCCCGTCGCGGCCTGGGGCGGCGTGAAGCTGCTGCGCGAGGATTTCGGCATCGAGCCGGCGATCGTCACCGGTCCCGCCACGGACAACGACGTGGGCAAGGACATCATCGTCCAGCGCATGGGCGTGAAGGCGATCAACGCCGTCACCGAATCCATGCAGCTGGGCGACGCGGTGACCACCCAGGTGGGCCTGAAGCTCTCCCAGCCGGACGCTTCGTCCTGAGGGGATGACTGGCATGAGCAACCGGACTCCGGCCCTGATCATCGGCGGCACAGGTTACGTGGCCGGCGAACTGCTGCGCCTCGTGGGCCAGCACCCCGACCTGACGCTGGCCGGTGTTTCGTCGGAGAGCCAGGCCGGCACGGCGGTGAGCGCGGCCTTTCCGCACCTTGCTCCCGTGGTGAGGGACCTGCCCTTCGTCACCCAGGCGGAACTGGCGGCGCGGATCACGGCCCCCCGGGTCGCGCTGTTCTCGGCCGCTCCCCACGTGGTGAGCGCCGGCGTCGTGGCCAGCATGCTGGAGGCGGCTGGCTCCAGCGGCAGCAATCTTTCCGTCGTGGACGCGTCATCGGACTTCCGCTTCCGGAACGCGGCGGACTTCGAGGCCGTGTACAAGCAGCCCCACGGCGCACCCGGGCTGCTGCCGCAGTTCACCTGCGCGCTGCCGGAGCATGTGGCCGGCATTCCCGGCCCTCACGTCGGGCACCCGGGGTGCTTCGCCACGTCGATGCTGGCCGGCCTCGTGCCGCTGCTGAAGCCGGGCCTGGCCGACGGCCCTGTTTATGCATCGGGCGTCACCGGCAGCACCGGTGCGGGCCGGACTCCCATCGCCACCACCCACCACCCGGAGCGGCACTCCAACCTGTTCGCCTACAACCCGCTGAGGCACCGCCACGCGCCGGAAGTGGTGCAGATCTGCCGGGAACTGACGGGCGTGGCGCCGGACCTGCATTTCGTGCCCCACTCCGGACCCTTCGCCCGCGGGATCCACATGACGCTGCAGGGGCGCCTCGACCGGCCGCAGACCAGCGACCAGTTGCGCGAGGTCTTCGCGCAGTTCTATGCCGGCCAGGAGTTCGTGCGTGTGGTGGATGGCGCGCCACGGGTGAAGGACGTTGCCGGCAGCAACTACTGCCACATCGGCGCGGCAACGTCGGGCAATGGCCAGACCTTCGTCGTGCTGGTGGCCATCGACAACCTGGTCAAGGGCGCGGCGGGCGGCGCCGTGCAATGGATGAACCGGTTGCTGGGCCTGCCGGAGTCCGCCGGGCTCACAGCACCGGCGCCCGGCTGGATCTAGGAATGCCGATGGCAACGACTTCCCAGAACGCCGAGGCACGGCACCTCCTGCAGGTCTACGGCCAGCTGCCGCTGGAAACCACGTCCGCCGAGGGCGTGTACCTGCACGCCGGCAAGCGGCGGATCATCGACTTCTACGGCGGTCACGCCGTGGCGGCGCTGGGGTACGCACATCCCGACCTGCTGGCAGCCCTGGAGACCCAGGCAAGGACCATGTACTTCCAGAGCAACGCCGTGGCGCTCCAGGTACGGGCGAAGGCGGGCGATGCGCTGGCCGGCATCGCCCCGGAAGGACTCAACCGCGTCTTCTTCGTGAACAGCGGCGCCGAGGCCAACGAGAACGCCCTGCGCGTGGCCTGCCGGGCGACGGGCCGCTCGCGGGTGCTGGCGCTCGAGCACGGCTTCCACGGCCGGACCGCTGCCGCCTCTGCCGTCACCTGGGGGGCCGCGAAGAGCTGGTACGGCTTCCCCCGCACCCCGTTCGACGTGGAGTTCATGCCGCGGGACGACGCGGCCCGGGCGCGGGAAATGATCAACGGCGATACCGCGGCGGTGATCATCGAGCTCGTGCAGGGCCTCGCCGGTGCCTACGACCTGGACCCGGGCTTCGTGCAGGCGGTCGCCGAAGCCTGCCACAGGACCGGCGCACTGCTGATCGTGGATGAGGTGCAGAGTGGCGTCGGCCGGACCGGCGCCCCCTTCGCCGCAAACCTCTACGACGTTAAGCCAGACATGCTGACCACCGCGAAAGCCCTGGGCGGTGGCTTCCCCTGCAGCGCGCTCCTGATGACCGAGGCTCTGGCGCACACCCTGAAGTCCGGGGACCTGGGCACCACATTTGGTGGAGGCCCAATGGCCTGCGCCCTGGTGAGCACCGTCATCGAGGTGATCCGGCGGGACCGGCTCATGGACAACGTGCGCACGCTGTCCGATGAGATCCGCAAGCACGCGGTCACCGGGCCGGTGCAGGCGATCCAGGGCAGGGGCTTCCTCCTGGGACTTCGCTGCCGGCGCCCGGCCAGGGACATCCAGGCGGCGTTGCTGGACCGGGACATCCTGGTCGGCACGAGTTCGGATCCGCAGATCGTGCGGCTCCTGCCGCCGCTCACCCTGGAGAAGCAGCACGTGGCTAAACTGGTCAGCGCACTGTGTGATATCGGCCCATAAGGAACCTGCATGGCACTCAAGCTTTTCAACGACCTCGCGGACTTCAGCATTCCGGAAGTGGAAGCCCTGCTGAAGCTGGCCCGCCGGCTGCAGACGAACCCCGAGCCCCGGGCCCTGGAGGGCAAGGTGCTCGCGATGCTGTTCCTGAGCCCGTCACTGCGCACGCTGTCGTCCTTCCAGGCGGCGATGGTGCGGCTCGGCGGCGGCTCCTTCGTGATCTCGCCGGACATGTCCATCCACGGCCTGGAGACCCGCTCGGGCATCGTGATGGACGGCGTGGCCGCGGAGCACCTGCGGGAGGCGATCCCCGTGATCAGCTCCTACGGTGACGCACTGGGAATCCGGGCCTTCGCCAACCGGGTGAACCTGGCCACCGACCTGGCCGACACGGAGTTCCTGGCCATGCGCGAGCTGGTGAAGGTACCGCTCATCAACATGGAGTCGGCGATCCAGCACCCGTGCCAGAGCCTGGCGGACTGGAAGACGATGGACGAGCTGAACGTCCCGAAGAAGGGCGGCAAGTTCGTCCTGTCCTGGTCCTGGCACCCGAAGGCCCTGCCCCTGGCCGTGCCGTCTGCCACGCTGCATATGGCGGCCATGCGCGGCATGGACGTCACCGTCGTCCGGCCCGACGGCTTCGAACTGCCGCCCGCGATCATGGACAAGGCCCGCAAGGCTGCGACGCTGTCGGGCGGCTCGGTGCGCGAAACCAACGACCGGGCAGAGGCCTACCAGGACGCCCACATCATCTACGCGAAAGAGTGGTCCTCCACGCGGCACTATGGCGACCGGGTCGCCGACCAGAAGCTGCGGGAGCAGCTCCAGGACTGGATAGTGGACGAGCCGTCGTTCGCGAAGGCGCAGCCGTCGGCCCGCTTCATGCACTGCCTGCCCGTGCGACGCGGCGTGGCCGTGACGGACCGCATTCTCGACGGACCGCGCAGCGTGGTGATCCACGAGGCGCAGAACAGGATGTGGGGCCAGATGGCCGTGGTCTACCAGATGATGGGCCCCGGGGCTTAAGAGTAGGAGCGCCTTCAGGCGCGAACGGGGCAGGTCGCGCCTGAAGGCGCTCCTACAAAGGAACAGCAGTATGAAGAGTCATGAACGGGATGTGGTCGTCTCCGCGCTCAAACACGCGGCTCCCTACATCCGCCTCTACAAGAAGAAGATCTTCGTCCTCAAGGCGGGCGGCGAGGTCTTCACGTCGGACGAGGCCACCAGGCACCTGCTGGAGCAGGTCGCGCTGTTGCACCAGGTTGGCATCCGGGTCGTGCTGGTGCACGGCGGCGGGCCCCAGTCCACGGAGCTGGCCAACGCCCTGGGCGTACCGACGCAGATGGTCGGGGGCCGCCGGGTCACCGACAAGCAGACGCTCGACGTCACCACGATGGTGCTCAATGGCACGGTGAACACGCGGATCCTGGCGGCCTGCCGGGACCTGCACCTGCCGGCCGTCGGGATCAGCGGCGTGGACGCGGGCCTCATCAAGGCCCACAAGCGCCCGCCGGTCCAGGTGGAGGGCCACGCGGGCGGTCCGGTGGACTTCGGCTTCGTCGGCGACATCGACAGCGTGGACACCGACGTGGTGCGCGCCCAGCTCGAGAACGGGATGGTTCCCATTGTCAGCCCCCTGTCGGCCGACGAGAACGGCACGGTGCTCAACATCAATGCCGACACCGTGGCCGCGGCGCTGGCCACGTCGCTGCGCGCCTCCAAGCTCATCCTCACGATGGGCGCACCCGGCATCCTGGAGGACCGGCACGACCTGTCGTCGCTGGTGTCCTACCTGGACCTGGAGGACCTGCAGGAACTGCGCGCCAACGGCTCCCTGGCGGAGGGCATGCTGCCGAAGGCCCGGGCCATCGAGGCGGCGATCAAGGGCGGCGTGCCGCGCGTCCACCTGATCTCCTACAAGATCCCCGACAGCCTGCTGCTGGAGATCTTCACCAACGAGGGCACGGGCACGCTGGTCGTGGAGGACACGGACACGCTGACACCCGAAGAGCAGGAAGCCGGCGCCTGAGGGCCAAGTGATGAAACGTCTCTGGGACAAGGGCGAGCCTCTGGACTCGCGCATTCTCCGCTACACCGCCGGGGAAGATCACCTGCTGGATGCCCGGCTGGTGCCCTACGACGTGCGCGCCTCCATCGCCCACGCCCAGATGCTGCACGGGCAGAAGCTGCTGGCTGCCGACGACCTTCGGCAGATCATCACCGGCCTGGAGGCAATCGCGGCATCACACGCCGCTGGCGAGTGGCAGATCAGCCTCGAGGAGGAGGACTGCCACACGGCGCTGGAGCACCGGCTCACCCAGATGATCGGCGAGGCCGGCCGGCGAGTGCATCTCGGCCGGTCGCGCAATGACCAGGTCCTGGTTGCGCTCCGCCTCTACCTGCTGGACGCGGCGGAAGGCATTGCCGCAGCCGCCCGGGACGTGGCGACGGCCCTCGATGAGCTGGCGACGCGGGAGAAGGCCACCGTGCTGCCGGGTTACACCCACATGCAGCAGGCCATGCCGAGCTCCGTGCCCCTCTGGGCAGGCGGCTTCGCGGCAGAACTCCGCGACGACGCCGAGGGAATCGCCGCCAGCCGCCGCCGGCTCTCCAGGAACCCGCTCGGCAGCGCGGCCGGCTATGGCGTACCCGGGCTCCCCATAGACCGCGAGGCGACCCGTCGCACGCTGGGCTTCGACGTGGTGCACGAGCCCGTCACCGCCGTCCAGATCTCCCGGGGCAAGGGCGAAGCCGGGCTGGTCTTCGAGCTGGCCCTCCTCACCCAGGACCTGGGCCGGATGGCGGCGGACCTCCTGCTGTTCTACACGCAGGAATTCCGCTTCGTCGCGCTGCCCGACACGATGACCACGGGCTCGTCGATCATGCCCCAGAAGCGCAATCCCGACGTGCTCGAGCTCGTGCGGGGCGCCGTGCCGACGATGCAGGCGGCGCTGGTGGAGATTCTCGGCCTGCCGGCCAAGCTCGGCTCCGGCTACCAGCGCGACCTCCAGAGGATGAAGGCGCCCCTGTTCCGTGCCATCGACCTGGCGGGCGATTCGGCCCGGGTGATGGCCCACCTGATCCGCGGGCTCAGGTTCCTGCCCGAGAACATTCACCTCGACGATTCGATCCATGCGGCCGAGCGGGCGAACGAACTGGTGCAGAAGGAAGGCATCAGCTTCCGGGAGGCCTATCAGCGGGTGGGAGCGGCGCTGGCCCGGCGAAAACCTGGCTAGGACAGTTCCTTGGCCGTCCACCTCCACGATTACGGCCAGGCCGGCGTTGGCTCCGGCGGCGCGCCCATCAACTACTCGGAAGTGTCGCGGCTGATTCTGGCGACGCGGGATCTCGCACCCGCGCGCCACGATTTCCACGCACTGGTGGCGGAGGGTTCCGCGACCGCCCTGCGCCACGTCATCCGGGCCGGGGACACCCTGGTGTGCACGGCGGGGCCTTACGCGCATCTCTATCACTACTGGCGCGAGAAGTCGGGTCTGGACTTCCGCATCGTCCGGGACGCGCGCACCACCGCCTGGTCGCCGTACCTGGCCCAGGAGTGGCTGGCTGCACCGCTTCTCCGGGACGGGGACACGCTGATCCTGCCATCGGATTTTGCGCGGGAGTTCTACCAGCAGTCGTTCCCCCAACTGGCCGGCACGAGCGTGTGCGTGCTATATCCGCTCTCCGCGCACCTGCCTGCGATCGGGCGCACCCCCGGACGCAGCGATGGCAGGCTTCGCATCGGTTGCCTCGGGCGCATCGCCGACGACAAGAACGTGACGGCAGCCTTCGCATTCCTGCGGGACGTGCAGCGGATCCGGCCCGCGGAGCTGCACCTGGCGGGGGCGTTCTACCCCCGGGGCACCGAACTCCCCGATGCCGGGTCCATCCCGGCCTGTGCCGGACGACTTGGCCTGGAACCCGGTTCCGTCGTCTACCACGGGGATCTGCCCTATCAGGCCATCTGGCGCTTTCTGGGCGATCTGGATCTACTGTACTTTCCTGCCGTGTCCAGCAATGAATCCTTCGGCCGGGTGCTGCTCGAGGCGGGCCGCGCGGGCGTGCCGGTCATCGCCACGGACTACGCGGCCGCGGCCGAACTGGTGCCGGCCACCAACCTCGTTACGGTCGACTATCACGCCGTGAACGATGCGCCCATCACCCGGCCGGTGTCGCTCGGCACGCCCCGCATCGGCGACGCCCTCGCGATACTTGCCCGCGATCCCATGGCCGCCGACCCGTCCGGTGCTGCCCGATACTCGGCCAAGGCCTTTCTGGATCTCCTGCGTGACGGGCGGTCACCCCTGGCCGGGCAGTTCAATCCGACGTCCGGCGTCCAGCGCTTTCTCAAGGGAATGTCGATCTCGGGGCTGAGCCGCCTCGACCGCCGCGAGGCAATCACCCTGTGCGCCGAGCAGCTGCGCTTCATGCGCGCCCTGAACCATCCCCGGCTCACGGCGCGCCTCGGGGCACTCGCCCGCGTGGTGCGTCACCTGCCCGGCGACCCGATGCTCCAGCGTGTGGCCCGTGAGCGCCTCCTGGGCGCAACGCCGACCGGCGTCCTCCGGAACGGTGTCGCCTGCGCGCGCGTGCTCGGTTTCGACCCGCGACTCACGCTGGCGGCAGCGCCAGCCCGTATCCCGGCGCCGGGTCCCGCATGAACCCGCCCGTCAGCGTCGTGGTGCCGTTCTACGGTGTGGAGTTGCAGCGCCTGCAACGGCTGCTGGACAGCCTGGCACACCAGGACTACGCCGGGCCGGTCGAGCTGATCGTGGTGGACAACAACGAGGAGCCGCTGGTGCCGGCCACCGCCATCAGGGGCCGGCTACTCCACGAACCGCAGCCCGGCTCCTACGTGGCGCGCAATGCCGCGCTCCGGGAGGCAACCGGCGAGATCATCGCCTTTACCGACAGCGATTGCGTCTGCACGCGCGAGTGGCTGTCCCGCGGGGTGGCGGCTTTGCTGCGGGATCCCGCGGTAGGCGTGGTTGGCGGCGGGGTCCTGCCACTGACGGCAGGCAGGTCCGGGCCATCGCTCACCGAGCGCTACGACGCATTCTTTCACATGCGCCAGGCCCACTATGTTGCCAACATGGGTTTCGCGGCCACGGCCAACTGCATCGTCCGCCGCTCGCTGTTCGACGAGGTGGGGCCCTTCGACACGCGCTTCCGCAGCGGCGGCGACCGGGCCTGGTGCGGCAAGGTGCTGGAGGCCGGCTACACGCTGGCGTATTGCGCAGAGGCGGCTGTGCTCCACGATGCGCGCCGGCTGGACGGCCTGGTGCTGAAGTCCAGGCGGCTGGCAGGCCAGGAGTGGAGCCGCTCCCGGACGGCAGGCGGCGGCCTGCGTTCGGCGCTGCGCTCTGATCTCCGGATCTACTCGATGCGGATCCGCCGGCTGGTTGACGCCCGGGAACCTGCCACACTGCCGGATCGGGTGGCCTTCGGCATGATCAGCCTGGCGTTGCAGGCGGTGAGGGTGGCAGAACTGGTGCGGATTCGTGTGACGGGTAGAAGCCCGGAGCGTCGCTAGGGCAACGCGCTGCGGAAGCGCCCTCAGGTGGGCTCGGCCACCGGGTGCTCGCATTCGTCCTTCAGCTCATACAGCGACCGGATGTTCGCCGGGCGCATTTCCATGATGCCTTTGCGCTCGATCACCTCGATGAAGAACCCCCCGAACAGCGGCTCGGTGAATGCCTGGCGCAGGCAGTTGTCCCCCTCGCGCACTTCGACGATGGCTCGCCCGGGATTCCCATCCCCGGCGCCGCCCACGAAACGCAGGCCGATGGCCGCCAGGTCCAGCACCGCAGCCCGCACGTTGGGCACGACGAAGGCGACGTGCTGGAGTCCCTCGCCGCCCGTCTGCGCCAGGAACTCGACCAGCTGCCCCCGGCCGCCCGTTGGTGCCGCAAGTACCACATGCACCCCGGTATCCGGGTCCCGGACCTCGGCAATGCGCATGCCGTTCCCGGCGTCGCCGATCAGGTACTCGCCGAAGGTTGATGCCGGCAGCTGCTGCCGGGCATACCGTACATAACGGTCGAAGTTGGCGGCTTCGACACAGAGCGCGACGTGGTCCACCTGGCAGCGGGCCAGGCTGGCGGCGCGGCGCCCGACCCGGGCCACGGCGGAAGGGATATCCGGGATACCGGGCAAGTCCAGGTGTTTATAAGCAAAGTGCATTCCACGCCCCCGAGGGCCGTCGCCCGGAGCGAGTCTACCTGAGTTGCCGCGCCGTATACTCTCCCGATGCGTCACCTGCTCCCGTTGCCCGCCCTCCTGCTCCTGTCAGCCTGTGGCATGAAGGGCGATCTGTACGAGGCACCGCCGCCGGCCGAACCGGCGTTGGAGCCGGCGCCCGACGGGCTGGACAAGGGCGAGCGGAAAACGATCCCCTCCACCCCTGATCCGGCCAGGTCCGAATGACCGTCATCCCGAACCTGCACCTTCGCCGGCCATGAGTGAAGCAGGCCCGGGCAACCCGGCCCGCCGGCTCGTCCTCATCGACGGCTACTCCTACCTGTACCGCGCGTTCCACGCGCTGCCGCCGTTGACCACGTCGAAGGGCCAGCCCACCGGCGCGATCTTCGGCTTCCTTAACATGCTGCGGCAGATCCAGCGCACGCGGAAGCCGGACCTGATCGCCGTGGTCATGGACGCGCCGGGGCCGACGTTCCGCGACGAGCTTTACGCGGAGTACAAGGCGACCCGGGAAAAGATGCCCGACGAGCTCCAGTCCCAGATCGAGCCGCTGCTGGAGATGGTCAGGGCCCTCGGGCTTCCCCTGTTGCGGGAGCCCGGCGTGGAAGCGGATGACGTGATCGGAACCCTGGCGAAGCGGGCGCAGGCTGCTGGAATCGACACGCTCATCGCCACCAGTGACAAGGACATGGCCCAGCTGGTCAACGGGCACATCCGCCTGTTCGACGGTATCAGCAACCGGGAGCTGGACGCGGCGGGCGTGGTGGAGAAGTTCGGCGTCCCGCCCGAACGGATCATCGACTACCTGACGCTGGTCGGCGACACGTCGGACAACATCCCGGGTGTGCCCAGTGTCGGCCCGAAGACCGCCGCCAAGTGGCTGGCCGAGTACGGCACGCTGGATGCCATCGTGGACCGGGCCGGCGAGATCAAGGGCAAGGTGGGCGAGAAGCTGCGCGCGAGCCTGCCGCAGATCCCCCTGTCGAGGCAGCTGGCCACGATCCACGTGGACGTGCCGCTGGCGCTGAAGCCCACGGACCTTCTGGCTGGCCCGCCCGACCTGCCCGTCCTCCGGAAACTCGCCGAGCAACTGGAGATCCGCAGCCTGCTCCGCGTCGTGGAAGAAGCATCAGCGGAAGGACCGGACGCAACCGCCGACCCACCGGCCAGCAATGTGCCAGCCGCCGCAGACACGGCAGCCGGTCCGGGTGTGGCGGAGGAGCCGGCAGCCACTCCCATCCGCCTGCCCGACCCCGTGACCCGCCACTACGAGACCATCTGCACGGCCGAGCAGTTCGACGCCTGGCTCATCCTCATCGAGAACGCCGAGCTCGTGGCCTTCGACACGGAGACCACGAGCCTCAACTACATGGACGCGGAGGTCGTGGGCGTCTCCTTCGGCCTCGCCCCGGGCAAGGCGGCCTACCTGCCGGTCGCGCACCGCTACGTGGGGGCGCCGGAACAGCTCGACCGCACCGTCGTTCTCGACCGCCTGAAGCCCTGGCTGGAGAACCCCGAGGCCCACAAGGTGGGCCATCACCTGAGGTACGACGCCCACGTCCTCGCCAACCACGGCATCCGGCTCGCCGGCATGCGCTACGACTCCATGCTGGAGTCCTACGTGCTGGACAGCACGGCGACCCGGCACGACATGGACTCGGTGGCCCGGAAGTACCTGGGCCTCGACACGATCCACTTCGAGGACGTGGCCGGCAAGGGTGCCAAGCAGATCACCTTCGACCAGGTGTCGGTGGAGAAGGCCGCGGAGTACGCCGCCGAGGACGCGGATATCACGCTCAGGCTCCATCACGTGCTCTGGCCGAAGCTCGAGGCGATCCCCGGGCTCGCCGAACTCTACGACACCATCGAGAAGCCGCTGGTGCCGGTGCTCGCCCGCATGGAGGAGACGGGAGTGCTCGTGGACACCCGCCTGCTCCGGGCGATGTCCGGCGAGTTTGCCGGGAAGATGGCAGCCCTGGAGAAGGAAGCCCACGAGGCGGCAGGCCATCCCTTCAATATTGGTTCGCCCAAGCAGCTTCAGGAAGTCCTCTACAACGAGCTGAAGCTGCCGGTCACCCAGTACACGCCGACCAAGCAGCCCTCCACGAACGAGGACGCGCTGGCCGAGCTCGCGGAACAGCACCACCTGCCGCAGCTGATCCTCGACTACCGGTCCTTAAGCAAGCTCAAGTCCACCTACACGGACAAGCTGCCCGACCAGGTCTGCGCGCGCACGGGACGGATCCACACGTCCTATCACCAGGCGGTGGCGGCGACTGGCCGGCTGTCCTCGTCGGACCCGAACCTGCAGAACATCCCGATCCGCACGGAGGAAGGCCGGCGCATCCGCCAGGCCTTCATTGCGAAGAAGGGCTGCAAGCTGCTGGCGGCGGACTATTCCCAGATCGAGCTCCGGATCATGGCGCACCTCTCGGAGGATGCAGGCCTGCTCAAGGCCTTTGCCGCGGACAAGGATGTGCACCAGGCGACAGCCGCCGAGGTGTTCGGCGTCCCGCTCGAGGCGGTGACGACGGACCAGCGCCGGTCCGCGAAAGCCATCAACTTCGGCCTCATCTACGGCATGTCGGCCTTCGGCCTGGCGCGGCAGCTGGGCATCGGCCGGGACGAGGCGCAGAAGTACGTGGACCTGTACTTCGCCCGCTACCCTGGCGTGAAGGCCTACATGGACCGGACGCGGGCCCAGGCCCGGGAGCAGGGCTACGTGGAAACGGTCTTCGGACGCCGGCTCTACCTGCCCGACATCCAGGCCCGCCAGCAGTCCCGCCGCCAGTACGCAGAACGCAGCGCCATCAACGCGCCCATGCAGGGGACTGCGGCGGACATCATCAAGAAAGCCATGATCAGCGTGGACGCCTGGCTGCGGCAGAGCGGCACCGGAGCGGAGATCATCATGCAGGTCCACGACGAGCTGGTGCTGGAAGTGCCGACAGCCGTCCTGGCTGCGGTGCAGAAACAGGTGACGCAGCTCATGTCCTCCGCGGCCGAGCTCCGGGTGCCACTCAAGGTCGACGCCGGCAGCGGCGCCAACTGGGACGAAGCCCACTAACGGAGTCGTGCCTGAAGGCGCTCCTACCAAGGGAACTTCGCCGCTTAGACCCAGTCCAAACCGGTACCGAGAAGGTGCCCGCCGTACTCCCTGGGCGGGCGAAGCAGACGGTCACCCCAACCGGATGCTCATTGGCCCCGGGTGCCTCCCCCCCTAAGCGCGCCCGGGGCCTCTTTTCTCCCTCAGGAAGCGGCGTTTCCGGTCAGCATGGACTTGAGGGCCGTCCGCGCGGCATCCAGGCCCAGCTTCGACGTGGCCGAGAACAGCTGCACATCCACCCGCAGATCCTCCAGCTCCCGCTTCGCGGCAGCGAGCGCCGCGGCAGCCTCCTGGCGCGAGAGCTTGTCGGCCTTCGTGAGCAGGACGTGGAGCTGGCAGTCCAGCGCCCGGCCCCAGTCCAGCATCTGCAGGTCGAAGTCCCCGATGCCCCGCCGGCTGTCCACCACCACCATCAGGCCGGCCAGGGATTCCCGGGAGTCAAAATAGTCCCCCAGCATCTCCCGCCACTGGTCACGCATCTCCTTCGACACCCGGGCATAGCCATAGCCGGGCAGGTCCACCAGACGTTGGCCTTCGGTGAGGGCGAAAAAGTTGATGAGCTGGGTGCGACCCGGCGTCTTGCTGGTCCGCGCAAAGTCCCTGCGGCCAAGGATGGCGTTGATGGCGCTGGACTTGCCCGCGTTCGAGCGGCCGGCAAACGCCACTTCGGCGCCCTCGTCCGGCAGGAACTGGGCGGCGCGGGCGGCGCTGGTGAGAAACCGGGCCTCGGGGAACAGGGACATCTGGGTGGCTCGGCCGGGGCGCTGGTGTACAATTCCGCGCGGCCGGAGTCTAGCACGGTACCTACCCCGAATTTCCCTTACAGAACAAGCGCTATGCAACTTGTGAAACTCTCCCTGCCCGCACTCTCCCTGGTGGCTGTCGCCATCGCCGGCACCGCCATTTCCGGTCCGGCCCTTGCAGCCGGTTCCGCCGAGGCGGGCCAGGCCAAGGCCGTCACCTGTTCCGCCTGTCACGGGATGGACGGCAACAGCCTGAACCCCGAATGGCCAAGCCTCGCCGGACAGCACGAGAGCTACATCACCAAGTCGCTCCAGTCCTTCAAGAGCGGTGCCCGGCAGAACGTCCTGATGAGCGGCATGGCCCTGCCGCTCACCGATGAAGACATCGCGGATCTCGCCGCCTTCTTCTCGGCGCAGAAGCGCGCGGGGGGCGTCGCCGATCCTGAGCTGGTCAGCGCGGGCGAGCGGCTGTACCGGGGCGGTAACAGGGAGACGGGCGTGCCCGCCTGCCTCGCGTGCCACGGCCCCACCGGCCTCGGCAATCCGGCCGCCGGGTGGCCGGCCATAGCCGGCCAGCACGCCGCCTACTCGGCAGCCCAGCTGGTGGCCTACCGGTCCAAGCAGCGTACGACGGACGGCGACACGCAGATGATGCGGAACGTATCCGCCATGCTCACCGACGACGAAATCAAGGCCGTCACTTCCTACATCCAGGGCCTGCGCTGACGCGCGGCGGTTGAGGGTACCTACATGACTGAGACAGGCACGACCCAGATTGGCATGACCCGGATCCGATTCCTGCTGCTCGCCGCCGTCATGGCCGTCGCCGCCGCGTGCGGCAAGGCACCGGCGCCCGAGGCAACTGCCCCGTCGGCAACCACCGCCGAGAGCGCGCCACCGGCCGCAATTGCGGCGCCCGCGCCAGCCCCCCAGGCCCCGGCGGAATCCGCGGCAGCGGCCTCCGTCGTGGAGGAATCCGCGGGCACGGAAGCCACGGCGGCCGCCGACAACGGCGCCCTCGGCAAGGACATCGTGCTGGCGCAGAACTCCTCCACCGCCCCCACAAAGACCGACTGGCAGTACCAGGAAGGCAAGCACTTCAGCACGCTCACGTCCGCCCAGGGCACCAGCAGCTCGGCTGGCAAGATCGAGGTGGCGGAGGTCTTCGCGTACAGCTGCATTCACTGCTACAACCTGGAGCACGTGCTGAGCGACTGGGTCAAGAAGCTGCCTGCCGACGTCAGCTTCGTCCGCATCCCGGTCATGTGGAATCCCGCCAACGAGATCCACGGCCGCGTCTATTACACCGCCGAGGCGCTGGGCAAGCTCGACAGGATCAACCCCGCCATGTTCAAGGCGATCCACATCGAGAACCGCCCCTTGACGGAGGAAAAGGACATCCTGGCGTTCTTCGAGGAGAACGGGGTGTCAGCCGCCGACTTCAACAAGACGTTCCGGTCCTTTGCGGTCGAGAGCGCCATCAAGCGGGCCAAGGACCTGACTGTGAGGTACAAGGTGCGCGGCACGCCGCTGCTGGTGATCGACGGGAAGTACACGACCGATGGCCCGGAGATCCGCAGCCACCAGGACCTGCTGGCTGTTGCGGAAGAGCTTATCCAGCGGGAGCGTCAGAAGACCTGACCTCACAGTTGATCCAGCCGGAGTCACCTTCGGCGTAGTGCTCCTTCTTCCAGATCGGCACGCGGGTCTTCACTTCGTCAATGATGTAGCGACAGGCCGCGAAGGCGGCGTCGCGATGGGCGGCCGTGACACCCACCCAGACGGCCAGGTCGCCAATTTCGAGCACGCCGAGCCGGTGCACACAATGGGCCCTGGCGATGGGGAAACGGGCAAAGGCCTCCGCGATGATCCGGTCGCCCTCCGCGATGCCCAGCGCCTCATAGCCCTCGTATTCCAGGCGCTGCACGCCCCGGCCCTCGTTGTGATTGCGCACCCAGCCCTCGAAGCTGGCGTACCCGCCGGCCACGGGATCGGCGACCCGGGAGCGATAGCGTTCCGGCGTGAATGATTCGCGGCTGAACTCGAAGTGGCTCACCCGCCGGCTACTGGGGGGATGAAGACGACGAAGTCCCCGTCCTGCACGGGAGAGCTCCAGTCCCTGAACTCGTCGTTCACCGCCACCTTCACCCTGCCGAGGGCGGGAAAAGCGTAGCGCTGGTCCAGCTCGGCATACAGGTCGCCCACCGTCGACGCGGTGGTGCGCAGCTCCTCCCGCGCGCGTCCCACGTGTTCACGCAGGATGGCGAAGTACTCAATGCGAACCGAGATGCCGCCGTCTGGGGGACCCTGTGCCATGCCTCATTGTGCCGGAGCTGCTTCGAGCCGTGCCAGATCTTCGGGCGTGTCCACGTCGAGAGCCGCGTGCGGCATGACGACAGTGGTGTGCTCGGCGTGCCACTCGAGCAGGCTGCGCGCGCCCTGGTCACCGCGCAGCGCGGCAAGCTGGGGCCAGAAGCTGCGGGGAATGATCACCGGCGGGCCGAGCCGGTCACTGAAGCCCGCGGCAGCGATCAGCGCCGGCTCCACCTGCCACGCCGCGATCAGGGCATCCAGGTCATCGGCGGTGATCGCCGGCTGGTCGCAGAGCAGGATCAGCGCGGCGTCGGCTCGCTGGGGCAGTGCCGCGACGCCCTGGACCAGCGAGGTGGACAGGCCACTCGCCCAGGCAGGATTCTCGATCAGCGTGACCGACCCGTCGGCCAGCTCTTTGGCGAGCGCGCCCCGCACGCCGGCAGCCGAGGCACCCACGACCACGTGCACGCCGGCCTGGCAGCGGGGAACCAGCAGATGCACTGCACGGCGAACGAGTGGCTCACCCCGGAAGGTGGCCAGCACTTTGGGCGAACCGAAGCGCGTCGCGCCGCCAGCCGCCAGTAACAGTCCGGCGAGTCTCATGCCACGCCTCCGGTCTTCCGCCAGTCATAGGGGTCCCAGGCGATGGGCGCTGACATGAGAGCGGCCTCCAGCTCCAGAAGGAACGTGTCGAGGGGAATCGCCGTCGGCGTGCCGTCGGGACGATGCAGGCGCGGTACGGTGCCGGTGGGATCCTCGGCCACCCAGCCGGACCCGCCGTCCAGCTGGTTGAGCCGCGCGGCAAGGCCGTCCAGGCGAACGCGGAGCGGCACGCGGTAGGTGGCGAGCTGCACCCAGCTTTCGTAGCGGTATTCAAACTCGTACCGCGCACCCTGCACGCGCAGGATCCGTGAGCGCTGCGTGGCGCTGTTGACGGCGAACGGATGCACTGCCGCCGGTTCATCCACCAGGTAGCGGCGCACGGTGCGGCGGCGCAGATGGTCGGGAATGCGCACGACGGCCAGGTCGAGGGCCGGATGCTCGACCAGCGTCACGACGCCATCGGCAAGGAGGGCGAGGCTTGCCGTGAGGTGCTCGTCCTGCAGGGCCCATAGGTCACCAAAACGGGGCCAGCCATGGTGAAAATCGCGGAGGAGAGAGGGCAACGACTCCAGCATGGCCCGGTACAGGGCTGCGACGCGGTCCGGCTCCGCGAAGACGTCCCCGGGCAGCGGCGATACCTCGGGGTCGGTCAGTGCCTCGATGGCAAAGCACAGTCGCGCGCCATCCCGGTCTTTCACGACGCCAAAATCCCCGGCGTACGAAGCGGCGATCAGCAAGTCCCGGTCCAGCAGGGCCCGTTCCGGCTCGGTGAGGGCGTACATGCCGAACAGACCGTCCTCATCGAAGTGATTATTCGTCACCCAGGGGATGGACTGGTGGAGGTCGGGGGCGTCCAGCCAGGCGAAGACGGTGGCGGTGGAGGTGTCACGGCGCACGGCCGGCGGCGACTGGTTGTTGGGCCAGTGAGCCAGGTTGAGGAGGGTGGACGGCAGCGGCGCCCCGTCAACCACGATGTTCGGCAGGCTGCGTGCCGCCGCGTAGGGCGCAAAGCGGGCACCCGCCGGCAGGACCGGCGATGCCCGTGACGTCGATTCGGCGGGCATCAGCGGCGGCGGCGTGCAACCAGGCACCCGAGCCATGCCACGACACTGAGCAGGACCACGCCCATGAGCAGGTACTGCGGGGCCGCAATGTACTCGGCACCCGGAGCAACCTCTGCCGGCACGACCGCACGGAAGAGGTACCAGATGGCGCCGAGGGCAGCCGGTATCAGGGTGGGCCAAAGCGCGATCCCCTGCCCCTTGCCCGTGCGATTGGCGCCCCGGAGCAGCAGGCCGGAGACGAGGCCGCCGATCAGCATGGGCACCAGGTTGAGGCTGAATACCGTGACGAGCGTGTCGGTGCGATTGCCGAACACGATCAGTGCGGCCACCGTGGCCGCGACGGGCAGCAACAGCATACCGAGCAGGTTGAGCTTGCCGTAACGGGTCATGCACTCACTCCATTGGCGTTCAGACTACCACCCGGAATTCTGCCTCGTCAGCCGGCCAGCCACCCGCGTAACAGTAAGCCTCCAGCACAGCCAGGCGGCCGCCACGGAGCTGCAGCAGGAACTCGGCGTGCTCGGCCAGCTGGGGATGGGCCGCGAGTACGGGCCGGAGCCGGGGGTTGACGCCCTCGGCCAGTGCGAGCGCCCCGTCGGGGACCGCGAGGCGGGTCACGAACCCGACGCCGCTGTGGGTTCGTGATACCACCGTGGCCCCGGCGAGCTGGGCACGCAGGGTGGCGAACTCATCCCCCTCGCCCTTAAGCAGGGCCGCGAGCACGGAGCGCTCGAGCCGCGACAGGGGGCCGGGACCCTGGGTGGCGCCGGGACGCTGGGGAAGGGACTGCTGCATGGTGATATCAGTCTAGCTGATCGCGGCGCGGGTGCCGGCGCTCAGGCGGCGCAAACCACCAGACGAGCGCCACGGCGGCGCCGAAGACCGTGTACACGACGGTGAAAACCCAGGTCTCGGCCTGGTAGTAGAGCAGCCTGTAAAGCCAGTCCTGGATGAACGAGGCGCCGTAGCCCGCTTCCCCGGCCCGCGCCCGCAGTGCGCTCTCGAGCGTGGTCAGGGGGCATTCGATCCCGAGCCAGGCCTGGACGACCACGATACCGATTGCCGCCAGGTGCGCGTACCGGTACCCGGGACGGCGCACCCAGGCCCAGCCCAGCGCGAGCCCGGCGAGGATGAGGGCAAAGCCGATGACGACGAAGCCCACGAACAGCGCGTGGGACACCAGGACGAGATCTGCCAGGACGCTCATGGCCGGGGCACGGGCTGCAGGCGGAAGCTCAGGCGTCCGGCCGGCGGCAGAAGCCCTGGGGCGGCACGTCCAGGGCACTGTTGAACTTGCTCGACAGGTTCTGGAAGGCCACCAGGCCGGTGAGTTCGACGACGGCATCGTCGCTGAAATGCCGGCGGAGTTCCGCCATGCCGGCGTCGGTGACCCCGCGGTCAGTGATCGTCATCGCCTCCGTGTAGTCGAGGGCGGCGCGCTCCGCCGGCGAGTAGAGGTCACTTTCCCGCCACTGCTCCAGGGCCTCCACCTTGGCCATGCTCCCGGCGCGCCGGGCCAGGGTGGCCGAATTGATGTCCACGCAGAACCGGCACCAGTTCAGCTGGGAAACCCGCACGGTCACGAGCGAGCGCAGCACGGGATCGAGCAGCGAACGCCGGGAGTCCAGGGCGCCGTAGAGCAGAGCGACGGCCATGAACAGGCGTGGCACCCGGCCCCAGAGTTGTCCGGGAACCAGTACCTGCCCGTAGCGGCGGACCTGGCTCCGGAAGAACGGCTTCAGGTACCAGGGGTAGTCGGCGAGGGGGCGGGGCTGGATGCGCACGGTCAGGCCGCCAGCTTCAGGCCGGCAATCCCGGCCACGATGAGCCCGATGGAGGCCAGCCGGAGCGCGGTGGCGGGCTCCGCGAACAGGATGATGCCGAGTACCGCGGTGCCGGCGGCACCGATGCCGGTCCAGACGGCGTAGGCCGTGCCGATCGGAATGCTGCGCAGGGCCAGGGCCAGCAGCCACATGCTGCCCGCCATCGCGACGATCGTCAGTGCGCTCGGCAGCCAGCGGGTGAACCCGTCGGTGTACTTGAGGCCGATGGCCCAGCCGATCTCCAGAATTCCGGCGAGTACGAGCACGGTCCAGGCCATGGGGCGTTCCTTCCTGTTCAGGGTCCGGCGCGGCGTGGCCGCAACAACCACCAGATTTTCCAGCCTCAATCAGCGTTGAAGCTTATGTATAATTTCAGCCTAGCTTAAGGTTCACGGGGCTATAGTCCCGCAACATCCGGGAATCCGATACCGCCAAGAAGAAAAACAACAATGGCTGCTTCCAAGGACAGCGCGGAAACGCCCCGCGCAAACCCCGACCAGGACGTCGATTTCGCCGGCTACGATCCGTACATCGTCGCCATCACCGGTGTCGACCACGCCGCCGCGCGCCACGCACTCGCGAGCGAGCCCGCCGAGACGCTGGAGAGCCGCAAAGCGAAGCTGATGACGTGGCTGCGGGAAAACGGCGCCAAGGGAAGACTCGGCTAGCCACGTCTAGCCCAGGCCCACCCCGCTCGCGTCGCCGACTCCCGTCTCGCCGGTAACACCCCGGCACGCGCCCGTGCCCAGCACCCACAGAAGTACCCTCTGCCAGGGAGACCTAGAGCACGGACTGGCAAGGAATGTTCCGCTGGTTCGCGAGCGCTTCCAGTCGACGAAATCCACCGAGCCACTGCGTTGCCAGAACGCGCGTCAACGCCGTTTGACGGCGTCAAGGAACCTCTTGCTGCTCCCCGTTGGAGGCGTCGTGCGACTGGTAGCGATTACCGCTCCGTAGAAGAATCCCGGACCGCCATAGTGTGTGGTTGCACCATCGCATTCGTATTGGAAGCTAGTTACGCCAAAGAAAGTCGACATGATCATGGACCGTCGGCCGAAATGGCGCAGTCGTGCTACCACTTCCCCGCTAACCCGGTCCGTCAGTCGTTCCTCAATCTGAACCAAGTCGACGCCCCAACCACCGTTGACGATCTGGCGGGTGAAATCGTAAACGTAGGGCGCTGACACGGCCTCAACCCGTTCGACTGCCACACAGGTGTTATCGGGAAACCTGTCACTGGGAAAGGGATTGAAAGCACGGCAACGATCATCGGGAGCCCTGACCAGCGAGTAGCGATAGATTCCCGGCGTCGGCTCATTCCGGTGGCCCTCGCGCCGGGCGATGTGTTCGGCGAACTGGAACAGCCCTAACTGATAGGCTACATAACAGTTCACGCACCCCGCGTCGCCTTGCACGTCCAGAAAACCCGTAGGCTCAACGCGGCGGCTGACGGTGTATCCCGCGTTCCGTGCGCACTGATACCGGACGGCCAAGTATCCTGCCGGCTCATAGGCCACCCACAAGCAGGCACCGACTACGACGCTGCCGACGATCCATCGACGTGCTATCGCCAAACCGGCCCCCTTATGGCCTCCATGGGTGCAGTCGGAGTGTAGCGAGCGTAGGTTCAGGCAGTATCGCCCAAACAGGGGAGGAAAAATGGCGCGCCCGGACGGATGAATCTGGGCACTGGCAGGCCATGGTGTCGCTGATGCGGCGGCCTCCACCAAATGCGTCGCAAAATGAAGGCTAGAGCATAAAAGTCAGCGCAGTTTTTTGTGTTGATTATGTTGAGTATGCAGGCAATGTAAACAGGACACGTAAGGCGGCGAAGAGAACAGCATCTTGCCAATTGCAAACGCTACCAGTGAGGAGCACGATACCTTCGCGGAAGGACACCCGGCGGGGGTCAATAAACTCGGCTAGGCGTCGCTGGCAGAACAAAAAACGTTGCTGACTGAGGGAATCCCCATGTTCACCAAGTCCACTTTTCTCATTGCTTCACTGGCAGCTCCATTGTTGTTGGTCGCCATCGAACCCGCCTTTGCGTCCTACGTGTTCCCACCGGGCGCGGTAGCCCAGGCTCAGGCCTTCGTCAATATCAACGGCACCGTTGCCCCAACAGCCTTGACCCAGTCGACAGTTCTGAACCTCGGCACTACCGCGGGCACAGCAATATCCGGATCACCCGGGAGCGCCAATGCCTCGATTGACCTCGGAGCCGGTGAACTGAAGGCCTATGGAAGCACTACCAAGGGCTTCACATCCCAGGCCGTGGCCTGGGAGTTCGTGACTTTCGATGGTAACGACGATGTGGACTTTGCCTTCGACATTGAAGGCACCCTCAGCAACACTTTCCCCTCTGGCATGGTCTATGTAGAAGCCGCTGCTCGGGTGTACGACGTCACGTCCTGGACGAGTTACTTCCAGACGACCGGCGGCATACAGTTCGCGGCCGAGAATGGCTCAGGCTCGCCGTTCCCCTACCTTGAAGCATCCGGCTTTGCCACCCAGGCCGTGCGAGGCTCTAACTCCGGCGGTTGCACTCTCTATGTCATTGCCAACTGCACCGTGGATCAATTCGGCACCGTGATTCCAGTGAACCTGAGCATCGGCGGAACGCTTGAAGCTCAGGCAGGCCAGCTGTATCTCATCGAACTGCTTCTGACCACCTCCACCTACAACCAGCAACTTGGGATCAACCTTCAGACGGGCGACTTCGCAAATACTGCCACCTTCAGCTTCCTCAACCTGAACGGGCTCAACTTCGAGTCCTCTTCCGGTGAATTTCTTGTGGCGCCGGTGCCAATTCCGACTGCAGTCTGGCTCTTCGGTTCTGCGCTCGGCCTCATGGGCGTGATCCGGCGGAAGCGCCTCTAGTTCGACTTTCCAGCTGTACTACCTGGGGACCCGCTTCGGCGGGTCCCTTGCTTTGGGGTAGAGAGGTGCCTGTATGCGGAGCGCGTGTCCGGTGTGCGGTACGCCTCGGCGAGGTGAAGAACCTGCTAGAGGCTGACTTCGTGATTCCAGAAGAGTCAGTAGCCAAAGGACCACGAATCATCGAGGCCCTCTAGGGCAAACCGCGTCTCTGGGAGGCCAGCGGACAGCTGGGAGCGTTGGCAAGATAAAAGGCGCTACACGCGCCTGGCCCAACGCTTTGTCTGCACGTCTATTTTTCCAGCACGGAGAAATTCTTCGCCGTGCCGCGCGTTCCCCTGCAGACGTTGCCGTTGCTGGGTTGTGCGCGTGCCGTGCCCTATAGGCTCCGCTGGAGCGGGTTCCCTGGGGCAGGGCTACGGCGGAGGATTCCTCGCCGGAGGAACCCATGCCGATTCAGGGAAGGACTGCGCAGCCGATGCACGTTGCGGTACGCTGGCGACAGGATCTCCAGCCCGACATGCTGACGGACGCCGAGGTCGACGTCCTGCGCCGCCACCTGACCGAGCTGATGCGGGAGGTCCTGCTGCTCCAGGAACCCGACGAACCCACGGAGTGATGCCCCATGGCCGTTGCCCTCTACGCCCGCGTCTCCACCACCCGCCAGGCCGAACAGGACCTGTCAATCCCCGACCAGCTGCGCCAGCTCCGGGAGTGGTGCAAGACCCACGGTCACCTGATTGCGATGGAGTACGTCGAGCCCGGAGCTTCGGCGACGGACGACAAGCGGCCCGTCTTCCAGACGCTGATGGCAGACGCCCTGCGAACTCCGCCACCGTTCGACACGATCGTCGTGCACAGCCTCTCCCGGTTCTTCCGGGATGGGATCACCTTCGGCCTCTACGAGCGGAAACTCCAGAAGCACGGGGTCAAGGTGGTCTCCATCACCCAGCAGACCAGCGACGACGCTTCCGGCCAGATGGTCCGGCGCATGATCTCCATGTTCGACGAGTACCAGAGCACCGAGAACGCCAAGCACACGGGCCGGGCCATGCGGGAGAACGCCCGGCAGGGGTTCTTCAACGGCTCAGCAGCACCGTTCGGCTACCAGGCCGTGGCCACCGAGCGGCTCGGCAACCGCGGCCGCCGCAAGAAACGCCTGGCCATCGACGAAGCGGAAGCTGCCACCGTCCGGCGGATCTACCAGCTGTACCTGGACGGACACGAAGGCCGCACGCTCGGCATCAAGGAAATCGCCAAGCACCTGAACGCCGCGGGCCAGACCATGCGCGGCCGCCCCTGGGGCATCCAGAAGGTCCACAAGATCCTTTCCAGTCGCACCTATGCAGGTGAGTGCCTGTTCAACGTCCGGGACTCCAAAACCCTCCAGAAGCGCGCACCGGCCGACTGGATCCGAGTACCCATCGACCCGATTGTCGACGAAGCGACCTTCGAGCGCGTCCGCCAGCGGCGGCAGTCGCGAGCGCCCGCATCAACCCCACCACGCCGCGTGTCGTCCCCGACATTGCTCACCGGCCTGCTTCGCTGCGGGCATTGCGGCGCGGGAATGACCCTGACCACCGGCAAGAGCGGGCGCTATCGCTATTACAAATGCACGACGCGGGTGAACAAGGGCGGCACGCTCTGCGAGAGCCGGAACCTGCCCATGGAGACCGTGGATAACCTCGTGCTGAAACGACTCGCGGAGCACGCCTTTACGCCACCTCGGCTGGGGCTGCTGCTGCGGGAAGCCCGCCGCCAGCTCCAGGACCACAAGACCCGCGACGAGCGCGATCTGGTCCGGCTCCAGGCGGATCTGCGGAAGGCCGAGGAACGCCTGGGGCGTCTTTACGACGCCATCGAGCGCGGCACCGTATCCCTCGATGACACCTTCGAGCGGCGCATCGCCACGGCGCGGAGTGCCCGGGAGGCGATCCTGGTGGAGCTGGCAGGGCTGCGGAAAATTCAGGCGCTACCCATCGAGCGCGTGCTGCCGAGCCAGGTGAACGTGTTCAGCCGCGTGATCCGGGCGAAGCTTCAGGATCGCAGCTCACCCTTTGCCAAGGACTACCTGCACGCCCTCGTGGACCGGATCACGGTGTACGAAGGCACGGCAACGATCAGAGGCAGCAACGCCCGACTGCTGCAGATGGCGGGTGGAACAAAAAAGGGCACCGATCAAGTGCCCTCTTTTATGAGTGATTGGCGCGCCCGAGAGGATTCGAACCTCTGACCCCTGCCTTCGGAGCGCTTCCGGGGCCTCTGAGGGCGTCATCTTGGCAATCAACACGTTGGCCGATTCTGACCTCTAAGTTGCTGGTTCTCAAGATTTTATAGCGCCGCGCCAAGCGCGCGCGTGTACGCCGGTCTACGCCCGGCTTACATTGCGGTTGCACTTATAAGTGCTCTACTTTGAGCGCACGGAAGGGAGACCCATCTGTGCGCGCGATCATCGGTGCCCGCTTGCTGGCAAGCGGGGCCGCCCAGCCCAAGGCCAAACCGTTCGACATCCGGGATAGTCGCCTGGCGGGCTTCCTATTGCGCGTCCAGCCCTCCGGAGCACGGTCCTTCTGTGTCCAGCTCGGCAGGGGCAGAAGGCTGACCCTGGGCAAGGTGGGCCACCTGACCCCCGAGCAGGCGCGCCACCGGTGCGAGCAGGTGCTGGGGAACGTCGCCCACGGCCGGGAGCCGCTGGCGGGCCTGGATGGGGCCGCGCGGCTCAGCCTCGGGGAGTTCATCCGGAACCAGTACGAGCCCTGGATCCAGGCCAACCGGCCCCGGAACGCGGCATCCGCCCTGGCCCGGGTCGAGAACTGCTTTGGCCACTGGTACGACCAGCCCATGTGCGGCCTGTCCACCTACCAGCTCGAAGCCTGGAAGACGGGTCGCCTGGGGAAGGGCAAGCGGCCGGCTACCGTGCTCCGGGACCTGACCACGTTGTCAGGCATCCTGAGTTTCGCTGTCCGGCTGGGCCTTCTGGCTGACAACCCCATGCGGCGTGTCCTCAAGCCACGGCTGGACCGGACGCCCAATGTGCGGTTCCTGGACCCCGAGGAAGAGTCACGCCTCCGGTCGGCTCTGGAAGATCGGGACCATCGCATCAGGGCCGCCCGGGAGTCCGGCAACGCCTGGCGGCGGGCCCGGAATCATGCGCCGCTGCCCAAGCTCACCGGCTTCGGCGACCACCTGACGCCCGCTGTCCTGGTCAGCCTCAACACGGGATTGCGCCGCGGCGAGTTGCTGGCGCTCTGCTGGCACGATATCAACCTGCGGCTGGCCGTGCTGTCGGTTCAGGCCACGTCGGCCAAGAGCGGGCAAACGCGCCACGTCCCCCTCAACGCCGAATGCATCGAGACCCTGAAACGCTGGCGGGACCAGAATCCGGATGCCAGTCCCCTCGACAAGGTGTTTGCGGTCAGCACCTCATTCAAGACCGCCTGGTCGGTGGTTCTGAAAGCGGCCGGTATCAAGAGATTCCGCTGGCACGACCTGCGCCACCACTTCGCCTCGCGGCTCGTCCAGGCCGACGTCAATCTCAATACCGTCCGGGAGCTGCTGGGTCACGGCTCACTGGCAATGACGCTGCGGTATGCGCACCTGGGACCGGATCAAAAGCGTGAGGCCGTTGACCGGCTGTCCATGCGGCGGGAGGAACCGGCTGAAGCAAGGGCAACGGCAGCGCTGCTGGGATTTCCGCGAGCTGGCGAATTGCCACCGCCAGACTATTGCCTGCCACCCGCAGCCCGGGGCGGCCTGTCTGCGGCGCACCCTTGACCGCCTGCGTTACTGCCGCGCGGGCATACCGAGCGCGAGTGTCAATCCGTCGTCGATCTCGTCGGCTCCCAGAATTCCGTTCTGCAGCGCGTAGATCACGCTGAGGTCGACGGAACCCAGCACGTACCGCTTGTAGAGGTCGCGCGAAACGCCATCGTGGAACTTGTGCACCGCCTCATTCAGATCGAACGCGCCGTTCTCCCTGCCTCCCCAACGCTCGAACTCCTCGTAGAGATCGGTTAGTGCGGCGGTCAACTCCCGTGCATGGGCTGTCGCCGCCAGCTGGCGGAGCTGGGTCCGCTGGCTCTTGGTCAAAGATGACACGGGGCAGGCAAAACCTTCACAAGATGTCACCTAAGGACATAGCGATTGAGTTATGCGCCCTGGGCATGAATCGAAAGTGAGCGATCAATAGAATCCCAAGGACATGAAGACCCGTTCCAGGTTACGTGCGTAGGCTTAAACATGCTGGGGTCGTCAAGCGAAGCCGCATATACGAAGCACACATCCGGAAATGCCCTGACAGTGATCAGCGTCGGGCTGCCACACGTTGCACAGAAGCCCCGGGAAATCACGTTGCCGCTGCCGCCAGTAACGTCGTGGTAGTGGACATCCCCGCGTATCGAACCGCCGCCCAGGCTGAACATTGCCAGCGGAGCGTGCCCAGAGCCCGTGGCGCGCTGGCAATCGCGGCACTGACAGAAATACGAGAACCTCGGCCCATCATGGAACTCGTACCGGATTGCACGGCAGGCGCAGCCACCGGTGAATGAAGCCATACCTAGTGTCTCCTCTCGGCTGAACTATGGCGCAAAACGCCGCGGTCAGCCGACGACGCTATTTCGCTTTGAGTGCTGCCTGTACCCGAAGCCAGAGGTCGTCTGACATAGTGTTCTGCCACACTCCAGCGAGTAAGCCACGAAAGGCGCTGCTTTGCTGGGCCTCCTGCTCAACCAGCTCGATGAGCCGATTGCCGTGCTCCGCCAACAGATCCTCCAATGGACCCGCAGCCAGGCACTCCAACGCCTGGGTGGAGTGAGTTCGCTCAAGGATCTCCAGAACTACGCTCCAAGCCAATTCCGGGTCGTTGCGGCACAGAGCATCAAGCTGCTCCCAGACCCAGAACCTTTCGTCGGGGACCTGCGCCCGGCTTTTGGCCACCAGAGCAGGATCGGTATATCTCTCGATCCACGTCCGGATGAGTGTCTCTCGATCGAAGCGCTCCATCAGCTTACGCCGGCAAACGGTTGAGCTGAATGGGCCGCGCGCCGGTGAGTGGGCTTGGCACTTTATTCATTCCGGCTGCGCTCAAGCGAAGTGCTAGGCGGCAAACTGCCGTTGCTCCGTCGCCCGAAATACATTCCGATCACGATTGCGGCGATGAGCATTGGGATCAGAGCTGTCGCGTACGCAATCGGCGTGTAACTGGTACCGAGTTCGGCCCGAACGGCTTCCACGAAGCCTGGATCGTGAGCGTTATGCCACGCGCTCAGGAAACCGAGGACTCCCCACGCAGCCGGCAGCAAAGCCAGCCATGGACGCCAGAGACCCAACGTGAGAGCAAGCGCTCCCACGACTACCCCTTCACCCAGCATCCAATTCTGTGATGGCATCTTGTCGGAGATCCCAGCGATGGCAGAGATCGGCACAGTGATCCCGACAGTGAGCCCCCAAATTGAATGTTGTCGTTTCATCAGCTCTCTCTTACCGAGCTTCGGTGCTTGCACCTAACCAGTCGCTGCACCAGTCGCATGACGCACCTGCCACGCGGCTTTCACCCGCAACCCGCGCGGCAGCCGCGATTCGCCGGCGAGTCACTGGTTGTCCGTCTCCGGCTTCTGCCATTCGCCACGCTCTTCCAGGACCTCTCGGTAGGCAATCTGCCCCTCCTCGTTGATGTAGCCGGTGTTCAACAACTGCCTGATCTTGTCCGATGGGAGCTTTCTATAACGTTCCTTGGCCCGCTCAATACCGTGGTACTTCTCGTCGCGCTTTGTCACGGAACAGGCACCTAGCGCTTCGCATCAGCGACGCGCCGATGCCCCAACCCAGAACCCACTGCGGCAGACACGACTTTCACCTGCAACTCCGAAGGGTGCACTCAGCGTTCAACGCAACGACTCTGAGTCTGCCTTGGCCTGCGCTGTTTGAAACGCCTCTTCCACGTAGTCTTGGACTCGTCGATATAGTGCCCGATCCGCAACGGCAGGTTCCATACGTTGCGCCACAAAGACGGCGTCTACGAAGGAGACGACGTTGTCCGGTGGCTTCTCGCAGAGTTCGTCGTACTGTTGCCAATCAAGACAGAATCCAAGGTCGACGCACAGCTTACCGAGAAGCAACTCGACGTCCTCCGGGCGAAGGGCATTTGTCATCGGAGCCACGCTCTCCATGAGGGTCGCCTAACCTTACCCTCTCGCATAGTTATGTGCCGCCCTTTGTCGAGTGGGAACCAGGAGGGCGCAGGCCTCTTGAGCGTTCCACCTGCTTCTTGTGAAGCTGCCGGCACGCACGGCAACGAGCTGCCCGCTTGTACGCAGGCGCCTTTGCAACCTCGTACCACCACTTTTGTTGCGTTGACGTCCATACCTCTGACCGTCCACAGTCCCGGCAAGTGAACGGTTCGTCAACGTAATACCCGCGGACCAGAAAGAGCGGACGGCGCTTGAAGTGTGTGAGTGCCAACGGGTTCACACTAATGTCGACTTGTTGATTCCCGTGACGGGCACGCGCAGCCCAAGTAGCTGCGGCCCTTTCTTCCTTGCGCGCCTTCTTGATGCTACGTACGAGCTTTCGAGTCGCCTTGGCTTGCTTGGATTCTGGCGCGCGCTTCATACGGCGGGGCTGGAGCAAGCTCTCAAGCGCGACGGACGCGCGCGCCACGGCGCTGAACCGGACCGGTGGAGCGAATGGTTATGCCTGCGATGGCGCCAAACGAAAGGGCAACGGCTAGGCCCAGTGTGGCTCCCCATAGCACCTGGACGGTTCCAAATGCCGCTGATGATCCCAGCAATAAGCCAAGAATCGTCAGGGAACAGAAGAATGTGAGTATTCCTCCACAAATGCCAACAAGGGCGAGCGTCACTAGGTTCAACTGGCCAAAGTGTCGAAGGATAAGAATGGCCGGCAACCCTATGAACAACATTCCGGCGTAAGAGCTACCGGCAACAAGGCCTACCGTCAGGAACCCCCATGAGAAGCCAACTCCGTTGGCGAGTTCCAAGCCACCCACGAGCAACGGTAGGACAGCCGGAGCCACGGCAGCTGCGAGTGAGGTACGACGTCTATCGAGTCGCATAACGTTGGAGGTGAGCGCCGCGCGCGCTGCTGTACGAACGTGCCACACGTCTTCCAAGTGCGCGCTCCAGCGAGGTGTCAGGCGGCATGCGCTCAGCTATACGGGGCCTCGTCCGTGCGGACGAAAGCGCCGTCGCGGCTGTAAACAAAGATGTCCGGGTCTTGAAAGTTGTGAATGCAACCTTCAGAGAAGGTCTCTTCGACAAGATGGATGCTCACCCGAAATGTACCATCAGGTGCAGCATCGAGCTCGAACTTGCAGGCGTGTTGACCGCCAGTGCAAACGTCCCGCTTTCTCGCCTGAGCATCCTCAAGTCCAGCAGCTTGCGCCGAATTACTAGGGATTGAGCTATCGCAGGAATAGTCGTTGCGGAGACGAGGAAATAGGTAGTCAATACAGATTGCGGCAATCACGAGGTTGATGGCGACCTTGATGGTCGTGCGTACGCTCATGGTGCCGCCTAACGGCTGAGTTCAGCGGCGGCACGCCAGCGCCATTTTGGCGCGCGGGCGCAACGCGCCCGCCCAGAAAGTGATGGCGCGCGCCCGCGCGCTAGCACTTTATGGGTCCCCGGAGAGTTCCTACGAAAAAGTGGACACCCATGGGTTAGGTACATGTGCGTTCGAACTCGATCGGTGAGCGGTAGCCCAGGGCAGAGTGTAGTCGCACGCGGTTGTAGAAATCGACGTAGGAGCGGAGGGCCGAGCGCAGGGCACCGTCGCTGCTGAAGGTGTAGCGGTGGATCAGGTCGGACTTCAGGGACTTGAACATCGACTCCATGTGGGCGTTGTCGGTCATGCGGCGCGGGCGGTTCGTGCTCTGGCCCAGTCCGGCGCGGCGCAGGCTGGCGGTGTACTCGCCGGCCAGGTACTCAACGCCACGGTCACTGTGGAACAGGGTTCCCGGCCCCGGGCGGCGGGTCTGCAGGGCCTGACGCAGGGCGCGCCGGGTCAAGGCCGCCGTCTTCTCCGGGCCCAGGCTCCACCCCAACAGCCGCCGCGAGTAACGATCCATGACCGTCGCCAGGTAGCGCCACTCGGAGCGCACCTTGAGGTACGTCACGTCACCGACCCACACCTGGTCGGGTCGCTCGATGGTGGTGTTGAAGATCTGATTACCGACGCTGGCATAGAAGCGGCCCAGGCCCGGCAAGTGGCGATACAGGCGGGCCGAGCAGGCCCGGACGCCGTTCTCCCGCATCAAACGCTCGATCCGGCGGCGACCCACGCGCTCACCGGCCTGGGTCAGCTCGGCGTGGATCCGGGGACTGCCGTAGGTCTCCCGGCTGGCCTGGTGCGCCGCCTGGATCTTCGCCACCAGTCTCTGATCCTCGGTGGCGCGCTCACTCGGTGGTCTGGCCCGCCACGCGTAGAAGCCGCTCGGGCTGACGCCATACAGCTGGCACATCGTCCTCACCGGGAAGAGCGCCTGGCAGTGCTCGATGAAGGCGAAGACGTCGCTTTTTGTTCGGAAGTGAACTCGATGGCTTTTTTTAAAATCTCGTGCTCGAGCTTCAGGCGCTCGTAATCCCGCTTCATGGCGCGCAGCGCCTTGAGCTCGGCGGCCGTGTCCTTGTCGATGGCGATCCCTTTGGTCACGATCAGGCCCTCGCGCGCTTGCTTGCGCCAACGAGACAACATGAACGGATGGATGTAAAGAGACTCGGCCACATCTTGCACGGCAACTCCGGGCAACTGGCTCAAACGCACGGCGGTCGCTTTGAATCGGTCGCTGTACTTGTACGTCGTTCTCGGGCCTGGTCGTGGCATCTTGGGGTACTCCTGAAGGGTTAGTTCAGGGTGTCCACTTAACCGAAGGAACTATCGCGTCCGCTGGAACGCCTGGTTAGCGGTCACTTTGCCTGCCTCTGCAGCTTGATATTGCCAATTGGCAAATGCGCTCGCACAACTCAGGGAAGTCAATTCCGACCGCCTTTGCCGACTGTGGCAATAAACTCGTCGCAGTGAGCCCAGGAACACTATTGGCCTCCAAGCACCAGATTTGCCCCGCCTCATCCATTCGGAAGTCCACACGCGAGTAGCCGCCGAGCTTGAGAGCCTTGTGGACCCTAACTCCTAGCTCCTGAATCTCGCGTGTGGTGAATGGCGGAATGTCCGCCGGGAATACTTCGCGAGCGCCACCGTGCTGATATTTGCTTGCGTAGTCGAAGATTTCCGTTGGCGCCACAATCTCGCCTACCGCGAGAGCCTGCCCATCAAGTATTCCCACCGTGAACTCGCGACCCGGCACATACGCCTCAAGCATGACCTCACGACCAAACGTTGCTGCCTTGGACATCGCCGACTGGAGATCAGCGGCTTCGCGAACCAACGATAAGCCGATGGTGGACCCTTGGGCGTTGGGTTTAATGATAACGGGATACCCGAGGGTATTTGTTACCGTATCGTCGGGCGTGCACATCTGCCATGCCGGCGTCGGAACGCCAATCGCGACCATTAGACGTTTGGACACATCCTTGTCCATTGCGATCGCGCTGCCAACATGGCCTGACCCGGTGAATGGAATACGCAAAGCCTCCAACAAGGCTTGGAAGGTCCCGTCCTCACCCGTGCCCCCGTGCAGAGCGATGAAAACCAGATCGACATCTCGCAGTTCCGGCGAACTAGCGACCGCTACCGGAGACTGGCTTCGCGCTTCTACCAGTGCGGTAGTTTCTGGCGGCTTGGTGAAGACCTCAAACCCCTCAAGTGCACGCTCTGCTTCTTTTGAAAGCACGCCCCTTGCCGTATCTACTGCGATGACGTTGTGGCCGGCAGCCCGAAGCCCGGAGATAACCTGAAGGCCACTAGCGATAGACACGTCACGTTCCTCGCTAGAACCGCCAAAAAGCACCGCAACTCTCACGACGTAACACCGAGCATTGGATGAGGCGCCCGCACGTGACCGCTAACGTCTACGCTGACCGGCGCGTGCCCTTCGCCGCGCGACCGGTCGAGCGTTTGGTTAGAGGCCGGTCCGAATGACGATCAGCATAGGTGTCCAGGAGGCTCCGAATCATTCTCTGATACGGCACCTTTGAGCGTGCGGCATGAGCCTTGAAGAAGTCGACGCTCTTCTTGCTGAGGGAAATGGTGACCTTGACCCCATCTTCCTTCAGGACCAGCTGGTCTGGGGGCGGAAGAAAGTCATCAATGACCTCCAGCCGGCCGAGCGGCTCATCTGGGTACTTTTGAATGCGCTTCATAGAGTTTCCTGCCTCTGCGCCAGAAACCGGCGCCGATGATCCGGATGATGTTGCCTCGATAGGTGAACCTGACCGTCAGGACACCCTCCGATACGCGGCCGAAGCAGTAGTAGCGCTGCTCAGCCTGGCTGTGCCGCATGTCGCGGGCTATGACGCGGCCAGGATCAAGAAAGGCAATCTGGGCCTCGCCAAACGACACGCCGTGCTTTCGTTGATTCTCGGCATCCTTGGCCGGGTCCCAGTCGAAATCGGCTGCCATGCTGGGAGCCTACCACCGGTATGGAGAAAGAGCCATACAACAGTATGGAATATGTGCGCGGCCTCTAACGTTCGAGGTAACCGGCGACCGGAGCGCGAAGCGCGGAGGGTACCGAGAAGCGCAGCTTCTCGGGCGTCCGGTTGACCGAGGGGTTAGGCACCTGGCGCAAAGTTGAGCTCAATTCCGTTGCCTGCTGGGTCTGCAAAGAAGATTTGGCGGTGACCGATGCCAGGAATCGTGTCGGTCGTGTAGGAAACCTGGTGTCGTTTCAATGCATCTTCGAATTGGTCAAACTCGGAGCACGCAAGAGCGACATGATCGAGGGTGCTGGCGACATTGGGTGGATGACACTCACCCTCAAACATGACGGACAAATGGACGATGGGTCGGTTGTCCGCATATAGCCAGTATCCGCTACTGGCAAACGCCGGGCGGGGGCCGAGCTGTAGGCCAAGGACGGTTAAGTAGAAGTCTTTAACTTGGTCGATGACCGCAGACGACGCGCGAATGTTGTAGTGATCAATGCCGTGGACTGCCATGATTGTCTTGAGTGGATCAGATCGTGTTGAAGTCGACTGTGGATGGTGCCTAACGTCTACGCTGACCGGCGCGTGCCCTTCGCCGCGCGACCGGTCGAGCGTTTGGTTAGAGGCCGGTCCGAATGACGATCAGCATAGGTGTCCAGGAGGCTCCGAATCATTCTCTGATACGGCACCTTTGAGCGTGCGGCATGAGCCTTGAAGAAGTCGACGCTCTTCTTGCTGAGGGAAATGGTGACCTTGACCCCATCTTCCTTCAGGACCAGCTGGTCTGGGGGCGGAAGAAAGTCATCAATGACCTCCAGCCGGCCGAGCGGCTCATCTGGGTACTTTTGAATGCGCTTCATAGAGTTTCCTGCCTCTGCGCCAGAAACCGGCGCCGATGATCCGGATGATGTTGCCTCGATAGGTGAACCTGACCGTCAGGACACCCTCCGATACGCGGCCGAAGCAGTAGTAGCGCTGCTCAGCCTGGCTGTGCCGCATGTCGCGGGCTATGACGCGGCCAGGATCAAGAAAGGCAATCTGGGCCTCGCCAAACGACACGCCGTGCTTTCGTTGATTCTCGGCATCCTTGGCCGGGTCCCAGTCGAAATCGGCTGCCATGCTGGGAGCCTACCACCGGTATGGAGAAAGAGCCATACAACAGTATGGAATATGTGCGCGGCCTCTAACTATAAGTAGACGGCCCAAACGGCCGAAAGAAAGTGGTCAAAATCGTCCGATAGTCTCCTCGACGTGGGATCAATGGGCTGATTCCATTGGCGGGCGGCAGTGGAAATGTCGCCTAACTTGCCGGGGAGATAGGGAGCATGGCGAATCCGCCCGGGTTGCTCGAGGTGGCGCGGGAGAAGATGCGGGTTCGGCACCTGGCCTTCCGTACCGAACAGGCCTACCTGCAGTGGATCAGGCGCTACGTGCACTTCCATCAGCGGCGGCATCCACGGGACCTCGGTGCGGCGGAAGTTGAGCAATTCTTGACCCATTTGGCGGTCAGCCGCAAGGTCAGCGCCAGTACCCAGAGCCAGGCCCTGCAGGCGCTCCTGTTTCTTTACCGTAATGTGCTCGGCATTACGCTGCCCTGGCTGGACAACGTCACCCGGGCGAACCGGCCCAAGCGGCTGCCGGTGGTGCTGACCCGGGCCGAGGTGAGGTCCGTCCTGGCCGGGCTCGACGGCAGCGCCCTGCTGATTGCGCAGCTCCTCTACGGCAGCGGGCTCCGGGTCATGGAGGCCCTGCGGCTGCGGGTCAAGGACATCGCCCTGGAGCGGGGTGAGCTGGTCGTCCGGGATGGCAAGGGCGGCAAGGACCGGGTCACGGTTTTGCCAGCCGCGGCGGCGGACCCGCTGCGGACCCACCTGACCCGGTTGCGGGCCTGGTTCGAGGAGGAACGGCGCCAGATGAAACCGGGGGTCTCCGTCCCGAATGCCCTGGCGGCCAAGTACCCGGGGGTCGGCACCCAGTGGGGCTGGCAGTACGTCTTCCCCTCGGCGTCCCTTTGCCAGGACCCGTACTCCGGGCGTCCGGTCCGCCACCACCTGCACGAAAAGACGCTGCAGCGGGCCATGCGCAATGCCATGCAGGCGGCACGGATCACGCAACCGGCCAGTTCCCACACGCTGCGCCACTGCTTCGCCACTCACCTGCTCGAGGACGGCTACGACATCCGCACGGTGCAGGAGCTGCTCGGCCACAGCGACGTGAAGACCACGATGATCTACACCCACGTCATGGGGAAAGGCGCGAAGGGTGTGAAGAGCCCGTTGGATCGGTGATGGTCGCGTCGTGGAAGCCCGGCGGTGCTCTTCTGCTGACCGCTACCGAGACAGCGTCCGCTGTCGACCCAGCTGCCAGGTCACACTGTCACCTCTGACCGTGGCACTCATCGCCTGTCCCTCACGCCCCGCGAGCACAGGCCGCCATGGGACCAGGGAGAACCCACTGCCATCCTCGAGCACGGCGAACTGGCCGCTGGCGAACCACATTGCCCGGCGATACGTCCCGCTGATCGCCTGCCCCTCCCGGATGGGACGGTAGGCACGGCCCGTCTCGGCGGCAATCTTTGCCGCTCCCGCCGCCAGGTCGCGCTGGCGCAGCGTGGCGATCGCATTCCCCGCAAGCACCACGTGTCCGCCCTCGTGCTTTGCCAGCTGCTGTTCCACGAGGAACGCGCCGCGCGTCGCGATGTGGCGGCGAACCTCCGCCCCGAACCCCTGCGTGCCGATTTCGGCACCGCCGGTGACGAGCTGCTGATCCAGCCACGTGGCCCCGATCAACCGGACCTGCCGCTCGACCGGAAGTACTGACTTCAGTTGGACCTCCAGGTTGTTGCCGTCGCGCCGATCGAACAGCCGGCCGCGCTCCGCCAGATCCGGCGGGACGCGCCACACCCCGTCCGCGACTCGCTCGACCACGCCGCCCCGGCGGAGCGCCTCCAGGCGCCGGACGTGGGCGGCGACGAAGGCGTCCGGATCCTGACCGGGACGCGCTGACAACCGGGCCACCGTGAGGTGGCGGGCCGTCCGGTAGTGCCCGTCCGTGGCGAGCGCTGCGATCGTCTGGTCCGAGCTCCGGACTTCGTTCCGCACGCGGACCGCGACGATGCCCCCGAGAGGTAACTCGGTCAGGTCGATCCGGGCGGGCAGGGCCACGTGGTGTGCCCGCCCCTCGATCCCGTCGACGACCAGGTAACCCCGATCCTGGAGTTCGTCTGCCAGCCCCTTGGCCGCGATGCGACCCACCACCGGCTGGGCCGCTGCGGCGGAGTCGAAGAAGGCGAACTGGCGCCGCTCAGCGCCGAAGGCCCGCTGCATCGTGCGGATGATGTCGCCCCGCTCCCCCAGGTCCCTCAGCGTCTGTTCGGCCCGGGGATCAATCGTCCAGGCACTCGGGGCTGCTTCCTGGGCCAGCCCCATCTGTCCGAGCTGCTGGAGGCGACCGATCATGAGCGAGCGTCGAAGGCGCTCTTCAACGTCCGCCGGTACGACGCGGAGATCCACCTGCCCGTCCTGGGCCAGCCGCTGGAGGGAGCGGTCAAGACTGGTCCAGCGGTCCTGGCTGATCTCCCGGGTCAGGCTGGCCTCGATCTCGCGCTCGGAGCGCGGCCCCAGCCACTCGGTGGCCAGCTCGCCCGCCCGCAGCCGCAGACCCTGGGTGAGGTACTCCCGGGCGATGAGCAGGTCCCGGCCCGTCTCGTCCCGGCCCCGGATGACAAGGTGCGTGTGCGGGTTGTCAGTGTCCCAGTGGTCAACGGCGATCCACTCCAGCCGGGTCCCCAAATCCTGTTCCATGCGACCCATCAGCCCCCGGGTGTAGTCGCGCAGGTCGCCCAGCTCGGTAGCGTCCTCGGGCGCCAGGATGACCCGGAACTGGTGGCGATCCCCAGCCCCGGCCGCGATGAACTCGGCGGTGTCCGCGACCTCGGTGTGGGGTCCATAGGCCCGACCCGGCTCACCGTCCCGGCTGACCCCCGCCCGCTCCAGATAGCGCAGGTGGGTCCGGCCGGACTTGAGGCCGCTCGCCCCCAGCCGCACCAAGCGGACTTTGATAATTGCCCGGCGCTGCCCAACCCCGGATCGGGACCTGGCCAGGCGCGCCGCCACGACGCCGCGGCCGGCGAACACGCCGGGTCGACGGCCGGCCTTGGCGCTAGTCGGCCCGGCCCGCGAGGCGGCCTTGAGCACGCGGCTGACAAAGCGGACGGGCTCCCCGTTGCCACGCTCGCGGGGCCGCCGGAGCTTGGGACGAAACCGATCGTCGTCCCGGTCAGTCATGACTGTGGTTTCGCGTTGCCCAGCGCAGTCCGGCGTAGACAGCACGGGCCGGCAGCAAGCAACGCGTGCAATCGGGCAAGGTGTCGCCAGTGGCCCACGAGCGCGGCGTGCCGCTCCCATTGACGTGCAGACATGGACTCCAGGCGTCGGCAGTGCCGTCGCCTTTAATCTTGCTACGACCCCGAACCTCCCCGTCGCGCTCCTCGCTCCCGGTATCGTCTCGGGCCACTACTTCGAGTGAACCTGTCACCAGTCTGTCACCGCGGTGTACAGCGACCGTGCGACGACCTGTCATCCAGGCTGTCAGTGAGCTGTCGATCACCAGGTCGCCCGGCGTGCTTTCCGGTTCTCTTTGGACAAACCCTTCCGGGTTCCGCTTTCCGGCAGTCCGCGCGTCCGAATTGTTCTCAAATCTGCCCTGAAGAGATCTCTTTAGGGATTCGAGATATTTAGAAGATTTACGGACGCGGATTCCGGATTTGGAACAAGCGGTTAGACCCTCGTCGCACGCCTGATAGCACGACAGTCCTGCGCCTGATAGCACGATACTCGGCACGCCTGATAGCACGACGCTGCTCACAGGTTTTGCACAGACCGGAGGCTCTGGACGAGGTCCTGCATCCGGCCGCGGAAGGCCGTCCGCGCCGGGAAGAACGCCAGGGACTCCCGGCCCGCTCCGCTGCGACTCACCGCGAGGTTGTACCCCGGCAGGCGGCCCTGACGGGCAATACGCCGCAAGTCGCCAGCAAAGTCGGTGTACCGGGCTGTGCTGCCCGACTTTCGGTACAGGTACTCGAAATCGAAGCGCCAGCCGCCGGGCTGGTGACCGCCGTGTTTACGCACCAGACGGTACAGCCAGCGCTCAATGCCGCCGGTGAGCTGGAAGTAGGCCGGGTCGATGCGCAGGGCTTGCCGAGGTTCAAGCAGCGTCTGGTACAGCCAGTCCGGCAGGGTCAGCTCCACACCAAGCGGTTTGCCGTTGGAGTCGCTGCCGCCCCGCCACTCGTTGAGCCAGGAGAAGCGGTGCAGCCGCTGCGCGTCGGGCTGTCGCAAAGACGTGGCCACGCTGGTTGACTGCAGGCGGTCCAGGGCGCCGCGCAACCGTAAGTAATCGTGTCGGGAAGTGCCCCGGCCGATGTACCGCAGGATGTCGAAGGGCGTGGCGACGACCAGTGGCGACGTGGGCAGTCCGGCGTTCCGGGCGCTGACGATCTGGGAGGTCACCCAGATCAGCACGTCCGCGTCCCAGATGGTGGCCATGCCGTTCGCCAGGGTGCCCGCGACCCGCGTCGTCACACGACCGGCCTGGAAGCGGATCGGCACGAAGCGGGGGGTCTTGGCGAGGGAAAAGAACGGGTACGCCATTAGCATCTGCAGGTCGCAGGGCGGTGGTGAAGTCACCAAGGGCCGGAACGGCCACAGCAGGCGGGAGGGTTTGGCTGACGGCACGAGCGTCGGGGACCGTCAGCGCCGCTTACCGGCCTGGGGCACAGTCTCGCAGGCCAGGTCTGACGTGCTGGCGCAGCGGCGGTCGTCGGCCCAGGCATCCAGGTCCACCAGCGCGTAGAGCACCCGCCGGCCGAACTTCCGGAACCGCGGGCCGCCGCCGATCACGCGCTGCTTCTCCAGCGTGCGCGGCGAGAGATTGAGATAGGCCGCGGCCTGGGTGTTGTTCAGGAAGTGCGTCGTCGGGCGTTCGGTAACTCGCACGGGTCTGGACTCCAGCGAAGGCAGCACAAGCGCTGCCAAGGCGGTGGAGTCTCAGAGGATGTCGGCGTGCTGGGCAGGGAGAATCTGCGGACCTGGCGAAGTCTCCCTGTCAGAACGAGAACCAACGGGTGGTAGCCGACCCCAGGGCGAGCGGTCAGGTTCAGGTATCCGACTCAATGGTGCAACGCAAAAGGAAGTCTAACTTTTGCGTATCTCAAACACGGGAAAGTTAGAATTCCCTTGTACATCGACCGTCCAAAGACTAACTTTCGCGTGTCTCAAACACGGGAAAGTTAGAAATGCCCCTCCAGCTCGTTGGCGAGACCCTCGACAAGACCCGCAGCCACTACCTGGCTGAAGCGGGCAAGATCGTCCAGCTCATGCGGGGCATCTACGTCGATGCGGGCGACGATGTCGAGCAGACCGTCCTGGCCCATGCCGTGCGAATCGCCCGCTACCTGTACCCCAGGGCGTACCTGTCGGGCGCCAGCGCAGTCCTGCTGGGTCCCACCCGGGACGGCCGCCTGTACCTGTCCGGACAGCGAGTCCAGCGCACACGCATCCGGTCCCTTGAGATCGTCCAGAACAAAGCCCCCGTTAAGCCATCGGTCGCGAGCGCCATCGTGGCCGACAGCCTGGGGGAGTTCAGCGTATCCGTGTCAGCCGTCCGGCAACGCTTCCTCGAAGCCTTCCGTATACGCAGTGAACATGCCGCCTCCATCGATCCGGCCATGAGGGAAACGATAGCGGCACGCCTCATCGAGGAGTACGGAAGTCCCAAGGCGGCCAGTGATGCCGTGTGGACACTCGCCCGCGAGAACCAATGGTTTCGGGAAGGTGAGCGCGCCGAGAAGGCTCTGCTGCAGCAACCTGCAGCGGTTGCCGCAAGAAACGAAGCCGCCTTCGACATGCAGGTCGCCTGGCACGGGCGTCCTGTCGGGATGCTCACCCACGACGGTTTCGAGTGGCGCTGGTCGGAGAACAAGGAAGGACCCGCTCTACCGCAGATCGTCCGGCAAACCGTACCCGGCAAGCTGCCGCCCTTCATCGTTTCGCTGCTGCCCGAGGGCTGGCTTGATTCAGTATTGAAAGAGGGGGGCGATGAGCGGGCGCTGGTGCGCTCAGGCAAGCGCTACCTGTCCAACATCAGCATTGCGGAAACGATTGATGAGCTCGGGCGACTCCCTGCCGACACCCTCACCACCAAGCTGGCACGGTTCAGCACGGACGGCCTCTTTACGGGAACGTATGAAGGTCCGGGCAGAAGTATTCTAGAAAGGGACTTCGAGCACAGGCTGGCCGCGCTGTATGCCAACGCGGAAACGCCGCGACTTTCCGGCGTGCAGATCAAGGCTCCCATGCACCTGGATGCCGAGGGGAAGCTCTCTCCAGGTGTGGCGTTGCCCTTCACGCACATCCTGAAGCCTGCCGGGACCAGCGGCTTTGACTCGCTGCCACTGGTCGAATGGATCGGGCTGACACTCGCCCGTACCGTCGGACTAACCGCTCCGGACGCCGTGCTCCTGCAGATGCCTGACGACTTGCCGCCGGCCCTTGTGGTGGAGCGCTTCGACATTCGCGAGCAGCCTGACGATCCTCGCTGGATTGCCCTGGAGGACATGTGCTCGGTTCTGGATCTTGCGACTCACGACAAGTACACGGGAACCATCGAGCGCGTCGCGAAAGCCGTGCGCGCGTTGTCCACCGCTCCGGAAGAGGACCTGCTCGTGCTGGTGCGGCGGGTCCTGTTCACCTGGCTGATCGCCGACGGTGACATGCACCTGAAGAACATGGCGCTCCTGAAGATCGCCCACAGCGGGGACACCGCGTTTCGCTCGGTACGCTTTGCGCCGGTCTACGACACGCTGACCACGCGCGTCTTCCCCGGCCTTGCGCATGATCGTATGGCGTTGAAGCTCAGCGGCAAGGACGAACGGCTGAGGCGGGCGGATTTCGTGGCGCTGGCCACCCTCGCAGGGCTCCGCGCGGGAGATGCACAAACCGCCATCGAAGAAGTGCTGCAGCGATTGCCGCCAGCGCTGGATGCGCTCGTGCTTCCGCGGACGCTTGCACTCACCGCTGACGCACGGAATATCGTCGATCGGACGCTCGAACTATGCCGCTCGCGCGTTGCTGCCTTTGACTAGCGTCAACTCGAAAACCAACAGGTGGTGAAACCTGCAACTCGAGTGCAGCTGCACTTACGGAGCACTTACGAAAAGTTCCGAGAGCACCGCGCTCGTTGCAAGTACTTGATTAGATGGCGCGCCCGAGAGGATTCGAACCTCTGACCCCTGCCTTCGGAGGGCAGTACTCTATCCAGCTGAGCTACGGGCGCCCGTGAGAACCTGGTGCGATCCCGCGACGTGGCGGGGGCGAGATGATAGCCCCGGCGGGCTACCCCATGCCAGCCTGACACCCCGGGGGCCGGCGCTTGCCAGTCCGGGGGCCGGCGCCCATGCTTTTCCGCATGCGCACCCTCGACCTGCCCCAGGACGTGTTCCTGGACATCTTCGACTCGGCTCCGGCCCGGGACCTGGAGCCGGGGGAAGTCATCATCAGCGCCGGCGAGCCAGCCACCCAGGTCTTCAATATCCAGTCAGGCGTCCTGCGGGTAACGCGCACGGGCACGGATGGCCGCCGGCAGGTGCTGTCCTTCCTGTTCCGGGACAATTTCGTGGGACTGACGGCATCGGAATCCTACTTCTTCAGTGTGGAGGCGGTGACCCACGCGCGGGTCACGTGCTGCCCGCGCCGGCAGCTCGACGAGCGGCTCGCCCGGGACCCGAAGGCCGAACGGGCCTTCCTCAACATGATGTTCCGCGTCATCGAGGACATCCTTGATGTGGTGTACAGCCTGGGCCAGCGGACAGCCATCGAGAGGCTGGCGGTTTTCCTGCTGTACCTCCGCCACTGGCGCCGGGTGACCGATAACCTGGCCGACGATGCGGATCCGGCCCTGGGGGAGATCCAGGTCCCGATGAGCCGGGAAGACATCGCCGACTTCCTGGGGCTGAAGAAGGAGACCGTCAGCCGGAGCTTCCGGGATCTGGAGGAACGGGGCCTGATCCGGCGCCTCGACACCCACCGCATCCGCGTGGACGACCTCAATGCCCTGCGCCAGCTGGCCGGCATCTGGGACTTCGCATCGCCCCGGCGCCTGGCACCCCGACCCGCCCAGCCCGCCTGAGCCGGTTTTCCCCCACGGGCTTGTCACTTATACTGCCGCCCCGCAGGCTCCGGTAACACCGCAAGGCATAGCCTCACGGCCCACCACTCCACGAATCGAGCACACCTTGAGCACCCAGCAACACGCCGCCGGACATTCCCAGGACCAGTCCGATGACCAGAACTTCTTCAACCTGTTCATGATCGTCATCGGGGCCCTCATCGGCGTCACGATCTTCCTCATCTTCCTGGCCCGCTGGATTGCCAGCGACAGCCAGCTGGCCTGGGTGAAGCAGGATCCGGCCTACGAGGCCGCGGTTGCCGAGCGCATCAGGCCGGCGGCCCGGGTAGTCCTGCCCGGTGACGAGGGGGCAGCCGGCGCCGTGGCCATGGCCGTGCCGGAAGCGGCGGCCCCGGTTGCCGCGAAGCTCACGGGCGAACAGGTCTACAACACTGCGTGCTTTGCCTGCCACGGGGCCGGCGTGGGCGGCGCCCCCAAGCTGGGGGATGTTGCGGCGTGGAAGCCCCGCCTGGCCCAGGGCGCAGCGACCCTCAACAAGCACGCCCTCGAGGGATTCCAGGGCCAGACTGGCGTCATGCCGGCCAAGGGCGGCCGCGTGGACCTGTCCGACGACGAGATCATCGCCGCGGTGAAGTTCATGTCCGGCTCCTGACGGGGCGATACCGCCTGCCCCGCCGATCCGGCAGCCGGCGCGCTGCCGCCCGCGGTTTGTGACGCTCCCAAAAAATTCCCCTTACATAATTTTTTTTCTTTTGCCGGTTAATCAACCATGGGCGCGAAAGCGTGACCCGTGCGATTGACCGTGCCCGCGCATCCCCCGAGACTGCGCCCCGCTGCCAGCAAGCCGTCGCAGTAACCAGCCAAATAAGACGGCGCTGCCATCAAGCCGTCACAGACGCGCAACAAGAAGACGGCATCGTTTCCACATGGTTACCAACATGATCAATTCGCTACGCGCTGCCCTTCACGTCATCGTGCTGGCCTCCGTCATGCAGGCCGTGGGAAGTCCGGTCGCTGCAGCCAGCACCTGGAACTTCGCCTCGGGCGGGAATTCCTACACGACCACGGGCAATTCCTATGGCAACCGGCTGACCTTTTCGCAGGGTACGGAGAAGCTCAGGGTCACGGCATGGTCCGACACCGCGAGCGGCGTCCCGGCCCGCTTCGAGACGGCGCAGATCGGGCGCTATTCCACTGGCCTTGGCGTGTGCAATCGTGGTGAAGGCACCATCGGCCGCTGCATCAATCAGGGTCTCGACCATCAGGTCGACAACGTGATCCAGCGCGATCTCGTGCTCTTCGTGTTTGAATCGCCTCAGGCCATGCAGTCACTGACTGTCGATCCCTATGGCGTCTGGGACCGGGATGTCAGTTTCTGGGTGGGAACGATATCGGCTGGCATGAGCCTCAGCGGCCTGAACTTCGGCACGCTGTCCTCCCTCGGTTTCGGAGGCCAGGTGAACTCGCTGAACAGCACCGGCGATGCGCCCCTGACCATCGGCCTCGGCGGCCTGGTGGGCAACGCCCTGCTGGTGGGCGCCGTGAATCCCTCGGATAGCACCGTTGACCGGTTCAAGATCCGGTCGCTGGTGACGGCGGCACCGACGGCTGTCGTCCCGCTGCCCGCTGCCGCCTGGCTATTCCTGTCTGCCCTGGGCTCGATCGCCGGCCTGCGCCGCTTCGCCTGACTCGCGGCGGGACGATCCGCGGCTGCCCAGGTGCCGCTCGGCACGCAGGCTGATCGCCTCCGCCACATGCCCCGTCCCGATCACCTCGCTCCCCGCCAGGTCGGCCAGTGTGCGGGCGACCCGCCGGATGCCGTCCTGCGCACGGGCTGACAGGGCAAAGCGGCCACTGGCAGCTTCGAGCAGCGCCTCGCCTGCGGAGTCGAAAGTGCAGTAGTTGCGCAGGTCACGGACCGGCAACCGGCTGTTCCGGCAGCCGCTGCGCCGAACCTGCCGCTCCACCGCACCCGCCACCCGCGCCCGCACGGGCGATGACGGCTCGCCCTTCGCGGAGTTTCCGGTTGCCATGCCGCTGCGGTTCACGCTGACGACAAGATCCACCCGGTCGAGGAGCGGGCCCGAGACCTTCAGCTGATACCGACGGATCTGGTCGGGGGTACAGCGGCATTCCTGCTCCCGATCGCCGGCATAGCCGCAGGGACACGGGTTCATCGCCGCAACCAGCTGGAACTCCGCCGGGTACTCAACCGTGCGGAGCGAGCGCGCAATGGTGATCTGTCCGGTGCCCAGCGGCTCCCGGAGTGCCTCCAGCACGGGGCGGGAGAACTCTGGGAGTTCATCCAGGAACAGCACACCCCGGTGCGCCAGGGAAATCTCACCCGGTCGCGGGTTCCCGCCTCCGCCCACCAGTGCTGCGGCCGATGCCGTGTGGTGTGGCGCCCGGAACGGCCGGCGCCGGAACTCCAGGACTCCCCCGGCGAGCGACTGGATGGCGGCGGACTCCAGCGCTTCGCTTTCCGAGAGGTCGGGCAGCAGGCCGGAGAGGCGGCGGGCCAGCATGGTCTTGCCGGTGCCGGGCGGGCCGATGAGCAGGAGATGGTGGCCGCCGGCGGCGGCTACCTCCAGCGCGCGCCGGGCGGCTGCGTGACCACGCACGTCCGCGAGATCTTCCGATTCAGCACGGGGCCGGTCCGGGACGCCCTGGGATGAAGCCGGTTCTCCGGCGGGCGGCGCCGCCAGCTCTGCGTCGCCGTTCAGGTAGTCGACGACGTTGCGAAGCGCGCCGGCCAGGCGGATGCGGTCGCCGCCGAGCAGCCCGGCCTCGACCAGCGCCGCAGCAGGGACTATGGCGAGGCGTCCGGACTGACGCGCCTGAAGCAGCGCGGGGATCAGGCCCGGCACCCGGCGCAACGCTCCCGAGAACGCCAGTTCGCCCATGAACTCGACACCGGCGGCGCGCGCGGCCCGGACCTGCCCCGACGCCACGAGGATCGCCACGGCGATGGCCAGGTCGAAGCCGCTGCCGGACTTGGGGAGGTCCGCCGGGGCGAGGTTGACGGTAATGCGTCCGTCGGGAAACTCGAGGCCCGAGGACTGGATGGCCGCCCGGACCCGGTCCCGGCTCTCCCGGACCGCCGTCTCGATGAGCCCGATAATAGTGAACTGGGGCAGGCCCCCGGCCACATGGGCCTCGACCAGGACTTCGGGCGCCTTGAGGCCCAGCAGGGCGCGGCTCAGGGTAGTGGCAAGGCGCACCGGAGCCCGCTAGGTCTCGCTCACGACCCGCTTCTCGAGCGCCTCCAGCTCCGCCTCCACCCGGGTGAGCTTTTCCCGCGTGCGTTCCAGCACACGGCGCTGCACATCGAACTCCTCGCGGGTCACCAGCTGGAGCTTCTCGAAGGTGCTGCTGAGCAGCGCCTCGAAGTTCCGCTCCAGGTCGGCCTGCAGTGCCCGGACGCTGCCCGGAACATTCGCCGCGAGCTTGCGCGCGAGGTCTTCGACGAACTTGGCGTCCAGTTTCGCTTCGGGCTTTGCTTCCACGGTACTCACTCCCCAGTCCTGGCCTGCGCCCCGTAACGATCCAGCGGGCCCCGTGGCCGCCCTGCAATGGTGCAAAGGGACGGCCCGCGGTGGCGTCCGACCCTGCTGCGGCGTGGTCGGACGGCCTGAGAGAGACCTGGCACGGATCGTGCTTAGTGCGTTTGTCGGCAGCGCGATGATCGTGCCAGCCCGTCATCGATCACACAAGAAACCTACAGGAGCCTTTTCGTGGCGAAACAGACCTTGACTAAGTCCGGAGTCGCACTGCTTTGCGCCGTGGCTGGCGGCGCCCAGGCGGCCGAAGTGACGGCAAACGTCGGCTACATGTCCGAATACATCTTCCGGGGCATCTCCCAGAGCGACTCCTCCGCCATGGGCGGGATCGACCTCAAGGCCAATGGCTTCTACCTCGGAAACTGGAATGCCGACGTCGATGAAGGCCTGGAGGTGGACATCTACGGTGGCTACAACTGCTCCATCGGCGACGTCAACTTCGGCGTCGGCGCCACGTACTACACCTACACCGACAGCTTCGACGACGACTACCAGGAAGTGAACCTGAGCCTGGGCTACAAGATCTTCAGCATCTCGGCGGCCATCGGCGAGTACGACAACTTCGACGGCCCCACCGGCGACGGCGGGGAAGGTTCCCTCGACTACACCTTCATCGCGCCGCGGGTCGACTACAAGGGCTTCTACGGCCTCGTCGGCATGTTCAGCCAGGACTTCGACACCACCTATTACGAACTTGGCTACGGCAGCCAGTTCGAGCCCATCGGCCTCGATTACAAAGTCTCGCTGATCTACACGGACGATACGCTCATCAAGGACTTTGAAGAGAGCGACAGCGGTGAAACTTCCCTCGTCTTCAGCATCAGCAAGACGTTCGGGCTGCTCAAGTAGGAGTTGATCCCATGAAACTCATCACAGCCATCATCAAGCCGTTCAAGCTCGATGACGTCCGCCAGGCCGTCACGGAGATGGGCGTCCAGGGCATTACCGTCACCGAGGTGAAGGGCTACGGCCGCCAGCGCGGCCATACGGAGCTCTACCGCGGCGCCGAGTACGTCGTGGACTTCCTCCCCAAGACCAAGCTCGAACTCGCGGTTGCCGACGAGATCGCCGAGCAGGTAGTCGAGGCAATCGTCAACACGGCCCGCACCGGCAAGATCGGCGACGGCAAGATCTTCGTCACGCAGCTGGATGAAGTGGTCCGGATCCGGACCGGCGAGACCGGCAGCGAAGCTGTCTAGAAAAATGATTCGCGCAGGAGATAACACAGTGACTCAGCTCAAGAGCCTTCTGACCAGGTCGCGCGGCGCGGCCTCACCAGCCCTGCTGCTGGCGGGCTTCCTGTTGCCCGGCCTGGCTTTCGGGGCCGACACCCCGGTGCCGGACAAGGGTGACACCGCATGGCTGCTGACGTCCACGGTATTGGTCATCCTCATGACCATACCGGGCCTCGCGCTGTTCTATGGCGGCATGGTCCGCTCGAAGAATGTCCTATCGGTGCTGATGCAGGTCTTCATGACCTTCTGCCTCATCGCGCTGCTCTGGGCCATCTACGGCTACAGCGTCGCGTTCACCGCCGGCTCCCCGTTCTTCGGCGGCTTTGACCGGCTGTTCCTGAGCGGGCTGACGGTCGAGTCACTGGCGGCCACGTTCTCGAAGGGCGTCTACGTGCCGGAACTGGCGTACTTCGTCTTCCAGCTCACGTTTGCCTGCATCACGCCCGCCCTCATCGTCGGTGCGTTTGCGGAACGCATCAAGTTCTCGGCCGTGCTCGCCTTCGTCATCATCTGGTTCACCTTCGCCTACCTGCCAATTGCCCACATGGTCTGGTTCTGGGCCGGCCCGGATGCCTACACGGATGCGGAGGCCGGCGCCGCCGCCGGCGCGACGGCGGGCTTCCTGTTCCAGAAGGGGGCGCTCGACTTTGCCGGTGGTGCCGTCGTGCACATCAACGCGGGCACAGCGGGCCTGGTGGGTGCCTACTTCCTGGGCCGGCGCGTGGGCTACGGCCGTTCGTCCTTCCAGCCCCACAACCTGCCGATGGTGATGATCGGCACTTCGCTGCTGTGGGTGGGCTGGTTCGGCTTCAACGTCGGTTCCAATCTCGAGGCCAACGGCCTGGCAGCCCAGGTATTCGCCAACACCATCCTGGCGACCGCCGCAGCCGCCCTCGCCTGGTCCTTCGCCGAATGGATCTTCCGCGGAACCCCGACCATGCTGGGCGCGGCATCAGGCGCCGTTGCGGGTCTCGTGGCCATCACCCCGGCCTGCGGCTGGGTCGGGCCCATGGGCGCCATCGTCATCGGCCTCGTCGCGGGGCTGGTCTGCCTCTGGGCAGTGACCAGGCTGAAGGCGATGCTGGGCTACGACGATTCCCTGGACGTGTTCGGCGTCCATGGCGTCGGCGGCATCACCGGCGCGCTGCTGACTGCCGTCTTCTGTGACCCGTCGCTGGGCGGCACTGGCGTCTACGACTACGTGGCCAACGAGGTGGCTCCGTACTCCATCTCGGCCCAGTTCATCGCCCAGCTGTGGGCGGTGGGCACCACGGTCGTCTGGTCGGGCCTGGTCTCCGTTATCGCGTTCTCCATCGTCAAGGCAACGATCGGCCTTCGCGTGACCGAGGACCAGGAGCGGGAAGGCCTGGATACCGTGTCCCACGGCGAGACTGCCTACACCTGAGTTACCCCCGGGCGGCTCCGGCGGGAACCGCACCGGGCGCAATGCCCGGGTCCCGCCGGGGTCACCCACCCTCCCGCCGGCCGTCCTGGCCGGCCAGGACGGCCCGAGGGCCGCCCCGATCCCGGGCATCCCCGCCGGTTTCCGGGGCTCCCGGCAGGGGCCGACCGTGAACCCCGTCAGATTTCCGCCCCGTCTCGGGTGGCATAATCGCCGCTGTTCGGTGCGTTGGGTCCGAACGTCCGGGTGTCCATCGAGGTTGCCGTCATGAAGCGCCTGTCTGCTTCCGGTTTGCTGGTCCTGTCCCTCTCGGTGGCGTTCGGCGCCACCGTGCTGAGCCACCCGGCGGCAGCTCAGGAAGCCTCGGTGTACCGCTGGGTGGATGCCCAGGGCATCGTTCACTACAGCGACCAGCCGGCGGCGGACAGCTCCGCCGAGGAACTGCCCATCCGCTACCGCAAGACCGACCGCGGGGCGCTACAGGCCCGCCTGAAGGCCAAGTCCGAGCTGGCAGCTGCGGGGGAAATCCGCGAGGGCCAGGAGGCCGACGCCGACGCCGCCGCGGAGGCGGATCGCCAGAAGGTGCTGGCCGAGCGGGAAACGAATTGCAAAGCGGCCCGGGATCGTGTGGCAAAGTACACGAATGCATTACGGCTCTATAAGCCGGGCCCGAATGGCGAGCGCGTCTACCTGACAAACGAGGAACTGGATGTCGAGCGTGCCGATGCCAACCGGGCTGTCGAGCAGTGGTGCGGCGAGGAATAGCGCCGGCGCCGACCGCGGCAACGCCGAACATTTCACGCTCCCGGACCTCTGCTCGCCCCTGGCCGTCTTCGGCGTCGTCCTCGCTTCCCAGCTCCTTGCCCTGCTCCTGACACTGGCCGGCCAGCCCGGCTGGTCTGCGTTCTATTCCCACCTCGCCCAGGCTGCGCTGCTGCTCCTCTGGACTGGGCTGATCAGCGCGGCCGCGCTATGCCGGCTGCGCCAGTGGCTCACCCGCTTCTCCGTCCCGGAAGGCAGCGTGGTGGCCTACCTGCTCGTCATGGGCTGCGTCATCGCGGTCTCGGAAGCCGCGTTCTGGCTCGGCCGCTTCCTGGGGGCCGGACCGGACACCGGCGGCGGCTGGTTCCCGACGGAGCACTGGTCCTTCCTCACCCGGAATATCGCCATCGCCACGCTGGTCACGGCCCCGCTGCTGCGCTACTTCTACGTGTCGCAGCAGTGGCAGCGGAACGTGAGACGCGAGGCGGAGGCCCGGCTGAATGCCCTGCAGGCCCGCATCCGGCCGCACTTCCTGTTTAACAGCATGAACACCATCGCGTCCCTCACGCGCACCAACCCCGTGGCAGCGGAGCAAGCCGTGGAGGACCTGGCCGACCTGTTCCGCGCCTCGCTCCGGGACGGGCGCCAGCTGATCCCGCTGCAGGAGGAGCTGGAGATCGCGCGGGTCTACGAGCGGATGGAACAGCACCGGCTGGGCGACCGGCTCAAGGTCGAGTGGCAACTCGGGAACCTTGCCGAGGCGGCGGAAATTCCGGGGCTCACGATCCAGCCCCTGCTGGAGAACGCGATCTACCACGGGATCGAGCCCTCGCCGCACCCCGGCGTCATCTCGGTCCGTGGGGAGTCGGATGGCAGGCAGATCCGCATCTCGGTGACCAACCCGCTGCCTCCGGCGGGAATGGCGTCCCGCCCCGGCCACGGGCTCGCGCTGGAGAACATCCGCGAGCGGCTCGAGCTCGCTTTCGGCGCCGCTGGCGCACTGGCCATCGACGCGGCGCCAGACAGCTACACTGTCACCATCGTCTTTCCTGCGGATGGAGTGCGGACCTACTCGTGAGCGCCGACACCGTCACCCCGGAAGCCGCCAGCGTGCTGATCGTCGACGACGAGCCTCCGGCCCGCAGCCGTCTCCGGCAGCTGGTGACGGACCTCGAGGGCTTTCACGTGGTCGGGGAAGCCGGCCACGGCGAGGAGGCGCTGAACCTCTGCAGCACGCTGCAGCCCGACGTGGTCCTGCTCGACATCCGCATGCCCGGCGTGGATGGCCTGCAGGTGGCGAGCCAGCTGGCGGGCTGGGAACGGCGGCCGGCCGTGGTGTTCACCACGGCCTACGACGAGTACGCAATCCAGGCCTTCGAGGCCCAGGCCGTGGGGTACCTGCTGAAGCCGGTCCGCCGGGAGCGGCTGCAACAGACGCTGGAGCACGCCACCCGGGTCGGCAGGGCACAGCTGCTCCGGATCCCGGGTTCCAGCCCACGCTCCCACATCTGCGTGCAGCGCACCCGGGGACTGCAGATGATCCCGGTCGAGGACGTCGTCTGCTTCCAGGCCGACCAGAAATACGTCACGGCCCACTACAACGGGGGCGAGGCACTGCTCGATGAGCCCCTGAAGGACCTGGAGGACGAGTTCGGCGACCGCTTCCTCCGGATCCACCGCAACGCCCTGGTCGCCGTCGCCTGGCTCGATATCCTGGAGCGCGACGACAGCGGCGCCTGGCAGGTGCGACTGAAGGGCGACGCCCGGGTCCTGCCGGTCAGCCGGCGCCACGTGGGGGACGTGAAGCGGCGGCTGCGGGCGGGGGGGTAGCTGCCCGTAGGAGCGCCGACCGGCGCGACCGGCCAGTCCCCGGCAGGAGCGTCTCAGCGACAGAGGGGACTGGCCGGTCGCGCCGGTCGGCGCTCCTACGGGTGCGATTCACTGGCAAAATGGCCCCATGGCAAGCACCAGCCTCACCGTCACCACCGCCCTCGTCGCCCTCGGCGTGTCCGTCGCCGTCGCCGGCTATGTGTGGGTCGAACAGCGCTCCGGCATCGGGCAGCGGGTCGCCGAATTGCGCGAGGATGCCGGCATCAGGAGTTCCGAGCTGGCCGCCCTCAAGGCCCGCCTCGATGAAGTCTCCACGGGCCGGCGCCTGCTGGATGACGACATGGACCGGCTCCGGGAGCGCGTCACGCGGGAGACCGAGGCCCTCGGCGAACTGCCAGACCGCGTCCTGCAGCTGGAGCAGACGGTCGACCGCTTCGTCGGCGTCGGCGACAAGGTCCGTTCGGCCTGGCTGCTGGCTGAAGCAGAGCACTACATGCGCATCGCGAACGCACAGATCGGGCTCGCCGGCGACGTGGAAGTGGCCCAGACCGCCCTCGGACTCGCCGATGACTCCCTTCGCGAACTCAACGACCCGCGCCTGACTCCGGTCCGCAAGCTGTTGTCCGCCGAGATCAACAGCCTGAAGGCCGTGCCCCGCGCGGACACCGAGGGCATCGTTCTCACGCTCGGCAGCCTGGCGGACAATCTGGAAACGCTGCGCCTCAAGAGTTCCGCGCCCCGGGAATTCCGGGCGGCGCCGGAGAAGCCTGCGGCACCCCTCAGCGGCTTCGACCGCGCGCTGGCGGCCACCCGCGCTGCGCTGGCCAGCCTCGTCAGCGTGCGGCGCGTGGACGATCCGGTTTCGCCACTGTTGTCTGAGGCGGAACAGGCCGTGCTGATGCGGAGCCTCGATCTCGAGCTGCAGCTGGCCCGGCTCGCCATCATGCGCGGCGACGCTGGCATGTACCGCCGCTCCGTCGAGGCCGCGGGTGAGCGGCTGCGCGAGCACTTCGACATCAGCTCGCCGGACGTGCAGGCCGCCTCCGAGTCGCTGACCGAGCTCGCGGCCGCCCGCCTGCCCGAGGAACTCCCGGACATTTCCGGCTCGCTGGACGCGCTGCTCCGGATCAGCGCCGCCGGACGGCCTGCAGCCGTGGCGAAGCAGGAAGGCCGATGAAAGTCGGCCTAGTCGTTGTCCTTTCGCTGATCGTCGGCGCCCTCGCCGCGCACCTCGTGCTGGCCGACAACGGCTACGTGCTCGTCAACTTCCGCGGCTACGTCATCGAGACCTCGGTGCCGATCCTGGCGCTGCTGCTGGTACTGGGCTATTCGGCGGTTCGCGTGCTGGTCCAGGTGTGGCGGGCGCCGCGCAGGCTGGGTGAGGCCTGGGCGCGGGCACGCATCAATTACGCGGGCCGGCAGGCCACCAAGGGTTACATCGCCCTCGCCGAAGGACGCCTGGCCCGGGGCGAGCGCCTGCTGACCCGTGGCGCGCGCCAGTCGGAAACGCCCCTGCTCAATTACCTGGCTGCCGCCCGAGCCGCCCAGATGCAGGGCGACCGCAGCCGCCGGGACAGCTGGCTGCGCATGGCCTGCGAGCAGGAGCCGCTCGCGCGGGACGCCGTCCTGCTGACCCAGGCCGAACTGCAGCTGGAGGACGGCCAGTATGGGGAGGCTCTGGCCAGCCTGAACCGGGTGCGGGAACGCCACCCCACCCACGCCCAGGCCCTGAAGCTGCTGGGCGAGCTCCACTACCGGCGCAAGGAGTGGCAACCGCTCGCGGAACTGCTTCCGCTGCTCCGTCGGCGCGGCAACGTGCCCGTCGAGATGCTGGACGAGTGGAGCGTGGACGCCTACGGCGGCATCATGACCAGCGTTCGCCTCGACCGGGTCGCGCTCGACAAGGTCTGGGAGGACATTCCGCGGCACCTGCGCCGGGAACCGCGCCTCACCCTGACCCGCGCCCAGGCGCTAATCGCCTGCGGCGCCACCGAGGACGCGGAAGCCGAGATTCGCCGGACGCTCAGGGAGGACTGGAGCAAGGCGCTTATCGACCTCTACGGCGAACTGCCGGTGGCGGATCCTGCCGCGCACCTGAAGCGCATCGAGGCCTGGCTCAAGGAACGGCCCGAAGACGCCGCGCTGCTCCTCGCCGCCGGCCGGGCGAGCGTGCGCCACCAGCTGTGGGGCAAGGCCCGAAGTTACCTGGAAGCCAGCCTGGCGATCCTCCCGGCGCCGGAAACCTACCGGGCGCTCGGGCAGCTCATGGCCCGGGTGGGCGAGGCCCAGTCCGCCTCGAAGGCCTACGAACGGGGTCTCGCGATGACGGCGGGCGCGGGGAATCCTGAAGCAGCGGCAGCACGGGCAGGCGTCCCTTCCGGCGCTAACCGTGTCCTCACGGTAGCCGGAAGGGATCCCGACCGGGATGCCGCGGGCGACGGAGTGCGCTAGGCGGCCTTGGGCTGGCTCTTCTTGCTGTTCAGCCAGCTAACCAGAGGCTTCCACTGCTCCCAGTCCGGCCATGCCAGGTACTCGGGCAATTCATGGATGCCAAGGCCCCGGGTATAGGCCCGGACGTAGTTCTGCGCCTCGCGCAGCTTGGTCACGTAGGGCATCTTCAGCTTGCCGAGGTAGTCGTCCAGCTCCTGGGCGATCAGGGTGACTTCGCGAACCCGGTTGCCGACGACCGCGAGCTTCACTTCCCGGCGCTCGACCTTGCCCACCTCCTGAAGCGCATCGATGAACTTGCCTGAGGCAACGATATCGATGGTGGACGGCAGCACCGGCACGACGATGGTCTCGGCGTGGCGCACGAGCTCGGTCAGCTCCCGGCCGTGGCAACCCGCCGGCGCGTCGATGACCACAACGTCCGTGTTGCGCGGGACCGGGCGGAAACCGTCGTTGAAGCCGGCCACCCCGGTGATGGGGGGTCGGTTCTCGGGCCGGCGCTGGAGCCAGTCGAGGCTCGATGCCTGGTGGTCGTAATCCACCAGGGTGACCCGTTCATCGCGCGTGGCGTAGTAGGCCGCCAGGCTGGTGGCGATCGTGCTCTTCCCGCAGCCACCTTTGGAATTGAGGACCAGGATGTGACGCATGAATCAGCTGCCCTTGCTTGTTTTGGTGCCCTGTTTTTTCGGGGTTGGCGTCCCGCGTCGAGCGCAGGACGCGTAACCTTAACGGCCGGTTTGACAAAAGTCCACGAGCGCGGCTCGCCGCTATACTTCACGACCTGGTTCAGCTCCGGATGACGGCAAAGTTCCTGCAAAGTGACGCACGTTCCATTCACCAAGATGCACGGCCTCGGCAACGACTTCGTGCTGATCAGGGGCGACGGGCTCGCCCTGCCGGCGCCGGAGCGTATCCGCCAGCTCGCCGACCGCCACCGGGGCATCGGCTTCGACCAGCTGCTGTGGCTCGAGTCGCCAAGGCATGGTGGTGACGACGTGCACTACCGGATCTTCAACACCGACGGCACCGAAGCCGAGCAATGCGGGAACGGTGCGCGGTGCATCGCACGCCTGATCGCCAGGCCCGGTCAGCAGGAACTGCGCCTTGGCTACGGCGGCGGCTCCGTTCTCGCCCTCATCGAGAGCGACGATGCGGTTGCGGTCGAAATGGCGGTGCCGGAATTCCGTCCGGCGGCTATCCCGTTCAAGGCGACGGAGCAGGCCCTGAAGTACGATCTGGCGCTGGGTGACGACCGTGTCGGTGCCGGCGTGGTGTCGATGGGAAATCCGCACGCCGTGATTCTCGTCGCCGACGTGGACGCAGCGCCCGTTGAACAGATTGGCCAGCGCCTCGAGCGTCATGAGCGCTTTCCGAACCGTGCTAACATCGGTTTCATGCAGGTACTCGCGCCGGACCGCATCCGGTTGCGGGTTTTCGAGCGCGGCGTGGGGGAAACGTCAGCCTGCGGGACCGGAGCCTGCGCGGCAGTGGTTATTGGCCGCACGTGGAGCCTGCTGGATGCGCAGGTGACCGTCGAATTGCCCGGCGGCGCCCTGCGGGTCCGATGGGAAGGGCCGGGTCACCCCGTGTGGATGACCGGCGAGGCAGTCACTGTGTTCGAGGGAACGATCCAGTTATGAGCACGCTGAAGCAGCAGCACGTCGCGGAGACCACCCTCACTGAAGACAGCATTGCTGACTACCTCCAGGCCAATCCCGATTTCTTCGAGCGCCATTCGGCCCTGCTGAACAGCCTCAGGCTGCCCCACGACGCGGGCGGGCCAGCGGTTTCCCTGGTGGAGCGGCAGGTGCTGGTCCTTCGCCAGAAGAACCTCAAGCTCGAGCGCAAGCTCAAGGACCTCCTGGACGTCGCCCGGAGCAATGACGCCCTGGCAGCCCGCATTCATGCGCTGGCCATGCTGATGCTGGCGGCTCCGGACCAGGCCGGCGTGGTGCAGGTGCTGGAGTCCCAGCTCCGGATTTCCTTCAACGCCGACCAGTCGGTGCTGGTGGTCTTCGAGGACCCGGCGGGTGGCGAGGCCACCGGTCGCTTCCTGCGGGTGGTGGGCCGGGACGATCCCGCCATTGCCTCCTTCAGGACCTTCCTGCAATCCAATGCCCCGCGCTGCGGCCAGGTGCGGGATGCCCAGCGGGACTTCCTCTTTGGCGCGGGCAACGTGGAGATCGGTTCCGTGGCGCTGGTCCCCCTCGGGCAGAAGTCCGAGCTGGGCTTCCTCGCCGTGGGCAGCCGGGATTCCGACCACTTCCACCCGGGCATGAGCATCGATTTTCTGGCGCGCCTCGGCGAACTCGTCAGTTGTGCCCTGCGGACCCGAGCCGCCGCCTGATTCCCCGCCGAAAGGCCCCCGCGAATGGATGCGCGGCACTGGCAAACCGCTGAACGCTTCCTCGAGCACCTGAAGCTCGAGCGGCGGCTGTCCGACAACACGGCAAAGAGCTACCGCCGAGACCTGGTCTGCCTCGCCGAATTCTGCGACCGCCACGAGATCCCCGCCTTCACGGAGCTGCGCTCCCATCACCTGCGGCGCTTCGCGGCCGTCAGCCACGCGGGCGGGCTGTCGCCCCGGAGCATCCAGCGGCGCCTGTCAGGCGCGCGCAGCCTCATGAACTACCTGATCCGGGAGGGCCAGCTGAAGAGCAATCCCGGGGCCGACGTGTCGGCGCCCCAGGCGCCCCGCAAACTGCCGAACACCCTCGACGTGGACCAGATGGCCCAGCTGCTGAAGATCGAGGGCGAGGAGCCCGAGACCGTCCGGGACCGGGCCATGCTGGAGCTGCTCTACTCATCCGGGCTGCGGCTCGCCGAGCTGGTGGGCCTGGACCTGGGCGCCGTGGACCTGGCGGATGGAACCGTTCGCGTCACCGGCAAGGGAAACAAGACCCGCATCGTGCCGGTCGGGCGCCATGCCCGGACCGAGATAGCTGCCTGGCAGAAGGTGCGGGTGCAAATGGCGCGCAATGAGGAACGGGCGCTGTTCGTCGGACCCCGGGGCAACCGGATCAGCCCGCGCACGGTGCAGATGCGGGTCCAGTACTGGGCCCTTCGGGCCGGCGTGTCCCAGCGAGTCTACCCCCACCTGTTCCGGCACAGCTTCGCGACACACCTGCTGGAGTCCAGCAGCGACCTGCGGAGCGTCCAGGAGATGCTGGGCCACGCGGACATCAGCACGACCCAGATTTACACCCACCTGAACTTCCAGCACCTGGCGCAGGTGTACGACAAGGCCCACCCCCGGGCACGCCTGAAAAAACGGTAGGAGCTATGCAAATGCAGCAACGTCTGTTCCCGCTCATCGCTGCCCTGGCCATGTTGGCCACACCACTGGTCGCCAGCGCCAACGATGGCGGTGGCCCACCCCCCATGCCGCGCCAGGAGGTCTGCAAGGACAACCCCGGAAAGTGCGACGATGCCCGCGCGAAGCGCCAGGAATTCTGCAAGGCCAATCCGGAGAAGTGCGCGCAGCAGCGCGAGCAGATGAAGGCAAAGAAGGCAGAGCGTCAGCAGTTCTGCAAGGACAATCCCGACACCTGCAAGGAACAGCGGGAACAGGTGAAGCAGAAGCGGGCTGAGCGCCAGGAGTTCTGCCAGGCTAACCCGCAAAAGTGCGAGGAACAACGTGCGCAGATGCAGGCCAAGCGGGCCGAGCTGGAGGCCAGGTGCAAGGCCGATCCCGAAAAGTGTGACGAGATGAAGGCCGAGGCCCGGGACAAAATGAGGGGCCGGATGGGTGGGCCACCGCCCAAGGCCGACTGACACCCTTGAACGAGGGGGAATTGAGGCATGTCCCCAATTCCCCCCTTTTCATTTCCCGGGGCGCCCCCAGATAGAATATCGGCCAAAGAACCCTGAAGAAGCAGGCGTCCATGCAGCAATTCGACGGCACCACCATCGTTTCCGTGCGCCGCAACGGCTCCGTTGCCGTGGGCGGTGACGGGCAGGTCACCCTTGGCAACACCATCATGAAGGGCAATGCCCGCAAGGTCCGGCGGCTGGCCGACGGGCGGGTCCTGGCGGGGTTTGCGGGCGGCACGGCCGACGCCTTCACGCTGTTCGAGCTCTTCGAGGGCAAGCTCACCCAGTACGGCAACCTGAGCCGTGCCGCCATCGAGCTGGCCAAGGAGTGGCGCACCGACCGGCGCCTGCGGCGCCTGGAAGCCCTGCTCTGCGTGGCCGACCGGGAGAAGTCCCTGATCATCTCCGGCAACGGCGACGTGATCGAGCCGGAGGACGACCTGATGGCCATCGGCTCCGGCGGACCATTCGCCCAGGCGGCAGCCCGCGCGCTGCTGGAGAACTCGGAACTGTCCGCCGAGCAGATCGTCCGGAAGAGCCTGGGGATCGCCGGGAAGATCTGCATCTACACCAACCAGCACATCACCATTGAAACTCTCGCGTAGGAGCGGCTTCAGCCGCGATCAGATTTGGTCGCGGCGGTCGCCGCTCCTACAGCGTCGGAAGAAATCCCATGTCCCAGATGACCCCCCGTGAAATCGTCCAGGAGCTGGACAAGTACATCGTCGGCCAGGACGACGCGAAGCGCGCCGTGGCCATCGCCCTCCGCAACCGCTGGCGGCGCATGCAGGTGGGCGAGCCCCTGCAGAGCGAGATCACGCCGAAGAACATCCTGATGATCGGCCCCACGGGCGTGGGCAAGACGGAGATTGCCCGCCGCCTGGCGCGCCTGGCCCAGGCGCCCTTCATCAAGGTGGAAGCCACCAAGTTCACCGAGGTGGGCTACGTGGGCCGGGAAGTGGACAGCATCATCAAGGACCTGATGGATGCCGCGGTGAAACTGACCCGGGAGCGCGAGACCCAGAAGGTCCGCCACCGTGCGGAGGACGCCGCCGAGGAGAAGGTGCTGGACGCCCTGCTGCCGCCACCCTCCGCCGGCTTCACCTCACCCCAGGAATCCCGCAACTCCGAAACCCGGCAGAAATTCCGGAAGATGCTTCGCGAGGGCAAGCTGGACGACAAGGAAATCGAGGTGGACGTTGCCGCGGTACCCATGGGCGTAGAAATCATGGCCCCGCCCGGGATGGAGGAGATGTCCAGCCAGCTGCAGAGCCTGTTCCAGAACATGGGTGCGGGCCGCCGCAAGTCCCGCAAGCTCAAGGTGAAGGAAGCCTTCCGCCTGCTGACCGACGAGGAGGCCGGCCGCCTGGTCAACGAGGAGGACCTGAAGTCGGCCGCTCTCGAGAACGTGGAACAGAACGGCATCGTCTTCATCGACGAGATCGACAAGGTCGCCCGCCGCGGGGAGACCCACGGGGCCGACGTGTCCCGCGAAGGCGTGCAGCGGGACCTGCTGCCGCTGGTGGAGGGCTGCACCGTCAGCACCAAGTACGGCATGGTGAAGACCGACCACATCCTCTTCATCGCCTCGGGCGCGTTCCACGCGTCGAAGCCCTCCGACCTGATCCCGGAGCTCCAGGGCCGCTTCCCGATCCGCGTGGAGCTGGACGCCCTGACCACCGAGGACTTCGTCCGCATCCTCACCGAGCCCGACGCCTCGCTCACGCGGCAGTACGTCGCGCTGATGGCCACGGAGGGCGTAGCCATCGAATTCGCCGAGACCGGCGTGCGCCGCCTGGCAGAGATCGCCTTCCACGTGAACAGCGAGCAGGAGAACATCGGCGCCCGGCGGCTGCACACCGTCATGGAACGCCTGCTGGAAACCGTGTCGTTCGAGGCCGCGGACCAGGGCGGCAGGCACCTGACGGTGGACGCGGCCTACGTGGAGGCGCAACTGGGTAGCCTGGTCAAGGACCAGGACCTGAGCCGCTACATCCTGTAGGAGCCCATTCATGCGCGATACGCCCGTCCGGACAAAGCCCGGATCGGGTCCTAGATCCTCGCCATCCCTGCCGGGATGTCGCGCTGACCATCCGGAGAACGCTCATGTCCAAGACCAGCCCGCCGGATTCGAGGCCGACGATTCCGCCGCCGGCCCAGCCGCTCACGCGGCGCGAACCATTGCCCTGGCAGCGGCCCAAGGATGTCGAGGACGATGCCGGGGCGCCGGCGCGGCTCCAGGCCATCCTCACCAGCCCGAGCTACTGCGAGGCGGACGGGGACGTCGACTTCCTGCAGCTGGAGGAGACCCGGGGCGTTCGACTCCAGATCGACTACGCCAAGCCTGAGATGCTCCTCAGGAAGCACGGGATCACCCACACCATCGTGGTCTTCGGCAGCACGCGAATCACCGAGCCGGCGGCTGCGCAGCGGGCACTCGACGCGCGGCGGGCGGACTGCGCGGCGCATCCCGGCGATCCCGAGCAACAGCGCCGGTTGCGCATTGCCGAGCGTATCCTGGCCAAGAGCCGCTACTACGACGTGGCGCGGGAATTCGGCCAGCTGGTGGCGCGGGCCGACCGGGGGGACCACGGCTCCCATCTCGTGGTCCTGACGGGTGGCGGCCCCGGAATCATGGAGGCTGCGAACCGCGGGGCATTCGATGCTGGCGCCAAATCCGTCGGCCTGAACATCCGGCTGCCCCACGAGCAATACCCGAACCCCTACATCACCCCGGACCTCTGCATGCGCTTCCACTACTTTGCCCTGCGCAAGCTGCACTTCCTGCTGCGGGCGCGGGCACTCGTCGCCTTCCCGGGCGGCTACGGCACCATGGATGAGCTGTTCGAGACCCTCACATTGGTGCAGACGCGCAAGATCAGGCCCGTCCCGGTCGTGCTCGTGGGCCGGGAGTTCTGGCAGGGGGCATTCGATCCGGAATTCCTCGTCGAGGAAGGCGTCATCGATCCGGAAGACCTGGAACTTTTCTGGTACGCCGAGTCCGCCGGGGAGATCTGGAACGGGATCCAGCGCTGGTACGGGGAGAACGGCGAGCCGCTGGTCTGACTATGGTCCATCATGGCCGCTGCAGTTCACGGGAGAGTTGCCATGAGTGAATTCCCCCCCTTCACCCGCCGAACTTTCGTTGCCGGCAGTTCAATGAGCATCGCCGCCGCGCTCACCGCACCCGCCTCCGCCAGCGCCACCTCCACGAGCCGACGCTCCGGCCCCACCGGGCCCTTCGATACCATGCGCGAGATGATCGAGGCGCTGGACGCCCGGGGCCGCCTGCTCCGCATCGACCGGGTGGACCAGGACGCCTACGAGGGTACGGCGCTCATGTACCGGCTGGTGGAGCGGCACGGACTGGAAGGCGCGCCTGCCCTGCTCTTCGACGAAGTGAAGATTGGTGGCCGGTGGCTCCACGGCCCGGTCGTCGGCAACTACCTGGGGCCCTGGGACGCCGAGTGCCTGGCCCTCGGCCTCGAGCCCGACCCCTCAAGCGGCAAGGCGACCTTCCGCAAGGCCCGGGCGCACCTCATCGAGCTGGCGGGGAAGAACGGCGGCCGCTACCCGGAGATCCCGCCGGTGCTGGTGCCGCGCGAGAAAGCGCTGTGCAAGGAAGTGATCCTCCGGGGCGACGAGATCGACCTGACGACATTCCCGTTCATGCAGGTGAATCCCGGCGATGGCGGCCGCTACATCAACACGGCCTCGGTGTTCACGGTGGACCCGAAGGCGGGCGTGAACCTGGGCACCTACCGCTGCCAGCTCAAGGGTCCGCGGAAGGTCGCGGTCAGCCCCGGCGCCGGCCAGACGGGCTGGAAGATGCTGGACGCGGCCCGGAAGCGCGGCGAGAAGATGGCGCGCATCTCCCTGGTGCTGGGCCAGGACCCCATCGTGTACGTCGTCAGCGGCTCACGCACGGCGAACCGGGTCGGCGACAGGCCCGTGGACGAGCTGGCGGTGGCCGGCGGCCTGCGCGGGCGCCCCGTGGAGATCGTGAAGAGCGAGACCAATGACTTCCTGGTGCCGGCTCACGCCGAGATGGTGATCGAGGGCGAGATCACGCTGGCCGACCTGGAGCGCGAGGGTCCCTACGGCGAGGGCCTCGGCTACCAGGGCGACGGCGAGATGGCCTGGTGGATGAACGTCACCACGGTGACCCACCGCCGGAACCCCTGGCTGCACAACAGCTTCACGGGCGTGGACCGGGGCCCGATGAAGTCACCGGGCGTGGCGTCCTCCTACCTGTTCTCGAAGAAGTTCGTGCCGGAAATCGTGGACTTCCACTACCTTGGCAACGCCAACAATATTTTCTTCATCAGTATCGACAAGACGGCACCGGGCCAGGGCATCGCCGCCGGCGAGAAGCTGGGCAAGTTCAACCCGGTGGCGAAGGTGGTCATCGTGCTCGACCGGGACGTCGACCTGATGGACACGGCCCAGGTCATGGCGGCCATCAGTTCGCGCTGGCAGCCGAGCCCGGCAGCGCGCATCTTCGAGAACCTGCCCGGGCTCCCGCTGGATCCCAGCCAGAAAGACCCGAACAGGACCAGCAAGATCATCATCGACGCCACCCGGCAGCTGCCGGGCGAAGGCGGCCCGGCCACGTTCCCGAGAACCAACCGGGAAATCCTGACGGCGCTTGCGCCCGACGCGTTTGCGCGCGTGGACGCAAAGTGGGCAGAGCTCATCGCAAAGTCGTAGGTGGGGACATGCCTAGTTCTGCGGTGCAAGCTTAGGCATGTCCCCCTTCCTCGCCCGCCACCAGTCCAGCAGGTCGGCGAACAGCGAGTAGGCCGCCGGTACCGCGACCAGCGACAGCAGCGTCGAGGTCAGCAGGCCGCCGATCACCGAAGCGCCGAGGGGCGCCCTGAAGTTGCCGTCCGCACCCAGTCCGATCGCGACCGGCAGCATGCCGGCGGCCATGGCAATGGTCGTCATGATCACCGGCCGGGCTCGCTTGCGGCAGGCGACCATGATCGCGTCGTGGCGCGACAGGCCCTGGTCCCGTTCACCGATGATCGCGTAGTCCACGATCAGGATGGAGTTCTTGGTCGCGACGCCCGTGAGCAGGAGCAGGCCGATCAGTGACGGCAGCGACAGCGCGTAGCCGCTCAACAGCAGGCCGCCGAAGGCGCCCGCGCCGGCGAGGGGCACGGCGCCAAGGATCACCAGCGGCTGGATGGCGCTGCGGAAGAGGAGCAGCAGCACCAGGTAAACGCTGACGATGCCCGCGAGCATGGCGAGGCCGAATCCAAGGAACATCTCGGCGAAGGCCTCTGCGTCGCCACTCGGTACGATGCGGACGCCGGGTGGCAGGTTGGTCACGGCGTCGGTCTTGCGCAGGGCAGCCGTCACGTTGCCCAGCGGCTGGCCGTTCAACTCGGCCGAGATCTTGATATTGCGCTCCCGGTTGAACCGCTCGATCTGCGCCGGACCACTGCCGTCGGTGATGGTCGCGACCGCCGAAAGCGGCACCGTGCCATTCCGCGACGGCACCCGGAGCAGGGACAGCAGCGCGGCATCGTTCAGCGAGCTGTCGGCGATCTGCACACGGATCGGGATCTGCCGTTCCGCGAGATTCAGCTTGGCCAGGTTGCGGCGGAAGTCGCCACTGGTGGCGATCCGCGCGGCAGCGGCGATGTCCACGGTGGACACGCCCAGGTCGGCCGCCCGCGCAGGATCCGGGGTGATCACGATCTCCGGATTCAGGAGGGACGCGGTGGACACGACGCTGCCGAGACCGGGCATCGCGCGGAGCGCAGCCTCGATGTTGCGGCCTGCCTCCGCGAGATGCAGGGAATCCTTGCCCGCGAGCACGACGTCCAGCCGGTCGCCGGGCGCCTGGGCGGCAAAGCTCACCCGCACTCCTGGCAGGTCCTTGAGGCGCTCCCGGACCTCCGTCTCCAGCTCCTGGATGTTGCGCTTCCGGTCGGCGGCAAACTCGAGGGTCAGCGCAGCCTTCCGCACGTCCGCCAGGCTCGCAGCATCGTAACCGCCCAGGGACACAGCGCCGATCCGTGCGAACACGCTGTCGAGCTCGGGAATGTCCTGGAGCAGGAGCCGCACCTGTTCGGCGGCGGCCATGGTGTCGCTCAGGCGGGCACCGGGGGGCAGGTTCACCAGCAAGTCGGTCCGCGACTGGTCGGACGCCGGCAGGAAGGTGGTGGGTATCAGCGGGATGATTGCAAGGGAGGCGACGAACGTACCGATTGCCAGGCCCATGGTGAGCCACCGGTGCCGGAGCGCCGCCCGGACCCAGGACAGGTAGGCGGGCATCCAGCGGGGTTCCCGGCTGGCGACGTGGTTTTCCCGCATGAACCGGGCGGCCAGCATCGGCGTGAGCAGCCGCGCGACCAGCAGGGAGAACAGAACCGCCGTGGCCGCGGTCCAGCCGAACTCCCGGAAGTACAGGCCGATCTCGCCGGGCATGAAGGCCACCGGGACGAAAACGGCGGCCAGGGTCGCCGACGTGGCGATCACCGCGATGCCGATCTCGTCCGCCGCATCGATGGCGGCCTGCCGCGGCGTCTTCCCCATGGCCCGGTGCTGGGCGATGTTCTCGATCTCCACGATGGCATCGTCCACCAGCACGCCGATCACCACGGCAAAGGCCAGCAGGGACAGCAGGTTCAGGCTGTAGCCGAGCCAGCTCATGACCGCGAAGGTGGGCAGCACGGAAAGCGGCAGCGCGAGTGCGGAGATCCAGGTGGCGCGCCAGTCGCGCAGGAAAAGCCAGACCACGAGAACCGCGAGCAACGCGCCTTCGATGAGCATCGTGACCGACGCATCGTAGGAAGACTTGGCGGCCTCGACCCCGGAGGCGACCTCGATGAAGCGAACGTCGGGATGCTCGGCTTCCAGCTGGGCGATTTTCCGGCGCACGGCCTCGCCGACCGCGACAGCACTGGTGTCCGCCGCGCGCTGGATCGATACGGAGACCACCGGCTTGCCATTCAGCAACGCGACTTCCCGGGGCTCCGCCGTGCCGTCCGTGACGGTCGCCAGCGACGAGAGCCGCACGGAGCGGCCGTCGGGCAGGGAGATCGGATAGTTCGCCAGGTCGGCGGCCGTGCGGACGGTCGCCACGGTGCGGACCGACTGCTCGGATCCACCCACGGTGGTCCGCCCACCGGACAGTTCAACCTGCAATCGGGCCAGCTGGGCGGACACGGTGCCCGCGGTCAGGCCAAAGGCCTGCAGGGAATCCGGGCGGAGGTCCACGCGCACCTCCCGGTCCACGCCACCGGTGCGCTGCACCTGGCCGACCCCGGAGACACTGAAGAGCGCCTTGCGGACGGTGTCGTCCACGAACCAGCTGAGCTCGTCCGGTTCCATCCGGTCCGACTGCACCGCATAGCCCAGCAGCGTCGGGCCGAACAGTGACAGGCGGGCGATGACGGGCTCCTCGATGTCCTGGGGCAGCTCCGCACGGATGCGCTCCACCGCGTCCTTCACGTCCTGGAGCGCGCGGTCCATGTCCTGGCCCAGGTCGAAGATGATCCGGGTCTTCGACACGCCCTCACTGACATTGGAAGTGAGCTTGTCGATGTTGGCGAGCGAGGCCACGGCGTCCTCGACCCGGCGCGTCACGTCGGTCTCGAGCTGGCTGGGGTTGGCGCCCGGAAGGTTGACCGTCACCGTGACCTCGGGAGTGACGAAGTCCGGCAGCTGCGAAATCGGCAGCTTCCGCAGCCCGACGAGGCCCGCCAAGCAGAGAACGCCGAAGATCAGCGCGGCGGCGATCGGATTGCGTATCCCCCAGAGGGAAACGTTCACGGGGACATCTCCTGCGCCAGGGCCGGCTTCGCGGCCACCTCCCGCACCAGGTCGCCGTCGCTCAGGAAGCCGGCGCCCCGCACGACGACGCGCTCATCGGCCTTGAGGCCGCTCCGCACCTCGGTGAACTCGCCACGCTGGCCGCCGACCGTGATGCGCCGCTGCTCCACATTGAAGGTGCTGTCGCCGGCCTTGTCGCTGGCGCGGGCCACGAACACGTAAGGATAGCCATCGCGGAAGATCACCGACTCGCGGGGCAGCACCGTGGCGGTCGTGGTGCCCAGCAGGATCTGGCCCTGGGCGAACATGCCCGAACGAAGGTCACCGGGCGCCGGCAGGTCGGCGTACAGCATGCCCGTGCGGGTTTCGGGGTCCACGGACGGCGACACGGCGCGGACCCGGCCCTTGATGCGCTCACCGCCGGGGCTTGTCAGTTCCACGAGCGTACCGGCCTTTACCCGGGTCAGGTCGGCCTCGGTCAGCTCGGCGCGCCACTCGAGCCGCCCCTCGCGGATCAGTCGCAGCAGGTCCGTGCCGGCGGAGACGATCTGTCCCGGCTGCACGGTGCGGGCAGAGATGATGCCGTCATCGGGCGCCCGAAGCGTCGCATATCCGAGCCGCAGCCGCGCCGCGTCCCGGTCCGCCTCGGCGGTCGCGAGCTGGGCTTCGGCACTGGTCAGCGTGGCCCGCAGTTCGTCGGCGTTGCTCGAGGAGATCAGGCCCTCCTTCACCAGCGCGGCGCCGCGATCGGCATTGGCGCGCGCGAGCTCGAGGCTGGCCCGGGCCTGGGCCACGCTGGCATCGGCCTGGCGGGCCTGGACCTCGAGGGTACGGGTATCCAGGCGCAGCAACGCCTGGCCGGCACTCACCTTGTCGCCCACTTCAACGAGGACCTCGGCCACCCGGATGCCCGTGAGTTCGACCCCCAGGAACATCTCCTGCCAGGCGGCCACGGAGCCGGATACCGCGATGGTGCGCTCCATCTGCTGGCTGACCGGACTCGTGGTGGTCACCACCAGGCTCGGCGTCGGCGCCGGTGTTTCGGGGGCTCCCCCGCAACCGGCCAGGACACCGGCCAGCAGCAGCGCGAGCGGGTAGCGGGAGGTCGGCATGGGGCGCATCATCCGGTTGGTTCTTATCGACAAATAGCCATCAATTGTAACGTAACACTACGGGTGACGGGTGGCTTGCCCCGCCGGGCGCGGTACAGTGCCCCACCCTGACCGCGCGGACTTACTCCCGGCCTTCCATGACAGTCATCACGTCCAGCGACAACCCCCGATTCCGGGAGTACCTCGCCCTTGCCGAATCAGCCCGCGACCGCCGTCAGGCCGGCCTGGCACTGATCGACGGCGTCCACCTCATCGACAGCTACCGGCAACGGATTGGCCCGCCGCGCCAGCTGCTGGTCAGCACGTCGGGCAAGAGCCGCCCGGAAGTCTCCAGGCTGCTCACCGCCCTGGACCCGGTGCCCTGCGTCGAACTCAGCGACGCGCTCTTCCGCCGGCTGGCGCCGGTGCAGACGCCGACCGGCATCCTTGGCCTGATCGCCATTCCCGCACGCCGGCCACCCCCGGACCATCCGGAACCCTGCGTACTCCTCGAGGACGTCCAGGATCCCGGCAACCTGGGCTCCATCCTGCGCTCCACGGCCGCCGCGGGCATCCGCCAGGTGTACCTGTCGGCCCCCTGCGCCGACCTGTGGTCACCCAGGGTGCTGCGCGCCGCCATGGGGGCGCACTTCCACCTGGAGTGTTTCATGGCGCGGTTGCGATTGATTGTGCATGCCATGTTGATGCACAAGCGCGAGATTGCCAGCATCGTGCCCGGCAACACCAGTACAGAAATGCAGGTGACCTATGTCAGCTAAAGGGCCACGCACAGATCCAGACATTGATACTGATATCAGGCGCAATCAGCGCTTGATCTCAACGAGCGACATCACTTTGGAGAATGTCCGGCTGGGCAAACTATCAGCGGATGATTTGACAATTCAGCGTGATACGCTTTTGCAGCAAGCGAGGCGCGCGGAGGCAGAGGGCTATCCGCAATTGGCGAGGAACTTCCGCCGCGCGGCTGAGTTGACGGCACTGCCAAATGATGTGCTGCTGGCTGCATACGAAAAGCTCAGACCTTATCGCGCAAGCTACTTTGAACTTCTGTCACTCAGTCAGGAAATTTCAGCACGTTATGATGCGCCGGAGACTGGCAGCTATATTCGTGAAGCGGCAGAGGCTTGTCGCGACAAAGGGCTTTTGAAACCGGACGACGAGCAAGAAGTGGACATGACATGACGGCGACTTACAGGGATCTTGCGGGGCAGGTGGTACTGGTGACTGGCGGTGGCTCCGGCATTGGTGCGTCCATTGTGCGGCATTTCGCGGCACAGAACTGCAAGGTGGCCTTCATCGATATTGCGCGCGATGCATCTGAGGCTCTTGCTGCCGAACTCACCGACAAAGGTCACGCAGTGCATTTCGAACATGCGGACTTGCGCGACATCACGGCTTTGCGCGCCGCAGTGGTGCGTGTGCGCGACAGATTTGGTCCTGTACAGGTGCTCGTCAACAACGCCGCCCATGATGAGCGCCATGCCACGGCTGACGTGACACCGGAATTCTGGGATGACCGCATCGCAGTCAACCTGAAACACCAGTTCTTCGCTGCGCAAGCGGTGCTGCCCGATATGCAAGCGGCGCGAGCCGGCGTGATCATCAACTTCGGCTCCATTTCATGGATGATCGGGCAGGGCGGCATGGCGGCCTATACCGCCTGCAAGTCTGCCGTGATTGGCCTTACCCGTTCATTGGCCCGTGACTATGGCCCGCACAACATCCGCGTTAATGCAATTGCTCCCGGATGGATCATGACACAGCGTCAGATCGACAAATGGCTGACACCCGAAGCCTTGAAAGAGCTTGAGCTTCGGCAATGCCTGAAGCGCAAGATCATGCCGGACGAGGTTGCCCGATTCACGGTGTTCCTGGCGTCGGACGAGGCATCCGCCTGCACTGGGCAGCATTATGTGGTGGACGGCGGTTGGGTGTAGCGGCTCGCCCCACGCAGACGCAGTGACATTCAACAACAGGCGTTGCTTGACTCCGACAAAATTCAGTCCGTAAATGAACTAACCAGTTACTGAATTAAAGTTTTCAGAGGAGTGCTGCAACATGGCACGGGAAATCGTCTTCACGGGGGTTGGGAAGGTGGAACTGCGGGATGCCTCAAGCATTCCCCTGGGTCTGACCGAAGTCCGCGGGCCAACACGGGTGACATTAATCAGCCCCGGCACGGAACTGGC
>CAWDHQ010000002.1:0-1357622 GCA_963802215.1 uncultured Gammaproteobacteria bacterium
TGGAAGCGTTGGCGCCGGAGGCCTTCGCCCGTGTCGATGCGAAGTGGTCAAAACTGATTGGCTAGCCGGTAATTGGGGACCCTCAGGGAGCCATCCTCTCAAGAATCAGCTGGTCCGAAAATCGCCTAGCAGGTCACCACCGTCGAGCCCGGGCCCGCCGGAATGTGATGCCGCAACTCGACGACCTTGCCCCGGGTGACCTTCTCCAGAAGTCCGCCGATGTAGACCGTGGTCTCCGTGGTGCCCCCGTAGTTCGCCACCTGCCGCCAGCGGGCCCGGTCCGGGGTGTAGAAGAACTAGTTCTACGGGGTGCCGAGATTGACAACCCTGGTCTATCTCTATTTGCTTTCGAGCTGCTCCACCTCTGCGCGGCTCAGCGGCTTGATTCCATTGGCTTGAATATTCCAAATCACTCGCCACGGATCGGGCACGGAATTTCGCATGTCCAGAATTGCTTGCTTGTCGAGGTCATGAAGCCGCTGGCCTCCGGACAACACAACGACACGCTCAAGGTCGCCCTTCGGATGCATGAAGCCTAGCTCTTCGCCAGGCCGGAAAGTCCCTTCGGCGGGAGGCTCGCCTTCAAAGTTTGCCCGCACGGTAATCGGAGTCGCAAGCCCATTGCGCAGGACGAGTGGATAGCCAGGATCGCAGCCGGCTGTGCCGGCGAGCAACGTCATTCCCAACACGATTCTCGTGATTGCCGTCATGGCGGCCACCACCCGCCACCGCCGGCATAGTCATTGGCTGCTCTCTCAAATGGATTCGTCGCACTGACCCCGCCCGAAAGGAGGTACGCCGGCAGAAACAAGGGTCCGAGCACCTGATACTGATGAGTGTGTGCCTCCTCGTGACGGCCGACATTCAAGAAGCGAGCATCGCCGTATAGATTCCGAAACTGCCCGGGCGCCCACCCGCCGGCATAGATGATCGAATTGCCTAGCGTCAGGGCCCCTTCGCCCCACGGGTAGCTTTCAAACTGGAGGGCATTGTTGCCGAATGAAATGGAGGTGCCGAACGGCAGACCAGCCAGGCCAACGGCTGTGCCGATGACCGTGTTTGGTATCGTCCAGACCTTGCCGACGACGCTCAATCCCCCCGCAATAATGTCCCACGGGCCATCGTCGTACTTGGTTATCGAGGCAAGCCAGGCATCGATGTCCCCCGACAGTAGTGCTGCACTTTGCTCTTTCTCGTCCCTGTCATTCAGCCAAGCACCATAGGCCTGCAGCCTCGCCCAATTCTCATCTTCATGAGCAATCCGCGCCAGTTCGCTGTTGTTGATCATCGCCTGCACGCTGTTGCCCGCCGAGACCACCCCCGCCACCTTATGGGTAATTTCCGACACATCGACCGCGTTGTTGCAGGCGTCACTGCCGGCCCGGCAGCCGGTGGCCCAGGTGCTGAAGGACCGCTGGAAGCCGCTGATCGCCCCGTTCAGGTCCGAGAGGGCGCTGTCCGTGGGCAACTCGATCGAGGGGAAGCCGCCATCGGCCAGCAGATTGCCCCAGTAGCCACTCGGGTCCGTGGCACTCAGCGGCCGGTTGCTGACGTAGCTGTACGGATTCAGCGACTGCGGATTAGCCAGGTCCCCCCCATACACCGGGTCCGCCGACATAAACCGCCCCAGCGTCGGATCGTAGACCCGCCCGTTCATGTGGATGGCACCGACGTTGTCCAGGTGCTCGTGGCCGGTAAACCCGTCCCGGCCGGTGGCGGTGATCTGGGCCCAGTCGGCCGTGGACGGCACGTCGTTCCAGGCCGCCCCCCGGCGCTTCCCGAAGGCCCCGAAGCTCAGGTTCACCAGGGTGGCCCCGCTGCTGTCCATGGTCACCGTCCCCGAGCCCAGGTGGTCGGTCGTGGTGTAGTAGGTCGAGACCGTGTCATTGCTGCGCCGGGTGTAGACCACCGTCGAACCGGGGCCGGCCGGAATCTTGTGCCGGAACTCGACGAGGTTGCCCCGGGTGACCTTCTCCAGCAGCCCGCCGATGTAGATCGTGGTCTCGGTGGTGCCGCCGTAGTTCGCCACCTGCTTCCAGCGTGACCGGTCCGGGGTGTACCAGAACTGGCTGGCATTGGCCGGGCCGAGATTGATCACCTGGGGCAGGTTGTAGGAGGTCCAGGACACCGCGCTGCCGCTGCCGTTCTTCGAGTAGCGCACGGTCTGGTTGCCGTTGGCGGTTCAGCGCGTCACGGAAAGGCAAGTCTCGATATCACGATCTGGTTCCCCTTCATCAGAATTCGTACGGTCGTCTTGTCTTGATGGCTAAGGTGGGCTTCACATTGATACCCAACCCGCTGAGAAGCGGGGCACTGCGCCCTAACGCTCTCGCCCTCAGCATCCGATACGACTCTCGACCATCGCTGCTCCAATGCGCCGTCTCCGACTACGAATTCATAGTGATACCAACTGACTGGGAATTCGATATGGGCCTCTCGTTGCAAAATCGCAGACGGTCGAAGTATGTGATTCTGCACGGTAATCCATAGCCCGACGAGCGCCCCCGCGCCGACGATTGCGGCAACTATGTATAGGGGGCCCTTCATTTCCCCTCGACGGTGAATGATGATGGCTCGCACACAACTTCCGCAAAGAACCCAGCTGCTCCAGTTCCTACGTTTACGAGAGGTCCATAGCCGTATGTCTCAGAATATGAGCCTCGCCCGCCTGACTTGTAATCCAAGTCCCAGCTGTCCTCGACACGCTCAAGATGCCCTCCCCTGAAATACCCTGTCGCCGTACCGAGCAGCGCATCGAACTGACTCGATGCCCCTAGGAGGATAGTTGCGCTCTGTAGGCCCCGATCACCAATCGGCGACAACGTACCCACCTTTCCTGGGTTCTGACTCAAGTACGACCGAATTGACGCCATCTCACCTGAGGTCAGCTGAATAGAAGTTCCGCTACCATTGAGGAAGTGCTGCAGCGCCTCGCTCTCCCTAGGCGTATCAATATTCGGGAAGCGACCGCCAAGCAGGCCCGCCCCCGAATCTACCGCCCGCGTACTTTTCGCTAGCGCCGCGGCAAGTGCGCGACCACAGGAGGTCGCCTTCTCCTGCTTGTCGTCCGGCCTCGCGTCCTCCGGCGGAGACTCCGTCCCGGAACCACCGCCACCGCCTCCAGCACCGGGGAGTTCCCCCGGCGGGTCCCACCCGCCGCTGACCGGCGGCTCTGGCGGCTCCCAGAAGTCCCGGATCCGGGTCGTCGTGACCAGGATTTCCGCGATTTCGTCGTAGAAGCCGGTCGGGTCCACCCGGGTCCCTGGGTTATTCGCCACGTAGCTGTACGGGTTCAGGCTCTGCGGCTGGGCCAGGTCGCCCACGTACACCGGATCCGCCGACATAAACCGCCCGAGCTGGGGGTCGTAGACCCGCCCGTTCATGTGGATGGCACCGACGTTGTCCAGGTGCTCGTGGCCGGTAAACCCGTCCCGGCCGGTGGCGGTGATCTGGGCCCAGTCGGCCGTGGACGGCACGTCGTTCCAGGCCGCCCCCCGGCGCTTCCCGAAGGCCCCGAAGCTCAGGTTCACCAGGGTGGCCCCGCTGCTGTCCATGGTCACCGTCCCCGAGCCCAGGTGGTCGGTCGTGGTGTAGTAGGTCGAGACCGTGTCATTGCTGCGCCGGGTGTAGACCACCGTCGAACCGGGGCCGGCCGGAATCTTGTGCCGGAACTCGACGAGGTTGCCCCGGGTGACCTTCTCCAGCAGCCCGCCGATGTAGATCGTGGTCTCGGTGGTGCCGCCGTAGTTCGCCACCTGCTTCCAGCGTGACCGGTCCGGGGTGTACCAGAACTGGCTGGCATTGGCCGGGCCGAGATTGATCACCTGGGGCAGGTTGTAGGAGGTCCAGGACACCGCGCTGCCGCTGCCGTTCTTCGAGTAGCGCACGGTCTGGTTGCCGTTGGCGTCGTACTCGAACGCGTCCGACCACTCGCAGCAGCCGCCGCAGGAGCCGAACACCCACCGGACCGCGTGTGGCCGGCTGGCTTCGTAGCTGAAGCTGACGCCACCACCGGGGTAGTCGGACCGATAGACCACGTTGCCGTTGGCGGAATGGTCGACATTCAGATTCGTCAGGCCGTTGCGCGTCGTGGAGTCCAGCCGGTTCAGCGCGTCGTAGTAGAACGCCTCGGTGAGGTTGGACTGATTGACATCGATGCGCTTCTTGAGGTTGCCGTTGGCGTCCCACTCGAAAGACAAATTCTGGCGGTTGGTGTCCGACGCGCCCACCCCGGCCGTCCGGTACTCCATCAGCCCCGTAAGGGGGTCGAAGCCGCTGATCACGTTGATTGCCGTGCCGAGCTGTTCGTCGAGGGCATGGCCCCGCGCGTCGGTGGTGTTGAGCTGCCAGAACACCGTCGAGGACTGGTTGTAGTCGGAGACGCGGTTGAGGATTCCGTGGTCGTGATCGTACCGGATCCGCAGCCGGTAGCCCGACGTGCTCGTCGGGTAGGTCAGCGACTCGGGCAAGCCGGTGGTCGCGCTGTAGTCCTGGTCGATGTAGTACTCCTCGACCTCGGCCGTGCTGAAGTTGGTCGCCGCCAGCCGGCCATAGGCATCGAAGCCGTAGGACTCCGAGTAGCCGGGGCCGCTGACCGTGTTCAACTGCCCGATCTCGTGTGCCGCTGCCGACGTGCCCCAGGTCCAGGTCGTGGTGCCTTCGGGCTCCACCCGGGTCAGTGGGCGCGACAGCTTGTCGTAGGTCATGGTAAGCGTCTGGCTCTTGGCGTCGGTCTGGCTCAGCATCTCACCGAGCGAGTTCACAAGGTAGCTCCAGTTGCCCCGGTCGGGGTGGCTCAGGGCTGTCAGGGCGCCGTTCAGGTTGTAGGTCCAGGTGGTCACCGCGCCGCCGGCATCGGTGACGGAGTTGAGGTTGCCGAAGGGGTCGAAGCCGTAGTTCGTCGTGCCGCCCGGGGACGGCTCAACCACGCGGCGCAAATGGCCGGCGACGTCGGTGTAACGAGTCGTTTCGTGGAGCAACGGATCGGTGGTGGTGACCTTGCGTCCGGCGTACGCGATCGTGGACCCGCGATCCAGCACGCCTGACGCGGTGTACAGCCCGTCGGCCGTGACCCGCCCGAGGGCGTCGTAGGTCAGCTGCCGGTAACCATTTCCCCCACCGTCCGCCGGCGCGTACTCCCGGTGCAGGCGGCCGAGGCTGTCGTAGGTTCGCCGCACCACCGAAAAGGCACCGCCCACGAGCTGGGTGGACAGGTACCGGGGCCGATCGAAGCCATCATAGGTTACCGACTCGGTTCGGATCACCGTATCGTTGGTGTCGCGCTGCAACGTTTGCCGCTGCCAACGCACGTCACTCGAGTAAGTGCCGCAGTAGTTGTCACCCGCACTGCAGGTGTCGACAGCCGTCAACGTATCCGTTCCGTCCGGCCGGGTCGTCACCTGCGGACGCCCGAAGCTGTCCCAGCTCTGGTCGACCTCAAGTCCGTTGGGGTCGGTAGCCGTCAGGGGCAGGCCGAGGTTGTAGTCGTGGCTGAGGGTGCTGGATTGATCCAGCGGGTTGGTGACGGATACGGGCAGCTGGCAGCGCGCGCCAAAGCTCCGAGAGGTGGTCCGGGTGGCCATGGCGGTTTCATCGGGCTTCCGGCCGACCACCGCCTCACTGGTCCGGTTCCCGCAGTCGTCGAACCCGAAGGTGGTGACAACCTTGAGGGTGTCGCTGTCGGGCTCCACCGTCTGATCGGTAGCGCGGCACACGGCGTAGTCGATGGTGGCCGCGGTGGTGCGGGTCTGGGGACTGCTGTTCGGCGCCGTGCTCGTCACCGTGGTCCGGTGCGGCCGGCCCAGGCACCAGTTGCTGCCGTCGTCGTTGGTTATGGCAATTTGCGTCTCGATCGCGAAGGTTTCCGTGTGCCACGGGGAGGTATCGTCCACATCCTGCCGCACTACGGTCACTACGGTCGGGTTGCCGTAGCTGTCCACGACCGTCATCGTGGTTTGCTTCGAAACCGGCTGAGTGTTCTGCGGGCCACCCAACTCGTTGAGATCGGTCACAGACTGCTCCACGTAGGGAAAGTATGCCTCTTCATTCGTACCGCCGAATTCAAGTTTGTCGCGCGTGTTGACGGTCTTCTGGATTGACGTCTGATCATTCGCCTGCCGCAGTTCACTCTCGGCGACCATGCCCGTGTAGGGAAAATCTAAGTGCCGAACCTGGCGGCGATTCAGGTTGTCGCGGCTGTCGTGCATCTTCTGGAGCGCGAAACCCGTGAAGCCGCGACCCTGCACATGTACCTGGGCGCCCGCATAGTCGTAGGTCTGGGTGTAGGTATCGCCGCTGCCCGTCGAGGCGGTCAGGAGATCCACCACGTGCAGTGGGCCCTGATAATCCTGGTACGGAAATTCCGCGTCCGAGCCCTTGGTGTAATTGGCCAGAACCAGCGGCTGGTAGGACGGGTCGTGGGAGATGTCAAAGCCGTCGGCAAATGCGGTACCGAGGTCGGCCATGGCCCCCGAGTGGCGGCGGAACTTCACCTCGTTTGACCCGTTCGAATAAACCCAGTCGGTCAGGCCATCGCCATTGATGTCGGCCATTTTCACATTGGCGACCGCGCTGCTGTCAGGGATGTCCAGGCTCACGGCCGTCGCGAAGCCAGTCCCGGTGGATTTCGAGTAGTAATAGTAAGAGCCATCACTTGTGATCAGATCGGTGCGCCCGTCACCGTCCCAGTCCGCGACCTTGGCCTTCGCGACGGCGCCTACTGGCACTGTCGTTCCAGCGCCAACGAAGGTACCGTTGCCCTTTGAGAGTGAGACGCTCCAGTAGGTGCTCCCCGGAGTGAGAATATCCGTCAAGCCATCGCCATTGACGTCGGCGAGGACTGATTGTTCATTTGTGCTGCCAAGGGCGCCTGTACCCTTCACGAACGCCGTGCCCGTTGAGCGCATGGGGTACCACAAATGCATAACGCCAAACTCGATGTCAATCCTCAATCGAGCGAGCAAATCGGCGCGACCATCACCGTCGAAGTCTATGACGCGCAAAACGGCACGGTTGTAATTTTGCGGAGTGCCAAAGACGGACGTTGTTGGGCCAACAGTATCGAGTGCAAAATCCTGAGGTGCAGCCCAAAGCGTGACCTCTGAGTCAAATCCAGTTCCTGTGTTCAGGCGCCCCTTGAGCGCGCTGTTACTTGTTCCGGGCTGGACGGCATAGATGAGGTCCGCGCGCCCGTCGCCATTGTAATCAGCCACCGCCGCATTGCCTCCGGCGCCAGTGGCGGCAATGCCCAAGTCGGTGTCCGAGAATTGCGTCCCGTTGGAAGTCAGTGCATGCCAGTTGCCGCCACTCGGAATGAGCAAATCCATTTTTCCATCGCTGTTGTAGTCCAGCGGCAAGGCACTGGCGTAATTGAGGGAACTGACGCCCAGATCAGACGAACTGGCAAAGCCTGAGCCACTTCCATTGGCGAGCATTACCCGAAGATTGGCATTCGCCACCGGGTAAACCAAATCGTCTCGACCGTCGCCATTGATGTCCATTGACAACGCGTCGGCCATCAACGCAACCGTCTGTGCCGCGGATTGCTCAGTCGTCTCCCACCCGGTCGCGCCGTTCTCGTAGCCAATGGCGGTCGGCTGCAGGCAGTCGCCGCCGACACATTCCTGGATGGAACTGATGCGGCTGCGATTGGTCGCGGTGCCACTCCCCCAAATCACGTCGTAACGGCGGAGCTGCTGGGAGTCGCTGATTGCGAGAATGTCGATATAGTCGAGCCGCTTCGGTTCCTGCCAGGCATAACCGGCGTTGTAGCCACTCAGCACGTCGGGTCGGTTCGCCGTCTCGTAAACGAAATCCACCCGGTAGTGCGGCCCGCCGTTGGCAGCGGTATACGGGTAGTCGATGTGGTCGATGCGGAAGGTCCCGTTCGCCGTGTCTTCCTCGTACACGAACTGAATCGAGTTGCCGCTCCGGTCCCGGATCTTGTTCAGCGCCCAGACGCTGACTGGGTTGCTGGTGCTGCCACCGGCCTCGATGCGTGAATCGGCGGTGTTGCCGTACTCGTGGATCAGGCCGTCCTTGCTCTCAACCTTGAACCAGGTCGGGCCGGTGCCGGTGGTGCCCATCACGGTGATGCGCGAGAAGGACTCGATCTCGGTCCGGTAGGTAGCGCCGGTAGCGCCGTAGTTGCCGGTGTTGAGCCGCAACCGCTGGCCATCCAGACAATAGCCGTCGCTCACTTGGAGCGCGATCGGCGCTGGCGCCCCGTCCTGTGCCCAGGTCTTCGGGCAGCGCGCGATGGCCGACAGCGGCCCAACTGCCCAACCGACGCCGAGCAGGCCGTTGCCGCGATTGCTGTTGTAGTGCAAAGCCAGGTTGGCCTGGAGCCCGTTCACACCCGGCGGCGTCCACAGCGGGATCGAGTAGTTGGCCGAGCCGTCCGCCCCGACGCTAAAGGTGCCGGGGGTGCGCCCGACCGCCGCATGGCCCGGCAGGGCGGTGAGCGTTAAGAGAGAGAGAGAGAGAGAGAGAGAGAGCTGCGCATGCGCATGACCTCATGATCCCACCTCACGACAACCGAAGCGTCACCGGGCTCCGAACCGATTGCGCTTCGAATCTACTCCAAGCTCGCGACGAGCGATACCCCCAACCGGAGCGTCACGGCACGGTCGTCGTCGGCGCACGCAACAACTCCAGATACCCCCCGGTCCAGGAATTCGCCTGGCCCTCGGGCGCCTGCAACGCCGATGGGCCCGCGTCAACGCGGTACTCCGTGGTCCAGTAGCCGCGCGCCGCCAACACCCGACCCTGGGCGTCGGTTGACACTTCGAGCAGCAGGTTGTCGAGCCCCGAGCGCCCGCCCCACAGGGCCACGCCGCGCGCGCACTCCGCGCCATCGCTGGTGTCGGCACAGTGGTAGCCGTCGATCACGGCGCGGGTGGGCGCCCCCACGTTCCCAGCCAACGCCGGGCTGGCGGCCACGCCGACCGCGGCCGGGGCCGCCCACACGCCCGCGGCCCATTGGCCGTCGGTAGTGAGCGGCGCACCCGCGCTGGGGAAGCAGTCTTGCGGGTCGTTCCGCAGGCACAGCCGCACCGGAAAGCCTTGCTGGCCCAGCACGTAGTCGAAGCCGCCCGCATCGTTGCGGCGAGCGGCACTGACCGCGGTTTCCGCCAGAGTGTGGGTAATGGCCAACCAGGACTCCACCGCGCGCCGGGGCTTGGCGTTGGCATCGGTGCGCGTGGTCAGGCGGCGTGCCGCGGGTCCGACCGTGAACACGCCGCTCAAGGTGTCATCGGTCCCCGCTGCGGTACCCCGAGTGTGAACGGTGAGCGTGGCCGACAGCGCCGGCGCGCGCCGGTCGTCGCTGTCGGTGGCCGCCGCCGAGGGCAGGGCGTTCGGGCTGCCGCGCGGGTAGTAGACCGCATTGACGGTCGGTCCCACCCACGGCATGGGCGGGTCGAGGCCCGTCGCGCGCTGATAGCCGCAGTCGACCCGGTAATAAAACCGCGAGACGTGCAGGCAGCCGTTCTCCTGCGGGCGGTTGAAGGTGCCCGCCAGGACCGTCGTGACGGCGCGCGGGGCGGCGTGCAATGGCACGCTCAGCATTGCCAGCAGCAATGCGGTGACCGGGTTGCGCATGGCTTGACAGTGTCCCGCCGACGGGCTTAGCGTCAAGTCCCGAGGACCGATCACGCTGTCGACCGTCGCCCCCACTGACCGCCATCACGCGGAGGACGGATCCCATGTGGAAGACCTTGGCCAGCACGGTGCTGACGACCGGACTGCTCACCCTGGCCGCCCCGATGGCGTTGGCCGCCGAGGGCCATTGCACCTACCGCCAGCTGGCACCCAAGCTGCGCACCTGGCATCGGGTCTGCCAGATGCCCGCGACGCCGCAAACCTGCCGGGAACTGGCGTCCGAGCAGAAGGAACGGGTTGAGTACGGCGAGGGTGATTGCCCCGCCAAGGGCGCCATCGAGCTGTGCGTGATCGGCACCAGCAAGCTGTACTTTTACCAGGGCGATGCGCAGGACCTGGTCAAGGGTTGCGAGATGATGCACGGCGCGACGCGGCCGGACTTGATACCGAAGACATAACACCAAGGCTTCTGCTGGAGACAACTGATGACCCTGACCGTCCCCCGATTGCTGACCGTCATGGCGCTCTCGGCGGTCGTCATGGCCTTCACGTTCCTGGCCCGGTGCAGTGGCGAGCGCGCCGACGAGCCACCGGCGGCGGAGCAGACCAACGCCGCGCCGCCACCGGATCCGGTCGTGTTGAAGCCCACGCGTCCCGACCCGACCGCCGCCGTGATCGGCGGGGTGTCGGCCGGAATGGCCTCGGACGCGGGCGCGGCGGTCGCGGCCGCCGCGGAGGCGAGCGCCGCTGACACTGCGAACCGCTGAATGCGTGTACCCGCCCGCCGCGTCGGCCTGTGCCTGCCAGCACTCGCGGCCGCGATTCTCTGGCCACTGGCCCTGCAGGCCGACCCGGACGCGGCGCCAACGGTCCCGCGGCCCGGGATTCAGGTCTTCAAATTGCCCACCTGCGGCTGCTGCCGCACCTGGGTGAAGTACCTTGAGGCGGCCGGCTTTCCAGTCACTGTCACCGACACCACCGGGATGTTCGCCATTCGCGACCAGCACGGCGTGCCGCCGGCACTGGCCGGCTGCCACACGGCGCTGATTGACGGCTACCTCATCGAAGGGCACGTGTCGGTCGCGGAAATCGAACGTCTGCTCACGGAGCGGCCGGACATCCAAGGCCTGTTGGTGCCGGGCATGCCGAAGGGGTCGCCCGGCATGGAGGGTCCGGGCGCCGAGCGCTACGACGTCCTGGCGCTCGGCAAGGACGGTACGGTGTCGGTCTACGCCAGCCACGAGCCCCCGGCCACGGACCCCGCCCCGACGATGCCCCAGGCCCCTGACCCACAGTAATCGCCGTGGCCGGCACCGCGACACCCGCCAGCTGGAGCACGCGCCTCCGGCTGGCGGCGTTCCACCTGGCTGCGGGATGGACCTTGAGGCGATTTGAACGTCAGCTCCGACGCGCCCCCGAGCGGAACGTCGAGACGCTGCGCAAGACCCTAACCCGGAATGCCGACAGCGCCTGGGGCCAGCACCACGGGTTTCACGCGCTGCTCGCGGCGCCCGATCTGCTCGCCGCCTGGCAGGCCCGGATACCCCTGACCACGTACGCCGACTACGAGCCATACATCGAGCGCATCGCGGCGGGCGAGCCCAGCGTGCTGACCACGGATCCCGTCCACATGCTGGCCGGAAGTTCCGGGACCACCGACCGACCGAAGCGCATTCCCCGCACGCGGCGGGCGCAGCGCCACCACCTGACCCTTGTGGTGCTCGCCGAGCAGGCCGTCGTGGATCGCGACGTCCCCGGCGCGCGCAGCCCCCGCCGCGGCATCAACCTGATGAGTGGCTACGCGCCGCCGGCGCCCGGGGCGAGCCGGGTGCCGGTGATGGCGGGTCCGAACGCCGGCATGACCCGCCTGCGTCGCCACATCCCCCTGCTGTGGTGCGCCCCGGAACCGGTCTACACGGTCGCCGACCCGCTGGCCGCGCTCTACCTCCACGCCCTGTTTGCGCTCCGGTACCCCGCCGCCCTGTACCTCCAGTCGCCGTTCGCTCCACAGATTGTCTCGTGGCTCGGTCTCCTGCTGACCCACCAGGCCGATCTTCTCCAGGACTTGCACGACGGAACGCTCGCCGCCGGGCTGTCCCTCACCGCCGAGGAACGCGCCGCCCTCGAGCCGTACCGGTGCCCGGACCCGGCCCGCGCGGCGGCGGTAGCCGCAGCCCTGGCGGATGGCCTCGCAGGGATCGTCCCGCGCCTGTGGCCGGATCTCCGCTACGTGCGCACCGTGACCTCCGGCAGCTTCACCCTGTCCCTGCCGCGCCTGCGCTGGCTGTGCGGGCCGGACGTGGTGATTCACTCGGGCTGCCACTCGTCGTCAGAAGGCGTGATCGGCATCAACCTCAAGGCCGACGGCAGTACCGACTACGTCCTGGCGGTCGGCGCTGCATTCTTTGAGTTCATTCCCCTCGCCCTGGCCGACGCCGACCCGCCACCGACCGTGGCCCTGCAGGCTCTGGTGGTCGGCACCGAGTACGAAATCGTGCTCACCAGTTCGGCCGGGCTGTACCGCTACCGGCTGGGCGACGTCATCCGCGTCACCGGCTGGCGGCAGGCCGCGCCCACCTTCCGGTTTCTCTACCGCCGCGGGACGGTCGTCAACCTGGTCGGCGAGAAAACCAGCGAGCAGCATACGGCCCAAGCGGTCAGCCGGGCCGTGTCCACCTGGCTCGACCACCCGGACCCGGTCCGCGACTACACCGTCAGTGCCACGATCGCCGAGGGTGTCGGTCGCTACACGTTCTACGTCGAACTCAACGCCTCCGTCCCGCCAGGCGACGGGCTCGACGCCGAGGCTCTCCTCGACGCCTCACTGGGGGCCGTGAACCCTTACTACGACACCAGTGGCCGACGGCTCGGGCGGCTGGCGCCCGCCCGCCTGAACATCGTGCGCCCCGGCACTTTCGACACCCTCCTCGAACTGCAGCGCCAGCACGCCGCGCCCGCCACTGCCACCCAGGTCAAGGTTCCCCGCGTGGTCACCCGGCCGGAACAGGTCGCCTGGCTCGAATCGCGGGTGGTCGGCGTCCAACCCGGTCCACGGGCCGGGATCTAAGTCTGGCACGCCGCTCGAGGCGCTGCCCAGCAGGCAGGCCCCACTACTGCCGGCCGTTGCGAGACCTCCGATCCATCACGGGATCATTGGGGAATGCGTTGACCGAATGAAGCCAAACGCCCCCCCTTCCTCGCCCGCCACCAGTCCAGCAGGTCGGCGAACAGCGAGTAGGCCGCCGGCACCGCGACCAGCGACAGCAGCGTCGAGGTCAGCAGGCCGCCGATCACCGAAGCGCCGAGGGGCGCCCTGAAGTTGCCGTCCGCACCCAGTCCGATCGCGACCGGCAGCATGCCGGCGGCCATGGCAATGGTCGTCATGATCACCGGCCGGGCTCGCTTGCGGCAGGCGACCATGATCGCGTCGTGGCGCGACAGGCCCTGGTCCCGTTCACCGATGATCGCGTAGTCCACGATCAGGATGGAGTTCTTGGTCGCGACGCCCGTGAGCAGGAGCAGGCCGATCAGTGACGGCAGCGACAGCGCGTAGCCGCTCAACAGCAGGCCGCCGAAGGCGCCCGCGCCGGCGAGGGGCACGGCGCCAAGGATCACCAGCGGCTGGATGGCGCTGCGGAAGAGGAGCAGCAGCACCAGGTAAACGCTGACGATGCCCGCGAGCATGGCGAGGCCGAATCCAAGGAACATCTCGGCGAAGGCCTCTGCGTCGCCACTCGGTACGATGCGGACGCCGGGTGGCAGGTTGGTCACGGCGTCGGTCTTGCGCAGGGCAGCCGTCACGTTGCCCAGCGGCTGGCCGTTCAACTCGGCCGAGATCTTGATGTTGCGCTCCCGGTTGAACCGCTCGATCTGCGCCGGACCACTGCCGTCGGTGATGGTCGCGACCGCCGAGAGCGGCACCGTGCCATTCCGCGACGGCACCCGGAGCAGGGACAGCAGCGCGGCATCGCTCAGCGAGCTGTCGGCGATCTGCACACGGATCGGGATCTGCCGTTCCGCGAGATTCAGCTTGGCCAGGTTGCGGCGGAAGTCGCCACTGGTGGCGATCCGCGCGGCAGCGGCGATGTCCACGGTGGACACGCCCAGGTCGGCCGCCCGCGCAGGATCCGGGGTGATCACGATCTCCGGATTCAGGAGGGACGCGGTGGACACGACGCTGCCGAGACCGGGCATCGCGCGGAGCGCAGCCTCGATGTTGCGGCCTGCCTCCGCGAGATGCAGGGAATCCTTGCCCGCGAGCACGACGTCCAGCCGGTCGCCGGGCGCCTGGGCGGCAAAGCTCACCCGCACGCCGGGCAGGTCCTTGAGGCGCTCCCGGACCTCCGTCTCCAGCTCCTGGATGTTGCGCTTCCGGTCGGCGGCAAACTCGAGGGTCAGCGCAGCCTTCCGCACGTCCGCCAGGCTCGCGGCGTCGTAACCGCCCAGGGACACAGCGCCGATCCGTGCGAACACGCTGTCGAGCTCGGGAATGTCCTGGAGCAGCGAGCCGCACCTGTTCGGCGGCGGCCACGGTGTCGCTCAGGCGGGCACCGGGGGGCAGGTTCACCAGCAAGTCGGTCCGCGACTGGTCGGACGCCGGCAGGAAGGTCGTGGGTATCAGCGGGATGATTGCAAGGGAGGCGACGAACGTACCGATTGCCAGGCCCATGGTGAGCCACCGGTGCCGGAGCGCCGCCCGGACCCAGGACAGGTAGGCGGGCATCCAGCGGGGTTCCCGGCTGGCGACGTGGTTTTCCCGCATGAACCGGGCGGCCAGCATCGGCGTGAGCAGCCGCGCGACCAGCAGGGAGAACAGAACCGCCGTGGCCGCGGTCCAGCCGAACTCCCGGAAGTACAGGCCGATCTCGCCGGGCATGAAGGCCACCGGGACGAAAACGGCGGCCAGGGTCGCCGACGTGGCGATCACCGCGATGCCGATCTCGTCCGCCGCATCGATGGCGGCCTGCCGCGGCGTCTTCCCCATGGCCCGGTGCTGGGCGATGTTCTCGATCTCCACGATGGCATCGTCCACCAGCACGCCGATCACCACGGCAAAGGCCAGCAGGGACAGCAGGTTCAGGCTGTAGCCGAGCCAGCTCATGACCGCGAAGGTGGGCAGCACGGAAAGCGGCAGCGCGAGTGCGGAGATCCAGGTGGCGCGCCAGTCGCGCAGGAAAAGCCAGACCACGAGAACCGCGAGCAACGCGCCTTCGATGAGCATCGTGACCGACGCATCGTAGGAAGACTTGGCGGCCTCGACCCCGGAGGCGACCTCGATGAAGCGAACGTCGGGATGCTCGGCTTCCAGCTGGGCGATTTTCCGGCGCACGGCCTCGCCGACCGCGACAGCACTGGTGTCCGCCGCGCGCTGGATCGATACGGAGACCACCGGCTTGCCATTCAGCAACGCGACTTCCCGGGGCTCCGCCGTGCCGTCCGTGACGGTCGCCAGCGACGAGAGCCGCACGGAGCGGCCGTCGGGCAGGGAGATCGGATAGTTCGCCAGGTCGGCGGCCGTGCGGACGGTCGCCACGGTGCGGACCGACTGCTCGGATCCACCCACGGTGGTCCGCCCACCGGACAGTTCAACCTGCAATCGGGCCAGCTGGGCGGACACGGTGCCCGCGGTCAGGCCAAAGGCCTGCAGGGAATCCGGGCGGAGGTCCACGCGCACCTCCCGGTCCACGCCACCGGTGCGCTGCACCTGGCCGACCCCGGAGACACTGAAGAGCGCCTTGCGGACGGTGTCGTCCACGAACCAGCTGAGCTCGTCCGGTTCCATCCGGTCCGACTGCACCGCATAGCCCAGCAGCGTCGGGCCGAACAGTGACAGGCGGGCGATGACGGGCTCCTCGATGTCCTGGGGCAGCTCCGCACGGATGCGCTCCACCGCGTCCTTCACGTCCTGGAGCGCGCGGTCCATGTCCTGGCCCAGGTCGAAGATGATCCGGGTCTTCGACACGCCCTCACTGACATTGGAAGTGAGCTTGTCGATGTTGGCGAGCGAGGCCACGGCGTCCTCGACCCGGCGCGTCACGTCGGTCTCGAGCTGGCTGGGGTTGGCGCCCGGAAGGTTGACCGTCACCGTGACCTCGGGAGTGACGAAGTCCGGCAGCTGCGAAATCGGCAGCTTCCGCAGCCCGACGAGGCCCGCCAAGCAGAGAACGCCGAAGATCAGCGCGGCGGCGATCGGATTGCGTATCCCCCAGAGGGAAACGTTCACGGGGACATCTCCTGCGCCAGGGCCGGCTTCGCGGCCACCTCCCGCACCAGGTCGCCGTCGCTCAGGAAGCCGGCGCCCCGCACGACGACGCGCTCATCGGCCTTGAGGCCGCTCCGCACCTCGGTGAACTCGCCACGCTGGCCGCCGACCGTGATGCGCCGCTGCTCCACATTGAAGGTGCTGTCGCCGGCCTTGTCGCTGGCGCGGGCCACGAACACGTAAGGATAGCCATCGCGGAAGATCACCGACTCGCGGGGCAGCACCGTGGCGGTCGTGGTGCCCAGCAGGATCTGGCCCTGGGCGAACATGCCCGAACGAAGGTCACCGGGCGCCGGCAGGTCGGCGTACAGCATGCCCGTGCGGGTTTCGGGGTCCACGGACGGCGACACGGCGCGGACCCGGCCCTTGATGCGCTCACCGCCGGGGCTTGTCAGTTCCACGAGCGTACCGGCCTTTACCCGGGTCAGGTCGGCCTCGGTCAGCTCGGCGCGCCACTCGAGCCGCCCCTCGCGGATCAGTCGCAGCAGGTCCGTGCCGGCGGAGACGATCTGTCCCGGCTGCACGGTGCGGGCAGAGATGATGCCGTCATCGGGCGCCCGAAGCGTCGCATATCCGAGCCGCAGCCGCGCCGCGTCCCGGTCCGCCTCGGCGGTCGCGAGCTGGGCTTCGGCACTGGTCAGCGTGGCCCGCAGTTCGTCGGCGTTGCTCGAGGAGATCAGGCCCTCCTTCACCAGCGCGGCGCCGCGATCGGCATTGGCGCGCGCGAGCTCGAGGCTGGCCCGGGCCTGGGCCACGCTGGCATCGGCCTGGCGGGCCTGGACCTCGAGGGTACGGGTATCCAGGCGCAGCAACGCCTGGCCGGCACTCACCTTGTCGCCCACTTCAACGAGGACCTCGGCCACCCGGATGCCCGTGAGTTCGACCCCCAGGAACATCTCCTGCCAGGCGGCCACGGAGCCGGATACCGCGATGGTGCGCTCCATCTGCTGGCTGACCGGACTCGTGGTGGTCACCACCAGGCTCGGCGTCGGCGCCGGTGTTTCGGGGGCTCCCCCGCAACCGGCCAGGACACCGGCCAGCAGCAGCGCGAGCGGGTAGCGGGAGGTCGGCATGGGGCGCATCATCCGGTTGGTTCTTATCGACAAATAGCCATCAATTGTAACGTAACACTACGGGTGACGGGTGGCTTGCCCCGCCGGGCGCGGTACAGTGCCCCACCCTGACCGCGCGGACTTACTCCCGGCCTTCCATGACAGTCATCACGTCCAGCGACAACCCCCGATTCCGGGAGTACCTCGCCCTTGCCGAATCAGCCCGCGACCGCCGTCAGGCCGGCCTGGCACTGATCGACGGCGTCCACCTCATCGACAGCTACCGGCAACGGATTGGCCCGCCGCGCCAGCTGCTGGTCAGCACGTCGGGCAAGAGCCGCCCGGAAGTCTCCAGGCTGCTCACCGCCCTGGACCCGGTGCCCTGCGTCGAACTCAGCGACGCGCTCTTCCGCCGGCTGGCGCCGGTGCAGACGCCGACCGGCATCCTTGGCCTGATCGCCATTCCCGCACGCCGGCCACCCCCGGACCATCCGGAACCCTGCGTACTCCTCGAGGACGTCCAGGATCCCGGCAACCTGGGCTCCATCCTGCGCTCCACGGCCGCCGCGGGCATCCGCCAGGTGTACCTGTCGGCCCCCTGCGCCGACCTGTGGTCACCCAGGGTGCTGCGCGCCGCCATGGGGGCGCACTTCCACCTGGAGTGTTTCGCCGGAGTGGACCTGGGCGGATTCGCCGCAGCATTCCCCGGCCGCCTGGTAGCCACTCATCTCGCGGCCCGCCAGTCGGTCTTCGCTACCGACCTCACGGGCCAGATCGGGCTCATCTTCGGCAACGAGGGCGCCGGGTTGTCCCGGGCGTTGCTGGAGGCTGTGGACTGCGTGGTCGCCATCCCGATGCCCGGCCAGACGGAGTCTCTGAACATCGCGGCGGCGGCGGCTGTGTGCCTCTTCGAGCGGGTGCGTCAGTTAGGATAACGGCCTGAAGAACGTCCGCCCATGGAACAGACCCACTTTGGCTTCGAGACCCTGCCCGCCGACGAGAAGGCCGGGCGGGTGCGCGCCGTGTTCGACTCGGTGGCTGCCAACTACGACCTGATGAACGACCTCATGTCGGGCGGGCTGCACCGGCTGTGGAAGCGCTTTGCCCTGGGCCGCACCGCCCTGCGCCCCGGCGATGTGGCCCTGGACGTGGCCGGCGGGACCGGCGACCTTTCCGCGGGGATGGCGCGCCAGGTGGGCCCGGCCGGGCTCGTGTGCCACACCGACATCAATCGTGAGATGCTGGAAATAGGCCGGCGGCGGCTGGTGGACGCCGGCCTCTTTGCCAACGTGCGCACGCTGCAGGCGGACGCGGAGCGCCTGCCCTTCGCGGATCGCCGCTTCAACTGCGTGACGATTGGCTTCGGCCTGCGGAACTGCACGGACAAGCCGGCGGCCCTCCGGGAGATGGCCCGCGTGCTGAAGCCCGGCGGCCGGCTGCTGGTGCTCGAGTTCTCGAAGCCCGCGGTAAAGCTGATCGAGCCGGTCTACGACCTGTACTCCTTCCGCATCCTGCCCTGGCTTGGCGAGGTCGTCGCGCATGATGCGGCGAGCTACCGCTACCTGGCGGAGTCCATCCGCATGCACCCGGACCAGGAAACTCTTCGTCGCCTCATGGGCGATGCCGGCCTGGAGGATGTGCAGTACCACAACCTGAGTGGCGGCATCGTGGCACTGCACATCGGCTTCCGGTACTGATACCGCCCGTGGATCTCCCCTTCTCAACCGTGGCTTTCCGGCCCATCGAGCTGCTGATCAACCGCGGGATCGGCCTCTCCTCCACGGCCCGGGCCATGGCGGTCGCGCTGGAGGGCAAGTCACTGGACGTGCGTCTCGACAACACGCCCCTGGCCCTGCGGCTGTCAGCCCTGGACGGGCAGGTGCGGGTTGCCGCAACGGGCGACGGTTCAGCGGCGGCCACGCTGGCCGGATCGCCGCTGGCGATGATCCGCCTGCTCGGCGGCGACCCCCAGGCACTGATCCGCGAGGGCGACGTGCGCATCACCGGCGATACCGACATCGCCAACCAGTTCCAGGACCTGTTGCACATGGCGCGCCCGGATCTGGAGGAGGAGCTGTCCAGGCTCGTGGGCGATCCGGTCGCCCACCAGGTCGGCAATTTCGCCCGGGGCTTCGCGGACTGGGGCGCGCGGGCGGCCGAATCCCTGTCCCGAAGCGTCGGCGAATACCTCACCGAGGAACGGCGCACGCTTCCCACCCGCACCGAAGCCGAGGAATTCTTCCGGGACGTGGACCGTGTCGCGAACGACGTGGAGCGCGCCGAAGCCCGCCTCAACCGCCTGAAAGGAAAATGGGGACATGCCTGATTTTGGCGTTGCCAAAATCAGGCATGTCCCCAATCGTCAGTGAACCGGATCCAGCTCCTTGTCCGCCTGCTCGCCATCCAGCGCGTTCTGGTCCGCCACGGCATCGATGAGCTGCTCAATGAGGCCGAGCTGCTGGGCCCGGCGCGCCTGCTCTTTCACCTGAACCCCGCCACCTGGCGCCCGCGCCGCTTCGACGCGCCGCGGGGGGTACGGATCCGCGAGGCGCTGCAGGATCTCGGCCCCATCTTCGTGAAGTTCGGCCAGTCGCTGTCGACCCGTCAGGACCTGCTGGCGCCGGATATCGGCCAGGAGCTGGCGAAGCTGCAGGACGAAGTGCCGCCTTTCCCCGCCGAGCAGGCCCTGGCCGAGGTGGAGCGCAGCTTCGGTTCGCCCGCCGAAACGGTGTTCGCCAGCTTCGACCGGGAGGCGCTGGCGGCCGCGTCCATTGCCCAGGTCCACGCTGCCCGGCTGCATTCCGGCGAGGACGTGGTGGTGAAGGTGCTCAGACCCCGGGTCCTCCAGCTGATCCGGCAGGATCTGGAAGTCATGTACACCGTGGCACGGCTGGCCTGGCGCTGGTGGCCCGAGTCGCGGCGGCTGCGGCCCGTGGAAGTGGTCCACGAGTACGAGAAGACGATTCTCAATGAACTCGATCTCCTGCGGGAGGCGGCCAACGCCACCCAGCTCCGGCGCAACTGGCAGGGCTCGCCGCTGATCTACGTGCCCCGGGTCTACTTCGACTACTGCCGGGCGGGCGTGATGGTGATGGAGCGCATCCGGGGCATCCCCATAGACGACATGGCCGCGCTGCACGCGGCAAAGGTAAACATCCCCAGGCTGGCGGCGAACGGCGTGGAGATCTTCTTCACCCAGGTCTTCCGCGACAACTTCTTCCACGCGGACATGCACCCGGGCAACATCTTCGTGGACGCCAGCAACCCGGAAAGCCCGCGCTACGCGGCGGTGGACTTTGGCATCGTCGGCTCGCTCGACGAGCGGGACAGCCGCTACCTCGCGGAGAACTTCCTGGCCTTCTTCGACCGGGACTACTACCGGGTCGCCAAACTGCACGTGGACTCGGGCTGGGTGCCCGCGGGCACGCGGGTGGACGAGCTGGAGTCGGCGGTGCGCACGGTGTGCGAACCGATCTTCAGCAAGCCGCTCAAGGAGATCTCCTTCGGCCAGGTGCTGCTCCAGCTGATCTCGGTGGCCCGGCGCTTCAACATGGAGGTTCAGCCCCAGCTGATCCTGTTGCAGAAGACCCTGGTGCAGATCGAGGGCCTCGGCCGGGTGCTCTACCCGGACCTGGACATCTGGCAGACCGGGAAGCCGGTGCTCAAGGCCTGGATGATCGAGCAGACCGGGCCGAAGGCCACCCTCCGGCGCCTGCGCCGGGAGTGGCCGGACCTGCGCTACGCCCTGGAGAAGCTGCCCCTGGTGGCCCGGAAGCTGGTGGACGGGGCACTGGAGGACAAGGCGCCGCCCCCCACCGTGGGACCGGCAGGCGGCCGGGCCGGAGGCCGGGCCCGCCACGGGGCCACAGCAGGGGCCGCCCTGCTGGTCAGCGCGGCCGTGTGGCTGGGCCTGGACACACCCCCCAACTGGCTGGGCTGGGCCGCGGGGGCGGTTGGTCTGCTAACTCTTTGGTTTACAAGGCCGAATAACTAGATACTGTCTATACAGTGATAATTATGGCGGCCCGCAGGCACCCTGCTCAGTCTTTGTAGTTCTCGTAGAAGACGTAGCTGGTCCCGTAGTCGCTGACCTCGAAATACACCTTCTTCTCGCCCGGGTCCTTCACCCAGTTGAAGTTCTCGTCCACGACCCCGTAGCCGTAGCGGAACGAGCGGGGCTCGTCGTCCGAGGTCCCGATGCCGGTACTCATCTTGTCGATCTCGACGAAGCGCATGGCCAGCTTGTCGCCCGTGTAGACGTCCAGCACCCCGTCCGTGCCGGTCCAGTTCTGGACGCCCCGGCCGAACTTGTTCTGCTGCTCCTGGGTGCAGCCGGTGAGCACCAGACCTGCTGCCAGCCCGGCCAAGCCGACCAGCCTCAGTGCCTTGGAGCATAGGTTCATCATTGGCGCGCCTTCCTGATATTGGGACGAAACTCAACAATCATGCCCGAAACGCGGCGTGACCGGCCAAGTTGGCGCCGTCACGCTTTCCGTCGGAACGTTGGATCGCGGACGCTGGCGGAAATGCGCATTCGGTACTATCGGGACCCGTACACGGAGCTACCGCACATCTACGGGCTGAGGGGCAAGCCACTGATTGCCTACCGTCGGCGAAAACGGAGAAAACCCCAATGAAGAGACCGCCCAGGTTTCCTGACGGCTGGAGTGCCGACCGCGTCCGGCGGGTACTCGATCACTACGAGTCCCAGTCAGACGATGAAGCCGTCGCGGAAGACGAAGCGGCCTATGAGGCCGAGGGCCAGACCGTGATGATCGTTCCCACGGACCTTGTCCCTGAAATTCAGCTGCTCGTCGCGAAACACAACCGCTAGGGCTTGCCCCGACGCCGTCGTCTACCGCTCCAGCAGGCTGCGCAGCATCCAGGCCGTCTTCTCGTGTACTTCAAGGCGCTGGGTGAGCAGGTCGGCCGTCGGCTGGTCGTTGGCGGCACTCACCAGCGGAAACAGGTTCCGCGCCGTGCGCGCCGTGGCTTCCTGGGCCGCAACCAGGTGGCGGACCATGTCGGTCGCCTTGGGCACGCCATCGACTTCCTTGATGGACGCCAGCTTTACGAACTCCCGGTAGGTGCCAGGCGCCGGGTGGCCCAGCGCGCGGATGCGCTCCGCAATCAGGTCGAGGGCCGTCCACTGCTCCGTGTACTGCCCCATGAACATCAGGTGCAAGCTGTTGAAGTCCGGCCCGGTGACATTCCAGTGGAAATTGTGGGTCATCAGGTACAGCGTGTAGCTGTCGGCGAGCAGGGCGGAAAGGCCTTTCGCGATCTTCTCGCGCTCCTTGGCGCTGATGCCGATGTCGATAGAAGGCGTTCTGGCTTTGGTGGATTTCATGACTGGTTCTCCTCAGTAAAGCAGATTAGCCGAGCGTGATGTCCGGCACCATCGTCAGCACGACGCTCTCAGTTCACCTCGCCCATGGGGATGCCCAAGGCCCTGGCAATGCCCTCGCCGTAGGCCTTGTCGGCCTTGAGGCAATTGCGGATGTGACGCAGCTGGATCTCCCGCGGCGCACCGCCGATGGAGCGCGCGGTGTTCCCGAACAGCGCTTCCCGCTGCGCAGGGCCGAGCAGGCGGAACAACGCGCCGGGCTGGGAGTAGTAATCAGCATCTTCCCGGTGATTCCAGTGGTCCGCGGCTCCGGACAGGTCCAGCGGCGGTTCCCGGAAATCCGGCTGCTCCGCCCATTCACCCTGGTCATTGGGCTCGTAGCCGAGGGTGCCGCCGTGATTGCCGTCGACCCGCATGGCGCCGTCCCGGTGGTAGCTGTGCACGGGGCACCGGGCGGCATTCACCGGGATCAGGTGGTGGTTCACGCCGAGCCGGTAGCGCTGCGCGTCGCCGTAGGAAAACAAACGGCCCTGCAGCATCTTGTCCGGCGAGAAGCCGATGCCGGGCACGATGTTGCCGGGGTTGAAGGCCGCCTGCTCCACCTCCGCGAAGAAATTCTCCGGATTGCGGTTGAGTTCCATCACGCCGACGTCAATCAGTGGATAGTCCTTGTGGGGCCAGACCTTGGTGAGGTCGAAGGGGTGGTAGGCCACCTTCGCGGCATCCGCTTCGGGCATGACCTGAACCTTCAGGGTCCATTTCGGGAAGTCCTTCTTCTCAAGGCTCTCGTAGAGGTCGCGCTGGTGACTCTCCCTGTCCTTGCCGACAATCGCCTCGGCCTCTGCATCGGTCAGGTTGCGGATGCCCTGCTGGGACTTGAAGTGGAACTTCACCCAGTAGCGCTCGTTCTTCGCGTTGATGAAGCTGAAGGTGTGGCTGCCGAAGCCGTGCATGTGGCGATAGGTGGCAGGGATGCCCCGGTCGCTCATCACGATGGTCACCTGGTGGAGGGCCTCGGGCAGGGATGTCCAGAAGTCCCAGTTGTTCTTCGCGCTACGCATGTTGGTGCGCGGATCGCGTTTCACGGCGTGGTTCAGGTCCGGGAACTTCAGCGGGTCCCGGAGGAAGAAGACCGGCGTGTTGTTGCCGACCATGTCCCAGTTGCCTTCCTCGGTGTAGAACTTCACGGCGAAGCCGCGGATGTCCCGCTCGGCATCCGCCGCGCCACGCTCGCCTGCGACCGTGGTGAAGCGGGCGAACAGGTCGGTCTTCTTGCCCACCTTGGAGAAGATCTTTGCCCGCGTGTACTTCGTGATGTCGTTCGTCACCGTGAACGTGCCGTAGGCGCCAGAGCCCTTGGCGTGCATGCGCCGCTCCGGTATCACCTCCCGGTCGAAGTGGGCGAGCTTTTCCAGGAACCAGACGTCCTGGAGCAGTTGCGGCCCACGTGGACCGGCGGTCATGACGTTCTGGTTGTCGGCGACGGGACAACCCCCGTTGGTGGTGAGTTTCTTGTTCATGCGTGGCCTCCTTCTCGAGTGCGGGTACCGATGACTGGCTGGATTCCTGACTTCGAGTATGGCGACGCCCTCAAGCGCCGGCTAATGCATTAAATGGGTTCTTATGATTTGGAAAAGCGATCATGGAACCCCATGACGGTGCGGCCCGTTTGTGCACCGCCCCAAGGGTGAGTGCCGCGAGGGCACGATATTGCGCCCGGCGGCGGAACATGGTGCGTAGTGTTACAGGCTGAAAGGTGCACGATGCAAGCCCTGATCCGCAGCGTCCGGTATGCCGCCGGCACGATCTTCATCGCATTCGCGATGCACAACCTCAACGGCGCCTTCATCGAGCCGCGTTACCTCGGTTTTGGCTCCTACGCCGACTACGCAAACCTCGGCAAGCTGATGAACGCCAGCCGGGCGGTGCCGTGGCTGCTGTCGGGCCTCGGGCATGTGGCCACCGGTTTCGCCCTGGTGATCCTCGGACTGGGCGTCCATGCCCGCTACCGGGAGCAGCGGCCCGCGGCAGCGCAGATCGCCCTGGCGGCCGCCATGCTCGGCGCGACCGGCTTCCTCCTGACGGGGATTTCCCACGTCATCGGCCGGCAGACGCTGTTCCTGCTGGGTGATGCGAATCCGGGGATGCAGGAATCGGCCTACATGACCGCCACCGTGGTACGGATCTGGGTGAACGGCCTCGCCCAGATCGGCCTGGGCTGGTTCGCCGTGCAACTTTCCTGGCTCGGCCTTAAGACCGGTACGCTGCCCCGGGCGTTCGTGCTGTTCGGCTTCCTGTCGGGTGCCGCGGGGCTGCTGATGGCCGTGGCCTATGTCCCGGTCTATCTGTTCACGGTGCTGGTGTGGGCGCTGTGGCTGGCGGTGGTGTGGGGTCGGGTGGACGGCGCCGGTCGCGCCTGAAGGCGCTCCTACGGGGGCGGGCGCAATACCTTCAGGAACTCGACCGGGTCCTTGCCGGCCTCCAGGTGCTCCACCAGCGCCGAGCCCACGATGACGCCGTCCGTGTGGGGTGCCAGGTTGCGCACCTGCTCCGCGCGGCGGACGCCGAAGCCGGCGCAGACGGGCAACGTGGTGAGCGCCCGGACGCGCTGGAGGTAGGCAGGCACTTCGGGCGGCAGCTCCTTTGCGCCGCCGGTGATGCCCGCCACCGTCACGGCATAGACGAAGCCGCGGCTGGCACCGCACAGCATCTTCAGGCGCTCGGGCGGCGTCGCGGGCGTGACGAGCTGGATCAGCGCCAGCCCCCGGGCGTCGAGGGCTGCCACGAAATCGTCGCTTTCCTCCAGGGGCAGGTCCGGCACGATGAAGCCGCACACCCCGGCAGGCACGCAGGCGGTGGCCAGCTGCTGGTAGCCCAGGTTCAGCAGCGGGTTCAGGTAGCTCATCAGCACGATGGGGGCGTCGAAGGGCGCGGCCGCCGTGAGCTCCTTCAGGATCCACCGCAGGCTCACGCCCGAGGCGATCGCTGCGTGGCTCGCGCGCTGGATGGTGACGCCGTCCGCCATGGGATCGCTGAAGGGCACGCCGACCTCCACCACGTCGGCCTCTTTCGCGATGGCCTTCAGCGTGGCGATGAACTGGTCTTTCTGGGGGTAGCCGGCGGTGATGTAGGGCACCAATGCCGTGCGGCCCGCCGCGGTCGTCTGCCGGATCGCGGCCGTGATGCGCTCGTGGGGTTTCAGGGTGCTCACTGGCCGGCCTCCGCGAGGATTTTCTTCGCGCCGCCAAAGACCTGGGACAGCGTCGGCATGTCCTTGTCGCCCCGCCCCGAGAGGCCGATCAGCAGTGTCTTGCCGGGATTCCTCGCCGCCCACTTCCGCGCGCCCGCGAAGGCGTGGGAGGACTCGATGGCGGGCAGGATGCCCTCGGACGAGCAGCATTCCCGGAGCGCGTCCAGCGCCTCGTCGTCCGTGGCGCTGGTGTAGGTCACGCGGCCGATCGCCCGGAGCAGGGCGTGCTCGGGGCCCACGCCGGGATAGTCCAGGCCGGCGGAGATGGAGTGGGTCTCCTGCACCTGGCCTTCCTCGTCCTGCAACAGCATGGAGTAGGTGCCGTGCAGGACGCCGGGACGGCCGGTGGCAAGGGTTGCGGCATTGTCGCCCAGCTTTGCGCTGCGGCCGCCTGCCTCCACGCCGATGAGCTCGATGGACGCGTCGCCCACCAGCGGATGGAACAGGCCGATGGCATTGGAGCCGCCGCCCACGCAGGCAAACACCGCGTCCGGCAGGCCACCGGTGCGCTCGATGAACTGCGCGCGGGCCTCCCGGCCGATCACCGACTGGAGTTCACGCACGAGCAGCGGGTAGGGGTGCGGCCCGACGGCTGAACCCAGCAGGTAATAGCTGCCGTCCGGATCAGAGACCCAGTCGCGGAAGGCCTCGTCGATCGCCGCACGCAACGTCCGGTCGCCACTCTTCACCGGCACCACCTCGGCGCCCAGCTGCACCATGCGCTCCACATTGGGCGCCTGGCGCTGCACGTCCACGGCGCCCATGTAGACGATGCAGGGGATGCCGACCCGCGCGCAGGCCGCGGCCGTGGCCACGCCGTGCTGTCCGGCCCCGGTCTCCGCGATGACCCGCTGCGCGCCCAGGCGCTTCGCCAGCAGCGCCTGGCCGAGCGCGTTGTTGATCTTGTGGGCGCCCGTGTGGGCCAGATCCTCGCGCTTGAGGTAGACGTGCGCACCCCAGCGGCGGCTGAGCGTGGGCGCGGGGCTGAGCGCGGTCGGCCGGCCCACCCACTCGCGCAGCTCCCGGCCCAGCTCCGCCTGGAAGTCCGGGTCCCGGAGATACCGGCGCAGGCCTTCCTCGAGGCGCTCCAGCGCGGGGATGAGCGTCTCCGGGGCGTAGCGGCCGCCAAAGGGCCCGAAGCGCCCGCGGGCGTCGGGCAGCTCGCCGGCGACGAGGCGCTTCAGGAGTCCGGCGCGCTCCGCCGGGGCTATCAGCTCAGTCTGCATGTGCCTGCTCCGCTTCCCGCACCGCCTGGAGAAAGGCGGCGATGCGGCCGACATCCTTCACGCCGCGCCTTGATTCCACGCCACTACTCACGTCCACGCCCCAGGGCCGGACCGTGGCGATGGCCTCGCCCACGTTGTCGGGCGTCAGTCCGCCGGCCAGCACGAGCCTGTGCGCCCGGGCGAGCTCCGCCGCGCGCTGCCAGTCGGCGAGCGCGCCCTCGCCACTCACCGCGGCCTCGAACAGCACCGGCTCGTCTGTGCCCGGGGCCAGCGCCTGCGTGTCCCGATAGACGGGCAGCCGGCCGAAGCGGTCGGCCACGTCCAGGCCTGCGAAATCCGCGGCATCCGTCTGCAGCCAGTCCGGCCCGAATCCTTCGGCCACCGCGTGCCACTCGGCGGCAGCGGGGTGGCGCATCACCGCCACCCGGATCATGACGGGTGACAGCCCCTCACAGAGCTGCCGCGCCCGCTGCGGGGTGACCCGCCGCGGCGACTCGGCGAACACGAAGCCCACGGCGTCCGCGCCGGCCTCGACCGCAGCAGCCACGGCCCGCGGCGTGGAGAGACCGCAGATCTTCACGAAGACCCTCATCAGCGGGGGAGCGCGCGGCCGGACTCGAACGCGGAGGCCCGGCCCGCCGCCAGCAACCCGCCGGCAAGACGGCCCGGATCGCTGGCGCGCATCAGCGCGGTGCCGACCAGCGCCACGTCGTAGCCAAGGCCCGCCACCCGGGCAGCCTGGCCAGCGGATTCGACGCCGCTCTCGGCAACCGTGGGCACGCCCCGTGGCAGGTGCGGCGCGAGCTTCGCGAAGCGCCCGAAGTCCACCTGCAGGGTGCGCAGGTCCCGGCAGTTCACGCCGAGCAGCGTCCGGCACCGGCCGTCGACGACGGCGGGGCCCGCGGCGCGGATGACGGCCACGGCCCGGTCCAGGTCCGGCCTGTCGAAGACCTCGACCAGCGCGAACAGCCCGAGCTGGTGCGTGGCGCGGAGCATCTCCCGGAGTTCCCGGTCACCCAGCATCGCCGCAATGAGCAGCACGCCGCCGGCGCCGGCCACACGGGCCTCCAGCAGCTGGTAGGGGGACACCAGGAAGTCCTTGCGCATGGCGGGGAGGACGGCCGCGGCGGCGACTTCCTTCAGGTGGGCCAGGTCGCCGTCGAATTCGTCGGGCTCGGTGAGCACCGACAGCGCTGTAGCTCCCCCCCGCTCGTAGTTGCGCGCCTGCGCAGCGATCCGGAGCGCGCTGGCCGCCAGGTTGCCCGCGGAGGGCGAGCGGCGCTTCACCTCGGCGATGAGGTCGAAGCCCTGGGGCGACAGGCGCAGTGGCGGCGGGGGTGGAAGCTGGCTCGCCCGCCGGGCAAGGGGTTCGGCCGGGCGGCGCGCTTCGGCAGCGTCCGAGCGGGCGCGGCTGCTCGCTGCCATCCGGGCCAGGAAGTTCCCCACTTTGGCGGTCATGGCTGGTGCGCCCGCAGGCGGTCCAGCAGCGCGGCGCCACCACCCGAGGCCACGGTACGCCGGGCCAGCTCGACACCGCGGCGCAGCCCGCGGGCCCGGCCCGTGAGGTCGAGGGCGAGGCCCGCGCCAAGCACCAGCGCATCCCGGTGCGGTCCCGTGTCCCGGCCCGTCAGCACGTCCTCGATGGCCCGCGCGTTGGTGGCCGCGTCGCCGCCCTCCAGGTCCGAGGGCAGGCAGCGGGGCGTGCCGTAGTGGGCCGGGTCGCGCTTCTGCCGGCGCACCGACCCCGGCCGCACGTCGAAGACCGTGAAGGGGCCCACGGGCGTCGCCTCGTCCCAGCCAGGCTCGCCGTGCACGACGAAGCAGCGCCGGATCGGCATGCCGGCCAGCGTGTCGGCAAGGAGCCGGGCAGTCGGCAGGTCGAAGGCGCCGATCATCGAAAAGGGCGGTGCGGCCGGATTGGTGAGAGGGCCCAGGATGTTGAAGACGGTGCGCACGCCGAGTGCACGGCGCACCGGCGCGATGGCCTTCATGGCCGGGTGGAAGTTGGGCGCGAACAGGAAGGTGAAGTTCGTGGCATCCAGCAGGGCCCGGGCGGCAGCCGGGTCCGCGGGGAGCGTGATGCCGAGCGCTTCGAGCACGTCCGCGCTGCCGGACTTCGACGAGACCGACCGGTTGCCGTGCTTGATCACCGGCAGGCCGCAGGCCGCCGCGAGCAGCGCTGCGCCGGTGGACAGGTTGAGGCTGCCGGACCCGTCGCCCCCGGTGCCCACGATGTCGGCAGCGGCCAGACCGGGCGGCAATCCGAATGGCCGGGCCAGTCCGCGCATTGCCGTGGCGAAGCCGCGCACTTCGGCCGCAGTCTCGCCCTTGGCCCGGAGCGCGATGAGGAATGCCGCAGCCATGGCGGGCGGCAGGTTCTCGTCCGCGAGGGCGCGCATCAGGTCGCCCGCATCGGCCTCGGGCAGATCCCTGCCCGCCAGGAGGTGTTCGAGCCGCGCCGTGAGGGTGGTCATGACGGCCGGGTCGTCATCGCAAGGAAGTTGCCCAGCAAGCGGTTTCCCTCCGGCGTCAGCACGCTCTCCGGGTGGAACTGCACGCCCTCCATCGGCAGCTGCCGGTGGCGGACGCCCATGATCTCGCCCCGCTCGCTGCGGGCCGTGACCTCGAGGACGGCCGGCAGGCTCGCGGCCTCCGCGGCCAGGGAATGGTAGCGGCCCGCCTGGAAGGGATTGCTGAGTCCCGCGTAGAGGGTGCGGCCGTCGTGATCGATCATGGAGGTCTTGCCGTGCATCAGCCGGTCGGCGGAAACGATGCGCCCGCCGAAGTGCTGCACCAGGGACTGGTGGCCGAGGCACACGCCGAGCACGGGCAGGCGGCCCTCGAAGGCAGCGAGCATCCGGAGCGAGACACCCGCATCGTCGGGGCGCCCCGGGCCGGGGGAGATGCACAGGTGGGTCGGCTTCAGGGCAAGCGCCTCCGGGACGGTCAGCTCGTCGTTCCGGTACACCAGCACCTCGGCGCCCAGCACCAGGAACGCCTGCACCAGGTTGTAGGTGAAGGAATCGTAGTTGTCGATCAGCAGCAGTTTCGGCTGCCGCACGGTCGTTGCAGCGGCGCTCACAGTCCTTCCTCCGCGATGGCGAGGGCGTTGCGCAGGATCGCGCTCTTCGCCAGCACCTCGTTGTATTCGCTCTCGGGCACGCTGTCGGCCACGATCCCGGCGCCGGCCTGGAACTGGTAGGTATCTCCGCGGAAGATCAGCGTGCGGATGGCGATGGCCTGGTCCATGTCGCCGTTGCTGCCGAAGTAGCCGACAGTGCCGGCATACAGGCCGCGGCGCACGGGCTCCAGTTCGTCGATGAGTTCCATGGCCCGGACCTTCGGGGCCCCGACGAGGGTCCCCGCGGGGAACGCGGCGGCGAACAGGTCGAAGGCGTCCTTGCCAGCGGCCAACTCGCCCTGCACGCCGCTGACGATGTGCATGACGTGGCTGTAGCGCTCGATGCAGCGGTAGGGATCCACGTACACCGATCCCGCGGCGGCCACCCGGCCCAGGTCGTTGCGGGCCAGGTCCACCAGCATCACGTGCTCGGCGTTCTCCTTCTCGTCGGCGAGCAGCGACTGCTCGTGGCTGGCGTCCTGCTCGGGCGTGGCGCCGCGGGGCCGCGTGCCCGCGATGGGCCGGAGCGACGCGTGTCCCCGCCGCAGCTTCACCAGCGCCTCGGGGGACGAGCCCGCGACCTGGATGTCGCCGAGGTCGACGAAGAACATGTAGGGCGACGGGTTCAGCAGCCGGAGCGCCCGGTAGGTCTCGAAGGGCGACAGGGTGTGCCTGCCCATGAACTGCACCGACAGCACCAACTGATAGACGTCGCCCTTGGCAATGGAGCCCTTGCTGGCCGCGACGGCACGCATGAACTGGTCGCCGCTGAGGCTCTGGGTGGCGGGGGTGTGGCTGCCCTTCGGCGGCGCGGGCGGCAGGGCCCCGCGCAGCAACTCGATGACCTGGCCACGCAACCGCATCCGCTCGTCCTCGGGGCCGGCGTGCAGCAGCGCGATCCGGCGCGTCAGGTGATCGAAGACGAGGAGCGATTCGGCGGCCAGGTAGGCGGCCTCGGGCGCCACGGGGTTGTTGGGACTCTGCGGAGCGTTGGGCAGCCGCTCAAAGTAGCGCACCAGGTCGTAGCCCGCGACACCGACCAGGCCGCCGGCGAACGGGAGGTCGGGGATCACCGGTGCGAGCCGGGGCGCCATGGCGAGGGTGGCGCGGAAGGCCGCGAGCAGTTCGTCCCGACCGGCGGGCCGGGCGTGCCGCTGGCCGCCGGCCAGCATCCCGGTGGCGTCCAGCCGGAACTCGACGGCCTTGCCGAACCCGAGGAAGGAATACCGCGCCAGGTGGGCGCCGCCCTCGACGCTCTCCAGCAGGTACCGGGGCTGCAACGGCGCGAGCTTGAGCCAGGTGGACACCGGGGTGTCCAGGTCGGCGGCAATGTCGAAGGGAGCCTTCATATCATTTGTCTGGCGGCTATTTTGCAGGGGGCAGAAACTAAAAAACCCATCGTCGCTTCCGCGAGGATGGGTCCTGGGGTGCTCGAAACTGACGGGCTACGCCAAACCGCTCCTTGCGGAGAGAGCCTTGGGCCGCCACCACCAACCGCGAGTTACCCGGAGCTTGCGCATGGGGGGAGTATCCACGGGGGCTTCGGGGGCCGTCAAGGCGGCGGATGGCCGCATCCGGCAGATGGGCGAAACCGGTCACAGAGTCCGGAAACGGGCGTTGACCCCGGTGGCCCGGGGGGGCCAGAATCTGACCATTCTAGTCAGATTTAATCCGGCGGGGAGCACCCTCCATGTCCCATTGGCAGCTCCAGGATGCGAAGGCGCGCTTCAGCCAGCTGGTGAAAGCCGCGCAGGCCGAGGGACCTCAGGAGATCACCGTGCACGGCAAACCCGCGGCGGTGCTGGTCTCGGCCGAGGAGTACCGGCGGCTGGCCGGCCCGAAGCTGTCCTTCGTGGAGTTCATGCGGGCCTCGCCGCTCGTGGGCGTCGATCTGGACGTACAGCGTTCCCGCTCGGCCAACCGCCGTGTCCGCCTTTGAGCTACCTGCTCGACACCAACGTCGTCTCGGAGCTGACTCGCCCGAAGCCCGCCAGTGCCGTTCTCAAGTGGCTGGACCAGGCTCCCTATCAGGCCATTCACCTCAGCGTCCTGACCCGCGGTGAACTGCGCCACGGCATCGAACGGCTGCCGGAGGGCCCGAAGAAGGAGCAGATGCGCGTGTGGCTGGAGAGGGACGTGCCCGCCTGGTTTGGCGAGCGGTTGCTCCCGGTGGATGCGCAGGTCGCGGACCTCTGGGGCCGGTTGGCCGCCGGGTCCCGGCGTCCATTGCCAACCGTCGACAGCCTGCTGGCAGCTACGGCCCTGCATCACGGACTGCGGTTGGTGACCCGTAACGTGGCCGACTTTCAGTTCGCCGGGCTGATAGTCATCAATCCCTGGGACAACTGACCGCGCAGCAGGAGAAGACGATGAACGACCCGATCACCTTCAACCAGGCGATGTTTTCCCTCGCCGACGGCTGGCTGCTCTACTGGTTCTACTGGCTGGGCTATTCCATCGTCCTGACGCCGCTGATCCTGGCCTTCTCGAAGGCCACGCGCCGGGATGCGCTGATCGTCGGGCTGACCAACATCGCCGTGGTCTTTTCGATGGGGCGGCTGTACGACCAGATCGGCTACGTGCGGCTGCTCGGCATCGTGCACGTGATCCTGTGGACCCCGCTGTTCGTCTACCTCCTGCGCCGGGCCTGGCGCGGGGAGATGGGCCTGGGGTTCCGGGTGGTCATGTGGTTGTTCGTCGTGTCGCTGGGCATATCCCTGGCTTTCGACTACGTCGACGTGGTGCGCTACCTGCTGGGTGAGCGCGAGCGGATGATCTAGCCCGCAAGCCCCAGAAACACCATCAGGCCCCGGTTGAGGCGCAGCAGATCGGCGCCTTCCAGTGAGCCGATCCTTCGGCCGAGCCGCACCCGCGGCACCGTCGTGACCTTGTCCAGCATCAACTGGCATTCCACCCGGAGGCCGTTGTAGGCAGAGGGTCTTATGGGCAGTCGCAATAGCGGTGACTCGAGAGTGTCGCTCGTCAGTGTGCAGAGCGTTACGGAATTCGTTTCTCCGAACCGGTCGTCCTGGACGATGACGGCCGGGCGTGGCTTGCCGGCGTAACCGGAACCGCCGGCAACCGTCCAGATCTCACCCCGTCTCAATCCGCAGCATCCACAGAGATGGCGTCAATGAACGCCTGGTCTTCTGCCTCGAAGGGGCTTGCCGCAACCAGCCGTGATTGCTTACGAGCGGCCAGCATGAAGGATCGACTGCGGACGTCCGGCACCCAGATCTGGATGAGCCGCATACCCTGGGCGCGCAGGCGTTCGCGGTGCTTCTGCACCTTCTCCCGGGATGTTCTTGCGGAGTCAGCCACGCCAGTCACTCCTATGGGTTACATGTAACCCTAGCAAGACCGGGGGCACATTGCCAGCTTCAAATCAGGTGATTCCAGCCAGAAAGCTCTGGCGGGTCGCGGCAGCCAGTTCACCGGTGGCCTGGACTGCGAACGACGTCGGCCTCAGCCCCGCAGCATCTCCCGCGCCGCGTTGTGCCCCGGCGCCCCCGTCACGCCGCCTCCCGGGTGCGCCCCGGAGCCACAGAGGAAGAGCCCCTTCACCGGCGTCCGGTAGTCCCCGTAGCCCAGCGCCGGCCGCGCCGCCCAGAGCTGGTCCAGGCCCAGGGCCCCGTGGAAGATGTCCCCTCCCGTGAGGCCGAAGCGCTCCTCCAGGTCCAGGGGCGACAGGGCGAGCCGGCCGAGTACGCTGGCCCGGAAATTGGGGGCGTACTTCGTCACGGTATCTATGACCAGATCGGCCGCCTCGTCCCGGGCGTCGTGCCAGCTGCGGCCGTCCGGCAGGTTGTAGTCGAAGTGCTGGCAGAACAGGCTCGCAACGTGGGCGCCGGGCGGGGCCAGGCTGTCGTCCAGGAGCGAGGGGATCAGCATCTCGATCACCGGCTCCCGGGACATGCCGGTGAGCCGCGCGTCGGCGAAGGCCCGGTCCATGTAGGCGAGCGAGGGCCCGATGATGATGCCGGAGGCCAGGTGGTCGCCTGCGGGCCGGTCGCCGAAGCGTGGCAGCTCCGACAGGGCCACGTTCATGCGGAACACCGCCGAGCCGCAGCGCCAGCCCTCCATGTGGGCGACGAAATCCGGCGGCAGGGCATCGCGCTCGAGCATCTTCAGGAACAGCAGCTTCGGCCCGACGTTCGCCGCCACCCGCAGGGAATCGAAGACGCGCCCGTCGGCGAGCTCGAGGCCCGTGACGTGGCCCGCTTCGGTGAGCACCCGCTGCACGGGCGCCTCCAGTTCGATGTGCACGCCGAGCCTCTCCGCCTCCCGGGCCATGGCCTGGGTGATGGCGCCCATGCCGCCCACCGCGTGGCCCCACACGCCGGTCTTGCCGTTCACCTCGCCAAAGGCGTGGTGAAGGAGCACGTAGGCGCTGCCGGGCGTGTAGGGGCTCGCGTAGTTGCCCACCACCGCGTCGAAACCATAGAGCGCCTTCACCGGGTCGCTCTCGAACCAGTTGTCGAGCATCTCGCCGGCACTGCGGGTGAAGATCGAGTGGATCTCCCGCTGGGTCGTGAGGGGCAGTGCGCGGAAGTCCCGGCCGAATGAGATCGCACTGAAGATGTCCCGCAGCCGGTGCAGGTTGGTGGGCGGGGTCTTCAGCAACGTGTCGCGCAGGAGGTGCACGGCGCGGTCGAGCATGGCGAAGTAGTCGGGCAGGCGTTCCGCGTCCTTCCGGGAGAAGCGCGCCACCGCCGGGGCGGTCTTCGCGAGGCCGGGCCCGGCCAGCATCCCGTCCCCGTCCGGCAGTACCAGGAAGTTCTGGAAGGGCCGCTCCAGGATCTTCAGGCCGTGCTCCGCGAGGCGCAGGTCCCTGATCACCTTCGGGTTCAGCAGGCTGACGGTGTAGCTGGCGGTGGAATTCCGGAATCCCGGGTGGAACTCCTCCGTGACCGCGGCACCGCCCACCAGGTGCCGCCGCTCGAACATGGCGACTTTCAGCCCTACCTTCGCCAGGTAGCAGGCGCAGGTGAGGCCGTTGTGGCCGGCGCCGATGATCAGGGCGTCAAAGCGCGTCACGCGGCGGCGATCGTCTCTACCGTCGAAGGCAGGCTGTCCAGGACGAGACGCTGCAGATTGACGCGCTGGCTGGCATCCTCGATGTCTATGCCCACTACCTGGCCGTCGCCGTCGAAGTCCAGGACAATGCCATCCGCAACTTCCTCGCTGTCCACGCTGGGACGATCCGCCAGGTCGATGTAGAGGGAGTCGGTGGCCGCGTCGTAATGGAGCTTCATGGCTTGAACCCCCGATCCGGGAAGGCATTGTGAACGGTGACTCTATCGGCAAGGGTCACCACCCTCAAGTAACGATTGCCAAGCTCGGGAATCCGCCCCCAGAACCGCCACCGGCCGTTGGGCTGGGCCTCGGTACGCAGGGGTTGGTCGACGATGCGCTGGCACCACTCCTTACGAAGGTAGGGTCGTTTTCGCAGAACCTGGGTATCGAAATACTGCGTGAACTTGCATTCCGGCATACCGCGGAGACTGTGCGCCGCCAGCGTTCGGATGTTCAGGCCGGGATTCTCGGCATTTTGTCTGGAAAGGCAGCCGTTTCCCCGAGTACTTCCGGGGTGATAGTCAGGTTCGGGTTTGAGGGAACAATTCAAAGCCAGGACCAGCCGAGTAGCCGCTGCGGCCCCCCCGTTGCACCGCCAGAGACTAAGATAGCCGCCACATCATGACCCCTCCCGTCACACCAGCATCCACGTCCCCGCCCCAACCCGTCGAGAAGCGCGGCGACATCCAGTTCGCCGCCAAGGATGCGGGCCTGCGCAAGGACGTGCACGACCTGGGCGTCATCGTGGGCCAGCTCCTGGAGGAGCAGGGGGGGGCCGTGCTCTTCGGCCGCGTCGAGCAGGCCCGCCGCGCTGCCATCGATGCCCGGGAAGGCGATCCCGCGGGGGCCCAGCGGCTGGAAGCGCTCGTCGCGTCGCTCTCGCCCACCGAATCCCAGGACCTGATCCGCGCCTTCTCCACCTACTTCCTGGCGGTGAACCTGGCCGAGACCGTGCACCGCATCCGGCGGAGGCGCGACTACCTGCGGGAAGGCAAGCACCGGCAGCCGGGCGGGCTGGAAGACACGCTCTTCGACCTGAAGGACGCGGGAGTGACCCTGGACGAGGTTCGCCAGGCACTGGCCGTGCTGCACATCGAGCCCGTCCTTACCGCCCACCCGACCGAGCCGACGCGCCGCACGATCCTGCGGCGCCAGAAAGACATCGTGCGCCGGCTGATCGACATGCAGAACGAGGCGCTGTCACCCCGGGAGCTGTCCGCCGACCTGGAGAACATCCGGGACGACATCACCGCGATCTGGCAGACGGAGGAACACCCCACCGAGGCCCGCACCGTCGCGGCGGAGCACGAGCACGTGCTCTTCTTCCTGACCGACTGCATCTACCGGATGTTGCCGGTCGTCTACGAGACCTTCGAGACCGCGCTGGAGGAGGTCTGGGGTGACGCCGGCCGGGGCGTGGAACTGCCGGTGATGGTCCGGATGGCGTCCTGGATCGGTGGCGACATGGTGGGCCGCCCGGAGATCACCGCCCGGACCATCCGCGACTCCCTGGCCCGGCAGCGCTCGCTGCTCCTGGACCTGTACCACCGGGAATGTCGGGAGCTGGCCGAAAAGCTGAGCCAGAGCACATCCCGCGTGGGCATCTCCCCGGCCCTGGAGGAGCGCATTCGCCTGTATTCCGGCCACTTCCCCAACGCCCTCGGCATAACGCCCCTGCGGCACCGGGAGATGCGCTACCGGGTCTTCATGCGGTTGATGATGGCCCGGCTCGAATCCACCTACACCGCCGGCCTGTACCCCTTCGAATCGGCGGACGAGCTCGCTGCGGACCTCCGGTTGATCGTCGGAAGCCTGGAGGCTAACCGGGGACAGCACGCGGGACTCTTCGCCGTGCGCCGGCTGCTGCGGCGGGTGGAGACCTTCGGCTTCCACTTCATGACCCTCGACGTCCGCCAGGAAGCGCTGGTGAACCGCCGGGTGATCGGCCGGGTGCTGAACGAGCCCGACTGGCTCGAGCAGACGCCGGCCTGCCGCCTGGAGCGGCTGCGACGCGCACTGGCCGCCAACGAGTCCCCGGCCGGCGAACTCGACAATGAAGCCCGGCGGGCCATCGGGATCTTCGAGGCGATCGCCTTCTGCCGCCGACGCTACGGGAAGCGCTCGATCGGGCCCTACATCATCAGCACGGCCGAAGGCGTGGATGATGTGTTGTCGGTGCTGCTGCTCGCCCAGTGGGGCGAGCTGCGCAAGCGCAGCGGCACCGTCCCCCTCGACATCGCACCGGCCTTTGAGACGATCCACGGCCTGCGGGGGGCGGCCGCGCTGATGCGCCAGCTGTACGCCGAGCCCGTCTACCGGGAACACCTGGACGCCCGCCGGCGGAAACAGACGGCCATGCCCGGCATTGCGGACAACAACGTGGAGAGCGACCTCACGTCGGCGCGCTGGGTACTGCTCAAGGCCCAGCGGGAGCTGCTCGACACCGCGCATGCCGACGGCGTGCAGCTCACCCTGTTCCACGGGCGCGGAGGCGCCATCGGCGCCGGTGGCGGCAAGGCCCACGTGGACATCCGCTGCGCGCCGGCCGGCGGCGTGGAAGGTGGCGTCCGCGTGATCGAGCAGGGCGAGCTGGTCGCCAACAAGTACGGCGTGCGGGCCATTTCCCTGCGCACCTTCGACCAGGCCCTCGCTGCCGGCCTCCGCAGCCTGGTGCGGCCCGGGCGCCCGCCCGCCGCGGAGGGCCACCAGGACTGGGAGCAAGCGATGCAGGTACTGGCAGACGCCTCCCGGGCCCACTACCAGGGCCTGGTGCTGGACTCCCCCGGCTTCGCCGACTACTACCGCCTGGCAACGCCTGCCGACGTCATCGAGCGCATGCGCCGGGGCACGGGTGCAGAAGCAGGCCTGGCCGGCGGCCTCCTGGCCGCCGCCGGTACGGCGCCGTGGGTATTTGCCTGGGCCCAGAGCCGCAACATCCTGCCCGGCTGGTACGGCTTCGGCACGGGACTGACCGCCGCATTCGAGCAATTCGGCGAGCCGACGCTTCAGGCGATGCACGACGGGTGGTACTTCTTCCGTACGCTGGTAACCGACGTGGAGACAGCCCTGGCCAAGAGCGACCTCGCCGTTGCCGCCCGCTACTCGGCGCTGGGCGGCGGGCTGCACGAGCGCTTCTTCCACCGTATCCGGGACGAGTTCGACCGCACCACCGCCGCGGTCCTCCGGGTCAGGCAGCAGAAGGTCCTTCTCGAGCGGGACAACACGCTCCGCCGGTCCATCCGCCTGCGCAACCCCTACGTGGACCCGATGAGCGTGCTGCAGGTGGAGCTGCTCCGGCGCTGGCGGGATACGGGCGACGAAGCACTGTTCAATGCGCTCATCGCGAGCGTCAACGGCATCGCCCGCGGCCTGCAGGACTCGGGCTGAAATCCCGGCCAGCGGAACCTGCCATGAAGTCTGCGTTCCTCGACTTCGATTCGCTGGGGCCGGCCGACATCGATGCGTCGGCCCTCCGGGCCACCCTCCCCGGCATAACGCTGTATCCCTCCAGCAGGCCCGAAGAGATCGGGACGCGCATCGCGGGCTGCGACATCCTGGTGGTCAACAAGGTTGTCCTGTCCCGGGCGAGGCTCACCGCTGCGGCACCCGGTCTGAAGCTGATTGCCCTCGCCGCGACGGGCACCGACAACGTGGACCTGGACGCGGCCCGGGAACTGGGCATTGCGGTGGCCAACATCCGCAACTACGCGACCCCGTCCGTGGTCCAGCACGTGTTCGGGCTGGTGCTTGCCCTCACCCTGCGTCTCAACGAATACCGCGGGCTGCTCGAGCAGGGCGCCTGGCAGCGCAGCCCACACTTCTGCCTGCTCGACTACCCCAGCCGGGAGCTGCAGGGCCGGACGCTGGGCATCGTGGGCTACGGAAAGCTGGGCCAGGCCGTTGGCGCGGTGGGCCAGGCCTTCGGCATGCGCGTGCTCGCAGCCCGGAGCCTCCGGGATGGCGCTGACGGCCACCGCGCCCCGGACGCGCCGCAGGTTGACCGCCTGGAGCTGCAGGAGCTGCTCGCCGTTGCCGATGTCGTCTCGCTGCACACCCCATTGACGCCGGCGACCCGGCATCTCATTAACCGGGACTCGCTGGCGCGCATGCGCCGGGATGCGGTCCTGGTCAACACAGCCCGGGGCGACCTGGTGGACACCGCCGCCCTGCTAGACGCGCTGCGCAGCGGCCGGCTTGGTGGTGCCGGTATCGACGTGCTGGCCGAGGAACCGCCTGTCCGCGGAGACACGCTGCTGGAGGCGCGCCTGCCAAACCTGATCGTGACGCCGCATATCGCGTGGGCAGCCCGGGAATCCAGACAGCGGGCCCTGGATGAAGTCGTCAGCAACATCCGGGACTTTCTGTCAGGAGGAAAAAGAAACCGTGTCGCCTGAAGGCGCTCCTACGACGGTTTCAGCCCAGTCGAGCACGGCCGCCACGCGGGGCGCGGCCAGGCGGCGGGCCTGGGCAAAGCTGAGCCAGCGATACTCGCTGTGCTCCGGACGACCGGTGTCCGGGCTCGGCAGGAGCTCCACCTTCGAGACGGTCGTTCGCGCCAGGTAGTACCGGGCCACCTTGCCGCGGCTGTAGGGACCAGTGTCGACGTGGACATTGCCCCAGGGAAACTCCAGTTCGCTGATGCCGGATTCCTCGCGGACTTCCCGCAGCGCCGTCTGCTTCGGCGTTTCACCAGCCTCCATCAGGCCCTTGGGAAAATCCCAGTGCCGGAAGACGCGGAGCATTAGCACACGGAGGCCGTCCGGCGTGTCCCGCAGGATCACGGCACCGCAGGACATGACCCTGGGGCGCTTATTCACCGGTCCGCTCACCGGTCCCGGAGCACCGCCACGGGCGGCTCGTTGACGGCCTTGCGGGTGGCGAGGGTACCGGTGACCCCCACGATCAGGGCACCCGTGGCAAGGCCGAGCGGCCACAGCAACGCGCTCATGGTGTACTCGAGCTTGAAGGCGTAGGTTGCCAGGCCCCAGCCGAGCAGCGTGGCGCCGACGGCGGCGAGAACTCCGGCCAGGCCGCCGAGGGTCACGAACTCCACAGCCACGCCCTGCAGGATCTTCCGGCGCGCCGCGCCGAGCGTGTGCAGGATGGCGCTCTCGAAGCGGCGCTCGTCCCGCGTCAGCTGAATTGCCGCGAGCAGGACCACGACGCCGGCCAGGAGCGTGAAGAGGAAGACGTACTGTACGGCCATCGATGCCTTGTCGATCACGGACCGGACCTGGGACAGGATCACCTCCAGATCCAGGACGGTGACGCCCGGGAACTGGCGCACGAGCCGGCTCAGTATCTCTACCCGGTCCCGCGGTACATACACGCTGGCCAGGTAGGTCTGGGGCAGGTCCGATGACACGCCAGGCGACAGCACCACGTAGAAGTTGGGCTGGAAGGAGTCCCACTCTATGGTCCGCAGGCTCGCAATGGGCGCGTTGATGTCCTCGCCGGCCACGTTGAACGTGAGGCTGTCGCCCACCTTGACGCCCAGGTTCGTGGCGAGTTCAGCATCCAGCGAGAGCTGCAGTGGCCCGGCATAGTCCTCCCCCCACCACTTGCCGTCGGTCACCACGTTGCTGGCCGGCAGCGTGCCGGTCCAGGTGAGGTTGGCCTCCCGCTGCAGGAAGGCGGCGCCCTGGGCGTTGGCGACCTTCACCTCCTTCACAGGCGTGCCGTTCACCGCGGTCAGGCGACCACGGATCAGCGGCAGGGAGAAGGGCTCCTGGCCCACCTCCTCCTGGAAGAAGGCCTTCAGGCCCGGGAGCTGGTCGGGCTCGATGTTGATCATGAACTGGTTGGGCGCATTGGCCGGCACCGTCTGCTCCCAGGTCTTCAGGATGTCGTTGCGCACGACGCCAAGGAGGAGCAACACCATCAGGCTGAGGCCAAAGGCCACGATCTGCACCACGCTCTCGCCACCCCGGCGGGCAATGTTGGCGAGCCCGTAGCGCCAGGCGATGCCGGCGGCGCCGCGGAAGCGGCCGAGCGCCCGCACCAGCAGCCAGCCGAGGCCGACGGCCACCGCGGCCGTGCCCACCACGCCGCCCGCGATGAGGCCAAGCAACAGCGGGTCCCGCACGATGACCAGCACCAGAGCGGCGATGGCCGCGAGGGCAACGCCATAGGTGACCGCCGCGCTGAGCCGGGGCGGCGGCAGGTCCTTGCGCAGCACACGGAGCGGCGGGGTGGTGCCGACGCTGAGGAGGTGCGGCAGCGCAAAGCCGACCACGACAGTCGCGGCCGTCAGCACGCCAAGGAGGAAAGGCTGTCCGGAGGCGGGCGGCAGCACGAAGCCGACGAACTCGGCGGCAATCACCGCCAGGCCGTACTGGGCACCGTAACCCAGCAGTACGCCGATTACGGAAGTCAGCGCGATGACGAAGGTGAGCTCCGTGACCGTCACGGCTATGACGAAGCCCTGGGTGGCGCCGAGCGTCTTGAGCAGCGCGATGTTGTCCAGGTGCCGGAGCGCGTAGCGCCGGGCCGCCATGGCAGCAGCCACGGCGGCCAGTATGACCGTTACCAGCGAAGCCAGCGTGAGGAAGCGCTGCGCCCGGTCGATGGCGGCGTTGATCTGGTCACCGGCGTCCTCACGGCCACGGAGCGACTCGTCAGGCCGTAGCCGGGGCGTGATCTGCTCCCGGAACGCGGCGATCTGCGCATCGCTCCCCGCATACATCTGGTTGTACGTCACGCGGCTGCCGGGCTTCACCACGCCGAAGCTCGGCACGTCGTCCAGGTTGACCATCAGGCCGGGTGCGAGGTTGATGAACCCGATGTTCTGGTCAGGCTTGTACTGCAGGACCCGGGTGATGCGCAGCGAGCGCTCACCCACGCTGACGGTGGCGCCCACCTCCAGCCCGAGGCGCCCCAGCAGGCCGGGCTCCGCCCAGGCCTCCCCGCGGGCAGGGACGCCGGCGGCAGGCCTGCCGTTGCCGAACAGGGTATCGGCTACCGTGAGCTGGCCGCGCAGCGGGTAGCTGCCGCTTACGGCGTCGATGGCCGCCAGCGTGGTCTGTTCGCCGGACACCACGACGGTCGGAAAGGCCAGTGTTTCGGCAAACTCGAGGCCCTGGCTACGGGCGTCCGACAGGTATCCGGGGCTGATGGGGCCGGCGGACCGCAGGACGAGGTCGGCGGCGAGCACCTGGCTGGCCTGGTCCTTCATCGCGCCGCCGACCCGGTCGGTGAAGAAGCCCACCGCCGTCATGGCCGTGACAGCCACGATGATTGCGGCGAGCAGGATGGAGAGTTCGCCGGCCCGCAGGTCGCGACGGAAGGCGCGCAGCGCGAAGCCCAGGACTTTCATCAGCGGGCTATCATGCCAGGGCCTCGCTGGCCTCGACCCTGCCCGCCTCGATGCGAATCGTCCGGTCGCAGCGGGCAGCCAGATCCCGCTCGTGGGTCACGAGAACCAGTGTGGTTTTCGCCTCGGCGTTGAGGTCGAACAGCAGGCGCCCGATGCGGTCGCCCGTGGCGCTGTCCAGGTTCCCCGTGGGCTCGTCGGCGAACAGTACTTCCGGCCGCATCACGAAAGCGCGGGCGATTGCGACGCGCTGCTGTTCGCCGCCGGACAGCTGCTTCGGGTAGTGGCCCACCCGGGCGGAGAGCCCCACGTTCGCCAGTGTCTCGCGGGCCACCGCGGCCGCCCGGGCCTCGCCGGCCAGCTCCAGCGGCAGCATCACGTTCTCCAGCGCGGTGAGGGATTGCACCAGATGAAAGGACTGGAAGACGAAGCCCACGCGGCGTGCCCGCAGCAATGCGCGACCGTCCTCGTCCATGGCAGTGATGTCCTCGCCGCAAAGCCACACTTTTCCCCGTGTGGGCTGGTCGAGGCCCGCGAGGATGGCGAGGAGCGTGGTCTTGCCGGCGCCGGAAGGCCCCACCAGGGCGACGGACTCGCCCCGGCCGATGTTCAGGCTGACGTCATCCAGGATGGTCAGTATCCCTTCGGGACTGCTAACCTGCTTGGTGAGGCCTTCGGCACGCAGCACAGAATCCATGCACTTCAACTTTCGACTGTCGGAACTGGCCACCGCGGCGGCATTGCTGCTCACGTTGCTCGTTGGTTCGCCACAGCTGGCAGCGGCCGAGCGGGGCCAGACCGTGCTCGTGGTGGGTGACAGCCTCAGTGCCGCCTTCGGCATGGCCCAGGAGGAGTCCTGGGTGGCGCTGCTCGGCGAGCGGCTGCGGGCCAAAGGTTACGGATATGACGTGGTGAATGCCAGCATCACGGGCGACACCACCACGGGCGGACTGAAGCGCCTGCCTCGCGCCCTGGACCTGCACCGGCCCGCCCTCGTGATCATCGAGCTCGGCGGCAACGACGGCCTGCGGGGCACGCCGATCACGGTGTTGCGCAGCAATCTCGCCCGGATGATCGAGCTGTCCCAGGCCGCCGGCGCCCGTGTGGTCCTCGCCGGCATCCAGATTCCGACCAACTACGGCGGGCCATACACCCGCGCATTCGCGGCCGTCTACCCGGAGCTGGCAAAGCAGTACCGGACGGGACTCGTGGATTTCATCCTGGACGGCGTGGCGCTGGACATAAAGCTGTTCCAGGCGGACGGCATTCACCCGACGGTGGAGGCCCAGAAGATTCTCCTGGACAATGTCTGGCCCGCTGTGGAGAAGGAGCTCCGGACGATCAGCGGGAAAACAGTCCGGCAATAGTCTGCTGGACTGCCGCAGCCGCGGCGCGGGGATCCCTTGCGTCCCGGATGGGCCGGCCCACCACGATGTAGTCAGCGCCATCGCCGAAGGCCTGCTCCACCGTGACCACCCGCTTCTGGTCATCGGTCGGCCGGTTCTCCACCGGCCGGATACCGGGCGTGACCACCAGCAGCCGGCCGTCGATCGCCCGCCGCATCGCCGGCAGCTCGAGCCCCGATGCGACGACGCCGTCGCAACCCGCCTCGAGAGCCCGCCGGGCCCTGGACAGCACGAGGGCCTCCACGTCGCACTGGAAGCCGAGGTCCGTGAGGTCACCCCGGTCGAGGCTGGTGAGGACCGTGACGGCCAGGATCTTCAGGTCGCCCTTGGCCGCCGCCGCGGCCTCCATGATTCCCTGGTTGCCGTGGACGGTGGCGAAAGTCACTCCCCGCTTCGCCAGCAGGGCAATGGCGCGGCTCACCGTCGCCGGGACGTCGAACAGCTTCAGATCGGCGAAGACCCGCTTGTTCCTCGCGAGCAGCCAGTCAACGAGCTCGAAGTAGCCACCGGCGGCCATCAGCTCGAGGCCCAGCTTGTAGAAGGTGACGGTGTCGCCCAGCTGCTCGACCACGCGGCGCGCGTCGGTAGCGTCGGGGACGTCGAGGGCGAAGATGAGGCGATCGCGGGGATCGGCGGCGTTGGTTGTGATTGTCATGGCGAGTAGTTTACGGAAGCCGTGCCTTCGGATCGACCAGCCGGCGATAGGCCGAGAAGGCGTAGCGGTCGGTCATGCCAGCCACGTAGTCGGCCACCGCCCTGGCCCGGCCTGCGTCGCCCTGCTCCGCCTCCCAGGCCCTGGCCCTGTCCGCGTGCTCGCGAGGCATGGCCTTCAGGTCGGCAAGGAAGCGCTCGAACACTGCCTTCAGCATCTCCTGGGCGCGGGAGGTCACGTCGATCACCCGCTCGTGGCGATAGAGGTGCCGACGCAGGTAGCGCTTCAGGGCAAGGTGGTCCGCGAGCGTGGCCGGGCCGAGCGCGATCAGCGGTTTCGCCAGCGCCCGCACGTCGTCACTGGAGCCGAGCCGGCGCGCCCTGATGTTCCGGAGGCTGGTCTCCACCAGGTCCGTGACCACCTCGTTGATCATGGCCCGGATCGTTTCATGGATCAGCACGCGGCGGGGCGCGCTGCCGGCGTCGCGGACCACCCGCTCGTAATGGCGGCGGAAGATCGGCACGCTGCAAAGCGCCGCTTCGGACAGGAGGCCGGACCGGAGGCCGTCATCCACGTCGTGATTGTTGTAGGCGATCTCGTCGGCCAGGTTGGCGACCTGCGCCTCCAGGCTGGGCTGGCCCCGGGTGAGAAAGCGCTGGCCGAGCTCGCCGAGACGCCGGGCATTGCGCCGGGAGCAGTGCTTGAGGATGCCTTCCCGGGTCTCGAAGCACAGGTTCAGGCCGGGAAAGCCCGCGTAGCGCTGCTCCAGTTCGTCCACCACCCGCAGCGACTGCAGGTTGTGCTCGAAACCGCCCCAGGCTTTCATGCACTCGTGCAGGGCGTCCTCGCCCGCGTGGCCGAACGGGGTGTGGCCCAGGTCGTGGGCCAGGGCCACTGCCTCCACCAGTTCGCCATTGAGATCCAGGCAGCGGGCCACGGTGCGGCCGATCTGGGCGACCTCCAGCGAGTGGGTCAGCCGGGTGCGATACAGGTCGCCCTCGTGATTCACGAAGACCTGGGTCTTGTAGACCAGCCGGCGAAAGCCGCTCGAGTGGACGATGCGGTCCCGGTCGCGCTGGTACTCGCCCCGGTACGGGTGAGATGGCTCCGGATGCATCCGGCCCCGGGTCTGCCTCTCCCGGGCGGCCCAGGGCGCAAGCCTGGGACCGGGCCGGGCCGTCTTCACCGGACGAACTGCTCCCGCAGGTAGTCCACGAGCTCGTGGGGCGGGTAGTCGCCGGTGATGCGCGCCGCGCCGAGCCGGTCCAGCAGGACCAGGCGGATCTGCCCGGCAACCACTTTCTTGTCCATGCCCATGGCTGCCAGGAATTTGCCCGGGTCCACCGCCGGCGGGCTCACCGGCAACTGCAGGCGCCTGAAGAGGCGCCGGATCCGGTCCACCTCCAGCGGGCCCAGCGTCCCCAGGCGCGCCGAGAATTCCGCGGCCATGCAGGTGCCGGCCGCCACGGCCTCTCCATGCAGCCACTCGCCATAGCCGGCGTGCAGCTCGATCGCGTGGCCGAAGGTATGCCCCAGGTTCAGCAGGGCGCGACGACCGTGCTCGCGTTCGTCCTGGCCCACGATCTCGGCCTTCAGTTCACAGCAGCGGCGGATGACGTGGCTCAGCGCCGCCCGGTCCCGCCGCAACAGCGCCTCTGCCTGCTCCTCGAGCCAGGCGAAGAAGTCGGCGTCCGCGATCAGCCCGTACTTCACGACCTCGGCGAGGCCCGCGGAGAGCTCCCGGTCCGGCAGGGTGCGCAGGGTGTCCGTGTCCGATAGTACACAGAGCGGCTGGTGGAACGCGCCCAGCAGGTTCTTGCCGCCGGGGTGATTGACGCCGGTCTTGCCGCCGACCGCGGAGTCCACCTGGGCCAGCAGCGTGGTCGGCACCTGGATGAAGTCGACGCCGCGCTGGTAGATGGACGCGGCAAAGCCGGCGATGTCGCCGACGACACCGCCGCCGAGCGCCAGGACGATGCAGTCCCGCCCGAAGCGGGCCGCGACGAGCTCATCCAGAACCCGGTTCACCGTGGCCATGGTCTTGTGCTGCTCCCCGTCCGGGAGCACGACGGTGGCGACGCGAGAACCGGCCAACAGTGCCTTTACGGGGTCCAGGTAAATCGGACCCACGGTCTCATTGGTCACCACCATGACGTCCCGGTGACACAGGTGAGGCTCGATCAGGTCCCGCCGGGACAGGAGGCCGCCGCCGATCAGGATGGGGTAGCTGCGGGAGCCCAGGTCCACGTTGAGGGTGATGAACATCACGGCATGTTACGTCGGATTTCCCGGACCACGGACGGAACCTTGCGGCCGTCGGTCTCGACGACCAGGTGGGCAATCTCGCGGAACTGGGGATCCCGGATGGCCATCAGCCGGGTCAGCACCTCGCGGGGCTCGCCGGTCTTCAGCATGGGCCGCTCACGCCCCCGACGGGTGCGCTTGAGCTGCTGTTCGACGGACGCGTGCAGGTAGACGACGAAGCCGCGCTGCCGCAGGTGCTGGCGGTTCCCGGGATCCTGCGCCGAGCCGCCGCCGGTGGCCAGGATGATGCCAGGCAGCCGGGTCAGCTCATCGATCACCTTGCACTCCCGCTGACGGAAGCCGGATTCGCCCTCCCGCTCGAAGATGAACGGGATGTCCACGCCGCTCCGCTCCTCGATCGCGTCGTCGCTGTCGATGAACTGCCAGCCCAGCTCCCTGGCAAGACGCCGGCCCACGGCCGACTTGCCGGAGCCCATGGGGCCGATGAGGAAGATGCTCTTGCCGACCGTCATGTGCCCGCAAATGGAAAGGCCCGTTCGCAGTTTATGCGAACGGGCCTTCCTTGACCTGGCCTAAATCAGGGCGTGACGGAGACGAAGTAAACCGTCTGCAGCCCGCTCGGCGCCTCTACGGTAAGCGTCAACTGACCCGCACCGGAAGAGACAAAGAAACTGTACTGCAGCGGCCCGTCAAATGTGGTGCACGGGACCGTGTACTCCCTGGGATTCCCGAGAGTGAGCCCGGTGGAGGCCTCGATCGAGATCGTGGTGCCAGCGGGCATGGGCTGGTCCCTGAAATCACCTATCGCGAACGTGATCGATCCCCCGCCCGTGAGCACCGACGGCAGCGGATCGAAGTTGTTGCCACCCGTGCTGTCCGAGATCTTCGCCGTGCTCCCGGACATGATGATCAGGTTGCTGGAGCTGACCGTCAGCCGCTGGTTCGTGCTGCACAGGGGGCCTGTGCACAGCAGGCCGTTGAACAGGCCGTCTGCCGGCGAGCGCACCCCGTCGAGGTTGAAATCGAGGAAGAACTCGCCCAGGTCGTAGGCAGCATTTTCGTTGTCGTCGCGGAATGCCTCGGCCAGGTCGGTCCACGTATCGGCCCCATCGAAGACGCCATTGCCATTGGTGTCGACGAAGCTTTCCTCGCCGATGGCGGTGGCGATGATGGTGCTACGGCCATCGACCGGGCGCGGATTCGAGCTGGTCCATGTCACGGAGCAGAGGCCGGACTGGGTAGCGGTTGTCGACGTGGAGCAACTGCCCAGGACATTGCCACCCTCGGTATTGAAGGTGACGGCGGTGCCATCGGGCACTGGGTTGTTGTAGCGGTCCGACAGCCGCACGGTCACATCCACCTCGGTACCGTCGAGATCGAAGGCTTCCACGTTGTTGCATGTTACGGCCAGCGACACGCTGTCCTTGTCAGGCAAGCCCGTGGTGACTACGAGCTGGCTCGACTGAGTGCCGATCCCAAGGCTGGTTTCCGTCGCTGAAACCCGCACGGAGGTGGCCACGGTACCCGACGTGACCACGGTCTGAACCCGGCCGTCGGCACCACTGACGGCATTCGCCGGCGAAAAGGTAATGCCCCCGACGCTCGTGTCCAGGGCGAAGGTCACTGGTGCGCCCGCGACGGGACCGCCCGTGGAATCCACCACCCGGAACACCACCGTCGAAGTCTCCGGAAGGCCAACGCCGCCGGTGCCCTGGAGGCCGATGACCGGGGGCGTCGCAGAAATGAACTCGATGGAGCCGACCACCGCAGGCGCCACGGTGACCGAACCCGTGGCAGACACGGATCGTCCCTCGGCCGTCGCGCTGGCGGTGATTACGTCTGCACCGCTGCAGCCGGTCGCCGAGTAAGTGGTTGTCGCAACGCCGGTCGATGTGCTGACTGCGGGGGCGGTCGCCAGGTTCTGGGCGATGCACGCGGAGGAGAAAGTAATCGTCGTGTTCTCGAGATAGAGATTGCCGTCGGCGGTTGCCAGTGAAACCGTCAGGCTGGTTCCGCCGCCGGCACCCAGGTTCGGGACGGCCACGGCGATGGTTCCGGCGTTGAATGCCGGCGGGATGCCGCTGCCCATCGTGACTATGACAGTGTCGTCACCGCCACCGTCGCCGCCACCACCGCTACCAGGATCCACTATGGTGTTGTCGCCGCCGCAGGACGTCAGCGCGGCGGACGCCACGACCAAGCAAAGTGATATCAGTTTCTTCAGCACGATGACTCCCTCACCACTGTCCCGCCAGCCACTAGGGCCGCGCGGCTCATTCCCTGGTAAACCATGGCCTCAGCAAATCCGGCCTCAATAAATGTTGGAACCTTCCCGCAGGATCTTCGGTGTCACGAAGATCAGGAGTTCCGACTTGTTCGACACCTTGCGGGTGGAGCGGAAGAAGGTGCCCACACCCGGGATGTCACCGAGGAACGGCACCTTCGTGTAGTCCTCGGATTCCTCGGTTTCGTAGATGCCGCCGAGCACGACGGTCTGGCCGTTGTTCACCAGCACCTGGGTCTGGATCGCGCGGGTGTCGATGCTGGGCACCGAGCCACCGCGCTCGTTGGTTACCACGGCGCCGACGCTGTCCTTGGTGACTTCCAGGTCCAGGATGATCCTGTCGTCCGGGGTGATCTGCGGCGTCACCGTGAGGCTCAGCACGGCCTCCTTGAACTGGGTCGTCGTTGCGCCGCTGGACGCCGACTCCTGGTAGGGAATCTCGACGCCCTGGCGGATGGACGCCTGCTTCTGGTTTGCGGTAATCACCCGCGGCGAGGACACGACCTCACCCCGGCCCTCGGCCTGGAGGGCCGAGAGCTCGAGGTCCACGAGGAAGTCGTCGTCCAGCAGTGCCAGGGCAAGCTGCCCGGCCGGGTTGGCGATCGGCAGGTTGACGTTGTAGCGGTCATCCTGGTCCGGAAGTTCGACCGGGAACGGCTGGCCGCTGTTGTTGATGTTGTCGACGCCGGAGTTGACGATCGTGTTGGTGCCGGAGCCGGAGCCCGTGACGGCGAGCAGGCCGTCCGACGTGTCCTTGACGGCCGTGACGCCCCACCGGATGCCCAGGTCACGACTGAAGTCGTCACGCACAATGACGATGCGGGACTCAATCAACACCTGGCGGACGGGGATGTCCAGCGTGCCCACCAAACGCCGGATCTCGGCGATGCGCTCGGCCACATCCTGCACCAGCAGGGTATTGGTCCGCTCGTCGATGCCCACGGAGCCACGTTCGGACAACAGTGAATTGCCCTTCGACCCCTTCATCAGCTCCGCCAGGTCCGAGGCCTTGGCGTAATTGACCTGGACGTACTCGGAGAGCAGGGGCTCGAGCTCGCGGATCTCCTTGCGGGCCTCGAGGTCGGCCTTCTCGCGGGCGGCGATCTCGTCGGCCGGCGCCACGATGATCACGCCGCCGTTCTCGCGCATGTCGAGGCCCTTGGTGGCAAGGACGATGTCCAGCGCCTGGTCCCAGGGCACGTTCTGCAGGCGAAGGGTGACGTTGCCCTGCACGTTGTCGGAGACGACGATATTGCGCCCGCTGACGTCCGCCAGCAGCTGGAGCACGGCGCGTGTCTCGATATCCTGGAAGGACAGGGTCAGGCGCTCGCCGGTGTACTCGCGATCGGCGCTGAACAGGGTCGGCTTGGCCTCGACCGCCTGCTTGACGACCGGGACTACCTCTACGGTGAACTGGTTGTCGGACTGGTAGGCGAGCTCCTCGAAGGGCAGCTGTGCGGCGATGCTGATCCGGGCGCCCTTGGGCGTGCGGGCAGTCTCGATCAGGTTGACGGGGGTGGCGAAGTCCGCCACGTCGAGCCGCTTCAGCAGGCTGTCAGGCAGCGTGGTGCCGGCGAAGGTGAGCAGGATGCGGTCGCCCTCCTTCCGCACGTCCACGGGCGTACCTGGATCCGAGAGGGTGATCACCACACGACCACCGCCGTTGTCACCACGGCGGAAATCCAGGTTGTCGATCCGGCGGCCGGCGGCAGGGGCTGCGGACGCGGTGGCGGCCGAGCCGCCCACCGGCGCAGCGGCCGGGAAGGTGGTGACGGATGCGTCGGCCGCCTTGGCGGCGCCCAGGGTCACCACGACCGCGTTGCCGTCGACCCTGGTCTCATAGGGGACCATTCGGTCCAGGTTGAGTACGACCCGGGTCCGGCCTTCGGCCTCAGCCGCCAGGATCGTATCGAGGGGACCCATCTTGACGTCCTTGCGCCGTGACGGCAGCGCGAGCGTCGTGCCCTGGAGATCCAGGGAGATTCGGGCGGGGTTGTCAATCGTGAATGACAGGGGCGACGGTGCGGGACCGGACGTGAGCAGCCGCAGCTCGATGCGGTCGCCCGCGATCGGCTGCACCTGGATGTCCTGGAGCTGATTGGAGCCGGCAGCGGCCTGCGGCGCATTCTGGGCACTCGCCAGCGATGCCCCGGTGAGCGCGAGCCAAAGCCCGGTGATCACTGCTGGGAGGCCTCGGGCGGCGGCAGTTACCCACCCGCCCCGCATTACGCGTCCCACATTGCCCCTGGTCGTGCTCATCATCCCGTACTCCCAAACTGTCCTGTGTCGACGGCCGGCCTTCGGCACCGGCCCGGTCAAATCCGCTAAATCAGTTATCAATGGCGATCGCTGCCGACCGCTTGTAGAAACCGCCAATGCCATCGGGCACGAGCTCCTCAATCTGGATCTCTGACGGCGTCACCGCGACCACACGGCCATCGTACTGACCGATGTAGTTGCCGGGCCTCACCTTGTGCAGGAGGCCATCCTGGGTCTGCACGAGTCCGTACGTATTGCTTGCCTGGCTTATCGTGCCGGCCATCGACAGCGTGTCGATCGGGAATTGCTCCAGGTATTCCTTGGGACGCGTCGCCTCGGGCCGCGGGCCCGCGGCGCCGGCCCTGCCCGCCGGACGGTCAGGCGCGAAGGGCGAGCGAAGGTTGTCGGCCTCATAGGCAAAGGTCTCGTAGGGCTTGACCTGGGGAAGCGGCTCGATGCGACCGCCCGGCCTTGCCTTGACCTTGTCTATGTACTCTTCCAGATCGGATTGGCCGCTGCCGCAGCCGGTCATCACAACCGCCGCCAGCAGCAAGCCCGAGAGAGTTCTTGCGGAGGAGCCCATCACCATCAACCCTTCTTCTCTGCCTTGGGCTTCCGATTGCCCTTGCTGGTCTCGCGGGTGGTACGTGCCTTGCCCTTGCCGCGGCTGGCCTTGTCGTCATCGGCGGCAGCGGCGGCGGCTACCTCGTCCTCATCAAGATAGCGATAGGTCTTGGCCGTGACGTTGAGAACGAGTTCGTCGAACGTCGCGTCCTTGGCCTTTGGCGTGATCGCTATGTCATGCAGGGTCACGATCCGGGGCAACGCCGCGATCTCGCTGACAAACTGCCCAAACTCGTGGTAGGAGCCGGAAAGGCGGATCTTGATCGGCTTCTCGGCGTAGAAGTCCTTGCGGACCTCCTCCATGGGCTGGAACAGTTCCTCCTGCAGGCCGGCACCGAGGCCCGTCTGGGAGATATCCACGAGCAGGTTTGGAATCTCGGTCTTGCCGGGCAGCTGGCGGAGCATCGTGCCGAACGAGCGCTCGATCTCCGCGAGCTGGGCCTTGTAGCTGCTGAAGTTGGCCGCCTTCTTCTGCTTGGATTCAAAGGTGGACCGGAGTTCCCGCTCCTCGGCCTGGGCCTTCTCGAGCCGCGGCATCTGGTTTTCCCAGACGAAGAACCAGAAGGCGCCGGCCGTCGCAATGAAGAAGAACAGGACCATGAAGAAGGCCTGTATCGGCAGCGGCCAGCGGCCGATGTCGTTGAAGTCCAGGGTCTTCAGATCGTCTATGAAGTTCATTTCGCGGCCTCCTCTTCTTCGGTCGCCGCGGACACCTGGTTGGCATACACGGTGAACTGGGAAGAGCGGCCGGCGAACTCGCCGGTCTCGACGGGGCCCGTTCCCTTCTTGGGCCTGGCCCCGGCCTCACGCACCTCAACCACCTCCAGGTCGGGCTGGGTCAGCCACTTGGACTTGTCGATGTTGCGCATGAAGGCGGACACGCGGGTGTTGGATTCGGCATCGCCCTTGATTTCTAGGCGGCGGCCGGTCTGCAAGATGGAAACAAGACGTACGCCGTCGGGCAGGGTCCGGGCGATCTCGTCAAAGACGTGAACGATCTCCGGCCGGCTGCGCTGCAGCTGCTCGATGATCTCCATGCGGGCCAGAAGGCGTTCCTTCTTGGCTTCGAGATCGAGTATCTCCGCGATACGCTTGTCGAGCGCAGCGATCTCGGTCTTCAGCAGCTCATTTCGGCCGTTCTGGTTGCTGATGATGCCTTCCATCACGAAGTTGGAAGCCAGCACGGCGAGTGCGGCAGTGCCCAGCGAGGCGCCGAGCCCGATGAAGAACTGATTGCGCCGTTTCGCCCGAAGTTCTGCCCGCCAGGGCAGCAGATTGATATTAGGCATTTTTGTCGAAGCTCCGCAGCGCCAACCCACAGGCCGTCAGCAGGGCGGTCGCATCCCGCCGGATGCCCTGGGATTTTGCCTTGCTGGCGATCTTCATCTGCCCGAGCGGGTCGCCAATTTCGGTGGGAATCCCTACCTTGCTCGAGATCATGTCCGCGACGCCGGCAATGTTGGCGCAGCCGCCGCAGACCAGGATCTGGTCCGGCTGCTCGCGGCCACCGCCGGACGCCAGGAAGAACTGCAGTGACCGGCTGACCTGCTGGGTCATGTCGTCGATGAAGGGCACCAGCACCTCGGGCTCGTAGTTGCCCGGCAGACCGCCCTCCTTCTTGGCGCGCCCCGCGTCCTCGAGGCTCAGGCCGTACGTACGCATGATCTCTTCGGTCAGTTGCTGGCCACCGAAGGAGAAGTCACGGGTATAGATCACCCGCATATCCTTGAGGACGCTGAACGTGGTGTTGCTGGCACCGAAGTCGACGATTGCGATCAGGTGCTGCATGCCACCGTCAGGCATCTGGTGGGCCAGGAGGTGGCACGCGTTCTCCAGCGCGAAGGGCTCCACGTCGACGACCCTGGCGACGAGGCCGGCCGCCTCGACGGCCGCCTTGCGCTGGTCCACGTTCTCGGTACGGGTCGCCACGAGGAGGACGTCGAGCATCTCGGGATCGGTGGCTGAGGGCCCCATGAGCTCGAAGTCGAAGCTGACTTCCTCCATGGGAAACGGTATGTACTGGTCGGCTTGGATTTCCACCTGGCCTTCGAGCTCCCGGGCGGAGAGCCGCCGGGGCATCTGGATGATCTTGGTAATCGCGGCGTCGCCACTGATAGCGATGGCCACTTCCTTCGAGCTGGTGCCCGCGCGTTTCAGCGCACGGCGAATGGCCTCGCCGACAGCGGGCGCATCCACGATGGTCTTCTCGTTGATGGCATTCGGCGGCGTCGGCTCTGCGGCGTAGCTTTCAGCGCGATAGCTCTTGCCACTTTGCGTCAGCTCGACGAGCTTGATCGACGAGGTCGTTATGTCAAGGCCTATCAGAGGCCTGGAACGTGGGCCGAAAAGCACTGCTTTTCCCTTCTAACTCCAGAGGTTGCGCAAACAACGTCTTCGGCGCGTTACAAACCCGATTTAACCATATATCACCGACGATAGAAACGCGATGTGATGCGCTTCACCAAGCGGCTGGATACCGGTCAGGAAAGGACAAAATCCAACGATCCGCAGGACTGCGGAGGGGGAAGGGCGCGATTTATCACGCCCTGGTCGGATCGCATGCGAACGGGTGCAGACTGCGAACGCTACAGGCGTTCCGCCGTCTGGCAGCCCCGCTATCATAGGACCCTGCACCCCTCGCCAAGCCTTGAAATACTGGCTTCGCACCTCGCGCAGTCCCGTAGACCGGTGGCTTTGCGTCCCCACCTTTCAGTAGGTTTGCCCAAAAACCGCGGCCAATATGCATAATCGCCTCGGGGCGCGCAAGGTACCTTTCCCGCTTCTTCATGAAATTAGTCATCCGGGCATTTCTAGGGCTGCTCGGCGTCGCGCTGACCCTCCTGATCGCACTGGGGGCCGCCGGCGCTGGTGCCTGGTATTTCCTGTCCCCGGGGCTTCCCTCGGTCGAAAGCATGCAGGACGTCCCCCTGCAGGTTCCGCTCAGGATCTATTCCCGTGACGGGCGTCTCATTGCGCAGCTGGGGGAGTTCCGCAGGATCCCCGTGCGCTATGCGGACATACCAGAGGTACTCGTGGACGCCGTGCTGGCGGCCGAGGATGACCGCTTCTTCGAGCACCCCGGCTTCGATTACCAGGGCCTGGTCCGTGCAGGCATCAACTTCATGCTTACCGGCGAGCGCTCCCAGGGCGGCAGCACCATCACCCAGCAGCTGGCCCGGGCCTATTTCCTGACGCCGGAGCGGACCTTCGTCCGCAAGACCAAGGAGATCCTGCTTGCGCTCCAGATCGAGCAGGCCTTCAGCAAGGAGGACATCCTCGCCCTCTACCTGAACAAGATCTTCCTCGGCCAGAGGGCCTACGGAATCGCGGCGGCCGCCGAAGTCTACTTCGGCAAGGGCCTGAATCAGCTGACCGTGGCCGAGGCCGCACTGCTGGCCGGCATCCCCAAGGCGCCGTCCCAGCTCAACCCCGTATCGGATCCGGAACGGGCCCGGGACCGTCGGGCCTATGTTCTCCGGCGCATGCTGGAGCTCGACTACATCGACGAGGCGGACTACGAGGCTGCCCTGGCCTCGCCCATAGAATCGAAGCTCCACGGCCCCTCCGTCGAGCTCGACGCCCCCTACATCGCGGAGATGGTGCGCGCGGAAATGGTCGCCCGCTTCGGCCCCGACGCGACCAGCGGGGGCTACCGGGTGACGACAACCGTCGACAGCCGCCTGCAGGGCGCCGCCGACCGCGCACTGCGCACTGCGCTGCTGGAGTACGACCGGCGGCACGGCTTCCGCGGCGCCCTGGACCGGGACGTACTCGGCGGCCTCGAACCTGCCCTGCCGAGGGAAGCAGGGCTGCAGAGGCTGCTCGACGCCTACCCCGTACACCCCGACCTGTTTCCCGCCGTGGTCACGAGCCTGAACGGCGACAATTCGGCGACGTTCTTTGTTCATGACATCGGCACGACGACCGTGCCCTGGGCTGGTTTGCGCTGGCGGGCCTTCGTGGATGACGACACGGTGGGCCCCGCGCCAGCGACGGTGGCGGACATGGTGGCCGTAGGCGACGTGGTCTACCTGCTGCGCACGGTAAACCGGGGCTGGCTGCTTGCCCAGCTGCCGGCGGTCCAGGGCGCGCTCGTGGCCCTCGACCCGAAGGACGGCGCCACGGTGGCCCTGTCTGGCGGATATGACTTCTTCGCCAGCAAGTTCAACCGGGCCATCCAGGCCAAGCGCCAGCCGGGCTCGTCGTTCAAGCCTTTCGTGTATTCGGCGGCGCTCGAGAACGGCTTCTCGCCCGCGACCGTCATCAACGACGCGCCCATCGTGTTCGAGAACGCGGGACCGGACCAGGAAGTGTGGCGGCCCGAGAACAATACGGGGCGGTTCTATGGCCCTACCCGCCTTCGCGAGGGGCTCGTCCAGTCCCTGAACCTGGTGTCGATCCGGGTGCTGTTGCGGACCGGGATCGGGCGCGCAATCCGCCACATCAAACCATTCGGGCTACCGGACAGCGCCATGCCGCGCAATCCCACCATGGTCCTCGGCAGTGGCGCGGCGGCGCCGCGCGACATGGCCGCCGGGTTCGCGGGCTTTGCCAACGGCGGCTACCGGGTGGACCCGTACCTGGTCGAGCGGATCGAGGACTCCCGCGGCGCGGTAATCTTCGAAGCATCCAGCAAGGTCGTCTGCACGGGTTGCGTCGATCAGTGGCTCGGCGATGCCCGGCCGGCCGTAACCCGGGTGACTGCGTCCAGGCTCACCGACGAGGAGCCTGGACAGTCCGGACCCGGAGCACCCGGCGCAGACCCGGCGGCGGCCGACATGCCCAGGGCCCGTCCCGGGCAGGAAATTCCCGCCTATCGGGATGCGGCAGAGATGATCGCGCACGCCGAGGCCTGGCGGCCCGGGATCGACGAAACGCCCGTTTTCCTTGAGGGCGAGACCCATGCACCGCGGATCATCACAGCCGAGAACGGCTACCTGATGTACGACATGATGCGGGATGTAATCCGGCGGGGCACGGGCCGTCGCGCCCTGGCGCTCGGCCGCACGGACCTCGCCGGAAAGACCGGCACGTCCAACGACCGGCGTGATGCCTGGTTCAGCGGGTTCAACCAGGAACTTGTGGCGACGGCCTGGGTGGGCTTCGACCAGGAACGCACGCTGGGCGCCCGGGAGGAAGGCAGCCGCACGGCACTGCCGATGTGGATCTACTTCATGGCAGAGGCGCTCAAGGGCGTACCGGACGCGCCACTGCCCCGGCCAGACGGCATCGTGACGGCGCGCATTTCGGCATCCAGCGGCCTGCTGGCACTGGCCGGCACGCCCGATGCCACATTCGAGCTGTTCCGCGAGTCCGACCTGGCAAATCTGGGGACGGATGCGCTTCCCGGCGTCAGTGCAGACGTTCCCGGCACGCCGGCCGCCGATGGCAATGAGATCTTCTGACCGCAGCCGGGGCCGCAGCCCGCGCCCGTCAGGCCAGCGCAGTCCCGAGGCGCCCGACCATCGCCGGATGGCGCTGGCGGTAGAGGCGGCCCGCATCATCCAGGAGGAAGGGCTCACCGACTTCCGCTCTGCAAAGAACAAGGCGGCCGCGAGGCTCGGCCTGGGCAGGAACGCGCCGCTGCCCGACAACACGGAGATCGAGGCGGCACTCGCAGAGCGCGCCCGGATATTTCACAGCGACACGCAGCCGGTGCTGCTGGAGGGGCTGCGTCAGGCGGCCCTCGAGGTCATGCAAGGGCTGGAAGAATTTCACCCCCGGCTGGTGGGCGACGTCCTGAGCGGTACCGCAACACCGCACTCGCCGGTGGATCTGCACCTGTTCAGCGACACGGTGGAGTCCGTTGGAGCCGCGCTGGGCGCACTTGGAATCAGCCACCGGGATGTCGCCCGCCGCCACCGGCTCCGTCACGACGAGGTAGAGCTGTTTCCGGGGTACCGATTCTCGGCGCACGCCTGCGATTTCTCGAGCACGGTGTTTCCCCTGCGGCTCCGTGGTCATGCGCCGCTCTCCCCGGTGGACGGGCGACCGATGCGCCGGGCGAGCCTTAGGGAGGTGGGGGAACTGCTGGGCAAAAAGACGACGGCCTTGTAGGAGCGCCTTAAGGCGCGATCAGTATCGATCGCGCCTTAAGGCGCTCCTACCGCCGACTCTCAGCGCTTGGCGACGTCGATGTAGTCGCGCGTCGTCGGGCCGGTGTACAGCTGCCGGGGGCGGCCGATGCGGCCATCCGGGTCAGTGATCATTTCCGTCCAGTGGGCTACCCAGCCGACGGTGCGCGCGATCGCGAACATCACCGTGTACATCGACTTGGGGATTCCAAGGGCCCGGTAAATGATGCCGGAGTAGAAGTCGACGTTGGGGTAGAGCTTCTTCTCAACGAAATAGGGGTCCTTGAGCGCGATCTCTTCCAGGCGGAGCGCCAGGTCGAACAGCGGCTGGTTGCGGCCAAGCCGCGCCAGTACCTTGTGGCAGGTCTCGCGGATGATCGTCGCCCGGGGATCGTAGTTCTTGTAGACGCGGTGACCGAAGCCCATCAGGCGGAACGGATCGTCCTTGTCCTTGGCCTTGGCGATGAACTTCGGGATGTTCGCTGCGGTGCCAATTTCCTCGAGCATGTTCAGCACGGCCTCGTTGGCGCCGCCGTGGGCGGGGCCCCAGAGCGCGGAGATGCCGGCAGAGATGGCGGAGTAGGGATTGGTGCCGGAACTGCCGGCCATACGCACGGTCGACGTGCTGCAGTTCTGCTCATGGTCTGCATGCAGGATGAAGAGCAGGTCGAGGGCTTCGGCCGCCACCGGATCCACGTGGTAGGGCTCCGCGGGTACCGCGAAGAACATGTGCAGCAGGTTCGAGCAGTAGCCCAGGTCGTTACGCGGGTAGGTGAACGGCTGGCCGAGCGAGTGCTTGTATGCCGCCGCCGCGATGGTGGGCAGCTTGGCGATGATCCGGTGGGCGAAGATGTCCCGGTGGCGTGGATTCAGGATGTCGGTGGTGTCGTGGTAGAAGGCCGACATGGACGCCACCACACCGGCAACCATGGCCATGGGATGGGCGTCGTGGTGAAAGCCGTTGAAGAGACGGAGGATCGTCTCGTTCAGCATCGTATGGGTACGGATCGTGCGATCGAATTCAACGAGCTGAGGCTGTGTCGGCAGCTCCCCGTAGAGCAGAAGCCAGGCCACTTCAATGAAGGAGCTCTTGGCAGCGAGCTGTTCGACGGGGTAGCCGCGGTACATGAGGATGCCCGCGTCGCCGTCGATATAGGTGATCTTGCTCTCACAGCTGGCGGTGGAGCCGTAGCCGGGGTCATACGTAAAAAGTCCCTGGCCCGTGAACAGGTTACGAATGTCCACCACGTCGGGACCTGTGGTCCCGGCTCGGGACTTGAGCTCGAACTCCTTCCCGGTCGACTTGTCCCTGACGGTGTAGGTGCGTCCGTCTTTCTGCGCGTCGCTCATGATCGTATCCGGCTGCGTGCGGGCCAATTGAATCCGACATTATAGGGAAGGCGCCGACGCAGCGCACCCGTCCGGGTCACGCTTCCGGAAGCGCTAAACAAAGCTGGAGATCGCGTGGAGCGCGGCCGCGGGTCGGCCGGACGCTATTCGGGGCGGCTGTACTTGCGGCGGAACTTGTCAACGCGCCCGGCGGTATCGAGCATCTTCTGCTTGCCGGTGTAGAACGGATGACAGGAAGAACAGACTTCCACGTGCAGGTCGCGGCCCAGGGTGGAGCGGGTCACGAATTCGTTGCCACAGCTGCAGGTGACTTTCACTTCGGCGTAGGCGGGATGGATATCGGCTTTCATTCAAAGTCACCGTCTGGATGCAGTCTTTGGGGGGCTAAATCGTTGGCCGGTTGGAGGCAGGGCGCCACGAGGGCCCACCGGTGCCGGGGCGCGGAAGGATAGCCATAAGGGGGCGAGGCCGCAAGCACCGCCACCGGGGGACAGTTATCCACAGAAGCTGTGGATAAGTCTGTGGAGGAGCCGAATCCACCGGGGCTTAAATCCGTCAGGCAATACGAATCTGTAACCTTGGTGAAGTTTTAGCCAATGATAGTTGGCTATAACAATCAATGAGATATACGGCTTACCCGTGTGTTGGGCTTAAGTAGGCCGACGTATCTAGCTGTTTTTTCTTACCGGACCCCCTCTTGTGAATAAACCTGGCCCTCCCGGGCCAAGCCGTGCCTGCAGAAGCGGCCTCAGGCGCTCCAGGGCGCGGCCCCGGTGACTGCGGGCATTCTTGGCGTCCGGGTCCAGTTCCGCAGCCGCCAGCCCGCTTCCAGGGTCCAGGAAAAGCGGGTCGTAGCCAAACCCGCCCCGCCCCCGGGGTGCCGCCAGGATCTGCCCTTGCCAGACGCCCTCGGCGACCAGTGGCGACTCGTCCTCCGGCCCGTCCACCCAGACGAGCACGCAGCGGTAGCGGGCGGCGCGCTGGCCATCGGGGACACCTTTCAGCGCCGCCAGCAACCTGCCGTTGTTCGCCGCATCATCGGCTTCGGGTCCCGCGTACCGGGCCGATCGCACGCCCGGTTCGCCCCCCAGCAGGTCCACTTCCAGTCCGGAATCGTCAGCGAGCGCCGGAAGGCCGGTCAGTCGGGCAGCATGGCGCGCCTTCAGCAGGGCATTGGCGAGGAAGGTCTCGCCGGTCTCCTCGACCGGAACGATTCCGAAGTCGGACTGGGGGCGGACCCGCCACTCCGGGCCCAGCAACGCCTGAAACTCCCTGACCTTGCCCGCGTTGCCGCTGGCCAGGACGACGTCAACCGGGACGACGCTGGGCAATTGCGGCGGCAACGGCGGCATTCTGTGCCTGCATGATGCCGCGGACGCCGACCACGGCCAGGTCGAGCAGTTTGTCCAGTTCCTCGCGGCGGAACGCGTGGCCTTCCGCCGTGCCCTGGACCTCGATGAACTGGCCCGCTTCGTTCATCACCACGTTCATGTCCGTCTCGGCGCCGGAATCCTCGGCGTAGTCGAGATCCAGCACCGGCTGACCCCGATAGATACCGACCGACACCGCGGCCACCTGGCCGTGCAAGGGGCTCGAAGCGACGGCGCGCGTGGCCACGAGGGATTGAACCGCGAGCACCAGCGCCACGTAGCTCCCGGAGATCGCGGCCGTGCGCGTGCCGCCATCTGCCTGCAGCACGTCGCAGTCGAGGGTAATCGTGCGCTCGCCGAGCGCCTCCAGATTCGCCGATGCGCGCAGGGACCGGCCAATCAGGCGCTGGATCTCCAGGGTACGCCCGGTTTGCTTGCCCTGGGCCGACTCGCGCCGGGTCCGGGTATGGGTCGCCCGGGGGAGCATGCCGTACTCCGCCGTGATCCACCCCCGACCCGAATTGCGGAGGAAGGACGGGACGCCGGATTCCACGCTGGCCGTGCACAGCACGCGGGTATCGCCGAAGCTGGCCAGCACCGAGCCCTCGGCATGACGGGTAAAGGAGGTTTCGAAGGCAACGTTCCGGAGCTCGGCGGGAGCCCGGCCGCTGGGTCGCGCGATGACCGTGGGGATGCTCATCCAGCTGCCGCCTTGGACTGACCCTTGCCGGGCGTCTTCACCGCACCCTGGGCAGCGTCCCTGGCGTGCGACTTGCTCCGTCCCCTGGGCCTTTCCGGAGTATCGCCCTTGCCGAGATAGCGGAGCGCGGCCCCGGACGTGTTGTCGCTGTAGGGCCCGCAGGCCCGCACGGACTGCTCGCCCAGCCGGCGCAGCCCGGCCGCCAGGGGCTGGCTGTCCCCGGCCAGTGCTCCAATCCGGTCGTCACCCAGGCCCGACCACAAGCCATCGGTGCAGACCATCAGGACATCCCCGGGCTCCAGGCGCTTCTGCCTGGTGATCGTCATGCCGGGCAGCCAGGCATCGCCGCCCAGGCAGCATTCGACGAAGTTCCGCATGGGGTGGGCCGCGATCTCTGCCTCCGTGATCACGCCTTCCTGCAGGAGCAGCTCCACGTGACTGTGATCGCGGGTTCTCTCGCGGACCGCGCCGTTGCGCAGGTGATAGATACGGCTGTCCCCCACATGGGCGAAGTAGGCCGCGTCGTCCTGCACGAGGCAGAGGGCGCAGGTCGCCCGGGGCCGGGCCTCCAGCGACAGGCGCGCACCCAGGGTGACCAGGTTCACGTGCGCACGGCCGATCGCCAGGTGCAGGAACCCGATCGGGTCGAAAACCGGATGGGTAACGCGGCTGAAGGCGTCCCGGACGGTCTCCGTGGCCAGCTGGGCCGCCTTGGCCCCATCGGCGTGACCACCCATGCCGTCCACGGCGATGAGGAGCACGGCATTATCGGCGGCGATCACCTGAACGCGATCCTGGTTTTCCTCCCGGTCGCCAATCAGGCTGAGGTCTGCATACTCGACGCGCAAGGCAACACCCTGTGATACTTCGCGGCAGTCTAAGCGCCACCCAAACCCGATGCACAGAATTTTTGCCATAAACGTGAGCGCCATCGCGTGATCAGGAGCATGACCGGCTTCGCGCGGGGCGAGACCGCGACGCCCCAGGGGCAGCTCCTCTGGGAGGTCCGCTCAATCAACCACCGCTACCTGGAGGTCCAGCTGAAGCTGCCGGACTTCTGTCGCGCGATTGAAAATGACCTGCGCCAGCTCGCGACGGCCCAGCTGGGTCGGGGCCGCGTGGAAGCATCCCTGTCGCTGCGCGCCGGCGAGAACCGCTCGCCAGCCGGCAAACTCAATCTGCCTCTGGTCCGGCAGCTGGTCGGGCATTTCGGCACCATCGCCGATGAACTTCGGAATTCCGCGTCGGTGAGTCCCCTCGACGTCCTGCGCTGGCCCGGCGTCCTCGAACAGGAGGAACAGGACCCGGCGGCATTGCTCCCGGTCGTCACCCAGACCTTCACGGCGGCAATTGCGGATCTGAACGCTGCCCGCGCCCGCGAGGGCGCGCGCATCGGGGAGATGCTGGAGCGCCGTCTCACCGAGATCGAGTCCCATGTGGCGGACGTGGTCGCGCGGCTGCCGATCGTGCTGGCCCGGATCCGCGAGCGCCTGGCCGAGCGGGTGGCCGCCCTGAGCTCGCCCGTGGATCCCGAGCGGCTCGAGCAGGAAATCGTACTGCTGGCCCAGAAGCTCGACGTGAGCGAAGAACTCGACCGCCTGACGGCGCACCTGGCCGAGTTCCGGGACAACCTGAAGTCGGATGCGCCGGTCGGGCGCCGCCTCGACTTCCTGGTGCAGGAGCTGAACCGGGAGGCAAACACGCTGGCCTCCAAATCAGCCGACGCGGAAACGACGCGCCACGCCGTGGACATCAAGGTGCTGATCGAGCAGATCCGTGAGCAGGTCCAGAACGTCGAGTAAGGCGGCAGGCGCCGTCCCGCTCCGCCGCGGCACCCTGCTCGTCCTCTCCGCGCCCTCTGGCGCCGGCAAGACCACCCTGGTGAAGGCGCTGCTGGCCCGGGACCCGAGCCTGCGCTTCTCGATTTCCTACACCACACGGGAGCCGCGACCGGGCGAAACGGACGGCAGGGACTACTGCTTCGTCGACCGGGCGCGCTTCCGGGAGATGGTGGCCGCGGGCGACTTCCTCGAGCATGCGGAGGTCTTCGGCAACTTCTACGGCACCAGCCGGGCACAGGTGGAAGGCCTGCGCGCGGGCGGCCACGACGTGCTGCTCGAGATCGACTGGCAGGGCGCCCGGCAGATCCGGGCCAACGCGCCGGACTGCCGCACGGTCTTCATCATGCCGCCGTCGGTCACGGAGCTCGAACGGCGCCTGCGCACGCGGGCGACCGACAGCGAGGACGTCATCCGCCGGCGGCTCGGCCAGGCGCTCGACGACATGTCTCACTGGGCGGAATTCGATTTCGTGGTCGTTAACGAAGTACTGGAGGAGGCCGTGGACGGCCTGATCGCCATCCTCCAGGGCAAGAGCTCCCACCTGGCATCGTCCGCACCCGGCACGGCGGCCCGCGCGCGGGCGATCGTCGGCGGCTGATCCGGCGGGCGGCATATGGCATTTGTGCATATGCCATTGCGCCACAACCGCAGCGCGCCCTAGAGTCGCGGCCCGGCAATCATCCAGAGCAGAGCACATGGCCCGCATTACCGTCGAAGACTGCCTCAAGAACATCCCCAACCTGTTCGAGCTGGTAATGGTGGCCGCGAAGCGCTCCCGCCGGATTGCCAATGGCGCCGAGCCGCTCCTGGACCGGGAGAATGACAAGCCCACCGTGGTGGCGCTGCGCGAGATCGCCGCCGGGCTGGTGACTTCCGAGCTTCTCAAGGAAGCCGACCAGACGCCGGAAGACCTCATGGCCCGCGAACAGGCCGAAGCCCTGCTGAACCCGCCGATCCAGCTGGACCGCCTGGACGACGACCTGACCGACTGACTTCCGCCGCACCGGGGCAAGCCGGTGACTGAATCCTGACTTTCTGCCCGTTCTGGCCGCCGCGGCAGGGCTAGAATCAGGTCATGGATTACGCGGCGACCATACTGAATCGCCTGCCCCTGGCCCGCCGCAACGCCGGGCTGAGCGGCCTGCTGCAGAAGGCGAATTACCTGCCCAAGCAGCAGCTTGGCGTCATCGCCGAGGCCTACGCCTTCAGCGCGGACGCGCACGAAGGTCAGAAGCGGCGCTCGGGCGACCCCTACATCACGCACCCGGTGGCAGTGGCCGCGATCCTCGCGGACCTGCGCCTGGACTACCAGAGCCTCGCCGCCGCGCTGATGCACGACGTGATCGAGGACACCCCGACCGCCAAGCACGAGATCGCCGCGAAGTTCGGCACCGAGATCGCCTCGCTCGTGGACGGCGTCAGCAAGCTGGACAAGCTCAACTTCAGCAGCCGCACCGAGCTGCAGGTCGAGAGCTTCCGCAAGATGATGCTGGCGATGGTGCAGGACATCCGCGTCATCCTGATCAAGCTGGCCGACCGCCTCCACAACATGCAGACGCTGGACTCCATGCCGGCCGACAGGCAGCAGCGCATCGCCCGGGAAACCCTCGAGATCTATGCGCCCATCGCCAATCGCCTGGGGATCAACGCGATCAAGACCCAGCTGGAGGACCTGGGCTTCCGCCACGCCCACCCGTTCCGCTACCGGGTACTGGACAAGACGGTCCGGCGCGGCGAGGGCAACCAGCGGCAGTTCGTCAAGCGGATCTCGGAGCGGCTGAACAATGCCATGGACAACGCAGGCATCAGGGCCAGCGTGACAGGCCGCAAGAAGCACCTGTACAGCATCTACCGGAAGATGGAGGCCAAGAAGCGCTCCCTCGGCGACATCGCCGACGTCTTCGGCTTCCGGGTGGTCGTGGACTCGGTTGATGACTGCTACCGGACGCTGGGCATCGTGCACCAGCTGTACAAGCCGATGCCAGGCCGCTTCAAGGACTACATTGCGATCCCGCGCATCAACGGCTACCAGTCGCTGCACACCAGCCTGTTCGGTCCGAACGGCATGCCCATCGAGGTACAGATCCGCACCACCGAGATGGACCGCATCGCCGAGCGTGGCATCGCCGCCCACTGGCAATACAAGGACACCGACCGGGAGGTCGCCGCACCGGAGGCCCGCGCCCGGGAGTGGCTGGCGAGCATCAGCGAGATGCAGCTGGCGGCGAACTCGGAAGAGTTCATGGAAAACGTCAAGGTCGACCTGTTCCCGGATGCCGTGTACGTCTTCACTCCCAAAGGTGACATCCTGCGCCTGCCTCGGGGCTCCACCTGCGTGGACTTCGCCTACGCGGTCCACACCGACGTGGGTAACCGGTGCGTCGCCGCCAAAATCGACCGCCGGCTCGTGCCCCTGCGCACGCAGATCGAGAATGGCCAGACCGTGGAGGTAATCACAGCCAAGGGCGCGCACCCGAATCCCAGCTGGGTGAACTTCGTGGCGACGGCGAAGGCACGCGGGTCCATCCGCCAGTACCTGAAGAACCTCCGTTTCAACGAGGCTCTGGAGCTCGGACGGCGGCTGCTCGACCAGGCGCTGCGTGATGCCGGCACTCCGCTCCGGAAGATAAGCGACCAGCAGATGAAGGGCCTGCTGGACGAGTTCGGCCTCAACAACACGAACGAGCTGTTCGAGCAGCTCGGGCTCGGCGAGCGCCTCGCGCCCCTCGTGGCCAAGGCGCTGTTGCAGTCGCCGGCCACGGCCAGCGCCGAACCCGGCAAGCCGACTCCCATAGCCATTGCCGGCACGGAGGGTCTCGTCGTGTCCTACGCGCGCTGCTGTCATCCGATTCCCGGCGATGCGATCATGGGTTACCTGAGCGCGGGTCGTGGCGTGGTGATCCACCGCAACGTATGTGGCAACCTGGGCGAGTTCCGGAAGCAGCCCAACAAGTGGATCGCAGTGACCTGGCAGGCCGGGATCGAGCGGGAATTCTCCGCTGAAATCCGGGTGGACGTGGACAACCGGCCGGGTGTACTCGCCGAAGTGGCGGCACGGATTGCGGATTCAGGCTCCAATATCGAACAGGTATCCATCGTTGAAGACCAGGACGATTCGGCCACCATGCTGTTCTCGATCCTGGTGCGCAATCGCCGTCACCTGGCGGACGTGATCCGGACCCTGCGACGAATGAACGTGGTGAAGAAGCTGAGTCGTACCTGCACATGAGCAAGCCCCTCACATGACCAGGCAAGCCATCGATACGCCGAAAGCGCCCGCCGCCATCGGCACCTATTCCCAGGGCATTCGCGCCGGAGACACCATCTGGCTGTCGGGCCAGCTGCCGCTGGACCCGGCCACGGGCCAGTTGCTCACCGGCGAGATGCGCGACCAGGTTCGGCAGGTCTTCCGCAACCTCGCGGCCGTGGCGGAAGCCGCCGGCGCGTCGCTGGACGATGCGGTCAAGGTCACCGTGTTCCTCGTCGACCTCGGGCACTTCGCTGTCGTCAACGAGGTGATGGCGGAGTTCTTCACCCAGCCGTACCCCGCACGGGCCGCGATCGGGGTTGCCTCCCTGCCGCGCGGCGCAGCCGTAGAGGCGGACGCGGTCCTCGTGCCCTGAATGCGGCAGACCTGAGGCTGCGCCCGCGGTCCGGCAACGATGTCCGCGAAGCCCACCGCTAGCCTTCTCAGCCTGCGCGGCGTCGGCCCTGCAGTCGCCGAACGATTGTCCCGGCTTGGCATCGAGCGCCCCCTCGACCTGCTGTTCCTGCTCCCCCAGCGCTACGAGGACCGCACCCGCGTCGTCCCGCTCGGCTCGCTCCGGCCGGGACAGCGCGCCGTGATCGAGGGCGAGATTGCCCTGGCCGACGTGGCATACCGCCGCCGCCGGAGCCTCCTGGTGCGCCTCACCGACCGGACCGGGCAAATGACCCTGCGTTTTTTCCACTTCTCCCGGGCCCAGCAGGACAACCTGGTGACCGGAGCCCGCGTGCGCTGCTACGGGGAAGTGCGGCCCGGTCCGCTCGGCAACGAGATGGTCCATCCGGAATACCGCGTGCTGGCGCCGGGTATGGAGCCGCCGCTGGATGAGCGGCTGACCCCGGTCTATCCGGCCGTGGAGGGACTCGCGCAGTTCCGGCTGCGGGATCTCACCGGCCAGGCGCTGGACCGGCTGCTGCCGCAGCTCACCGATGGCCTACCTCACACCGGCAGCACCAGCCTGGAGTTGCCGGGATTGGCCGAAGCGCTGCGCTACGTGCACCGCCCGCCCGCGGGTGCCGACCTGCACCTGCTCAGTTCCGGTATGCACCCCTGCCAGCGGCGGCTGGCTCTGGAGGAACTGCTCGCCCAGCACCTGAGCCTGCGCCAGATCCGGGAGCGCGCGCGGAAGGACGCCGCCGTGATCCTCGGGGCCGGCACGGACCGGGCGCGGCAGCTGCGGCAGCAGTTCCTGGACAGCCTCGGCTTCGGGCTCACCGGCGGCCAGCGCGCGGCGCTGGCGGACATCGACACGGATCTCGCGAGCGGGTGCCCGATGATGCGGCTCGTGCAGGGCGACGTGGGCTGCGGCAAGACGGTGGTGGCCGCCGCGGCTGCGCTGCTCGCCGTGGCCCACGGGCACCAGGTGGCGATCATGGCGCCAACGGAACTGCTGGCCGAACAGCACCGGGACAGCTTCTTCCGCTGGTTCCGGCCGCTGGGCATCACGGTCGCGTGGCTGTCCGGCAGCCTCGGCCAGAAAGCCCGCACCCAGACCTATGCCGCCATCGAAGACGGCACCGCCGAGGTGATCGTCGGCACCCACGCGCTCTTCCAGGAGAACCTGCGCTACAGGAGCCTGGCGCTGGTGATCGTCGACGAGCAGCACCGCTTCGGCGTGCACCAGCGGCTCAAGCTGATGGACAAGGGGACGAACGGCGACGGGCCCGAGCCGAAGCCACACCAGCTGGTGATGACCGCGACGCCCATTCCGCGGACGCTTGCCATGACCCTCTACGCCGACCTGGACAGCTCCGTGATCCGGGAACTCCCGCCGGGCCGCCAGCCGGTGAACACCGTGGCACTGTCGGACCAGCGTCGGCCGGAGGTCGTGGAGCGGGTGCAGGCTGCCATCCGCGCCGGCGCGCGGGTCTACTGGGTGTGCCCGCTGATCGAGGAGTCGGAACACCTGGAGTCGGAGGCGGCGGAACCGACGGCAGCGGCGCTGGCTGAAGCGCTGCCTGACGTCCGCGTGGGTCTGATCCACGGCCGAATGGCGTCTGCCGACAAGGAGCGGGTGATGAAGGCCTTCGCCCAGGGCAAGGTCCAGCTGCTCGTCGCCACGACCGTCATCGAGGTGGGCGTCGACGTGCCGGCCGCGACGCTGATGATCATCGAGAACGCGGAACGGCTCGGCCTCTCCCAGCTGCACCAGCTGCGGGGCCGCGTGGGCCGCGGACGGGATTCGAGCACCTGCGTGCTGCTCTACCGGAGCCCGCTCGCCCCGATGGCCCGGGCGCGGCTCGACGTGCTGCGGGGGACGAACGACGGATTCGAGGTTGCGCAGCGGGACCTGGAGCTGCGGGGCCCGGGCGAGGTCCTGGGTACACGGCAGACGGGGGTCATGCAGTTACGCGTGGCCGACCTGGTGCGGGATGCCGACCTCATGCCGGCCGTGCAGGAGCTGGCGCAGAAGCTCGCCGGACAGCCCGCCCTCGCCGAGGAACTGATGCAGCGCTGGATCGGCAGCGGGAGCCGCTACGGCGAGGTGTGACGGTCGCGCCCGGCGGGGCTACTCCCGATCCCCGCCGTCCCAGGGACGCTGGAGGCCCGGATCCACCGCCGCCAGGGTCTTGCCGATGGTGCGGTCGTCGTACAGCACCCCCACCACCAGCCGGGCCAGGTCCGGGCGCTTGATGAAGCCCATGGTGGCGGGATCTTCGCTCAGGATCCCCCGCCCCGTGGGTACCACGCCGGGCGGCAGGCCGCCGGGCCGGATGATCGTATAGCTGAGGCCGCTCGCCCGGACATGTTCCTCCGCCGCTGTCTTCTGGGGCAGGATCTTGGACAGCGCGAGCCGCGAAATCAGTGGCGCGGCCTCGCGGCTGTCGCCGGCGCCCACGGTGCTGATGAGGATGACCCGCTGCACGCCGGCCGCTGCGGCGGCATCCGCCACGTTGATGTTGCCCTGCCGGTCCAGGTCCGGCACGGACAGCCCCGCGATGGTGGCGATGGCGGCGTCGAAGCTGCCGGCCTGGAAGGCCGCCTGCACGGACGCGGGATCGAGCACGTCACCCACCGCGAAGTTCACCCCGAGGGGCTCGAGCTGGCTGCGGTCCGAGCTGGCCCGGACGAAGGCCGTGACCTGGTCGCCGTGCTCGCGCAGGTCCCGCACGATCTCGGTGCCCAGCTTGCCCGTGGCACCGAAGACGATGACATTGCGCCCCGCATCGGCCGGCACCGGCTGCAGGGCCAACTCGCTGCCCGGCAGGTTGGGCTTCAGCGTCAGCATGACGAAGGCCACCAGTGCCGCAACCAGCAGCACCACCAGCCCCGCCAGGGCGCCCAGAATCTTCAGGAATCTCTTCATCGCGGAAACTCTCCCCGGCCAGGTGCTGATGCTTGGATCGGGAGGATAGACTGAGCAAAGCCCGTGCTGCCAGCGCGCCCCGCGCTCGCGCTACAGCTGAACAGCTAGACTAAACCCATGCCGGATGGACCCGCCCACAGCCTCTCCCGACTCGGCAGCGAACTGGCCGAGCAGGCCCGCCAGTACGCCCGGCTGATGCGTCTCGACAAGCCGGTGGGCATCTGGCTGCTGATGTGGCCGACGCTCTGGGGCGTGTGGATCGCGGGCGAGGGCAGACCGCAGCCAGTGAACTTCCTGGTCTTCGTGGCGGGCGTGATCGTCATGCGCTCCGCAGGCTGCGTCATCAATGACTTCGCTGACCGGCGCATCGACCGGTCAGTGTCGCGCACCCGGGCCCGCCCGCTGGCTGCAGGCCAGGTGGCGCCCGCCGAGGCACTGGCCCTGTTCGCCGTGCTCGGCCTCATGGCCCTCGCCCTGCTGGTCCTCCTGAACCCCCTCGCACGGCTGCTGGCCATCGGCGCGGCGGCGCTGACCATCGTCTACCCGTTCAGCAAGCGCTGGCTGTCGGCCCCCCAGCTGCTGCTGGGCGCCGCGTTCGGCTGGGGCATTCCGATGGCTTTCGCGGCGGAAACGGAGGCTGTGCCCCGGCTCGCCTGGCTGCTGTGGCTGGTCGTCGTCGTGTGGGCGGTCATCTACGACACCATGTACGCCATGGCGGACCGGGAAGATGACCTGCGTATCGGCGTGCGCTCCACCGCGATCCTCTTTGGCACCGCGGACCTGTTCATCATCGCGCTGCTGCAGGTCGTGCTGGTCGTCGGCCTGTTGCTCGCCGGAAGGGAGGCGGGCCTCGGTATCTGGTACCAGGCCGGCGTGGCCGTGGGTGCGCTCCTCCTGGCCAGCCAGCTGTGGACGATCCGGCACCGGGAGCCGGCGGCCTGCCTCAATGCCTTCCGGGCCAACCAGCACTTCGGGGCCGCGATCTTCGCCGGAATACTGCTCGACTACACCTTCCGCTCCGTGGCCTGACCCGGCCCCGGCCCCGGCCCCAGCCACGGCGCCGGCGCCGGCGCCGGCGTGTGGGCAACCGTCCAGAGGGACAGGCGACGAACGCCGGCTGCCTGGAACACCCTGGCAATGGCCTCCGCCGTTGCCCCCGTGGTCAGTACATCGTCCACCAGAAGCACGTGCCGGCAGCGGGCGGCCGCCCGCGGGTCGGCCAGGGCGAAGGCGTTCCGGAGGTTGTCCCGCCGGAGGGCGGCGCCGAGTCCGGACTGCTCCGGTGTCGGGCGCAGGCGGCGGCAGAATTTGGCGCGGAGCGGCCAACCCCGATCCTGGCAGAGGCTGAGGGCGATCTCTTCCGCCTGGTTGAATCCCCGTGCGGCTTCCCGGCGCCAGTGGAGCGGCACCGGCACCACCGCATCCGGCGGGTCGGCCAGCCGGGGCATCCGCCAGGCCAGCAGCTGCCCGAGGCCCCTGGCCACCGGAGCCTGGCGCCCGAACTTGGCCGCCACGATCAGGCGGTCCACCGGGTATTCATATGTAAAGGCGCTCCGGATTTCGGCGAAGCATTCCCGCGGGCGAGGCTGGGTCTCGAGCCAGGGCAGATCGGCCAGACACCCCGCGCAGGCCGGGACGCCGGTCCCGGCGGGCGCCCCGCAGAGCAGGCAGCGCGGCGGAAAGAGGGCATCCAGCACCTGGTCAACCCGTTTCCAGACCATGAGTTGACAGCCTCCGGGGGCGTTCCGATACTGCCGCTCGATTTAGCAGGTGGGGGCCGGTCCGGTCCCGCCGGAAAACCGGGGTTTCTGCATGGAAATGATCCGCACCGACTGGACGGTCGCCGAGGTGTCAGCGCTGTTCCGCCTGCCGCTCCACGAGTTGCTCTACCGCGCCCACTCGGTGCACCGGACTCACTTTGATCCCGCGGAGGTGCAGATCAGCACGCTGATGAGCATCAAGACCGGCGGCTGCCCCGAGGACTGCGGCTACTGCCCCCAGAGCGTGCACTTCAATACCGGCCTGACTCCGGAAGCGCTGGTGCCCCTGGCCGCCGTCGTGGACGCGGCACGGACGGCCCGGGACCGGGGCGCCACCCGCTTCTGCATGGGCGCCGCCTATCGCAATCCCAAGCCGGGCCAACTGGCGAAGATTACGGACATGGTCCGGGCCGTGCACGACCTGGGCCTCGAGACCTGCGCCACGCTGGGCATGCTGACCCGCGACCAGGCCGAGAGCCTCCGCGACGCGGGCCTCGACTACTACAACCACAACCTGGACACCTCCGAGGCCTTCTATCCTCAGGTGATTTCCACCCGGACCTATGCCGACCGGCTCGAAACTCTGAAGACGGTCCGCGACGCGGGGCTCAAGGTCTGCTGCGGCGGGATCATCGGCCTCGGCGAGGCTGACCAGGACCGCATCGAGCTGCTGCACACGCTGGCGACGCTGCCGGAGCACCCGGAAAGCGTGCCGGTGAACCAGCTGGTACAGGTCGAGGGGACCCCAATGGAGGGGCAGACGACCGTGGACCCGCTGACCTTCGTCCGGGTCATCGCGGTGGCCCGCATCCTCATGCCCCGTTCCCGCGTGAGGCTCTCCGCCGGTCGAACCGACATGAGCGACGAGCTGCAGGCCCTGTGCTTCTTCGCCGGCGCCAACTCGATCTTCTATGGCGAGCAGCTGCTGACGACGCCGAACCCCACCGCGGACCGGGATATCCAGCTGCTCGCCCGCCTTGGACTCCGGCCGGCGTCCCCGGCACCCGCATGACCTCACCGCCGATCGACCGGCGCCAGGTCCGCCGCTCGTTTTCCCGGGCAGCCGACAGTTACGACGGGGCGGACGTCCTGCAGACCGAGGTCCGGGACCAGCTGCTGGAGCGCCTGGACTGGGTCCAGCTCAAGCCGCGCCATGTACTCGACCTGGGTACGGGCACGGGCACGGCTCTACCCGCGCTGGCAGCACGCTTTCCCGGGGCGGAGATCGTGGGGCTGGATCTCACGCCTGCCATGCTGCGGGTGGCCGGCCGCAAGGCAGGCCACGACCCGGCGCCGCTGCTCGTCTGCGCCGACGCAGCGCGACTGCCCTTCCCCGACCAGAGTATGGACCTGGTGTTTTCCAGCCTGGCCATCCACTGGAGCCCGGTCCTGGACGAGGTCCTTGCCGAAGTGCGCCGTGTGCTGCGCCACCCGGGCCTCTTCACCTTCACCACGCCCGGCCCCGAATCCTACCGGGAGCTCCGCAGGGCCTGGCAGGCTGTGGACCGGTCGCCCCACGTCATCCCTTTTCCCGAAATGCGCGCCCTGGGAGATGGGCTGGTCCGGGCCGGCCTCGCGGAGCCTGTCATGGACACGCACACGCTGACGCTCAAGTACCGGGAATTCGGGCAGCTGGTGGCTGACCTCCGGGCGAGCGGCACCACCAACGCCAGCGCCGGGCGGCGCCCGGGCCTCACCGGGCGGCAGGCCTGGTCGCAACTGACCGCGGCCTACGAGGAGCAGCGGGGGACGGACGGCCTCCTGCCTGCCACCGTCGAAGTGGTCTTCGGGCAGGCCTGGGCGGCGGGAGAGCCCCGCCGGCGGCGTTCGCCGGATGATGAAATTGAGGTACCGATCGACCGCCTCGGTCATCGGCCAAACTAGCGTGCCCGGGATCCAGCCCCGGCGACCTGCCCGCCGCCCGGCGGGACCGATTCTCAGATGGCACGATAAATCGCTGTTTCGTCACACTTAACGCCATCCCGCGGCCGTCCCGCGCAAATTGCGCCGGAACAGGCTGTTCAAGTAACATTTCGCAGCCCGCGAAGGTGTTCTCCCGTGCATTCGTTCGAACTCCGACCGAATTCCTCCCTGACGCCCCGCGCTGCTGCCTGGTTTTACGGCTCGCTGGTGACGGTCCTGCTGTGCGTCGCGATTGGCTGCACGGCCCTGGGCTTCTGGCCGGTGCTGCCCTTCGCCGGACTTGAGGCCGCCGTGTTGGTCGGGGCCGTCTACTGGGTCCAACAACGGGCCGAGGCCCGGGAGTACATCCGGGTGGACGCCGCCTCCGTGGTGGTTGAGAAGTGTCCGGGTGGTCGGCGGGGGAGCGCGGGCCGCGTCGCCTACGCCTTTCAGCGGCCCTGGACGCGAGTGGAACTGCGCCGCGGCCAGCCGGCCCACTGGCCCAGCCGGCTGCTGTTCAGCTCGCGGGGCAGGAGCGTGGAAGTTGGCGCGTTTTTGACGGACGGCGAACGCCGCGGACTGAAGAACCGGCTGGCAGAGTTGCTGGCTGACGATGACCTATCAACGGGAAGAAACTGACATGCATCGAGTTGCCTCCACCGTCCGCCGGCTCGTGCCCGGCGCCCTGCTGACCTCCCTGCTGACCACGGTCACGGCCCTTCCCGCACAGGCCGCCTGGACGCTCAACATGACCCAGGGCGTGACTTCCACGGCCCAGGAAGCCTACGACCTGCACATGCTGGTCCTCTGGATCTGCACGATCGTGGGCATCGGTGTGTTCGCCGTGATGACCTACGCGATCGTCACCTTCCGGAAGGCCAAGGGCGCGGTGCCCGCCACCTTCACCCACAGCACCAAGGCCGAGGTGATCTGGACCGTCATTCCAACACTGATCCTGGTCTTCCTGGGTTACCAGACCGCTCCTGCGCTGGTCCGCATCGACGATACCCGCAATTCCGAAATGACCATCAAGATCACCGGCTACCAGTGGAAGTGGCAGTACGAGTACGTGGGAGAGGACTACTCGTTCTTCAGCACGCTCGCCGACACCAGCAACGCTGCCCGGCAGCTGGGCTCCGGCGTGAACCCGCGGGACGTGGACAACTATCTCCTCGATGTCGACAACCACCTGGTTGTGCCAGTCGGTGTCAAGATCCGTTACCTGCTGACCGCCAACGACGTCCTCCACTCCTGGTGGGTACCGGCCTTTTCGGTAAAGCGCGACGCGATTCCCGGCTTCATGAACGAAGGCTGGTTCAACGTCGACAAGCCTGGCGTGTACCGCGGCCAGTGCGCCGAGCTCTGCGGCAAGGACCACGGCTTCATGCCGATCGTCGTCGAGGCGCTGCCAAGGGCTGATTTCGAGGCGTGGCTCGCCGCCAAAAAGGCCCCGGCCACCGTCGCCGCCAATTGATCCCGTCAATATGAATGCCGAACTCGGAGCACGAGAGATGAGCACCACCAACGCGCACGCCGGACACTCCCATGAGCATGGGCACGATGACCATCACGGCCCGGCCAAGGGCCTGTCGCGCTGGCTCTTCACCACCAACCACAAGGACATCGGCACGCTCTACCTGCTGTTCTCGCTGGTGATGCTGTTCGTCGGCGGTGCGATGGCCATGGTGATCCGCCTGGAGCTGTTCCAGCCAGGACTGCAGTTCGTTAACCCGGACTTCTTCAACCAGATGACCACCATGCACGCGCTGATCATGATCTTCGGCATGATCATGCCGGCGTTCGTGGGCTTCGCGAACTGGATGATCCCCCTGATGATCGGGGCGCCGGACATGGCGCTGCCCCGGCTCAACAACTGGTCTTTCTGGATCCTGCCCTTCGCCAGCGCGATCCTGGTGTCCACGCTTTTCATGCCCGGCGGCGGCCCGGCGGGCGGCTGGACTCTCTACCCGCCCCTGTCCCTGCAGGCGGGCAATTCCTTCCCGTTCACCATTTTCGCCGTGCACCTGCTCGGCATGTCGTCCATCCTGGGCTCGATCAACATCATCGTCACGATCATGAACATGCGTGCGCCGGGTATGACCCTGCTCAAGATGCCGCTGTTCGCCTGGACCTGGCTGATTACCGCCTACCTGCTGATCGCCGCAATGCCCGTGCTGGCTGGCGGCGTGACGATGCTGCTCACCGACCAGTTCTTCGGCACCAGCTTCTTCCAGGCAGCTGGCGGCGGGGACCCCGTGCTCTTCCAGCACATTTTCTGGTTCTTCGGCCACCCCGAGGTCTACATCATCATCCTGCCGGCCTTCGGCATCGTGTCCCAGATCATCCCGACCTTCGCGCGGAAGCCGCTCTTCGGCTACGCCGCCATGGTCTACGCCACCGCCAGCATCGGCTTCCTGTCCTTCATCGTCTGGGCCCACCACATGTTTACCGTGGGCATGCCGCTGGCGGGCGAGATGTTCTTCATGCTCTCCACGATGCTCATCGCGATCCCGACGGCCGTTAAGGTCTTCAACTGGACGGCGACCATGTGGCGGGGCTCGCTGACCTTCGAGACGCCCATGCTGTTCTGCCTGGCGTTCCTGTTCCTGTTCACGATCGGCGGCTTCTCCGGCCTGATGCTGGCCATTGCCCCAGCGGACTTCCAGTACCACGACACCTACTTCGTGGTGGCCCACTTCCACTACGTGCTGGTGCCGGGTGCCCTGTTCGCCGCCATGGCCGGCGCTTACTTCTGGCTTCCCAAGTGGACGGGCCACATGTACGACGAGCTGCTTGGCAAGATCCACTTCTGGCTCTCAGCGATCTTCGTCAACGTCCTGTTCTTCCCACAGCACTTCCTGGGCCTGGCGGGCATGCCCCGCCGGATCCCGGACTACGCCGTCCAGTTTGCGGACTGGAACATGGTGTCCAGCATCGGCGCCTTCGGCTTCGGCTTTTCACAGCTGCTTTTCGCCTACATCGTGGTCAAGACCATCCGCGGCGGCCGCGCCGCAACCGCCGAGGTCTGGGACCAGCCCGAGGGCCTGGAGTGGACGGTGCCGTCACCGGCTCCGTATCACACCTTCGATGAGGCGCCGGTCGTCAAGTGACCGGTTCCGTGCACGATCCGGTCCTGCTGGCGGCGCAGCGGCGGCAGGCCCGCCGTACGGCACTATTGCTCGGCATCGTGGCCGCGTGCGTGTATCTGGGCTTCATCCTGGCCACCGGCCTCAGGAACTGACCCGTGGCGAGAGCTGACAACGGCCGGTTGATCTTCCGCCTCGCCGTGATGGCGGTGAGCATGTTCGCCTTCGGCTACCTGCTCGTGCCGCTCTACGAGGTCATGTGCAGGATCACCGGAATTGGCGGTCGCACGAACGCCGAAGCCGCGACGATCTCCGCCAACCAGGAGGTGTCAGAGCGGCTGATCACCGTCGAGTTCATCGCGGTAGTCAACGAACAGGCTCCCTGGGAATTCCGCCCGACGGTCAGTTCGATCCAGGTGCATCCCGGCCAGCTTTACGACACCGCGTTCTTTGCCCGCAACCTGACCGATGGCGCACTGGTCGGTTCGGCCGTGCCCAGCGTGGCGCCCGGTCAGGCAGCCAGGCATTTCATAAAGACGGAGTGCTTCTGCTTCACCCAGCAGAACTTCACTGCGGGCGAAGGCCGGGACATGGGCGTGCAGTTCATGATCGACCCGGCGCTGCCGGAGTTCATCGACCGAGTCACGCTTTCCTACACATTCTTCGTCAATCGCCCGGAGACGGCCAAGCTCGTCAGTAGCGAGGCCGACACCGGCTCAACCACCTGATCCGTTTCGACCCAGGAAGACACCGTCATGGCTCACGCACAGGACAAATACTACGTCCCCCACGGCACTCGCTGGCCGCTCATCGGCTCCGTCGGCCTGTTCACCCTGTTCGTCGGGGTCTCGATGCTGTTGAACGGAGGGTCGACGGCACCCGTGGCCCTGCTCGGTGCAGCGATCCTAATCGTGATGATGTTCCTCTGGTTCGGCGAGGTCATCGCTGAAAGTGAGGCGGGTACCTACAATTCCCAGGTCGACCGGTCGTTCCGGATGGGAATGATGTGGTTCATCCTGTCCGAGGTGATGTTCTTCGCCTGCTTCTTCGGGGCCCTTTTCTACGCGCGCCAGCTGTCCCTTGCCTGGCTCGGTGGCGAGGGGAGTGACACCGTCACGAACCCGATCCTGTGGCCCGGTTTCGAGAGCACCTGGCCTTCCAGCGGGCCGGCACCCTCCGGCGGCGATTTCGAGACGATGGGTGCGTGGGGCATTCCGGCGCTCAACACCGCGATTCTCCTGACCAGCGGCGTGACGATAACCATCGCCCACCACGCGCTGAAGGCCAACAATCGCGGTGTCCTGAACCTGTTCCTGGCGCTCACGGTCATCCTCGGCTTCATATTCCTGGGTTTCCAGGCCTATGAGTACACCCACGCCTACACCGAACTGAACCTGAGGCTGAACACTGCCGGCATCTACGGCAGCACCTTCTTCATGCTCACGGGCTTCCACGGACTGCACGTCACCATCGGAGCGATCATGCTTACGGTGATCCTGCTTCGCTGCCTGAAGGGCCACTTCACTCCCGCCCGGCACTTCGCATTCGAGGGTGTCGCCTGGTACTGGCACTTCGTAGACGTCGTCTGGCTGGGACTGTTCATCTTCGTCTACTGGCTCTGAAGTGCTGTAGGAGCGCCTTCAGGCGCGACGGGGATCGGGGTCATACCCCTTCTCCGTCGCGCCTGAAGGCGCTCCTACCTCAGATAATCTCCGGCGGCCGTTCTACCGCGGCATCACGCCGTGGGGCTCGATCGCGCCAGTCCACCAGGCGACCATGAGGAGGATGAAGAGCAGCACGGACAGGGTGATGCGCACGGTCAGTGCCCGCACCATGCGGCCGGAGCCACCCTGATCCCGATTGAGAAAAAAGAGTCCGGAGAAGAGACTCACGATGATGGCTGCGAGCAGGACGAGCACGAGGAGCTTTATCATTCGCCAATCATACCGGTACGCCGCGTGACTCGCCGGTGGCTGGGTCCCTGGTGGGCCGTGCTGCTGGTAGTCACCGGTATGACCATCGGCACCACGGCCGGCTTCTGGCAACTCGGCCGCGCCAGCGAGAAGCGCGATCTGGAGGTGCGCTTCGCCTCCGGCAGTGCGGCTGGCACCTTGCAGCAGCTGGTCACGAACGAAGCCGCGCCGGGTTTCCGGTATCGACTGGTGCGCCTCACCGGCCGCTATGACCCGGAGCACCAGCTGTTGCTGGACAACATCAGCCACCAACGGCAGCCCGGTTATCAGGTACTGACGCCCTTTACGACCGCCGGGGGCACCGTGCTCGTGAACCGGGGCTGGGTTCCCGCGGACGGCGACCGCCGGATCCTCCCGGATATCAGGGTGGGTGGCGGGACCCGGGAAGTCGTCGGCCGCATCGAGTGGTTGCCCCGGCCGGGCATCGACCTGCCTGCTGCCGCCCCGCCCGCCGACGCTCCCTGGCCGCGGCGACTGCTGTTCCCGACCGGCCAACAGGCCAGCGCCCAGCTCGGCATTCCGCTGCGGGATTACCAACTGCTCCTCGACCCGGGCGCCGCCGACGGTTATGTGCGGGAGTGGAAGCCCGGCGGCATGGGGGCCGCTACGCACATGGCCTACGCCGTACAATGGTTCGGTCTGGCCCTGACGGCGGTCGTCATCTACCTCGTGCTCGTATCCAGGAACGGAAAGCAGCCCGCGTGACAAACACACCAGCGCCGACCGCCAGCAGGAAGCGGAACAATCACCTCATCCCGCTACTCGTGGCACTTCTGTTCTTCGCGCCTCTCGCCATCGCGATCGTCATGTACTACGCTGGCGGTGGGCAGTGGCAGCCGTCCGGCTCTGTGGCACACGGCATCCTGCTGTCCCAGCCCCGGATGCTGCCCACAGAGGAGATGATCCTGCCTGACGGTGCCACGGCTGGGTTCGGTGGCAAGTGGTCGCTGCTTTACGTGGGTCGCGGTGACTGCGACGATGCGTGCAAGGAGACGCTGTACCGGACCCGGCAGGTCCGCAGGGCACTGGGCAAGGAAATGTCGCGCGTGCAACGTTACTTCATCTCCACGAGCGGCACGCCGAATGCGGGATTCCTCGCGGCTGATCATCCGGGCCTGCTCGTGCTTCCCGACGGGCTGTCTTCCCGCGACACCGTGCTGGCCGCCCTGGGGACGTTCGCCGAGGGCGACGTCTTCGTGGCCGATCCCCTGGGCAACGTGGTCCTGCGTTTTCCGGCGGGCGCGGCGATGAAGGACATGCACGAAGACCTGGCCCTGCTGCTCAAGGCGTCGCAGATCGGATGAATTACGCGCACTGGTACCAGCGTTGCCTCTGGCTGGGCGCGGCACTTGGCCTGGTCGTTGTCGTGCTCGGCGCCTACGTGCGCCTGTCGGACGCCGGCCTGGGTTGTCCCGACTGGCCCGGCTGCTACGGCCATCTAGTGTTACCCGGGGACGAGGAGACCCGTGCGGCCGCACAATCTGAATTTCCGCAGCGGGAACTTGAGGCAGGCAAAGCCTGGCGGGAAATGGTCCACAGGTACGCGGCCACGACCCTGGGGCTCTCAATCGTCCTGGCCGCACTGTTCGCCTTGTTGAACCGGCGCTCGCCGCGCCAGCCCGTCGTCACACCGCTGGTTCTGCTGGCCGTGGTGATTGTCCAGGGCTTGCTCGGGATGTGGACGGTGACCCTGTTGCTGAAGCCGCTCATCGTGATGGGGCACCTGCTAGGCGGCCTCACCACGCTGGGCCTGCTCACATGGCTGCTGCTGGAAGATCGTCGCCGCAATGCCGACCGGCAACCACGTGCAATTGCCTGGCCGGTGGTGGCGGGCCTTATGGTACTGATCGGCCAGATCGCCCTCGGCGGCTGGACGAGTTCGAACTATGCCGCACTGGCATGCCCCGATGTGCCCACCTGCCAGGGGCAGTGGTGGCCCGAGGAGGCTAATTTCGCGGATGGCTTCGTGCTCTGGCGCGGTCTCGGCGTCAACTACGAGTTCGGCGTGCTGGACGCTCCATCCAGGGTGGCGATTCACTTTACGCACCGCCTGGGCGCCATCCTGACGCTCGTCGTCCTCGTGAGCATTGCCCTGTGGGCGCGGCGCCGGGCAAGTACGGCCAGCATGCGCACCGCCACGTCACTGGTCCTCGCCGCGGTTCTGCTGCAGGTGACGATCGGCATTGGCATCGTCTGGTTTGGCCTGCCGCTCCCGCTCGCCACGGCCCACAATGGCGTCGCGGCCCTGCTTCTCCTCTCGATGATTAACCTCCTGCACAAGAGCTACTTCCCGGCGGCGCTCCGGTGGGCTCCAGGGCGCTGAAACTTGTCGCGAAGCGCGCTCGTCGTCGCCGCAGGACTGTTTGCGCTGGGCGCATTCTTCTGGCTGCTTACGAGCAGCCAGAAGAATGCGCCGGTACCCGGGCCGGCCAGCGTGACGATGCGAGAAACGACGACAAAGGCGCCACCAGTACCGACACCGACACGCGGGGTACCCATGCCTGCAGCGCCCGGGAGCAAGCCTGGCGACTCACCCCGTCTCTCAACCCTTGACGAATTCGTCCGGGCCCTTGATGCCAGGGGCCGGGACGGGGAACGCCTGGCGGCGGCTTATAGGGACTGGCGGGTCGCCCGGGGCTACCTGGGCGCCGACCCGTTGACCGGGGTGACAGCCGAGAACGCGCCCTCCCAGGTCTATGCCGCCATGGACCGGGCAACGCAGAAATCCCTCGCGGACTCCGGGGACCTGGGTGCCATGCAGGCCTACGCGGCGGGAAGCCTGCCGGGAGATCCGGCGACGGCGGCCGAGTACTACGGCCGGGCAGCGGAAATCGGCTCGGCCGCTGCCATGGCGGAGATGGCCGACGTGCTGGCAGATATCGAGGCCCAGAACCCCGGTGGCCCCGGGAATGACCCGACCTTTCCCCAGCGATTACTGGCACTCCGCGGCGGCGACCCGAATCGGGACCTGCGTCTGGATGCCGTGGCATGGACCCTGGCCGCCATCCGGCAGCACGGCCCGATCGTTGCGACACCGGCCAGCCTGGCACTGACTCGGGAGCTGGAACGAACCTCCGACGAGACCGCGCTGGCGACCGTCTGCGGCAAGTCACTGGCGATCCTTGCCGACCTGAGCGCGGCGAATACGGGGCGGGATACCTCGGCGCTTCCGCCGGTCTTCGTGGCAGAGAAGGACCTCTACGAGCGCCTGCCGTGCCGCGACACGCCGGCACCGGTCATGCCCCCGCGCGCACTCGAGCGCTGCACCCCGAGCCCCGCGCTCGACAGCAACAACCGGCCGGTGGAGCTGTGGATCTGCGAGGAGAACTAAGCTGCTAGACTCGTCGGCCGCCATGGACGTCACGCCAATCCTCGACCCGCTGAATGACGCCCAGCGGGAGGCGGTCACCGCGCCGCAGGAACCGATGCTCGTCGTAGCCGGCGCCGGCAGCGGCAAGACCCGCGTCCTCGTGCACCGGATCGCCTGGCTGATCCAGGTGGAGAACGTCTCGCCCCTCGGCATCCTGGCCGTCACTTTCACCAACAAGGCCGCCGCGGAGATGCGGGGCCGCGTCCAGGACCTGCTGGACATGCCGGTGAACCACCTGTGGATCGGCACCTTCCACGGCCTTGCCCACCGGTTGCTCCGCCGGCACGCGCAGGACGCTGGCCTGCCCGAGGGGTTCCAGATCCTGGACGCGGAGGACCAGCAGCGGCTGATCCGACGCCTGCTGAAGAACCTGGACCTGGACGAGAACACCTGGGTGCCGCGGGAAATCCAGTGGTTCATCAATCACCACAAGGACGAGGGGCTTCGCGCCGCGCAGCTGAAGGACGACGGCGACGAGACCCGGCGCCAGCTGATCCGCCTGTACGCCCTCTACCAGGAAACCTGCGACAAGGGTGGACTGGTGGACTTCGCCGAGCTCCTGCTCCGGGCCTTCGAGCTCTGGAAGAACAACCCCGAATTGCTCGCCCAGTACCGGCGGCGCTTCCGCCACATCCTGGTGGACGAGTTCCAGGACACCAACGCCATCCAGTACGCCTGGCTCAGGCTGCTTGCCGGCGACACAGGGGTGCCCTTCGTGGTCGGCGACGACGACCAGTCCATCTACCGCTGGCGGGGCGCTCGACAGGAGCACCTGCGGCGCTTCCAGCGGGATTTTCCGGGCTCGCGCACGGTCAAGCTGGAGCAGAACTACCGCTCCACGAAGACGATCCTGACTGCCGCCAACGCGATCATCGGTCACAACACCGGGCGACTCGGCAAGGAGCTCTGGACGGCCGGCAGCGAGGGAGCCCCGATCCGCCTGTACCGGGCCTACAACGAGCGTGACGAGGCGGAATTCGTCGTCGGCCGCATCCAGGACTGGGTGCGGCAGGGCAACTCGCGCAACGAGGTCGCGGTGCTCTACCGGTCCAACGCCCAGTCCCGGGTGTTCGAAGAGGTGCTGCTGCGGGCGGGCCTGCCGTACCGGGTCTACGGCGGCCAGCGGTTCTTCGAGCGGGCCGAGATCAAGGACGCACTTGCCTACCTCCGGCTGATTTCCAACCGGAACGACGACCCGTCCTTCGAGCGGGTGGTCAACGTGCCCACGCGGGGCATCGGCGCCCGGTCGGTGGACGCCATCCGGGAGTACGGCAAGGCCAATGCGCTGTCGCTGTGGCGCGCGGCTCAGATCGTCTCGGCCGGTGACGCCGGCAGCCGCGGCGCCAAGGCTGTGCAGGTCTTCCTCCACCTGATCGAGACGCTGGCCCGGGACACGGCCGGACTGGCCCTCCACGAGCAGGTGGATCACGTGATCCAGAAGAGCGGGCTCATCGAGCACTACCGCAAGGAGCCGCGGGACCGGGCCGAGGCGCGGCTGGAGAACCTGGACGAGCTCGTCAGCGCCGCCCGGAGCTTCGACCCCCAGGTCGACGGCCAGGACGCCGAGGAATCCATGCCGCCGCTCGTGGCCTTCCTGTCCCACGCGGCGCTGGAAGCGGGCGACGCCCAGGGCGAAACCTGGGACGATTGCGTCCAGCTCATGACACTCCACTCCGCCAAAGGCCTGGAGTTTCCCGTGGTCTTCATGACCGGGCTCGAGGACGGGCTCTTTCCCCACCGGCGCTCGCTGAACGACGCGGACGGCCTCGAGGAGGAACGCCGCCTCTGCTACGTGGGCGCCACCCGGGCCATGAGCGAGCTGTACCTGTGTCACGCCGAGCAGCGGCGCCTGCATGGCACCGACAGCTTCGGCCAGGCGTCGCGCTTCATCAGCGAGATCCCGGCAGAGCTCATCGAGGAAGTGCGGCCCCGGCTCAACGTTTCCCAACCGGTCTACCGGCGCGGGGGCATTCCGTCCGACGACCAGGCCTTTGGCGGCCTGCGCCTCGGCCAGCGGGTCAAGCACGGCAAGTTCGGCGAGGGTATCGTGCTCAGCTACGAGGGTGCGGGCGCCCACGCCCGGGTGCAGGTCAACTTCGAGGACTCGGGCGCCAAGTGGCTGGTGATGTCCTACGCGAACCTGGAAGTGATGTAGGCGAATGAAGATTCTTATCCTGGGGGCGGGGCAGGTGGGCTCCACGGCCGCGTATCACCTGGCCCGGGAGGAGTCCAACGAAGTCACCATCATCGACTCCAGCCCGGCCGTGCTCCGGGAGCTGCAGGACCGGCTCGATGTGCGCACCGTGCAGGGTCACGCCGCGTCGCCAGGGGCAATGGAGCGCGCGGGCGCCGCGGAGGCGGACATGGTCATCGCGCTGACCAACAGCGACGAAGTGAACATGATCGCCTGCCAGGTGGCCTATACCCTCTTCGGCACCCAGACCAAGATCGCGCGGGTGCGTTCCGCCGAATACATGAACACACCCGGGCTGTTTGGGCCCGATCGGGTTCCCGTCGACCTCTGCATCAGCCCCGAGCAGCTCGTGACGAGGTACATCGAGCAGCTCATCCGCTATCCGGGTGCATTCCAGGTCCTGGACTTCGCTGACGGCAAGGTCCGTCTCGTCGGCGTCCGTGCCCATCGGGACGGGCCCCTGGTGGGCCAGGAGATCCGCACGCTCCGGGACCACATCCCGGAGATCGAGACCCGCATCGCCGCGATATACCGGGACGGGCAGGAGATCATCCCGGAGGGCAGCACGCGCCTGCTCGAGAACGACGAGGTGTTCTTCATTGCGGCCCGGGACGACATCCGCACGGTCATGCGCGAGATGCGCAGGCTGGAAGACCCTGTGCGGCGGATCTTCATCGCGGGCGGCGGCAATATCGGGTTCCGCGCGGCCCAGGCGCTCGAAGGCTCCAACCAGGTGAAGCTGATCGAGCGTTCTCGGGACCGGGCCCGGATGATTTCCGAGCAGCTGGCCAAGACGATCGTCCTGTCAGGCGACGCCGCGGACGAGGAACTGCTGCTCGAGGAGAACATCGACAGCTCGGACGTGTTCGTGTCGCTGACCAACGCCGAGGAGGTCAACATCCTCTCGGCAATGCTGGCGAAGCGGCTGGGCTGCAAGAAGGTGATGGCGCTGATCAACCGGCCCGCCTATGCCGAGCTCGTGGAAGGGCCCCGCATCGACGTGGGCATCTCGCCGCCCCAGATCACCATCGGCGCCCTGCTGGCTTACGTCCGCCAGTCAGGAATGGTGCGCATCCACACCCTCCGGCGCGGCCGCGCGGAGGCGATCGAGGCCATCGCCCAGGGCAACCGCGGCGACATGCGCGTGGTCGGGCGCAAGGTGGAGGACGTGCCGCTGCCCAAGGGCGCGCGGATCAATGTCATCGTCCGGGGTGACGAAGTCCTGCAGGCTCACCACGACACGGTGATTCAGTCCGGCGACCACCTGATCCTGTTCGTCTCCGACCGTCGCCAGATCCAGCTGGTCGAGCGGCTCTTCCGGCCCTGACCGTCGCCGGCGCCACGTAACCCCCATGCACCTCAGAGTTGTCCAGCGCATCCTCGGCATGCTGCTGATGCTGTACAGCGTGACGATGGTGCCGCCCATCGCCGTGTCTGTGTACTACGGGGACGGACAGCGCGACTCGTTCATCGAGGCCTTCGCTATCACGTTTGTCGCGGGCCTCATTGCCTGGCTACCCGCCCGTAATGACAAGCGGGAACTCCGCCTGCGCGACGGGTTTCTGGTGGCCGCCGTGTTCTGGCTGGGGCTGGGCAGCTTCGGTGCCCTTCCGCTGTTCCTGGCGGAGACGCCGAGCATGTCGCTCACCGATGCCTTCTTCGAGGCCGTCTCGGGACTCACGACCACGGGAGCAACCGTTCTGGTTGGCCTCGATTCGCTGCCGCCTTCAATTCTGTATTTCCGGGCTCAGCTGCAGTGGCTTGGCGGAATGGGGATCATCGTCCTTGCCGTCGCCGTACTGCCGATGATTGGCGTCGGAGGAATGCAGCTGTACCGGGCGGAGACGCCGGGTCCCATGAAGGACACGAAGCTGACCCCACGGATCACGGAGACCGCCAAGGCGCTCTGGCTGATCTATGTTGGCCTTTCGCTGGTTTGCGGGCTGGCCTACTGGACTGCCGGCATGAGTCCCTTCGATGCGATCTGCCACAGCTTCACGACGCTGGCCACCGGTGGATTCTCTACTCATGACGCCAGCATGGCGCACTTCAACAGCCCGCTAATCGAAGCCATTGCCGTGTTCTTCATGGTGATGGCAGGAACAAGCTTCACGCTGCATTTCGTCGCCTTCAGAAGTCGGGGCCCAGGACCCTACAGACGGGACCCGGAGTTCCAGGCCTATCTCCTGATACTTTGCGTCGCCACACTTGCCGGTGGGACCTACCTGGGCTTCAGCGGGCACCTGGAGACTTTTGGCGGGGGATTCCGCCAGGCGGCGTTTCACTTCGTCTCGTTCATGACGAGCACGGGCTTCACGGCAACTGGCTTTGACGCCTGGCCAGGAGCGCTGCCACTGACGCTCATACTCATCAGCTTCGTGGGGGGTTGCGCAGGATCGACCGGGGGCGGGATGAAGGTGGTTCGCTGGCTACTTCTGTACAACCAGGGAGTCCGGGAGGTCAAGCGACTGGTCCATCCGGCGGCAGAAATTCCAGTCCGGCTGGGCGGCACCGTGGTACCCCAGCGCGTTATCGATTCCGTCTGGGGATTCTGTGTCGCCTACATCATTCTCTTCGGAATCATGCTGCTGGTCCTGGTCGGCAGTGGCCTGGATCAGGTAACCGCTTTCTCAGCTCTCGCGACCTCCATCAACAACATGGGTCCGGGCCTTGGTGAGGTGGTGGCGACCTTCACGTCGGTGAATGACCTTGCCAAGTGGGTGTGCATCTTCGCCATGCTGTTCGGTCGCCTGGAGGTCTTCACCCTCCTGGTGCTGCTCTCGCCCGCGTTCTGGCGCTCGTAGGAGCGCCTTTAGGCGCGACCGATGGAGTTCGCGCCTAAAGGCGCTCCTGCCAGGTGGCAGGCTACCGTCCGCGACGGGTCACCGACGGGCGACGCGAGCGATGGCGCCAGCGTCCGGCACTTCTCCATCACCTTCGGGCACCGGGGGTGAAACGGGCAGCCCGCCGGCGGATCGCGCGGCGACGGCACGTCGCCACTCAGCACGATGCGCTTCCGCCCCCCGGTGTCCACCTGGGGCACCGCTGAAAGGAGCGCCTCGGTGTAGGGGTGCAGGGGATTCCTGAACAGGTCCGCCGCGGGCGCCTGCTCTACCAGCTTGCCCAGGTACATCACGCCGATCCGGTCGCTGACGTGCTGTATGACGGCCAGGTCGTGGGAGATGAACAGGAAGGCGATACCCCGCTCCCGCTGGAGCCGGGAAATGAGGTTCAGCACCTGGGACTGGACGGACACGTCGAGGGCGGAGACCGGCTCGTCCGCCACGATGAAGCGCGGATTGAGCGCCAGCGCCCGGGCGATGCCCACCCGCTGCCGCTGGCCACCCGAGAACTCGTGGGGATACCGGTCCGCAGTCCGGGGACTCAGCCCCACCTCGTCCAGCAGTTCGGCCACCCGGGCACTGCGCTCGGACGGCGTGCCCACGCGGTGGACGTCGAGAGGCTCCCGCACGGTCTGCGCCACCGTGCGCCGGGGACTCAGCGACCCGTAGGGATCCTGGAAGACCGCCTGCATGCGCTGGCGCCAGGGCAGCAGCTGCTGGCGATTCAGGTGGGTGATGTCCTCGCCGGCGAACCGGATCGTGCCGCTGGTGGGTTTCTGCAACCTCAGGATGGTGCGTCCCAGCGTGGACTTGCCACATCCCGACTCGCCCACGAGACCGACGGTCTGCCCCGGCGGGACGCAGAGGCTTACCCCATCCACCGCCTTTATCTGGCCTACCACACGCCGGAACACGCCCCCCCGCACGGGGAAGTGCTTCCGGAGGTCGGTTACCTCCACCAGTGGGTCGCCAGGACTCATGCCGGGAGTATAGAGTGCGAGCCCAGATTTCCTTCAGACTCAACCTTCCGGAGCCCTGCCATGCCTGCCAAGCAGTACGACGCGCCGCCCGCCCTGCAGATCGAGACCGACCGCAGCTACAAGATCAGCATTGACACCGAAAAGGGCGCCATCGAGCTGGAACTGTTTCCCCAGCACGCACCCAAGACCGTGAACAACTTCGTCTTCCTGGCCCAGGAAGGCTTCTACGACGGGGTCACGTTCCACCGCGTGATCGCCAACTTCATGATCCAGGGCGGCGACCCGACCGGCTCCGGCCGCGGCGGCCCGGGCTACCGGTTCGAGGACGAGTTCAAGGGTAACCCGCTGCGCCACGAGCGGGGCGTCATCTCGATGGCCAACGCGGGCCCGGGCACCAACGGCAGCCAGTTCTTCATCACCCACGGCCCGCAGCCCCACCTGGACGGCAAGCACACCGTCTTCGGCAAGGTGACGAAGGGAATCGACGTGGTCGACGCCATCGAGCAGGGCGACACGATGCGGAAGATCACGGTGACCTGAGGGGCCTGCCGGAAGGCCCGCCGCCGCGTGGTACGTACGGTCGGGCGGTAGCCGGGAAGTCGATCCGGGGCGTAGGCTGGTCCTACCCTCCAGCGGCCACCTTCTTCCATTGGACGTGCAGCCCGCGGTGACCGACCTCGGCCTCGATGAACGGCCGGTCGACGGCCGTTGCGGCGAGAATAAAGCGGATATCGCGCAGGTGCTTGTCCGAACCCCCTTCGCGGATGAACTCAAGCTTGCGCACTATCACGTACTCGGGTGGTGCAATCCATGCCCCGGATCCGCCCAGATCAATTCGCCGGCGATTCTCCAGGGCCCAGGCATGCAGCGGATCCCGGGAGGCGAGGTAGAGATCCGCCTTGAACTGGCTCTGGTGATGGATCAGGTTGAACATGCCACCGGTGGCGCGACCCATCGCGGCACGCATCGTCTCCGTCGGCGGAACGTAGTACTCGACCTCGGGAAACGCGGCCCGGAGTGCCGGAATGTCCGGCAGCCGTAGCACCAGGACAATGTCGATGTCAGCGGTCAGCCGCGGCTCGCCGTAAACGCTGGCAGCTACCGAACCCGTGATGCAATAAGGCAGCTCGAGCCGCTCCAGCGGCTCGATGAACGGTGCAAGGGGGTCAGGTGCCGGCATGGCGCAGCGAGCGGCGCGCCTCGGCCTCGAGCTGGTCGTCGGTCCAGTCCGGGTGGGTCATGCGCAGGCCTGCCATCCGCAGCCTGATGCCCGTCTCGTACAGCACCGCGACGGCCGCGAGCTTTTCCGCGGGTGTGGCGCGTTTCAGGTCCTCGAGGTGAACCGGGTGGATGGGCTCTTCCATGGGTCGGGAGAATAGGTCATTCAAAGCCCCTGCCGAAAGCCCGGGCGCGGCGGCCCTGGCCACGGGTCACCGGTGAGCGGCAGCACCGGCGCCCGCGAGCCCGGCCCTGGGGGGTGAGCGAGAGCCGGCCGGGGACGTAGCGGCACAGCCGTTGCCCGACAGCAGCTGGCGACTGCAGCGCCTTGCGCGGTGGCCGCGCCTGCTGCTTTGACCGCTGCGGAACGCGCCAGGCCGAAGCAGAACTACCGCAGCACCTGCTGCAGCGTCACGATCAGCCCGACAGTGATCGCGAGGAAAGCGCCCAGCTTGACCGTCAGTCGCAGTTCGAGGCGTTCGAAGCGACTATCCATCTCGACCTTCAGCGCGCGCATCTCCGCTTTCAGCGCGTGTATCTCACCACTGACCTGCTCGCGAAGGTATTGCAGGTCGGTCTTGGTGGCGACAATGGCTTCCATGTCCCTCTCGAGCGCTTCGGCCACGCCGCGGGCGGCAGCGGCTGAGACCTTAGCCTCCAGCATCGCGTCGTAAATGGCAAGGGTGCTTTTCATGATCCAGACTGCCGGAGCAGTAGCGAGGTGATCTGCTCGCAGCATGCAGGCGAAGCCGCTGGACGTCTCTCGACAAAAGTCGGGAGTTGAAGCAGATATGCGTTGGGAACGGGCGTCTTGCTACAAGGGGTAGTGACAGGCCACCAGCGAGCCGCCGTTCCCGGCCCCTGCCAGCGGTGGCCTCTCCACCCGGCACCGGTCCTGCACCCGCGGGCACCGGTCAGCGAACCGGCACCCGGCGGGCAGGTTGAGCAGGTCGGGCACCCGCCCGGGAATCACCGGCAGTTCCGCCAGCCGCTCAGCCCGCAGCCGGGGAATCGAGGCCAGCAGGCCGGCCGTGTAGGGATGCCGGGGCCGGCTGAACAGCGACGCCACGTCCCCCGCTTCCACGATGCTCCCGCAGTACATCACGACAGCCCGCTTGCAGGTCTCGGCGACGACCCCCAGGTCGTGGGTCACGAGGATCATGGCCATGCGGAATTCCGCCTGCAGCGCGCTGATCTGCTGCAGCACCTGGGCCTGGGTCGTGACGTCCAGGGCCGTGGTGGGCTCGTCGGCGATCAGCAGCTGGGGATTGCAGGACAACGCCATGGCGATCATCACCCGCTGGCGCATGCCGCCGGACAGCTGGTGGGGATAGTCGTCGAGCCGCGACGACGCCGCCGGGATGTTCACCTTCGCCAGCAGTTCCGCCGCCACGACCCGCGCCTGGCGGCGCGTCAGGTCCCGGTGGCGGCAGAGGACATCGGCCATCTGGCTGCCGATGGTGAACACGGGGTTCAGCGCCGTCATGGGCTCCTGGAAGATCATGGAGACTTCGCGACCGCGGACATCCTCGATCTCCCGGTTGGGAAGCGGCACGAGGTCACGACCGTTCAGCTCGACGCTGCCACTCGCGATGCGCCCCGGCGGCATCGGAATCAGGCGCAGGATCGACAGGCCCGTCACGGTCTTGCCACAACCCGACTCGCCCACGAGGCCAAGCGTCTCGTTCGGCTGAACGTCGAAGCTCACCCTGTCCACGGCCCGGATCACGCCCTCCTCCGTGACGAACTCCACGGACAGGTCGCGAACCCGCAGCACCGGGGCCTCAGCCGCCATCAGCCGACCTTCCGCGGGTCAAGCGCGTCCTGCAGGGCGTCCGCCACGGCGTTGAAGGCCATCACGAGGCCGAACATCAGCAGCGAGGCGGCGAGGAAGTTGTTGTAGAAGCCTGCAAGCACCTCCTTCGTGCTCTCATCGATCATCAGGCCCCAGCTCATGCTGTCCTTGATGCCGATGCCCAGAAAGCTGAGGATCACCTCGGCCTTGATTGCGCCGACGAAGAGGATGGACGCCTGGACCAGCAGGATGTGTCCGGTGTTCGGCAGGATGTGGCGGAAGATGATGACGGGCTCCGGCACTCCGATGGAATGCGCCGCCTCCACGTATTCCATGCCCCTGAGCTTGATGACTTCTCCCCGGATCAGCCTGGCGGTGCCGACCCAGAAGGTCGAAATCATGGCGAAGTGCATCGCCCAGGGGTTATCCGCCAGCGCGTAGGCGACAGCCGCCACGAAGAGGTAGAAGGGAATGGCGTCGAGGACCCCCATGGCCCAGATCAGCAGCTCGTCCAGCAGACTGCCCGCAAAAAAGCCGGCGAAAGCGCCCAGCACAGCCCCCATGGCAGTCGCCGTCACCGCCACGATCAGTCCGACCTCGAACGCCGTCGCGGTGCTGAATAACGCCCGGTCGAAGATGTCCTGCCCGATGACGTTCGTCCCGAACCAGTGTGCGCCTGATGCACCTTCCCACTTGGATCCGGCGAGATCGCCCCAGCCGGCAGCCCACCAGCCGAGCCAGACGCCCACCGCGATCACGAAGTAAACGAACACGACGCCAAGCGCGAGCATACCGAGCCGGTCCCGGCCGAACTTGCGCGCGGCCTTGCGCCACATCGATTCGCGCTGGCTTCGCCGACCGGATCCCGCCACGGTGACGGCCGTCACTTCAGCGTCACCCGGGGATCGACGAGGCGGTAGAGGATATCGTTCAGGATCACGACAAAGACAAACAGGATCGCTGTGAGGCTCACCACTGCCTTCAGTACCGGCTGGTCGCCCGTGACTATCGCCTCGTAGGTTGCCTTGCCGATTCCAGGAATGCCGAAGTAGCTTTCTATCAGCAACGCGCCGCCGATGGCCACCTGGGGAATCGAGAACATGATTCGGGTGATGATGGGGATCATGCAGTTCTTGAGAATATTCCGGAAGAAGATGCGCGACTCGGGAAGTCCGAAGGCCCGGGCCGTGCGCACGTGGTCACGAGACATCTCCTCGACGATCACCGACCGGTAGAACCGGGTCTCGTAGCCCACGGCGACGAACATGATCGCCAGGGTCGGCACGGTGACATAGGTGAGGTACTGCCCCAGAGAATCCGCATTCCACCCGCGCACGGGAAACAGGTCGAGCCCGTCACTCGAGCTCAGGAGGATCTGGAAGCCGATGATCACGATGAGAAAGCTCACGCTCATTCCGATCACGGCGAGCGCCATGATCAGCTTGTCGGGCCAGCCGCCCCGCCAGTACGCGGCCGCCAGTGCCAGCAGCAGGCCGACGAGGTGACCCAGGACAAAGCCCGGCAGGACCAGGGCCAGCGATACGGGGATCTTACTGGCCAGGAGGGCGGACACCGGCTCGCCGGTGGAGGCGCTGCCAAAGTCGAGCGTCAGGATCTCCCGGAGGAAGATGAGGTAGCGCTGGGCGAAGTTCTGGTCATACCCAAGCTGGTGGCGGACCTCGAGGATCTGCTGCGGAGTGGGATTCTTGCCGAGCAGCTGGTAGGTCATGTCCGGACCGAACCACACCATCAGCGCGAAGCTCACGAGCGTCACACCGAGGATGAGCGGGATGCCCCCCAGGAGCTTGCGCAGGGAATACTGCAGCAGCTCCACGTCAGCGCCCCGTCGCAGCCGGCTGTTCGGGCACCAGGTCAACGAACTTCAGGAAGAAGCCGCCGACGATTTCCCTGTCGGGGACGGCGATCACGTCCTTGTGCCACAGGTAGATGCGGGTCCGGGACAGCCCCGAGATGACGACGCAGTCGTCGATGACCATCTGGTTCATGCGCCGGTAGATGGCGGTGCGCTCCGGCGACGGCAGCATCACGGATGACAGCTCATACAGCCGGTCGAACTCAGCATCTACCCAGTTGGCGTGGTTCGATCCGGGTGTGGCATTCGGGCCGTAGTACAGCTGCAGCGTGTTCTCCGCATCGGGGAAGTCGAGCTTCCAGCCGGTGGAAATCAGCGGCAACTCGCTCCGCTTCCAGGCCCGGGATAGATCCCCAAAGTTTGCAAATGTCTTGTGAACCACCTTGTCGGCGGGGAATCCGATGTCCCGCATCCAGGCCCGGAACTGCTCGAAGAACAGGCGGTCGGTGGTGCCGACGGTAGTCCCGTAGACGATCCTGGGCAGGTTCTCCGCATTCCAGCCGTTGTCCCGCAGGAGTTGCCGGGCGGCCGCTACGTCGCGGGTGACACTGTCGCGGGAGATCTCCGGATCGTACTCGGGACTGGCTGGCAGGATGATGCCGGGGAAGACCTCGCCGATACCGTTGTACCAGCTCTCGTTGCGGCCCGGCCAGTCATAGCCCTTGATGATGGCACAGCGGAGTGCCCTGTTCCGGCGCTCCCGGACGGGGTCCGGGTTATAGCCGATCTCCGGGAAGGACATGTTGAACGAGGTCGAGATGAAGCCGGCCTCCAGCCCGGCGTAGTAGTGGTACTTCTCGGCGTACTCCGGGCGCAGGGTGACGGGCCGCTTGCTGGCCAGTACTCGTTCGGCCTGCTCAATGGGGAGAGTCGTCAGCTGGACTTCGTCGCCCTTGGTGAACGAACTCCAGGACGCGCTGGGTTCCTTGATGAAATGGAATTCAAGGCGGTCGACGAACGGCGGTGACCGGCCCTGGATCGCCTCGACGCCGCTGAAACTCTGGGTGGCCGGATTGTAGCCTTCGGCTGCGAGGTCGACGGGTTCCTGGCGAAAGCCGGGATTGCGCTCCATGACGACCCGCGCGGTGTCGTAGGAGATGAGCTTGAACGGGCCGGAGCCTACCGGATGAACGCCAAGCTCCTTGCCGTACATCTCGACCGCCTCGCGGGGCACTACGGCCGCGTATTGCTGTGCCAACGTATCCACGAGCTGCGGGTACGGCCGGGTGAGGCGTACTTCCAGCGTGTGCGCATCGATCACGCGAAGGCCTGAAACGGGTCGCGAATAGTCCGATCCCGCCGCCTTCCATTCGTCGAGTCCGGCGATGCGCCCTTGCCAGAGCCATGCGCCCTGGGGCTGGTTCTTCGGATCAAACTGCCGCTTGAGGGAGTAGACGAGATCGTCCGCCACCACCTCCCGGCCCTTGCCGCTGATGAAGCAGGGATCATCGACGAAGTACACGCCCTTCTTGAGGGTGAACGTGTAGGTCAGGCCGTCCGCCGAGACCACCGGGAAGCCGGCGGCCAGATTCGGCTTCAACTGGTAGGGCCGCGCGAGATACTGGTACGAGTACAGCGTGTCGTAGGCATTGACGATGACGAAGCTCGCATAGATGTTCGAGCCCTGGACGGGGTCCAGGGTCGTGGGCGATTCGTCCATGGCGTAACGGAAGGTCTTCAGCGAGGGTGCGTACTGCTGGCTGGGTGCGGGCCCCGAATCACAGCCAGCCAGCAATAAACCCACAACTATGGAAAGAATAAGTCTGAAAATGATCACAAACGACACTTTCGCAGAGGATTTCGGCATATATCAGCCTGTTGGTTCCACATATTGCCAATCTGCGCCTTCGTGGGGATACAGCCTATATTTAGCCGGTGAAAGCGCCGCCTTGTGGGATGAACATCCGTGATAGGCCTCCTGCAGAGGGTCAAGAGGGCCAGCGTCGAGGTCACCGGGGTCCGGATTGCGGGTATCGGCCAAGGCCTGCTGGTCCTGGTGGGAGTCGAGCGTGGCGATACGATCGTGGGTGCGGAGCGCCTGGCGGAACGCCTGCTGGCGTACCGTGTCTTCCCCGATGACACAGGACGGATGAACCGGAGCGTGCGGGACGTGGCAGGCGAATTGCTGCTGGTGCCCCAGTTCACGCTGGCCGCGGACACGGGCCACGGCAACCGGCCGGGCTTCGAGCCCGCGGCACCCCCCGACGAGGGCGAGGCCCTGTTCGGACATCTGGTTAATGCGGTGCAGTCCCGGTGGCACCGGGTACAGACGGGCCAGTTTGGCGCAGATATGGAAGTGGAGCTCGTCAATAGTGGTCCCGTCACGTTTTCCCTGCGCGTGCCGCCACGCCCTGTCGTGCGACCGTGATCTTTGTCACGTAGCGGCACCCTGATCAGGCTATCCTAATCGCTTAGCCGGGCCTTTCGGCCACGCTGCCGCAAGCGCGCAGCGAATTCACCGGAGATACGCACATGGGACTTGGCGGCATCAGCATCTGGCAACTACTCATTGTCCTGCTCATCGTGGTCATGATCTTCGGCACCAAGCGCCTGAAGGATGTCGGCCAGGACCTGGGGGGCGCGGTCAAGGGCTTCAAGAAGGCGATGGGCGACGCCGATAAGGACGCGGAAGAGCCACGCCAGCTGGGCAAGCCCGACGCGGAGTTCCCCGACCCGGGCGCGGCCAAGCGGGACTCGGAGCGCAGTGGCAACGCCTGATCACCCTTCCACGGGGGCTGACCAGCGATGTTTGAAATCGGTTTCTGGGAGCTGGCCCTCCTGGCAGTTCTTGGCTTGGTCGTCCTGGGTCCGGAGAAGCTGCCCAAGGTAGCCTCCCAGCTGGGTCGCTACGCCGGCCAGGCGAGGCGCATGGCGCGCACCCTTACGGCGCAGGTCCGCGATGAGCTGGAGGCGGAGGAACGCCGGATCAGTGCCCGCGATTCGGCGCCAGCGACTCCGCCGGCGCCGCCCCAACCCACCTACAACCGGCCGGGAGCCGATGACCTCATTCCCGGCGGTGCACCGGAAGCTTCAGTGAACCCGGCGATGACGGCGGCCGACGAGAGCGCAGAGACTGCGCATCGCCCGCAGGCCTGAGGCCGGGGACCTTCCCCGACGTCATGGCGGACAACGATTTTCAGCATAACGAGGCCCCGGAGGAGCTGCCCGAGGCCAGCCTGATGTCCCATCTCCTGGAGCTGCGATCGCGCCTGCTGAAGGCGGTCGGTGCGGTTCTCGGGGTTTTCATCTGCCTCCTGCCCTTCACGCAGGAAGTCTTCGAGGCCGTGGCGCGGCCGTTGATGTCCCAGCTGCCGAAGGGTTCCACGATGATCGCCACCCAGGTGGCGTCGCCGTTCCTCACGCCGTTCAAGGCCTCGTTTTACGTGGCCATCATGCTGGCCATTCCGCTGGTCATCTATCAGACCTGGGCATTCGTGGCTCCCGGCCTGTACCGGCGCGAGAAGCGCCTCGCCGTACCGCTGCTGGTATCCAGCGTGATCCTTTTCTACGTAGGCGTGGCCTTTGCCTACTGGGTCGTTTTCCCGATCATGTTCGGCTTCTTTGCGACGGCAGCGCCAAGCGGTGTCCAGGTGATGACGGACATCAACAGCTACATGGACTTCGTGCTCGTGCTGTTCATCGCCTTCGGCGTGGCCTTCGAGGTCCCGGTGGCCACGGTGCTGCTGGTTCTGAGCGGCATGGTCAGCCTCGAGTCCCTCAAGGGCAATCGCCAGTACGTGTTCCTTGGCTGCTTCGTCGTGGGCATGCTGCTCACGCCTCCGGACGTGTTCTCGCAGACCCTGCTGGCGATCCCCATGTACTTGCTGTATGAAGCGGGGATCGTGATGGCACGCATCCTGTCCCAGCCCGCAACCGCCGACCAGCCGGCTCGTGACAAGCCCGCCTGAATGACCTCGTCCGGATCCGCCACGCCGGGCAGGACCTACTTCGGTCATCCGCCGGGACTTTTCGTCCTGTTCTTTACCGAAATGTGGGAGCGCTTTTCCTATTACGGGATGCGCGCCCTGCTCATCTTCTACCTGACCAAGCATTGGCTGTATTCGGACGAGCGCGCGAGCGTCATCTACGGCGCCTACACCGCGCTCGTGTACATCACGCCGGTCATTGGCGGTTACCTGGCGGATCGCTATCTGGGCCAGCGCAAGGCCGTGGTGTTTGGCGCCGTTCTGCTCGCGTTCGGCCATTTCCTGATGGGAGTGGAAGGCGATGGCGGACAGTCCAGCCCAACACTGAACATCTTCTGGCTGGCGCTGTCCTTCATCATCGTCGGCTCGGGATTCCTCAAGGCCAATATCTCGGTCATTGTCGGCCAGCTCTACCCGCGGACCGATCCGCGGCGCGATCCCGCCTATACGATCTTTTACATGGGCATCAATCTCGGTGCGGCCATTGGTGCGGGGCTCTGCGGCTATCTCGGCGAAACCTACGGCTGGTCCTACGGCTTTGGTGCCGCTGGCGTCGGGATGCTGTTTGGACTGGCCGTGTTCCTGTGGGGCAGGCCTCTGCTCCTCGGGAAGGGTGAAGCGCCCGACCCGGTCCGCCTGAAGCGACGGGCTGGCGGCGTCACGCTGGAGTGGCGGCTCTACCTGGCCGCTGTCGCCGGTGTCGGTGTCGTGTGGTGGCTCGTCCAGAACCAGGACCTGGTGGGTCGCCTCCTGGGACTGGCAGGCTTTGCGCTGGTTGCCTACGTCCTCTATACGGCGGTCTTTCGCCTGCCGCGTGAAGATCGGGATCGCATCCTCGCTGCCATGTTTCTCATCGTGGGGTCGATCCTGTTCTGGGCCCTGTTCGAGCAGGCGGGTTCATCGCTCAACCTTTACACCGACCGCTTCGTGGATCGAGCCGGAGTGCCGGCGTCCGTATTCCAGTCCATCAATGCCATATACATCGTCCTGCTGGGCCCGGTGTTCGCCGGCCTGTGGTTGTGGCTGGCCAACAGGGGACTGGAGCCCTCTGCTCCCGCAAAGTTCGGGCTGGCCATGGTTCAGCTGGGCGCGGGCTTTCTCATCCTCGTCGCGGGCGCCGCCAACGGCATTGCGACCCCGGTCGTCTTCATATTCCTGATCTACCTGCTGCACACGACGGGCGAACTGTGCCTGTCGCCGGTTGGCCTTTCGGCCATGAACCGGCTAGCACCAGCGCATCTGGCGAGCCTGATCATGGGTACCTGGTTCTTCGCATCTGCCACGGGTAACTTCGCCGCCGGCCTGATCGCGGCGGCCGCGGGCGCCCGGGAGGGCGACGGCGGGACGGCAACCCAGCAAACGGTGCTCGACGTCTATTCCACCGTCGGCTGGGTGGCCATCGGCGCCGGAATTGCGGTGCTGGCGATTTCCCCGCTCGTCAGGAAGCTCATGCATCTCGATACGCTGACTGATGCCGAACCGGGAACCCAGTCGCCGCGTTGATGCGCGGGGCCGCTTCCCCGGATAATCCCTCCCTACGTCCACCTGCACGGAGCTGCCACAATGCCTGCCTACATTCTTTCGGTCGTCGAAATCACCAACCCGGGCCCCAATCTCAAGAAGTACACCGAGGAATCGGCGCGCCTGGCCCGCCTGCACGGCGGCAGGTACGTGGTTCGGGGCAAGCCATCCAGCATCATTTCCGGCGACCTCCTGTCCAGGAAGGTAGTCGTCATGCTCGAGTTCCCGAGCATGGAGAATCTGCGCGCGTTCTTCGACAGTGACGACTACCAGAAGGGCTGCAAGCCCCTGCGGGAAGGCACCGGCATCTACGACATCGGATTCTTCGAGTCACCGCCCCCCGGAATGGCGTAGCAGCGATGCGGGCCCCGGCGGCCTGATGCGCCTTTCCGACTGCCACAACGTCGAGGATTTCCAGAAGCTGGCCCGCCGCCGGTTGCCAGGACCGGTGTACCACTACATCGACGGGGCGGCCGACGACGAGATCACCAAGGCGCGCAATACGGCGGCCTTCGACGACTGCGACCTGGTGCCGAACGTCCTGGCCGGCGTCGAGACCGTCGACCTGCGCACCACGGTCATGGGCTGCGAGATCGCCATGCCGCTGTTCCTGTCGCCAACGGCGTTGCAGCGGCTGTTCCACTGGCAGGGCGAACGGGCGGTGGCGAGGGCAGCGGAGAAGTTCGGGACATTCTTCGGGATTTCCTCGCTTGGCACGGTCGGCCTCGAGGAGATCGGCCGGGCGGTGGCAAGCCCCAAGCTGTTCCAGCTCTACGTCCACAAGGACAATGGGCTGAACAGCGCGCTGATCGCGGCCGCGAAGGCGGCCCGGTTCGACGCGGTTGCGCTTACCGTCGACACCATCGTGGGCGGCAACCGGGAGCGCTGCCTCCGCACAGGCTTCACATCGCCGCCGCGCCTCACCCTGGCGAGCGCGCTGAGCTTCGCGGCACACCCCGCCTGGGCCCTCAACTACTACGCCCGGGAGCCGTTCCGGCTGCCCAACCTGGCCTCCCACCTGGCGGAAGGCTCGAGCATCCCGTTGTCGGTCGCGGAGTACTTCACCTCCATGCTCGACCAGTCCCTCGACTGGAAGCGGGCCGAGGCGATCCGCGCCGAGTGGGGCGGGCAGTTCTGCCTGAAAGGGATCATGTCGGTCGGCGACGCCCGGCGCGCCGTGGACATCGGCGCCACTGCCATCATGGTGTCGAACCATGGCGGCCGCCAGCTCGACGGCAGCCGCGCGCCCTTCGACCAGCTGGCCGAGATCGTGGACGCGGTCGGTGACAAGATCGACGTCATCTGCGACGGTGGCGTCCGACGCGGCAGCCACGTGCTCAAGGCGCTGAGCGTCGGTGCCAAGGCCTGCTCGGGCGGGCGCCTCTACCTTTACGCGCTGGCGGCGGCAGGCCAGGCGGGCGTGGAACGGATCCTCGGCAAGCTCCGGGCCGAGATCGAACGTGACATGAAGCTGATGGGCGCGCGCTCCGTCGCGGACCTGTCCCGGGAGAACCTGCGCTGGCGGTAGAGATGCCAGCCCCGAACGACGGCCCCATCGGCGTTTTCGACTCCGGTGTGGGCGGCCTGTCGGTCTGGCGGGAGATCGTGCGCGTGCTGCCGCACGAGGACACGATCTACGTCGCCGACCAGGCCCACGTCCCCTACGGTCCGCGGGGCGAGACCGAGATCCGCGGCTACTGCGACGTGATCACCCGCTACCTGCTTGCGGCCCGTTGCAAGGCCATCGTCGTTGCCTGCAATACGGCTTCCGCCGCCGCGCTGAAGCACCTGCGGGAGACGTTCACCCAGGTTCCGACGATCGGGATGGAGCCCGCGGTGAAGCCGGCGGCCGCCCTGACCAAGAGCGGCGTCGTGGGCATCATGGCCACGCCGGCGACCTTTCAGGGCCGCCTGTTCAAGGCAACGGCGGGGCGCCACGCGTCGGGGATCAGGCTCGTCAACCAGGTGTGCGATGGACTCGCCGAGCATGTCGAGACCGGGCATCTCGAGGGACCCGGGACCGAGGCGCTGCTCCGCCGCTGCCTGGCCCCGATCATGGAGGCCGGTGCGGACACGGTCGTGCTCGCCTGCACCCACTACCCCTTCGTCATCGACACCATCCGCCGTATCGCCGGGCCGGACGTGACGGTGATCGACCCCGCGCCCGCCATCGCCCGTCACCTGGGCAATGTCCTCGCGGAGCACGGCCTGCAAGGCCAGGTTTCACGCCAGGGCCGGCACACCTTCGTGACCAGTGGCGATGCGGGGCACTTCGCGGGTTCGTTGCTACGCCTCACCGGGATCCGGGCGCCGGTGACAGCCGTCCGGTGGAGCTCAGGCGAGCTGTTGCCGGCTACGGACGTGGCGCGGCAACGTGGATGCACTCCGGATACCGGCGACCCCTGACCTCCAGCGTGGCCCGATCGCCCTTGCTCCAGATGAAGGTGCCCGGATCAGGCATGGCGTCATGGCGAACTCCGGAGGCCGTTGGAACCGGCTGCACCGGAATGCTCTCGCCGCCCACCAGGAGAGTCGCCTGGTCACCGGCATATCCAAGCGAGACCGACTCCCCGCCGCAGGTCCAGCGGGTTACGAACGCCAAGGCGGTGTAGGGCGCGAGCATGACCACGCCCACGTCGACCACAGATCCCGCGGATTCGATCACTACCGGCTCGCCCAGCCAGGTGACCCGCCCGCCGGTCACGATCGCAGCCCTGATGACGTAGGTACCGCGGTCGTCCAGGCTGGAACGCTTCACCGCCAGTTCGAAGGGCACGGGCACCTGCGCGCCCGCCAGCTCCCTGCGCTGCTCGGCTATGACGGGGCCGTCGGGGATGGCGGCGTGCCGCAGCTCAACCACCGATTGGCTGTCCGGCGGGAGGGCGATCCGCGCAGGATAGGTTAGGGAACCTGTAATCGTCAGGATCTCATCGGCCGGCGGGGTGCCAGCGCAGCCAGCCATGCTGCCGAGGAGAAGTCCGGCAAGAGCGGCGGCACGGCCAGGGCGAGCTTTCGGCATGGACTGGAGTTTACGTCAGGCAACCACCGCTGCCGCAGCGACAGCCGCTGGCTCAACCAGGCCATCGAAGGCGTGGCGGGCAACGTCTTCCCCGCCCCTGGCGAAGTTCCGGTTGATGCCCGCGAGGATGGCCCGGATGGAGGCCGTGACGATGTTCGGGTCCATCCCGGCGCCGAAGGTGCTGCCCGCAATCCCCTCGACCGCCAGTTCCACGATGGCAAAAGCCTGGGAGTCTGCCCCCTGCCCGAGCGAACGCTCCTCATAGGAGAGGATCCGCACCGGCATGCGCAGCGCATCGATGACGGCATCGATCGGTCCGTTGCCCTCACCCTCGACCTCGATCCTGCGGCTTCCCCAGCTGATCGTCAGACGGACGCCCTGCCGCGCTCCCCGCTCGAAGAGGTGGTGCCCGACGTAGCGGACGGGTTCAGGCCGGTCCAGATACTCGGTGGCGAAGAGGCGCCAGATGCCGTCGGCGGACACCTCGGTGCCGGTGACTTCAGCGAAACGCTGGACGGCGCCGCTGAACTCGATCTGCATCCGCCGCGGCATCACGACGCCACGGGACGTCTCCAGCAGGTAGGCCACGCCGCCCTTGCCCGACTGGCTGTTCACTCTCACCAGCGAGTCGTAACTGCGGCCGAGGTCCGCCGGGTCGATGGGCAGGTAGGGGACGCTCCAGTAGCCGTCGCCGGCCTGGGCGGCCATGCCCTTGCGGATTGCGTCCTGGTGCGAACCGGAGAATGCGGTGAAGACGAGGTCGCCCGCGTAGGGATGGCGGGGGTGCACCGGAATCCGCGTGCAGTCCTCGCAGGTGCGGGCGATGGCGTTGATATCCGAGAAGTCGAGGCGGGGATCGATGCCCTGCGTGTGGAGATTCAGGGCGAGGGTCATGAGATCCACGTTTCCCGTGCGCTCGCCGTTGCCGAACAGGCACCCCTCCACGCGCTCGGCGCCGGCCATCAGCGCGAGCTCGGCCGCGCCCACGGCGGAACCCCGGTCGTTATGAGGATGCACGCTGATTACCACGGAATCGCGCCGCGCGAGATTGCGGTGCATCCATTCGATCTGGTCGGCGTAGACGTTCGGCGTGGCGACCTCGACGGTCGCGGGCAGATTCAGGATGACCTTGCGCTCCGGCGTGGCACCCCAGGCCTCGGCCACGGCATCGCATATCTGCCTGGAGAACTCGAGCTCCGTGGCAGAGAAGTTCTCCGGGCTGTACTCGAGCACCCACTCGGTTTCCGGCTGGGCGGCGCAGAGTTCGCGAATCAGTCGAACGCTATCGACCGCCATGGCCATGACTTCCTCCGGGCTCATGCCGAACACCGTTTCCCGGAACACGGGTGAGGTGGCGTTGTAGACGTGAACGATCGCGCGCCGGGCGCCGCGCAACGACTCCACGGTGCGGCGGATGAGGGGCTCACGGGCCTGGGTCAGGACGCCGATCGTGACGTCACCGGGAATGTGACCCTGCCCGATCAGGGTTCGCACGAAGTCGAACTCGGTCTGGGACGCAGCCGGGAACGCCACTTCGATCTCCCGGAAGCCGATCGCGCAGAGCATCCGGAACATGCGCAACTTCCGGTCCGCACCCATGGGCTCGAAGAGCGCCTGGTTGCCATCCCGGAGGTCCGTGCTGAGCCAGGCGGGCGCCTGGCTGATGACGTTGCCCGGCCAGCGACGGTCAGGCAGGGCAACGGGGGGGAAGGCTCGGTAACGACGCGGGCCGGCAGTCATGGTCGGGGCTCCTGATGGTTCGGCAGAGCCCCTACTCTAGGCGGCCGCGCCTGGCTGGGGATTGCGAAGATGGTTCGGATGGTTGCAGGATCTATTTGTTTCTTGCGTATAAGGCCTTAATATTGGCAGTATGTGCCAACTCTGATAAAAGAGTAGCAACTGCATGACCATCGACCGGTACGACCGCCAGATCCTGGAACTGCTGCAGGAGAATGCCCAGCTCAGCAATCAGGATCTGGCAGAGCGGATCGGCCTCTCGCCGTCGCCCTGCCTCCGGCGCGTGCGCGCCCTCGAGCAGTCCGGGCTCATCACCGGCTACCGGGCGTTGTTGGACGCCCGCAAACTCGGTCTCACGCTGCTGGCGCTGGTGCACATCGCCATGGACCGGCACACCCCGGACCGCTTCGCCAACTTCGAGAAACAGGTGGCCCTGCTGCCGGAAGTCCTCGAGTGCCTGCTCATCACCGGCCAGGAGGCTGACTACCAGCTCAAGGTCATCGTGCAGGACATGGACGCCTACCAGGCGCTGTTGCTGAACAAGATCACCCGGATCGAGGGCGTTTCGGGCGTGCACTCGAGTTTCGTCCTGCGTTCTGTGATCGACCGCACCGCCTTGCCCTTGCCGCCGGCCTAGCGGCCACCCCTATACTTTTAAGGATGTGCCGCCCACAAACACGAGCCCGCTGGAGGCCGCATTTCGCCATTGCGCTGGCCCTGGCAGCCAGCCTGCTGCCGGCGACCGTATCACCCGCCACGGCGGACGCCACCGGCCGGGTGGTGGAGGCAATCCCGCCGAAGCCCATCACGGACTTCGAGCTCACCGACCAGAACGGCAGGCCCTTCCGGCTGAGCCAGCTCCAGGGACGCCCGGTCCTGGTGTTCTTCGGTTTCACCAACTGCCCGCTGGCCTGCCCCACCGCCATGGCCCAGTTGCTCGCCGTTGCCGGCGGGCCGGATCCCGCAGCCCGCGAAGCCCGCGTGGTGATGATCAGCACCGACGGGGAGCGCGACACGCCGGCAGTGATGAAGCAGTACCTCTCCCGCCTGTCGCCGGACTTCATCGGGCTCACCGGGCCTCCGAAGGAGGTCGGCAAGATCGCCGCCCAGTTTTCCGCGGTGTTCTTCAGGGGCCGGGCGGCAGACCAGTCCGGCAACTACCTCGTGGAGCACACGACGCAGATTTACCTCCTGGATCGTGCGGGCCGCCTGCGCGCCACCTTCTTCGACGCGCCCGTCGACACGCTGATGCGTGTCACCGCGGCGGTGGCCACCGGGAAGCCGGCTTCACATAATCCGAAATAGTCCGCCGGCCAGGCCCTCCGAAATGTCGGCGGGGTCTCGACAGGGGGCCGGCGACTGTGGCTATGATTCCGCCAAGGGCCGGCTAAAGGCCTTGCTACAAGAAGAAGAACAAGCTCATGACGAGAGTCCCTGCACTCCCGGGTCTGCTTTTCAGTCTCGTTGCGGTCGCCAGCGTGGCCGAGGCCGACAACGTGAACGGCACCTGGTCGAACGTCTTCGACTGGCCGCTGATTCCGATCCATACCGTGCTGCTGCCCGACGAGCGCGTGCTGAGCTACGGCAGTTCCGCGAACGGGCTCCAGGGCGGCAGCTTCATCTACGACGTCTGGGATCCCACTGGTGGTCTCGCGGGCGGCCATCAGACCCTGCCCAACCAGACCATCACTGACATCTTCTGCAGCTCCCAGGTCGTGCTTCCCGGCGGGACCGATGTCTTCATCGCCGGCGGCGACCGGTTGAACGCCGCCCGCACCCAGGTGCTAAACAGCGCGAACCAGAACTCAAACCTGTTCCGCCTGTCCGACAACACGCTCAACGCCCAGAGCAACATGCAGAGGCCGCGCTGGTACTCCACGTCGACCGTGCTTGCCAGCGGCGAGATCTACATCCAGGGCGGTAGTTCCGGCACCGACCGGCCGGAGGTCCGGCAGTCCAACGGCGTATTCCGCCTCCTGTCAACGGCCAACACCTCCAGCTATGACTTCATGTACCCGCGCAACTGGGTAGCCCCGAGCGGACTCGTCTTCGGCTACGACAGCGGCGGCAAGATGTACACGGTGGACCCGGCCGGTACCGGCACGTTCACCAGCAAGGGAACGTTCACGGGCCCGACGGGGAACGACGCCAGCGCCGTCATGTTCCGGCCCGGCCGCATCCTCCAGTTTGGCGGCAACTCGAACCAGGCCCGCATCATCGACATCAACGGCACCAACCCCGTCGTGACCACGACGGGCAACCTGCTGAAGAAGCGCGTGCTCGTGAACGGTACGGTGCTGCCGGACGGGCGGGTACTCGCCACGGGCGGCAGCGGCGCCTGGAACACGATGACGGACGTGACCAACTACGCGGAGATCTGGGACCCCGGGACCGGCGTGTGGACCCAGCTCTCGAGCGGCGTGAAGGCCCGCCTCTACCATTCAGTCGCCCTGCTGCTTCCGGACGCGAGCGTGCTGGTGGGCGGCGGCGGCGCCAACAGCCCGACCACCAGCCTCCCGCAGAACAACACCAACATCGAGATCTACTACCCGCCCTACCTGTACGGCCCCGGCGGCGGGTTTGCCTCCCGCCCTGCAATTGCAGACGTGCAGGACAGCGTCAGCATCGGCGAGACCTTCCCCGTGGACTGGAGCGGGAGCGGCACGGTCAGCCGGGTAACCCTGATCAAGACGGGCTCGGTCACCCACAGCTGGAACATGGACCAGCGCTTCGTCGAGGCGACTTTCACGCTCAGCGGCAGCCGGGTCATGGTCCAGGCGCCGACCCGCGCCGCCGACGCGCCGCCGGGCTTCTACATCCTGTTCCTGCTGAACGCGGCGGGCACGCCCTCGGTTGGCAAGATCGTGGAGATCCCTGTCGCTGCCACGCCGAATCCGGCGGTGACGCCGGTGCTGTCGCCGCCAGGCAACCAGGCCGGTCCGCAGGGCACGGCGGTCAACCTGCAACTTTCCGCCACGGACCCCAACGGCGACGAACTCGGCTACGCGGCCACCGGCCTGCCCGCTGGGCTTTCCATCAATCCTCTCACGGGACAGATCAGCGGCACGCCCACGACGCCGGGGAGCTACAACGTCGTGGTGGCGGCGAGCGACGGCGTCAACTCCGCAACCGCGAACCTGGTCTGGCAGATCACGCAGATCGCCCCGCTGGTGCTCGCGCCGCTGCCGCAGCCGGCGCCGGTCGTGCACGGTTCCACGGTCAGCTTCACCGGCGTGGTGAGCAACGGCGTCGTCCCGCAGTACCGCTGGTTCTTCGATGACGGTACGCCGGAGACGAACTGGTCCAGCTCGCCGGACATCGAGCATGAGTTCACCCAGCCCGGCGTCTACTACGTCACGCTCACCGTGACGGACGCCCGCGGTGTCCAGCGGTTCAGCACGGTGCCTGTCACGGTGCACTTCCCGCTGACCGCCGTCGCGCCGGCATCATCCAGCAACCTGGCCTATGGCGCCCCTGGCGGTGCCACTGACAGGCTCTGGGTCGTCAACCAGGACAACAACTCCGTCAGCGTCTTCAATGCGGCCAGTAACGCGCGCCTGGCCGAGATCCCGGTGCAGCTGGCGCCCCGGTCGATCGCCGTCGCCCCTGACGGTTCGGTTTGGGTCACCAACAAGCAGTCCGCTTCCATCAGCATCATCGACCCGGCAAGCCTGTCGGTCAGCGGCACCGTCCCGCTACCCCGCGGCTCCCAGCCCTTCGGCCTGGTCTTTGCGCCGGGCGGCAGCGTGGCGTACGTGGCGCTGGAGGCCCTCGGCAAGGTCGTAAAGGTTGCAGTGGGCTCGGGCGAGATACTGGACGAAGCGGACGTCGGCCCCCACCCGCGGCACGTCTCGGTGACCGGAGACGGGACGACGCTATACGTCTCCCGCTTCATCACGCCGCCACTGCCCGGGGAGGACAGCGCCGACGTCCAGCCCGGCACCGACGGAGGCGAGGTGGTCGAGCTGGCCACCGGCACGATGCAGGAGGTGCGCACGATCATCCTGCGGCACCTTTCGACACCCGATACCGCGATCGCGGGCAGCGGTGTCCCCAACTACCTGGGGCCGGCGGTCATTTCGCCGGACGGGACCCAGGCTTTCGTCCCCTCGAAGCAGGACAACGTCCAGCGGGGCACCCTGCGCAGCGGCCTGAACCTGAACTTCCAGAGCACGGTCCGCGCCATAACCTCCCGGCTCGACCTGACGACCGATACCGAGGACCTCAGCCGGCGAATCGATCACGACAATTCCAGCGTCACCAGCGCGATCGCGTTCGACAAGCTCGGCGTGTACGCCTTCGCCGCCCTGGAAACGAGCCAGGAGGTGGCCGTGGTGGGCGCCCACACGGGCATCCAGGTCCTGCGCTTGGACGTCGGACGGGCCCCCCAGGGCCTTCTGGTGTCACCGGATGGCTCGCGGCTTTACGTCAGCAATTTCATGGACCGCACGGTTGACGTCTTCGACCTCACGCCACTGGTGGTCGATGGGGTCGCCAGCGTGCCTCACGTGGCCACCCTGCAGCCGGTCGCCAGTGAGCTGCTGCCGCCCAACATCCTGCTGGGCAAGCAGCTGTTCTACGACGCCCGCGACCCGCGCCTGGCCCTGGACCGCTACATGAGCTGTGCGACATGCCACAACGACGGTGGCACCGACGGGCGTGTGTGGGACATCACGGGCATGGGCGAAGGCCTGCGCAACACGATCAGCCTGCGAGGCCGCGCCGCCGGCCAGGGCTTCCTCCACTGGAGCAACAACTTCGACGAGCTTCAGGATTTCGAGGGACAGATCCGCACGCTTTCCGGTGGTACGGGACTGATGAGCGACGAGGATTTCAACGCGGGCACACGCAGCCAGCCGCTCGGCGACCCGAAGGCGGGCCTGAGCCCGGATCTCGATGCGCTGGCGAATTACGTGGCCTCCCTGTCCACCTTCGAGCCGAGTCCCGCCCGAAACGGCGATGGCAGCCTGACGCCCGAGGCTGAAGCTGGCCGGGACGTCTTTGCCCGGCTGAACTGCGCGGCCTGCCACGGCGGCGCCGCGTTCACCACCAGCGGACCCGGAACGTTCGTGGATGTCGGTACGATCACGCAGCCGACCAGCGGCCAGCGCCTCGGCCAGGGTCTGCTCACCGGCATCGATGTCCCGACGCTGCGCGACGTGTGGGCAACGGCCCCCTACCTGCACGACGGATCGGCGCCGACCCTGGACGCTGCCATCACACGGCACGCCGCCGTGCCGGCGCCCGACCTCCCGGCCCTCGTCGCTTATGTGGAGCAGATCGGGGGCGATGAGGGCCCGGCGCCCATCGCCGACGAGGACGCGGACGGGGTCGTCGACGCCCTGGACAACTGCGGCATGGTGGCCAATCCCGGTCAGTGTGACTCGGACGGCGATGGCTACGGCAACCGCTGCGACGCCGACCTCAACAACAATGACGTCGTCAATGCCCAGGACAGCGCGCTCTTCCGCGCGGAACTAGGCCGGCCCAGCGTTGCGCCCGCCTACAACCCGGCTGACCTGAACTGCAGTGGCAGCGTGAACGCGCAGGACAACGCCCTGTTCCGCAGCATGATTGGCCAGCTGCCCGGCCCGTCTGGCCTGGTGCCCTGACGCACCGCCGCTGCCTTCACTGGACGATCAGGCAACGACCATGAAGCTCGCTTCGGTTTCCGCCACCAGGGAACCGTCGCCGGCCTTCAGCATGCGTCCTTCCAGGAACGCCACCTTGCCCTTGCGGCGCAGGAGCCGGCCTTCGAGCAGCACGCGGGTGCCAATGACCAGCGGCTGGCGGTAACGGATCTCGCAGCGGGCGGTGTGGGCGCGGATGCCCTTGAGGAACATCCAGTTGGCCATGACGTCGTCCAGCGCGCTGAAGACGATGCCACCGTGGGTCAGCTGATCGTAGCCGCCATGATCGGGCCCGGGGGTGAACTCCGAGCGGCAGACATCCTGGTCGTCGATGTGAAAGTGCAGCCGCAGCCCGATCGGGTTGCCGGGGCCGCAGACGAAACAGCGATTGGCATCGGGTCGCACCGCTCCTATGCTAGCTGCGGAGGTGGCCCGTGGCCTACGACCCGAACAATATTTTTGCGAAGATCCTGCGTGGCGAGGTGCCGTCCCACAAGGTCTACGAGGATGCCGACACCATCGCGATCCTGGACGTCATGCCCCAGTCCGACGGGCACACGCTGGTCATCCCGAAGGCGGCAGCGGAAAACCTGTTCGAACTGGACACGGCCATGGCGGAGGCGGTCATGCGCACCGGCCAGCGGCTGGCGCTGGCGGTGCGGCGCGCTTTCCACCCCGACGGTGTCACGCTGATGCAGTTCAACGGGGCGGAGGCCGGCCAGACGGTGTTTCACTTCCACCTGCACGTGGTGCCGCGCTATGCCGGGCAACCGCTTCGCGCCCACGGGCGTGGTTTCGCCGACCCGGCGGTGCTGACGGAGCAGGCCGCGCGCCTCCGGGCCGCGATCGAGGCCCTCCGCTCCTAGGCTGGACGACCCGAGGCCAGCAGGAAACCCACCCACGCCGCTGCCAGGCCGAGGATTACCTGCAGGATGACCGTGGAGATGGCCGTGACTGTCTGGCCTGCCCGGAGCAATACGAGCGTCTCCAGCGAGAAGGCCGAAAAGGTGGTGTAGCCGCCCAGCAACCCGGTAACCAGGAGCAGCCTGGCCTCGGGGCCCAGCAGCGCGCGGGATTCGGCCAGGCCGGCCAGCAGCCCGATCAGAAGGGAGCCCGTGACGTTGACGACCAGGGTGCCGGCCGGAAACGAGGCCAGCGCCCCGGCCCCGGGAACGAGCACCCGCTGGGCGTAGCCGCTGACCAGGTAACGCAGGGCTGAACCGACGGCGCCGCCGGACGCCACGAGCAGCAGGTCACGCAGGTTCAGGGCGCGAACTCCCGCGCCGGCGTCGGAACACCGGCGGAGCGGGAATCCCGGCTCTGCTTCTCCTTCCGCAGGTTGCGCACCGCCTTGCGGAACAGGCTGCGGAGTTCGTTGCCATCGTCCGGCGCCGCAGCCACTCCGATGGTCACTGCCAGGCGCCGCATGGCGTAGTCGAAATCCTGGGTGCCCGAGAAAACGTCGTGACGGATCCGGTTCGCAACGGCATCGGCAGCGGCCCGGCCACAGCGGGGCAACAGAATGACGAACTCATCACCGCCATACCGGGCACAGAGGTCGCGCTCACGGGTTGCCCGCTGGATGCTCGCGGCAACCGAACGGAGGGCGCGATCGCCGGCTTCATGACCGAATCGGTCGTTGATCTGGCCGAGCTGCTCGACATCGATCATCAGCAGGGCGCTTGGCGCTCCCGACCGGCCCGCCGCGGCATGCTCTGCCTCCGCCAGCTTGCTGAAGCTGCGCAGGTTGTAGAGACCCGTCAGATCATCCCGCTCGGCCAGGAAGCGGATCGTCCGGGTTGCCCGGTCCAGGTCGCTGGACAGCGCACTGGTGAGGAAGGCCACCAGCAGAGTCGGCGCCATCTCGGCAAACAGGCCGATGAGTGCGGGCATTGCCAGCCCGTCCAGCCCCTGCGCCAGCGCACCGAGAAGCAGCCTCGCGGCCAGGATCATGAGCAGCAGCAGCCCGGTCGCACGGCGGCCCAGCAGCAGGGCGGCGGTGACCACCGGCAGGAGGTAGAGGTGGCTGAGCGGCCCTGCGCTCTCGCCGGCCTGGGCCATGAGGGCGGTGATGAGCAGCGCCATCGCAACCGTCTCCAGCACCAGCCGCAGGCGTGGCTCGTTCCGGAGGCGCGGCACCAGGGGCATCGCGAGCACGGCAATGCCAAACGTGAGGAGCGTCAGAAACCAGATCGTGGAGCTCGCGATCGCATCCCGGGCCACGAAGTAGAACAGCGCCGTGACCAGCAGCAGCAGCAGCTGGACTTCCCGGATGCTCCGCGCGATGCCCTGCAAGGCGTCCATGGGCAGCGTGCTAGTTGGCACGGGTCTGGAGGAGCGGACCGCTTCCCAGCACGCGCGTGGCCTGCAGCAGACCGGCTTCCGCATCGCCGGCGCCCAGCTCCACGTCGGGCGCTATCCCCTGCCCCTGGATCGACACACCGGAGGGCGTGAAGTAGCGGGATGTCGTCAGCTTGATGGCCCGTCCACCCGACACAGGCATCACCGTCTGCACGGAGCCCTTGCCAAACGTGCGGGTGCCCACCACTGTCGCCCGCCGGTGAGCCTGCAGGGCGCCAGCCACGATCTCGGAAGCGGATGCAGACCCGCCATTCACCAGGACCACCAGCGGTGCGCCGGCGAGCAGGTCACCCGGTGCCGCGTCGTGGCGGAACGTGGCGTCCCGGGTCCGGCCGCTGGCTGTCACGATGATGCCTTCGTCGAGGAAGCTGTCCGCCACAGCGACGGCGGCATCGAGCACTCCGCCCGGATTGTCCCGGAGGTCGAGCACGAGACCACGAATGTCGCCGGCTGTCGACGCGTTCAGGCGCGCCAGTTCGCGACGGAGATCCTTCGCCGTGGTGTCGCTGAACTGGGAAATACGGATATAGCCGAAACGGCCATCCAGCAGCCGGGAGCGGACACTGTGGACGTCCACGGCGCTGCGCTGGAGATTGAAGGCCAGCGGCTCCGCATGCCCGTCCCGGGTCACGGTTAGCGCCACATGGCTGCCCGCGGGACCCCGCATCCGGAGAATCGCCTGGCTCACGTTCGCGTGATCCACCGGTTCACCGTCGATCGCCAGGATGGCGTCACCAGCCTTGATGCCCGCCCGGTAGGCCGGCGTGCCCTCGATCGGAGTCACCACGCCAACCCGGCCGTCATCGGGTTGGAGTTCGAGACCGACACCGGTGTAGGTGCCGCTCGTATTGATGCGGATCTCCTCGTATTCGCGGGGATCCAGGAACTGGGAGTGGGGATCGAGTTCCGCCAGCATCCCGCGGACGGCGTTGTCCATGAGCTGATGGTCGGAAACCGGTTCCACGTACTCGCGCTTCACGCGCTCCAGTATTTCGGCCAGCACCCGGGCGTCATCGGGGGGCAGGCCGGGCGGCAGGACCGGGGGTACCCGCAGTGACGAAGCGTTCAGGCCGGCCGGGGTGAAACCGGCCAGCACCGCCCCACCGAGAGCGAGTCCGACCCCCAGCAGGATGCCGGTGAGCAGGGGCAACAAGCCACTGATACGAAAAGGTTTCACGGTAGTCCACACGCCGCAGCGGGTTTTGACAGTAGCACAGGGTCCGGCAGCCGGGGATGGACTGGCACACAGTCCTCTAGTTGCCCCATTGGCGGGGATTGACCGGCCGGCCGTTGCGGCGCACCTCGTAGTAGAGCGCCGGGCGGGGCTGCCCGCCGGTATCGCCCACATGGGCCAGCACGTCGCCGGCCGATACCCGGTCACCCACCTCGCGGGTGAGGTCCTGGTTGTGGCCATAGAGGCTCAGGTATCCCCCGCCATGATCCAGGACCAGCAGCTGCCCGAGGCCGGGCAGCCAGTCGGCGTAGACCACCTTGCCCGGCCGGACGGTGCGGACTTCCGCCCCGGCAGGCGCCGCGATGAGGACGCCGTCCCAGCGCATCTGGCCACCCGCCCGGGACTGGCCGAAATCGGCGAGCAACTGACCCGCTACCGGCCACTTGCCCTTGCCCAGCGGCTTGCCCTTCGCGGGCGCCGCCGGTGCCTTGTCCGGCGCCCGGGTTTCCTGGCGGGCCCTGGCGGCGGCCCGCTCGAGGTCCCGCAGCACGCGCTCCAGGCTGGCGGCCTGGGTCCGGGCCCGCGCCAGCTGGCGGTTCTGGCCCTTTACCTGGGCGTCCAGCTCGGCGACCACTGCGGCGCGCTGCTTCCGCGACCCTTCCAGCTCTGCCAGCTGCTCGCTCCGCCGGGCCTCGAGCACGGCCAGTGCGGCTTCCTGTTCGCTGACCGCCAGGAGGTCCCGCTCGAGGGCCTCGAGACTGGCCTGTATGGAACCGAGCAGCTCGCTCCGGCTTTGGGCCAGGTAGGCCAGCCAGGTGACCCGGCGCCCGATCTCAGCGGGATCTTCCTGATTGAAGAAGGCCCGCACCCGTTCGCTGCCGCCGGTCATATGGGCAAGCCGCAGCTGGCCGGCCAGCGCGGCCCGCTGGCGCTCGATGCGATCACGGGCGGTCGTCACCTGGAGGTTGAGTTCCCGGAGCCGCCGCTGCGCTTCGGCAAGTTCCCGGCGGGTGGCGTTCAGCGCCTGCCGGGTCCGTGATGCGGCGGTTTCCGCCTCCCGCAGCTGCTTGTCCAGTTCGCTGCGCCTGGCCCGGTCCTGGCGGGTCTGCTTCTCGAGATCCCGGATGCGATCCCGCACCTTTGCGAGATCCTCCTTCGTCTGGCCGGTGCTCTTCGTCGTGCCCGGGGTGCTTTTCTGGGTGGCCTTCTGGGCAGCCGCTGGCCCGCCTGGCAGGGACACGAGCAGCGCCAGCGCGAGACAGGACAACACACGGATCATCGTCTGGGCAGTTTAGGCCATGGTTATAATGCGCCGCCAGCCAGATCGGACCCCATGAACAAACTTGTTGAATTCGCTGCGGCGAATCCCTACCTCGTCACCGCGACGGTCCTTATGCTCATCGCCGTCGTCGCCTTCGAGCTGCGCCTGCGGGCCCGCGCCAGCTTCGAGGTGACCGTGGCGGAGGCTGTGCGCATGATCAACAACGGCGCCACGGTGGTCGACGTCCGGGATGCGGCCCGGTATGCGGCCGGGCACATCGTCGATGCCGTGAACATCCCGCCCGCCGAGCTCGCCAAGGGCGAGGAAGGCAAGATCAAGAAGAAGCGCGGCGTGGTGGTAGTCTGCGAGAGCGGTAACCAGAGCATGGAGTGCGCCAGGAAACTGCGTGCCGCGGGTTTCGATGGCGCGTTCAGCCTGGGCGGCGGCCTGGAGCTTTGGCAACGGGAGAACCAGCCGCTGGTCCGCGGCCAGCGGTGATGCCCGGGCCGGTGGTCGAGATGTACGCCAACTCCTGGTGCCCCTACTGCTCGGCAGCGCGTACGCTGCTCCGGGCCAAACAGGTGCAGGTCGTTGAGATCAACGTCGAGGAATTCCCGGAGCGCCGCGCGGAGATGATCGCCCGCTCCGGCCGGCGGACGGTTCCCCAGATCTTCATCGGCGCCACCCACGTGGGTGGCTACGACGACCTCGCCGCCCTGGAGCGCGAGGGCCGGCTGGACCCGCTGTTGCGGGCCAATCACTGAACTGCGAGATGCAACATGAGCGATTCTTCCACGAGCAAGCCGGACGGCAAGGGCAATGGCGCAGCCAGCAATGGACAGGCCGACGGCGTGCGGCAGTTCGGCCTGCGCCGCTTCTACGTCAAGGACATGTCGTTTGAATCGCCGAACTCCCCCGGCATTTTCTCGGAAAGCGGCCTCGATCCCGATATCAAGGTGAACCTGCGGACCTCTCAGCGGAGCCTGGGTGACGGCGTGTCCGAAGTGGTCCTGCACGTGAGCGTCCACGCGATCGCCGGCCAGCGCACGGTGTTCCTCGTGGAGCTGCAGCAGGCGGGCACGTTTCAGATCAGCGGCTTTCCGCCGGAGGAAGCCCGTACGATCCTGGGCATCGCCTGCCCCAATGCCCTGTTTCCCTATGCGCGGGAGGCGGTGTCGTCGATCATCCAGCGGGGCGGCTTTGCGCCCATCCTCCTTCAGCCCATCGACTTCACCACGCTCTTCGCCCAGGCTCAGGCCAACAAGGCCGCGAGCTCCGCCCCGGCCGGCCAGGCCTAGGTACTTCCGGGTGTTCTCCCGATGACACCCGCCGCCGAATTTGCTCCTATCGCCGTCCTCGGTGCTGGATCCTGGGGCACCGCACTGGCCTTGCAGCTGGCGCGGGACGGCCAGGCCGTGACCCTGTGGGGCCGGAATGCGGAAGATCTCCGTGACATCGGAAGCCACCGTGTCAATCGACGCTACCTGCCCGGCATCGACCTTCCCGCAACAGTGCTGCCCGACGCCGACCTTCACCGGGTGGTCGGCAGCCACCGGGAGCTGCTGGTCTGCGTGCCCAGTCACGCGTTTCGCGCCATCCTGGCGGCCGTCCACCGGGATCTCAGGCCCGGTACCCGGCTGGCCTGGGCGACCAAAGGCTTCGAGCACAGCACGGGCCGGCTGCCTCACGAAGTCGCGGCGGAAGAGTTGGGTGCCGGGGTACCGGTGGCCGTGCTGTCAGGGCCCACATTCGCCCGGGAAGTCGCGGCCGGCCTGCCCACCGCTATGACGGTGGCAGCCAGCGATCCCGCCTATGCCGCCGCCCTTGCCGGGCGCCTGTCGGATCACATGTTCAGGGCCTACACCTCCGACGACATGGTCGGCGTGGAGGTCGGTGGCGCCGTCAAGAACGTGCTCGCCATCGGTGCGGGCATCTCCGATGGGCTCGGCTTCGGGGCCAACACGCGCATTGCGCTGATCACCCGGGGACTCGTCGAGATGACACGCCTCGGGGTCGCGCTCGGGGCGCGGGCAACGACGTTCATGGGCCTCTCCGGCATGGGGGACCTGGTGCTCACGTGCACCGACGACCAGTCCCGCAACCGGCGTTTCGGCCTCGCGATCGCGGGAGGCCAGACACCGGCAGAGGCGGCACGGAGCATCGGCCAGGTCGTCGAGGGCCAGTTCGCCGCAAGCGCCGTTCGGGCGGTGGCGGGGCGGCTAAAGCTCGAGATGCCCATCTGCGAGCAGGTGTACCGGGTTCTGGAAGAGAACGTTTCGCCTCAGGACGCCGTCCTGGCCCTCATGGCGCGGGCGCTGAAGCCGGAGTGACCGCGGGACTCAGGCGAAGTCGAGCTGCCGCCAGGCCTCGTAGACCACCACCGCCGCCGCGTTTGACAGATTCAGGCTGCGTGCGTGGGTCCGCATCGGGATGCGCAGGACCTGTTCCGGTGGCATTGCGGTGAGCAGGTCCGCGGGCAAGCCGCTGCTTTCGGGTCCCAGCAGGAACGCATCGCCCCGGGCGAAGTGAGGCTCCGTGTAGAGCCGCGTGCCCCGGGTGGAAACGGCAAAATGCCTCGGCCCGCCAAGGCTGCCGAGGCAGTCGTCCAGGCTGTCGTGCTGCCGCACCGTGGCCCATTCGTGGTAGTCGAGGCCGGCGCGCCGCAGCTGCGCGTCCTCCAGGGTGAAACCGAGCGGCTTCACCAGGTGCAGGGCGGTCCCGGTGTTGGCGCAGAGGCGTATGATGTTGCCCGTGTTCGGAGGGATCTCCGGGCGATACAGAATCAGATTGAACACAGCCGTGTCTCCAGCCTCCGCCGCCGATCCCAGCCTGCTCGCCACCACGTTCTGCGGGCTCCCCTTTGCGTCGCCCATCGTCCTGCTGTCGGGCTGCGTGGGGTTCGGCGAAGAATACACACGGGTGGCGGGCTTCTCGAACCGGGATGCCGGCGCCATATGCCTGAAGGGCACCACGCTGCACCCGCGGCTCGGCAACGAGCCCCACAGGATAGCCGAGACGCCCATGGGCATGCTGAACGCCATCGGCCTGCAGAACCCGGGCGTGGATGCCGTCGTCAGCCGCATCCTCCCCTCGCTGGATTTCAGCGAAACCCGCTTTATCGCCAACGCCTGCGGCTCCACGATCGAGGAATACGTGGAGGTCTGCCGGCGTTTTGATGACTCCGCGATCGACGCCATCGAGATCAACATCAGCTGCCCGAACGTGAAGGAAGGCGGCGTGGCCTTTGGTAACTACCCGGACGTGTCGGCGCGGGTCGTCGCAGCCTGCAGGAAGGCGACGAAGAAGCCACTGATCACCAAGCTGTCGCCGAACCAGACCGACATCCGCGAGAACGCCCGGCGGTGCATCGAGGCCGGGACGGATGCCTTCGCCGTCATCAACACCCTGATGGGCATGGCCGTGGACGTGGAGACGCGCCGGCCGGTGCTGGCCAACGTGCAGGGCGGCCTGTCTGGCCCTGCCATCAAGCCGATCGCCCTACTGAAGACCTGGCAGGTGTACCAGGAAGCCGCCCCCCACCAGGTGCCGATCATCGGCCAGGGCGGGATCACGACGGCCAGTGATGCGCTCGAGTTCCTGATCGCCGGGGCCTCGGCGGTGGGCGTGGGCACGGCGCTCTTCTACGACCCGCTGGTGTGCCAGAAGATCAGTGCCGGGATCGCGGATTACCTCCGCCGGCACGGGCTCCGGAACGTCGGTGAGCTGGTGGGTAGCCTGGCAACGGGAGGTCACCCGGTGGTGCCCCGGGTGGGCTCGGCAGCCGGCACCGCCGGTTAACTGACAACTCTACTGTCGATATTATGTTCTTTACTGGCGATAAGAGAATCGCCTTCTAGAACAGAGAGATAGCGACGGCGCCCTTCAGTCCAGACCGTGCTCCCGGATCTTCCTGGCGAGGGTATTGCGCCCCCACCCCAGCAGCTTCGCGGCGTCCTGCCGGTGCCCCCGGGCGTGGGCCAGGACCACCGTAATCAGCGTCCGTTCGAACTCCGGGAGGGCCGTATCAAGCAACGGCTTCGCGCCGGGATCCTGCAGGGCTCCCTCGGCCCAGCGGGCCAGGCGCAGCGACCAGTCCGCTGAACTCGCCCGGGATCCGGCCTGACCGCCCAGCTCATCCGGGATGTCTTCCGGGCGGATCTCGGCTCCCGGCGCGGTGACGGTCAACCGGCGGCAGGCATTGACGAGCTGGCGAACGTTTCCGGGCCAGTCGAAGCTGACCAGCAGGCTCAGCGCCTCCGGCGCGATGCGCTTTGGTGGGGTGCCCAGTTCCCGGGCGGCCTCCCGCAGGTAGAAGTCCAGCAGCAACGGGATGTCATCCCGTCGTTCCCGGAGCGGGGGCGTGACGATATGGATGACGTTGAGCCGGTGGAAGAGGTCCTCGCGGAACTTCCCCGACTGCACGGCCGCCGTCAGCTCCTGGTTGGTGGCCGCGATGACGCGGACGTCCACCCGGATTGGTACCTGGCCACCAACGCGGTAGAACTCGCCCTCGGCCAGCACGCGGAGCAGACGGGTCTGGAGTGCCGGCGACATGTCGCCGATCTCGTCGAGGAACAGGGTGCCCCCGTCGGCCTGTTCGAAACGGCCAATCCGGCGACTGTCGGCCCCCGTGAAGGCGCCCCGCTCGTGGCCAAAGAGCTCCGACTCCAGCAGCTCGGACGCGATGGCCGTCGTGTTGAGCGCGATGAAGGGCTGCAGGGCCCGGGGACTGTGCTCGTGGAGGGCCCGTGCCACCAGCTCCTTGCCGGTGCCGGATTCTCCGGTGATGAGGACCGTCATGCTCGAGCGGGAAAGCCGGCCGATGGTACGGAACACTTCCTGCATCGCCGGTGCGCGGCCGATCATCGTGGGCACCGGCCGGTCGGGCTCGACCTGGCCCCCGGTGATTCGTGGCCCGAAGCGCGCGGCACGGCGCACGAGCGCCACCGCGTCGTCCACGTCGAAGGGCTTGGGGAGGTACTCGAAGGCGCCGCCCTGATAGGCGGCCACGGCGCTGTCCAGGTCTGCGTGGGCGGTGATGACGATCACCGGAAACGAGTAGCCGTCCTTGACGATCCGGCGCAGGGCCTGCATGCCGTCGGTGCCGGGCATGCGCACGTCGGAAATCAGCACGTCGGGCTGCTCGGTGCGCAGCGTCTCGAAAAGGCTGTCGGCGGACTCGAAGGTCCGCGTGTTCATGCCTTCGTTGTTCAGCGCGCGGTCCAGTACCCAGCGCACCGAGGCATCGTCGTCCACGACCCAGACGGAGAGCTCCCGGCCGTTCATGCGGCCTCCGGCGCAGGTGCTACGGCAGGCAGCCGCACGGTGAAGACGGTCCTGCCAGGCCGCGACTGGAACTCGATCAGGCCGCCGTGGCGGCTCACCAGGTCCTGGGAGATGGGCAGGCCAAGGCCGGTGCCGTCGGGCCGCCCGGTAACCAGCGGGTAGAAGATGGATTCGGCAAGGTCGGCCGGTACGCCGGGACCGTTGTCCTCGATCTCGATGCTCAACACGAGCTTGTGGCGAATGGCGCCGATCGGAAAGTTGGTGAGCGCCCGGGTGCGGAAGATCAGATGCCCGTCCCGCGCGATGGACTGCACCGCATTCCGGGCGATGTTCAGCAGGGCCTGCATCAGCTGGTCGGGATCGGCAGCGAGGGATGGCAGGCTCGGGTCGTAGTCCCGGATCAGCTTGATGGCTTCGCGGTGCTCGCTGGCGACCAGGGTCACGACCCGCTCCAGCACTTCGTGCACGTTCACATCCTGCCGTTGCGGCCGGCGCACGGGTCCGAGCAGGCTGTCGGTGAGGGAGGTCAGGCGATCCGCTTCACCGATGATGATGCGGGTGAACTCCCGCAGCTCCGGCGTGGGGAGCTCCCGCTCCAGCAGCTGGGCGGCGCCGCGCAGGCCGCCCAGGGGATTCCGGATCTCGTGGGCCAGCTGGCGGATCATGCGGCGGCTGGCGTCGCGCTGGCTGATCAGCGCGTGCTCCCGGTCGATCTGCCGCCATTGGGTGGCGTCGGACAGTTCGACGATCACGCGCCGGCCGGGACCGCGGAGCGGGGACACATGACAAGCCACCTCGATCGGCGACTCGCTTTTGTGCGCCGCCGTGATGGTGACGAGCTGGCCGAAGATCTCGCCCTCGGTCGCTGCCCGCCGCAACAGGTCTTCCACGGTTCGCAGGCTGGGCAGGAGCGACTGCAGGGTGCGGCCGAGGCTGTGCCGGGCGCTCACCCCGAGCAGATCTTCGGCACCGGGATTGAGATAGACGAGAGTGCCGTCGGGATCGACGATCAGGACGGCGGTGGCAAGGCTGCCGAGGATGTCGCCCGGCGAGGGAGTTGCTAGGGGCGCGGCCTCGGAGCCGGGACCGGATTGGGAAGTGCCGTCTGACGCACGAAGAAGCGCGTCGTCGGGCTCGCGACCAGCGTTCTCCCCTGGGCGTCCACCACCTCGACCTGCAGCGAGTGTTCCCCCCGGAAGACCTCCTGGAACCGCACCCGCGTGCTCCCCGGTTCGGCCGCTTCCGTCCGGCCATCCAGCGCGAACCGCAGGGCGTGACCCGGCTGCAACGGGGGTTGCACCGCTGCCGTGACGTCCAGTTGGCCCTCGATGTTCCAAAGTACCTGTTCCTGCGCCGGACTCGTGATGGTCAGAGACTGGTAGCGGTCGACCGGCGGTGGGGGTTGGTCTGTCGACCCCTGGCCTCTCGCGGCAACGCTGCTGGCCGCGGGCGGGCCACTGGCAGGCGGGCTGACGTTGATGGTGATCCGTTCAGCCCCGGGCCGTGGCCGGTCCGAGAAATGGGTCGTCCCATCGGGATCCGTCCAGCGATAGACGTCTGCCGAACCCCAGGTCGTTGCGGAAGCCAGGGTGAGGAGAATGAACAGGGCACGCATTTTTCAAGCATACGCCCGCGACCGGGAGGCAGCCAGCACCCGGCACGCACTTCCGCGTGCCGGGTGCCGTCGTCCGTCGTTATGTCAGAGGCTGTAATACAACTCGAACTCGAGCGGGTGCGTGGCCATGCGGATTCGCGTGACCTCGGCCATCTTGAGCGAGATGTAGGCATCGATCAGGTCGTCGCTGAACACGTTGCCGGCCTTGAGGAATTCCCGGTCCTTGTCCAGGGACTCGAGCGCCTGCTCCAGAGAGAAGCAGACCTTCGGAATCTTCGCGTCCTCCTCCGGCTCCAGATCGTAGAGATCCTTGTCCATGGCCTCGCCCGGATTGATCTTGTTCTGGATGCCGTCCAGCCCGGCCATCATCATTGCTGCAAAGGCGAAGTACGGATTCGCCATGCTGTCCGGGAACCGCACCTCGATGCGACGGCCCTTCGGATTCGCAATGAAGGGAATGCGGATCGAGGCAGACCGGTTGCGGGCGGAATAGGCCAGCATCACGGGCGCTTCGAAACCCGGCACCAGCCGCTTGTAGCTGTTGGTGCTGGGATTGGTCAGCGCATTGATCGCCTTGGCGTGCTTCATGATGCCGCCGATGTAGTACATCGCGGTCTGCGACAGGCCGCCGTACAGATCGCCGGTGAACAGGTTCTTGCCGCCCTTGGCCAGCGACTGGTGCACGTGCATGCCACTGCCGTTGTCGCCAACGAGGGGCTTGGGCATGAAGGTGGCGGTCTTGCCGTAGGCGTGGGCGACGTTCTGCACCACGTACTTCAGGATCTGGACCTGGTCGCCCTTCTCCGTCAGGCTGCCGAACTTCACGCCGATCTCGCACTGGCCGGCAGTGGCGACCTCATGGTGGTGCACTTCGACGCCGAGGCCCATTTCCTCGAGCGTCAGGCACATCTGGGAACGGATGTCCTGCAGGGCGTCCACCGGCGGCACCGGGAAGTAGCCTCCCTTGATGCCGGGACGGTGACCTGTGTTGCCGTTCTCGTATTCCTTCTTCGAGTTCCAGGCGCCTTCCTCGGAGTCGATCTTGTAGAAGGAACCGTTCATGTCGGCGCCGTAGCGCACGTCGTCGAAGATGAAGAACTCGTTCTCCGGGCCGAAGAAAGCCTGGTCGGCGATGCCGGTGGACTTCAGGTAGGCCTCGGCGCGCTTGGCCGTCATGCGCGGGCAGCGGGTGTAGCCCTGCATGGTTGAGGGCTCGTAGACGTCACACCGAACGCTTACCGTCGTGTCTTCCATGAAAGGATCGACGACCATGGTCGATGCGTCGGGCATCAACACCATGTCCGATTCCTGGATGCCCTTCCAGCCGGCGATGGAGGAGCCGTCGAACATCTTGCCGTCCTCGAAGAAGCTGGCATCGACGGTGTGCGCGGGGATGGTCAGATGCTGCTCTTTGCCGCGGGTATCGGTGAAGCGCAGATCGACGAACTTGGCCTCTTTCTCCTTCAGGAGGCTCAGGGCATTGGCAGGCGTGGTCATGTCGACTCCTTAACGGTATGAAGCGGTATTGGCGAAAACGGGGCTGCCGGAACCCTTCTTCTTGCAGGCGGGCCTCAGCAGCGGCGCCCTATCCTATTGCAACAGCCGTGCCAAAAGCGAGCGAATGCTAAGTACTTGTATTTAAATGAAAAGCTTTAGCGCACAGCGGGCTATCTGCGCCATAGTGGTGCAAGTGGATTGCGGATTGCACCGTCACAGGGCGTTCGCGGTGGCCGATTGCCCCAATCCCGTGACCGCTTACGACGGCGGCTATCGACGCTATACTTCCGCGCCCTTCGCCCTCGGACTTTCCGCTTGACGCAGTCGAAACGCCCACGGACGTTTCAGGACCTGATCCTGGCGTTGCAGCGCTACTGGGCCGACCAGGGCTGCGTGATCCTGCAGCCCTACGACATGCCGATGGGTGCCGGCACCTTCCACTCGGCCACGTTTCTCCGGGCCATCGGCCCGGAACCCTGGAGCGCGGCGTACGTGCAGCCCAGCCGCCGGCCTACCGATGGCCGCTACGGCGAAAATCCGAACCGTCTCCAGCACTACTACCAGTTCCAGGTCGTGATCAAGCCGTCGCCCCTGGATATCCAGCAGCTCTACCTGGATTCACTGCGGGCACTCGACGTCGATCCGCTGGTCCACGACATCCGTTTCGTCGAGGACAACTGGGAATCACCGACTCTGGGCGCCTGGGGCCTGGGCTGGGAGGTCTGGCTTAACGGCATGGAAGTCACGCAGTTCACGTACTTCCAGCAGGTCGGCGGCCTGGACTGCCGGCCCGTGACCGGCGAGATTACCTACGGCCTGGAGCGCATCGCCATGTACCTGCAGGGCGTGGCCAGCGTGTACGACCTTACCTGGACCGACGGCCCGCTGGGCCGCGTGACCTACGGCGACGTGTTCCACCAGAACGAGGTCGAGATGTCCCGCTACAACTTCGAGGCGGCGGACACGGCGGTACTCGTCCCGCGCTTCGACGCCGCGGAGCGGGCCTGCCGCGGACTCATCGACGCAGGCCTCACCCTGCCCGCCTACGAGCAGGTACTCGAGGCATCCCACGCGTTCAACCTGCTCGACGCGCGGCGTGCCATTTCCGTGAGCGAGCGGCAACGCTACATCCTGCGTGTGCGGGAAATGGCCCGGTCGGTGGCCCAGGCCTACCTCGACAGCCGGGCCGCGCTCGGTTTTCCCATGGCGGCGCGCGCCTCTTCGAACGGCCCGCCGGAAACGCCAGGCCGGACATGACACACACCGCGGATTTCCTGGTCGAGATCGGCACCGAAGAGCTGCCGCCCAAGTCGCTGGCCGACCTGGAGAGAGCCTTTGCCAGCCAGGTCCAGGACGGCCTGCGTGGCGCGAGCCTCGGCTTCTCCGGCCTGCGCTCCTTCGCTACGCCCCGCCGGCTCGCGGTGCTGGTCAGTGACCTGGATGTGGAACAGCCGGTGCAGGCGATCGAAAAGCGCGGGCCGCCCGTGTCGGTCGCATTCAACGCTGACGGTTCGCCGACCCGTGCAGCCGTCGCCTTTGCGGAAGGTTGCGGGGTTCCCGTGGAGAAACTGGGCCGCGTCGAAACACCCAAGGGCGCCTGGCTGTTCCACAGCGCCACCGCCGCGGGCCGTCCCGCTGCCGAACTGCTCACCGGAATCGTCATCGCGGCGCTGGCCGCGCTGCCCATTCCCCGGCGCATGCGCTGGGGCAGCGGCGATGCGGAGTTCGTCCGCCCCGTCCACTGGATCGTGATGCTGCTGGGCGATGCCGTGCTGGACGCTCCGGTCCTGGGACTTGTCCCGGGCCGCAAGACCCGCGGCCACCGCTTCCAAGCGCCCGGCGAACTGGCCATTGGCAAGCCGGCCGATTACCCGGCGCTGCTGGCGGAACGGGGCAAGGTGATCCCGGATTTCGCGGCCCGGCGCGACCGCGTGCGCCAGCTGGCCGATACGGCGGCGGTGGCGGCGGGCGGGCACGCGGTGTACAGCGACGATCTCCTCGACGAGGTCGCCGGGCTCGTGGAATGGCCAGTGGCCATCACGGGCAGCTTCGATTCCGGGTTCCTGCACCTGCCCGAAGAGGTGCTGATTGCGACTCTCCAGGGCCACCAGCGATACTTCCCGATACGGGACGCCGACGGCAGGCTGATGGCGCGCTTCATCACCACCGCCAACCTGGAAAGCAGGGATCCGGACCAGGTGCGGCAGGGCAACGAACGCGTCATCCTGCCCCGCCTCTCGGACGCCGCGTTTTTCTGGGACCAGGATCGCAAGGCCCCGCTCGCCGCGCGGGTCGAGCGGTTGGGCACCGTCGTGTTCCAGCAGGGACTCGGCACGGTGCTCGATCGTTCCCGGCGCGTGGCCACGCTCGGCGGCGAGATCGCCCGGACACTGGGTCATGACGCCTCCGTCGTGGAGCGCGCGGCCCAGCTGGCCAAGGCGGATCTCCTTACCCAGATGGTGGGGGAATTCCCCGAGCTCCAGGGACGGATGGGATTCCACTACGCGACCCAGGATGGGGAACCGGCAGCTGTCGCCACCGCGATCGAGGAACAATACCTGCCCCGCCACGCGGGCGACCGACTTCCCGCGTCGGCGGCGGGGCGCGCACTCGCCATCGCCGACAGGACCGATATCCTCGCCGGCGTCTTTGCGCTCGGCAAGCGCCCCAGCGGCAACAAGGATCCCTTCGGCCTGCGGCGCTCCGCGCTGGGCCTGCTGCGCATCCTCGTGGAGGACAACGTGGACCTGGACCTGCCCGCGCTGCTGTCCCGCGCGATCGCCCTGCAGCCCTGCACCGTCAAGGATCCCGCCGCCCTCACTCTGGAGCTGTTCGACTTCATCATCGAGCGCGGCCGCGCCTGGTACCTGGAGGGGCTCGCTCCGGGCCTGCCCGCGGGCTCCGTGACCGCAGAGACCTTCGAGGCCGTGCGGCTCCGCCATCCGCCATCGCCCGTCGATTTTCACGCCCGGCTGCTGGGCGTCCGATCGTTCGTGGGGCTGCCCGAGGCCGAGAGCCTGGCCGTCGCCAACAAGCGCATCGCGAACATACTGCGCACCGCCGGGGCCGGAGATCACCAGGTCGATCCGGCGCTGTTCGAAGCCGCCGAGGAGCGCGACCTCCACGCCGCCATCGAGAAGGTTGGCGCCAGCCATCGCCAGCACCTGGCACGCCGCGACTACCGGCAGGCCCTGCAGGGCCTTGCCGCCCTGAAGTTGCCGGTGGATGCCTTTTTCGAGGCGGTGCTGGTCATGGCCGACGCCCCGGCCGTGCGGAACAATCGCCTCGCCCAGCTGCGCCGGTTGCGGGAGCTGTTCCTGGACGTGGCCGACCTGTCCTGCCTGTCCACGCCCGGCACCTAGGACTGCCGGGCTGATCCCGGACCGATGGCCGCCGCTGACCCGATCCGCCTCGTCGTCCTCGACCGGGACGGCGTCATCAACCGGGAATCACCCGATTTCATCCGCCGGCCCGAGGAGTGGCTTCCACTGCCTGCAAGCATCGAGGCCATCGCGAAGCTGACGCGCGGGGGCTTCACCGTGGTGGTGGCCAGCAATCAGTCCGGCGTCGGCCGGGGCCTTTTCACGGCCGCGACGCTGGCGGCGATCCACGACCGCATGAGCCGCACGGTCGAAGCGGCCGGCGGCCGGCTGGACGGCATCTATTTCTGCCCGCACCGCCCCGAGGATGGCTGCGAGTGCCGCAAGCCCCTGCCCGGCCTGCTGCGGCAGATCGAGGCTCGCTACGGGATCTCGTTGCGGGGAACGCCGGCGATCGGGGACTCCTACCGGGATCTCGAGGCCGCCTGGCGGGTCGGCGCGCGGGCCATCCTGGTGCGCACCGGCAACGGCCCGGAGACGGAGCGCCGGCTCGGGACGGGCGCCGCGGTGGAAGTGTTTGCCGACCTGGCCGCCGTCGCGGCCGTGCTGATTGCGGAGAGCGGTAAGCGTTGATCCTGATCCGGTCAGTCCTGTTCACGTTGCTGATGTCCCTGAGCGTCCTGCCCTGGAGCATCGTCATCGTGATCGGGCGCTTCATCGGGGGCTACCCGGCCGCGTACGGTCTCGTGGTCACCTGGGTTCGTGGCTGCTTCTGGCTGCTCGACAGGCTCTGTCATCTCAATTTCCGGGTGGAAGGCACAGAGAACATTCCAGGCCGGAACGCAGTGGCCCTGCTCAAGCACTCGTCGGCGTATGAAACGCTGGTGCAGTTCCTGCTGTTCCCACGCCAGTGCTGGGTCCTGAAGCACGAACTGCTCTGGGCCCCGTTCCTGGGCTGGGCAGTCTGGGCGATCCGCCCGATTGCCATCGATCGGGGCGGCGGTCCGAAGGCCATCGCGCAGGTGCTGTCGATGGGCAAGGCACGGCTGGAGGAAGGCCACTGGGTGATGATCTTTCCCGAGGGCACCCGCGTACCGCCGGGAGAATCCCGGCGGTACGGACTGAGCGGCGTGCTGCTGGCCCAGGAGGCAGGCCGGTTGCTGGTGCCCGTGGCCCACGATGCAGGCTATTACTGGCCGCGCCGGGGCTGGGTGAAGTGGCCAGGCACCGTGACCTTCCGCATTGGCCCGCCCGTGGACCCGGCCGGCCGCGACCTGCGGCAGGTCAATGACGAGATCCAGGCCTGGGTCGAGGATCAGGTGGCCCGGATGCGGGCAGGTCGTCCCGCGGATTAGCCCGACGACCGCCGTCGACGGAAGCTCCTAGATATCCAGGTTCTCCGCGGCCAGCGCGTTGCGTTCGATGAACTCCCGGCGCGGTTCAACCTGGTCACCCATCAGGGTGGTGAAGATCTCGTCCGCCGCCACGGCATCCTCGATGCGCACCTGCATGAGGCGCCGGCTCTCCGGGTTCACGGTGGTCTCCCAGAGCTGCTCCGGATTCATCTCGCCGAGGCCCTTGTAGCGCTGGATCGTCTGGCCCCGGCGCGCTTCGGCCATGAGCCAGTCCATCGCTTCGCGGAAGCTTGAGACGTCGCGGCGCTGCTCGCCCCGGACGATATAGGCCTCAGCCCCGATGAGGCCCTGCAGGCTGTTCGCCAGGTCAGCGATTTTCCGGTACTCAGGCAGCTCGAAGAACCGCAGCGGCCAGTCCACCCGCTCGTCGACGCCGTGCCGTGCACGACGAACGGCGAAGCCCTGTACGCCGTCGTCATTCGCGGAGAGGTCAACCCGGTAAACAATGCTGTCACCGTTGGTGGTCGCCATCAGCGCCTTCTGCAAGCCAGCCGCCCAGTCCGTCAGCCAGGCGCGATCGCCGAACCGGGCGGGCGTCACCTCGGGCTGGTAGAGCAGCTGCTCGAGCACGCGCGTGTCGTAGCGACGCGTGAGCCGCTGGATCATGGCCGACACGATGACGAACTGCTCCGCCAGGGTACGGAGGGCATCGCCCTGCAACGGGGCGTCCTTGCTGTTGACGTGGAGGGCTGCGTTGTCCAGCGCGGACTTCAGCAGAAGCGTGTTGAGCTCCACGTCATCCTTCACGTAGGTCTCCACCTTGCCCCGCTTCACCTTGTAGAGCGGCGGCTGGGCGATGTAGATGTGGCCGCGCTCCACCAGCTGGGGCATCTGCCGGTAGAAGAACGTGAGCAGCAGCGTGCGGATGTGGGAACCGTCCACGTCGGCGTCAGTCATGATGATGATGCGGTGGTAGCGCAGCTTGTCCGGGTCGAAGTCCTCGCGCCCGATGCCGCAGCCGAGCGCGGTGATCAGCGTGCCTACCTCCGCGGAACCCAGCATCTTGTCGAAGCGGGCCTTCTCGACGTTGAGGATCTTGCCCTTGAGCGGCAATACGGCCTGGGTACGGCGATCACGGCCCTGCTTCGCGGAACCGCCTGCGGAATCACCCTCGACCAGAAACAGCTCGGAAAGCGCGGGATCCTTTTCCTGGCAGTCGGCCAGCTTGCCGGGCAGGCCGGCGATATCGAGCGCGCCCTTGCGTCGGGTCATCTCCCGGGCCTTCCGCGCGGCTTCGCGGGCGCGGGCCGCATCGATGAGCTTGGAGGCGATGATCTTCGCCTCGGCGGGATGCTCCAGCAGGAATGATTCCAGGAACTCGCCGACGACGGTCTCGACTGCGGCCTTCACTTCGGACGAGACGAGCTTGTCCTTGGTCTGGGAGGAGAACTTGGGATCCGGGAGCTTTACCGATAGCACCGCGGTAAGGCCTTCCCGTGCGTCGTCACCGGTGGTGGCGACCTTCTCCTTGCGCGAGCTCAGCTCCTTTTCGATATAGGTGTTCAGCGTGCGCGTGAGCGCCGCGCGGAAACCCGAGAGATGCGTACCGCCATCTTTCTGGGGAATGTTGTTCGTGTAGCAGAACATGTTCTCCTGGTAGCCGTCGTTCCACTGGAGCGCGCACTCGACGACGATCAGGTCGACGGTGCGGGAGAAGTGAATGACGGAACCGTGGATCGGCATCTTGTTGCGGTTGAGGTGCTCGACGAAGGCGCGGATGCCGCCCTCGAACTCGAACACGTCCTCCTTGCCATCCCGTTCGTCCATCAGGTGGATACGAACGCCCTGGTTCAGGAAAGAGAGCTCCCGGAGCCGCTTGGCCAAGATGTCGTAGTGGAACTGGATGTTGGTGAAGATCTCGGCGCTGGGCTTGAAGCGGATGACCGTGCCCCGCTTCTTCGTGTCGCCCGTAACCGCCAGGGGCTGGTCGGGTTCGCCGAGGCGGTACCGCTGTTCATGGACCTTGCCCTCCCGGTTGATGGTCAGGTCCAGGACTTCGGACAGGGCGTTGACGACGGACACGCCCACGCCGTGGAGGCCGCCGGAAACTTTGTAGGAGCTGCTGTCGAACTTACCGCCGGCGTGGAGGACGGTCATGATCACCTCGGCGGCGGACTTGCCCTCCTCCGGGTGCATATCTACGGGGATCCCGCGGCCATCGTCGGTGACCGTGACGGATTCATCCGCGTGGATCGTGACCGTGATGTTGGTGCAGAAACCAGCCAGGGCCTCGTCGATGGAGTTGTCGACGACCTCAAACACCATGTGATGGAGGCCGGTGCCGTCATCGGTGTCGCCAATGTACATGCCGGGCCGCTTGCGAACCGCGTCGAGGCCCTTTAAGACCTTGATATTACTGGAATCGTAGCGTTCTGTTTCGACCATGCGAGACCCCGGATGACTAGCCGGAAATTATAGCAAAGCTTGCACCTCGGCATGTTCCACGTGAAACGCGCGGGTTCCCGGCGGTAGGGTCAGGGCCCCCGGATCCAGCGACGTGACGAACGACTGAACGGGCGCGGCAGCCACCTCGGCGAGCAGACGAGCCAGATGCTCCCGGTCCAGGTCGGCGCCGGGTTCGTCCACGAGCAGCACGACGGTCTGGCCCCGGGCCTCCGCCACCAGCTCCACCTGAGCCAGGGTCAAGGCCGCGGCCACCAGCTTCTCCTGGCCCCGGGAGACGGTGTCCCGGGCCCGACGGGTACGGACACTGATCCGGATGTCGGACCGGTGGGGTCCCACGTTACTGGTGGCCATCTGGAGATCCCGATCCCGACTTGCAAGGAGGGCCTCAGCCAGATCGGTGCCCTCCGCCCAGCCGGACAGATAGCCCAGCTCGATGTCGGCCCCCAGAAGGCGCTCGCCCACCAGCCCGACCCGGGGCAGCAACAGGTCCAGGAATCGCCGGCGGCAGCCGTCCACCAGGGTGCCATCCGCCGTCAGGGTTTCATCCCAGACCCAGGCGGCCGATCCGCTCCGGGTCTTGAGGGCGGCGTTCCGCTGCTGGAGCGCCCGGCGGTAGCGCTGCCAGGCCGGAAGGAAGCCAGGTTCCACGTGGAACACTCCCCAGTCCAGGAACTGGCGACGCCCGGCCGGCGCACCGCTCACGAGTTCGTGGCTGGCCGGGTCCAGGATCTGCACGGGCAGGGCCCGGGCCAGGTCAGCCCGGGTGCCGGGGGCGCCATCCACCCGAATGGCCAGGCCGTCGGCCCGGGAAATTTCCAGGCCGACCCGGGTCGCCACCCCCAGACCCAGACGGGCAAAGAGCGTGGCCCGATCAGCTTCGAAACGGATGGCGGCCTCGGCGCGGGCGGCCCGGAACGAGGTGCCTCGGCCCAGGAAGTAGAGGGCCTCCAAAATGCTGGTCTTGCCCGAGGCGTTGGCCCCGGCTATCAGGTTGAAGGCGGGGCCGGGCTGGAAAGAAGCGGAATCGAAGCAGCGAAAGGACCCGAGCTGGACCTCGGCGATGACCGGGGCCGAAGCGGGGAAGGCCACCGCTCTAAAGCCGCATGGGCATCACGACATACCGGGCCTGAACCGGCCCCACGCCGCTGATGAGGCAGCTGCTGTTGGCATCCACGAAACCCATCTCGACCTGCTCGCTGTCGACGGCCGCCAACGCGTCCAGCAGGTAATTCACATTGAACCCGATCTCCAGGGACTGGCCGGAGTACTCGACCTCGAGTTCGTCCCGGGCCTCCTCCTGGTCCGGGTTGTTGGCCTGGATACGCAACGTGGCGTCCGCCAACTCCAGGCGGACCCCCCGGTACTTCTCGTTGGAGAGGATCGCCGCCCGCTGCAACGCCTGGCGAAGAACGTCGCGGCCCGCCTTCAGGACGTTGCCCTGGGGCTTCGGTATCACGCGCTCATAGTCCGGGAAACGTCCGTCAATGAGCTTCGAAGTGAAGCGAATGTCGCCGATCGTGGCACGAACGTGATTGGTGCCGATGGCCAGGGTGACGGCGCCGTCGCCCGTGAGGAGGCGCTGCAGTTCCTGGACGCCCTTGCGGGGAATGATGACCTGGTGAGCGTCGCCCTTGGTCGCCTTGCCGTTGCCCTTGGCCGACTCGGTGGCCAGTTCGCAAAGCGCCAGCCGGTGCCCGTCCGTCGCCACGGCCCGGACCACCTTCTTTCCCGTCTCCAGCAGCAGGCCGTTCAGGTAGTACCGGACGTCCTGCTGGGCCATCGCGAAATGGGTCTTCTCCAGGAGCGTGCGGAGATCAACCTGGCTGAGCTGCAGGCTCTGGACCGCCTCGACGTCATCCACCACGGGGAACTCCGCGGCAGGCAGCGTGCCGAGCACGAACCGGGAGCGGCCCGACTTGATGATCAACCGGTCACCGTCGAGCTGGACCTGCACGTTGGCGTCGTCGGGCAGGGCACGGCAGATGTCGAGCAGCTTCCGCCCGGGCACCGTCACTTCACCCGCGCTGTCGCTCTTGTCGATCGGCACCCGCGCCACGAGCTCGACCTCCAGGTCCGTCGCCGTCACCGCGAGTTCCTGGCCGCGAACGACGAGCAGGACGTTGGCGAGGATGGGCATGGTCTGCCGGCGTTCCACGACACCAATGACGGCCTGGATCGGCTTCAGCAGCGTTGAGCGTGACGTCGTGAACTTCATCCCCGGATCATCCTATGCAGCTGGCTTTCTTAATTACTGTTCTTGGTCAGAGACCACTTAGTAGTAGTTATTAGGGAGGCAGTCGCCTGTTGATGACAGACACCCGGAACTGTAAATACAGGCGTTTTGGTCCGATCCACGTTGTGCACTAACCGGCGGAGGGACAATGTAGCACCTGTGTGGAACCTGTGGGCTTGTGGACGCGCCGTTTTTGTCCACAGCATACCCACGCTCCGTACCGGGGATAGTCACGACGGCGGTGCGCCTCTGCCCGCATCACGCTCACGCGGTGAGGATCCGGATCAGGTTCTGGTAGTCCTCGCGCACACGGGTTTCGGTTTCCCGCAGCAGCTTCACGCGACGGCAGGCGTGTAGCACGGTGGTGTGGTCGCGCCCGCCAAACTGGTCGCCAATCTCCGGCAGGCTGTGATTGGTGAGCTCCTTGGCCAGGCTCATGGCGATCTGGCGGGGACGCGTGATGGAACGGTTCCGGCGTTTCGAGAGCAGGTCGGCCACCCGCACCTTGCTGTATTCCGCGACGATCTTCTGGATGTTCTCGATGGTGACCAGCCGGTCCTGCAGCGCGAGGAGGTCGCGCAACGCATCCTTCGCGAAGTCCAGAGTGATGGGCCGGCCGGTGAACGTGGAATTGGCCACGACCCGGTGCAGGGCGCCTTCCAGCTCCCGGACGTTGGAGCGGATCCGCTGCGCGATGAAGAACGCCACTTCCTCGGGCAGCTCCTTGTGGGCTGCCGCCGCCTTGCTCATGAGGATCGCCACGCTGGTCTCGAGTTCGGGCGGGTCGATAGAGACCGTCAGGCCCCAGCCGAACCGGGACTTCAGCCGCTCCTCTAACCCATTGACTTCCTTGGGATATCTGTCGCAGGTGAGGATCACCTGGCGCTGGTCCTCGAGCAGGGCATTGAAGGTGTGGAAAAACTCCTCCTGGGAGCGCTCCTTGTTGGCGAAGAACTGGATGTCGTCGATCAGGAGGGCGTCCAGGGACCGGTAGGCCGCCTTGAACTCGTTGATTGTGTTGTGTTGCAGCGCCCGGACCATGTCCCCCACGAACTGCTCAGAGTGCACGTAGGCCACCCGGGCATCCGGCCGGTTGGCCAGAATCACGTGCCCGACGCCCTGCATCAGGTGGGTCTTGCCCAGGCCCACGCCGCCATAGATGAACAGCGGGTTATAGCCCCGCCCCGGATTGCTGGCCACCTGGAGGGCGGCGGCCCGGGCCATCTGGTTGCTCTTGCCCTCGACGAACTTGTCGAAGGTGTATTCCGGGTTCAGTTTGCCGCCGATGCTGGCCAGCGCCACCCTGGCCTTGGCGGTCCCGGCTCCAGCACTGCCCAGGGCGACCGGCTGCCGATGCAGGTTGTTGAGGCTGCCAACCTCCACCTGCACCGACATTCCCGGGCTTTCCCTCAGGAAATCGACGATCCGGCCCAGGCAGTTGCTGTTGACCCAGTCCACGACGAAGCGGTTGGGCGCCAGCAGACGGATCAGCTGGGCCTCTTCCACGGCCTGCAAGGGCCGGATCCAGGTGTTGAACTGCTGCTCGGGCAGGTCGGACCGCAATTGCTGCACGCAGCGGCCCCAGAGAGAAGACTGCACGGATTCACCCCGTGAATCTGAATTATGGTTGTGGAAAGGGGAGGGCGGCAGTCTAGCGGGCAGGAATCGACTTATCCACAGGCCCCGATGCGTCGGCCCTGCTATTGACAGGCGCGGGGCGGCTCCTTAACCTTCCGCCCTCCCGCGTAACCCATCCTTTTGTTTTCCGGCGAATTTCTCCATGAAAAGAACTTACCAGCCCAGCAAGCTCAAGCGCGCCCGGAGCCACGGTTTCCGTGCCCGCATGGCCACCCGCGGTGGCCGCCTGGTGCTGAAGCGTCGCCGGGCCAAGGGTCGCGCGCGCCTCACCGTCTAACGGTTCCGCGCGCACGCCCATTCAACTTCCGGAAGACCGCGATCGCTCCGTCGCCGAGTCTCTCCGCCGATCATCCCCGGCAGACCTTCCCGCGGCAGCTGCGCCTGTTGCACGCGGCGGACTTTGATAAGGTGTTCAAGCGGGGCCAGCGTTCGGCAGATCGCTACTTCACGATTCTGTTTCAGCCAAACACGCTGAATCACCCGCGCCTCGGCTTCGCGATCTCCAAGCAGAAGGTCCGCCTTGCCGTGGGGCGCAACCGGCTCCGGCGGCTGGTTCGTGAGAATTTCCGGCGGAGGGCCTCTGGCCTGCCACCGGTAGACATGGTGGTCCTCGCGCGCGACGCGACCACGTCGGCTGCGAATGGCGAGATTGTTACCAGCCTCGAAAAGCACTGGGCCCGCATCGAGACCGGTGCAACAGGAACTGACAGGAATAGCGGCACGTGACCATGGACAACCTGCGTATTTTTCTCTGGGCGGGCCTGCTCATGCTGGTCTGGCTCACGGTGCAGACCTGGCAGCAGACCTTTGCGCCCAAACCACCCGACACCACGGCGACGAGTGCGATACCGGCAACCCCCGCCCAGGACGGCGCCGTGGCCCCGGCCGTGACGCCCGCACTGCCGTCACTGGCCGAAACCCCGTCGGCCGTTACAGCCGGCATCACGCCGGCAGAGCCCACGGCCGCGGCGCCGGCACTGATCCGCGTGCGCACCGATGTGCTCGACCTGGCCATCGACACCCGCGGCGGCAATATCGTCGGCGCGAAGCTGCCGACCTTCCCGGTGCACAAGGACCAGCCGGATGTGCCGATGGAGCTGCTGTCCCCGGATCCGGCGCGCTTTTTTGCTGTCCAGGGCGGCCTGCGCGCGGCGGATGGCCAGCCGGAGGCCAATCACCTGGCGACGTTCACCGCGACCGGCACGGAATTCACACTGGAGCCTGGTGCCACGGAGCTCCAGGTGCCGCTGCGCTGGGAGAGCCCGACCGGCGTCGTCGTGACCAAGACCTACACCTTCCGGCCGGGCAGCTTCCAGATCGATCTCGCCTACACCGTGCAGAACGCTGGCGCCGAGCCCTATCAGGCCGCCGAGTACCTGCAGGTCCAGCGGCTGTACCTGCCGCCGGAACGGAGCATGTTCGACGTGGAGACCTACTCCTTCAGCGGCCCGGTCACCTTCGACGGCGCCAGCTACCAGAAGCTCGACGTGGAGGACCTGACGGCCACACCCTTCGCCCAGGCCGTGCCCAAAGGCTGGTTCGGGGCGATCCAGCACCACTTTCTGGCCGCCGCCGTGCCGCCCGCCGCCGAGACCTGGAACTACGCCGGCAGCTTCACCGATGGCAAGTACCTGGTGAGCGCCATCGGCCCGCTGCAGGCGGTCCCGCCCGGGGGCTCGGCCAACTTCGAGTCCCGGCTTTACATCGGCCCCAAGCTGCAGAGCGAGCTGAAGTCCGTGGCCCCGGGGCTGGAGCTCACGGTGGACTACGGCCGGCTGACCCTGCTCGCCCAGCCCATGTTCTGGCTGCTCGATACTATGTACGGCTTCGTGGGCAACTGGGGCCTGGCCATCATCCTGGTGACGCTGCTGATCAAGCTGGTCTTCTACAAGCTCAGCGAAGCGAGCGGACGCTCCATGGCCGGCATGCGCAAGCTGCAACCCCGGATGAAGGCGCTGCAGGAGCGCTACAAGGACGACCGCCAGGCGATGAGCGCGGCGCTGATGGAACTCTACAAGAAGGAGAAGATCAATCCTGCGGCGGGCTGCCTGCCGATGCTGGTGCAGATACCCTTCTTTATTGCTTTCTACTGGGTGCTGCTCGAGAGCGTCGAGATGCGCCAGGCGCCATTCATGCTCTGGATCACCGATCTGTCGTCGAAGGATCCGTACTTCGTACTGCCGCTGCTGATGGGCGCAGCAATGTTCTTCCAGCAGAAGCTGAACCCACCACCTCCCGACCCGGTGCAGGCGAAGATGATGCAGGTCATGCCCATCGTGTTCACAGGCTTCTTCGCCTTCTTCCCGGCGGGCCTGGTGCTCTACTGGCTGACCAACTCGGTGCTGTCCATCGCCCAGCAGTGGCGCATCAATAAGGTCCTGGGCGTCGATTGAGACATCGGCCGGGCGGGGTGCGATGAGCGATACCCCCGGCAGCACGATCGTGGCCCGCGCCACGCCGGCAGGGCGGGGCGGCGTCGGCATCGTGCGGGTGTCGGGCCCTCGGGTGCGCACCATCGCCGGCGCGGTGCTCGGGAGTTGCCCGGAGCCGCGGGTCGCCACGCTCCAGGACTTCCGGGACGCGGGCGGCCAGGCGATGGACACCGGCCTCGCGCTCTTCTTTCCCGCTCCCCATTCCTTCACCGGCGAGGACGTGCTCGAGCTGCACGCCCACGGCGGCCCGGTGCTCCTGGACATGCTGGTGGAGCGCATCGTCGGGCTCGGCGCGCGCCTGGCGGCGCCCGGCGAGTTCTCCGAGCGGGCCTTCCTGAACGACAAGCTGGACCTGCTGCAGGCGGAAGCGGTGGCGGACCTCATCGACGCCGGGTCCCGGGCCGCGGCCCGGGCCGCGCACCGCTCCCTGTCCGGCGAGTTCTCGGCGGCGGTCCTCGGGCTGAACGAGCAGGTGACGGCGCTCCGCATGTACGTGGAGGCGGCCATCGACTTTCCGGAGGAGGAGATCGATTTCCTCGGTACCGGCGAGCTGCGCCGCCGGCTGGACACGGTGGCGGCGGAGTTCGATCGCATCGAGGCGACCGCCCGCCAGGGGCGTCTGCTCCGGGACGGAATCCACGTGGTGCTGGCCGGGCGGCCGAACAGCGGCAAGTCGAGCCTGCTGAACGGGCTGGCGGGTTACCAGGCCGCGATCGTGACGGATGTGCCGGGGACGACCCGGGATCTCGTGCGCGAGCAGCTCGACATCGACGGGCTGCCGGTGCATGTGGTGGACACGGCGGGCCTGCGGGAGACCGCCGACATCGTGGAGCGGGAGGGAGTCCTGCGCACGCGCGGACAGCTGGCGGTCGCCGACCTCACGCTGCTGGTGATCGATGCCACCGATGCCGCGCCGCCAGCTCCGCTGCTGGCGGAAGTGCCGGCCGGCGTGCCCGTCGTGGTCGTCCGGAACAAGATCGACCTGACGGGCGAGCAGCCCGGTGTGGATGCAGTCGCGGAGCCCGCGATTGCCCGGTTGTCTGCCCTGACCGGCGCCGGTCTCGACGACCTGCGCCAGCTCATCAAGTCCCGGGTTGGCTACGGCGCCCCCGGCGAGGGCACGGTGATTGCCCGGCAGCGGCACCTGGACAGCATCCGCCGCGCGCGCGCGCACTTCGATGCGGGGCGGGAGCAGCTGGAAGCAAACCGGGCGGGGGAGTTGCTGGCGGAGGAGCTAAGGGTGGCGCAGGTGGCGCTGGCGGAGATTACGGGGGAGTTTACGAGTGACGATCTGCTGGGGAGGATCTTCGCGAGTTTTTGCATCGGGAAGTAAGCGGAGTCACACGCATGGACTCTGCCGATCCGGGGAGTCCGGTTACGTCAAACCCGGCGCCGTCCCGCCGCCGATCCGCTAAGCTTTCTGCAGGCCAGTATCGGGAAGCCGCATGCGCCTCATCGTTGGCTTGATGCTCCTTTCAGGGACGCTCACGGCCCAGGCGGCCCTGCTGGGCCGCGCGCCGCTCAACCCGCCGTCCGGTCCGGATGACGATCCCGATCCGGTGCCCGAAAGCGAATTCCAGGCCTGGTACGACACCCGCCTGAACGTCACCTGGCTGGACGACGCCAACTATCCCCAGACAGCCGACATTCCGCTGCCGGCGAACGGTTCGAGGATGACCTGGTTCGAGGCGCAGGACTGGCTGGCGGCGCTGAATGCAACCAGTCACCTCGGCGCCAGCGACTGGCGGTTGCCCAACGCCCTGCCGGTGGACGAGATGCAGGACCTGTATTCCGCCACGCTCGGCAATCACGGTGTCTTCGACGCGGTTGATCCCTGCCTGGCGTCGCCCTGCTTCACGAACGACGGTCCCTTCGAGAACCTGCTGGCGAGCGACTACTGGACCGGCACTCTCCAGTTCAATGGCGAATGGGCGGCGGACTTCTACTGGGGCGGCGGCTATGCGGGCAACGGCGCTGTCGCTACCGGCCGCAAGTACGTGTGGGCGGTCCGGGACGGCGACATCGCCGTGATCCCCGTGCCGGCGGCGGCCTGGCTCTTCGGGTCAGGCCTGGGACTGCTTTGCTGGCTCCGACGACGACCCATCGACTGACTGCCTGACGCGACCGGGCGCACCGGCGCCGGTTTTCTTCTCTACGGCCGACGCCTAGAGTTGGCGCCATGAACGTCACCACCCACCGCGCCGCCCGGCTCTTCGTGTGCCTGGCCGGCATCCTCGTGGCCAACGCAATCCTGGCCGAGTTCGTCGGCATCAAGATATTCGCGGTAGAGACCACGCTCGGGCTCCAGCCCTTCAACTGGTCGCTTTTCGGCCAGACGGGAACGCTGAACTTCACGGCGGGCGTGATCCTCTGGCCCGTGGTGTTCGTGATGACGGATGTCGTGAACGAGTACTACGGGAGGAACGGGGTGCGGTTCCTGTCCTTCCTGGCGGTCGGACTCATTTCCTACGCCTTCCTCATCGCGTTCATCGTGATCGGGCTGGAGCCGGCGGACTGGTGGGTGACGTCGTTCCAGTCCCAGGGCGTGGACGACCTGCAGACGGCCTTCGCGGCGATCTACGGGCAGGGGATGTGGGTGATCGTCGGGTCGCTGGTGGCGTTCCTGATCGGCCAGCTGCTGGACGTGTCGATCTTCCACCGGATCCGGCAGGTGACGGGGGAGCGGATGATCTGGCTGCGGGCCACGGGGTCCACCCTGGTGTCCCAGTTCGTGGACAGCTTCGTGGTGCTGTACATCGCCTTCGTCCTCGGGCCCCAGCAGTGGCCGATCAACCAGTTCCTGGCGATCGGCACGGTGAACTATGCCTACAAGTTCCTGGTTGCCCTGGCGCTGACGCCGGTGATCTACGGCGTGCACTGGCTCATCGACCGCTACCTGGGTGACGAGCTGGCCGCCCGCCTCAAGCAGCAGGCCGCCAGCGACCGCGCCGACTTCTGACGTCAAAAGGTACCGGACACTTAGTTATTCGGTTTGCTTAGTTATTGGCCCAATAACTAAGCAAACCGAATAACTAAGTGTCCGGTACCTTTTTACTTCTGGGCCAGGAGGTCGGGCATGACGATGGCGTTCGGGCCGCCGTCGGCCGTCGCGCAATGCACCCGGTTCCGGCCGGCGTGCTTGGCGCCGTAGAGCGCCTGGTCGGCCCGCCCGATGAGGTTTGACACGGTCTCGCCCGGCCGGTACTCCGCGATGCCGATGGACACCGTCACCTGGTGGAGTCCGTCGAAGGGCCGGCGCACCACCGCCTTCCGCACCCGTTCGGCGCAGCGGAGCGCGCCACGCAGGGACGTGTCCGGCAGCAGCACGATGAACTCCTCCCCGCCCACGCGGCCGAAGGCGCTCCGGCCCGACGGCCCGACCTGCTCCGCGCGGGTCACCGCCGGCAAGCCGCCGCTGTTCAGCACGTCCATCGTCCGCAGGGCGCCCCGCACCCGCCGCGCGAATGCGGCCAGGATCCGGTCGCCGGCCTGGTGGCCGAAGCGGTCGTTCATGTCCTTGAAGTGGTCGATGTCCAGCAGGCAGATGCACAGTGACTCGCCGCTCCGGTCGGCCCGCGCTTTTTCCCGCGCCACCATCTCCAGGATCGACTGCCGGTTGTAGGAGTTGGTCAGGTGGTCCCGCTCCGCCCGGCGCGCAATGCGCTCCATGCCGGCCTGCAGTTCCGCGTTCCGTGCCTGCAGCTGTTCCCGGGCACCCGCCAGGGTGCGGGCCGCCAGGTACATGGCACCGAGCAGCACGAGCAGCACGAGGCCCGGCAGCATCGCCGCCAGGGTGCCGCCGGCGGTCGCCGTTCCGTCGGCCACCCGGCCGGCCTGCACCAGCCCCGACGCGATGAGACTGCCCAGGCCCGCGATGACCATCAGCCGCCCGAGCACGGACAGGCTCGTGCCCGGCAGCGCCAGGGCGACGGCCGACAGGAACATGCCGACGCCCAGCACGGAGCCACCCGCCGAGTGGCCCGCGAACCAGGTGTACAGGGTGGCCCAGACGATGCCCATCAGGGACTGGGCGGCCACCAGCGTGCAGTCGCCGGGTTGCTCGGTGGCGGGCAGGCGGGCCAGGCCCATGAACAGTCCCAGGGTGAGGGCGCTGCCCGCGACGAGGATCAGGCCGGCCCCGGCGGGCAACGGCACGGCGCCGGCCCCGTGGGCCAGCCCCGCGATCAGTGCCCAGACCGCGTACAGGGAGGCGGTGCGTTGCTCGAGCCCGTCCGGAAGGTGCCGGGTCGCAGCGGGGATGCTGGCGTCGGATGGCAGGATGGACGACGAATCGTGCATGGCGGGGGACTCTTCTTGTTGTTCTTGTTGTTGCCGGCGGTCAGGTCACGCCCCGGGGTGCCCGGTGGCGGCCGTCCGTCCTTGTTGAGCTGGATGCTGGCACACTGGCCCGGGTCAAACCGTGACGCGCTTCCGGGGAATTTTCTTGCCATAACGCGTTAACAGGAGCCGAAGCCCCGGCGCCCCGGGCACCCATTTAGAATGCCGCCCGGAATGACAACCACATGAGCAGCACCAGCACCTTCGACGTGATCGTGGTCGGCGGCGGCCACGCCGGCACCGAGGCCGCCGCGGCCGCGGCGCGCTTGGGCGCCCGCACCCTGCTGCTCACCCAGAACCTGGACACCATCGGCCAGATGAGCTGCAACCCGGCCATCGGCGGCATCGGCAAGGGCCATCTCGCCCGGGAGATCGACGCGCTGGGCGGCCTCATGGCGGTGGCCGCCGACCGGGCCGGCATCCACTTCCGCACGCTGAACGCCAGCAAGGGCCCGGCGGTGCGCGCCACCCGCGCCCAGGCCGACCGCCGGCTGTACCGGCAGGCCGTCCGCGCGCTGCTCGATGCCCAGCCCAACCTGCAGCTCTTCCAGCAGGGCGTGGAGGACCTGATCGTGGCGGGCGACCGGGTCACCGGCGTCGTCACCCAGTCGGGTCTGCGTTTCCAGGCCCGGGCTGTGGTGCTCACCGTCGGCACGTTCCTGGGGGGCCGCATCCACGTGGGCCTCAGCAGTCATTCCGGCGGCCGCGCCGGCGACCCGGCGTCCATCGGCCTCGCCGCCCGCCTGCGGGAGCTGCCCTTCGACGTGGGCCGCCTGAAGACCGGCACCCCGCCGCGCATCGACGCGCGCTCGGTGGACTTCAGCGTCATGACGCCCCAGCACGGCGACACGCCACGGCCGGTGTTCTCCTTCCTGGGCCGGCGCGCCGATCATCCCCGGCAGGTGCCCTGCCACCTCACGCGGACCACCCCGGAGACCCACGAGCTGATCCGGAACGCGCTGGACCGCTCGCCCATGTACACGGGCGTCATCGAGGGCGTGGGCCCCCGCTACTGCCCGTCGGTGGAGGACAAGATCGTCCGCTTCGCCGACAAGGAGTCCCACCAGATCTTCGTGGAACCGGAGGGGCTCGACTCCACCGAGCTGTACCCGAACGGCATCTCCACCAGCCTGCCCTACGACGTGCAGCAGGCCTTCGTCCGCACCATCCCCGGCTTCGCCAACGCCCACCTCACCCGGCCGGGCTACGCCATCGAGTACGACTACTTCGACCCGCGGGGCCTCGAGCCCACGCTGGAGACGAAGAGCCTCCGGGGCCTGTGGTTCGCCGGCCAGATCAACGGCACCACGGGCTACGAGGAAGCCGCCGCCCAGGGCCTCATCGCCGGGATCAATGCGGGGCTGTCGGCGGCTGGCCCCGCCGTCGGCGGTGAAGAGCGCTGGTCCCCCCGTCGGGACGAGGCCTATCTCGGCGTGCTGGTGGACGACCTCATCACCCGGGGCACCACCGAGCCCTACCGCATGTTCACCAGCCGTGCCGAGCACCGCCTGCTCCTGCGCGAAGACAACGCCGATGCGCGACTTACGCCCACCGGCCGCCGTCTCGGCCTGGTGGACAACCGCCGCTGGCAGGTGTTCAGCGCCAAGCAGGAGGCCATCGCTGCCGAGCGGGAGCGTCTGGGCGCCATCGTGATCCAGCCGGCCGATATCCCGCTCGAGCCGCCCCTCCGCCGCGAGCAGCGCGCCCTGGAACTGCTGAAGCGCCCCGACATGGACTACGCCGGGCTCATCGCTCTCGACCGGGTTGGCCCGCGCGCCAAGTCCGCCGGCGAGTACCCCGAGCTGGTCGCGCAGATCGACGCCCAGGTGGAGATCGAGGCCCGCTACGCCGGCTACGTGCGCCGCCAGCAGGACGAGATCGAGCGGAGCCGCGGCACGGACCTGCTGCCGCTGCCGGCGGACCTGGACTACGCCGTCATCCACGGCCTGTCCCACGAGATCCGGCAGAAGCTCTCCCGCCAGCGGCCGGCCACGGTGGGGCAGGCGTCCCGCATTCCCGGCGTCACGCCCGTGGCGGTGTCGCTGCTGCTGGTCCACCTGCAGAAGCGGCGCCGGCGTGCGGTACCGGATTCCGGAACGGGCACGTGACCGGGGCCCGCGGACTGCTCCTGGCGCTGGCCACGCTGCTCGCAGCGGCCGGCTGCAGCCGCCCCGGCGAGGAAGCCGCGATCCCCGTGCCCCAGTCCGTCGCCGTGGGCGGCGCCAGCGGCACCGAGCTGGCCGCGGAGCAGATCTTCAGGGCCGCCAACGGCGCCGAACCGGAGACCCTGGATCCCCACCGGGCCACGGGCGTCACCGCGTCGAACGTCCTCCGGGACCTCTTCGAGGGCCTGACCACCGAGGCGGCCGATGGCAGCATCATCCCGGGCGCCGCCGAGAGCTGGACCGTGAGCGAGGACGGCCGGGTCTACACCTTCAGGCTCCGGGCCGACGGCCGCTGGAGCAACGGCGATCCGGTGGTGGCCGAGGATTTCGCCTTCGGGCTGCGCCGGAGCGCCGATCCAGAGACGCTCTCCGAGTACTCCGCGATCCTCTATCCCATCGAGAACGCGGACGCGGTGGTCAACGGCCAGCTGCCGCCGGACAAGCTGGGCGTGCGCGCCATCGACGACCACACCCTGGAGATCCGGCTGCACTCGCCCACGCCCTACTTCCTCGGCCTGCTGACCCACTCCAGCACCTACGCCGTCCACCGGCCGTCCCTCGCGAAATTCGGCGGCAAGTTCGCCCGGGCGGGCAACCTGGTGGGTAACGGCGCGTTTCGCCTGAACGCCTGGGTGGTCCAGTCCCACATCCAGCTCGTGCGCAATCCCTACTTCTGGGACAACGCCAACACCACCCTCGACGAGGTCTGGTTTTACCCGGTGGAGAGCGCCGAATCGGAGCTGAACCGCTACCGGGCCGGCGAGTTCGACCTGACCTACACGCTGCCCAACCGGCAGATCCCCTGGCTCCGGAAGAACTTGCCGAAGGAGCTGCGCATCGCGCCCTACCTCGGCAGCTACATCTACGGCTTCAACACCAGCCAGCCGCCCTTCCGGGACAACATCCCGCTGCGGAAGGCGCTGGCCATGGCGCTGGACCGGGACGTGATCGTCACCAAGGTGGGCGGCGCCGGCGAGATCGCGGCCTACAGCTGGGTGCCGCCGGTGAGCGGCTACAAGCTGCAGGCGCCCGAGTGGGCCAGCTGGACCCAGGAGCAGCGGAATGCGGAAGCCCGCCGCCTGTATGCGGAGGCCGGCTACTCGGCGGAGAACCCGCTCCGCATGCAGCTCCTCTACAACACCGAGTCCAACCACCGCCGCCTGGCCACGGCCATGGCGGCCATGTGGCGGGACGTGCTGGGCGTCGAGACCGAGATCGTGAGCCAGGAGTGGCAGGTGTTCCTGCAGACCCGCCGCACCAAGATCGACACCCAGCTGTTCCGCCAGGGCTGGATCGGCGACTACGACGACCCCTACACCTTCCTCGAGATCCTGTTGACGACCCACGGCCAGAACGACATGGCCTACAGCAATCCCCGCTACGACGAGCTGGTGGGCCGGGCCACCCGGGAGGAGGATCCCGCGAAGCGGATGGCCATGCTGGAGGAGGCGGAGCGGATCATGCTGGACGACATGCCGGTGCTGCCGATCTATTTCTACGTGACCAAGCGGGTGGTGAAGCCCTGGGTGCAGGGCTACGAGGACAACATCCTGGACCACCACCCCAGCCGCTTCGTCCGCATCCTGAAGCACTGATCCCGGCATGCTGCGCCTGATCTTCCGCCGCCTCTTCGAGTCCATCCCAACGCTGCTCATCCTGATCGCCGTCACCTTCTTCATGATGCGGATGGCGCCGGGAGGCCCCTTCGACGCGGAGAAGAAGCTGGCGCCGGAGATCGAGGCGAACCTCCGCGCCGCCTATCACCTGGACGAGCCCCTCTGGCAGCAGTTCGGCCGCTACCTGTGGAACCTGGCCCGGGGCGACTTCGGGCCGTCCTTCCAGTACCGGGACCGGACGGTGACGGAGCTGATCGCGAGCGGCTTCCCCGTGTCTCTGCAGCTGGGCGGCCTCGCGATGCTGATCGCGGTGGTCGTGGGCGTGTCGCTGGGCAGCCTGGCGGCCCTGCGCCAGAACAGGCCCGCCGACTACGGCACCATGGCCCTGGCGATGACGGGCATCTCCGTGCCCAACTTCGTGGTGGGTCCGCTGCTGGTGCTGGTCTTCGCCGTGTATCTCGGCTGGCTGCCGGCCGGCGGCCTGGGCGAGGGTGCCGCCTCCGGGGGCGGCTGGCGGAACCTGGTGCTGCCGGTCTTCACGCTGGCCCTCACCCAGGTGGCCTACATCGCCCGGCTCACCCGGGGCAGCATGATCGAGGTCCTGCGCAGCAACTTCATCCGCACGGCCCGGGCCCAGGGCCTCCCGACGTTCACGATCCTGGTCCGGCACGCCCTGAAGCCGGCGATGATCCCGGTGGTGTCCTACCTGGGCCCTGCCACCGCCGGGCTGATCACGGGCTCCGTGGTGATCGAGACGATCTTCGACCTGCCGGGCCTCGGCCGCTACTTCGTCACCGGCGCGCTGAACCGGGACTACACCCTGGTGCTGGGCATCGTGGTGTTCTACGGCGCGCTGATCATCCTCTTCAACTTCCTCGTGGACCTGGTGTACGGCTGGCTCGATCCGAGGTCCCGGGAGTGAGCGGCATCCGGGAGGGAATGGGGCCGGTCGCGCCTGAAGGCGCTCCTACAGGCCCTGTAGGAGCGCCTTCAGGCGCGACCACGATGATCCCCGAGGCCCCAAGAAGCCTCTGGTCCGATGCCTGGCTCACCCTCCGCCAGAACCGCGCCGCCATGGCCGCCGCGGTCGTGCTCGGCATCCTCGTGCTGCTCGTCATCCTGGGCCCGTCGCTCAGCGCCTACCGCTTCGACAAGCCGAACTGGGACGAGATCGCGGTGCCGCCCTCCGTCGGCAGCGTACTGACGGGCGGCCACCTGTTCGGCACGGACTCCCTGGGGAGGGACCTCTTCACCCGCACGCTGATGGGCGGGCGCCTGTCCCTGATCATCGGCATCGTCTCCACGCTGGTGAGCCTCGTCATCGGCATCGCCTGGGGCGCCACCGCCGGCTTCCTGGGTGGCCGCGTGGACCGGGTGATGATGCGCATCGTCGACATCCTCTACGCGCTGCCCTTCATGTTCCTGGTGATCCTGCTGATGGTGCTGTTCGGCCGGAACATCCTGCTGATCTTCGTGGCGATCGGTGCCATCAACTGGCTGGACATGGCGCGCATCGTCCGGGGCCAGACACTGGGGCTGAAGCAGCGGGAGTTCATCGAGGCGGCCCGGGTGTCCGGCGTGGGCCCGGGCCGGATCATCCTTAAACACATCGTGCCGAACCTGCTGGGCGTGGTGGTGGTCTACGTGACGCTGACTATCCCCCAGGTGATCCTGGTGGAGTCCTTCCTGAGCTTCCTCGGCCTCGGCGTGCAGGAGCCCATGACGTCCTGGGGCGTGATGGTGAGCGACGGGGCCATGGAGATGGAGAACGCGCCCTGGATGCTGGTGTTCCCCGCCGTGTTCCTGGCCGTCACCCTGTTCTGCTTCAACTACCTGGGCGACGGCCTGCGGGACGCGCTGGACCCCCGGGACCGGAGCGGGCGATGACCCCGGGGCCCGGCAAGGCGCTGCTCGACGTGCAGAACCTGAACGTGTCCTTCGAGACGCGGGACGGTCCCGTGCACGCGGTGAAGGACCTGTCCTTCCAGCTCCGGCCCGGCGAGGTGCTGGGGATCGTGGGCGAGTCGGGCTCGGGGAAGACCCAGGCGGCGATGGCGGTGCTGGGCCTGATGGCGGACAACGGCCGGGTGTCCGGCAGCATCCGCTTCGAGGGCACCGAGCTCGTAGGCCTGCGGGAGTCGGCGCTGCGGGAGATCCGCGGCGACCGGATCGCGATGGTGTTCCAGGACCCGATGACCTCGCTGAATCCCTACCTGACCATCGGCGACCAGATGGGACTGGTGCTGAAGGAGCATCGGGGCCTGAAAGGCGCCGCGGCGAAGGCGGAGTGCCTGCGCCTGCTGGAGGCCGTGCACATCACCGACCCGGCCTCGCGCCTGGCCATGTACCCCCACGAGCTCTCGGGCGGCATGCGCCAGCGGGTGATGATCGCCACCGCCCTGCTCTGCGAGCCCGCGCTGCTGATCGCCGACGAGCCGACCACCGCCCTGGACGTGACGGTGCAGGCGCAAATACTCGCGCTGATGGCGGAGTTGCGGGAGACCTTCGGCACGGCGATCCTGCTGATCACCCACGATCTGGGCGTCGCCGCCGGCACCTGCGACCGGCTGCTGGTGATGAAGAACGGCGAGTGCCTGGAGCAGGGTCCCATCGACGACTGCTTCCACCACCCGCGCACCGACTACGCGCGGGAACTCCTCGCCGCCGTGCCGCGACTGAACGAAGAGGTGCCGGTGCTTCGGTTCGGAAACTCGGACCCGGTCCTGCAGGTGCGCGAGCTGGCCGTGCAGTACCCGGTGGAGCAGCCCGGCCTGTTCGCGAAGCCCCGCATCCTCCGCGCCCTGGACGGCGTGTCCCTGGAACTCCGTCCCGGCGAGACCCTGGGCGTGGTCGGCGAATCCGGCTCGGGCAAGTCGACCCTGGCCCGGGCGGTGCTGCGGCTCGTCCGCCCCACCGGCGGCACCGTGTGCCTGCTCGGCCGGGAGCTGGCCCGGCTTCCGGAAAACGAAGTGCGGGAATCCCGGCGCGACATGCAGCTGGTGTTCCAGGATCCCCTGGCGGCGCTGGACCCCCGGATGACGGTGGGCGAGACGATCGCCGAGCCGCTGCAGGTGTTCGAGCCCGCGCTGAGCAAGGCCGACCGCACCGCCCGGGTGAGCGAGGCGATGGCGCAGGTGGGCCTGGATCCCGACTGGCGCAACCGCTACCCGCACCAGTTCTCCGGCGGCCAGTGCCAGCGGGTGGGGATCGCCCGGGCGCTGATCCTGAAACCGAAGCTGCTGGTCTGCGACGAGGCGGTGAGCGCGCTGGACGTGACGATCCAGGCGCAGATCGTGTCGCTGCTGCTGGAGCTGCAGGCGCGGCTGAACCTGGCGATCGTCTTCATTTCCCACGACCTGGCGGTGGTGCGCCGCCTGTCCCACCGGGTGCTGGTGATGTACCTGGGCAAGGTGATGGAGCTGGCCGACGCGCAAGAGCTGTACCGGGACCCGAAGCACCCCTACACCCGCGCGCTGATGGCGGCCGTGCCGATCCCGGATCCGCGGCTGGAGAAGACGCGGGTGAAGGCGCTGGCGAAGGGGGACGTGCCGTCGCCGCTGGCGGATATCCAAGGCTGCGTATTCCGGTCCCGGTGCCCGGTGGCGTTTGGGCGATGCGGCGAGGAGGAGCCGGTGCTCGCCGCTGCCGGAGGCGCCCTCGTCGCGTGCTGGAAATGTGAAAGCGGCTGAAATCGCCGGATAAGGGAATCGCCAGGAACTGACAGGACGGTCACAGTCACGGGAAGCAGCAGGAGTTGACGCCTCGTGACGCGCGAAACCATAATGGTTCCAAATCGGTTGGAGCCCGTCATGCCCACCACCCTGACCCTCAAGAACATCCCGGACGCCGTCTATGAGCGGCTGAAGCAATCCGCAGAGGCCAACCGGCGCAGCATGAACAGCGAGGCGATCGTCTGCCTCGAGACGGTCCTGCTGACCAACCGGCCAACGCCTGCCGAGCGGCTGGAACAGATCCGGGCACTGCGCAGTGGCCTGCCCCAGGGCAAGTTCCTGCCCCGGGACATCGACGCCTTCAAGCGCCAGGGCCGGAAGTGATCGTCGTCGATGCGAACATCCTGGCCTACCTCCATCTGCCCGGCCCGCTCACGGCCCAAGCGGAGGCCTTGTTCGCCAAAGATCCCGACTGGGCGGCGCCACTGCTCTGGCGCAGCGAGTTCCGCAACATCCTGCTGGGTTATCTCCGCCGGGAGTTGCTGAGCCTGGAGGAGGCCTGCGGCCGTCAACGGCAGGCCGAGGAACTCCTGGCGGGTGCGGAGTTCCAGGTGGAGTCCCGGGAGGTACTGGCGCTGGCCCGCGACAGCGGCTGTTCTGGCTACGACTGCGAGTACGTGGCCCTGGCGATGCACCTCGACACCCGGCTCATCACGATGGACAAGCAGCTGATCAGGGAATTTCCAAAGCGCGTGGTGGCTTTGGCGTCAGCTGTTGATTGAAGGCCAGTCCTCTGCAATAACAGCGTCTTCGATAAGACACAATATTTACAGTGACGAGATAGACTCTCACTTCCCCATCCATAGCCTGACCTACCCCGTAAACCGCCTCACCAGCGGCTTGTCCTGGGGCACCTGCTTCTCGAACTCCCGCGCATCCGCAAACGCCGCCGCAAAAGCGGGCCGCCGGGACAACCGCCCGACATAGGCCTTGAACACGTCATCCCGGCAGAGCCCATATCCCCGGGCCCAGATGACCGAGTGCCCGACGATGCAGTCAGCAGCAGTGAACGCGTCACCGCAGATGAAGGGCGTCCGGGCCAGGCGCTCCGCCACCTGGGGCTCGGCCTCCGTCGCGAACTTGTGCCGGTAGCGGGCGATGGTGCGGTCGTCCCGCTGGTCGGCGGGGAGCACGTTCTCGTGGATGCGGATCTGCCAGAGCATCATGTCCATCCAGGTGGACCCGAAGTGGAGCATCTGCAGGTAGTCCGCGCGTTCAGGGGAAGGGCCGGGCGGCGGGGCCAGACCGGCGGCGGGGTAGGCGTCGGCCAGGAAGGCCACGATGGCCGCGCTTTCGATGACGCGCTGGACCGTGCCGTTGTCCCAGGTGATCTCCAGCACCGGCACGGCGTGGTTGGGGTTGAGGCGCAGGAACTCGTCGCTGTACTGGGCGCCGTCGTAGAGGGCGACGCGGGAAACCTCGAAGTTGTTGCCGACGACTTCGTGGAGCATCCACTTGGCGCGGGCGCTGCGGGAGGCTGGGTAGTGGTGGAGGATTAGGTGGTGGGGGGTCATGGGATGGTTTCAACGGGTCCCGAGCGACTCGCAAGGATTCGTTGATTGCGGGCCTGGATAAACGCAACCATTGCGTTCTTATACGCGCGGTACTCGTCCACACCGTCCGGTATGGGGGAGTCCCTGAAGTCGTCAAACGGAGCGGCGATCTTTACAGCAGCGTAGTTAGCCGGAACAATATCTTGCAGCAGGAAGAACTCAACGTAGCCCCGAAAGTCTCGGAACAATTCGAAGAAGCTGGAATATCTCGCCAGAACGCTACTCAGCGGACTACTTTCACTGCCGTAGTGTCGCCGAATGCACTCCAGTGTCAGATCAAACCGATCTCCGATGCGCCTTGTGCAACCCCGCGCCTGGTTAATAGTCCACTTCCGGTCAATCCTGTTTCCCGGGAAGACCATCATGCCGCCAATCGTGTATCCGATGGCGTTGAAGGCCTCCAGCTCCTCGGCTCGGATCACACTATTGATCTGGGAAGCCCTGACCTGAGACCCAATCTTAAGGCCAATCGAACCGTGAGTTCCCATGGTAATTTCGACCGAGGAGAACTCACTGATGAAGAAGCGGTTTACCGAAGAGCAGATCGTCCGCATCCTGCGTGAAGCCGAGATCCCGGGGGTCCAGATCCGGGAGGTGTGCCGCAAGCACAACGTCACGGAACAGACCTTCTTCCGCTGGCGGAACAAGTACGGCGGCCTGGAAGTGGCGGACACCCGACGGCTCAAGACCATCGAGTCGGAGAACGCCCGGCTGAAGAAGCTGGTGGCCGAGCAGGCCCTGGTGATCGACACCCTCAAGGAGTTCGCGCGGGGAAAATGAGGTCCCCGATCGGTCGGCGGCGCGTACTGCGCCGGGCGATGGATCGGGGCGTCTCGGCACGTAGCGCCTGCCGGTTGCTCGGCTTCAGCCGGAGTGTGGCCTGCTACGGCCTGCGGCAGCCGGTGAAGGACGAACCGTTGGTGGCGCAGCTGGTGCAGACCAGCCAGCAGTACCCGCGCTTCGGCTATCGCCGCATGGCCTTCTGGCTGAGCTGGAGTCAGAAGCGGGTACGCCGGTTGTGGTCCCAGCAGGGCCTGCAGCTGCCGCGGCGGCGGGGTCGGAAGCGCCGCCTGGGCACCGACGTGCGGGTGCCCGGTGCGCCGGTCCCAAACAGCGTCTGGACCTACGACTTCGTGCACGACCGCCTGGCCGACAAGACCGCCTTGAAGCTGCTCTGCGTGCTCGACGAGCACACACGGGAGTGCCTGGCCATCGAGGTAGCCCGCTCGATGAGCTCGATCACCGTGATCAACACGCTGGCCCGGCTGATGCGACTGCACGGCAAGCCGGCCCACATCCGCTCTGACCAGGGCGCGGAGTTCACCGCCGGCGTCGTGATGCGCTGGCTGCGGGATCAGAACGTGGGTCCGGTTTTCATCGCGCCGGGCAAGCCCTGGCAGAACGGCTTCGTCGAGAGCTTCAACGGCAAGCTGCGCGACGAGTGTCTGACCCGGGAGTGGTTCCGGGATCTGCGCGAGGCGCGGATCCTGATCGAACGTTGGCGCCACTTCTACAACCACCAACGACCCCACAGCGCGCTGGCTTACCGGACCCCGGCGGCGGTTCGCCAGGAGTGGCTGAACGGGACTATGCTTGCTACAAACCTCACGGCTTGAATGGCTACAAAAAGGGGTCTCAGGTCAGACCGTCCTGGCTTTCCCCTCTGCATAGACCCTTACTTCCGCAGGAGACTCCGGCGCAAAACCAAATGTAGTGCTCTGCTGAAGCTCAGCGAATAGCTCACCTGCAATAGACGCTGGGAGAGTCAACCCACCTGCCTCGGGGGTCCACTTATAGTCCGGATACCGCTGCTGTAAGTTAGCTAGTGGAATTATGGGTAGATCGGAAAGCGCCTTGAACAGAAGGTCTGTTCGGAATGCGGTTTTTCCTTCTGCTGCTCTTTCTGTATCCCAGTGTGGCAAAGGGTATGGGGTGGACGAAATATAGCCGCAACCGATGATTCCTTTCGGATCTTCTCCAAGCCTCATTAGGAAGAAGACATCTCCGATCTTGATCTTCTTGGTGTTACCGCAACTCCAGTACATGTCGTACTGGTCGCCGTTGTTTACGCGATAGATGGCATCAGCCTGATCTACCCAGGCCCAGCGCTTTGGATTCCATGTGTAGAGATATGCACTCATCTATCCCTCACGCATAACAACTAGTAGACAACCCAATTGCGACATTGAAACGGGACGACAGGGTCGGATAGTCGGCTGACGCCGTCAGCCAACCCACTGATTCCACTCCTAAAAACAAACGAGCCCAAAGCGCTGTGGGAGATAACTGAAACCGAAAGTAGACACTTAAGTCGCGGCTGAAGCCGCTCCTACGGGGCGATCACGTCGAAGGTCGCGTCCACCCTTCCCTCAAAACTAATCTCCCCCGGCACATAATTCGCCGCCTTCCCCGCCATATCCGCCATCGGCGCCGCAGACATCATCCGCACCTCCTGCATGGGCATCGGCGGCGGCATCGATCCACCGGCCACCACTGTCCTTACTGAACCCAGCCGCACGCCCAGGCTCGAAGCAATCCTCTCAGCATTCGCCTTCGCGTCAGCGGTGGCTTCCGCCAGCGCATCCCGGTTCAGCTCCTTCGCCTTGCTGCTGTCGAGCACCGGCGGCGACACCTCGTTCACCCCCGCGTCGATGGCGCCTTCGATCACGTTGCCGAGCTTGTCCAGGTCGTTGATCTCCACCTGCAGCTGGCGCTGGACGAAGAAGCCGGTGAAGACCTGCTGGTTCTCCTTCTGGTCCCAGCGGTACTCCGGGTTGATCGTCAGGCCGGAGGTGCGGATCTTGTTCTCGGGGATGCCGAGCTTCTTGCACAGGGCGAGGAAGGCCTTGGACACGCGGACGGTCTCGTCCCGGGCCACCTGCATGCTCACGTCGCGGCGCTGCACGGCCAGGGACAGGCGGGCGATGTCCGGGGTGGCGTCCACGGTGCCGGTGCCGGAGACCGAGATGGTGCGGGGCATTTCCATGCGGGGCATGGGGCCGGGCATCTGGCCAGACATCTGGGCAGAGGCGATGCCCGAGGCCGTCATGCCAGCCAGCAGCACGACGGACGCGGCGAGGGCAGCGGGACGGATTCTCATGGGGTGGGCTCCTGAAACGGGTGTGGCGGGAAGCGGCAAAAGGACGGGAACTGCCTGAACAGTCTGGAATTCCGGCCCTGCTCTGACTACCATAGCGGCCCGCAAGACGCCCATCAATCGCCCCATATATAAGTGTCAGGTCCTATGCAGAACAACCGGTTGGCCGTTCTCTTCAGTCTCGCCCTCGCGGGCAGCATCGCCACCACCACGGTGACGGCGCAGGAAGCGGTTTCCGCCGGCGACCCCGCCCGGGGCCAGGTGCTCTCCGACACCTGCATGGGCTGCCACGGCATCGACGGCTACCGGAACGGTTACCCCAGCTACCGGGTTCCCAAGCTCGGCGGCCAGCATCCCGACTACATCGTGCTGGCGCTCCAGGGCTACAAGGCCAAGACCCGCCCGCACCCCACCATGCACGCCCAGGCCTGGTCCCTCTCCGAGCAGGACATGAAGGACATCGCCGCGTTCTTCGCCAGCGAAGGCGCCATCCAGAAGGCCGCCGCGCCAGTGGGCCAGGCCCCCGCGAAGGCCGCCACCTGCGTCGCCTGCCACGGCGAGGGTGGTGTCAGCATTGCCCCCAACTGGCCGTCGCTCGCCGGGCAGCACGAGGACTACATCGTCCACGCGCTGGAACAGTACAAGGCCGGCGCCCGCAAGGACCCCGTCATGGGCAGCCAGGCCGTCACCCTCACGCCCGAGGAGATCGAGGAGCTGGCGGAGTACTTCGCCTCCCAGCCCGGGCTCTTCTCGGTGCACTACGCCATCGGGGCCAAGACCGCCGAGGCCAAGTAGCGCCGGTCCCAGTCACCAACACCGTCCCGGAGGCGGCGCCATGGAATCCTTCAGAGCGCTGCGCGTTCATCAGGTTGACGGCCGGATCGAGCCCCGGCTCGAGACGCTCACCCTCGACGACCTCTCGCCCGGTGACGTGGTCATCCGCGGCGACTACAGCAGCATCAACTACAAGGACGCCCTCGCCACCACCGGCAAGGGCAGGATCCTCCGCCGCTTTCCCCTCGTGGCCGGCGTGGACATCGCCGGCACCGTGGTCACGTCCGGCGATGCCCGGTTCCAGCCCGGCGACGTGGTCGCCGTGAACGGCTGCGGCCTGAGCGAGACCCACGACGGCGGCTTCGCGCAGTACGCCCGGGTGCCCGCCGACTGGGTCAACAAGCTCCCCGCCGGCATCGATGCCCGTACCGCCATGGAGCTCGGCACCGCCGGCTTCACCGCCGCGCTCGCCATCCACCGGATGGAGCAGATGGGCCAGGTGCCCGAGCTCGGCCCCATCGCCGTCACCGGCGCCACCGGCGGCGTCGGCAGCGTGGCCATCGCGCTGCTCTCGGGGCTCGGCTTCAAGGTTGCCGCCGTCACCAGCAAGACCACCGCCGACGATTACCTGAAGAGCCTCGGCGCCAGCGAGGTCTTTCACCTCAAGGGCCGGGAGCTCGGCACCAAGCCCCTCGAGAAAGTCCTGTGGGGCGGCGCCGTGGACAACCTGGGCGGCGCCACGCTCGCCTGGCTCACCCGCACCGTCGCGCCCTACGGCAACATCGCCAGCGTCGGTCTCGCCCAGGGGCCCGAGCTCAACACCACCGTCATGCCCTTCATCCTGCGGGGCGTGAACCTGCTCGGCATCAACGCCGTCGAGATGCCCCGGGCGCTCCGCACCGAGGTCTGGCGGCGGCTGGCCGGGGACCTGAAGCCCGCCAACCTCGGCAGGATCGCCTCCCGGGAAGTCACCCTCGACCAGGTGCTGGACGTGGTCGGCGGCTGGGTCGACGGGTCCATCACGGGCCGCTGCCTGGTCCGGCTGCGGTAGATTCTTTGGTTATAGTGGAAGACTTGCTGCGCCAGGGCCTGCCGGAACTCGGCATACCTGCGGACGAGGCGCTGGTCGCCGCCTTCGCCGGTTACCTCCGGCTGCTGGCCCGGTGGAACGAGAACATCAACCTGACGGGGATCCGGGAGCTGGCGGACATGGTGCCGCTGCACATCCTGGATTCGCTGACGGCCCGGCCGTTCCTGAAGGGTGAGCGGATCGTGGACGTGGGCTGCGGGGCGGGGCTGCCGGGAATTCCGCTCGCGCTGACGGAGCCCGCCCGGCACTTCACCCTGGTGGACGGCACGCTGAAGAAGATCCGCTTCGTCCAGCAGGCCATCGCCGACCTGGGCCTGGCCAACGCCGAGGCGCTGCACGCGAGGATAGAGGACCACAAGCCCGTGCCCCTGTACGACACCGCCATCTGCCGCGCGCTCTCCTCGCTGCCGGACTTCGTCCGCCGCGCGGGCGGCGTCGTTGCGCCCGGCGGCCAGCTCCTCGCCATGAAGGGCAAGCTGCCGGCCGACGAGATCAGGGATTTGCCGAAGGGCTGGCGGGCGGCGGCGGTGACCCCGGTGAAGATCCCGGGCGTGGATGCCGAGCGCCACATCATCCAGATCGTTCGCGGGCAGGTGGCGCGCCAATGAGCCGCGTCATCGCCATCACCAACCAGAAGGGCGGCGTGGGCAAGACCACCACGTCGGTGAACCTGGCCGCATCACTGGCGGAGCTGAAGAAGCGCGTGCTGCTGGTCGACCTGGACCCCCAGGGCAACGCCACCACCGGCTGCGGCATCGACAAGCAGGCGCTGGAGTCCACCACCTGCGAGGTGCTGCTCGGCGAGTCCCAGGCGCTGGACACCATCGTCACGGTGACCCACGCGGGCTTCGCGCTGCTGCCGGCCAACTCGGACCTGACGGCGGCGGAAGTGCGGCTGCTGCAGGAAATCGGCCGGGAAATGCGGCTCCGCAAGGCCCTGGAGCCGGTGAAGGGACTGTACGACTACATCCTCATCGACTGCCCGCCCACCATCAACATGCTCACGCTGAACGCGCTCACGGCCGCGGACGGCGTGCTGATCCCGATCCAGTGCGAGTACTACGCGCTGGAGGGGCTGTCGTCCCTGCTGGAGACGGTCAAGCAGGTGCGGAACACGGTGAACCCGGCGCTGAACATCGAGGGCCTGCTCCGCACCATGTTCGATCCGCGGAACCGGCTCGCCATGGATGTCTCCGCCGAGCTCGTGAAGCTCTTCCGGGACAAGGTCTACAACACCGTCATCCCCCGCAACGTGCGGCTCGCCGAGGCGCCCAGCTTCGGCCTGCCGGCCCTGCAGCACGACAAGGGCTCCCGGGGCGCCCAGGCCTATATGGAGCTGGCGGCCGAGGTGCTCCGCGGCCCGATGCCCCCCGGCGAGAAAACGGGGTCAGACCCGGATTAATCGGGGCTAGAATGCCGGCCTTCCCGGGCGGCAGGCGAAAACCAGATGGTGGCGAAACGAACCGGCCTCGGCCGCGGGCTCGAGGCCCTGCTCGGTACCCCGGTCCCTGGGGCAAACCCTGCGGCCTCAACGGCTTCGGCGGTCGCCGACTTGCCTGCCCGGCCAGCCTCCACCGAGGGCCTGTCGTCCCTGGACGTGGACCTGCTGGTCCGCGGCGCCTACCAGCCCCGCCTCGACATGCATCTGGAGTCCCTGGAGGATCTGGCCGCGTCCATCCGGGCCCAGGGGGTGATCCAGCCCATCGTTGTCCGGCCCCTGGCCCAGCGGGGGCCCGAGGGTGCCCCCCGTTACGAGATCGTGGCCGGCGAGCGCCGCTGGCGGGCCGCCCAGCTGGCCGGGCTCCAGCAGGTGCCCGTGGTGATCCGGGAGATCCCGGACTCCGCCGCCATTGCCATGGCGCTGATCGAGAACATCCAGCGGGAAAACCTGAATCCCCTGGAAGAGGCCCTGTCCATCCGCCGCCTGATCGACGAGTTCGGCCTCACCCACGAGGAGGCCGCCGACGCCATCGGCCGGTCCCGGGTGGCCGTGTCCAACCTGCTCCGCCTGATCCAGCTGGGGGAGGTGGCCCGGGACCTGCTGCAGAAGCGGTCCATCGAGATGGGCCACGCGCGGGCCCTGCTGGGCCTGACGGACGGCCGGATGCAGGCCGAGGTGGCCCGGCTGGTGGCGGGCAAGGGCCTGTCCGTCCGGGAAACCGAGCGGCTGATAAAGCGCATGCTGGAAGGGCCCTCCAAGCCCGCCGAGCCGGCTTCCGGCCGGTCCACGGACCCGGACGTCCGGCGCCTGGAAAACGACCTGGCCGAGAAACTCGGCGCCCAGGTGGCCATCCAGCACGGCCGCGGCGGCAAGGGCAAACTGGTAGTGAGTTACAACAGCATTGACGAGCTCGAGGGCATCCTCGGGCACATAACGTAGGAGCGGCTGTAGGAGCGCCTTCAGGCGCGACCAATTTTCCGGGTCGCGCCTGAAGGCGCTCCTACAGTAGAACCCTCATTGACCCACTTCTTTGCGCCGCATAGAATGCCGCGGCTAAACGGTGCGGAATGCCATGATCGGGCTTCGTAGCCAGGCAATCCGCACAGTCCTCCGGTGGCAGCTGATAGCCACCGTCGCCCTCGCCGTCATCGCCGCACTGGCCGCTGGCCAGCACGGCGCAATTTCCGCGGTCCTGGGTGGTCTGGTCAGCTTCGCCGCCGGGCTCGGTTTTGCCACGGTGGCGTCTGCGTCCAGAAAGGACTCTGCCGGGTTGGCGATGCTCGCCGCGCTCCGGGCCGAAGCGGTCAAGATCTTCTTGGTCGTTGCGCTGCTCTGGATCGTGCTGACCGTCTACCAGAACGTGGTGATCGTGGCCTTCATCGGCACCTTCATCGTCACGACGATTGTCTTTGCTCTCGCGCTGTTCGTCCGGGAATAACAGGTAGAAGCTCTCCGACATGTCCGCCGCCGAAGCACTCACCCCGACGTCCTACATCAGTCACCACCTGAAGTTCCTCGCGGAGCCCATAGGCTCCGGCGGCTTCATGACGGTCCACATGGATTCGCTGATCGTCTCGGTGCTGCTCGGCGTCGTCGGAATCGGGCTGATCTGGTGGATCGGCCGCGGCGCCACCGCTGGCATACCGACGAAACGCCAGGCCTTCGTCGAACTGCTCTTCGACTTCGTCGACGGGCAGGTCCGCGGCATCTTCCACGGCGACCCGAACAAGTTCGTTGCCCCCGCCGCCCTCACCGTCTTCCTCTGGGTGCTGCTGATGAACGCCACGGCGTTCCTCCCCATCGACATCACCGCGAAGGCGATCCACGCCGTCGGTCCTGAAGAGTTCCGCATCACCCCCACCGCCGACGTCAACACCACCTTCGCGCTGGCCCTCTCGGTCTGGCTGCTGATGATCTGGTTCTCGATCAAGGTGAAGGGCCTCGGCGGCTGGATCCACGAGCTGTTCTGCACGCCCTTCGGCAGCAACCCTCTCCTCTGGATCTTCAATTTCCTCTTCAACCTGGTCGAGCTGGTCTCCAAGCCGCTCTCCCACGCGCTCCGGTTGTTCGGCAACCTCTACGCCGGCGAAATCATCTTCCTGCTGCTGGGCCTGTGGGCCGCGACGGGCCTGGTCGGCGCCGCCGGCGGCGCCATCCTTGGCCTCGGCTGGGCGATCTTCCACCTGCTGATCGTGCCGCTGCAGGCCTACATCTTCATGATGCTGACCATCGTCTACATCTCGATGGCGCACGAATCGCACTAACTGAAAACCCAACCACCACCACGTACTTCCCGCTGAGAGAGAAAAGGATACGACAATGGAAACCGTTCAATACCTCGCCATGATCCAGGCCTACACCGGCATTGGCATCGGCCTCATGATCGGCCTCGGCGCCGCCGGCGCCTGCATCGGCGTGGGCATCATGTGCAGCCGCTTCCTCGAGGGCGCCGCCCGTCAGCCGGAGCTGGCCCCGATGCTGCAGGCCAAGGTGTTCCTGCTCCTCGGCCTCATCGACGCGTCCTTCATCATCGGCGTCGGTCTTGCCATGCTCTTCGCCTTCGGTAATCCGCTGCTCGCAGTCGTCAACGCCGGCTAAAGCAACCGCAACGCGGGGACCGAGATGAATATCAATCTCACGCTATTTGCCCAGGGCATCACGTTCTTTGCCTTCATCTGGTTCACGGTGAAGTTCGTGTGGCCGCCGATCCTGGCTGCCATCGAGGAGCGTCGCACCACCATTGCCAACGGCCTTGCAGCCGCCGACAAGGGTGCCCGCTCGCTGGAAGACGCCCAGGTGAAGATCACGGCCATCCTCGAGGAAGCGCGCGGTCAGGCCCGCTCGATCCTCGACCAGGCCCAGACCCGCGCCAACGGCATCGTCGACGAGGCCCGCACGGGCGCGACCCAGGAGCGCGAGCGCATCCTGCAGTCGGCCCAGGCGGAAATCGACCAGCAGATCAACCGGGCCCGGGACGAACTCCGTGGCCAGGTGGCCGCCATCACGGTGGCCGGCGCCGAGAAGATCCTGGCGCGGGAAATCGATCCCCGCGCCCACCAGGACCTCCTCGACAAGCTCGCCGCGCAGATCTAGGGCATCGTATCCATGGCCGATCACGGCACCACCGCACGACCCTACGCCCAGGCAGTCTTCGAGATTGCCCGCACGGACAGCCAGCTGGGCGACTGGTCCCAGTTCCTCACGCTGGCGGCAGAGATCGCCTCGTCGCCCGACGTGGTGGGACTGCTCTTCAGGCCGGGCGCAGACGGCCACGCCGTTGCGGCGGCCATCGCCGACATCTGCCGGGAGAAGCTCCCGGCCCTCGGGCTCCTCAGGGATGGCCCGAAGTCGGTAGGCGCCGGCTTCCTCAAGGTGCTCGCCGAGAACCAGCGGCTCGGCGCGCTGCCCGACATCCTGGGGCGCTACGAGGCGCTCAAGGCCGAGGCCGAGCGCACCCTGGACGTGACGCTCACCTCCGCCTCCGCCGTCAGCGACGAACAGCAGAAGCGCATCATCGACTCGCTCAACAAGCGTTTTGGCCGGCAGGTCCGCCTGGCCGTCCAGCTCGACCCCACGCTCATCGGCGGGGCGCGGCTGCAGGTGGGCGACCGCGTCATCGACGGCTCCGTCCGCACCGGTTTGGACAAACTCGCCACGGCGCTCCGCGCCTAGACTGAAACCAGCGCGCGGAACGCGCGTTCAAGGAACTACATATGGCACTCAAGGCCTCCGAGATCAGCGAGCTGCTCAAGCAGCGCATCAAGAACTTCGAAAGTGCCGCGGAAGCGCGGGACGTGGGCACGGTGATCGCCGTGACCGACGGCATCTGCCGGGTACACGGCCTCGCCGATGCCCAGTACGGCGAGATGCTGGAGTTCCCCAACAACACCTTCGGCCTCGCGCTGAACCTGGAAAGCGATTCCGTCGGCGCGGTGGTGCTGGGCGACTACAAGCACATCTCCGAAGGCAACCAGGTCAAGACCACGGGGCGCATCCTCGAGGTGCCCGTCGGCGAGGGCCTGCTCGGCCGCGTCGTCAACGCCCTCGGCGAGCCGATCGACGGCAAGGGCCCGATCAAGGCCGCCGGCCGCTCGCCCATCGAGAAGGTGGCGCCGGGCGTCATCACCCGCCAGTCCGTCAACCAGCCCGTGCAGACGGGCCTCAAGGCCATCGACGCGATGGTCCCCGTCGGCCGTGGCCAGCGCGAGCTGATCATCGGCGACCGCCAGACCGGCAAGACCGCCGTCGCCATCGACGCGATCATCAACCAGAAGGGCACCGGTATTAAGTGCATCTACGTGGCGATCGGCCAGAAGGCCTCGTCCATCGCCAACGTGGTGCGCAAGCTCGAGGAATTCGGCGCGATGGACCACACCATCGTCGTGGCCGCCTCCGCCGCCGACTCGCCCGCCATGTGGTACCTGGCCCCTTACGCCGGCTGCTCCATGGGCGAGTATTTCCGGGACAAGGGCGAAGACGCCCTGATCATCTACGACGATCTCACCAAGCAGGCCTGGGCCTACCGCCAGATCTCGCTGCTGCTGCGCCGCCCGCCGGGCCGCGAGGCGTATCCCGGCGACGTTTTCTACCTGCACTCCCGACTGCTGGAGCGCGCGGCCCGCGTTAACGCGGAATACGTCGAGAAGATCACCGGCGGCAAGGTCAAGGGCAAAACCGGCTCGCTCACGGCCCTGCCGATCATCGAGACCCAGGCCGGCGACGTGTCCGCCTTCGTGCCAACCAACGTGATCTCGATCACCGACGGCCAGATCTACCTGGAAACCGACCTCTTCAACGCCGGCATCCGGCCCGCCATCAACGCCGGCCTCTCGGTGTCCCGCGTGGGCGGTTCCGCCCAGACGAAGATCATCAAGAAGCTCGGCGGCGGCGTCCGCCTGGCCCTCGCCCAGTTCCGCGAGCTCGCGGCCTTCGCCCAGTTCGCTTCCGACCTGGACGAAGCCACCCGCAGGCAGCTCGACCGGGGCCGGCGCGTGACCGAGCTCATGAAGCAGAAGCAGTACTCGCCGCTGTCCGTCGGACTGATGGCCCTGTCGCTGTACGCCGTCAACGAGGGCTACATCGACGCGGTCCCGGCCAATTCGGTGGTGGCCTACGAGACGGCCCTGCACGCGCACGCCAAATCCAAGTTCGGCGCGATCATCGACAAGATCAGCGAGAAGGGCGACTTCAACGACGAGATCGCCGGCCAGCTGAAGCAGATCTGCGAAGACTTCAAGACCAACGGGACCTATTAAGGATCGCGGCTGAAGCCGCTCCTACAGGAAAACACGATGGCTGGCGCCAAGGAAATCCGGAACAAGATCAAGAGCGTGAAGAGCACGCAGAAGATCACCAAGGCCATGGAAAAGGTCGCGGCCTCCAAGCTGCGCCGTACCCAGGCGCGGATGAACGCGGCGCGCCCCTACGCCGACAAGATCCGCCAGGTCGTAGGCAACCTGTTCCAGGCCAATCCGGAGTACCGGCACCCGTTCCTCGAGGAACGTCCCGTGAAGCGCGTGGGCTACATCGTCATGTCCACCGACAAGGGTCTCTGCGGCGGCCTCAACGTGAACGAGTTCCGCCGCCTGCTCGGCGAGCTGCGCCGGCACGAGGCGGAGGGCGTCGAGGCTGACCTCTGCCTGATCGGCGCCAAGTCCGTGCAGTACTTCCGCCGGCTCAAGGTCAACGTGGTAGCCGCCACCACGAACCTGGGCGAGAACCCCCACGTCGCCAGCCTGATCGGCGCGGTCACGGTGATGCTCGACGCCTACCGGGACGGCAGGATCGACCGCCTCTACCTGGTCTACAACGACTTCATCAACACGATGAGCCAGAAGGTCGACATCCAGCAGCTGCTGCCCGTCGAGGCGGTGGACGCCAGCGAGCTCCAGCAGACCTGGGACTACATCTACGAGCCCGGCGCCTCGGAGCTGCTCAACGACGTGCTGACGCGCTACATCGAGACCCAGGTTTACCGGGGCATCGTCGAGAACGTGGCCTGCGAGATGGCCTCGAAGATGGTGGCCATGAAGGCCGCCACCGACAACGCCGGCAAGCTGATCGGTAACCTCCAGCTGGAATACAACAAGGCCCGGCAGGCCAGCATCACCCAGGAAATCTCCGAGATCGTCGGCGGCGCCGCCGCCGTGAGCGGCTGACGCACTGTAGGAGCGCCTTAAGGCGCGACCAATAAGGAAACGACTATGAGCAACGGTAAGGTAGTACAGGTCATCGGCGCCGTGGTGGACGTGGAGTTCCCGCGGGACTCCATTCCAAAGATCTACGACGCTCTCCGCATCGACAGCGCCGATCTCACCCTCGAGGTGCAGCAGCAGCTGGGTGACGGCGTGGTCCGCACCATCGCCATGGGCGCCAGCGAAGGTCTGAAGCGCGGCCTGATGGCCAGCAACACCGGCAAGCCGATCTCCGTGCCCGTGGGCACCAAGACGCTCGGCCGCATCATGGACGTGCTGGGCCGCCCGATCGACGAGGCCGGCCCCATCGGCAACACCGAGAGCTGGCCCATCCACCGCGCCGCCCCGAGCTACGAGGACCAGGCCAAGAGCATCGAGCTGCTGGAGACGGGCATCAAGGTCATCGACCTGATCATGCCGATTTCCAAGGGCGGCAAGATCGGCCTGTTCGGCGGTGCCGGCGTGGGCAAGACCGTGACGCTGATGGAGCTGATCCGCAACATCGCCGTCGAGCACTCCGGCTACTCCGTGTTCGCCGGCGTCGGCGAGCGTACCCGCGAAGGCAACGATTTCTTCCACGAGATGAAGGAAGGCGGCGTCATCGACAAGGTGGCGCTGGTCTACGGCCAGATGAACGAGCCGCCCGGCAACCGCCTCCGCGTCGCGCTCACCGGGCTGACCATGGCCGAGTTCTTCCGCGACGAAGGCCGTGACGTGCTGATGTTCATCGACAACATCTACCGTTACACCCTGGCCGGCACCGAGGTGTCCGCACTGCTGGGCCGCATGCCCTCGGCCGTGGGCTACCAGCCTACATTGGCCGAGGAAATGGGCGTGCTCCAGGAGCGCATCACCTCCACGCGCACCGGCTCGATCACGTCCTTCCAGGCCATCTACGTGCCGGCCGACGACCTTACCGACCCGTCGCCCGCCACCACCTTCGCCCACCTGGACGCGACCCTCGTGCTCTCGCGCAACATCGCGGAGCTCGGCATCTACCCGGCCGTGGACCCGCTCGACTCCAACAGCCGCCTCCTGGACCCGAACGTGATCGGCCAGGACCACTACGACGTGGCCCGCTCGGTGCAGGCCGTGCTCCAGCGCTACAAGGAGCTGCAGGACATCATCGCGATCCTCGGCATGGACGAGCTGTCCGAAGAGGACAAGCAGACCGTCACCCGGGCCCGCAAGATCCAGCGCTTCCTGTCGCAGCCCTTCTTCGTGGCCTCCCAGTTCACGGGCCAGGACGGCAAGTACGTCTCCCTGAAGGACACCATCCACGCCTTCAAGGGCATCGTGGCCGGTGACTACGACTCCCTGCCGGAGCAGGCCTTCTACATGGTCGGCACCATCGACGAGGCCGTCGCCAAGGCGAAAACTTTGCAGTAACAACCGTAGGAGCGCCTTCAGGCGCGAACCAGACAGGTCGCGCCTGAAGGCGCTCCTACAGGGAACGACATGGCAACCATTGCAGTAGACATCGTCAGCGTCGAAGGCTCCATCTGGTCCGGTGAAGCCAACCTCGTGATCGCCCCCGCCCGCATGGGCGAGGTGGGCATCGCGCCGCGCCACGCGCCGATGCTGACGACGCTCCGGCCGGGCGACCTCCGCGTGCAGCGGGACGGGCAGGACGAGCTGTTCTTCTACGTGACCGGCGGCATCCTGGAGGTGCAGCCCAAGAAGATCACCGTGCTGGCCGACACCGCGCTCCGCGCCGAGCAGCTGGACGAGTCCGCCGCCGACGAGGCCCGCAAGAAGGCCGAGGAAGCGCTCAAGGGCGCCGGCAACAAGGAAGACCTAGCCCACGCCCAGATGCAGCTGGTCGAGGCCTCTGCCCGCTACCGGGCGGCCCAGAAGCTCAAGGGCAAGCGGAACGGCTAGCCCGTTGTAGGAGCGCCTTCAGGCGCGATCCGGGCGGATGGATCGCGCCTGAAGGCGCTCCTACAGCCGCTCCTACACGAACGTCACGCCCGCCTCGCTGAACGGCAGGCTCCGCACCCGCTTCCCGGTAAGCCGCGCCACCGCGTTGGCCAGCGCCGGCGCCACCAGCGGCGTGCCCACCTCGCCCATGCCGCCCGGCTCGCTGCCGCTCGCCACGATGGCGACGTCGATGGGCGGCGCCTGGGCCATGCGCAGGGGCTCGAACTGGTGGAAGTTGGTTTCCTGGATCTGGCCGTCCCGGATCGTGATCCGGTTGCGGAGCGCGCCGGTCAGGCCCGTGATGACCCCGGACACGATCTGCGCCTGCACCTGGTCCGGCCGCACCGCGATTCCCGGATCCACGGCGACCCAGATCCGCTCGCAGCGCACGTTGTCGCCCTGGCGGCTGACCGCCGCGACCGTGGCCACGTGGGTGCCGTAGCACTCCATCGACGCCACGCCCAGCGCCCGGTCCCGGCTCGCCGGGCCGCCCCAGCCCGCCATCTCCGCCACCTTCGACAGGACGGCCCGCTGCCGGGGCTGTGACCGGAGCAGCGCCAGGCGGAACGCGACGGGGTCCTTGCCCGCGGCCAGCGCGAGCTCGTCCATGAAGCCCTCGAAGGCGAAGGCGTTCAGGGCGTGGCTCACCGAGCGCCAGTAGCCGACGCGCACGCCCGTGTCCTGGATCAGGACGCTGGTGCGGAAGTGCGGCACGTCGTAGGTGAGGTTCGCCGCGCCCTCGGTCATGAAGGGATCGAGGCCGTCCTGCACGAAGCCCGGAAAGGCCCGCGCCGTGACCGACGGCGACACCATCCGGTGATGCAGCGCCACCAGGTTGCCGTCCTTGTCCAGGCCGCCCTCCAGCGTGTGCAGGCTGGCGGGGCGGTAGAAGTCGTGGGTCGTGTCGTCCTCCCGGGTCCAGATGAGCTTCACCGGCACGCCGGGCATGGCCTTGGCGATGGCCGCCGCCTGGCCGATCGCGTCGACCTCCAGCCGGCGGCCGAAGCCGCCGCCGATGAACTGGGGATGGATGCGCACGGACTCCGGCTTTACGCCGCTGCGGGCCGCGGCAGCCGCCTCCGCGCCCTCGGGGAACTGGGTGGAGGTCCAGATGTCGCAGGCGCCGTTGGCGACCAGCGCGAGGCAGTTCATCGGCTCGAGCGCCACGTGGGCCAGCATTGGCAGCTCGTAGCGGGATTCAATCTTCTTTGCCGCCCGCTGCAGGCCGGCCGCCACGTCGCCGTTCTCCCGGGCGATCACGCCGGGGAGCCGCGTGCCGTTCTCCAGGGCCCGGGCCACGGATTCGCTGGACACGCTGCCCGCCGCGCCCACGAGCCATTTAACCTCGAGCGCGTCCCGGGCCTTCTTCGCCGTCCAGAAGTGGTCCGCGACCACGGCCACGCCGTCAACGATATTCACGACCGCGCGCACGCCGGGCATTGCCCGGGCCTTGCGGTCGTTCACACTCACCACGGTGCCGCCGATCACCGGACACTGGGCGAGGGCGGCGTGCACCATGCCGGGCTGCTTCGCGTCGATGCCGAAGAGCCGCTCGCCGCGCAGCTTGGCTGGCGTGTCGAGGCGTCGCAGGTCCGCCCTGCCGATTTGCGTGAAGGACGCGGGCGCCTTGAGCCGCACCCTGGCCAGCTCGGGCGCCGGCAGGGTCGCGGCGGTTGCGGCCAGCGAGCCGTAGGACAGCCGCTTGCCGCCCGGACCCGTCACATGGCCGGCCTCACTGCCGAGCGTGGCCGGATCCACCTGCCAGGTCTTCGCCGCCGCCGCGATGAACAGGCCGCGCGCCGCTGCGCCGGCCTGGCGCAGGGGCAGCCAGGCGTGGCGCACGGAGGTCGAGCCGCCGGTGAGCTGGCCGCCCAGCATCGCGTTCTTGTAGGCGGGATCCGCCGGGGCCTGCACGACGTACAGGTCGCCCACCGGCACCTCCAGTTCCTCGGCCACCAGGGTGGCGAGCGCGGTGTGCACGTCCTGGCCCATTTCGTTCTGGGGGCAGATGAAGGTGATGCGGTTGTCCGGGTCGATCCGGAGCCAGGCGTTGGGGGCGAAGGCGGCCCCTGCGGCGGCGCGGGGTTCAGGCAGGTGGAAACCCAGGCTCAGGCCACCGGCGGCGGTCAGCGACAGCTTGATGAATTCGCGGCGTTCCATGGCTCAACCCTCCAGGATCCGTGACGCATCGCCGATGGCGCGGCGGATCCGGTCGTAGGTGCCGCAGCGGCAGATGTTGCCGTTCATGGCCTGGGTCACCTCCGCGTCCGTCGGCTTCGGGTTGCGGGTGAGCAGCGCCGCGGCCGACATCATCTGGCCGGGCTGGCAGTAGCCGCATTGGGGAACGTCCACGGCCTCCCAGGCCTGCCGGACCGCCTTTCCCACCCGGCCGTCGAGGCCCTCGATGGTCGTGACCGACTTGCCCGCGACCGCCGAGACCGGCATTACGCAGGACCGGACGGGCTGGCCGTCCACGTGCACCGTGCAGGCGCCGCAGAGGGCTGTCCCGCACCCGAACTTGGTGCCCACCAGGTCCAGGTGGTCCCGCAGGGCCCACAACAGAGGGGTGTCGCCGTCCGCATCGACCTGGCGGCTGGTGCCATTGATCTTGAATTCAATCACGGTGGATTCCCCCTATACGACCAGGCGCCTGGCCGATTATGCGCCGGAAGGCCGGGAACGGAATCGGTCGTTCCCGGTACAATTCCGCCATGCCAGTCACCGTCATCATCCTCGCCGCCGGCCAGGGCAAGCGCATGCGCTCGGACCTGCCCAAGGTCCTCCACCCCCTGGCGGGCCGTCCCCTGCTCCAGCACGTCCTCAGCTCCGCCGCCGCGCTGAAACCCCGGCAGATCCGGGTGGTCCACGGCCACGGCGGCGGTCAGGTGCAGGCCGCCTTCCTGGGCCAGCCCATCGGCTGGTATCACCAGGCCGTGCAGAAGGGCACGGGCCACGCGGTACAACAGGCCCTGCCGAAGATCCCGGCGGGGGATGTGGCGCTGATCCTCTACGGCGACGTGCCCCTGGTGCAGCCGGCAACGATGCGGAAGCTGGTCGCAAAGGCCGCGAGGGGCCAGGTGGCGGTGCTCACCGTGGAAATGGCGAATCCGGCCGGTTACGGCCGCATCCTGCGCGGTGAACGGGGCGCGGTCACGGCCATCGTCGAGGAGAAGGACGCAACGCCAGCCCAGCGGCAGGTCCGCGAGATCAACACCGGGCTGCTGGCCCTTCCCGCGGGCAGGCTCGCCCGATGGATTGGCCGCCTGAAGCCGGACAATGCCCAGAAGGAGTACTACCTCACCGACGTGATCGGTCTCGCGGTGAAGGACGGCGTGCCGGTGGTCGCCGTGGCAGCCGGGTCGGAGGACGAAGTCCTCGGCATCAACGACAAGTCCCAGCTGGCGGCGGCGGAGAAGATTCTGCGCCGCCGGCTCGCGGGCGAGCTGATGACCGCCGGCGTCACCCTGGCGGACCCGGAGCGCATCGACATCCGGGGCGAGCTGCTCTGCGGGCGGGACGTGGTCATCGAGCCCGACGTCATCTTCGAGGGCGTGGTGCACCTGGGCGACGGCGTCCGCATCGGGGCGTTCACGCAGATCCGGAACACCCTCATCGGCGCCGGCACCGTGGTCCACCCGCACTCGCTCCTGGAGGACGGCGTGGTAGGCCCGAACTGCGAGATCGGCCCCTACGCCCGGGTGCGACCCGGCACCGAGATGGCCGAGGGCGCCAAGGTAGGCAATTTCGTGGAGGTGAAGAAGAGCGTCATCGGCCGGGGCAGCAAGGTGAACCACCTCACCTACATCGGCGACGCCACCATCGGTGAGAAGGTGAACGTGGGCGCCGGCACCATCACCTGCAACTATGACGGCGCCAACAAGCACCGCACGGTCATCGGCGACGGCGCCTTCATCGGCTCGGGCGTGGAGCTGGTGGCGCCGGTCGAAATCGGCGCGGGGGCCACCATCGGCGCCGGCTCCACCATCACCAAGCCCGCCCCCGCCGGCCAGCTGACCATCGAGCGGAGCAAGCAGGTGTCGATTCCCGGCTGGAAGCGGCCGGTCAAGGGCGGGTAGGAGCGGCTTCAGCCGCGACCGGGATGCCCCGGCAGGAGCGTCTCAGCGACAGAGGGGCATCCCGGTCGCGGCTGAAGCCGCTCCTACGCCACCAAAACGCGACGTGGGTTACAGCTTGGTAACCCGGATCCCGGTTAAATTCACGCCCCGGACGGCCCCCCTAAGTGATAATTAAAGAACATGTGCGGCATCGTCGGAGCCATCGCTGAACGGAACGTGGTGCCCATCCTCATGGAGGGGCTGCGTCGCCTGGAATACCGGGGTTACGACTCCGCCGGCCTCGCTGTCCTGACCAATGGCCACCTCCAGCGCCAGCGGCGCATGGGCAAGGTTGCAGAGCTCCAGTCCGCCCTGGACGCGGAGCCGATGAAGTCAAACATCGGCATCGCCCACACCCGCTGGGCCACCCACGGGGTCCCCAGCGAGAAGAACGCCCACCCCCACATTTCCCACGACGGCCTCGCGATCGTCCACAACGGCATCATCGAGAACCACGAGCAGCTGCGGGACGAGCTCAAGTCCCTGGGCTACGTGTTCACCTCCGATACCGACACCGAGGTCATCGCCCACCGGATCCACTTCCATCTGAAGAAGACACCGAACCTCTTCGAGGCGGTGCAGGCCACGGTCCACGAGCTGGAAGGCGCCTACGCGCTGGTGGTCATGAGCGAGGCGAACCCCGGCCAGCTCATCCTGGCCCGCTGCGGCTGCCCCGTGGTGGTCGGCCTGGGCGACAACGAGAACTTTGTGGCCTCCGACGTCTCCGCCCTGCTGCCCGTCACCCGCCGCTTCATCTTCCTGGAGGAAGGCGACGTGGCCGAGATCCACCGCAGCCACGTGCGGGTCCTCGACAAGGACGGCAAGGCCACCCACCGGCCCGTGAAGGAGAGCGAGCTCTCCGCCGACGCCGCCGAGAAGGGCCAGTACCCCCACTACATGCTGAAGGAGATCCACGAGCAGCCCCGGGCCGTCGCCCAGACGCTCGAGGAGCGGGTCGCCAACGGCAAGCTGCTGGAGGCCGCCTTCGGTCCCAGCGCCACCGAGATTTTCCGCCGCGTCGAGGCCGTGCACATCGTGGCCTGCGGCACCAGCTTCCACGCGGGCTCCGTGGCCCGGTACCTCATCGAGCAGGTCTGCCGCGTACCTTGCCACGTGGACATCGCCAGCGAGTACCGCTACCGGAACCCGGTTGTCCCGAAAAACACCCTGTTCGTCACCATCTCCCAGTCCGGCGAGACGGCCGACACCCTGGCGGCCCTGCGGCTCGCCAAGGCGGCGGGCTACCTGTCCACGCTGGCCATCTGCAACGTGCCGGAGAGCTCGCTGGTGCGCGAGTCCGCGCTGGTGATGCTCACCCGCGCCGGCCCGGAGATCGGCGTGGCCTCCACCAAGGCCTTCACCACCCAGATCGCGGCGCTGACCATGCTGGTCATCGCGCTGGCCAGGCACCGCACCGCCGACGCGGAGCGGGAGCGGGGCCTCGTGCAGCGCCTCATCGAGATCCCCGGCCTGATCGAGAAGACGCTCGTCCTCGACCCGGTGATGAAGAAGCTGGCCGAACGCTTCGCCGACAAGCACCACGCCCTGTTCCTCGGCCGCGGTGTCCTTCACCCGATCGCCATGGAGGGTGCGCTGAAGCTGAAGGAAATTTCCTACATTCACGCCGAGGCCTACCCGGCCGGCGAGCTGAAGCACGGCCCGCTGGCCCTGGTGGACGCGGACATGCCCGTGATCACCGTGGCGCCGAACAACGACCTGCTGGAGAAGCTGAAGAGCAACCTCATGGAGGTCCGTGCCCGGGGCGGCGAGCTGTTCGTCTTCGCGGACCCCGACTCCGGCTTCGAGTCCAGCGACGGCGTGACCGTCATCACGATGCCGAAGCACGTCTTCTACCTGCAGGCGCCCATCGTCTACACGATCCCGTTGCAGCTTCTGGCCTATCACGTGGCCATCCTGCGGGGCACCGACGTGGACCAGCCCCGGAACCTGGCGAAGTCGGTCACCGTCGAGTAGGAGCGCCTTCAGGCGCGACCGCCTACGGCACCCCGGCTGCCCTGCGTCAGACGGGTAGGCAGAACGCGGCCATCCCGGTGAAAATAGGCCACCGCGGAAGTACCGGCCTGTTTCCCGACGAGGGACGGACACCATGCAGATCACCACCACCCCCGGCATCGACGGCAAGCGCATCACCCGCTACTGCGGCATCGTGGCGGGCGAGGCGATCCTCGGCGCCAACATCTTCAAGGACCTGTTTGCGGGCATCCGTGATCTCGTCGGCGGCCGGTCGGCGACCTACGAGAAGGAGCTGCAGAAGGCCCGGGACATTGCCCTGCTGGAGCTGCAGGAGCGGGCGGCGGAGCTGGGCGCCAACGCCGTGGTCGGGGTCGACCTGGATTACGAGGTCCTGGGCCAGGGCAACGGCATGCTCATGGTGTCGGCCAGCGGGACGGCGGTCGTCGTCGAGTAGCCATGTTCACCTACCTCTGCCTCGGCACCACCGACCTGCAGCGTTCGATCCGCTTCTACGATCCCGTGATGGGCGCGCTCGGGCACCGGCGCTGCTTCGTGCAGGACGAGCCGGGCTGGGACGGCTGGGCGGGCTGGGGCATCTACGAGGACAAGGTTGCCCGGGAACTGGCGCTCTGGGTCTGCCCGCCCTTCGACAAGCGCGCTGCCACGCCGGGCAACGGGTCCATGATCGCGCTCACGGCCGGAAGCTGGCAGCAGGTGGACGACTTCCACGCGGCGGCCATCCGGTTCGGCGGCAGCTCGGAAGGCGCGCCCGGCCTGCGGCCCCAGTACCAGCCCGACTTCTACGCCGCCTACGTGCGGGACCCCGATGGTCACAAGCTCGCGGCGGTGTGCCGGGGCTTTACTGCGAGAGTGAATTCATGAGCCTCCTGTTTCCTGACGACGAAACCGGAGAGCTGCTGCGGTTGATGCAGGAGCAGGGCGACGACCTGTCCATGGCCCGGGATGTGGACTTCTTCCTCATCTTCGACACGAAGGACGAGGCACAGGCTTTCGTCAACCAGGCCGACCTGGGGCCCGAGATCCGCGTCAGCGCGGCCCGCTACGAGAAGACCAGCAAGTGGCAGGCCACGCTGACGGTGAACATGGTCCCGCTGTACGCGGAGATCGTGGCGCTGGAGAAGCAGGTGGCGCGCCTCGGCCGCGAGCACGGCGGCCAGCCCGACGGCTGGGGCTGCGGGAAAGGTGTCGGACTGTAGGAGCGCGTTCAGGCGCGACGTGCATTTCTGCGAGGAAAATCAGGTCGCGGCTGAAGCCGCTCCTACAAGCCCAGACCTTCGGCGTGGTGGCGCAGGTGGTCCTCGATCACGGTGCTCACGAACCAGTAGCCGTGGCCGTAGCCCTCGTGACGACGCAGGATCAGCGGGTAGCCCGCGCGCCGGGCAGCCGCTTCGAAGAGTTCCGGCTTGAGCTGGTTGACCAGGAATTCGTCGTCGAGGCCCTGGTCGATCAGCAGCGGCGGCCGCCCCGCCGCTGACCCCAGGTCGCTCATCAGCTCCGTGGCGTCGTACTGCCGCCAGCTATCGGGGTCTGACCCCAGATACCGGGGCAGTGCCTTCTTGCCCCACGGGACCTGGGTCGGCGCGACGATCGGCGCCAGCGCCGACAGGCTCCGGAACCGGTCCGGGTGCTTCAACCCGATGGTCAGCGCGCCATGGCCGCCCATGGAGTGCCCCATCAGCCCGATCCGCTCCCCGTCCACGGGGAACTGGCTCACGACCAGGTCCGGCAGCTCCTGCGCCACGTAGCTGTACATCCGGTAGTGCGCCGACCAGGGCGCCTCCGTGGCATCCAGGTAAAACCCCGCACTCAGGCCGAAGTCCCAGGCCTCATCGTCGCCCGGCAGCCGCACGCCCCGCGGACTCGTGTCCGGCGACAGCAGCGCAAGCCCGAGTTCGGCCGCCACCCGCTGGGCTCCCGCCTTGATGGGAAAGGTCTCCTCGTTGCAGGTCAGACCCGCGAGGTAGATCACCAGCGGCACCCGCTCGTGCTCGGCCTGGGGCGGCAGGTACAGCCCGAAGCGCATGTCGCAGGCCGTGGCCTGCGTCGCGTGACGGTAGAAATGCTGCCAGCCGTCGAAGCAGCGGAAGCGATTGGACAGGATCAGGTTTTCCGGCGCACTCATCGGGGGACCTCCGGTAGGCTCGGGGCATCTTCTCATTCGGGAGCCGGACCATGTACCTGGACGCGATGCGGGCGACGGTCGGCAGCTTTTCCCGGCGCGGCGTGCTGGGCCTGGGCAGGGATCTCGGCGTGGCGGCAGGACTCGCCGGCCTGTCGGGGCTCGCTGCCGCGCCAGTCGCGGCCGCCGCCCCTGCCCCCGGAACATCCGCCGCCCTCGATCTCAATACCGCCGCCGACAACATCTACGCCTTCGCCAAGACCTGGGGCACCCTCGGTGACGAGATCGTGTTCGGTGGCCACGAGGGCGTGTTCTTCGCCGTCGTCGGTAACCGTCGCGCCATTCCCCTCTTCGGCTACGTGGGCTTCGGCAGCCTCCAGTTCCGGATCCTGCCCAGCGGCGACGCGGAGTACCGGGGCAAGGACGCCACCTTCTACACCGACCTCAAGACCGGCGAGCTCCTGGACTCCTGGCAGAACCCCTTCACCGGCAAGACCGTGAAGGTCTACCCCTACATCAATGAGCAGGTCACCACGACCATCCCCGCCAGCTATCCGGCCGACCGGATGGTGACCGACGCGTACCGCTGGGAGATTGCGATCGGCAACGCGGCCTCCCGGAAGGAAGACGCGAACAGCTATCGCGGGGACAAGGGCGAGTCCGGCAAGTCGGTGCCCTTTGTGCTTCCCTGGCGCCGGGTCGGCAACCACTACCTGCTGACCTGGGACTGGATGCTCGAGGTGGCAAACCCGGTGACCCCGGAGGGCTGGCCCGAGGCCTCCACAGGTCCGGTTATCAACCCGTCGGAGCACTTCACCTTCTTCGTGCCGGCCGGCGAGCTGGAGGACCGGGGGCGACCCTGGGCCACCATGACCGCCGGCTTCTTCCGCCAGTGCCCCTGGCTCCCCTGGATGCGGATGGGCAAGAGCGGCATCGAGGGCCGGATGTTCGCCAACTCCCACAGCTACAAGATCACCGGCGGCCTGGACAACATCCCCCGACCGGTCCGGGCGCGTCTGGAACGGGATCGCCCCGACATGCTGGCGCCGCCAAAGGACTGGACCCAGCACCCGGTCGGTTCGTCCTGGGGCTACTACGCCAGGGTGGCGCCGAAAGAGGTGTCGTAGGAGCGCCGACCGGCGCGACCCCCCTCCCGCTCGAGACTCGCGGACTCGATTCTCGCGGGAGGGGGGTCGCGCCGGTCGGCGCTCCTACGGCGCCGTTTCCGCTACAATGCGCGCCCCGCCGAAGGTGTTGATAAATGGCGGGTTTAGCTGGTTGTGTCGATCTACTGTCAAGTAGGTGGCAATAACATGGCTAGTCGTTTTGCCGCCCCCGACCGACAGGAGAATCCCTAGTGGAAGTCGACATCATTCTGGAGCCGGACCTCGGCCCCACCCAGCTCGTGGAGCTCGCGACGACGGCCGAGAAGTACGGCATCCGCGCCCTCTGGACCTCCAACTATTTCGCCCACTGGGACCCCTTCCTCAGCCTGGTGCCCGTGGCCCAGGCGACGAAGAAGCTGAAGATGGGCGCGCTGGCTGTCAGTCCCTTCGAGATGCACCCGCTGAAGATCGCCAACGCCCTGCTCAGCCTGAACGAACTGTCCGGCGGCCGGGCGATGGCGGCCATCGGCGCCGGCGAGGGCAACCTGGATGCCATGGCCCTGCACAAGCCCCAGAAGATCGTGGTGGCCGTGCGGGAGGCCCTGGAGATTGTCATCGGTGCCGGCCAGAAGAAGCTGGCCAAGGACGGGTACAAGGGCGAGGAGTTCAACGTCACCTACCCCTGCGCCTACGACTGGCTGAAGGCACCGCCCCCTTTCGTCTACGGCACCGCCTACCGGCACATGATGATGCGCATGGAAGCACGGGTGGCCGACGGCGTCTTCATCGGCTGCACGCCCACCGAGATCATCGAGCCCGCCATGGAGCAGGTCCGGGTCGGCGAGGCGAAGCGCGAGCCCGGGATGAAGCCGATCCGCGTGAACAGCTTCTGGGCCTGGCACGTGAAGACGGACCGGAAGGAAGCCTACCGGGAGTCCCGCCGGGAGCTGGCCTGGCGCGCGCGAAAGCTGGATGCGGACCTCATCAAGCTGTGGCTGACGCCGGACGAAGTGCAGACCGTGGTGAAGAACTTCGACAAGTTCGTGGCCGCCTGGTTTGACCGCTCCGGCCACATCCAGGGCGTCTCCGAGGAGATGTGCAACCGGCTCTGCGAGGGCCTCACCTCCACCGGCGGCATCGAGGACCTGGACCGGGAGATCGAGCGCTTCAGGAAGTTCGGCAAGGCGGGCCAGACCGAGATCGCGCTGCGCCTGCACGACAATCCGATGGACGCGCTGAAGATCATCGGGGAGAAGGTCGTCCCGGCGCTCCGGTAGGAGCGGCTTCAGCCGCGACCCCTTATTCTGGCTGGAGCCACTCCGTGGCCCGCGGCATCCCGGTCGGGATCCCGTCTGGCTACCGGGAGTACCCGGTGAGCGCCCGGAAGGGACACCCGCCCGTGCTGCCGCTACTTTGTAGGAGCGCCTTCAGGCGCGATTGCAACTTCGTTCGCGCCTGAAGGCGCTCCTACAGCAGGTACCGAGCGGCCAGTGGCCGATGCCTCGCCCGCGAAAAGACGTGTCCGCACGTCAGCGGGCGGGGTCTTCGGCCGATGGCCGCGGGATGCACCTCGGATCCGGATCCGGACCGCGTCTGAAGCCGCTCCTACAGGCCGAGAGAGGCGGCCGGGGCGTTCAGGCTGGCCAGGTGGCGGCTGACGAGGGCGCCCACGGACTCTGCCGGATTCGGCAGGACGGTGAAGACCGGCGGCTTGCGTCGCAGGCTGCCGACGTTGCCGGCGGCCAGGAGCTGCTCCAGGTACTTCAGGTTGTGGTCGATGGCGAGCAGGTAGGGATTCTGCCCCCCGAACAGCGGCTCCACGTTCCGGTACGCCCGGTTGAAGCTTTTCTCGAGCCGCGCGCGGGCCGAGTGCTCCCAGAAGCCCGGCGTCTTCCGCAGCAGGTCGGTGCCGGACGCATAGCGCACGATGCGTTCCCGCGGACTCTTCTGCTCCACGGCGATGCCCGCCAGCACGAACTCGCCATACAGGCGATCCCGGCATTTCTCCAGGTAACAGCGGTCCGCCATCTGGGCCAGCATGTCCGCTGTACCCAGCAGGTGCCCGACGGTGCTGTCCCGCGGGTCCTCCAGCTCGATGTCGTCGAGGCTGATCTCATAGCCCGTAAAATGCACGACCTGCTGGGCGACCGGCACCCAGTGGCCGAGCCCGAGCCGCGGCAGATAGCCGGTGAGGAACTCCGCGCTCCGGGAAATGTGCTGGGGCGTGTACTCGGCGCCGTTCCGCGGGCGTTCACCCACGCGGCGGATGTACCCGGAATCGTGGAAGAGGGCGCAGATCAGGCCGACCGCCGCCCGCTCGTGACCGAGCCGGTCCGGCTCGGTCGCCGTCTGCTCGTAACCGGCAAGCAGCCGCGCCATGGCCAAGGTGACATCCAGGGAATGCTGCTGGTCGTGATAGAGCGTGTCACAACCGACGTAGCCCTCTGCCTGGCCGCGGAACAGCCGGCGGAAATCGTGGAAGGCGAGCCAGAGCTGGTCGAAGCTGGCGCCGGGCCAGCCCAGCTGGAAGAGGTCCTGGCACGCGTTGCGCACGTCGTCGACGGAACTGACCCGCACGGAGTTGGTCACGTCGTACTCGTTCCGCCGGGTGCGGGGGTCGAACTGGAATGCGGCAGGAGCGGTCACGGGGCGATTCTTGCACGCGTTCCCGGGGGCCTCAAACCCGAAAAGCGGGCTTTTTCAGCAGATTTGGGCCTCCGGAACGTCCGTACCGCTCCCCGGGCAGGGCGGTATCAGTACTCGGGCAGTGGAATGAACTCCGACTCGCCCGGCACCGGCGCAAAGCGCCCGAGCTTCCAGTCCCGGCGGGCGCGCTCGATGCGCTCCTCCGAGCTCGACACGAAGTTCCACCAGATATGGCGCGGGCCGTCCGCTGGCTCCCCGCCCAGCAGCATGCAGCGGCACGGGCCTGCCGCCCGCAGCTCCACGACGCGACCCGGCAGCAGCGTGGCGCAGGCGCCGACCGGCACCGGCTCGCCGTCGATCGCCAGTTCTCCGTCCACCAGGTATACGGCGCGTTCCTCGTGCTCCGCGGGCAGCGTGCAACCCGCGCCGGCCGCCAGCTCCAGCTCGCCGTAGCCCATCGCCGAGAAGGTCCGCACCGGGGACGTGAGGCCGAGCAGCGTGCCCGCGATGACCCGTAGCCGGACGCCATCCGCATCCAGCCCCGGCAGTTCGCCCGCCGCGTAGTGATGGAATTGGGGCGTCGTCTCCTCCGTGTGCTTCGGGAGCGCGAGCCAGGACTGGATGCCGTGCAGGCGCGACGGCCGCTGCCGGATCTCCGGCGGCGTGCGCTCGGAGTGCGCAATGCCGCTGCCCGCCGTCATCCAGTTCACCTCGCCGGGACGGATCACCTGCCGGAAGCCGAGGCTGTCCCGGTGGAGCAGCTCGCCTTCGAACAGCCAGGTGACGGTGGCGAGCCCGATGTGCGGGTGAGGACGGACGTCCACGCCCGTGTTGGGGGGAAAGTGGCCGGGCCCATCTCGTCGAAGAAGATGAAGGGACCGACCATCTGGCGCGGTCCACCCGGCAGCACCCGGTGGACGGTGAAGCCGCCCAGGTCCCGTGCCCTGCCGCGGATGAGCGTGTCGACGGCGCTCATGTGCAGAGCGGCGGCAGGCCAGTCTCCTGCCGGATCCTCTGGAGCTTGAGTAGCCCGTCCAGCGCCTCGTTGCGCGCCGCCGCCGGATCCGCCCGGGCTGGATCGACCTGACCCCACTGGGCATAGACGGCGTTGGCCTTCGTCGTGTTGCCGGACTCCTCGGCGGCCATGGCCTGGATCAGGAGCGCGTAGCTCCTGCGTCGCGGATCCGTCTCGCTCGCAAAGGCCCGCTCGGCCCGGCTGATCGCGCCCAGGTGGCGGCAGCGGGCCAGCTCCTCGCCCGCCGCAAAGTTGAGGTCGCCCATCCGGTCCTTGAGCTGCTGGTTGGCGGGGGACAGGCCGCCCGACTGGCCAGCCGGTGTGGTGGTCGTCGTGGCTGGCGCCGGCGCGGGAGGCGGCGGCGACGATTGCCGCGCGTCCCGCTCGGCGCCGCTCATGGCGCCCACCGCCGCGCCGGAGGCGGCACCGACCGCACCCGCGCGAAGCGCGTTGTTCACGACGTCCCCGCCCCAGAAGATGCTGCCCACGGCACCGGCCACCACGCCGCCGACTGCACCCGTCGTCGCGCCCCGGGAAGCACCCTCTTTCGAGCCGGCACTGCAGCCGGCCACTGCCAGCGCGACGCACAGGCAACCGGCAACTCGCGTGTACCAAAGCCAGGCCATGGACCGTCTCTCCGGGGAAAATTCAAGTCTAGCAGAGGGTTTTCCGGCGAATCCGCTACCATGCCGGTCCCGAAATCCAGCCACTGCCCGCGAGGTGCCCGCCCATGACCACCCACACGGTTTGCCGCGTTGAAGAACTGCCGGTCGGCCAGCACCGCCTGTTCACGGCGGGCGAGACCAAGCTCATCGTCTATCACCTGGACGACGGCTTCTTCGCCACCCAGGCCGCCTGCACCCACATCTTTGCGCCGCTCGCCAAGGGGAAGATCGTCGACGGCTGCAAGATCCAGTGCCCCTTCCACCGGGCGCGCTTCGACATCCGCACGGGCAAGGTCATCGACTGGGCCAACTGGCCCCCGGGGCTCGTGAACGTCCTGAATGCCGTGCGCGGCGAGAAGGACCTGCAGACCTGGCCCGTGCGCGTCGCCGGCAACCAGGTGCAGGTGGACGTCGCATGACGGTAGCGCCCACGCGCGCGCTGATCTTCGTCCTCGTCACCGTCTTCATCGATACCGTCGGCTTCGGGATCATCATCCCGGTGCTGCCCAGCCTGCTGATGGACCTGCTCGACGGCTCGCTCAGCACCGCCGCCCTGTATGCCGGCTGGCTCATGTTCCTGTTCTCGGGGCTGCAGTTCCTGAGCGCGCCGGTGCTCGGCAACCTCAGCGATCACTTCGGCCGGCGGCCGGTGCTGCTGGGCTCCCTCGCGGCCTTCTCCGCGGACTTCGTCCTGATGGGGCTCGCCCCGACCGTCGGCTGGCTCTTTGTCGGGCGCGCCCTGTCCGGCGTGTTCAGCGCCACCTACCCGGTGGTGACGGCCTACGTGGCCGACCTCACGACACCGGAGCAGCGCGCGAAGAGCTTTGGCCTGCTGGGCGCGGCCTGGGGCCTGGGCTTCGTCGTCGGCCCCGCCCTCGGGGGCCTGCTGGGGGATACCAATCCCCGGCTGCCATTCTTCGTGGCGGCGGGCCTGGCCGCCGTCAACGTGGTCTACGGTTACTTCGTGCTGCCGGAGAGCCTGGCCCCCGCCAACCGCCGGGCCTTCGCCATCCGGCGGGCCAACCCGATCGGCGCGTTCCGGGCCATGCGCCAGTACCCGCTGGTGGTGGGCCTCCTGGGCGCGCTGCTGCTCTATCACATCGCCCACGACGCCAATCCGGCCACCTGGACCTACGTGACGATGGCCAAGTTCGACTGGACGCCCCGGGACATCGGCCTGTCCATGAGCTTCGTGGGCGTGTGCGCCGCACTCGCCCAGGGCCTGGCCGTGGGGCCGGTGGTGAAGTGGCTCGGCGAGCGGCGCGCCATGCTGGCCGGCTTCGGGCTGTTCACCATCAGCTTCCTGGGCTACGCTTTCGCGACCTCGGGCTGGATGATGTACTTCTGGATCGTGCCGTTTTCCTTCGGCACCATCGCCAGCATCGCGACGATGGCCCTGCTGTCCAGGGAGGTGCCGGCGAACCAGCAGGGCGAGCTGCAGGGTGCGGTCTCCAGCCTGCGCAGCATCACCGCCTGCTTCGCGCCGCTGATGATGACCGGGCTGTTCAGCTACTTCACGTCGCCGGCGGCGCCGTTCCAGTTTCCTGGCGCGTCCTTCTTCGCGGCCAGCGTGCTGACCTGCGTGGCGCTGGTGCTCGTCGTCGGCGTACTGCGCCGCCAGCCGGCGCCGTAGGAGCGCCTTCAGGCGCGACGCTGATTCCGGTCGCGGCTGAAGCCGCTCCTACAGCACGGCGACGACGGGCGCGTGGTCCGACGGCTTGTCCAGCTTGCGTGGCGCCACGTCTATGGTCGCGCCGGAGCAGGTGGCGGCCAGTGCCTTCGACGCCAGGATGAGGTCGATCCGCAGGCCGTGATTGCGGCGGAAGCCCATCATCCGGTAGTCCCACCAGGAGAAGGACTTCTCGGGCTGGTCGAAGAGCCGGAAGGTGTCCACCAGGCCCAGGTTCAGCAGGGCCTTCAGCCGCTCCCGCTCGGGAACGCTGCACAGGACCTGGCCCCGCCACTGCTCCGGGTCGTGCACGTCCCGGTCCTCCGGCGCGATGTTGAAGTCGCCGACGATGGCGAGGCGCTCGTGGCGCTTCAGCTCGCCGGCCAGGTAGCCCGCCAGGGCGTCCAGCCAGTCCAGCTTGTAGCGGTACTTGTCGGAGCCGATGCTCTGGCCGTTGGGCACGTACACGTTGATCACCCGCGTGCCGCCGTAGGTGGCGGCGATCACCCGGCGCTGGTCGTCGCTGAAGTCGGGGATGCCCGTGGACACGTCGGCCGGCTCCTCCCGGGACAGCAGGGCGACGCCGTTGTAGGCCTTCTGGCCGTCGAGCACGCAGCGGTAGCCTGCGGCCTCGATGTCGGCCAGCGGAAATTTACTCGCCTCCGTCTTGATTTCCTGCAGGGCGAGCACGTCCGGCTCGTTGGCGTTCAACCAGTCGACCACGTGGGCCAGGCGCTGGCGGATGGAATTGACGTTCCAGGAGGCGAGCTTCATGGGCGATGCAAACCTGCGTAAGTGAATTCCCCAATACCCCGGCAGCCCTTCGGGCGCAACCCTGCCCGCTGAAATCGTCGCGGAACGGAGACTGCCATGAGGATTCCTGCCCTGCTCGCCATCCTGGCCAGCCTCGTCGCGCCGGCATCCGGAATCGCCGCAGACTCCCTGATGCAGTCCGCGCAGGCGCAGTTCAAGCCGGTTCCCGACCAGCCGCCCGCCCTGCCGGGCAACCCGGCATCGCCGGCCAGGGTCGAGCTCGGAAAGATGCTGTTCTTCGACCCGCGGATCTCCGCCAGCCATGCGATCAGCTGCAACTCCTGCCACAACGTCGGCCTGGGTGGCGTGGACGCGGCGGAGAAATCGATCGGGCACAAGTGGCAGAAGGGAGGCCGGAATTCGCCGACGGTCTTCAACGCCGTGTTCAACACCGCCCAGTTCTGGGACGGGAGGGCGAAGGACCTGGAGGAGCAGGCGGGCGGCCCCATGGTGAATCCCATCGAGATGGCCTCACCGAAGGAGCACGTGACCGAGCAGCTGCGCGGCATTCCCGGCTACGTGGCCGCGTTCAAGGCGGCGTTCCCCGGTGAAGCCAGCCCCGTCACGCTGGCCAACGCCCAGAAGGCCATCGCCGTCTTCGAGGCCACCCTGATTACCCCCAATGCGCCCTTCGACCGGTACCTGAAGGGTGATGCCTCCGCCCTCGACGCCACCCAGACCGCCGGCCTGAAGCTCTTCATCGACAAGGGCTGCGCGGCGTGCCACAACGGCATCAACCTCGGCGGGGGCCGCTACGCGCCGTTCGGCATCGTGGAGAAGCCGGGAGCCGAACTGCTGCCAACCGACGACAAGGGCCGTTTCACGGTGACGAAGACGGCCGGCGATGAATACGTCTTCAAGGTGCCGACGCTCCGGAACATCGAGCTGACGGCGCCCTACTTCCATTCCGGACGGTCCTGGGACCTGGGCCAGGCCGTCGGGGTGATGGCAGCCAGCCAGCTCGGCCTGCCGGTGACCGACGAGGAAGCGGGGAAGATTGTTGCCTTCCTCGGCGCGCTGACCGGCGACCAGCCGAAGATCGTCTACCCGGTGCTGCCGCCGAGCGTCGCCGCAACCCCGCGGCCGCAGCCCTAGGGCGGCGGCCGCCGCTCGAATCCGGGAGAGCGGCGGGTTACGCTCCCATGGGTGAGCCGCCACCGTCACGGGACTGCAGCCATGCGCCGGCACTCGTCATCCAGCCTGATCCTCCTGCTGCTCGCCGCGGGCATTGCCCACGCCGCCGATGACCTGCTCACGACGGCCCGGGCCCGCTTCCAGCCCATTCCGCCCGAGGCCCCGGCACTGCCGGGCAATCCCGCCACGCCCGCGAAGCTGGAGCTGGGCCGGATGCTGTACTTCGACCCGCGGGTCTCCGCGGGCCGGCCCGGCAGCTGCAACTCCTGCCACAACGTGGGCCTGGGCGGCGCGGACGGCCGGGAGACGGCGATCGGGCACAGCTGGCAGAAGGGCGGCCGCAATGTGCCGACCGCCTTCAACGCGGTCTTCAACACGGCCCGGTTCTGGGACGGCCGCGCCCAGGACGTGGAAGATCAGCCCACCGGTCGAACCTTCAACCCCATCGAGATGGCACTGCCCCGGGGTGAGCTCAGCGAGGACCTCGCCGGGATTCCCGGCTACCGGACCGCGTTCAGCGCGGCGTTCCCGGGGGAGGCCGATCCGGTGACGCTGGCCAACGCGCAGAAGGCCATCGCGGTCTTCCAGGCGACGCTGATCACGCCGAACGCACCCTTCGACAACTACCTGCGGGGCGACGCCTACGCCCTCAACGCGACACAGAAGATCGGTTTGCAGCTCTTCATCAGCAAGGGCTGCGCGGAGTGCCACGACGGCATGAACCTGGGCGGCACGCAGTACGCGCCCTTCGGCATCCTGGAGCGGCCAGGCGCCGAGGTGCTGCCCCGGGACGACAAGGGCCGCTTCATGGTCACGGACACAGTAGGCGACCAGTATGTCTTCAAGGTTCCCCAGCTGCGGAACATCGCGCTGACCGCGCCGTACTTCCATTCCGGGAGGGCCTGGGACCTGGCCCAGTCGGTGGCGGTGATGGCCTCGAGCCAGGTTGGCGCGCCGGTGAGCGCGGAGGAGAACGCGCACATCACGGCGTTCCTCGGGAGCCTGACGGGGGAGCAGCCCCGGATCACCTACCCGGTGCTTCCCGTCGCCGCTGGCCCCGGGGCGGCACCGCCGCCGCCCTAGTCGGCACGTCGCCGGCGGATCCCTGCCAGCGTGGCGAGGCCACTGGCGAAGAGCAGGACGGCTGGCGGCAAGGGCACTACCGCGGTCGTTGCAAAGCGCACGTAACTGAAGTTGCCTTGACCCGCGTCCGGGCTCGTTGCGGCACCCCACGCCACCAGCTGGCCCGTGTAGGGACTCAGGTTGGCGACGATATTGCTGACCTTCTCCACCCCGTCAATGAAGAAGTCCGCAGACAGGGCGGTCGGGTCGTAGACCAGCTCATAAAGATGGTATCCGCTGCTGCCGCCCTCGAAAGCGTAGGTGCCACCCGTGCTGTTGGGCAGGCGGATCAGGGGGTCACCGTCCGCCTGGCTGCCGAAGCCGAGATACCAGTCCCGCGAGTTGTTGGCGGGGCCCGGGTCGCTGTCGCCGGTGCGGTAGAAGGCGGTGATCGTCGACGCCGTCCCGAAGCCACTCACGGTAGTGAACGCATCACTCAGGTTGACGATGCGCAGCCGGACGCTGAGGCGCCAGCCGTTGGCCGCCGTGTCGGCCTGGTGGGTGGTTGCGGACAGGTCTTCGAAGTAGTAGCGGAGCGAATTCGTCGCCGTGGAATTGTCGTCCACCGCCCATGCGTCGTAGCCGGAGCCCAGGTCGTTGTAGACGGGGCCGGCGGTCGTGCCGGTGTGGCTGGTGGTATCGGCCGTCCAGCCCTCGGTAACCGGATCGAGCGCGCCGTTGTGGACGTAGAGAAGCGAGGCCTCCGCTCCGAATGATAGGGCGTACGCAGACGCCAGCAGGGCGAGTCGGGAAGCCGAGCTGAACGAGGTCAGACGTCGGGTGCGTGATGGAGTGGCCGAGTCCATCGTGCCGGGTTCCTCCGGATATTCTTCTTGATACCAAAGAGGCTACTCGCCGTTCGGCATGGCAGCAAGCCGCCTGAAGCAGAGGAGATGCGCTCCCCTTGACATAAGGTCGCCAACTTCCGGGCGAAGCAGTCACAGGCGTGGGAGTCGTCAGACCCGGCAGATGCCCGACTGCTTAAGCAGCGCGTCCACGTGGGCGGGGCGTCCGCGAAACGCCACGAAGGCCTCGGCGATGTCCCGGGAGCCGCCAATCTCCAGCACCTGCTCCCGGAAGCGCTGTGCCAGCGCCGGATCGAACAGCCCGGCCTCCTCGAAGGCGGCGAAGGCGTCGGCGGCGAGCACCTCCGCCCACTTGTAGCTGTAGTAGCCGGCCGCATAGCCGCCACCAAAGATGTGGGTGAAGGCGTGGGCGAAGCGGTTCCACTCCGGTGGTTTGATCACGGCGACCGCGTCCCGGACCTCTGCCAGGATGTCCATCACCCGGGAGCCCGCGGCCGGGTCGTACTCGGCGTGGATGCGCAGGTCGAAGAGGGCGAACTCCAGCTGGCGGATCATGGCCAGCGCCGACTGGAAGTTCTTCGACTCGCGGAGGGAAGCCAGAATCTCCGCCGGCAGCGGCTCGCGGGTCTGGTAGTGACCCGAGCACAGCGCCACCACCTCGGGCTCCCAGGCGAAGGTCTCCATGAACTGGCTGGGTAGCTCCACCGCGTCCCAGGGCACGCCGTTGATCCCGCCCACGCTGGGGTAGTCGATGCGCGTGAGCAGGTGGTGCAGCACGTGGCCCATCTCGTGGAACACCGTGACCATCTCGTCGTGGGTAATGAGGCAGGGCATGTCCGCGGTGGGCAGCGAGAAGTTGCAGACCAGGTGCGCCACCGGCACCTGCAGGCCCGCGTCGTCCCGCAGCCGGTTGAGGCACTGGTCCATCCAGGCGCCGGAGCGCTTGGTGGACCGGGCGTAGAAGTCGGTGAAGAAGCCGCCGATCTCGCGGCCCGCCGCGTCCCGCAGCCGAAAGTACTCCACGTGGGGCTCCCAGGCATCCACGCCGGTGACCGGCTCTATGCGGATGCCGTAGAGCTTCTCCAGCACCTGGAAAAGACCCGAGAGAACGGTCGGCAGCGGGAAGTAGGGGCGCAGCCCCTCGTCGGAAATCGAGTACTTCCGGTGCCGCAGCTTCTCGGAGTAGTACGCGATGTCCCAGGGCTCCAGCGCCCGGCCGGCGAAGGCCTCCAGCTCGGCCAGTTCGCGCCGGGCGGCATCCCGGGAATGGCGGACCAGCTCGATGAGGAAATCCCGCACCTCGTCCACGGACTTCGCCATCTTGGTCGCGAGGGAGTAGGCCGCGAAATTCGGGTAGCCGATGATCCCGGCAGCCTCGTGCCGGAGCGCGAGAATCTGTTCCATCAGCGCGCTGTTGTCGTGGCCGGGCGAGTAGTCGGCCTGGTCCGAAGCGCGCGTGGCCCAGCCCCGGTAGACGGACTTACGCAGCTCCCGGTCGTCGGCGTGGGTGACGACGGCGACGTAGGTGGGCTGGTCCAGCTGGAACATCCAGCCCGGCTTGCCGGCAGCGGCCGCGCGCTCGGCCGCGGGCTCCAGCACCGTCGCCGGCACGCCGCGCACCCGCGATGCGTCCGGGATGTGCAGCGACCAGGCGGCAGCCGAATCGAGCACGTTCTGCTCGTACCCCGCCTCCGCGGTGGAGAGTTCCTCCATGATGGTCTTGAACCGGGCCTTCTGGTCCGGTGGCAGGTGCACGCCGGACAGGCGGAAGTCGCGGATCGCCAGCTCGAGCAGGCGGCTGGCGCCTTCGCCCGGGCCTGCCGCCGCCCGTTCGCCGAGGCGCCTGTAGAGCTCGTAGAGTCGCTGGTTGTGGCCCATCTCGGTCTCGTAGCGGGAGATGGCGGGAAGGCAGGCGTTGTACGCGGCGCGCAGCTCCGGCGAATTGGCCACCGACTGCAGGTGCCGGACCGGCGACCAGACCCGGTGCAGCCGGTCGCTGAGCCGCTCGATGGGCAGCACGGCGGCGTCGAACTCCAGTTCGAGCTGTTCGGCGGCCGCCAGCAGCTGCTCCAGCTCGGCCCGGTTGGCGTCGAGCGTGGCGAGCACGGCGTGCTCCACGTGCTCCGGCCGGATCCGGTCGAAGGCGGGGAGGCCACTGGCCGCGAGGAGTGGGTTGTTCTGCATCGGGAAATGCTAACGGAAAAGCGGCCCGTGGCCCAATCAACCGCCTTGCTACACTCCCGGCCCGTGTCACGACCACTTGAGCCAGCAGGGCCCGCAGCATGACCGAGCAGTTCGACCTCATCACCATCGGCGGCGGCAGCGGCGGCCTCGCCGCCGCACAGCGCGCGGCCGAGTACGGCGCCACCGTGGCGCTCATCGAGCCCGCGCCGCTCGGCGGCACCTGCGTGAACGTGGGCTGCGTGCCCAAGAAGATCACTTTCAACGCCGCCAGCCTGGCCCACGCCCTGGACGACGCCCGGGACTACGGCTTCGATCTGGTGGTCAAGGGCCACGACTGGGCGGGCTTCGTGGCCCGGCGGACGGCCTACGTGCAGCGGCTGAATGGCATCTACGAGCGGAACCTGGCGAAGAAGGGCATCACCCACATTCCCGCCCGCGCCCGCTTCACTGGCCCGCACACCGTCGAGGCGGGCGGCCGGGTGCTGTCGGGCCGGCATATCGTCGTGGCCACGGGTGGGCGGCCCTCGGTGCCGCAGATTCCGGGGCACGAACTCGGCTACGTGTCCGACGACTTCTTCGGCCTAACGACCCGGCCCCAGCGGGTGGCCATCGTGGGCTCGGGCTACATCGCCGTCGAGTTCGGCGGCGCGCTGCGCGCGCTCGGCTCCGAGGTGACGCTGCTGGCCCGACACGACAGCGTGCTCCGGCATTTCGACGAATACCTGCAGCAGGGGCTGCTCCGGGCGCTGGCAGAGGACGGCATCCGTTTCGTCGGGCGCGCCACGCCGGCGGCGCTCGCCCGGGGCAAGGCGGGGCTGGAGCTGTCGACCACGGACGGCCGCCGCCACGGTCCTTACGACGCGGTCTTCTGGGCGATCGGGCGGGAGCCCTGCACGGCGGACCTGGATCTCGCCGCCGCCGGCGTGCGCACTGACGCGCAGGGCTTCGTCACCACGGACCCGTTGCAGGTGACGAACGTGCCGCACATCTACGCCGTCGGCGACGTCACGGGCCGGGATGCCCTCACGCCCGTCGCAATCGCCGCGGGCCGCCGCACCGCCGACCGCGTCTTCGGCGGCATGGCGGGCCGCCACCTGGACTATGCCAACATTCCCACGGTGATCTTCAGCCACCCGCCCATCGGCACCTGCGGCCTCAGTGAGGCGGCGGCGCGGGAACGCTACGGGGATGCCGTCAAGGTCTACGCGACCGAGTTCGTCCCGCTCTACAACGGCGTCACCGACCACAAGCCGAAGACCCGCATGAAGCTGGTCACCGCGGGCGCCGACGGCAAGGTGGTGGGCTGCCACATCATCGGCCCCGGCGCCGACGAGATGCTTCAGGGCTTCGCGGTGGCCATCCGCATGGGCGCCACCAAGCGCGACTTCGACGACACGGTGGCGATCCACCCCACCGCCGCCGAAGAACTCGTGACCATGCGGTGAAGCGTAGGAGCGCCTTCAGGCGCGACGGGGTATTCCCGGTCGCGCCTGAAGGCGCTCCTACGCTAAACGCTTCTTCATGGTGTCGGTGGCGCCCGGCGAGCCGGGCAGTTTCGCGATGACGGGCCGGGTGTCGGGCCGCACGCCCCGCCAGGCGTAGAACGATTCCGCCGCCTGCTCGACCAGCATGCCCCAGCCCTGGGACACGCGGCCCGCGCCGTTCATCTTTGCCCAGGCGACGAAGGGCGTTTCCTGCATGGCGTAGGACAGGTCGTAGCAGAGCGTCTCCGGGCCGAGGATCGAGGCGGGGAATGGCGGCATCTCGCCCTTCAGGCCGGCGGACGTGGCGTTGATCACCAGGTCGAAGCGCTGGCCGCCCAGTTCCTCGAACTGGCAGGCGTGGATCTTGCCGAGCATGCGGAAATCCCGCGCGAGTTCCTTCGCACGGTCCAGCGTGCGATTGGCCACCATGATGTCCCGGGGATTCGTGTCGAAGAGCGCTGGCACGATGCCCCGGGTGGCGCCGCCGGCGCCCAGGATCAGGATGCGCGTGCCGGCCAGCCGGGTGCGCAGGTTCTGGCGCAGGTCGTTCACCAGGCCCGTGCCGTCGGTGTTGTCGCCTTCCACGGCGCCGTCGGCGTGGACGATCAGCGTGTTCACGGCGCCGGCCAGCTCGGCCCGGGACGTCAGCCGGGACGTCAATTTCACCACGTCGGTCTTATGGGGCACCGTGACGTTCAGGCCCCGGTAACCCTCGGCGAACAGCTGCCGGACGCGGGTGGCCAGGTGCTCGGTCGGGATGTCGATGGCGTCGTAGGTGAGGTCTTGCCCGGTCGCTTCCGCGAACAGGCGGTGGATCACGGGCGACTTGCTGTGGGAAATCGGGTGCCCGATGACCCCGTACCGGTCCGTCATGTGCATGCCCCGTAGCCCCGGATGGGGGCTTATCTTTTTCCATAATGCTGCAGGCTGTCGAGGGGCGTTGGGCTATTTCCGGTTGATCCGACCAGAAAGTCGGCTCGCCGAAGCGGGCGGCGCTCCGCTAAGGTTGGAACCCATGGCCAAGACCCCTGTCCGCTGCCCCTGGTCCGAGGGTGTCAGCCCCGCCTACCTCGAGTACCACGACCGGGAGTGGGGCGTGCCGGTCCACGACGACCGGCGCCAGTTCGAGTTCCTGATCCTGGAAGGCGCCCAGGCCGGCCTGTCCTGGTCCACCGTCCTGCACCGGCGCGAGGGCTACCGGCGCGCCTTCGCGGATTTCGACCCCGTGAAGGTCGCCCGCTTCACCCCCGCCCGCATCGAGAAGCTGCTCCAGGACCCCGGCATCATCCGCAACCGTCTCAAGGTGGAGGCGACGGTCACGAACGCCCGGGCCTTCCTCGAGCTGGTCGCCAAGGAGGGCAGCTTCGATACCTACATCTGGGGCTTCACGGGTGGCAAGCCCGTGCGCAACAAGTGGCGCAGCCAGGCCGACGTGCCCGCCACCAGCCCGGTGTCGGATGCGCTGAGCAAGGACATGAAGAAGCGCGGCTTCCGCTTCGTGGGCAGCACCATCCTGTACGCCCACCTGCAGGCCACGGGCCTCGTCAACGATCACCTGGTGAGCTGTTTCCGGCACCGGGAGTGCGGGAACCCAGCCTGAGCCCGGTCATCACCACGGGGACCTGGAGGCTGGCAGCCCGGACTGAGGGCGGGGTGGAGGCGGTGCCGGAGCCTGCCGGATACTGAGGGGGCTCAGGGAGGGGGGTGGCCATCCGCAGCCTGCCCCGACACCGCTCCGTTTTTCTTTTCGTTGTCTTTCGCGGAAGGGATTCTGGCCGGCCTCTGTGACAGCCGTGTGTCGCGCGAGATCCCTGGGCAAGGAAAGTCTCCTTGCTAGAGTAAGGAAATGCCCCGGATCACGAGCAAGCTCCAGATCACCATCCCCAAGCTTCTGGCCGAAGAGGTCGGTCTGGGCCCGGGGGACGAGGTCGAGTTTCTGGCCGCGGGCGATGGCATTCGCATGGTGCCGGCAGGCAAGTCCCGGGTCGGTGGCTTGAGCACGGCCGAGCGTTTGCGGCTCTTCCGGGCGGCCACCCAACGGCAGCAGGCCCGGGACAAGGCCCGGCCCCTCAAACGGGTCCAGGGCGAACGGGTCCAGGGCGAACGCGTCGAGGGCGGGCGCGGCTGGACGCGGGAGGAGCTCTACACCCGTGCCAAGCCTCGTTGATACCAACATCCTCGTGTACCGGGTCGATCCGCGGGATCCGGCCAAGCAGCGGCAGGCAACGGCGCTGCTGGAAGCGGGCATTGCGGACCGGTCCCTGGTCATGGCGCACCAGTCCGTCATCGAGTTCGTGGCGGTCGCCAGCCGCCCCCAGCGCGGAAAGGAAAATCCGCCGCTGTTGCCTCTCACCGAAGCCCTGGTCGAAGCCGAGCAGCTGATCGCCCAGTTCGACGTGCTGTACCCGACGCGAGACGTGCTGGTGACGGCCATGCGGGGCGCGGCCACTTACGGGTTGCCCTGGCTCGATGCGCAGATCTGGGCGACCGCTGAAGTCCACGGGCTGCCGGAGATCCTGTCGGAGGATTCTCAGCACGGCCGCCACTACGGGCGGGTTCGGGCCCTGAATCCCTTCCTTGCGGCCACTCGTGTGCACGAACTCCCGGCCCTCTACGAGGGCTGACCGGGGCCGGCTCCTACGCCGCCAGCGCCTGCTGCATGTTCGCGATGTCGACCTGGCTCAGGGCGACGAGATCCATGAAGGACCCCTTGCCCAGGTTCACGCTGCCCAGCATGAACTCGGCGTTGGGGTGTTGCAGGCGCAGCTCCGGCTCCACTTCCAGCCGGTGCCGCAGCTTTGCCGCCGACAGCAGCCGGGTCAGGGGCTCCAGGTCGGCCGAGCCGCCGTCCAGAAGGTAGTCCTGGTTTTCCACGGCGTCGCAGATGCGCTGGGGAAGGCCCCAGGCCTCGAGGATCGCCTTGCCGATGATCGGCTGCCAGGTCTCGAGGGTGCCGGCGAAGGCCGGATCCTCGCGCAGGGTCGGGTCGTTGTGGTGGGCGTGCATGAGGATGTACAGGCGCCCGATCGAGTGCAGCAGCCCCGCCATCATGGCTTCATCGGGCTGTCGTCCGAAGGCCTGCTTGGCGACGGCGTAGCAGATGGACGCCACGTCGTTGCTCGTCTTCCACACCTGCTCCAGGTCGGGGCGGATCGCGCCCAGCGAGCTGTCACGGCTGAGCTGGCGCAGGGCGAAGGCCGTGGCGACCGTCCTCACCAGGTTGAAGCCGAGCCGGTTCACGGCGTTGTTCAGGCTGGCGACCGGCGTGCCAGCCGGATTCATCGCCGCCGAGTTCGCCATCTGCATGAACCGCGCGGAGAGCACCGGTTCCGAGGAGATGATGCCGACGATGTCCTTGATGGTCGTCTTGTCGCTTATCAGCGCGATCTGGAGCTGGCGAACCACCTGGGGGAACGCCGGCAGGTCGAGCTCCGGCTTCAGGTTGGCCGCAAGCTGCTGCACGAACTGGAAAGTTCGGGAATCCGTCGCCATGATCTGCCGCCCCGAATGAACGCCGCTGCCCACGGAAATTATGGGCGCCGTTCGTGTCAGGGGGCGGTGATCTCGATCACGGTCTGGTCCTGGGCGGTGACGCCGTCCGTGTGGGTGATGAGACCCAGGTGCAGGCCGGACTCCAGGCCCTGCCAGCTCACCGACAAGGTCTCGTCCGTGCCCGCCGTCACGCTGGAGGGGGCGGCAACCGTTGCATTGCCCCGCTCCGCGCCGACGGTCCACACGAACAGGCGGAAGGATGCCGTGCCGGCCGGCGCGTCGTAGCCGTGAACGTCCACGTAGTACTCGCCCGGCGCGACGAACTCGGCGCCCTCGGCGGGAATCACGTTGATGACCTCGTCGGACTCAAGCCCGGTGCTGGCCTCGGCGTCCTCCGTGCAGCTGCCGAAGCCCGGGCACGAGTAGAGGTAAAGGTCCAGGTCTGCCCCGGTGCTGCTGTTCTGGTTGAAGAGCGCCACCCGGAGGTAGCGGGTGCCTGCCGGGACCCTGAGCGGAATGCGGCGCACGTTGTCGGGGGGTGAGGCCGCCGTCGGCTGGACGAACTCGTATGCATCGTCCGGATCGTCCGCCACGCTGCCGGTGAGCAGGGACCGGATGTCGTCCGGCTGGCCCTGGCCGCTGGCCTCCAGGCCGCTCAGCACCGCCTCGAAGCTGCCGGAATAGCCGACCCGCACCGGCACGTCGACGTTGCCGGCGGCGCCGTCGCCCCGGACGACCACCGGCGCCGCGAAGGGCAGCGCGCGGATCGCCAGGGGCGAACGGACCACGGTGTCGGCGCCGGTCCACGTGAGCGCGCCGAACTGCCAGGCGTCGAGGGTGGTACCGTCGGTGGTGAAGCGGATCTGCACGTCGGCGCTCTCGCCGGCGCCGAGTGTGAGGACCGGGGGCGTCACGTCCACGTTGATCGTGGTGGGAGCCGTGACACTGGCCGTGAACTGGCCGGCGTCGCCCACGTTGGTCACCCGCCGCCGGACGACCTGGGAGCTGACCAGCTCGCTGACGGCAATCGACGGCTGGTTGAGGTCGCTGCCGTTGGTGGGGAAACCGGCGGCCGCGAGAGCGGCGCAATCCACGGCGAGCCGGGCCTCGTCCCGCCCGCAGAGGAAGGCGTCGTAGTCGCTGGTGCCTGCGTCGTAGACGAGGCCCGGCTTCACGGCCCGGTTCGGTACCAGGTGCCCGCCGCCGAAATCGAACGGGTCCGCCGCCGTGCTGTTGTCTTCCTTGCGGATATCCTGCCGCGCCGTCGTGACGAGCGCCGACTTGAGGGCCGCGGGGCTCCAGTCCGGGTGCGCCTCCTTGAGCAGCGCGGCGACGCCGGCCACGTGGGGCACCGCCATGGACGTGCCCGACAGGTACTGGAACCGCTCGCCGCGGACGTTGTTGGCCACGTCCGGCGTGTGGCCCGCGAGGATGTCCACGCCCGGCGCGGTCACGTCGGGCTTCAGCACGTTGGGCTCGACGGTGCTCGGCCCACGGGACGAGAAGCCCTGCATCTCGTTGCCCTGGTCACGGACGGTCAGGAAAAAGCGGCTGTCCAGGGTGACCTCCACCGGATCGTCGGCCACGAGCCGGTCGCGCAGCAGCTGCCCGTCGGCCTGGCCGATCATCAGGGCCGGAATCCTCACGGAGTCCGGCGCGACGGTCATGACGATGGGCTCTCCCTGGTCGCTGAAGACCACCACCGCCTCGGCGCCGGCGGCCTGGGCATTGCGAATCTTCTCCTCGAACGTGCAGCCGCCCCGCTGGACGAGGGCGATCTGGCCGTTGACCTCGTCCGTGTTCACGAGGCTCTCGCAGCCGTCGAAGGTGGTGCCGGCGATACCGTCGAAGCTGCCCACGACGTTGTCGTCCGCGACGATCAGGCGCAGGGTCAGCGGGCCCACGTTCTGGAGCCGCGGCGTGAAGGCAGCCTCCACCGCCGGGTAGTCCTTCTTCACCGAGGCCGGGCTGTTGACCCGGATCGCGGCCCGGAACCGGTCGCCGCGGCGGCTGGAAGCCCCGACGGCCAGGACCCAGGGCGCCGCGGCCGGGGAGTTTATCGAGCCTGGCACCGGACCTTCATTGCCCGCCGCCGCGACCGTCAGCACCCCCGCGTCGGCGGCCGCGAGCAGAGCCAGATCGTCGGCGTCGTCGATGCCGTCATCGCTGCCGACGGAATAATTGATGATGTCCACGCCGTCGGCCACCGCGTCCTCGATGGCGCGCGCCAGGTCCGCCGTGCTGCAGGTGCCCCGCGCCGCGCCGGGCTCGAGCCAGCAGGCCTTGTAGACGGCGATCCGTGCGCGCGGTGCCATCCCGTTGATCCGGGCGACCGGGTTGCCCGCCAGCGTCGCCTGGACGAAGTTGCCGGCGGCGGTGGTGGCGATGTGGGTGCCGTGCCCGTCCGCATCCCGGGGCGAGATGAACTCGTTCGGGTCCAGGTCGTATTCCTCGAGGAAGCCGTCGATGTAGTAGCGGGCCCCGATCAGCTTGTTGTTGCAGTAGGTGGCGGAGAACCGGTCGCCGGCCTCGCACTCGCCCTGCCAGCCGGGCAGCGGGCTGTAGACGAGGCTGTCGGCCCTGCTCCTGAAGCGCTTGCAGAGCCAGAGGCCCAGCAACGACGACTGGCCCCACTCGGACCGGCAGAGCCGCGGTCGCTTCGCGGGCTCCCTGTCGCTGAGGCTCGGGTGACCCGGTGCTATGCCGCTGTCGATGACGCCGATGACGATGTCCTCGCCCCGCAGCCCCAGTTCCCGGCGCAATCCGCCTTTCGTCGCGGTGAGCCCGAGGAATCCCGCGCTGTCGTTGGTCTCGACGAACTTGGGCCGGTCCTCCCAGACCTGGCGGACGTCCTTCCGGGCCCCGAGCTTCCGGGCCTGGGCCGGCGTCAGGCGCGCGGCGAACCCGTTGAGCGCGTAGCGGTAGCTGTAGAGCTTCTCGTTGCCGGCGCCAACCGAGTCGAGCGCGGCGTCGTGCCGGGCGGTGAGGCGATCCGCGTAGCGGCGGACGGACGGCGCGCCCGCATCGAAACGTCGCCGGCGGCCATCACCCCATCGCGGGGCGGCGCCCCGCGATGGGGTGATGGCCCGCGCCTGGCGCCTGCCGGTCCCCGGGGCGACCGGAGCGCCGGCAGCCTCACCGGCGGCGAGCCCGGCGTCCTGGCGGATACCGGGCTCGCCGAGCGCCGCCGGCTCCCGGAACTGGATGATGTAGACGCGGGTGGACTGGTCCCCGGCGTCCGCCGCCATCGGCCGCAGGCGGACACCCGCGGTGGCCCGTTCGCCGGCAACCGGGGCCGGTCCGGCACTGACCGGCCGTGCCGGCGCCAGGCCCAGGGCCAGTCCCAGCAGGATCAGCAATTGGAATGGGGAAAAGGATCGCACCCTGGGGTCCGTCGTTTCTTATTCTGCGGCAGAGGCTTAGCCGATTTTGTTAAGTGGGAAGGGTAGCACAGGCGGCGAGACCGGAAGAAGTTGCCTGAGTATCTACATCATGTAGACAGCGTTTCAACACAACCTCGGCGTCAGCGGGCCCGGACTAGCCGTCCCGAGGCCGCGTCCCGGATCTCCGTGGGCCCTGCCGCCCCCCCTGTCGCGCCGCCGACCACCAGGTCCAGCCGCCTGCCGAAACGCAGCTGGGCGCCCAGCGCCGAACGGGCCGGCGGCTTGCCGCGCCGGTTGGCGCTGGTGGAGACCAGGGGCAGCCCGGATGCCATACAGAGTCCCGCGGCCACCGGGTGCCGGGTCACGCGCACGGCGACCGTCGGCCGCCCGCCCGTGATCCAGTCCGGCGTCAGCGGACCCGCGGTGACCAGCCAGGTTACCGGGCCGGACTGGGGCGCGGAGAGCTGGCGAACTTCCCGGGCCGTCGGTGCGATCCAGTCCGTGAGCTGCTCGAAGCTGGCGGCGATGAGGATCAGGCCGGCCGACACGGGCCTCTGCTTCAGCTCGAGCAGGTGGCGCACCGCCGGTCCATCGTCGGGACGGCAGCCCAGTCCGTACACGCCCTCGGTGGGATAGGCAATGACGCCGCCGGCGTGGAGCACGGCAGCGGCGTGGCGGAGACGGGGAGCCAGGAAGCCTGGAACGGGCACGTGCCGGGCTCGAAGAGCGCCCTACTCCGGGCTGCCTTCTGGCGCCGGCGTGCCCTTGCCGGCTGACTTCTTGCCGGCCCTTGCCGGCTTCGTCGCGGACTTGGCGCCCTTCTTGCGGGTGGCCCTGGGCTTGGCCGCGGCTGGAGCTTCCGCACCATTGCCACCGCCGTCTGCCGCCGCGGCCTTGGGCGCCGCCTTCCGGGCCGATTTTTTGGCGACCTTCTTCTTGGTCACCGGCCGGCCCCAGCGGCGCTTCGGCGGCGGCGCCGCCAGGATCAGCGCCCGCGCCTCGTCCAGCGTGATGGTCTCGGGCTCCCGGTCCTTGGGCAGCCGCGCATTCTTCTCGCCGTCGGTCAGGTACGGGCCCCAGCGGCCGCGGAGGAGGCGCAGGTTGTCCACGCCATAGTCCTTGATGAGCTTGTTGGCGTCGGCCTCCTGCTTGGCCCGGATCACCTCGATGGCCTCCTCGAGGGTGACCTTGTACGGATCGTGCTCGCGCAGGGAAACGTACTTCTTCTTCACCTCGCCCGTGGCCTGGTCGATGGTCTCGTACTGGACGTAGGGGCCGAACTGGCCGGTGTTGGTGCTGACCGGCTCGCCGGTGGGCAGGTTGCCCAGCGCCCGCGGCAACTTGAACAGCTCCAGCGCGTCGGGTAGCTGGATGGTGAACATGCTCTGGCCCGGCTGCAGGCCCTTCCATTTCGGCTTCTCCTCGTCTTCCCGGGTGCCGATCTGGATGAAGGGGCCGAAGCGGCCGAAGCGCGCCGACACGGGCCGGCCCGACTTGGGGTCCGTGCCCAGCTCCCGCACCTGGACGGCCTCTTCGCGGGTGACCGACTTCTCCTTCTCCTTGAGCAGCACGGCGAAGGGCTTCCAGAACTCCTCGAGTACCGGCACCCACTCGCGCTCGCCCCGGGATACTTCGTCGAGTTCGTCCTCCATGTGGGCCGTGAAGTCGTAGTCCACGTAGCGCGTGAAGTTGGTCGTGAGAAAGCCGCTGACGATGCGGCCGCCGTCGGTGGGCTTCAGGGCCCGTCCCTTGAGCTCGGCGTAGTTGCGGTTCAGCAGGGTGGAGATGATCGTGGCGTAGGTGGACGGCCGGCCGATACCGCGTTCTTCCAGCGCCTTCACGAGGCTCGCCTCGGTGAAGCGGGCGGGCGGCTCGGTGAAGTGCTGCTCGGGCTTGATGGCCTCCAGCGGCAGGAGGTCGCCCTGCTGTACCGATGGCAGCTTTACGTCGGTGTCGTCGTCGCCTTCCTCGTCCCGGCCCTCGAGATAGACCGCGATGAAGCCGGGGCTCACCAGCGTCGAGCCGGTGGCCCGGAAGCGTCCGGCCTCGGCGCGCTGCGCGGGAACCAGGTCCACCGCGAGCATGTCGTACACGGCCGGTTCCATCTGGGACGCGATCGTGCGCTTCCAGATCAGGCTGTAGAGCTTGAACTGCTCGTCGGAGAGGAAGCTCCGCAGGTCCTCCGGGACGCGGCGGATGCTGGTGGGCCGGATACCCTCGTGGGCCTCCTGGGCATTCTTCGCCGTGGTCTTGTACACATTGGGCTGGGCCGGCAGGCTCGCCTTGCCGTAGCGCTCGACGATGAAGTTGCGGATGTCTTCCACCGCCTCCTTCGCGAGGCCCACGGAGTCCGTGCGCATGTAGGTGATGAGGCCCACCGTGCCCTCGGGAATGCTGATGCCCTCGTAGAGCTTCTGGGCCACCTGCATCGTGTTGCGCGCGCGGAAGCCGAGCTTGCGGGAGGCCTCCTGCTGCATGGTGGACGTGGTGAAGGGGGGCGCCGGGCGGCGGCGGCGCTGGCTGCGCTCGACGGCCTTCACCCGCAACTGGCCGCCGGCGGCGGCCTCGAGCGTCTCCTTCGCGTCGGTGGCCTGGGCCGCGTTCTGGAAGGAGAAGGTCTCGGGCTTCTCCCGGTTGAAGGTGTCGATCACCTTCCTGCCCGCGTACTCCACCAGGCGCGCGGCGAACAGGTTGGGTGCCTTCCCCGTGGCGGCCTCGATGGACCAGTACTCCTGGCTCCGGAAGGCCTCGATCTCCTCCTCCCGCTGCACCAGCATGCGCAGGGCGGGGCTCTGCACCCGGCCGGCGGACAGCTTGGGACTGATCTTCCGCCACAACAGCGGCGACAGCTTGAAGCCGATCAGGTGGTCCATCGCCCGGCGGGTGCGATAGGCGTTGACCAGGTCCATCGAGACCTTGCGGGGCTTCTGGATGGCTTCCTTCACTTCCCGTTCGGTGATCTCGTAGAACACCACCCGGTAGACATCCCGGTCCTTGAGCAGGCCGCGTTCGCCCAGCACTTCCTGCAGGTGCCAGGAAATGGCTTCGCCCTCGCGGTCCGGGTCCGTGGCCAGGTAGAGCGCATCGCCCTTCTTGAGGGCGCTCGCTATGGCGTTGATGTGCTTCTCTTTGTCTTCCGCCACGGTGTACTTCATGAGGTACCCGTGCTCCGGATCCACGGCGCCGTCCTTCTCGAGGAGATCGCGCACGTGACCGTACGAGGCCAGTACCTTGAAGTCCTTGCCCAGGTACTTCTCGATGGTCTTGGCCTTGGCGGGCGACTCGACGACGACGACGTTAGCCATTCAATCCTCTATAGACGACGAAGCCGCGACACTAGCGCGGCTCGATACCGAAATGGTGCTTCCCGGGCTCAATTCATCGCGCCGGTGCTCTCCTCGAAGACCAGATCTTCCATGCGCGAGAAGGCCGACTCCTGGCCGGGCTGGGCGAACAGGACCATGAGCACGACCCACTTGACCTGCTCCTTGTCGACCGTTCCGGAGCCCAGGGCCATGAGCCGGTCGATGACGACCTCCCGCTGGGCGGGAGACACGATGCCGATCTGCTCCAGGTACAGGAGATAGCCGCGGCACTCGAGGTCGAGCCGGCGCAGCTCGACCTCGTTGTAGACCCGGATGGAGCGGTCGCCCGGCACGCCCGCGAAGGGCGCGCTGGTCTCGTTGAGGCCATCCAGCCAGTCCAGGGCGCTGTCCACCTCGGGTTCGCCGAAGCCGGCCTTGAGCAGCTCCTCGCGGAGCACGTCCTGATCGGGGGACCCCGGTTCATAGGCGGGGGGTTCCTGGTCGGAGTACGTCTCGAACAGGTAGAGAAGGACGTCGAGAACGGTATCGCTCATGTGTCGACGCTCCTGTTTTTACCTGCCCGAAGATAGCGGCCACCGGAGAGTGCCCGCACCGAACCCTGCATTTCAAGCAGCAGGAGCATGGAGGAAACCTCCCCGATCGTCAATCCGGAGCGGGTGACGAGGGTGTCCACGTCGACGGGATCCCACGCCATGGAGGCCAGCAGGCGCGCGTAGTCCGCGTCGCTTCCGGCGGCGTCATCCGCGTTGCCGGACAGCGGGTTCAGGGTGAATTGGGCGGTGCCGGCCGGCTCGTCGGCGCGCAGGCTCGCCAGCAGGCCGCCGAGCTCGTCCACGATGTCGGCCGCCGTCTCCACCAGCTTCGCACCATTGCGAATCAGCCGATGGCAGCCGCGCGCGACGGGATTATGTATGGACCCCGGGATGGCGAAGACTTCACGTCCCTGCTCCATCGCGTGGCGCGCCGTGATCAGCGCGCCGCTGCGCAGGCTGGCCTCGACCACGAGCGTGCCGACCGCCAGTCCGCTGATCACGCGGTTGCGGCGGGGAAAGTTGGAGCGGAACACCGGCGTGCCCGGCGCGAACTCGGACACGATGGCGCCGCCACTGGCGATGATCTCCTCCGCGAGCGCCTCGTGCTGGCGCGGGTAGACGATGTCGGGTCCCGTGCCGCACACGGCGATGGTCCTTCCCCCGGCCGCAAGCGCGCCGCGGTGGGCGGCTGCGTCGATGCCTTCGGCCAGTCCGCTCGTGATGCAGAAGCCCCGGGCTGCCAGGTGGGATGCAAAGCTGTGGGCCGTTTCGGCCCCGGCGGGCGTCGCGTTGCGGCTGCCAACTACGGCAAGTTGCGGGAGCGACAGTGTTTCAACGCTGCCGCGGACAAAGAGCTGCGGGGGAGGGTCGGGGATTTCCCGGAGCAACGCCGGGTAGGCGGCGTCGGCGGACGTGAGCAGATGGCCGTCGCCCCGCGCCAGCCAGTTCTCGGTGGAGTTGTCGATGGACACGGGGCTTCCTGCGGCAGGGCTGAGGCCCGCCGCGGGAAGCTGCCGGTCCCCGGGGGGATGCGGCAGGGCCAGTCGGCGGGGTCAGCTCGGGTTACGGACGTTGTCGAGCGTGTGGATCGGGCCCTCGGCTCGCATGACCAGCGCGTAGCTGAGGCGATCGTAGGTCTTGAAGACCATTAGAGTCCCGGCCAGCTCGTCCGGCAACTGCACTTTGCGGCCGAAGAGCCCGGAATCGGTGTTGTCGGAGACCCGGTCACCGGCCTGCCACACCGACAGCACGTGGCCGGGCTCCAGCCCGTCCCGGGCGCCGCGATTGATGACGATGACCTGGTACTGGCCGATCTGGGTGACGCCGTCCACCACATGCACGATGCGGCCCTCGATCGGGCGGTCCGGCGAACGGGGCTGGAACGTCAGCGGCAGTGGCTCGGACCGGGTCACCAGCCTGTCGCCGCGCAGGGCTTCCCGCTGGGAATCGCTGAGCACCACGGTGGCCGGGTCGCCGCCGCGGCGCACGCGCCCCTCGGCAACGTAGATGCCCTCGTAGCCCAGCAGGTCGCCGTCGTCCGGATCCACCAGCTTTGCGCCGATGTGCACCACGCTGTAGGCCTGGTCGGCATCGGAGATGTTGCCCCGAACATAGGCGTCGTTACCGGTCGAACCGAGCAGGCGGCGGTCGCGCAGGGCGATGATGCGGGGCAGATCGTCGATCTCATTCCGGGAGAGCACCATGCCCCGGGTCAGGAAGGGCGCGATGGCCTCGTAGGGAATGGTGGTGACCGCTTCCGACAGCTGGTCCTCGCGGATCCGGGGTGACAGGCGCTCGGTGCCGCTGGCTCCGGCAGTGTCTCCCCGCGCGCTGCGGATCTGGGGCTTGCCATCCACGTAGACCAGGCTCAGCACGTCACCGGGATAAATAAGGTGCGGGTTCTCAACCTGGGGGTTCACGTACCAGATCTCGGGCCAGTACCAGGGTTCCCGCAGGAACATGCTGGAGATATCCCAGAGGGTGTCGCCCTTCTTCACCGTGTAGGTGTCCGGGTGGCTGGGATTTAACGGAATGCCGCCACCTTGCTGCGCAAACAGCCCGCTGGCCGCGGTGGCGAGTGCGACGGTCATGACCAATGCGGCGGCCGACCGGCCGTTCTTCCGGGAGATTTTCATGGGGACTCCATGCATTAAACTGGGCGTCCGGCCCATGCCCATAAAAAGAGGGCCGATTCCGGCCGCGACCTCTGGCGCCAAGCGGCAGCAGATGTAGCATAAAATCAAGCCACTTACATAGCACTTATGGCCATACTGTGAAGTACGCACCATGGCGGTCCTGAAAATCCTCGAGTACCCCGATCCCCGCCTCCGGATCAAGGCCGCGCCGGTCGAGACCGTGACGGACGACATCCGCCAGCTGGCCGCCGACATGCTGGAGACCATGTACGCCGCCCCGGGCGTCGGCCTGGCTGCAACGCAGGTGGACCGGCACATCCGGCTGGTCGTGATCGACGTGTCCGACAACAAGGACCAGCCCCACGTGCTGATCAACCCGGAGATCCTGTCCCGGGAGGGCACCGAGACCGGCGACGAGGGCTGCCTGTCCGTGCCCGGCGTCACCGAAGGGGTGGCCCGTGCCGCACGCATCCGGGTCCGGGCGCTGGATGCGGAGGGGAAGCCGGTCGAGTTCGAGGCCGATGGCCTGCTCGCCGTGTGCATCCAGCACGAGCTGGACCACCTGGTCGGCAAGCTGTTCGTGGATTACCTGTCGGAACTGAAGCGCCAGCGCCTCAAGAAGAAGGCGACGAAGGCGCGGCGTCGGGACGGCGACACCGGGCCAGCGCGGGAAGGTCCTTCGCGCGACCGAGTGCCCGTCATCTGAACGGGCGGATCATCTTCGCCGGGTCGCCGGCCTTCGCGACCCCCACGCTCCAGAAACTCGTGGACCTCGGCCACCCGCCCGTGGCGGTCCTCACCCAGCCTGACCGGCCCGCCGGACGCGGGCGCACGGTCGCCGCCGGGCCCGTGAAGCAGCTGGCGCAGCAGCTCGGGATCCCGGTCCTGCAACCTGACACCCTGAAGACCGGCGAGGCCCAGGCCGCCCTCCGGGAATTCGCGCCCGACCTGATCGTGGTCGTGGCCTACGGCCTGCTGCTGCCGGCCGCCATCCTGACGATGCCGCGCCTCGGTTGCGTGAACGTGCACGCATCGCTGCTGCCCCGCTGGCGCGGCGCGTCGCCAATCCAGGCGGCAGTCCTGGCTGGCGACCCGGAAACGGGCGTCAGCATCATGCAGCTCGAGTCGGGGCTGGACACGGGACCTGTCTACGCCACCGCGAGAGTGGCGATCGGGTCCGGAGAAACGGCCGGCGAACTCGAGGCCCGGCTGGCCCGCCTCGGGGCCGACACGCTCGGCAACCTGCTGGAAGAACTGCTGGGTGGGCGGCTGCGGCCCGCAGCCCAACCGGACGAGGGCGTCACTTACGCACGCCGCATCCACAAGGCCGAGGCCCGCATCGACTGGCGCGAACCCGCCCCGGTGATTGCCCGGCGCGTGCGCGCCTGGAACCCGTGGCCCGTGGCCGAGACCCAGCTGGAGGGACAACAGCTCCGTTGCTTCGCCAGCGAGGTGGCCGGTGACGGATCACCCGATGCAACCCGCGTCCCCGGCCAGATCCTGGTCAGCGACGCCCGGGGCATCGAGGTACAGACCGGCGCCGGGTGGCTGCGGCTGACGACGGTGCAGGCGCCCGGCCGCCAGCGGATGGCGGCGGCCGACTTCGCCCGCGGCCGCTCGCTCGCCGGCAAGGTTCTCGGCTGATGTCGGCAGGCGCGCAGACCCGGGCCCTGGCGGCGCGGGCGGTGGCCGCCGTCCTGGCCCGGGGCCAGTCCCTCGACGCGGCGCTCGACGGCGTGCTGGCGGGCGCTGCCCCGGGCGCGCGGGATCTGGCGGACCGGGACCGTTCCCAGGTCCGGGCGCTGGCCTTCGGCGCGGTCCGCGGTCACCATCGCCACCAGGCGCTGCTCGGGATGTTGCTGAAGAAGCCGCTCCAGGGCGACGATCGCCTGCTCGAAGCGCTGCTCTCGGTGGGGCTGTTCCAGCTGGAGGATCCGGACCAGCCCGATCATGCCGCGGTGTCCGCCACGGTCGACGCCGCGCGCCTGCTGGGCCAGGAGCGGGCGGCGGGCCTGGTGAACGCCAGCCTGCGCCGCTACCAGCGGGAAGCCACCAACCTCAAGGACGTCCTCCGGGCGGACCCCGCTGCCTGGCACTCCCATCCCAGGTGGCTGCTGGACCGGTTGCGGGCCGACTGGCCGGACCGCTGGCAGGCGATCGCCGCCGCCAACCAGCAGCGTGCGCCGCTCTGGCTGCGGGTGAACCGCAATCGCACGAGCGTGAGCGACTACGCGGCGCGACTCGGCGCGGAGCTTGGCGTCGGAGCAGCCGCGCTGTCCGGATTTCCGGACGCGCTGCGGCTCGACTCGGCGGTGCCGGTGCAGCGCCTGCCCGGTTTCGCGGACGGGCTGGTGACCGTGCAGGATGCGGCGTCCCAGCTGGCCGCGCCGCTGCTCGCGCCCGAGCCGGGGATGCGCGTGCTCGACGCCTGCGCCGCGCCGGGTGGCAAGGCCACCCACCTGCTCGAGGTGGCCGGCGGCAGGCTCGATCTCGTGGCCGTGGACATCGCCGCCGACCGCCTGGCCCTGGTCGGGAGCAATCTCCGCCGGCTCGGCCTCGAGGCCACATTGCTGGCCGGCGACGCGACCCTGCCTGCCTCCTGGTGGGATGGCCGGCCTTTCGACCGGATCCTGGTGGACGCCCCCTGCACGGCCACGGGGGTGATCCGGCGGCACCCGGACATCAAGCTGCTGCGCCGGGCCGGGGACGTGGCGGGCTTCGTCAGCCGCCAGCGCCTGCTGCTGGACCGGCTGTGGCCGCTGCTGGCGGCCGGCGGCCGCCTGCTCTACAGCACCTGCTCGCTCCTGCAGGCGGAAAACCAGGCCCTCGTCGGCGATTTCCTGGGGGCCGGAATGGCCCGACTCGAGCCCGGGACGCCGGCGCCGGGTCTCCAGCTGCTGCCGGGGGACCGGGATACCGACGGGTTCTACTATGCTCTAATGGCGGCTGTGACCCCGGCGATGGCAAACGGCTGAACCAGCGACCCACGTTGCGCCGGGGACACCAGCGACGTGCAGAAAAACAACAATAGCCATTCCGGACCCGTCGCGGCACTCGTTGTCCTCATCGGGCTGCTGTGCTCCGGACTCCTGCACGCCCAGGAGACCGGCGTCGAGATCCGCGACGCGAGCACGCGCCTGGACGCCGGCGTCTGGTATCTGTCCGCCAGCATCGACTACCGCCTCAACAGGGACACACTCGAGGCGCTCCAGAACGGCATCCCCCTCACGTTCGAGCTGCAGGTCGAGCTGACACGCCGGCGCGACTGGCTGCCGGACGAGGACGTGGCGCAGCTGCGCCAGGATTTCGAGCTGTCCTGGCAGCCGCTCTCCCGTGGCTACCTCGTGCGCAACAAGAACAGCGGCGACCAGCGAGCGCACACCACGCTATACGCCGCCCTCAAGGACCTTGGGCGCATCAGTGACCTGCCGCTGATCGACGCGGCCCTCGTGGATGATGCCGAAGACTACGAAGTGGCCCTCCGCGCCGCGCTCGACCAGCAGCAGCTTCCCGGGCCCCTGCGCATGCTCGCGTTCTGGGACGACGACTTCACGCTGGAAAGCGACTGGTACCGGTGGGACCTGCGCACGGGCGAGAAGCAATGACGCCCGGCACCCGGCAGAGGCTGAAGCGCTACGCGATGATCGCGATTGCGGTGGGTGGCGTGGTGATGGGGGTCGGCGCGCTGATACTGCTCGGCCGCTATGCGTCGAGCCTGGCGGACTTCGGCCGCCGGCACGTGCTGATCCTGGCGGTGAATGCGGTGGCCGCCATCGTGCTCCTGGGCCTGATTGCCCTGAATCTCTTCCGGCTCATCCGGGACTACGGCCGGCGCGCGCCGGGCGCGCGGCTCCGGGCGAGGCTGGTCGGCCTGTTCGTGGGCCTGACGCTGGCACCGCTCCTCATCGTTTACTTCTTCGCCCTGCAATTCGTGAACGGCGGCATCGACAGCTGGTTCGATTCCGACCTGGAGCAGGAACTGGCATCGGCACTGCGGCTCAGCCGCGAGTCGCTGGAGGTGCAGGCCACGTCGCGGCTGTCCCAGACGACATCCCTGGCTGCCGCCCTCGGGAATCTCGACGGGGAGGCGCTGGCACGTGCCCTGAGCGTGCTGCGGGCGGATGCCAATGCCGACGAGCTGACCGTGTTCACGCCACGGTTGCAGATCGCGGCGTCCAGTTCCCGGAGCGACGTGCTGCCACCGACGCTGTCCGACGACGCCCGGGACCAGCTGGCCCGGACCCAGCGTTTCGTGGCCCTCGAGCCCCTCGGCAATGCGCGCTACCAGGTGCGCGCCGCCGTACCGATGCCCGGCGAGATGCCCGGCGACGTCGGTGAAAGCGGGCCGCGTTACCTGCAGGCCGTCTTCCCGATCGGGTACCGGCAGGGGCGGCTGGCCGACGCCGTGCAGGACACCTACACGCGTTATTCCGAACTGCGCTTCCTGCGCGATCCGCTCAAGGACAACCTGACCCTGACCTTGTCGCTGGTCCTCCTGCTGTCACTGCTGTCGGCGGCAACCGGGGCGTTCTACCTGGCCCGGCGGCTCGCCGCGCCCATCGAGTCCCTCGCCGCCGGCACCGAGGCCGTCGCCAAGGGCGACTTCGACACGCGCCTGCCGCCGGGTGCGGCGGACGAGGTCGGCTTCCTGATCGAGTCCTTCAACGGAATGATCGAGCGGCTTGGCCGGGCGCGGGAAGAGAGCCGAGTCAGCCAGCAGCAGCTCGAGCGCGAACGGGCCAACCTCGCGACGATCCTGGGGCGGCTCTCCACGGGTGTGATCGCCATCGGGCCCGACGGCCGGATCCGCATCGCCAATGACGCCGCGGGGGCGATCCTCGGGGTGGACCTTGCTTCCCGCGCCGGGTCGGCCTTCGATGACATTGCCGCGGCGGGCCCGCTGCCTGCCCAGTTCATCGAAGCCTGCCGGCCGCACCTCAGGGGCGAGCAACGCGAATGGCGCGGCCAGATTGCGTTGCGCACCGATGGCGCGAGGCGGATCCTGAACTGCGCCAGCTCCGCGCTGCCGGGCGAGGGCGCCGGGGCGGCGCCGGTATCCGGCGGCCCCGCCGGTGGCGCCATCATCGTGTTCGACGACGTGACCGAGCTGCTGGTTGCCCAGCGCGAAGCCGCCTGGGGCGAGGTGGCCCGGCGCCTCGCCCACGAGATCAAGAACCCGCTTACTCCGATCCGGCTCGCCGCCGAGCGTATCCGCCGCCGCTACCTGCCGACGATGGCCCTGGAGGATGGACAGATCCTCGATCGCTCGACCCACACGATCGTGCAGCAGGTCGAGGCCATGCGGGACATGGTCAATGCCTTCAGCGAGTACGCCCGCGCACCTGCCGTGGCACTGGCCCGCGTGGACCTGGGCCAGCTGGTCCGGGAGGTGGCGTGGCTCTACCGCGCCCAGGAAGGCCAGCCCGTCGTAAAGCTGGAGCTGGAGGACGGCCTGGAGGTCGAGGCGGACGCCGTCCGCGTCCGGCAGCTGCTCCACAACCTGATCCGCAACGCCCAGGAAGCGCTGGAGGGCCAGGCCGACGGCGTCATCGAGATCGGCGCGCGGAGCGTCCCCGGCGGGGAACGGCCGTTTGTCGAGATCACCGTGGCCGACAATGGCCCGGGGATAGAGGCAGAGGTGCTGACGAGCCTCTTCGAGCCCTACGTGACGAGCAAGAAGAAGGGCACGGGCCTCGGCCTGGCCATCGTGAAGAAGCTGGTCGAAGAGCACGGCGGCACCGTGGCCGCCGAGAATCTGGCCGGGCGGGGTGCCCGCCTCGCCGTGAGACTGCCGGTCCGGGCCACGGTCCGTGACGCACTGAGCGAGACGCGGCCGGTCCGCGTCGAGCCGTGGAGGGAAAGAGCATGAGTACCGCACACATCCTTGTCGTGGACGACGAAGACGACATCCGCACCACGATCAGCGACATCCTGGAAGACGAGGGCTACGACGTGAGCGTGGCGGCCGATGCCGCCACGGCCCGCGCCGAAGTGGGCCGCGAACGGCCCGACCTGATCCTGCTGGACGTCTGGATGCCCGACGTGGACGGCATCACCCTGCTGCGCGAGTGGGCCCGCGAGGGCTCGCCCCGCTGCCCGGTGGTGATCCTCTCGGGCCATGGCACGGTGGAGACGGCCGTCGAGGCCACGCGCCTCGGCGCGGTCGATTTCGTGGAGAAGCCGCTGTCGCTGGCCAAGCTGCTCCGTACCGTGGAGAAGGCCCTGGACCGGGCGCCGGATCCGGCGCGGCCCGCGCCCCGCCGGCTGCTGCCAAAGCGCATGGAGCCGGCCGGCCGCAGCCCGCTGATGCGGGCGCTGCGAGAACAGGCAGCCAGCGTCGCCCGGCGCCACGAGCCTGTGCTGATCGTGGGCGAGTCCGGCTCGGGCCGGACCGTCGTCGCGCGTTACCTGCACGACCTCGCGGGCGGCGAGCGCCCCTTCGTCGCGCTAGTCGGCGCCGCGATCCCCGAGGAGAACGCGGCCGCCCTGCTCTTCGGTACCGTCGTGAATGGCGAGGCCCAGCCCGGTGCGCTGGAACAGGCAGCCGGCGGCACGCTGTATCTCCGGGATCTCCAGGACCTGGTCCCCACGGCGCAGCGCCTGCTGGCCGGCGCCCTCGAGCAGGGCAGCTACGTGCGCCTGGGCCAGTCCGCCCCGGTGTCGCTGGACGTACGGGTGTGTGCGTCGCTGGCGCCGGAGGGCGCCAGCCTGGTGCGCCAGGACCTGCTGGCCCGGCTCGCCGTGCTCGAACTCCGCGTGCCCCCGCTGCGCGACAGGCACGAAGACGTTCCCGAACTGCTTCGCTACACGGTGGACCGGTTCGTGGACGAAGAGGGCCTGACGTTCCGCCGCTTCGGCCTCGCGGCCCAGAACCGCCTCCGTCACTACCCCTGGCCGGGCAACGTGCGCGAGCTGACGAACCTGGTGCGGCGCCTGCTCGTCGCCGGGGGCGTGGAAGAGATCGGCCTCGTGGAACTGGAGGAACAGCTCACCCCCGCCGCCGGCGGTCCCGAGCCGCTGGTGAAGCAGGACCTGCTCAGCCTGCCGCTCCGGGAGGCCCGCGAGAAATTCGAGCAGGCCTACCTGACCCAGCAGCTCGCGCTGTGCGGCGGCCGGGTCGGGCTGCTGGCGAAGCGCGTCGGCATGGAGCGCACGCACCTCTACCGCAAGCTGCGCGCCCTCGGCGTCGATTTCCGCCAGGTCACCGAAGAAGACTGAGGCGCCTCAGATCCCGAACGCCTTCAGCACCGCGTCCACGAGCCCCTCCAGCCCGCGGCCCGTCCGTCCCCCGCTGCGTCCCACGGACGGGATCTCTTCGTAGACGAACCTGCCCGGCCCGCCGCCGAACAGGTCGTTGAACAGGTCTTCCTGGCCGCGAAGGTAGGAAACGAAGGTCTCGCAGCGCGTCGTCCGGTAGTCGAGATTCGCGCTGAACCCGAGGGTGGCCGCGTGATTGATGAGCCGCGCCTGGTCCGTTTGCGGTTCCTCCGTGCGGACGCCGCGGCAGCCCGTCAGGATCAGCCGGCAGGGCCCGTGAAAAGTCAGGTACCGGAACTGCAGGGTCAGCCAGGCGTGGAGGGTCAGCAGGCGCCAGTGCCGCGTGATTGCAACGGACGAGCCCGCGGGCTTCACGAGGCCGGCGAGCGACCGTGGCTGGACGACCATCGCGGCGCCTCGAGGAATGTCGACGATCCCGACTTCGCCGAAGGGATCGTCCTGGGCGGAAACGACGACGCGGGTCGGCGCGGTGCCCTCCGGGCGGATGGAGGTCAGGGCGTACATGCCGGACGCGATGCTGGACAGCGGGATCTGCCAGTTCAGGAGCCACACGGTGTGCTTCCGGGCGGGCCGGCTACTGCTCTGCAGGAAGTTGGCGAGCACCAGGAGCTCCTCCCCGGCGCCCACTTCGATCGGCGCCGACACCGCGGACGGATCAGGCTCCGGGAGCGGCGGCGCCTGCGCGTCCGGGAGGATGCGGATCGGCGCGAGCCGGCTGGCGGCGGGGGCGAGCACGAAATAGAGAAATGCCTTGATGACGACCGGCAGGACCAGGATGCCGGCAAGGATGAGGAACGCGGTCGGGAGGCTGGCATCGATCGCCGCGAGAAGACGCTCGGCGGGTTTCTCCGCCACGCGTTCGCGTTGCGCACGGATACGGCCTTCGAGTTCCGCGACCTCGAGGGCCTTGCGCTCCCGGGCTGCGATGCCTTCGGCCACCGGCGACTGCTGGAGGAGGCGCGCCGTCCGGTCTCTCTCGCGTTCGGCCCGGTGGGCGGCCTCGGCCCAGGCCGCGTAGCTCTTCTTCCTGGCTTCGAGAGCGGCCCACCGGTCCGGTCGCAGGTACCGGTCCCACCAGCGACTGTCGCGTTCCAGCGCCGCGAGCTCCGCCTTCAGCCCGTTGGCCGTGGCCCGGGCGTCCGCGGCCGCCTTGCTGACCGATTCAAGCTGGACCTGCGCCTCGGTCCAATAGCGCTCCGCTGCCCGGCTCCGGGCCTCGAGCAGCTCGAGCTCGGTCTTCCAGCCGGCGAGCAGCGCCTCCCGGTCGGCGATGGACTGCTTCTCGACGGCCAGGCCGTCCCGCTCGGCCTTGAGCCAGGCGCCGGCGACCAGGATGGCGACGATGACGACCAGCAAGCCCAGCTTGCGGGCGAGCCAGGTGAGTGTCCTTGCGATGAGGCTGGTCATTTTCTGGCCGACTGCCCGGGCGTTGGCTGCATCCAGCGGGCAGTCTAAGACAGGCCCCTGATTCGGCAGAAAAACGGGTCCCGGGGGGGTTCCGCCGGGGGGCTTTGTTGGGCCTATACTCAGCCCCATGTACATCAACTTCTGGTACCCCGCCGGTCGTAGCACGGACATCACCGGCACCCCGGTCCGCCGGCGAATGCTGGCCCAGGACTTCGTCCTGTGGCGGGACGGGGCGGGGCAGGTGCATTGCCTGGCGAACACCTGCATCCACCGGGGCGCGTCACTGGCGGACGGGAAGGTCCGCGACGGTGAGGTGCAATGCCCGTACCACGGCTGGCGATTCGCCGGCGACGGCCGGTGCACCGCGATTCCCTCCCTGGGCAAGCAGGCGCGCATCCCGGGACGGGCGCGGGTCGATGCCTATCCGGTGACGGAGAAGTACGGCCTCGTGTTCGTCTTCCTGGGCGACCTGCCGGCGGAAGAGCGCTGCCCGATCATGGAGATCGCCGAGTATCGGGGCGACCAGCCCGACCCGGGCTGGCGGGCGACGATCCAGCACTTCGAGTGGGACATCGACTACCAGCGGTCCATCGAGAACGGCCTGGATGGCGCCCACAACGAGTTCGTCCACCCGACCCACGGCTACTCGGGGAACCGGGACGACATCCGCATCGCCGTCGAGGACTACGAGATCGTCGACACGGCGTGGGACAGCGGGCATTTCAGCAGCCGCCGCGCGCCGCCGCTGGCGGACGCGAAGATGCGGGAGGCGTCGGGCCGCACGGTCGACGCGATCATCCGCGGTGGCACGGGCCACCACGGCGTGGCCCAGGTCTGGACCCTGATCCACCCCACCGACAAGATCAGCATCCACCAGTACCTGTTCGAGGCACCCATCGACGAGGGGCGCACCAGCGTGTACCTGGTGAACCTGCGGAATTTCCTGCTGGATCCCGCCGAGGACGCCCGCATGATGGGCCGCAACGAGGCGGTGGCCTTCCAGGACCGGGACGTGCTGCTGGATCTCCAGCCCGTGCTGACGCCCCGCACGCGCACCAGGGAATTCTTCACGCCGGCCGACATCACCGTCGCCGCCTACCGGGACAAGCTGAAGGCCTGGGAGGATCGCGGCTGGCGCATCGACATGGCCGAGGTCGACCGCCGCCGCGGCCGCGTGGCCTGGGCCATCCCGAGCCCCGGACGCCGGGAGCAGACGGGGTGGGTGCTGGACAGTGTGCCGCTGGTGCCACCGCGGGCTGCCGTCGCGGAACAGGAGCTCGCTAAGGGCCAGGCCTGAGGATGGCTATTCACGCCATGGGTGGCCGTGGAAGATAATCAGGCCAGCATGTGCTCCAGCGCTGCCGCCGTTTCAGGGCCGTAACCAGCCACCAGCCTGCGCAACAGCTCCAGGTCCGGCACTTCGCCTGCCCCCAGCAATGCATGCTCGGCGTCGATGAGGTCCTGCGGACCGTGCGCGAAGAGCTTCATGGCAATGAAGTCTTCGCGGCCCACGACTCGCAGGTGGCTGTCCTGAAATGGAACCACCGTGGCCCGGGAGTAGGCGTCCGCACCAAGTCCGCGCAGCCCCAGCAGCAGATCGACCCGGTTGCCAAACGCATCATGCAGCGAAAGCACCGCGCCGATGGGGTCGTCGGGGTCGCCATGCCGCAGTTCGGACCTGAATCCGGCAGCGCGGCATTCGCGTTCGAGTTCCGCGGCACGATGGGCCGGCAACGAGATGACGGCATCTGCGTCCATGCTTGCACGGACTACGCCGTGCACGGCGGCCGCCATCGCTCCGACGACAGCATAGGAGATGCCCGCTCGATCCAGAACATCGACGGCGTCGAGCAGCAACAGCGCCGACTCACCCGCTTGCCGTGTTCTCATGGTCCCTGGCGCCGGGCAGGGCCCCGCTGGACCGCGCCTGCCAGATACAGACCCGTTACCAGGCGACAATGCACAAGGAAAGCATTGAGTCGCTGCTCCGGTGTCAGCTGCCGCACGGCGCGGATTACCGAGTCCTTCTGTTGCCGGCCAAGCTTTGAATCCATTGCCTGATTCTAGCTTGCCGACGTCGGGCAACGGTACCTGGCCGGCCGGAGTGTTACGGTTGCCCCTCAGAGCCGGAAGAACTTCCCGAACGCCGCCGGCAACTGCGATACATCCACGCCCTCCAGCCCCGCCGGATAAGCCCGCGAATTCCACGTCTGCCAGAACACCGGCGTCTGGCCGGCGAGCCGCCCGCTCCGCGCGTCGGCCACGAGGCAGGCCAGGGCCTTGCCGGAATAGGTGGTGTCGATCTTCCAGTGTTCCAGGTCGCGGGCGAGTTCGACCGCCTCCACGCATTCCGGCGTCGGAACGGCGTAGCCCTCGCCGGCGAACTCCGTGCGGAACTCCAGGTGGGCGGCGAGATCGTCCATGCCGGGCGCAGTGCCGGCGGGGAGCAGCGGCCGGATCGCCGAGGCGAGCTGCAGGACCGCGGCTTTGTCCACCACGTTCTGGGGCACCACTTTCACGCTCACCACCGTGGCGGGCACGCCGGCCTGGCGCAGGCCGATCAGCAATCCTGCGACACTGCCCATGGTGCCGCAGGGCAGGTACACGCGGACGGGGCCGGTGACGTCCGCGGCTTCGAGTTGGGTGGCGAGTTCGGCGCCCGCGTCCACGAAGCCCAGGGAGCCCAGCGGCGAGGATCCGCCCCAGGGAATTTCGTAGAGCTTGTCCGGTCCGGCGGAATGGATGGCCTTGAGCCGGGCCGCTTCCGCCTGGGTCTCCAGGTAGCCCGCGGCGGCGATCACGCGGGTGCCGAGCAGGCAGTGCCAGCGGAGCGTTTTCGCCACCCAGGGCGTCTGGATCTGGTCCGTGAGCACCGCGTAGCAATCGAGTCCCGCCTGCTTCGCGTACACGGCGGTCGCCAGCGCGTGATTCGAACCGGCGGCGCCGAAGGTGACGACGGCATCGCAGCCCCGGGCGAGCGCATCGCCCAGCAGGTACTCCAGTTTCCGCACCTTGTTGCCGCCGTAGGTGGCGCCCGCCAGGTCGTCCCGCTTGGTCAGCAGGTCCGGCGCGCCGATGGCCGCGCCCATCCGCCGCGCCGGCTCGAGCGCCGTGGGCAGCGCCGCCAGCGCGAGCCTAGTCACCGACGGGGATGACGAGGTACTCGATGCCATTCTGGCGCAGCCGGGCCCGCAGCCGGTTCAGCTCGTTCAGGTCGTCGATCGGGCCGATGCGCACCCGGTGGAACGTCGTGCCGTTGGCGTCCGCGGCCTGGATCTCGGACACCACGCCGAGCAGGGCCAGCCGGGCCTTCACCTTGTCCGCCTCCGCGAAATTCGGGAACGCGCCCGCCTGCACCACGTAGGTGCCCGGCATCGAGACGGGTGGCGGGCCGGCCTTGCCCGTCGCCTTGGGCTGCTCGGACACTTCCACTTCCGCGTCGGGCAGCATCTCGTAGAACTCGAAGCGGTCGGTGGCCTCGGCCGGCGGCGTTTCGGCCGGGGCCCTGGCCGCCGGTTTCTCCTTCTGCCGCACGGCCTTCTTGTCCGGCGAACCGAAGCCCGTGTCCAGCGCGTCCCGGAAATACCAGGCCACCAGTCCCGTGCACAGGAGCAGGACGATCCCCAGGACGAAGCCCCGGGGCAGGCCTCTGGAGCTGCGGCGCCGGGCGCGCCGGCGCTTCGCCGCCGTCGCGGCTTTCGCCACTACATGTACTCCAGCGGGCGGATCCCGAGCAGCCGGAGACCACTCGCCAGCACCGCGCGCGTGCTGCCCACGAGCAGCAGCCGGGCCCGGCTGAGGTCGGCGTTGGCCTCGTCCAGCACCACGTGCCGGTTGTAGAAGGCATTGAACACGCTCGCCAGCTCGTGCAGGTAATGGGCCACCTCGAAGGGCTCGCGCTGTTCCGCGGCCCGCCGGACGGCGTGGCTGAAACCGCGCAGCTTCTGCACCAGCGCCCACTCCTCGTCGGCGGCCAGCAGCTGCAGGTTACCCGGCCTGTCCGGCGTGGCCAGCCCCGCTTCGGCCGCCTTGCGGAAGATGCCGCTCATCCGCGCGTGGGTGTACTGCAGGTAGGGGCCCGTGTTGCCCTCGAACTGGAGCACCGTGTCCCAGTCGAAGGTCACGTCGGTCAGGCGCCGGGACGACACGTCGAAGTAGAGGAGCGCGGCCTGGCCCACCGACTCGCTGATCGCCGCCAGCTCCGCGGCGGGCAGCTCCGGATGCGCCCGCGCATTGGCGGCGGCGCGCTCCTCCCGGTAGCGGGCGGCCCGGTCCCGGGCCTCGTCCAGCACGGCCTCGAGCCACACGGCCTCGCCCTTGCGGGTGGACATGCCCCGCACGAAGCCGAAGCCCACGTTCTCACAGCGGGCGGGCCAGTTCTCCGGCCAGGCTTCCGCCACGGCCAGCTTGCCCAGCGCCGCGAAGACCTGGGCGAAGTGGTCCTCCTGGCGGGAGGTCACGTAGACGTTGGCGCCAAACCGGTACTTCTCCCACCGGTCGATGGCCTCGGCGCAGTCCCGGGCGGCGTAGGTGGAGGCGCCGTCGGACTTCTGCAGCATGCAGGGCGCAATCTCCCGGCCGAGCACGTCCGACACGTCCACCACGATGGCGCCCTCCGACTCGCGGGCCACGCCCGCCTTAAGGAAGCGGTCGATGACGGGCTGCACCTTGTCGTTCAGCGAGGACTCGCCGTCCCAGGAGTCGAAGGCGATGCCGAGGCGGTCGTAGGTCAGGTGGAATCCCTCCAGCGACAGCGCCCGGAAGCGCTGCCAGAGAGCGACGACCTCCGGATCACCCTTCTCCAGGCGCAGGAAAAGTGCCTTGGCCTGCTCCCGCACGCCCGGGTCCTGCTCGCTCTGCCGGTAGGCGCGCACGTAGAGCTCCACCAGGTAGTCGATGGCCCGCGCCTCCAGCGCGGCCTCCTCGCCCCACTGCTGCCAGGCCCAGATGACGAAGCCGAACTGGGTGCCCCAGTCACCGATGTAGTTCTTGCGGACCACCTTCCAGCCCTGGAAGGCGAAGATCCGGGCCAGGTCGGCGCCCAGGTTGGTGGAGCGCAGGTGGCCGAAGTGGAAGGGCTTGGCGATGTTCGGCGCCGAGAAGTCGAGCACCAGGGTGCGCCCTTCGCCCAGGTCCCGCCGGCCGAAGGTGGCCGGGTTGTCGCGGATCTCGCCCAGCACCTGCTCCGTGCAGTTGGCCCGGTTCAGGAACAGGTTGAGGTAGGGGCCCTCCGCCCGGGCGCCCGCGATGATCGGGTCGGGGCTGATATTCCCCGCCAGTTCCTTCGCTATCAGGTGCGGGGCCGAGCGGCGTTCCTTCGCCAGCTGGAAACAGGGAAAGGCGACGTCGCCGAGGGCGGCATTCGGCGGGGCGGTGAGCGCGTCCTCCACCTGGGTCGCCCGTTCGACCGGCCAGTCGAGCGCCGCGCGCACGACCTGCGCGATGTGAGACGTGATTTGCATCTTCGATGAGTTGCGGACCCCGGGGACGGGCGGGATTCTAGACCACTCCGCAGTACCTCCGGGACTAGAACAATTCCGACGGATCCACGTCGAGGCTCCAGCGCACGCGGCGCTGGGAGTTCAACGCGGCAATGGCGGCGCGAAACGCCGGCAGGAAGCGCTGCAGGTCGCGCCGCGCGGTTGCCTGCAGGAGCAGCTGGCCCCGGAAGCGTCCGGCGCGGCGCTCCATCGGCGCCGGCGCGGGACCGAGGACCTTCAGCGCGCCGGGCGACCCGTCACGCACCAGGTCGCGCGCAACCGCGGCGGCCTCCTCCAGGAAGGCGAACACGGGCGGCCGTTCCGTCGCCTCGGCCCGCACCAGGGCGAGCGAGGACCAGGGCGGCCAGCCTGCCTGCTGTCGCTCGTCGAGGGCGAGCGCCGCGAAGGCGCCATAGCCCTGGGACAGCAGGACCCGCAGCAGCGGGTGATCCGGGAAGAGCGTCTGCAGCCAGACCTCGCCGGGCCGGTCGGCGCGGCCTGCCCGGCCGGCCACCTGGATGAAGGTCTGGGCCAGCCGCTCCGCACTGCGGAAGTCGGTGCCGAACAGCCCCTGGTCCACGTCGACGATGCCGACCAGCGTGACACCGGGGAAGTCGTGGCCCTTGGTGAGCATCTGGGTGCCGAGAAGCAGGCGCGCCTCCCCGCTGCGCACCCGGTCGAGCCGGCGCTCGATCTCGCCCCGCCGGCGGGTCGTGTCCCGGTCGATGCGCTCGAGGAGATGCTCGGGAAATTCCCGGGCCAGCGCCTGCTCCAGCCGCTCCGTTCCCTGGCCCACGGCGCGAAGCTCCGCCTGGCAGTGGGGGCAAGTGACGGGCGCCGGCCGGTCGCTGCCGCAGTGATGGCAGGTCACCCGGCCCCGCTGCTGGTGAAGCACCATCCGGGCGTCGCACCGGTCGCAGCCGACGACGGTGCCGCAGCCCGTGCAGACCAGCGTCGGCGCGTAGCCCCGCCGGTTCAGGAAGATCAGCGCCTGCCCGTCGTCATCGAGATGCCGGCGGATCGCCGCGAGCAGGGGCTGGGTGAGGCCATCCCGGGGCTGGTGGGTGCGCACGTCGATGAGATGCACCGTGGGCTGGCCGGCCGCGCCGGCCCGCTCCGCCAGCACCAGCCGCTCGTAGCGGCCGCTGCGGGCGTTCTCCACGGACTCGAGGGCGGGCGTGGCCGAGCCGAGCACCAGCGGCACCCCGAGCTGCCGGGCCCGCCAGACCGCCAGGTCCCGGGCCGAGTAGCGGAAGCCGTCCTGCTGCTTGTAGCTGGCGTCGTGCTCCTCGTCGACGACGATCAGGCCCGGGCGCGGCAGCGGGGTGAAGATGGCCGAGCGCGTGCCGATCACGATCTGCGCGGTGCCGTCCCGTGCGGCGGTCCAGGCCCGCAGGCGCTCGCCCTCGGCGAGCCCGGAGTGCATCACCGCCATGGGCACCGGGAACCGGCGGCGGAAGCGGTCCAGCAGCTGCGGCGTCAGGCCGATTTCCGGCACGAGAACCAGGCACTGCTGGCCGGCGTCCAGGCGTTCACGGATGCAGCGCAGGTACACCTCGGTCTTGCCGCTGCCGGTCACGCCATCGAGCAGGAAGCAGCGGAAGCCGGTGGTCGCCGTGATGGCGGCCACGGCCCGGGACTGTTCCGGGGTCAGCGCGGGTGGACTGTCCGGCGCGGCCCTGATGGGCTCCAGGGCTCCGGCGAGACGTGTCCCGGCAACCCAGCCCCGCGCGATGAGGGCGTTGACCGCGCGTCGCCAGGCCGGTCCCAGCGATTCCAGTTGCCCGGCGGTGAGTGGCTCGCCAGCGGCGAACAGCTGCTGGAAGGCGCGCCACTGGGCCGGCGCCCGGTTCAGCAGCGCCGCATCGGCCTCCCGTCCCGCGCGGGTGAGCGCGAAGGCCGCTTCGCCCTCAGCCATGCCACGCCCTTCGCGCAGGCCCAGAGGGATCGCCGTCGCAAACACCTCGCCGGGCGGGTGCTGGTAGTAGGCAGAAGCCCAGGCGAGGAGGCGCTGCAGGTCGTCGGGCAGGAGCGGTTCCTGGTCGAGCACCGCCTCGACGCTCTTCAGCCGGGACGCAGGCAGGTCGCTGTCTGCCTTGACTCCCATCACCAGGCCCACCCGGTGGCCGCGGCCAAAGGGCACCCGCACGCGGACTCCCGGGAGGATGGGCTGATCGCTGTCCGCCGGGGCCAGGTAGTCGAAAAGGCCCATCAGAGGTGCCGGGATCGCCACTTCGAGGATCGACCGCCGGGTCACGGGGCCGTCCAGGGCAGTTGTCCACAGATCCTGTGGATAAGTCTGTGCATGAGATGGGTCAAACGGCCCCCCCGGCCAAGCTCACCAACCATTATGACAACCTGATCATTTTTTGACCGATGAGTATTTGTCAATATTTTCATTGGCTTATGGGCATGTGCTCATGTGCCCACCGCGCTGCAGTCGCTAACTGGCCCTTATCCGCCGGAAATGTGCATAAGTGCAGCCGCAGCGGTCCCTTCGGGACCCGTTTCGAACGGTTTGTCAACCCCCATTTGAGTGGCCCTGGCACTCCCGCGGGGGACGCTGGAGAGTCCGGCAGTATGCGGAATCGCAACGTGGTCGAGCAGTCCCCTGGCGCAGGCCCGGATTCACTGGCACTGGAACGACGAATGTTTCCGGCGCATCACGGCCGCCCGGCGCGTGACCCGGCCAATTTGATTTTTGATCCGGAACCCGCAATATACGGGCGCGGCGGGGCCGACCCACACATGTTGTACCTCCACGAAGAAGCCAGCGATTTTTCGCAGCAGGTCCTGCGGACGGACGCGGCTGGCATGCCGCTGGAGTGGATCGACTACCGGGATGCGGTGCGGCTCTACTACCTCGGGCAGGTCGCCTACAGCTGCGGCTCGCCGCTGTTCCGCGTCCACGGGGGCATGAACGCCCGCAGCCGCAAGCAGAGCTGCATCGAGGTCAACTCCATCGTCGCCACAGTCGGGCGTTCGCCGGATGTGGCCGAGCTCATGGACCGCTACGTGCCGCCGCTGAACAACAAGACGCTGTTCCGGCGCGATTCCAACATCTGCCTGTATTGCGCGCACCAGTTCCCGGTGCGGGACCTGACACGGGATCACGTGCGGCCCCTGTCGAAGGGTGGCGGCGACACCTGGAACAACGTGGTCACTGCCTGCCGGCGGTGCAACAACCACAAGGGCGGGCACACGCCCGAGCAGGCCGGCATGCAGCTGGTCGCGGTCCCGTTCACGCCAACCTACGCCGAGTACATCTACCTGAAGGGCCGCCGCGTGCTGGCTGACCAGATGGAGTTCCTGCTCGCGCACATCCCCCGCAGCAGCCCGCTGCACCAGCGTCTGGCGTCCAGCCTCCGGATCGCCAACGCTTAACCCCGTTTTCGGGATTCCGGCGTTTACAGACTCAGGGGCCGCCCTGTCGGGTGGCGGAGTCGAACGCCGTGAACCATCAGCACGTCCTGCGCCTTGTCCTGCTCGCCCTCTGGCTGTCGGCCTGCAGCCTCAACGAAGAACAGGCACCGCCGCCCCCTCCCGTAGGAGCGGCTTCAGCCGCGACCGGATCGGGCGAACAGGAGAGCCAGATCGGGGAAGGCACGGTCGCGGCTGAAGCCGCTCCTACGGCTGCACTGGGCTCGAGGAAGCTCTCCTTCGCCGCCGCCCAGGACCTGGCGATGGCTCCGGCGCCGCCGACCTGCTGCTGGCCCGTCCTCATCCCCGGGGATCGCGAGAACTACGCGCATCTGGACGAGAACCCCGTGCGGCTGGCGAGCGAGCAGCCCGTGTCCACCTTCAGCATCGACGTGGACACCGGCTCCTACGCCAACGTCAGGCGCTTCCTGAACGACGGCGCCCTGCCTCCGGAAGACGCCGTCCGGGTCGAGGAACTGATCAACTACTTCGCCTACGACTATCCCGTGCCCGCAGGCCGGGACCAGCCGTTCACGGTGACCACCGCCCTGGCGCCGGCGCCCTGGAACCCGGACAAGGTGCTGCTGCAGGTGGGCCTCAGGGGCTACGAGATCCCGGCGGAGCGCCGGGCGCCGGCCAACCTGGTGTTCCTCATCGACGTGTCGGGGTCCATGCAGGACCGGGACAAGCTGCCCCTGCTCCGGAACGCCTTCCGGTTGCTGACCGGGCAGCTGAGGGCCGCCGACCGGGTGGCGCTGGTGGTCTACGCGGGAGCCGCGGGCGCGGTGCTCGAGCCCACGCCCGGCAACGAGCAGGCCAGGATCCGCGCCGCGCTGGACCAGCTGGAGGCCGGTGGCAGCACCAATGGCGCCGGCGGCATCCGGCTGGCCTACGACCTCGCCCGCCAGGCCTATATAAAGGGTGGCATCAACCGCCTCGTCCTGGCCACGGACGGCGACTTCAACGTGGGCACCACCGACTTCGACGCCCTGGTGGACATCGTCGAGCGGGAACGGGACGGCGGGATCTCCCTCACGACCCTCGGCTTCGGCACCGGCAACTACAACGACGAGCTGCTGGAGCGCCTGGCCGATGCCGGCAACGGCAACCATGCCTACATCGACACCCTCCGCGAGGGCCGCAAGGTTCTCGTCGAGCAACTCTCCGGAACGCTCCAGACCATCGCGAAGGACGTGAAGATCCAGGTGGAGTTCAATCCCGCGGCCGTGGCCGAGTACCGACTGATCGGCTATGAGAACCGGCTGCTTCGCCGGGAGGATTTCAACAACGACCGCATCGACGCGGGCGACATCGGTGCCGGGCATACGGTGACGGCACTTTACGAGCTGACGCTCACCGGAAGTCCGGCCCGGCTCGTGGACCCATTGCGCTATGGCCAGGCGACCCGTCCGAAGGCGGACGTCACCGCCGCGGAACTGGCCCACGTCCGCCTGCGCTACAAGGCGCCGGATGGGGACAGGAGCCGCCTGATCGAACAGCCGGTCCTCCGGGCTGACATCCGGCCCCTGGCCGACCTGCCCGCCAACCGGTCCGGGGACCTGCAGTTTGCAGCCGCCGTCGCCGCCTTCGGCCAGAAGCTCCGCGGCGGCAATTACCTGGGCCAGTTTGGCTACGGCGACATCGCCCGGCTCGCGACGGGCGCCCGGGGCGACGACCCCGGCGGTTATCGCGGCGAGTTCGTGTCGCTCGTGAAGCTGGCCGACAGCCTTGCTGCGGCGGCAACCGGTCACACCGGCGCCCCGGACGGCGACGCCGAGGGCGCCCAGGTGCGACGCTAGTCACAGCAGAACCGTTCACCCGCCGGGCCGGCTGGCATATGCTGCCGGCCATGGCGGGTGAATCCGAAGACGCGCAGCTGATGACCCGGTACGCGAGCGGAGATGTCGCGGCGTTCAACACGCTGTATGGCCGCCACAAGGGTCCGCTCTACCGCTACTTCCTCCGCCAATGCGGGGATCCCGAGACGGCGGCGGAGCTGTTCCAGGAGGTCTGGATCCGCATCGTCAAGGCGCGACAGCGCTACGAACCCAAGGCCCGTTTCACCACTTATATGTACCAGATCGGGCACAACTGCCTCGTCGACCACTATCGCAAGACCGGCCGGTCCCTGACCAACGGCGACGGCGAGGTGCAGCCCGGGGAATTGCCGGATCCCCTCGCCGAGGAACTGGATCCGGCCTTCGCTTCCGCCCGCTGGTCCCTGGTGGACTGGGAGCAGGACGCGGCCGACTCAGCGGCCGGACCCGAGGCCGCGAACTCCGTGGCCCAGCGCGCCGCCCGGCTCTGGTCGGCCCTGGAAGCGCTCCCCCCTGAACAGCGCGAGGCCTTCCTGCTGCACGAGGAAGGTGAGCTGGGCCTTGCGGAGATCGCCGCCGTGACCGGCGCGAACGCGGAAACGGTGAAGAGCCGGCTCCGGTACGCCGTGAAGAAGCTGCGCGGCGCACTCGGCGACCTGGCGCCGGCCGGTTCCCGGGAGGCGTTGTCATGAGCAACGGAAACCTGCCGCGGGACGAGGCCGAGCTCGAGAATTTCCTCCGGCGCCAGTCGCCGCTGTCCGAGGCTTACGGCGCCCTGGATGCAGTGGACCCGCCCGAGGTGCTCGACGGGAAGATCCTCGCCATGGCCAGGGGCGCGGCCAGTTCTGCGGCCAGTCCAGCGGCCAGTCCAGCGGCCCCCAAGGCGACCGCGAAACCGGAATCGAAGGCCGAAGCCGCCCAGCCAGTGCCCGCGGCCGCCGGCAAGCCATCGTCCCCGAAGCCGGTGCCCGCTTCCGGCGCGTCCACTGCTGCGAAGGAACCCGCCGCCCGTCCGCCCGTCGGTGGTATCGACGACGACGACGAGGAGCCAGACGGCCCGGTCGTCCGCCGCCCGCGCTGGCTGGTGCCCGCGGCGCTGGCAGCGTCGGTACTCGTCGCCGTCGGGGTTGGCGTCTCACTGCTGGGTGACCGGCCGTCCGACTCCGGCGTGGAACCGGACGGGACCAGTCCCCTAAAGTCGATGTTCGCGAAGCGCGCCCGGGAGCGCGATGAGGCGGAGAAGGCTGCGGCGGAAGCTGCCGCCGCCGCCAGCCAGGAAGCCGAGGTCGAGCTGGCCCCGCTCCCGCCGCCGCCGTTCTTCGAACCCGAGGGGCCTCAGGTGCAGGACCTGGACACGGCGATTGCCCTGATCCGCAAGGAACTGGTGCTGGCGAACCAGCTGGCCGCCATCGCCGACGAGGCGAAGGCGGGAGAGCAGGAACTGCAACCCGATACCCGGCAGGCCCGCGTCCCTGCCGGGGCGGCGGGCCTGGTGGCCGACGCGGCGGCGCCGGGGTCCAGTGACCCCGCCGCGACGGCGGCCGAAGCGACGAGCGCCGCGGGCGTCATCCAGCCCCGGGACCGGCGACTGGCCAAGATCCTCGAGCTCTACGACGGCGGTAATCCCGACCTGGCTGCCGCGTCCCTGGAGATATTCCTCCGGGACTTCGAGGACGATCCGATAAGCCAGCGCATCATCGATGCACAGCCCAAGCCCACCGACGTCGCCGTCGAATAGTCCCGGGACAGTTCATGACCAACATCGAGTCCGTCCTCCACGAGTCTCGCAAGTTCCAGCCACCCGCCGCGTTCACCGCAGCAGCCCGTATCCAGCCCGCCGATTTTGCCGCCCTCCGGGCGGAGGCCGGGCGGGACCACGTGGCGTACTGGGGCCGACTGGCCCGCGAGGAACTGCGCTGGCACGTGCCCTTCAGCAGGATCCTGGACGACTCCCGCGCACCCAACTTCCGCTGGTTCACCGACGGCGAGATCAACGCGAGCTACAACTGCCTGGACGTGCACCTCGGTCCACGCGGCAACAAGCCTGCGATCGTCTTCGAGGGCGAGAAGGGCGACAACCGCACGCTGACCTACCAGCAGCTGACCGCCGAAGTCTGCCAGCTCGCCAATGCGCTGAAGGCGCTGGGCGTGTGGCCCGGCGACCGGGTTGTGATCTACATGCCGATGGTTCCGGAGGCCGTGATTGCCATGCAGGCCTGCGCCCGCATCGGCGCCACGCATTCGGTGGTATTTGGCGGCTTTTCGGCCCACTCGCTGCGGGACCGGATTGCGGATGCCGGCGCGAAGGTGGTCATCACGGCAGATGGCGGCTGGCGCGGTGGCAAGGTGGTTGAACTCAAGCAGGCCGTGGACGAAGCGCTGGAGACCAGCTGCGACACCATCCAGAAGGTTCTGGTACTGAAGCGCACGGGCCAGCCGGTCCGCATGGAGGAGGGCCGGGACGTCTGGTGGTCCGACATCGTGAGCAGCCACGAGGCGACGTGCGAGCCAGCCTGGGTAAACGCCGAGCACCCGCTCTACCTGCTCTACACCTCGGGCTCCACGGGCAAGCCCAAGGGAATCCAGCACTCGACGGCCGGCTACCTGCTCAACGCAAAAGTCACGGCCAAGTGGATCTTCGACTTCCGCGAGGACGACGTCTTCTGGTGCACGGCCGACGTGGGCTGGGTCACCGGCCACACCTACGTGTGCTACGGGCCGCTGGCCGCGGGTGCCACCATCGTCATGTACGAGGGCGCGCCGGTGTATCCGGATGGCGGCCGGTTCTGGAGCATCTGCGAGCGCCTGGGCGTCACGATCTTCTACACCGCGCCTACCGCGATCCGGGCGCTGATGAAGCTGGGCGATGACATCCCGAACAGCTACGACCTCTCGAAGCTGCGCCTGCTCGGCACGGTGGGCGAGCCCATCAATCCGGAGGCCTGGATCTGGTACCACACGATCATCGGCAAGACCCGCTGTCCCATCGTCGACACCTGGTGGCAGACGGAGACGGGCGCCACCATGGCCAGCCCGCTGCCCGGCGTGACCGCCACCAAGCCCGGCTCCTGCACGCTGCCGATACCCGGCATCGACATGGCGATCGTCGACGAGGACGGCGATCCCGTGACCAACCCGGACCAGGGCGGCTGGCTCGTGGTGCGCAAGCCCTGGCCGTCCATGCTGCGCACGATCTGGGGCGACAACGAGCGCTATCTCTCGACCTACTGGGAGAAGTTCGGCAACCGTTACTACGTGGCGGGCGACACGGCTTACCGGGACGCGGACGGCTACTTCTGGGTCCTGGGCCGGGCGGACGATGTGCTGAAGGTATCGGGACACCGGCTCGGCACCGCGGAAGTCGAGAGCGCCTTCGTGGCCCACCCGCGGGTCGCTGAGGCGGCTGTCGTGAGCCGCCACCACGAGATCAAGGGCGAGTCGATCTTTGCCTACGTGGTGCTGAAGGGCCAGCGGCCCGCGGGCAGGGACGCGGAGAAGCTGGCGAACGAGCTGCGGGAGTTCGTGGGCAGGGAGCTGGGTGCCATCGCGAAGCCCGACGACATCCGCTTCGCCGACAACCTGCCCAAGACCCGCTCCGGCAAGATCATGCGGCGCCTGCTGCGCGCCATCGCGCGGGGTGAGCCCATCACCCAGGATGTGTCGACGCTGGAGAATCCGGCGATCGTGGAGCAGCTGCGCGGGGCGGAGTAGCCCGGCAACGATAGTGCGCCAGCGAACAGATAACCGGCAGCATCCGGCCTATGGTGACCTTCAGGTTTTTCGCCTGGAGCACATCAGAGCATGGAACGCGCTGCAGGATCTTCGGGCTGGCCAACGGGATTTCTCCGCAGCGTTCTGCTCCTGGTTGCTGCGCTGGCGGCGTCCCAGAGCCAGGCGGCTGACCAGGACGGCGATGGCGTCGACGATGACAGTGACAACTGCACGCTGGTGGCGAATCCGGGCCAGTGCGACTCCGACGCCGACGGCTACGGCAATCACTGCGACGGGGACCTGAACAACAACGGCGCAGTCAATGCCCAGGACACGGGCCTGATCCGCGAACAGCTTGGCCTGCCGAGCGTTGGCCCCGACTACAATCCCGCCGACCTCAACTGCAGCGGCAGTGTGAACGCACAGGACACCGCCCTGTTCCGCGGCCTGCTCGGGCTGCCGCCGGGGCCAGCCGCACACGCCTTCGGTCTCGACGCCCGCCCGGCCAATGCCACCTGCATCGCGCCGTCGCGGCCAACGGGGGACGCGCAGGTGGGCACGGCCGATGCCTATCCCACGGCGCCGGCCTTCAATGCACCGACCAAGATCATCCAGGCGCCCGGCGACGGTTCCCGCTGGTTCGTGCTGGAGAAGGGCGGGCTGATCCGGACCTTCAACGTGGCCAACCCGGCGGTCGTGACCAACTGGCTCGACTTTCGCAGCAAGGTGAACGCGGACTCGGAGGGGGGCATGCTCGGCATGGCCTTTCACCCGGATTTTCCCGCGACCCCGGAAGTCTACGTCTCGTACACGGGCAATCCGGGAACCAGCATGGTGTCGAAGATTTCCCGGGTGATACTCGACAACGTCACGACGCCGGTCAGCATCACGGAGCAGGTGCTGCGCCAGGTGGACCAGCCTGCCACCAACCACAATGGCGGCGACATCGCCTTCGGCCCGGACGGCTTCCTCTACGTCGGCCTGGGCGACGGCGGCGGTGCCGGGGACACCCAGAACTACGCCCGTAACCCGACGCGGCTGCTCGGCAAGATGCTGCGGATCAACGTGCTTGGCGTCGCGTTTCCGAGCCCCGGCTATACCATCCCATCCACCAATCCCTATGCGGCGAACCCCAGGTGCGGGCCCGCGGCAAATGCGCTGCCCTGTCCCGAGATCTACGCGTCCGGCCTGCGCAATCCCTGGCGCTGGTCATTCGACGGGCCCACCGGCCAGCTCTGGGCCGGGGACGTTGGCCAGGGTGCCTGGGAGGAAGTGGACGTCATCGAGCTTGGGGGGGACTACGGCTGGCGTTGCCGCGAGGGGGCCCACAGCTACAACAGCTCCGGCTGTCCGGCCGGCGGGCTGACGGAACCCGTCACCGAATACGCGCACTCCGGCGGCAACGCATCGATCACCGGCGGCTTCGTCTACCGGGGCGCCGCGCTAACTGCCCTCCAGGGCCGGTACGTGTTCGCGGACTTCAACTCCGGCCGAATCTGGGCGCTCCAGGGCGACGGCCAGGGCGGCTACGCCAACGACGAGCTCGTGGACACGCCCTACAACATTTCGGCCTTCGGCACTGACGCGGCCCGGGAGCTCTACTTTGCGGACTACGGCAATGGCCGGATCCGGCGGCTCATCGCCGCGGGCACTGCCACGCCGGACACGATACCCGCCAGCCTGGGTGATACCGGTTGCGTGCTGACGGGCGATCAGCGCCAGCCGGCGCCCGGGCTCATTCCCTACGGTGTCAGCGCACCGTTCTGGTCCGACAGTGCCGCGAAGACCCGCTACTTGGCACTTCCCGACGCGGCCACCATCGACGTGGCGCCGATCAGCGGCAACGCCGGGGGTGACTGGGATCTCCCGCCGGGATCGGTCCTCGTCAAGAACTTTGCGCTGAACGGCCTGCCCATCGAGACCCGCCTGCTGATGCGCCACCCCGATGGCGTCTGGGCCGGGTACACCTACGAATGGAACGCCGCCGGCACCCAGGCGTCCCGGGTCATCGGCGGCAAGGTACGGGAGGTCGGCGGTCAGTCCTGGATTTATCCCAGCGAGGGTGAGTGCATGAGCTGCCACACCCAGGCGGCGGGCTTCTCGCTGGGCCTGACGACGGCCCAGCTGAACGGACCGCTGCTCTACCCGGCAACCGGTCGGACGGCGAACCAGCTGGCCACGCTCGAACATATCGGCATGCTGAGCGCCCCCCTGCCGGCGCCGCCGGCCGGCCTGCCGAAGCTGCCCGACCCCGCCGATGCCTCCCAGCCGCTGGCCAGCCGTGCACGGGCGTGGCTGGACACGAATTGTGCCCAGTGTCACCAGCCGGGCGGGCCCACGCCCTCCGGCATGGACCTGCGGTACGCGACGACACTGGCGGCGACAGGCACCTGCAATGCCCTGCCCCAGGCCGGCGATCTCGGGACCTCGAACGCGCGGCTCGTTGCCCCCGGCGACGCGGCCCGTTCCGTGGTCGTCGCCCGGATGGGGCGCCGGGATGCCAACGGCATGCCGCCGCTCGGTTCAGCGCTGGTGGATCCGGCCGGGGTGGCCCTCCTGACGGCCTGGGTCAACTCGCTTCCCGGGTGCTAGGCCGACTCCGCGTGCGGCCGACGGAATCGGCTATTGTGGTCGCCGATACCTGGCCTCGAGGCGTCGCATGCTGCCTGCCGCACTCTGTGTCCTTGCGTTGTTCGCCGGTGCCTTCCCTTCGGCCCTGGCAGCGGCGACGACCGATCTCTCGGGGGAATGGCACTTCGACGTGAATTCCCAGAACGGCCCCGGTCGACGCGACGTCCTGTTCAGGCAGGAGGGCAACCGGGTGATCGGTTTCATCGAGAGCGACTCCGCGAGCGGCCGCTTCGTGGGCAGTGTTGATGGCGTGAACCTCGAGTTCACGGCGGTACTGGAGTTCGGCGGCCAGCCCATGGCCGCTGTCTACCGCGCGACGGTGGACGGCGACAGGATGACGGGCACCATTGACTTCGGCCTCTACGGCCGGGGCACCTTCACCGGCAGGCGAGGTCGCCGGCTGGAGGCTCCGCAGCCCGCGGGGACCGCGACGATCGAGGGGTCGGCGCAAGGGTCCGGAATCGCTGCCGCCACTGCCGGCGACCTGTTTGGCGTGCTCCGTGGCGGTGTCCTCCACCCGGAAATGCTGCCGGTGCCCGCCGGGCGCTTCCGCATGGGCTACGCGGGCCCGGCGGTGCAGGCGGGGTTCGGGGATGACTATGCCCGGGTGCACGATGTGGAGCTGTCGGCGTTCCGGATCAGCCGGTTCCCCGTGACGAATGCCCAGTACTCGGCGTTCGTCACGGCCACGAAGCGCGAGCCAGCCCTGCCGCCGAGAGGGTGGGGTGACTACGGCGCCCGGTATCCCAATCACCCGGTGGTCAACGTGGATATCGCGGACGCGACCGCCTACGCGCAGTGGCTGACGGCGGCGACAGGCACCACATATCGACTGCCCACCGAAGCGGAGTGGGAGTACGCGGCCCGCGGGGGCATCGACGGGCGGGCTTACGTCTTCGGCGACCGGTGGCGGGCCGATGCGGCGAACACCGCCAGTTGGCGCATAGGCAAGCCCGTCGACCGGGACGGCTGGAAGGCGTGGTGGGATCGCGAAGGCGATCGCCTGTCGAAGTCGCAACCGATGACGACGCGGGTGGGGACCTTTCCTCCCAATGCCTGGGGCCTGTACGACATGGTGGGCAACGTCTGGCAGTGGACCGGGGACTGGTACCAGGCCGACTACTACGACGTCTCGCCGCTGAAGGACCCGGACGGTCCCGCTACCGGCGAGGAGAAGGTGCTGCGGGGCTGCTCCTGGTACAACCAGCCCGACGTCTGCCTGGCAGCCACCCGGGACCGCTACGCGCCGGACCGGCGGCTCTATTACAACGGCTTTCGCGTCGTGGCCGAGTAGCGCTGTCTGCGTATCGAATACGCCGCGAAGGTGCGTATCATTGCCCGCCGGCGCCGGCGGATCCCTGAGCCACGTCGCCACGAACACTGAAACCAAGCCTTTGCCGAGGTTGCCATGTCCCTGACCATCGGAGTCCCGCGGGAAGTCTTTGCCGGCGAAAAGCGGGTTGCCACGGTGCCCGACGTCGTCGGGAAGCTCATCAAGCTCGGCTTTGCCGTCAAAGTTGAGAGCGGCGCCGGCGATGCCGCCAACTTCAGCGACGACGCCTACCGCGCGGCAGGTGCGACGATCGCCCCCGACGCCTCTGGCCTCTGGGCCGGGTCGGACCTGGTGTTCAAGGTGCGCGCGCCGGCCGCGGAGGAAATCCCCCTGATCAGGCCGGGCACCACCCTGGTCAGCTTCATCTGGCCGGCCCAGAACCCGGACCTCGTGCAGCAGCTGGCGGGACGCGGACTCACGGTACTCGCCATGGACAGCGTGCCGCGCATGTCCCGGGCCCAGAAGATGGACGCGCTGTCGTCCATGGCCAACATTGCCGGCTACCGCGCCGTGATCGAGGCGGCCCACCACTTCGGCCGGTTCTTCACGGGCCAGATCACCGCCGCGGGCAAGGTGCCGCCGGCCAAGGTCTTCGTGATCGGCGCCGGCGTTGCCGGTCTCGCCGCGCTCGGCACCGCGGTCGGCCTCGGCGCCATCGTCCGTGCCAACGACACGCGGCCCGAGGTCGCCGACCAGGTGAAGTCCATGGGCGCTGAATTCGTCCCTGTCGACTACCAGGAGGAGGGCACCGGCGTCGGCGGCTACGCGAGGGTGATGAGCGAGGGCTTCCAGAGGGCCCAGCTGGAGACCTTCGCGAAGCAGGCGAAGGACGTCGACATCATCATCACCACCGCGCTGATCCCCGGGAAGCCTGCGCCGAAGCTCATTACCGCGGAGATGGTCCGGTCGATGCGGCCCGGCAGCGTCATCGTCGATCTCGCTTCCGAGCAGGGCGGCAACTGCGAACTCACGGTCCCTGGCGATGTCGTCGTCCGCCATGGCGTCACGATCATCGGCTATACCGATTTGCCGAGCCGCCTCTCCAGACAGGCATCCACGCTCTATGCCAACAACCTGCTGCGCCTTACCGAGGAGCTGTGCAAGACGAAGGACGGCACCATCGACGTCAACTTCGACGATGAGGTGCTCCGCGGCGCGACGGTGATCAGGGAGGGCGCCGTCACGTGGCCCCCTCCGCCACCCAAGCTGTCGGCGGCGCCACCGCAGGCGAAGCCCGCCGCGGCCCCGGTGGCGGTGGCGAAGAAATCCGGCCACGGCCATGGCGCTGGCGAGCCCATGTCCGCCAGGACCCTGGCCGCGGTCTTCGGCGTCGGCGCCGTGCTGTTCCTGCTGGTCGGGGCCTTCGCGCCGGCCTCGTTCCTGTCGCACTTCACGGTGTTCGTGCTGGCCTGCTTCATCGGTTACATGGTGATCTGGAACGTGACGCCCGCGCTGCACACCCCGCTGATGAGCGTCACCAACGCGATCTCCAGCATCATCGCTGTCGGCGCGCTCGTCCAGGTGGCGCCGCCGCTCGGCGGGGCCGGGGGCGACCGGCCCGGCGGCCTGATCCTCGGCCTTGCCGTCGTGGCGCTCGCGCTCACCGCCATCAACATGTTCGGCGGCTTCGCCGTCACCCGCCGCATGCTGGCGATGTTCCGGAAGTAGGGAAGCGCGAATGTCCTCCAGCCTTGCCACCGTCTTCTATATTGCCGCCACGATCCTCTTCATCCTGAGCCTGGGCGGCCTCTCGAATCCCGAGACCTCCCGCCGCGGGAACCTCTTCGGCATGGCCGGCATGGCCATCGCCGTGCTGGCGACTATCCTCGGGCCCCGGGTCACCGCGGCCGGTATCCCCTGGATCATCGGCGCAATGGTGGCCGGCGGCGCCATCGGCCTCTACGCTGCCCGCAAGGTGCAGATGACGCAGATGCCCGAGCTGGTGGCGCTGATGCACAGCCTGGTCGGCCTTGCCGCCTGCCTGGTCGGCTTTGCCAGCTACGTCGACACCTCGGTCCAGTTCTCCGGCGCGGAGAAGTCGATCCACGAGATCGAGATCTACATCGGCATCCTGATTGGCGCCGTGACCTTCTCGGGCTCCGTCATCGCCTTCGGCAAGCTGTCGGGGAAGATCGGTGGCAAGCCGCTGCTGCTGCCGGCCCGGCACTGGCTGAACCTGGCGGCGCTGCTGTTGGTCGTGTACTTCGGCTACGCCTTCCTGCAGGCCCCGGGCATCAGTGCCGGCATGACACCGCTCCTGGTGATGACCGTGATCGCCCTGCTCTTCGGCGTGCACATGGTCATGGCCATCGGCGGCGCCGACATGCCGGTGGTGGTCTCCATGCTCAACAGCTACTCGGGCTGGGCCGCCGCCGCGACGGGCTTCATGCTGGCCAACGACCTGCTGATCGTCACCGGCGCGCTGGTTGGTTCCTCGGGCGCGATCCTGTCCTACGTGATGTGCCGCGCGATGAACCGCAACTTCCTGAGCGTCATCGCCGGCGGTTTTGGCACGGGCGAGGGCGCCTCCCCGGCGGCAGGCGGCACGCAGCCGGCCGGTGAAGTGACGCCGGTGAGTGCGCTGGAAACCGCGGAACTGCTCCGTGAGGCGAAGAACGTCATCATCGTGCCTGGCTACGGCATGGCCGTGGCCCAGGCCCAGCACACGGTCTACGAGATCACGAAGTTCCTGCGCGAGAAGGGCGTGAACGTCCGCTTCGGCATACACCCGGTGGCGGGCCGTATGCCCGGCCACATGAACGTCCTGCTGGCCGAGGCCAAGGTGCCCTACGACATCGTCATGGAAATGGACGAGCTCAACGAGGACTTCCCGGACACCGACGTCGCGATGGTGATCGGCGCCAACGACATCGTGAACCCGGCCGCCGAGGACGACCCGGGTAGCCCCATCGCCGGCATGCCCGTGCTGCAGGTCTGGAAGGCGAAGACGTCCATCGTCATGAAGCGCTCCATGGCCTCCGGCTACGCGGGCGTGGACAACCCGCTCTTCTATAAAGAGAACAACCGCATGCTGTTTGGCGATGCGAAGAAGATGCTGGATGAAGTGCTGGGGGGCCTGAAGAGTTAGGATCCCCGCTACAGGTCTCGTGCCGCCCCCTGGAGGGCTGTGCTGGTGGCCCGATTGCCGAGGCAACTGCCGGGTATAGCGCTGGCGCTGGTAGCCGCCTCTGGCGCCGGGACTGCTCGACCGTCGTCGCCTGCGACACTGCCGGCACCGCTCCAGGCGACCGAATCTTCCCCGGCCGAGGTTATCGTCTCCACCACCGAGCCCCGCTACGTCGCACCAACCCGCCGCGACCGCATCGGCAGGATCTGGGCCCCGGTGTACCTGAACGGCCAGGGCCCCTTCCGGCTGGTGCTCGACACGGGCGCCAACCGCTCGGCGGTGATCCAGAAAGTGGCGGACACGCTGGGCGACAGTGCCAGGACGACGTCCACCGTCCGCGTCCGCGGCGTGACCGGGACGGCCATCGTGCCGCTGATCCGCGTCGACCGGATGGACATCGGCGACCTGGTGCTCGAGCCGGTCCATCTGCCTGTGGTGCAGGACGTCTTCGGCGGCGCGGACGGCGTGCTCGGCAACGAGGGCCTGCGCGACAAGCGCATAGTCATTGATTTCAGGAACGACTCGATCACCGTCCGGCGCTCGAAGCGCGAACAGCCGGGCGCGGGCTTCGAGACGCTGCCCGTCAGGATGATGCGGGACTACCTGCTCGTGGTCGACGTGGTCATCGGCCGCGTGCGCACCAAGGCCATCATCGACACCGGGGCGCCGGACTCGCTCGGCAACCTGGCGCTCCTGGAGGCCCTGCGGAAGCAGGGCCAGGACGATCCGGGCACGGACATCGTGGGCGTGACGCTCGACGTGGAGCGGGGAAGCCGCGTGCAGATGCCCATCATCTACATGGAAGGCGTGCAGATCCGGGGCGCCGTCCTGACCTTCAGCGACGTGCACATCTTCCAGCACTGGCGGATGACCCGGGAGCCTGCGGTTCTGGTGGGCATGGATGTGCTCGGGGTGCTCGACCAGCTCATCATCGACTACAAGTCGCGGCAGCTGCACCTGCTGACGAGCCGCCGCTGATCCCGGTGGTGGCCTGATGGGCTAATCTTCCCGCCCATGGTCACCCTCTACGGCATCAATCTCTCCACCTTCACCCGCAAGGTCCGCCTCGCCCTGCTTGAGAAGGGCGTTCCCCACCGGCTGGAAGCCGCGCCCATGGGTTCGCCGAAGGTGAGGGCGCTGCACCCGCTCGGCAAGATCCCGGTGATCGAGGACCAGGGCATCGCGATCCCGGACTCGTCGGTGATCATTGCCTACCTGGAGCGGGCATATCCCGGGCGGCCCCTGTACCCGGCAAGTGCCCCGGATCTTGCCCGGGCGCTGTGGCTCGAGGAGTACGCCGACACCCGCCTCCGCGAGGCGACGCTGCCGTATTTTTCCGAGCGTGTGGTGAAGCCCGTCTTCCAGGGCAAGCCCGGTGACGACGCGGCACTGGCCGCCGCCGCGGCGCCCCGGGACGAGGCCTTCGACTACGTGGAGAAGGAGCTGCCCGGGGGCGGACTTGCCGTGGGCGAGGCGCTCACCGTCGCTGACATCGCCATAGGCGCCCAGCTCATCACCTATTGCCAGGGGGCGGGCGCCATCGATGCGGTGCGCTGGCCCCGGCTTGCCAGCTACCTGGCTGCCTTGCAGGCCCGTCCGCACTGGGCTGACGTCGACCGGGAGGAGGCCGCGGCACTGGCGGCGGCCCGCGCGCGTCGCCAGGGAAACGCATTGCGCTGAGCCCGCCGCTCGGTTCGCGGGCGTCATTCGTGCAGGACCAGGCGCGCCCGTGAATCTGCGCCCATCGGCCGCAACAATCCCTCCAGAATAGGCCGCAGTTCTGGCAGTCACGGGGAGTGCGGTTCATGACGAAGAAGGCGCTGACGAGACGAACGGCCATGGGCAACCTGCTGGGGGCTGCGGCCCTGGGTGCCGCGGCGACCCCGCTGGCAGGCCTCGCGAAGACCGCAGAAATAACGCCCGCACGCATCCCGCTGGCCTTCGACGATCCCGTCTGGAACCGGGAGATGTTCGCCCGCATCGAGGGCGACACGGCCCCGGGCAAGTTCATCTTCGGCCAGGCCACCGGCATCGTGCACGGCGTGCGGGACGGGGAGGCGGTGAAGCCCCTGTTCGGCTTCGAGGTTTTCGCCACCCACCGGGTCCTGAAGCAGCCGGATGGCAGCTACCAGCGCCTGTGCCGGGAGCTCGTCTTCTACAGGGATCTCAAGACCGGGCAGCTGATGGACGAGTGGGACAACTCCTACACCGGCGAGCGGGTCAAGGTCGTGGACATCGCCAACGACCCCTTCAACTTCCGGATCTCGGAGTTCTTTCCGGATCCGCCCAGCTACGGCGGCCTGAACAAGGACAAGCCCCCGAAGCGGCCGCTGCGCCTGGACTGGAACCTGATCAATGAAGACACCCTGACCCTGGACTCGGACATCCACCTCTACTACCCGAACGCGCTCAATCCGGCCGTTTGGCCCCGGGAGTCAGCCGGGCCGATGAACCGGGTCTCCGAGCTCTTCCGCTACTTCATCCGGCGCGAGGACGCGGAAGACCCCACCAAGACGCACCTGCCCCACAACGGGGCCTGGTCCCGGGTCACGCCCTGGCTGCCCTGGATGCTGATGGGGACGGCGCCCGGGCACGTGTTCTACATGGGGCGCTTCACCAGCATCGAGCGGCCCGAGCAGGCGCCCCCGGGCGTCCTGGCCCGGGTGAAGGAGCGCTATCCCCTCTACCTGACCGCGCCGGAGACCTGGGTGGAACCCAGCTTCTCGAGCCTCGAGAACTACGCCCGGACCCAGAAGCCGGCGCCCCTGCCGGCGAGCCCGCCGAAGCCCGGCACGGGAAAGTAGCCTCCCGCTGATTCAAGGCCGGGGCTCCGGGGTGCGTCTGCGCCCCGGGGCCGCCTTGCGGGTGTCCCGCAGGTCCCGATACCGCGAATTGGGTTTAGACTGTGCACGGGCGGCGCTCGTGCTGCGCGAACGAAATCCAATGCCGCCGGACCCCCGGATCCTGTAAACCAGCCATGGCAGCCAGCGCCCACTACGCCCTCGACAACTCCGCCGACCGCACCGGCATGCGCTTCCGGGAGATCCTGGAGTTCTTCGTGCTGCTGCCCTTCGGCCTCGGCCTGTTCCTCGGGGCCGCCCGGATCGGCGCCCAGCAGTTCGAGACCGTCGGCCACCAGATGGCCTACGCGTCCCTGTTCTCCGGCCTGTCCTGGGCCTGCTATGCCGTCGGCAGCAAGGCGATGTCCTGGCTCCTTCGACCCTGGCATCCGCCGCTCCTCGTCGTGCTCCTGGCAGGCAACATCCTGGGTGGCTTCACCCTGTGGTGGCCGCTCCGGGATGTGCTGAACCGCGCCTTCGTGCCCTTCCTGGAGCCCGGGTCCGCCTTCGGAGCCTTCTGGCCGCCGCCAGCCGATCACCTGGGCTCCTACATCGCGATCACGCTCCAGGGCATTGCCTGGTGGCTGATCGCGAACTGGGTGGATTACCGCTACCGGCGGGTGCCGCGCTTCGGCTTCGCGCCGCCGCCGGTTCCCGCGCTGCAGGTCAATCCCAGGCCTGACGAGCCGGCTCCGCCCCCGACCGACGGGGCCGCGCCGGGTGCCGCTGCTCTGCATGTCCCTGCCGGCGCGACTGGCACGGCTGCCGGGCCCCGGCTGACCGGCCGGCTGCCGGCCAACCTCCGGGGCGGCGACATCTGGGCCCTGGAGGCCGAGGAGCACTACACCAAGATCCACACGAGCAAGGGCAACACCCTGCTGCTCATGCGCTTCTCCGACGCCATCGCCGAGATGGACCCCCAGCCCGGGCTGCAGGTGCACCGCTCCTTCTGGGTCAGCCGCCGGGCGGTCGAGCGGGTGGCGCGGGTGGACAAGCGCTGGGTCGTCCAGCTGAAGGGCGGCCTGGAGATCCCGGTGAGCCGTTCCTACCGGGTGACGGTCCAGTCGGCCGGCCTGGTCGGCGGCTCGGCGATGACCGACGACTAGCGTTCCCGACCCGCCGTTTGCGCGGGCGGGAGCCGGGACCGCCCGGGAGCACGGCCTGCGGTGTCGTTCGTGCATCGCCAGTGAATTACCCGCGTCATCTGGTGCAATTCCGCCGCCCGTCCGTGAATTCCGCGGTCATTCATGAATTGTCCGGGAATCAGCCACCGGATCCGCTCCTAGACTCACCCCCGAATTGCCGGTCGGCGGCGCGACAGCTGCGGTACGGCGTCAGCTCAAACGAGGGGGTCCTATGTCGTCTTTTGGCCACAAGTGCATGCTCGTCCTGGCCGCTGTGAGTTCCGGCGCCGTGCTGGAACCGGCCCTGGCCCAGGACTCGACCGGCGGCGCCGGGGCGCGGGAAGTCACGGAGATCATCGTGACCGCCCGTAAGCGCGAGGAGAACATCAACGAGGTGCCCCTGGCCATCTCGGCCTTCACCGCCGATGACATCGCCCGGCGCAACATCGAAAGCCTCGTCGACGTGGCCAAGTACACCGCCGGGTTCTCCTTCGAGAACTTCGCCGGCGGCACGAACCCGGCCCCCATCATCCGCGGCCTGGCCCAGAACACCCTCGGCGACCGCAACCAGAACGTCGGCACCTTCGTGGACGGGGTCCACATCCAGCAGCAGGGCAACATCGACTTTGCCCTCCTCGACGTCGAGCGCATCGAGATCCTCAAAGGCCCCCAGAACGCCCAGTACGGCCGCAGCGCCTTCGCCGGTGCCATCAATTACATCTCGCGCAAGCCCGTCATGGACGAGATCGATGGCAATGTCGGGCTCACCATCGGCACGGACGAGCGTCAGGACATGCGGGGCAGTCTCAGCGTCCCCATCGTGCGCGACATCCTTGCCATCCGCGTCTATGGCATGCAGAGCGAGTCGGACGGCACCTGGGAGAACTCCTTCAGCGGCGGCAGCCGCGCCATCCCGACCCAGGACACCAGCTTCGGCAAGAGCTTCGACGGAACCGACGGCAACCTGGGCGGCTGGGACAGCAACGCGAGCCAGGTCCAGATGAACTTCCACCCCATGGAAGAACTGCGGCTGGACCTGTCGTACTACAAGTCCAACGTGAACAACGAGCAGGGCGCCATCCAGTTCATCCGCCCGGGCGCCGTCAGCATCTGGGGCCTCGACCGGCAGACCAACTGCAACCCCAGCGCCACCACGGGGGTCCTGCGCTTCTACTGCGGCGAACTGACGCTCAACTCCAATGACATGCCGGTCGATCCGCGCAGCGTCGGCCTGTACGCCGAAACCCAGCTGATCTCGGCCCGGGGAGAGTGGGACTTCATGGAAGACATCACGGCCACCTACCTCTTCGGCCGCAATGACCTGGACCAGAACTCCTTCAGCCACTCGTCGAATCCCCCCAATCCGGAGCTCGAGGGCTGCGGCGCGTTTGCGTCCACCGCGCCACCGTGCGCCACGCCGCAGACGGCGACCGGCGTCCTGTTCCAGACCGGGCCCACCCAGCAGCAGGCGACGTCCCACGAGCTGCGCTTCGACGGGACCGCACTCGGCGACGTGCTGACCTGGCGCCTGGGCCTTTACCACAGCGAAGTGAACGACAAGTCCTACGTCAATTCCGTCGAGAGCCGCCGTTCGGTCGTCCAGGACCCGGGCGGCCAGCTCGTCAATGGCGCATTTCCGGTGGCCGCGGCCACCTACAAGGACAAGACGGACGCCGTCTTCGGTGCGCTGGGCTACAACTTCTTCGACATCTACACCCTCGACCTGGAAGCCCGGTACGCGGCGGAGGAGCGCGCCCAGACGTCCGGACCGCTGCCGTCCAACACCTTCTATGACTTCACGCCCCGCATCAGCATCAAGGCCCAGTTCACGCCGGACCTGATGGTGTACGCGTCGGGCGCCAAGGGCTCCAAGGCCGGCGGCTTCAACACCATCACGGCCGATCCCGGCTTCGAGACCTACGACCAGGAGACGAACTGGACCTACGAGATCGGCGCCAAGCAGGCCTTCTTCGACGGCATGCTGCAGGTCAACTACAACGTGTTCTACATCGACTGGAAGGACCTCCAGCTGCCGACCGCCGACCTGATACCCTACAACCCGTCGAGCCCGGCGACCGACGCCAACTACATCACCAACGCCAGCGGCGCCGACTCCCTGGGCGCAGAGCTGGAGGCCTTCGCAGCGCTCAGCGATAACTGGACCGTCAGCTTCACGGCTTCTTACTCGAATCCCGAGTTCGATGATGACGTCATCGACTTCGGCCTCGGTTCCCAGTGCGCGAACAGCGCGGATCCGGTATGCCCCGTGGTCACCATCGTGCGGCCGCCCCGGCCGGACGCCTTCGGCTCCCCCATCGGCGGCAACCAGCTGGCCCGTACGCCCACGACCATGCTGTCAACCGGCGTCGAGTACCGTAACGACATCGGTGACTGGGAGTACGCGCTGCGCGGCGACCTGAGCTACCAGGACAAGCAGTACGCCGAGGTCCTCAACCTGGCCTACCTGCCGGAACGGACCTTGCTGGACCTGAACGTCACGGTGTGGCTGCCAAACCAGGACTGGACGGTTAGCCTGTGGGGCAAGAACGTCACGGACGAGGACTATGTCTCCAACTCCTTCGTTATCGGATTTGCCAACAACTACGGCGCTTCGCTCGCCCCGGGGGCGACGTGGGGCATGACCGTCCGCTACGACTTCGGCGGCCAATAGCGCTGGCCGTGCTGGCGGTGCTCGGCACCGCCAGCACGGTCCTCGCCGCCGGTCCCGATGTCGGCTTCGTGGCGGCGCCGGACGGCGTGCCGCTGTGCGTGGCCGAGGCGGGTAACCCCACGGGGCCCCCGCTGGTCTTCATCCACGGCTATTCCCAGACCTACGCGGTGTTCAAGCGCCAGTTCGAGTCGGACCTGGCCCGCGACTACCGTCTGCTCGCCCTCGACCTGCGCGGCCACGGCTGTTCCGGCAAGCCCTGGAGCGAGTCTGCCTACGCCAGTGCCCGGCCCTGGGCCGACGACATCGCCGCGCTCCTGAAGTCGAAGGACGTCACGCGACCCCTGCTGGTGGGCTGGTCGGCCGGCGGCTACTGGATCGCGGACTACGTCCGTGAGTACGGGCCCGCGGGCCTCGCCGGCATCGTGCTCGCCGGATCCCACGGGGGGCTCATGTCGGCGGAGATCAACCCGGCGCTGCCGGAAATGAGCAAGGCGATTCGCGCCGCAAACCAGGGTTACCCGCCGGATATCGCCCAGGCGCTGGCGCGCGCGGAACAGTTCGTGCCGCTCATGTCGGTGAGGCCCCTGCCCGACGACCTGAACAGGATCATGTACGCCGCAACGCTGATGCTGCCGGCCTACGCGCGGCGCGCCATGGCGACCCGCACCCTGGAGAATGCCGACCTGGTTCCGCGCCTGGGACTCCCGGTTCTATTCATCCATGGCGACCAGGATCGCGGTGCCACGCCGGAACAGATGCGTGCCCTGGCGGCCCGGTTGCCGGACGCACGGGTGTCCGTCTACGCGGACACCGGGCACGCCACCTTCGCCGAGGACCCGGTGCGCTTCAACCGGGAACTCGCCGAGTTCGCGGCGCGGGTCCGGCCGGGAAGGCAGCCATGACCGGGGTTCGCCGCACGCTGGCGATCGCGGGGCTCCTGGTCGCGCTGGCGGCGGGCCTGGGCGCCGTGGCCCTCGAACGGGGCTGGTTCGAACTGCCCCTCGAGGTGCTGGAGGCCCGCTACCGGCTGCCCGATTCCCGCTTCGTGGGCATCGATGGGGTGCGGGTGCACTACGTGGATCGGGGCAGTGGCCCGGCCGTCGTGCTGCTGCATGCCTCCTACCTGAACCTGCGGAGCTGGGACGCGCTGTCCGACGAACTGGACGATCGCTACCGGGTGATCCGGCTGGACCTGTCCGGCGCGGGCCTGACCGGTCCCGATCCGACGCTGGGCTACGGCATCGACCGCAACATCGAGCTCGTGCGCGGACTGCTCGCCCACCTGCAGCTGGACTCCGTGAACCTGGTGGGCACATCGTCCGGGGGTATCGTGGCGTTTCGCTACGCCGCCCTGCATCCGGACCAGGTCTCGCGGCTCGTGCTCATCAACTCGGCCGGCATGCCGCGCACCGCGGCCACCAATCCCCTCCGGCCGCCATCCTCCTGGCTGGCCGGGTGGGTCGAGGCGCGACTGCGCACCCGCGGCTTCTGGGCGGTGTCGCTGCGTGAGAACTTCGTGCCGCCCCACGAGCCGACGGCCGACCTGGTCACCATGACCTACGACATGAACCGCCGGGCGGGCGGCCGGGAGATCAGCGCGCTGTACATGGCCAATTTCCGCACTGGCGATCCCCAGACGATGCTCGGCAAGGTGCGGGCCCCGGCGCTGATCCTCTGGGGCCTCGACAACCGCACCCTGATGCACCTGGAGGCGGATGTGTTCGCGCACTGGCTCACGGCAGCCCCGACGATGGTCCGCAAGCTCCCCGGCCTCGGTCACTATCCGTACCTGGAAGATCCCGTCCTGGTTGCCCGGGAAATCGGCGACTTTTTGTCGCACGCGCAGGATGCCGGCTTGCGTCCGGCATCCTGCGGGGTCAGCATCGCTCCGGACGATTCCAGTCAAAAGGAGACGAATCCGTGAGCATTGCGCACAAATGGCTCGAGCAGGAGCCCTGGCCCACCCAGGTGATGCCGAAGAAGCTGCTGGAGAGCCGCATCCAGCGGGTGCTGACGCTCACGAACATCGGCTACCTGGGCACCGTGAGGAAGGACGGCTCGCCGATCGTCAGTCCCGTCGAGTTCTACAACGACGCCTTCAACCTGTACATCTTTCCCCAGCCGAACAGCCCCAAGGTACACGCCCTGCGGCGGGACCCGCGGCTCTCCTTCGCGATCGCCAACCCGATGGCGGGCTGGGCCTGCGTGATGGGCGCCCAGTTTTTCGGCAGGGGCACGCTGCTGGACGTGGATACCCCCGAGTGGGAGCACGGCATGAAGGTCTTCAAGTGGGTGGCCTCCAGCTTCGAGCTGGGCAAGCTCACCCTGAAGCCGCCCCGGGGCCAGCTCCTGCGCATCGACCCGGACCGGATCGTCTACACCGAGCACTTCATGCGCAGCGAAGGGTACGCACCGCGGCAGATCTGGACGCCGGGTGAGGACTCGCCGAAAGTCGTACCGGGCCGCAACGCGCCGGTCGAGTGACCGCGATGCAGACCTTGCCCGCTGTTTACCGCTACTCGGAGCCCCGGTTCCGGGAGAAGCTCGCGCGCGTGGCGCGGGCCGCGGGCCGCGAGCTGGTGGAAAAGGCGCTGTGGCTGTATTTCGCCGCGCGGCGACCGGAAACCCCGCGCTGGGCCCGGGCCACGGTGTACGCCGCCCTGGCCTATTTCATCGTGCCGCTGGATGCGATCCCCGACCTGGCCCCCGTCGCCGGCTTCACCGACGACCTGAGCGTGCTTGTCCTGGCGGTGGGCACGGTCGCTGCGTACATCGACGACGGAGTGAAGCAGCAAACACGCCGTGTGCTGGCACGCTGGTTCTGAAGTCATGCGGGTGACGTGACCACCCGGCGGACGCGGCGCCGATTCCGCCGATGCGCCACGTTATGTCCGGTCCGCGATTGCCAAACCCATTAAATTTGGGCAATGTCCCGGCAACGTCCGGGCAGCCGACCGCGAGGCACGGCTGCCACCCGAGCACAAGAATTCGGGGGCGGTGCCGTCTGACGCGGCGCCGCACGACACGACGCCTTTCAACTCAAGTGGGGAAAACCATGTTCAAGCATCTGCTGTCCGCCGCCATTCTCGTGCTGCTGTCGACCGGCGCCCAGGCGTCCACGGTCTACGTCCTCAGCAACATCACCTACGACAACACCTTCGGCACCGCCCCGGTGATCTGCGATGGCTGCGGCACGGGTACGGCGGTGGATGACGGCGCCGGCAACATCACCCTCGCGGGCCTCGCCTGGAGCTTCAACTCGGGCGGCAGCGAATACTCCGCGATGATCAACGGCACCACCACGCTCGCCCCGACCTACACGCCGGTCACGAGCCCCGCCAACGCGCTACCCGCCGGCAGCGAGATCCTCGGCAATACGGGCTACTGCACAACGGTCACCTTCGCCTCCACCGATCCCTGCAGCACTATAGGTTACCGCTCGAGCTACGCCATGACGTCGTTCCGCACGGGCCTGACCAGCGCCGCTGTCCCCGCCACCTGCGGCCAGGCAGCCGTTCTCACCAACACCGGGGCCATCAACCGCTGCCGCGTGGACCTGAGCATCCTCGGCAACGGCGATCTGCAACTGGAGCTCAAGCGGGCGCTGTCCGAGAGCGCCGGCACTACCAGCTTCGGTCGCCTGACCTTCACCCTCACGCCGGTGCCGGTGCCGGGCGCCGTCTGGCTGTTTGGCTCGGCGCTGGGCCTGCTGGGTCTTGCCCGCCGCAAGTTCACCTGAAGCCGGACGGGAGCAACCACCATGCGCATCAAGGCACTTTTCGCTGTCGTGGCGCTCTGCGTCGCCTCGGCGTCCGCTAATGCGGCCCTCCTGGGCCGGGACCTCAACGGCAGCCCCGGCTCCTTCGAGGCCTACTACGACACCACGCTCGACATCACCTGGCTTGCCAACGCGAACCTGGCGCTGACCACCACCTTTGGCGTGTCGGGCATCAACGCCCAGGGCCGCATGGAGTGGGCCACGGCCAACGCCTGGATCGCAGCGATGAACAGCGCCAACCACCTGGGCATCAGCACCTGGCGTCTGCCGGAGATGTACGACATCGGCAACGACGGCTGCACGGTGAACTCACTCGCGTCCTACAACGGGGGCGACTGCGGCTACAACGTGGTGAGCACCGGTCCCCAGGCCGCAGAGCTGGCGTCACTGTTCTACGACACGCTCGCCAACCTGGCCTACTACACCACGAGCGGGACGCCGAACCCGGCCTGCGTCGGTTGCCCCAAGTGGCAGAACACCGCCCCGTTCTCCAACCTGGGCGCCAGCAATTTCTACTGGTACGGGCAGGAAACCACCACCGACAGCACGGGCATCGATTACGGCCCGCCCGCCGTCTACGCCTGGTACTTCGGTCCCTCGGGCGCGCAGCGGCCGCAGGACAAGACCGGCAGCTTCTACAATGCCTGGGCCGTGGTGGACGGCGATGTCAGCGTCATACCGGTGCCGGCCGCCGTCTGGCTCTTCGGTTCGGCGCTGGGCGTCATGGGCCTGGCCCGCCGCCGGGCCTGACTCTCTGGACGCGAGTAGGAGCGCCTTCAGGCGCGACGTCGATCGTCGCGCCTGAAGGCGCTCCTACTTCCCTCCCGCCAACCCTTCAGGCCTCGATCACGAGGAACGCCCAGAAGGGAATTCCCATCACGCTCCAGCTGGCCGACGCGTCGCTCAGGATCTCGATGAGCGTGTCGAAATCGTCGTCGCCCATCGCCCGGAAATCGCCCAGCTGCTCCAGGACGAGCACGTAACCTTCGGCCTCGCGCCAGCTGAAGTCCGTCAGGCAGTCCGCCAGGGCATCCCAGTTCTGCCCGTACCATTCCGGGAAGTGCAGTTGCTCACCGAGGCGGGCGAGGACCTCGTCGCTCTCGGTGCAGCCGGCAAGGCTCACGCGAAACACCGCGAAGCCGCGCGCGGTGGCAACGTCCACCAGCACGGGGATGTCGTGCGCCGGCAGGCTGAATACGCCCGCCCGGTCCGCCTGCGGCAGGGTATCGGCCAGCTCTTCCCGGTTCATGGCAGGAACTCCTCGTCCGGAGCAAAGGGGCGGAAGCTCCGGTAATGATCGTCGGTGTAGTACCAGGCCGATGGCGGCTCGCCGCCCGTGACGATCCGGCGCGCGCCCCGGTCGGGTGAGCCCGGCGTCGGTACGGTGTATTCCCGGTAGTAGCCGCGCGCCTCGTCCGGCAGCAGGCCCTCACGGTTGCCGAAGGTATTGCCGTCCTGCCGGTAGGGGAAAGGTCCGCCCTGCCGGATCAGCTCGACGGTGGTGAGGGCTTCCACGGGCAGGTCGGGCGCAGCGTGGCGCTCCGCGCCGACACGCTCTCCACCCTGTTGCTGCCACAGGGTGACGGCGCCGATCAGTATCACCAGGAGCGGAACCAGCAGCCGGCGCATGCACAGTCTCCCGCGGCGCGATGCCGCAGATCGCAGCCATTGTGCCCGCCGCCGGTCGGGCCGGATACTGGAGATCTGCCGCCCGGCTGGAGGCCAGGACGATGCGAACGCAGATTGCAGCAGCAGGACTCTGCCTGGCGGTCCTCGGCGCCGTGCCCGGCGAGGCGCAAGTGGCGAGCATTCCCTCGCCCGCCGGACCGGGCAGCATGTCTCCGCACCTGGCCCTGACGCCCTCTGGCAGCGTGGTGATGAGCTGGCTGGAGCCGACGGGTGAAAAGACCCACGCACTGAAATTCGCCACCCTCGTGGGCGACCAGTGGTCGCCCACGCGACGGGTCGCGGAAAGCGCCGGCTGGTTCGTCAACTGGGCCGACTTCCCGTCCGTCACGCCGATCACCGCGAAGGACTGGGTGGCCCACCGGCTGGTGATGCAGCCCGGCGGCACCTATTCCTACGACCTGGCGCTGGCCGTCTCCCGGGACGGCGGCGTCACCTGGGGCGCGCCCTTCACGCCCCACACCGACGGCACCCGCACGGAGCACGGTTTCGCGACGCTCTTCCCCTGGGGCGATGGCTTCGGCGCCGTCTGGCTCGACGGCCGCAACACCCAGCAGGACACCGGCAAGGGTGCGAGGGACGAGGGGGTCGGCGGGATGACGGTGCGCTTCGCCCGGATCGGTTTCGACGGCAGGACGCGCGAAAGCGGCGAGATCGACAGGCTCGCCTGCGACTGCTGCGCAACCGACGTGGCCGTGGCCGCGGCGGGTCCCGTCGCCACCTGGCGGGACCGCACGCCCGCCGAGATCCGGGACATTGCCGTCAGCCGCTACGCGGATGGCAGGTGGGAGCCGCCGGTGATCGTCAGCAACGACGGCTGGCAGATCGCCGGCTGCCCGGTGAACGGCTCGACGATCGCGGCCCGGGGCCAGCGCGTCGCCGTGGCCTGGTACACCGCGCCGGACCGGCGGGCGCGGGTGCAGCTCGCCTGGTCCACGGATGGCGGTCGGCGGTTTGCGCCGCCGGTGCTGGTTGACGAAGGGGGGGTGAACGGGCGCGTGGACGTGGTGCTGCTCGCCGACGAGTCGGCCCTGGTGACCTGGACGGGCAAGTCGGCCAGCGGCGAGGGGCAGCTCCGCCAGCGGCGTATCCCGGTCGCGGGCGCCCCTGGCCCGGTGCGGGTCATCGCCGAGGGTGACGTCTCCCGCAGCGCGGGATTTCCCCAGATGATCAACGGCCGTGACAGGCTGGTATACGCCTGGACCCGGCCCGGGGAGCCGTCCCAGGTACTCACGGCGTGGGCGCCCCTCCCGCCGCCCTGACGCCGTCGGGCGGCCCGCGCGGCCGTGCCTTTTCCGCGGTTCCGGGCCCGGGGGCTTGGCGGCCGCGGGCGCGCCGCGTTACAAGGATCTCGTGAAACGCAAGAAAACGGCTACCCGCAAGCGCGTCGCTGCGGCCGCCCGCCCGCCGCGGGCCGTCCGCAACCCGAAAGCCCGGGCGGCAGAACCGGCCGAGCCCCAGTCCTTCGACGGTGCCTGCCATTGCGGGGCCATTGCCTACACCTACGTCACGGCGCTTCCGGTCCGGCGCTGGCCCGTGCGGGTCTGCCAATGCGGATTCTGCCGGGGGCACGGGGCACGGCACACTTCCGATCCCCTGGGCGAGCTCAAGTTCCGGTTTGAGCGTCCCGAGTTCCTGCGCCGCTACCGCTTCGCGCTGCGCACCGCAGATTTCCTCGTCTGCAAGGAATGCGGCACCTACGTGGCGGCAGTGCTGCTGTCCGGCCGGGGCGCCCAGGCCGCGCTCAACGTGAACACGCTCCGGGAGCCGCCCGCGGGACTGCAGCCGGGCAAGCCGGTCAGCCACGAGGGTGAATCCGGCGAGATGCGGAGGGCCCGCCGCGTGCAGACCTGGACCCCGGTCGTCGGGCCGGTGTGAACGGGCGCACCCGGCCTCACGCATGAGCATCCGCAATCTGCCCGCCGCCTACCAGCTGGAGGCGTCCATCCTGAAGGAGATCCAGCGCAGCTTTGCGCCGGAGCACCGGGACTACGTCACCACCAAGCTTGCGAACACCGGGCTCCCCATGGGCGCCGTCGCGCCCCCGCCGCGGGTGCATGCGGCCATCCTGCTGCTCGCCAAGGGCAACCTGGCGAAGTTCGATGAAGTGCTGGCCGGGGCCTGCGCCGACTGGCGGGACACGCTGTCGGCCGCAGGGCTGGCGAACCAGAACTGGAAGATCGTCCTCGACAAGCGGGGCATCGACTGCACCGGCTGGCCCGCCGGTCCGGCCGGCCCGGCGGGGTAGGAGCGCCGACCGGCGCGACCCCTCTCCCGCTCAAGACTCGCGGACTCGATTCTCGCGGGACAGGGGTCGCGCCTGAAGGCGCTCCTACAGGCTCAGAACGCGGGGATGCCGGTCTGGGCGCGGCCCAGGATCAGGCCGTGGATGTCGTGGGTGCCCTCGTAGGTGTTCACGGTCTCCAGGTTCATCACGTGCCGGATCACCTGGTACTCGTCGGAAATCCCGTTGGCGCCGTGGATGTCCCGGGCTGCCCGGGCGATGTCCAGAGCCTTGCCACAGTTGTTCCGCTTAAGCAGGCTCACGACCTCGTGGGGCAGGCGCCCCGCGTCCTTCAGCCGGCCGGCGCGCAGGCAGCCGGCGAGGCCCAGCGTGATCTCGGTCTGCATGTCGGCCAGCTTCTTCTGCACGAGCTGGGTCGAGGCCAGCGGCTTGCCGAACTGGTGGCGTTCCAGTGCGTAGCCCCGTGCGGCGTGCCAGCAGAATTCTGCCGCGCCGAGCACGCCCCAGGCGATGCCATAGCGCGCGTTGTTCAGGCAGCCGAAGGGGCCTTTCAGGCCGCTCACCCCGGGCAGCAGAGCGTCCGTCGGCACGAAGAAATCCTGCATCACGATCTGGCCCGTGGTGGACGCGCGGAGCGACATCTTGTTCTTGAGCGCCGGTGTCTCGAGGCCCTTGCCGCTTCCCGGGCCGCCCCGCTCGAACACGAAGCCGCTGATCGTGTCGGTCTCGTCCTTCGCCCAGACGACGAACACATCCGCAATCGGGCTGTGGCTGATCCAGGTCTTGGTGCCCGTCAGTGCCCAGCCGCCCACGACGGTCCTGGCCCGCGTGCGCATCGCGCCGGGATCCGATCCGGCCTCGGGCTCGGTCAGGCCGAAGCAGCCGATGAGCTCGCCGGTGGCGAGCCGGGGGAGATAGCGGTCCTTCTGCTCGTCGGTGCCGTAGGCGTGGATCGGGTGCATGACCAGCGACGATTGCACGCTGATCGCGGACCGGTAGGCGGAATCCACCCGCTCCACCTCCCGGGCGATGAGCCCGTAGGCCACGCTCGAGACCCCGGCGCAGCCGTAACCCTGGATGGTGGCGCCCAGCAGGCCCACCTCGCCCATCTCCCTGAGGATTCCCGGGTCGAACTGCTCCCTGCGGTTCGCCTCGATGACCCGGGGCTGGAGCTGGCCCTGGGCATAGTCCCGGGCGGCGTCGCGGACCAGCCGCTCGTCGGACGTCAGCTCGTCGTCCAGCGCCAGCGGGTCCTGCCAGTCGAAGCGCGGGTTGGTCATCAGCTAATCCATCCAGCGGCCGTTTATGATGGACACTCTATCCGTAAGTCCGACGATCCGCCCAATGATGTCCATCTCCCACCAGCCCCACCTGCCCCTCGACCCCACGCCCCGTCCGCGGGCCGGGGCCAACCGGCCGGTGTCCACGCTGAAGCCGTTCGCGCCCGGGGATGTCTTCGTCGGTGCCACGCTGCTCAACAGCGCCACGGACGACCATGCCGGGCTCGGCAGGATCCTGCAGTTCGACGCGGACCTGAACGAGAAGGGCGTGCTTTGGGTGGAGGGCACGACACACCTGGTCTACGGCCTGACCTTCGCGCCCGACGGTGCCCTCTGGGCCCAGGATCCCTGGGCCTGGACGACGGTGCGGGTGGACCCGTCGGGCCTGCAGCTTCCGAACCTGCAGTTCGACATGCGCGCCTTCTCCAAGGTGCACTTCATGGCGGACGGCACCCTGCTGTTCACGGAGAACCTGGACGGCGACTGCCAGCCGCTGCCACTCACCACCCGGCACCGCCCGCTGCCCGGCCACCGCACCCACCTGGGCGACGGCGACCTGTGGCGGTACACCACCGACGGCGAACTGGTGGAGATCTACGAACCGGAGGTCCACGGCGGCATGAGCGGCAGCATGGGTGTCACCCACTCGGTGCTGTCGCCGGACCAGACGCGAATCTTCTACGTCTCGGAGACCGGCCCCCGCCTGATGCAGTTCGATCTCGTGAATCACCGCCAGCTCCAGGACCTGCGCCGGGGCAACGAGGGCGACCGGACCATGATGCACTTCGACCTGTCCCTCACGCCCGACGGCACACTGATGGTGTGCATGGGCAATCGCTTGGACGCGATGACGATGGACGGCGTGTGGCTGCGCACCTTCCGGCTTCCCGGATTCGGCTGGTCCGTCATCGACGCGCGTTCCGGGACCCACGCCTACGTGGGCAACTGGTTCAGTGGCGAAGTGATCAAGCTGGACTTGCAGACCGGCGACGTGGTGGCGCGAACCACGGTGGCCGCGAAGTGCATGGCGGGAATCGCCGTCTACCTGCCGGAAAAGGTACCGGACACTTAGTTATTGGATTGCTTAGTTATTGCTCTTTGGGAATCAGAAATGCCAATAACTAAGCAATCCAATAACTAAGTGTCCGGTACCTTTTCCACCAGCAACAGTCGCGTGCCTTCCGGAGCCATCAGTACGTAGTCGTGGCCCGAGGGTCGGCCCGCAATTCCGCGTGTCTCGAGCACGTCCCGCCAGGCGCCGGCGGGCTCGAAGCGCAGCGTCACTCCGGCTCGCTGGCCCTCCGGGCGCAGAGCCAGCGACAGTCCTGGCGCAGTGACCAGCACGGAATCCTCGTCCTCCCCCTCCGTGCCCAGGAAGCCGGCCAGCTCGAAGAAGCTCCGGGTGTCATCGACAGTAGCGGAGGCCAGCGTCAGTTCCGTGCAACGGCCGATCGGCGGCGGCGGCAGGTCGTCGTCCGCCACGGTGAACGTCGGCGCCTCGAGCAGAATCAGCAGGTGGCCATCCGGCGTCCGCAGGCCGACCTCGTTGAACTGGTCGTCATCGAGGCGCACGAAGTCGAGGTCCGTGCCGGCGTCCATCAGTGCCCGCGCGTGCCGGGCCAGGTCGGGCCGGACGAAGGTGAGGGCGGGCTCGTCGAGCCCCGTGCCGTGCAGCCCGATGACGATCTGGCCGTCGGTTACGGCAGCGTAGCTCCGCGGGCGGATGTCATTCACCCGTACTTCGGTCAGGCCCAGGCGCAGGTAGAAGTCCAGCGATGCCCCGAGGTCCGGGGCGGGAACGCTGAATTCGAGGAAGTGGCCGAGGGCGGACATGGCGTGCATCCCCGTCTGGAGGCACAAGCATTGCGGCTACCGGCCCGGGGAGTCAATGGTCATGCTGCCAACGATCCGCCGTACCCACGGCGCGACGATGGCCACCGTCGGAAAGGCGACGGGCCAGGTGGTCAGGCAGCTCCGGAGCCATTGCGCCGGAAGCCCCGGATGGATCCCCTGCGCGGTCGTCAGGACGAAGGCCGAGACGATGCAGACCATGATGGCCGAGAGCAGGGCACTGAAGAGTACCGGCGCATAACGAGCAGGAATTCGCATGTCATTCTCCTTCAAAGTGAGTACAGGAAACTGGCAGCCAGGCCGGCGGCATAGAGGCCGAGACCGAAGACTGCATGGGTGATCAGGCTCTGCACCCGGGCCGCGGCCGGATGAGGCGTACGGCTGGCGGCGATGCCGGCGCCCATGCCCGGCTGCATCAGCAGGAACGGTGCTGCCACCGTGCCCATGCCAACGATCAGCGCCGGGCCGATCGTCGGGCGCTGGAGCCAGGCGACTCCCCAGGTTCCGACCAGCACGGCTGCAAAGGCGATGCCAGTCAGGTAGTGGGCAGTCCACCCGATCAGGCGCTCCCCACGCACGGGTACCGACTTCGCGATGGAGTCATGCCGGAAGCGGCCGCGGCTCATGTGGGCGAGCCAGCGGCCCACCAGGCCGTAGTCGGGGGCGGGAATCCCGAGCAGGCGCCGGCGGGCGATCCCCCAGAGGTCCATCACCGCCGTCGCGACCACGCCGATGACGAGAGTGCATACCAGATAGTCCATGACCTTCTCCATTTGCTTGCCTTGACGTGGCACTGGGGGCAGAGTGCCACTTCAAGTCAACTTGAGGTCAAGTGGGTGCGTGACCTGGACATCGCGGAGGTGGCGAAGCGCTCCGGCGTTCCTGCCTCGGCCCTGCGCTACTACGAGGAAAAGGGCCTGATCGTCTCCGTCGGCCGGCGGGGCCTGCGACGTCTGTTCGACCCGGGCGTGCTGGAGCGGCTGGCCCTCATCGCGCTGGGGCGCTCTGCCGGCCTGTCACTGGACGAGATCGCCCGCATGTTCGCGCCCAACGGGCGACCGCGGATCGACCGGAAGGTGCTCGCCGACAAGGCGGACGAACTGGATGGCAGGATCCGCAAGCTGGCCTCCATGCGCGATGGCCTGCGCCACGCCGCTGCGTGCCCGGCGCCGAGTCACATGGAATGCCCGAAGTTCCGCCGCCTGCTGGGAATCGCGGCGTCTGCGACCGCGGGCAAGCGCCGCAGGCATCGCAAGCGGTGAACAGCAGCTCGCACGGCCTCGTCCGGACCCTCGGCCGCTGGGACCTGGCGGCAATCTCGATGAACACCATCGTGGGCAGCGGGATCTTCCTGCTGCCGGCCACCGCAGCTGCCGCCGTCGGCGTCTGGGCGCCGCTGGCCTTCCTGGTCTCCGGGCTGCTGTCGCTGCTGTTCGCGATGTCATTCGCCGAGGCGTCCGGCCGGGTGTCCGGTACCGGCGGCCCGTACCTCATTGCCCGCGCCGCCTTTGGCGACTTCGTGGGCTTCGAGGTGGGCTGGATCTTCTGGCTGTCGCGGCTCGCGGCGGTGGCGGCCAGCTACAACGTGTTCCTCGCCTACCTGGCGGGCTTCTTCCCCGGGGCCGGGGAGTTCCCGGTGCGCGCGGCGGTGATTACCCTGGCTGTCGCCCTGGTGACGGGGCTCAATGTCCGCGGCGTGCGCACCGGCGCGACGCTGACCAATGCGTTCACGATGGCCAAGCTGGTGCCGCTCGTGCTGCTGGTGCTCGCCGGCGCAGCTTTCGTCGCCATTCAGGGCACGGCTGCCGCAGCGCCCGCGCCCGACGGCGATTTCTGGCGGGCGGTGCTGCTGGTGGCCTTCGCCTTCGGCGGCTTCGAGGTGGCGACCATCCCCGGCGCCGAGGCCCGCTCGCCGGCCCGGGACATCCCCGCCGCGCTGTTCACGTCGATCATCGGTGCCATTTGCCTGTACGTGGCGCTGCAGTTCGTCAGTTTCGCGCTCGTGCCGGGCCTGGGCGGTTCGGCACGGCCGCTGGGCGACGCCGCCGCCGTCGTCGCCGGCGCGCCCGGCGCCACGCTGATCGCCGTCGGCGTGCTGCTGTCCACCGCCGGCTACGTGTTCGGTGCCTCGCTGGTCGTCCCTCGCATCGCCTTCGCACTGGCGGAGGGCGGGCAGTTCCCCACGGTCCTCGCCCGCATCCACCCGACGTTCCGCACGCCCTGGGTGGCGATCGTCGCCCACGGGATCATCACCTGGGCACTCGCCCTGGGCCTGACCTTCTTCTCGCTGGTGGTCGTCAACGTGCTGGCGCGGCTGGTGGTGATCGGCGTGACCTGCGCGGCGGTCATCCACTTCCGGCGACGAAACGTCGTGACGGACGGCTACCTCGCGCCGGGTGGCTGGGCGGTGCCCGTGGCAGGGCTGCTGGCGGTGGGCGTGCTTCTGACCCAGGCGCAGACCCACGAGCTTCTGTGGGGCTGCGGGGCCCTGGTGACGGGCGGCCTGCTTTACGCGGGATTCAGCCGCCCGACCTAGCGCAACCCCCGCGGGCCATTTCCAGCCCAACCCGGCCGAAACACGGCTGTCCCGGCGGGTTGAATCCCGTCACAGTCCGCCATTGGACAAGGCGCACCGCCGGGACCGGGTGATATCATTCATGCCATCAACTGCTGTCAGGATTGCTGGCATGGCGAACATCAGCGTGCGGGGCGTGGACGAGAAGGCCCTGCGCAAGCTCAAGCAGGCGGCCAGCCGCCGTGGCGTCAGCCTCAACCGCCTCATCGCTGACATGCTCAATGGCACGCCCGGGGGCAAGCCGGCCGCCCCTGCCGACCACACGGACCTCGACCCGCTGGCAGGCACGTGGGATGCGGCGGACGCCCGCGAGTTCAACCGCGCCACCGCGACCTTCGGCCAGGTGGACGAGGAGCTCTGGCGGTGAAGCGCATCCTCGTCGACACGAGCGCCTACGTCGCGTTCAAGCGCGGCGACCCCGAGGCGGTCGCCGTGTTGCGCCGCGCTCCGGGCATCGCGCTGTGCCCGACGGTCATTGGCGAACTCCTGGCCGGGTTCGCCTGCGGCAGCCAGACCGCCCGCAACCGGCGCGAGCTCGGGCAGTTCCTGCAGACGCCCCGGGTACAGATCCTGCAGATCGACGCCGAGACCGCCGAGCACTATGCCTCCGCCTTCGCCCTGCTCCGGCGCAAGGGCCGCCCGGTCCCGACGAACGACCTCTGGATCGCGGCGACGGCCCTGCAACACGGCTACGCCGTCTTCACCCGCGATGCGCACTTCGGCGCGATCGAGAACCTGATCTCCGGCGCCGTGCTGGCAGATTTCCTGCCCTGACGCGCAGGCGTTGACGCGCGCCTTGCCCGCCACCCAGTCCCTGCGCTACATTTGTAGCGCACCCGCCGGAAGGACATTCCCATGGCCGCCACGACTACCATCCGCCTCCCTCCCGAGCTGCGGGCGCGCCTGCAGGCGCTCTCCGAGCAGACCGGGCGCTCGGCCCACAGCCTGATCGTGGAAGCGGTGGAGCGGCACGCCGACTACGAGGAACAGCTTCAGGCGCTCGTGCGCGAGGCGCTCGCGGCCGATGCGCGCATCGAGGAAACCGGCGAGGTCTACCGCGCCGAGGACGTGCACGCCTGGCTGAAGCGGCTGGCGAAGGAACCCGACAACCCGCGGCCTGATCCGTGGCGCAAGTAGTCTACGCAGGCCGCGCCCTCGATCACCTGGAACAGGCCTTCGACTTCATCCGGCGGGAGAACCCCGCTGCCGCTACCGATGCCGTCCGCGCAATCACCTCGGCCGTCACGCTGCTCGCCGAGCACCCGCTGGCTGGACGGCGAGTCCACGGCGAAATCCGCGAGATGGTGATTTCCTATGGCGCCACCGGCTTCATTGCGCTGTACCGCTTCGTGCCCTGGCGCCAGGAGGTGCGGATCCTCGTCGTCCGGCACCAGCGGGAGTTGGGGTACCGGCCGTGAGGCGCCGCCCGGCAGGTCAGAAACTGGCGCAAGTCACTTGACTCCATCGGGGGTCATGGAAGTTCCATGAGCGGTAACCGCTTTTCCCGGCGAGTGGTCGTCCAGGCGTGTGGTGGGGCCTTGCTCATCGGATCGGCACGGGCGGACGTAGCGGTCCGGGCAAGGCAATCGTCGATTGCCAGGACCGAAACCGACCTCGGCGGTACGGTTGGCGTATTCGCTCTGAACACCGGTAACGGTCGCCAGCTTGGTCACAGTCAGGACGAGCGATTCGCAATGTGCTCGACCTTCAAGTGGGTGCTTGCCGCGGCAGTACTCGCCTCGATCGACAGTGGGAAGGTCTCCTTCGAAGAAAAAATCCCGTATGGACCAGACGATCTCCTGGACCACGCCCCTGTAGCCGCCCGGCACGTCGCCGAAGGCCAACTCACGGTGCGGACGCTTTGCAGGTCGGTGATCACGGTCAGCGACAATGCCGCGGCAAACCTCCTTCTCCACAGGCTGGGTGGGCCCCCGGAAGTCACGGCATTCGCGAGAGCGTGCGGAGATCCGGTGACCCGCCTGGACCGTTTCGAGCCAGACTTGAATGAAAACACCGCGGATGACCTTCGGGATACCACCACTCCCCGGGCGATGGTGGAGCTGATGCAGGCGGTTCTTTGCGGCAGCGTGTTGACCAGCGCGTCCCGGGAGCTTCTCATCGACTGGCTTGAGGCGTGCGAAACCGGCAGAAACCGATTGCGCGCGGGCCTGCCACAGAACTGGAGAGCCGGAGACAAAACTGGCAGTGGCAAACGAGGTGCGCTTAATGATGTCGCAATTGCCTTTCCTCCCTCCCGGGCGCCCATCCTGATAGCCGCCTACATGAGTTGCCCGGGCGTGGACGCTTCGGCAATGGCTGCCGCCCAGGCCGCGATAGGACGCGTTGTCGTCGAGGAACTGTGATGTACGAAGGTGGTTGTCTCTGCGGAGCGGTCCGGTTCGCCATCACCGGGCCGATCCGCAACATCGTCTACTGCCACTGCTCCCAGTGCCGCAAGGCCCAGGGGAGCGCCTTCGCCGCCAATGGCATCGTCGCTGCGGCTGACTTTCAAATCACCCGGGGCGAGAAGGAGCTCACGACCTTTCAGTCGAGCCCCGGCAAATCGAAGCATTTCTGCCGCATCTGCGGTTCGCCCATCATGAGCACCAGCACGGCCAGGCCAGGCGATGTCCGCATTCGCCTCGGCACCGTGGAATCAGACATTGCGGAACGCCCGATGGCTCACATATTCGCCACGTCGAAGGCTGCCTGGGAGCATATCGCTGACGACCTGCCCCAGTATCCGAGTTACGAACCCGGGCGCTGATCCGCCCCGCAGGTCACTTGCTACTGCCCGCCATTGCCGGCCAATCCTTCCGCTTCGCCTCCGCCAGCGCCCCGCACAACTCAATCCCCTCCAGCGTCTCCGCCAGCGTCCGGTCGGCACCGTCCAGCCGGGGCAGCAGTGGCTTGAAGAACGCCTCCACTTCGTCGCGCTCGGGCAGTGAGCAGAAGCTGGCGCCGAAGCGCGGCAGCCAGCGGTAGCCGAAGTGCGAGGTGCGGGCGATGAAGGCCTCGTGGTTGGCCTTGAACCAGTCGAAGGTGGGACGGCGCTGGCTCGGCCGGGCGGCGAGGGCGAAGGCGATGGTCGTGGGCTCCCGGGCGCGGAGCTGCGGGTCCAGCAGCAGCTCGCGCACGCGCTTGCCCACCGCCGGATCGTCGGTGGTGCCGAGTGCGAGCGCAGCCTGTGAGCGGAACAGGATGTCGTTCGACCCGAGCATCCGGCCGATGAGTGTCTCTGCAAAGGGCGCGCCCAGGTGCTGGACGCCGGCCCGGAGCGCGGTCTCGCGCAGCGCCGGTTCGACGGCGGTCTCGTCCGGCGTGAAGGCCTGTCCGGCGGCCTTGTCCCCGAGCCGGATGTACCGGGCGGCGGCCTCCGCCAGCGCGGCGCGCAGCTTCAGGTCTTCCGCCTCGAGGGCGAGCAGGCGGATCAGGCTGGTGCGGAACAGGGCGTTATCCACCGCCTCCGCGGTCTCCGGCGTGACTGCGGGCGGGGCCTTCAGCGGGTCCGGACCGAAGGCGGCCAGCCGCGGCTGGTACAGCTCCCGCATCCGGGCGTTCAGTTCCTCCCGGGCGCTGGCGGGCGCCACGTAGTCCCGCAGCCGGATCAGGTCCCGGGACGGCGCCAGCGCCACCTGCGGGTAGCGGGACTTCGCCATGGTCCGGATGACCGACAGGAACTCGTCGGTCCCCAGCCGGTTCGCCTGGTACGCCGCCGACAGGCTGTCGGCCGTTGCCAGCGCCTCGAGCTCGTTCAGGCGGTCGAAGTTGGCCTCCAGAGCGCGCCAGCCCACCGCGTCCAGTGCGAAGCGGTAGTAACCGGCGCCGTTGGCGTTGGGCATCGCCCAGGCCGGGCACCCGGTGGTTTGCAGGGGAATCCGCGCTTCCGGGGTCGTCACCAGGGCGCAGTCCTTGCCGGTCGTGTCGCCCGTGCCATGGCGCACGCAGACCGGCAGCTGCCAGGTGCTTTGCGGGTTGCCCCGCGAACCGACGGGCAGGTAGCGGGACTGGGACACCACCAGCGCGGCTCCATCGGCGTCGCAGGCCAGCTTCGCCGTCACCAGCGGCACGCCCGGCTGGTCGATGAAGCTGCGGAAGGCCGGCACCACGTCGGGCCGGCCCGAGCCCCTGGCCAGCGAGGCCATGAAGTCCTCCACGTCGGCCACGCCATGGGGGAAGCGCTCCATGTGGGTGCGGATGCCGGCGCGGAAGCCTTCCTCGCCCAGCCAGCTCTCGAACATGCCCAGCACCGCGCCGCCCTTCAGGTAGGTGATCGCGTCGAAGGCGCCGCCGATGTCCGCGTTACGGTCCACCGGCTGGCGGATTTGTCGCGCGGCGATCCGGCTGTCCAGCTCCATGGCCGCCGGGGTCTGCAGTGCCGGCACCACGTCGAAGCGCAGCGCGGGCTCCCAGGCATTCCCCGCCTTGAAGCCCATCCAGTTGGCGAAGGACTCGTTCAGCCAGATGTCGTCCCACCACTTCGGCGTCACCAGGTCGCCGAACCACTGGTGGGCCAGCTCGTGGGCGTGGATGCCGCCGAAGCCGCGGCGGTCGGCGAAGGACGCGTCGTCGGCCAGCAGCAGCCGCGGATCGCCGTAGATGATGGCGCCCGCGTTCTCCATGCCGCCGCCGAAGTCCGGCGAGGCGATGAGGTCCAGCTTGGGGTAGGGGAAGGGCACGCCGAAGTAGTCCTCCAGGTAGAGGACCATCTCGTGGGTGTTCTCCAGCGCGTAACGGAGCCGGGGTCCCTTGCCGCGGGTCGCGACGCCCCGGAGCGGCAGGGGCGACTTGCGGGCCCCGTTCGGCGGCACCGGCGTGCCGTCGACGATGTCCAGGGGCCCGACCGCCAGCGCGATCAGGTAGGTGGGCAGGGGCAGGGTGGTGGCGAGCTGCACCCGCTTCAGGCCCTCGCCGGCGGGCTGCTCGCCGGCAACCGGCGTGTTGCCCACGACGGCGTTGCCGGTGCGCGTCGTTACCGCGATGTCGAAGGGGGTCTTGAAGCCGGGCTCGTCGAAGCCCGGGAACATGCGCCGGGCGTCAATGGGCTGGAACTGGGTGAAGGTGTAGGCCTCGCCGGCGATCACCGACTTGTACAGGCCCTCGCCCGCCTTGCCGAAGGGCCCGGTGTACTCGAGGCGCAGGGTGCCCTTGCCCGCCGGCACGGGCGTGTCGAACCGGAGTTGCGCCACGCCGGTCGGATCCACCTGCTCCCAGGTTGCCGCCCGGCTGGTCCCGGCGCCGTCGACGTGCGCGGCGGCCTGCACTGTCAGGCCGTTGCCGTGCAGGTGGATCACCCGCGTTGGCGCGGCGATGGCCACGTCGATGGACGCCACCCCGGAGAACTCCGCCTGGTCCGGCAGGATCCTGAGTTCCAGCCGGTAGGCGAGCGGGCGGACATCCGCGCCGAGCCGGCCGGGTGGTGGCCCGGCTTCCTCAGTGCCGGCTGCCACCAGGGACGTTGCAGCCAGTAGCGTCAATGCGGCAAGGGACAGGCGCATGGTTGGTGGTCCTCCGTATTGCAGGCCGGCCGTGCGGCACGGCGCCGCAGGGGTTACTTCAACTTATTCTGTCGTGGCATGATCATATGCGGTGGCGATATGACGGTGAAGCCGTCCCGGTCCACGACAACAACAAGATGCCCGGGGGGGCGGTCATGAATTTCACGCCGACTGGCGTCCTGCTGGTCCTTTTCGCCAGCATCGCGGTGGCGCAGCCGGCGCCGGGCAGTGCGGGCAGGCCGGCGCCGCCCGACCGCTACGCGCTGATCCACGCCGGCACGCTGCTCGCCGTGCCCGGCAGGCCAGCCCAGCAGCAGATGACCGTCATCGTGAAGAACGACCGGGTCGCGGCCGTCGCGCCGGGCTTTCTCGCCACGCCGCCTGAGGCGGCCCCGGGCGCAACCGTCGAAGTCATCGACCTGTCGGACCGCTTCGTGATGCCCGGGCTCATGGACGCCCACGTCCACCTCCAGAGCGAGCCCAGTTTCTCGCGGCGGCGTACGGAGCGGGGCGACCGCAATCCCCCGACCCCTGCCGAAGGCGCGGTCAACGCGGTGGTCTACGCCCGGCGCAACCTGGCCGCCGGATTCACGACGGTCCGGGACCTGGGCTCCGACGACCAGTCCGTCTTCGCCGTGCGCAACGCCATCAACGCGGGACGGATGATCGGCCCGCGAATCCTGGTGTCCGGCTCCGCCATCGCCGTGACCGGCGGGCATGGTGACGGGATTCCGATGGACAGCACCGGCGATCCCTCCACCCGGATCACCGAGGGCACCTGCGACGGCCCGATGGAGTGCCGCAAGGCCGTGCGCTTCCAGTACAAGCTCGGCGCCGACGTCATCAAGTTCACCTCCACGGGCGGCTTCGGTTCCAACACCGGCCTCGACCCCCAGCTCTTCACGGACGAGATCGAGGCCATCGTCTCGACGGCCCACCTCCACGGCCTGAAAGCGGCCGCCCACGCCTACTCGCCCATCGCCATCAAGGACGCGGTGCGCGCCGGCGTGGACTCCATCGAGCACGGCTTCCTGCTCGACGACGAAGGCATACAGATGATGAAGAAGGCGGGCACCTTCCTGGTGCCAACCCTGTCTGCCAGCTATCCGCCACCCATTTTCCGCATCCCGGACCCGCCGTCGGTGAAGCTCCGGAACGAGTACAGGGCCTTCGAGCGGGCCTATGCGGCCGGGGTGAAGATTGCCTTCGGCACCGATGCCGGCACCTTCACCCACGGGACCAACGCGAAGGAGTTCGACCTCATGGTCGGCTTCGGCATGAAGCCCATGGACGCGCTCCGCTCGGCCACGGTCGTGACAGCCGACCTGTTCGGGATCTCGGCGGAAGCGGGCACCCTGGAGGCCGGCAAGCTTGCCGACATCGTGGCGGTGAAGGGCAATCCCCTCGACCAGATCTCGGCGATGCGACAGATCGACTTCGTGATGAAGAGCGGCCGCATCGCCAAGCGGAACGGCGAAATGACAGAGCCGTTCACGTATCCCGCCGGCATCGAGTAGGCCGGTCCCCTTTCCAAACCCAAAGAGTGGAGTCCCTCCAGCCATGAATCCCATGCACACCTCTGCCGGCCGTCTCCTCGGTATCGCCGGCCTGGCCGCCTGCCTTGCTGCCTGCTCGGGCGATCGTCCCGCACCGGAGCCGGCCGCAGACGCCCCGGCGGCTGCAGCGGCCGACGCCGCCCCGGCGGCCGCCGCCAGTCCCGGCACGGAGCTGCCCGTGCGGCTCATTCCGAACGTACCCAAGAATGCCGAGGCCTACTACGGCCCGGACAGCTTCCACGTCATCGCCCAGACCCAGGACCCCGCCGCGAACAAGGCCGAGGGGCGGGAAACCGGCGCATTGACCTACACCTTTGGTGACGACGGCACGGACATCCGCCGCATCAACGACAAGGGCCAGGACGCCTGCTCGTACTTCTTCCCGGACGGCAAGCGCCTCGTCTGGACGTCGACGAAGGACAACCTGGACATGCCGATCGGCAACTGGTCGGACTCCAACGACTACCCCCAGGGCGGTGAGCTCTATACCTCCGACCTGGACGGCAGCAACGTCAAGCGCCTGACCAACAACAAGTTCTACGAGGCCGAGGTGTCGGTGTCGCCCGATGGCCAGTGGCTCGTATTCGGCCGGCAGATTGACGGCAAGATGGACCTCTGGCGCATGCGGCCGGATGGCACCGAGGAGCAGCAGATCACCTTCACCGACGACTGGCAGGAAGGCGCGCCCTTCTACCTGCCGGACAACGAGACGATCCTGTACCGGGCCTGGAAGCGCAGCGAGTACGGCAAGGTCAAGCCCACGCCCATGACCGTGTTCACCATCAAGCACGACGGCACCGGACATACCGTGCGCACCTTCGACCAGGCCATGAACTGGGCCCCGTATCCCGCGCCGGACGGCCGGCACTACGTCTTCGTGCGCATCGTCGAGGACAACAACTGGGAGGTCTTCCTGGGTGACCTGGCCGGCGGCGAGCCGCAGCGCCTGACCTTCAACCCGGGCTTCGACGGCTTCCCGTCTCTGTCCCCCGACGGCACTAAGATGCTGTTCGCCCGGAGCACGGGTGGCGGCTTCATGTCGAACCTCTACACCCACGTGATGGACGTGTCATCGCTCAACCTCGGGCCCGCCAACTTCAAGGGTGTGCCTGACATCACACCCCCGGCCACCTGACCGCCGTGCATCACCGCCGGACGGGGCCGACCGGAACCCTGCTGGCCGCCGCTGTCCTGCTCGGGGCAGCGGCGGCCCACGGCGCGGCCCCGCGCATCCACGCGATCACCGGCGCGCGGATCGTCACCGCTCCGGGCAAGGTGATCGAGAGCGGCACGATCGTGCTGCGCGACGGGCTGGTGGAGGCGGTGGGCCCGACGGTGACGGCGCCGCCCGACGCCACCGTGATCGCCGCCGAGCCCGGCTGGACCGTCTACCCGGCCTTCATCGACGCCGCCTCGTCGGTGGGCCTCGACGCGGAGGCAAACGGGGTGCCCCCGGCCGAGCGCGGGGGCAGCGAGCCGAAGCCCGTCGGTTCCCCGCACGAACTCAAGTCGGTCCACCCGGAGGACCGGGTCGTCGACCGGGTCGATCTCTCCAGCGCCAGCATCGCCCGCCACCGGGAGATGGGCTTCGTCGTGGCCCATGTCCTGCCGGAGAAGGGCGTTTTCCGGGGCGAGTCCGCGCTGCTGATGCTGCGCTCCGGACCCGCGTCGGAGGTGGTGGCCCGTGGCCAGCTCGCCCAGGTGATCGCCCTCGAGTCGTCCAGTTTCATGGCCCGGCAGTACCCATCGTCGAAGTTCGGCGCCATGGCGACCGTCCGGCAGGTGTTCCTCGACGCCGGGCGCCAGGCTGAGTGGAGCCGGCGGTACGCCGCCAGTCCCGCCGGCATGGCACCGGTCCAGTACCGCTCGTCCGACGCACCGCTCCTCGCGGTACTCGAGGGCGACCGGCTGCCGGTCTTCGTCGCCATCAACGGCCTGGATCCCGGCCGCTTCCGCACCCTGGCCGGCGAGTTCAGCCTGCAGGGCCTGGTGGTCGCCCGCGGCCTCGGGGACCGGGAGGCGGACCTGCGCGCCGCCGGGATGCCGGTGCTGCTGCCCCTCGAGACACCCGACAAGCCCGAGCTCAAGGACGCCGGCGATGCCATCGAGACCTCCCTCCGGGAGATGCAGCAGTCGCTTCTGGCACCTGCGCTGCCCGCGGCACTCGATGCCGCCGGCGTGCGGGTGGCCTTCGTCACGGCCGGCATGAAGAACCCGCGGCGCTTCCAGGAGAACCTGGCGGCGGTCGTCAAGGCCGGGCTGTCGCCCGACAAGGCCCTCGCGGCCGTCACCACCACGCCCGCGGCGTTGCTCGGACTGTCGGGCAGCATGGGCACCCTGGAGCCCGGCCGGCAGGCGAACCTGCTCGTCGTAGAGGGCGACCTGTTCGCCGGGTCGCCGACCTTCCGTCATGTCTTCGTGGAGGGTTACCACGAGGAGATCGAGCCCGAGGAAGTGGTGGGTGATCCCAATGCCGTCGTGGACCCGCGCGGCGTGTGGAAGGTCAGCATGGAAGTCATGGGCCGGGCTTCCGAGTCCACCTGGACGATTTCCGGCACCCGGGGCGCGGACGGCAAGGGCCGCTACGCCGGCTTCAGCGAGAGCCAGCGCGCGGGCAGGCGCGACTTCAGCAGCGTGGACCTCAAGGGCGATGCGCTGACCGTAGTCAGCAGCGGCGGCCAGGGAGGCGAGATGAAGATCACGGTGATCGTTGCCGGCGAGCAGCTGTCCGGTGAAACCACCATGACGTCGGAGCGGGGCTCGGCGACCATGAAGATCGACGGCCGCCGGGTCTCCGGTCCCGAGGGTGAGCAGCAATGACCGGCCGGCAACTCAGAAAGGTGTCCGGTACCTTATTGCTTCTGGCGGTGACGGGGCAGGCCACGGCCGCCATGGAGCTGGCCGATGCGCTGGCGGTGCAGGCCTACCCCGCGCCGGCCCCGACCCCCGGCCAGGTGCTGATCCGCAACGCCACCGTCTGGACCATGACCGACGCCGGCATCGCCACCGGCGCCGACGTGCTCATCGCCGACGGCAAGGTGGTCGCCGTCGGGCCCGGCCTGCGGGCCGGATCCGGCGCGCTGGTGATCGACGCGACCGGCCGCCACGTGACGCCGGGCATCGTGGACGCGCACAGCCACAGCGCCACCGAGCAGCTCGACCTCAATGAGGGGGTCAACAGCATCAGCTCCGAGGTGCGGGTGCGGGACGTGCTCGACGCCCGCTCACCCCAGATCTACCAGCAGCTCGCCGGCGGCGTGACGGTCGCCCACGTGCTCCACGGCTCCGGCAACACCATCGGCGGCCAGAACGCCATCATCAAGTACCGCTGGGGCGTCGAGACGCCGGACGCGCTGGTCCTGGAGGGCGCGCCGCCGACCATCAAGTTCGCCCTCGGCGAGAACCCGACCCAGTCGGCCTTCAAGTCCATGCCCGGGGCAAAGCTCCGCTACCCGGCCACGCGCATGGGCATTTCGGCGCTGATCCGCTCCAGTTTCGAGCAGGCAGCGGCTTACCAGGCGGAATGGCAGCGCTACCGCTCGCTGTCGAAGCGCGAGCAGTCCCGGATGGCGCCGCCCCGCCGGGACCTGCGACTCGAGCCACTGGTCGAGATCCTGGAGGGCAAACGCGCGATCCACGCCCACAGCTACCGTGCCGACGAGATCCTGATGCTGATGCGCCTCGCGGAAGAGCTCGGGTTCCGGGTGAACACTTTCCAGCACGTCCTCGAGGGCTACCGTGTCGCCGACGAGCTGGCGGCCCACGGCGCGGGCGCTTCCACGTTTTCCGACTGGTGGAGCTTCAAGACGGAAGCCTTCGAGGCCATTCCGTACAACGCCGCCATCCTGACCCGGCGCGGCGTGCTCACCAGCCTGAACTCCGACGACGCGAACCTGGCCCGGCGGCTCAACCTGGAAGCGGCCAAGGTGGTCCACTACGGGGAGCTGAGCCGCGAGCAGGCCCTGGCGATGGTCACGATCAACCCGGCGCGGCAGCTGCAGATCGACCAGCGGGTCGGCTCGCTGGCCCCGGGCAAGGATGCGGATGTCGTGGTCTGGAGCGGGGACCCGCTGAGCGTGTTCAGCCGCGCGGACCTGACCTTCGTGGACGGACAGGTGCGCTTCAGCCGCGAGGCTGACCAGGCACACCGCGCGACGGTAACGGCGGCCCGGGAGCGGCTCGCCGCCGAGATCCGGGGGGACGCTGCGAGACCCGCCGAAACGCCGCCCTCGCCGGCGGCCGTCAATCCGCCCGCGCCTAAGTTCAGTTACCGGTTCGCGCCGCTCCCGCCAGGTCCGCCGGTCGCGATCACCGGCGCCACGGTGCACACGCTCGAAGGCCCGGCCATCGCGGATGGCGTGGTGGTATTGGAGGGCGGTCGCATCACTGCGGTCGGTGGCCCTGACACTCCCGTGCCGGCAGCCGCCGAGAGGCTGGATGCCCGGGGCAAGCACCTGTGGCCCAGCCTGATCCACGTCAACACAGTGCTCGGCATCAGCGAGATCGACAGCGTTCCCGGAACGGTGGATGTCGCCGAGACTGGCGACACCAACGCCGACGCCGACGTATCCCAGGCGGTCAACGCAGCCAGCACACACTTCGCCGTGGCCCGGTCCGGCGGCATCAGCCACGCGCTCGTCGTGCCCGGCGGCGGCCTGGTTGCCGGCACCACGACGCTACTGCGCACCGACGGCTGGACCTGGGAGGAGATGAGCGCGGTGCGCCAGCATTCCCTCGCCATCCGCTGGCCGGAGCCGCCGCCGCCCCAGTACGCCATCTTCATGGGCCCGCCGAAGACCCTCGCGGAGCGCAGGAAGGAAGCCGAGGACCGGGTCAAGACGCTCGACAAGCTGATGAACGACGCCGAGGCCTACGGGCGGGCGAAGACGGTGGCCCGGGAACAGGGTCGGAAATGGGACTTCGACCCGCAGCTCGAGGCGCTGCAGCCCGTGGTGAATGGCGAACGGCCCCTGTGGGCCACCGCACGGGAAAAGCACGCCATCGAGGCTGTCGTCGGCTGGGCGGCGAAGCGCAAGCTGCGCCTGGTGATCACCGATGGCCGCGATGCCTACCTAGTCACCGACCTTCTGGCCGCCCACCAGGTTCCCGTCGTGCTCACCAACATCGTGGGCGAGCCGCCGCGGCCGGACGATCCCTTCGACACCCTGAATGCCCTGCCGGCGAAGCTCGAGGCTGCCGGCGTGCCCTTCGCGATAGCGAGCGGCACCCGGGCCGGCGGCTCGTCGAACGCCCGGCACATCACGCTGTTCGCCGGCATCGCCGCGGCCCACGGCCTCGACAGGGAGGCGGCGTACCGCTCCATCACGCTCTACCCGGCCCGGATCCTGGGGCTCGACGGCGTGCTGGGGTCCATTGCGCCGGGAAAGAGCGCGAGCCTGGTGCTGACGGATGGTGACCTGCTGGAACCCTCGACCAACGTGGAACAGGTCTGGATCGACGGCACCCGTCCCGCGATGGACGATGTGCAGAAGGAAGCCTTCCGGAAGTGGAGCGCCCGCCCGCTGCCGTGACAGGTAGGAGCGCCTTCAGGCGCGATCGCGCCTGAAGGCGCTCCTACACAATCAGGGAACCGGGCAGGCTTCCCGAACGTCGGGCGGGCAGGCGACGCGATTTGCGGCGCTGCCGGGCCGGAGGGTGAGGACGTGGATGTCCTTCGCCTCGAACACCGGGATGAAGATCTCGGCCCGGGCCGTGGCTGCCGGCGAGTCGTAGCGGACGGCCGGCGTGCCGATCGTCGAGATGACCTCGCCCGGCGAGATGCCCGTCGGACCCATGATGGTCTGGGTGGTGCCCGGGCCGTAGGTGTCGTTGATGTCGAAGATCACGGCGGACTGGTAGGTCCAGTTGGTCTTGCTGGGCGACGCCGGCGTGAGCAGCCAGACCTTGCCAGCTTCGTCGCCACCGACCACGATCCAGGGCTTCACCTTGCCTTCCAGGCCGCGGACGGTGGTGAAAGCCGTCGCCAGGCCGGGAGCGAGCCGGCCGGGTGCCGCGGTCGGCGCGGGGAAGGTGGCATTGGGCCGGATCTCGTCCTTCAGGATGCGCGCCGTCCAGCCGCCGGCGAAGAGGTTGCCGCTGGCGGGGACCTCGTAGGCGTTGACCCGGCCCGGGACCACCGACTGGGTGAATTCGGTGCAGTTGTCCCGCTGGTGATTGGTGGCGAGTACGTCCATCTTGCCATCCAGGTTCAGGTCCACGATCTGGATGCCGAAGGGCAGACCCTGGCCGGACAGAGCAATGTTGCCCTGGCGCACGACGGGACCGTTGATCTGGTCCACGTCACTCCACTTCATGCCGACTGGCGCGCCGTAGATGCGGATGGCGCCGGTGCGGGTGAAGAAGTGGGTGGCGACGATCTCCGGCACGCCATCGCCTTCGAAGTCGTGGGTGGCGAGCGCGACATCCGGTCCGACGCCGGGCGCGATGCCGGCGGAGGGCACGCCGAACAGCACGTGCTCCTGCCAGGGTGTATTGGGGTCGATGGCGGCGCCGGGGTTCTTGAAGTACACCAGGTCGCCGTTGAAGAAACAGAAGCTGCCCGGACCCAGAACCTTGAACGTGGACCGCACGGTCACGATGTCCTTCAGGCCATCCTGGTCCATGTCCACGAACCGGGCCTCGTGGTAGAAGCGCGGGCTGTTCGTCGTGCCCGTGACGTCACAACCGTCCGGCGCCTCGGCCGGGGGCAGGCCGGTGCTCTGGTGCACGATGTATTCCGTGCGGGCCGGGTCGTCCATGTTGATCAGCGTCAGGCGGCCGACCGGCTCGGACACGTGGAATCCCTGGGGCACGATGATCGCCTGGAAGGGCAGCATGCCGTCGGGTACCCGCTCGGCATTGTTCGGCCAGTTCATCGTGTTGGGCGGGCCCGCCAGGTCGGAGAGGATCTCGACGTCCGTGTCCTTGTTGAAGGTCGCCGGATTGAGGGTGCCGAGTCCGGGGATGCGCGCCACCAGGTCCCGCTCGAAGAAAGATGTGACGATAGTGCCCGTGGGGTCCTTGAGCACGTTGTAGAAGCTGGTGAAAACCAGGTCTTCCCGCGGGCCCGACGGCGTGTTGAAGGTGCTGATGTGGGAGAACGCCGGGTTGAAGTTGAGCGGCAGGACGCCCTTCTTCCAGACCGCGGGACAGTAGTTGGCGGCGTCCGCCGCCGGCGCCACGAGCAGCGGCACCACCGCGATGGCGGCGGTAAGCGCAACGCAGCGTAAGGAATTTGCAAGCCGGATGGTGGATGACGTCGTCATTCTTGTTCTCCCCGTAGTATCCCCGAGTCTCCGGCGACCTTATCCCTCGTGGTCCGAATCGTCAACGCGCAAGCCCTGCCGCGCGCGCCATTTACCTTAATCAGGACCTGGCCTGCGAACTCTTGGATTGCGGTGAAAAGCGCGCTACTGTCACTCGAACACGTAAAACAACAATTGCCAGTTCCGGGGGATCCACCAATGACCACACTCCGCTGCATGCCGAGCGCCTCTTCGCGCGCCCTGACAATCGCCGGCCTCGTTCTGGCGCTGGGGCTCACCCAGGGTAGCCCGGCCTTCGCGGTTCCGGTGCTCTCGGTGGCGGTGGACGGCGCGCCCGAAGTCTCCTTCGAGTTCGACCAGGTGTGCGACGGACCGAAGGCGGTGACCTGTATCGGCACAGGCGCCGAAGGCGACCTGCTCATCAGCTCCTTCGAGCTCAGTGCGGATCCCGATCCCTACGTGGCGGCCTCGTTCAACTTCTACAACCTCTCGACGACGAACACGATCTCGGTCGTCGCCACGGTGCTCTTCCCGATGTCCGGCAGCTTTGCGGCGCCCACGGTTGCGCTGGGCACCGGCCTGGTCAACAACGTGTTTGGCGGCGGCCTGCTCAACCTGACGGTCGAGGGCTTCGTCGACGGACCGCCGGGACCGGCGCTGATCGGCATCGACGAGATTGATCCCGGCATTCCCTTCAGCGTCTGCGACGACCTGGGTGCGGATCCCGGCTGCCAGAACAGCATCGTGGGGATTTCGGTGAGCCAGGGCGGGCCGCCGAGCCTGGATGTCCTCTCGATGATCGGCCTGCGCCTCAGCTTCGACCTGAGCCCGGACACCACGGCCACCATCGGCCTGGATCCGTCCGAGCCCTTCAACGGCGGCGCCTATTTCTCGCTGACCCCGATCCCGGTGCCGGCGGCGGCCTGGCTGCTGGTCTCCGGCCTTGGGGTGCTGCTGGGAGCGCGCCGCCGGTCGGGCGCTCCCGGCTGACCGCCGACGGGTCGCCCCTACAGTTTCAGCGGCTCGGCATAACCCGTCATTTCCAGGTAGCCCTCGCCCACGGGGCGCCCGCCTTCGAGCAGCGAACTCGCACCTTCCCAGTAGACCGCGCCGGTGGTGAGCCTGGAGTCCAGCTCCTGGTCCGCCATCAGCGGCGCGGTTTCGAAGGTGCGGTCACCGACAGTGATGCGCTGGGCGATCGGCCAGGCGGCGCCGCTGCGGGCCGAGGTCCACTGCCGTAACGGCGTGAAGCGCACGGTGGCGGGATCCACGATCTGCGTGCGGCCATCCGGTTGGTGGAAGGCGGCGTAGCGCTGCAGCGGAGGCTCATCCGCCGCGGCGCCCTGGCGCCGGATCTGGAAGGCCAGCAGTGAACTGCCGTCGTGCAGGTTCATCCCGGCCCAGTCCCACCCGGCTGCATCCGTGGCCAGCGCCGCGCTGGACCATTCATGATCCAGCCACGCGACGCCTTGCATCCTGGTAGGAGCGCCTTCAGGCGCGACGTCGCCGCTCCTGCGGGAAATCTCCGCCTCCACCCGCAGCTGCGGCCGCGAGTAGTAGTAACTCGCCTGCGCCGGAAGCGGACCCTTGCGCGACAAGCCGGCCTCACCCTGTAGCCAGGGCGCCCCGCCGGCCGCTGCATTGAACTCGAGGCTGAAGCCGCGGGCAGCGATACGCGCGCGGTAACTGTCCGTCGCGGCATCCCGCGCCAGCGACCAGCCATCGAGCCGTACGTCCGTGTCGCCGGTCGCCGCCTGCACGAGGCCGAAGCCGGTGCGGGCGATGCGCTCGTCCATCAGCAGCTTGCCCCGTACCGGGTCTGACAGCGCCGCGTGGGCGATCACCAGTTGCCGGGCCGCGAAGGCGCTGGGATTGTCCGGGTTCACGTCCGTGCGCACGCGGAAGAAGGTCACCTGGAAACCGAGCGGACGTGACGGCTCGCCCAGCCAGCCCGTGAGATACCACCACTCGGTGCGGAAGTCCGGGTGGGCGCCGAAGTCTGCCGGAAAGCGCAGGGCGCGGGGCACGACGTCCGGGAACGTGACGGTGGCGCCGCGCGCCGGTGCGGCGAGCGCGCCCATGGCGAGCAGGAGACGGCGGCGGGTCAGCATCACCAGTCCTCGTGCACGGCCCGGAGCGGGCTGACGCCCGTCGCCCGCCGGCCGGCCAGCGCAGCCGTCGCCGCGGCACAGACGATGAGGGCGAGGCAGAGGCCGGCGATCAGCCCGGCCGGCGCCGCGAAATCCATCGTCCAGTGGAACGACTGGCGGTTGACGACACGAATCAGCACCAGCGAAACGAGCAGGCCGGTGACGAGGCCGACCAGCAACGCGTGGCCGGTGGCGAGCGCTCCCTCCAGCGCGAAGACCCGCAGTACCTGGCCCCGCGTGACGCCCACGTGCCGCAGCATGCCGAACTCCCGGGTGCGGGCGATGGCCTGGGCCGAGAAGGTGGCGGCGACGCCGATCATGCCGATGAGGATGGCCGCGATTTCCAGCACGTAGGTCACGGCAAAGCTGCGGTCGAAGATGCGCAGGCTGAGCGCGCGGATCTCACCGGTGGCGCTGAATTCGACGGCCTCGCCGGACGGCACGCCGGCCCGCAGATCGCGGATCACGTCGTCGGCGGCCACGCCGGGCTTCAGCCACAGGGCGGCTTCGGTGCGGGTGGTGTCGCCGGTGAGTTCCTCGTAGTCCGACCGGCGCAGGATCACCGAGCCGAACTGGCGGGCGTAGTCGCGCCACACCCCGGCCACGGTGAACGGCTGCTCGCGTCCGGCGAGCGGCAGGCTGAGCTGCTCCCCGGGCTCCGCGCCGTAGAGATCCACCATCGCCTCGGACACCCAGGCCGGCCGCGCGCCCGGCGGCAGCCGCGCCTCGGCCCCGACCAGCGGCAGGAGTTCGGCGGCGCGGGCGGCATCCACCGGCCGCGCGATGACCGCCACCGACGCCCGGTCCGGAGCGAGCGACACACCGGTCGCTCGGGACAACTCGACGCGCGCCACGCCCGGGTGGCTGGCGATGAGGCGCAGGTCCCCGGACGAGAAATAGGTGTCCGTGGCGAACTGACCGATGCGCGCATAGACGTCCGCGGGCAGGACGCGCACCAGCCAGTCCTCCAGCGAGCCGCGAAAGCTGGCGACCATCGTCCCCATCGCGACCATGAGGCCGAAGCTCGCCACGATGCCGGCCATGCCGATGGCGGCGCCGCCCGGTGCCCGTGCGAGCCGGTTCGACGCGAGCACCAGCATGGGCAGGCGCACGGCGAGCGGTGAACCCGCCAGCCAGCGGGCGAGAGGCCGGAACGCCAGGGCCGCAAGGCGCGGCTGCAGTGCGATCACGCCGACCAGCAGGCAGCCGATGGCCGCGTAGGCAGCAAGCGAGATGCCGCCCACCGCCGGCAGCCAGACGAGCACGGAGGCGGCGCCGATCAGCACCAGGCCGGGGGCCAGCCTGCCAAGGGGCCGGAGCGCGTCTTCCTCCCCGCCGGCACGCAGCGCGGGCGCGATCGGCGCGCGCGCTGCCTCCCGCGCCGGCACCAGGCCGCCCGCGATTGCGGCAAGCACGCCCAGGGCGGCGTAGCCGGCAGTCGTTGCCGCGGGCAGCAGCAGGCCGGGCCTGAAGGCTCCGAAGTAGCCCCCGCCCAGGTCGCCGCCGAGCGCCGCGAGGACGCCACGCGCCGTCAGGACGCCGAGCAGGATGCCGAGGCCGCTGCCGACGACGCCGATCGCGGCCGCCTCGGCGACGAGCAGCCGCTGGAGTTGTCGGGCCGTCACGCCGGCGGCGCGCAGGTACGCCAGCTGGGGCCGCCGTGCCAGCGTTGCCTGCACCTGCAGGGAGAATACGAGGAAGCTGCCGGTGAACAGCGCGACGAGGGCCAGTACGTTGAGGTTCACCCGGTAGGCGCGGGAGAGCGTGGCGAGACGCGCTTCGCCCGTGTTGGGGCCGGCCACCATGACCCCGGCCGGGAGCGGCAGGTCCGCGCGCAGCGATTCTGCTGTTACGCCGGGCTGCAGCCGCAGGTCGATGCGCGTCAGCAGGCCGAGTCGCCCGAGCCGCCACTGGGCGAAGCCGAGGTCCATCACGCCGAGCAGGCGCCCGGGCCGTGTGGCCGGCAGGCTGCCGCGCACCTGCAGGTTCACCCGGCGGTCGCCGGCCTGCACCTGGATATCACCGCCCGGCTGCACGCCGAAGCGCTCCAGCGCGGCGGGTGAGAGGAAGATGCCGTCGGCGAACAGGGCGAAGCGGGACTCCGGGTCGCCGTCGTCATCCTCCGGCGGGCCGGACGGGCGATCCGGCATCAGCCCGGGGGTGACCCACCCTGCCCGCAACGCGTCCACGCCCAGGATGGACAGCCGGGCGTCATTGCCGATCACCAGTACGTCGGTGGCGAGCACCGGGCTGGCCAGCGCCACGCCGGGATGCGCGGCGACGCGCGCGAAAAGCTGTTCGTCGAAGCCCGCTCGCGGGCCTTCGATGGCCGCGTCCGCCTCGCCGTTCACCTCCCGGAGGGCTGCATTGAATTCCGCCAGGGCCGCGGAATTGATGAGGCTCACCGCATAGCCGAGGGACACGCCGACCGCAATGGCCAGCACCTGCACGAGAGTGCGGAGCCGGTGCACGCGCGCGTGGCCGGCGCTGACGTGCCACCAGAGCCAGGGCATGGCCCGCGGGCCGCTAGCCAAGCGGCCCGCCCGCAGGACGCAGCCGGCCGTGGTCGAGTACCAGCACCCGGTCCGTGCGCGCAGCGGCGGCGGCGGAGTGGGTGACCAGGACGCCAGCCGCTCCCGCGGCCCGGACCTGGTTGCCGAGCAGCGACAGCACGGTGCCGGCGGTGTCCGGATCCAGGTTGCCGGTCGGCTCGTCGGCCAGCACGAGGGCGGGGCGGTGCACGAGCGCCCGGGCGACCGCGACCCGCTGCAGCTCGCCGCCGGACAGTTCCCGGGGTGCGCTGCCGGGCCGGTCTCCCAGGCCAACGGCGCGCAGCATCTCCGCCGTGCGGGCCTGCCGCTCCGTGACGCGGACGCCCAGCAGGACCAGCGGCAGCTCCACGTTCTGGGCCACCGTCAGGTGCGGCAGGATGTGGAAGGACTGGAAGACGAAGCCCACCCGTGCGCGCCGCAGCTCTGTGCGGGCGTCGTCATCAAGAGTCATCAGGTCCGTGCCGCCGATGCGGACGGTGCCGCTGTCCGCCGTCTCCAGGCCGGCGATCAGGTTGAGGAGCGTGGACTTGCCGGAACCGGACTCGCCCACGACGGCGACGAACTCTCCGGGCATCACCGAGAAGGACAGGCCGGAAAGCACCTGCCGGCTGCCATAGCGTCGCGCGAGCGCTTCGACGGCGAGGCCCCCGATTGCAGGCCCGGGCTGCGTCATTCCTCAGTGCCGGAGGGGCTGGTCGGGCGCCGCTTCCGGCTCCGTGCCCGGGTCGGCGGCTGTCTCGGTGCCGGCGTCGGTGTCCGCGTCGGGCTCAGCATCGACCTCGGGCTCGACGTCCTCCAGTTCCGACTCACCCGCGTCCTCCAGGAGGTGCGCCGGCAGCTTCTTCTTGGCTTTGGCCCCCAGCTTGCGGAGCTCGTCTGTGCGGCGGACCAGGTTGCCGCGGCCGGTGTGCAGCTTCTTCACGGCCTTGTTGAGCGCCACGCCGGCGCTTTCGAACTGTTTGGTGACCTTCTCCAGTTCCAGCACGAAGAGCACGAACTCGTCATGCATGCTGCCGGCCTGGTCGGCGATCCTAAGCACGTTGCGGTTCTGGCGGTCGAGGCGCCAGACGCTCTCCACCACCCGGGCCGTGGCCATCAGCGTCGTGGGGCTCACGAGGACCACGTTCTTGCTGAAGGCAGCCTCGTACAGGGACGGGTCGGCCTGCACCGCGAGCATGAAGGCGGGCTCCACCGGTACGAACAGCAGCACGAAGTCCAGGGACTCCAGCCCGTACAGGGCGGGGTAGTTCTTCTCGGAGAGCCCCTTGATGTGCGTGCGGAGGGAGGCGAGGTGCTGCTGGACCGCTGCCGCCCGCGCCTCGTCGGTCTCGGCGCTGGCGTAGCGCTCATAGGCCACCAGCGACACCTTGGAATCCACGATCAGGTTGCGGTCCGCCGGCAGGCAGATGCGCACGTCGGGCTGCTGCCGGCTGCCGTCGGTTGCCACCAGGCTTTCCTGCACGAAGTATTCCCGGTCGCGCACGAGGCCCGACAGCTGCAGCACGCGCTCCAGGATCATCTCGCCCCAGGTGCCCTGGGTCTTGGCCTCGCCCTTCAGCGCCGTGGTCAAGTTCTTGGTGTCCTGGCTCACCTGCTGGTTCAGTTCCATGAGCCGCTTCAGCTCGTCCTTCAGCGACCGGCGCTCGGTGGTCTCGCTGAGGTGGGTGTCCTCGATCTTCTTCTGGAAGTCCTTAAGCCGCTCCCGGAAGGGGTTCAGCAGCTCGTTCAGCTTCGTCTCGTTGGTGGCGGTGAACTTGGCCGTCTTCTCGTCGAGAATCTGGCTGGCCAGGGACTTGAAGGTGTCGGTGAAGCGCTTCTCCGTCTCGGCCACGAGCGCGTTCAGCCGCGCGTCGTTCTCCGCCTTGCTCTTCGCGGCCGCCTCCAGCCGGGCCTCCAGCTCGCTGATGCGCGCGGCGCGCTCCTCCAGCATCCCGCTGAGCCCGCGGACCCGCTCCCGCTCCTGGCCTTCGGCTTCCACCTGGGCCAGCCGGGACTGCTGCAGCTGGTCGTCCAGCGACCGGGCGCGCTCCTCGTAGACGGCTTTCTGGCGGTTGCCCAGCAGCCAGCCCACGACCGCGCCGACCAGCAGGGCGAGGAGGCTGAAGGCGAGGGTGACCAGGGCCGGGGCGTCCATGGTCCCAGTGTAGCCGCCCCGATGACCGGCGTGGCTACTGGTGCCGGCAGCCTGTACCCACTGGCGTGTACCCGACGATGATGTCCTCGCCGTTCACCTCGTAGTGGATCTCACAGTTGGCCCGGTCCGGCTCCACGTAGACCCAGTGGCCGTTGGGCAGCGTGTAGGTCTTCTCCTGCCAGCCCACGGTATTCGCGTGGCTGCCCGGTCGCCGCACCAGATCCCGGACCACCGAGATGTCGCGGCCGACCATGGACCCCGCATAGTCCTCGAGGGGCGGGATCTGGGACGCAGAGCAGGCGGCGAGTCCTGCCACCAGCGGCAACAGCACCTGGCGACGCATCATCAATCCTCCACCGCCAGGGCCACGGACGGCGCACCGTCGAAGAGCGCGGGGTAGGTCAGGCCGGCGGCCACCGGCATGCCCGGGAAGTTGAGGGAGCTGCGCAGGAAGCTGCCGAACCGGTCACCGCCCAGCTGGTCGATCCGGACCTGGAAGACATCATGCATGCCGGCGATCGCATTCATGCCCGGGACGCGATTCATGAACCGGCTCAGGCGCCCCCCCTCGCCGGTGAATGTCCCCGCATCGACCACGGGACGGCTCTCGGCAAAGTTGTTGGCGCCCTCGATCGGCATGTCGAACCGCTGCTTGCCCTGCGCCGGGCCACCGGAACCCCACGTGGCACCATAGTTCACGATCCGGTCATAGGTGTAACCGAAGGTAGCAGCGACGCCGGAGTACGCAAAGCCCTCGCCGAACTCGCCGCCCCCCACCTTGGCGGCCGTGCCGCCGGCAACTCCGGAAGCGAGGATGCGGCCTGCGCTCCAGGAATTGCCGTAGGCGGTACCGACGGCACCGAAGCCGGCGCCTGCGACGGCCCCCACCGCCACGCCGCGGAGGTCTCCTGTCACGATTCCCCCTGCGACGGCCCCGCCCGCAATCGCGCCGACAGTGCCGGCGCCGACCGCGGTCGCAGCGGGCGCCGATGCCAGGTACCACTGGCTGGCGGCCCCGCCCGTGTAGAAGCCGGCCACTGCCGCGAGGATTTCCCGCCCGTAGTTCTCGACCACGCGCCGGACCAGGCTGCCGATGCCGCTGACGAGCCGCTTGAAGAACTTCCCGATGCGGCCGAGGAAGAATCCGCTGGGATCCACCAGTGACGTCGGGTTGCCTGCCACGTAGGCATACCGGTTCAGCGACTGGGGATTGAGGAGGTTGCCCAGCACAGGGTCCGGCGCCAGCATGGTGCCAAGGACCGGATCCTGGAGGCGCCCGTTCATGTGGATGAGGCGCACGTTGTCCAGGTGCTCGTGGCCCGTGTAGCCGCGCTCGATGAAGTGGGGCTCCGACGCGAGGAGATCGGCCGGGTCGGCGCTCCAGTTCGGATTGCGGCGCTTGCCGAAGGCATCGAACCGCTGGGTCAGCGTCTGGCGGCCACCACCGATGACGCGGCTCAGGACGTCCACGCTGCCCTGGTGGTCACGGTGCAGCAGGTACGCATCGAAGACCGACGGGTTCGACTGCTCGACCTGCGAATAGACAGCCTCGCCGTTGGCGAACACCGTGGAGCGATACCGGCGCTGGGTGCCCCTGACCTCGACCTCGAAGTGCGGGCCGATGTACCAGGTGGTAACCGAGGCTCCGCCGGTCCTCGCGACCTGCCGGATGCGCTGCCGGTCCGGGCCGTAGTCGAACTCGGCATAGTCACCCGTCCCGTGCTCGATGCGCTTTGGCAGGGGAAAGGGATGCCAGGTGATCGGCTTGCCGGCCCGTGCCGACATGTTCCCGTTGGCGTCGTAGGCGTAGCTGCGGCTGCCCGCCGGGCCGCCCGCCACGGCGGCGACGGCGCCCGGGTGCGTACTGCCATAACTGTAGGTGCCCACGTCGGACTTGGAGCGGATGCGTCCGCCGGCGTCGTAGGACAATGCGAGGGTCAGTGCTCCATTCAGCCGCGCACTCTGCAGCCGGTTTTCCTCGTCGTAGGTGAATTCCTCGGTAAGGTTCTGGTTCGCATCCCGGCGCTGCCGGAGGTTTCCGACCTTGTCCCACACGTACGCGTAGTTCTGCCTCTGGGATCCGAGACCCGGTCCGGTGCGTATGGACTTGAGGCGCGTGCTGGCCCGGTCGTAGTCCCGCTGCTCATCGACGGTCGTGTAACTGCCCAGCCTGACGAGGCGTTCCCGCCCGAGCGCATCCTGGCCCTTGGCGTCGTAAAGGTGCAGCCACATGCCTCCGCCGGCCGTGATGTCGTGGTCTATGGCGTCCAGGTGGCCCGCGTCGTAGCGGAAGGCGAGGTACAGGCGGGCGCCGTCCACCGTGGCGGGATAGACCATCGATGTGACCCGGCCCAGATCGTCCCAGCCGTAGTTCGTCACGTGGGATACCCCGTCAACGGTGGTGGTCACCGCCGTGCGGCGGCCCAGGGAATCATAGGCGTACTGCTCGATGAATCCGGCCGGGCTGGCACCGACCGGTGCAACCACCCGGCTCGGCAGCCCGAGCAGGGGGCCCGTGGCCTGGTGGAATTCCCAGGTGGTGGTTCCCTGGCCCGAATCATCGCGGCGGGTCAGCCTGCCCAGCTGGTCGTAGCTGAAGCTGATGACATTTGCCGGCGTCGCCGCGTCCCGCTGTGCAATGAGTTCACCAAAGGCGTTGTACTCGGATACCCGCCGGCCGGTGTCCGGGGAGTCGACGGCAGTAGGGAGGCCGCGCTCGTCGTAGCTCAGCGTGGTCCGGGTGCCGTTGGCGTCCGTGACGCTGGCAAGTTCGCCGAACGCGGTGTAGCTGTAACTCGCGGTCCCCCCGGTCGCCGACGTGACGCTCAGGAGGCGGCCTTCCGCATCGAGGATCCGCGTGCTGATCCGGTTCTCGGCATCCCGCACCGTGCGGGTGAGCACGTTGGAGTTCCAGCTCGAGCTGGAGCTTCCACCCCCCTCGTCGGCCGGCCGGTCCTCGGCGCGCTTGTCCCCACGAGGGTCATGCCGGCTTTCGACCCAGTACTGGGGCTCTCCGGACACGTACGGCACCGTCTGGCGGCCGATTCGCCCGAGTGCGTCGTACTCGGTGATCTGACGGCTCGCCTGGCCGCTGACCAGGCTGGACTCCTGGCCCACGGTTCGCCCATAGGGGTCGTGGACCGTCGTCGAGACGTGGCCGTCGCTCCTCTCGGCGCGCAGCTGGTATTCCCCGCGGCTGCTGAAGCAGGTTCCGGAACAGCGGGTGTAGCTCCAGGTCGTGGCCGGGCCATCAGGCCGCGTTTCCTGGCGGAGGCGCGCGAAATCGTCCCACGCCCAGCGCGTGACGAGGCCGCGTGGCGACCGGCGCCAGGTCGCCACGTCCAGCCCGTAGTTCCAGCCGTACCGGACGACCGGCCCCGACTGGCCGGCGATCAGCGCAATCTCGGTCATGGGCCGATCGCTCCAGGATTGGTAGTTCCATGTGGTGCGCCGTTCCGGCGCCGAGAAGTCCGCTGGGCCGCGACTGAGTTCGGTCAGTTGCCCGAGGCTGTTCCAGGTGCGCGTGCTCACCAGCTGCCTGGCCAGGGGTCCCGGCGCCCCGGTCGTCTCCGTGAGCTGACGGCAGTTGGCGGACGACCACGTGTATTGAGTGGTGCGGGTAGAGCCGCTGGCCGACGAAATGTCCCGGGTGGTATCGACCCGCAACGGCAGGCCCAGGCAGTACTGGGCAACCCGGGCCGTTTCATCGTAGACGCTCGTCACCGTGGTGTTGAAGACGGTGGATGATGCCGGGGAGGACACGCTCGTCGCTTCCCGGACCGGCGCGCCGTGATTGAAGTCCCAGGTGAGGGTCCGGCGGGTGGTTCTCGCGAGCTGTCCCAGGCCGCCCCCGTCGGGATCGGACTCGAATTCTTCCAGCGTCTCGGCCTGCAGGTAGGGAAAGTGATGGTCCCCGGCGGCATCGCCGGCGGCGGCCGGCTGGGCCCGGGAGCTCCAAGTGGGATTGCGTTCGGTCAGCTTGCGGCCATCGCTGCGCTGGGTGGTCACGAGGTCCTGGGCGCCGATGAACGGAAAGTCCTGACGGAACGTCACCTCGTTGAAGACAGCCACACCGTGCAGGGATGCGTACCGGGAATCAGTTGACCGGATCTTCTCGAAGCCCAGAAAACCCCGTCCCAGCCGGTTCACGCGGCCATTCCAGTAGTCGTAACGGGTGGTGTAGGTACCGCCGATGCCGTCGTTCGCGGTGAAGGCCGTGACCACCGGTAGCGCACCGCCGCGCAGGAGGTACTCACCGGCGGCACCCGCCGTGCCCTCCCGCGCGTAACCGGCGAAGGAACCCAGTGCCTGATAAGCGGGCTGGAACACATTGCCGAGGCCATCCGTCGCGCCAACCAGCAGGTCGGGTCGCGGGCCACTGTGCCGTCGCACCTGCCAGCGCCCCGTGCCTTCCGTGAAGACCAGGTCGACGAGACCGTCGCCGGTGACGTCCGCGGGCACGAGTCGCGCGGTGCCGCCGGGAGCCGGACCACCGGCGATGTCGAAGTACCGGGTGGTGTCCGAGTTGCTGAAGGCGGGTCCTGGCCCGCCGCCCGCGAGGTGCACGCGCCACGTGCCCGCGTCCAGGTGGCGCAGCAGGTCCTCCCGACCGTCCCCGTCCACGTCCAGGGAACGGACCACCTGGCCGCTGCTGGTGGCGAATCCCGTGGCGTCCGGCAGCGCCAGGGAGTTGCCCAGGCTGCGCCGGGTTTGCCACCCGAGTGCGCGATCGCGATAGGCGATATCGGTAAGGCCGTCTCCATTCAGGTCCAGGGCTACCGCATCGAGTGCGGCCGGCGTCGTGAACAGGGACTGGAACCCGGTGCCCGTGGAGATGAACCCCTCGTAGTACCAGGGAGGCCCGGTGAGGTTGAAGCTGCCCCTCATGATCAGCAGGTCCTGCCTTCCGTCCCCGTCGAAATCGGGTGCACCGCCGACGCCCGCCAGAAGGGGTAGCAGGGTGGCACCGCCGTTGACGGTGGTGCCAACAGTCGTGGTCAGCTCGGGTCCGAAGCCGGAGCCGGTGTTCCGCCGGATGCGCACGAGGTACTCCCGGGCGTAGACCAGGTCGTCGAGCCCGTCGCCATCGACGTCGACGACCAGCGGTGCCGGGACCGTGGCGTTGGTCAGCCCGGTGTTGACGGCGGGAAGAAAAGCACCGGTCCCGGTGGACCGGTGCACAAACCAGGTCGCCGGCGAACCGGAACCCTGGGCCAGAAGATCCCGGCGGCCGTCACCGTCGAACTCGAGGGCACGTCCGGTGCCATAGCGCGCGACCCCGGTGTTTACGGGACTCCCGGCATACACTCCCGCGGCCGCCGCGTTCGCCAGCCGGACGTGCCAGCGGACGGTGCCGCCTGCATTCAACGGGATGTAGAGATCCGCGTCCCCGTCGCCATCGTGATCGGCGAATACGGCCTCGCCGGCCAGCGGATCGGTGGGACCGGCGACCGCGGGTTCGAAGCCGGTCACGCCGGTCTGCCAGCTGAAAGTCGTCGGTGGCAGGCACTCCGTCGGTCCGCACTGCTCGATGCCGGCCAGCTGGCTCCGCCCGCTGCCAGGGCCGTTGCCGGTGGTGTATGTCAGCGCGTACCGGTGAACCAGGCCGAAGCCCGACCCACCGTCGAACTCATAGCGGATGGAACTCAGCCGCTGCAGTCGTTGCCAGCTTGCACCCCAGCGATGCATCTGACCCTGATCCTCCGCGGGCCGCGCCTCGTAGCCGAACACCAGGCGGAGCCTGGCCCCCGACCCGGAAGCATCCCCTGACCAGCGGATCTCGCCGGGCAGCGCTTCGCCGGTGACCTGGTCGTCGATCCAGGTATAGGAGATCTGGTTGGAGAACTTGTCGCTGACCTGGTTGATCGCCCACTCACGCACTTCGCCGGAGGTGCCGACGGCCTCGAAGCGGGAGTCCGCGTCGTTGCCGTAATGCCAGGTCAGTCCGTCCGGGTGCTGGACCTCAAAGCTTGCGGGACCTGATGCCTGACGGCCTCTCGAGATCACGCGCTTCAGGTTGTTGACCTCCGTGCGGTATTCGGCGCCGTCGGCCCCGTAGGTGCCCGCGACCAGGATCAGCGGCTGCCCATCCAGGCAGAAGCGGTCCCCGGCGGCGAACCGCACGCCCTGGGTCTGGCCGTCCACCGCGATCGTGAGCGGACAGCGGGTCACGCGCGAGAGGCCGGCGACCGTGAAGCCCACGCCCGCGAGTCCGTCGCCGTCGTGGCTGACATAGCGCAGGCTGATGCCGGGCCGCAGGCCACCGCGACCGGCGGCTACGCTGATCGGCACGACGTAGGTAGCGGCACCCGCCGGATCCACGCCGAACTCGGCGGCGAGGCGTCCGACGGCGGTGGCCCCGGCGCCCGGGGAGCTGGTGATCGCGCCAAGCAGCAGGGCCGCGATACCTGGTGCGGCCAGACGGGGCCAGCGGCGGCTGGCACGCACGGGCAGGGCGAGGTCCGGTTGCTGCATGATTTCCTCCGGAAGCGGTGACTGATTGCGGAGGTGTATGAGAGCAATCGCGTCATGCCCCGCGCGACGTGCAAAACCGCCGGCTTGCGCGGGATTCGCCCGGCCACGGGAGAATCCGGGGAAAGACCTGGGTTATCCTGCCGCCGATGAAGAAGTTCCTGAAATACGGCCTCGGGGGGCTCATCGTCGCCCTGGTGGTCGTCATGGGCGGCTGGCTGGCATGGTCAAAGCTCAACGAAGCTGCTCCCGCACCCGAGGCCGTCGCGGCGCTGGTGCCGGACGACGCCGTGAGTGTCGAGGATGGCGAGTTCGTCGTCTTCAGGCCGGCCGGCGTGATGCCGGAGACGGGCGTGATCGTCTACCCCGGGGCCGGCTGCGACGTGCGCGGCTATTCCCCCGTGCTGCGGCGGCTGGCGGCGCGGGGCTATCTCGTCGTTGCGGTCCCCATGCCCCTCAACATGGCCATCTTCGGCGCCAGCCGGGCAGACGACGTGCGTGCCGCATTTCCCGACGTGAAACGCTGGGTGATCGCGGGCCACTCCATGGGCGGCGCCATGGCGGCGCGCTATGCCCATCGGCATCCGGACGACCTGGCCGGGCTGATCATCTGGGATTCGCGGCCCGCGGAGAGCGACACGCTCGTGGACCTCAGGTACCCCGTTTGGCACATACACCGGGCCACTGCCGACGGCCGACCGCCGGAGAAGTTCGAGAAGTACCGCAACCTCTTTCCCGCCACGAGCACCTGGGTGCCGCTCCCGGGCGGCATCCACATGCAGTTCGGGTCCTTCGTCGGCGGCACCTACAAGGAAGAGTGGACGGCGACGATCACCCGCGAAGAACAGCAGGACCAGGTGGTTACCGGGACGCTGAACGCGCTCCTCGCGATGTCGGAATGAGTCGCGGCTGAAGCCGCTCCTACAGCCGCTCCTACGCGCGGGTGGCGATGAAGCCGCCTCGCGAGCGGCGGAAGCGGACGGTGACGTACTCGGCGTGGATCAGCCAGCGCCAGTCGCGCTGGTCGTTGTCCTTGCACGCCACCACACGGGTGAGTGCGACCAGCGGCTCGCAGTCCACCTTGATCACCTTGGTCACCGGCAGCGCGCTGTTCGTCACGAAGAGCAGGCCGTGCAGCGACAGGTCCCGCGTCTCCCCCGGAAATGGCCCCTGTCCCGGCCAGCCGGTGAAGTAGGTGAGACCGATCCGGCGCGGCACGCGGCTGACGGCCCGCTGACCCGAGTCGAGCCGCTCCCGCACCGCCGGCGCCAGGGGCGAGTTGCAGGTCGTGCAGGTTGCGGTGGAATGGATGCGGCCGGTGAACCCGTGGGTGGCGCCACAGAAGGGACAGGCGGGAGCCGGCGGCGGCGTGACTGGTGCGGGCCCGGCCGCTTCCCGCGATCTGGCGGCGACTGCTCTCCACGCCTCGTCGTAGGCCGCCCGCTTCGCCGGGTCGCTGAGCACGGCGTAGGCCTCATTGATCAGCGTGGCGGTGTAGTGGTCACCGCCCAGATCCGGGTGCCGGCGCAGTTTCATCATCAGGGTCCGGTAGCTGGACTGGATGATTTCCTCTGGCGCATCCGGTTGGACGTGCAGGATGCGGTAAAGGTTGCGCCGGTTCTCCATGGGCGAGAAAGGTTAAATTGCCTGCGCGGGAAGGTCTGTGCCCAAGGTCAAGGATAGCGCCGGACGCCTGCCAGGAAGCCGGAATTGCAGGGCCTGGCGCCCTGCGGCGAACCGGCCCGGGCCCCGGAATCGCCACCGGGCGTGAAGTGGCGTATGGTGGCGCATGGTTCCCTCAAGCGCCCCCGCCCGCAAGCCCAACCCCCTGGACGACGAGCCGTTCACGCTCAAGTCCATCGCCAAGTCCGAGGCCCCGGCCGGGGCCGACACCGAGAACTGGCACCGCTACGTCATCACCCAGGGCCACAACACCATCGTGGGGCAGTTGCAGGGCAGCCGTGCGAACACCGAACGGGCCGTCATGGAGATCATCGACCGGCTGAACGAGCGCCGCCGGGGCAAGACCGGCCGCGTGCAGCTGAGCCCGGGACGCAAGAAGAAGGGCGCCACGCCCCCGCCGTCCGACGACTGAGCTTCCCCGCTTACGCCCTCTGGCCGGCCGTGTCCGGCTCCGTCGATTTTGGTTCCGGCTGCTTCGCCATCGTGTCCCGCAGTGCGAAGCGGAACCAGAGGGCGCCGATGCCACCCGAGATGAAATTGGCGCTCGCCGCGGCGACGAAGATGCCGATGATGCCGAAGAACTGGGACAGCACCCAGGCCAGCGGCGCGTACACCGCGATGGTCCTCGACATGGACACCCACATGGCGGCCATCGGCTTGCCCAGCGCGTTCAATGCGCCGTTCACCGTCATGCCGCAGCCGAGCGCCATGTAGCTCAACGGCACGATGTGCATGTGGAGCAGCGCGGTTTCCCTTGCTGTGCCCTCCAGCCCGAACAGGCTGGCGATCAGGCCGCCGAACAACTGCATGAAGATGGCGACTCCGATGCCATACATGAGCGAGAAACGGTAGGCGAAATTCACGCCGTCCCGCACCCGGTCCAGGCGCTTGGCACCGAAGTTCTGGCCCACGAAGGGCGTCATGGCCGCCGACAGCGCCATCATCGCCAGGACAGTCAGGCCCTCGAGCCGCGAAGCCATGCCGAAGCCGGCGACGGATTCCGGCCCGAAGGTGGCGATCTGGCTCGTGATGAATGCCGTGGTGACCGGTGCCACCAGGCTGCTCGTCAGCGACGGCAGGCCCACGTGCAGTATCCGGCGCCAGGAGTCCATGAGTTGGTCGAGGGCGAGATGCCGGAAGTCCACCAGCTTCTCCCGGTACACGACGAAGAATGCCGAGGCGCACATGGTGAGTGCGTTCGACAGCACGCCGCCGAGTGCCGCGCCCTCGATCTCCATGCGCGGGAAGCCGAAGAGGCCGAAGATCAGAATCGGATCGATGATCACGTTCAGCACGGCGGCCGTGGTCATGATCATCGCCGGGCGTTTCGCATCGCCCGAGGCCCGCAGCACCGAGTTCGCGATCATTGGCGCCACCAGGAAAATGCCGCCCCAGTAGTAGATCTGCATGTAGCGGTGGATGAAGGGCAGGACCTTCTCGTCGGCGCCCAGCAGCCTGAACAGCGGGTCGATGGTGTTCAGGCCGATGATCAGGACGACCACGCCGCAGATCACGCCCAGCATCATCGCGTGGGCGGTGATCCGTTTCACTTCCTCCCGGTTTCCCGAACCGAACAGCCGCGACACGACTGCGGACGTGCCGACGCCCAGTGACATGGCGATGGCGCCGACGATGAAGCTGACGGGAAAGGTGAAGCTCACCGCCGCCAGCTGTTCCGTGCTGATGCGTGCGACGAAGAATGCCCCCGCCACGTTGTTCACCACGATGGCCATCATGCCGAGCATCATCGGCAGCATCAGGGAGAAGATGGCGGTGCTGACGGGGCCTTCGGTGAGGCGGGCGCCCTTGCCTTGAGGTGGTTTCATGGAGATATCGATCGCGCCGGTCGGCGCTCCTACGGGGCGTCGACGCCCGCAATGCAGAGGTACTTGATCTCGAGGTAGTCCTCGATGCCGTACTTGGAACCCTCGCGGCCGTTGCCGGATTCCTTGATGCCCCCGAACGGGGCGACTTCAGTGGAAATGAGGCCCGTGTTGAGCCCCACGATGCCGTACTCGAGCGCCTCGGGAACCCGCCAGCTGCGGCCAAGGTCCTGCGTGTAGACGTACGCCGCCAGCCCAAACTCTGTGTCGTTGGCGAGGCGGATCGCCTCGTCCTCGGTGCTGAAGCGGAACAGTGGAGCCAGGGGGCCGAAGGTTTCTTCCTTCGCTACCCGCATGCCGGCGGTCACGCCGGCGAGTACGGTGGGCTCGAAGAAGGTTCCGCCGAGCGCGTGGCGCCTGCCGCCCGTGAGCACCGTGGCGCCGTGGGCCACGGCATCGGCGATGTGCTCCTCCACCTTGGCTATGGCGGCCGCGTCGATCAGAGGGCCCTGGTCCTGTTCGCCCATGAGGCCGTCGCCAACCCGGAGCCGGGCCACCGCATCGGCCAGCTTGCGGGCGAAGGCGTCGTGCACGCCATCCTGCACGAGCAGGCGGTTCGCGCACACGCAGGTCTGGCCCGAGTTCCGGTACTTGCTGACGATGGCGCCAGCCACCGCAGCGTCGAGGTCCGCGTCGTCAAAGACGATGAACGGCGCATTGCCCCCAAGCTCCATCGAGACCTTCTTAACGGTCTGCGCGCACTGGGCCAGCAGCAGCTTGCCGGTGGCGGTGGAGCCGGTAAACGTCAGCTTGCGAACCAGTGGGTTGCCGGTCATCTCGCCGCCGATGGCACGTGCGTTGCCGGTGACCACATTCACGACGCCGGCGGGGATGCCGGCGCGGTGCGCAAGCTCCGCCAGGGCCAGAGCCGAGAAGGGAGTCTGGGATGCTGGCTTGATCACGATGGTGCAACCCGCCGCCAGGGCAGGGGCCAGCTTGCGGGCGATCATCGCCGACGGAAAATTCCACGGGGTAATCGCCGCAACGACGCCCACCGGCTGCTTGAGGACGATGATTCGCCGGTCCTTCGCGAAACCCGGGATCACGTCCCCGTACACGCGTTTCGCCTCCTCGCTGAACCAGTCGAGGAAGCTGGCTGAGTAGGCGATCTCGCCGCGGGATTCCGCCAGGGGCTTGCCCTGCTCGGCGGTCATGATCCGCGCCAGGTCGTCCTGGTTCGCGAGCAGCAGGTCGTGAAGCTTGCGGAGGAGCCCCGCGCGTTCCCTGGCCGTGCGTGCGCGCCAGGCCGGCAGTGCCGCGTTGGCTGCCTCGATGGCGGCCCGTGCCTCGGTGGCGCCGCAATCGGGGACCGTGCCGAGATGCGCGCCCGAGGCCGGGTTGGTGACTGCAACCTCACCGCCGCCGGACGCGGCGATCCACTGGCCCGAGACGTAGGCCCGGGTGCGCAGCAGGTTGTTGTCGGTGAGTTTCAGCATGGGCGCGTGCCATGATACGGCAAGGAGATTGGCGCGATGAAACTGGCGAGCATTCACGACGGGGCCGTCCCGACCTGGGGGCTGATCGAGGCCCGGGACCGGGATACGGGGGTCCGCCTGGCAACGCCCGCCCTGCGCAGGCAGTTTCCCGACCTGCGCAGCCTGCTGGCGGCGGGCGCCCTCCGCGACATCCTCCCGGCGCTGTCCGCTGCGCCTCTGCAGGACGTCGCCAGCGTGCGCTTCGCACCGGCCATCCCGAATCCGTCGCGGATCCTCTGCGTGGGAATCAACTACCTGGAGCACATTCATGAAATGGGCCGGGAGAAGCCGGACTACCCGACGCTCTTCATCCGCTTCCCGGACACCCTCGTGGGACACGGCGAGGCCATCGTCCGGCCGCGGATCTCCACGCAGTTCGACTATGAGGGCGAGCTGGCGATCGTCATCGGGAAGTCCGCCCGGCACGTCAGCGCCGCGCAGGCGCTGGAACACGTTGCCGGCTATACCTGCTTCCTCGACGGGTCCGTCCGGGACTGGCAGCGGCACACCACCCAGTTCACCCCCGGCAAGAACTTCCCTGCCACCGGCGGTTGCGGCCCATGGCTCGTGACCGCGGACGAGATCCCCGACCCCGCCGCGCTGCGGCTGGAGACGCGGGTCAACGGCGAGGTGCTGCAGCAGGCTCCCGTCAGCGACCTGTGCTTCGGGGTGCCCCGCATCATCGAGTACTGCTCCAGCTTCTGTGCGCTGAACCCGGGCGACATCATTGCCACCGGCACGCCGAGCGGCGTCGGCTTTGCCCGGAAGCCGCCGCGCTGGCTCGGACCCGGTGACACCGTGGAGGTGGAAATCAGCGCCATCGGTATACTCCGGCACAAGGTTGTGGACGAGGCGGCGTCATGAACGGCAACAGCAATACCCTCCCGGCGATCGCACTGGCCCTCGGCATCGTGGTTGCCGGCTATCTCATCGGCGAGGCGCTGGTGCAGACCCGTTCCAGCCAGCGTGCCGTGTCCGTGCGCGGCCTGGCCGAGCGCGAGGTGCCCGCCAACCTGGCGCTCTGGCCCATCGTCTTCACCGTCACGTCGGATGAGCTCGGCGATCTGCAGCGCAAGGTCGATGATGGCGTCGGGAAAGTGCGCACATTCCTTGCCAGCGATTTTCCCCCGGAGGAGATCAGCGTCTCGGCGCCCCGCGTGCAGGACCGGGAGGCCCAGGGAGCACGGGGTGACGGACGGCTTCTCGACCGCTTCACCGCCGAGGTCACGGTCACGGTGCGCACGAACAACATCGACGCCGCCAAGAAGGCGATCGAACGCAGTGGCGAGCTGGTCAAGCAGGGCGTCGCCGTCATTCGCAGCTACGAGTACAGCACGCAGTACCTGTTCACCGACCTCAACAGGATCAAGCCCGAGATGATCGCCGAGGCGACCAAGGATGCCCGCCGCGCGGCCGAGCAGTTCGCCGAGGACTCCGGCAGCACCGTCGGCGCCATCCGGACCGCACAGCAGGGGCTCTTTTCCATCGAGGACAGGGACCAGTTTTCCCCGGAATTCAAGAAGGTGCGAGTGGTCACGACGGTGGATTATTACCTGGGCGACTGACCCTGGAGCGTGGCGCCGGTTGCCGGCGCGCAACGAGGTGGATGATTGGGGCCGGGCGGTGCTACGCTCACCAAACGAGAAAAAAGTCCGGAAGCGGAACGGACTGTACGAGGGTTGGGCAGTGCAGGATCAGGCGACGTTGCAGGCGATTCAGCTGGTGAGCCGGCAGGAAAATGCCCGGCTTACCACGACGGATCACCGGTTGCTCCGGGAACTTGCCAGGCAAGCCTCCGAAGAATCCCGGCGTGAGTACTGGCCCCAGATCTGGGGCGACTTCGCTGAACATTTCGATCCCCGCTGACCGAAACCGTTTCGATATCCGGCTGACGCGAGGATTTCATCCACGAGGATGATCCTTGTGGCAGTGCCTTCCGGTCGTGATCGCGACAGGAGGCAACACCAGTGACGGAAGGGGGGTCAGCGCAGTGAAAATGACAGAGACCCATCTGCTCAGCCTGGATCGCGACAAGGTTGCCGAGCGCCTCGCGTTGCGACGGGCCTACCTCACGGGATGCACGGTCAGGACGGAATTGATCGAGCACAGCCGGCTCGTCCGGGTCGTGGATTACGCCGAGACCTACCGGGACGGCTGCTACGAGATCGCCGTCGCAGTTACCAAAGCGAAGGGCTAGGCGTCCCGGTTCCAGCCCTTCAGGTACTTGTCCCAGTTCCGCTCGACGATGTCGAAGGACTCCGGGGCGAGCTTCGTCAGCAGGTCCCGGTTGCGTTCGGGATAAACCTGCGGCCCGCCCTCTTCCGGCAGCTGGCGCGTGGCATCGATCACGATCTTGCTGCTCATCGGCCTCTTCGGCGAGCTCGGGTCGAGCGCCATGCCGCGCGCCTCCCTGATGATCTCGGCGCCCGGCCAGGGCTGCCAGCGCGCGCCGACCGCCTGCATGACCTCGGTGCGATTGAGCACGTCCACATCCCGGTCGACCACGATGCAGGCCTTGGTGATCGGCACGAAGGTCGTGATCTTCTTGCCAGCCTCCAGCCCCTGCTTCGGCCCCGTCTTGTCTATGGCCAGGATGCCGATGCCGGTCCACTCCACGGGCGAGTGAAAGGCGACCGCGTTGGGAATCGACTTCTTCAGGCGATAGAACGAGAACGCCTCGAGGGGCGCCGTGCAGAAGCCCCGGGTGACGCCGGTGAACTGGTTCAGGAGCCACGGCTGTTTGCGATGCGTGATGCAGGTGACCTCCATCACGAAGTTCTCCTCCTTCTTGAGCCCGAGATAGCCGTACATCTCGCCAAACGGGCCCTCGGGCTGCATCTGGTCCAGCAGCACCTCGCCTTCTATCACCAGCTCCGCGTTGGCGGGAATCAGCATGTCGTTCGTCTCGCACTTGACGACATCCACCGCCTTGTTGCGGAATCCGCCCGCGATCGCAAGCTCGTCGGCACCGCTCTTGGAGACCACGGACGAGCTGATGAACCAGCCGATCGGATCGTTGCCCATCACCAGGGCGATGGGGCAGCGCTTCTCGCCGCGCTCGATCTTCTTCATGAACATCTTCCAGCCCTGCTGGCCAGGCTCGGGGTTCACGCCCATCAGCCGCGGACCCTTGATCTCGCACCGGTAGGTGCCGAAATTCATCCCCAGTTCCTTGTCCTGGGTGAACACGGAGGCGGTGTTGACGTAGCGGTTCGAGTCGGCCGGGTTGGACTTGATGAACGCGAAGTCGAGGACGTTGCACTGGTCGCCGCGCAGGATCACTTCCTTGACGGGCGCCGTGGCGGCCGGGACCGGGTTGGTGGGAATCGACGGCGTCTTGCCCTCGCGGGCCTCCGCGCCCTCCAGGAGGAACTTGATGGTCTGGCGGTAGGTTTCGGGGCCTTGGCCGGGAACGGGCTCGCGCCCCCAGATGATCGCCTCGGTATCCCAGTGGCCCTGGTGATTGGTGATGACCGGGCCCTTGAGCCACCGGCCATCCTGCTTGATCTCCTCCACCAGCAGCGCGGGGGCGCCGTACCAGCCGAACTCGTCAATCAGCTTGTAGGTGAGCGCGGTCATCTCGTACTGGTCCTGGTCCAGCCGCTTCACGCGCATGACGAGGCCCCGGTCCTCCAGCGCCTTCACGTAGTCCCGGAAGCTGTCGAAGGGCCCCACGTCCCGGGCGGGCCAGTTGCGGGCGCTGGTTGCAGCGCGTGCCGGGGCTGGCGTCGAGACCGATATCCCGAGGGACGCCGCGATACCCGCTGCCGCCGTCAGCAGCTGGCGACGGTCGAGGCCCTCGCCCGTCCGCGTGGTGTCGTTGGGCGGATTCGATCGCTGCTCTTCGGACATTCGGTGACTCCTGATGGGGGCTGATGCGCAGCGAATTGCTGGCTGGTGGCAATGTTAGGACGGGCTACTGCCCGAGATGGTTCCCCAGGAAGGCGAGGGTGCGCTCCAGCGCGAGCCTGTGGCTCGGCTCGTGGAACTCCGGCCGCTCGTCGCAGCTGAACCCGTGCCCGGCATCCGCATAGACATACACGGGGGCACCGGGCCGGCCGTTCCGGATCTGGGCCACGATCTCGGGCGGAATCAGGGGGTCGGTGGCGCCGAAATGGTAGAGGATGGGGCAGCGGGGCTGCTCATCGAGCCAACCCACGTTGGCCCTCCCGTAGTAGGACACCGCGGCGTCCACGTCGGTGCGGCAGGCCGCCAGGTCGGCAATTGCCCCTCCCCAGCAGTAGCCTACGGCGCCGACCTTCGCGCCTGCGGGCAGGTGGGCGCGCAGCGTGGCCACCGCCCCAGCCAGGTCGCTGGCCACGTCGCCGATGGCCAGTTGCTGCATCAGCGAGCGGCCTTCGTCGATCCGGGTGTAGGGCAGTTCGACGCCCGGCTGCAGGCGGTCGAACAGGGCGGGCGCCAGGGCCAGGAACCCGTGGGCGGCGAACTCGTCCGTGACCTGCCGCATGTGGGCGGTGACCCCGAAAATCTCCTGGAGCACCAGCAGCCCCGCCTTCGGCGCGCCCTGGGGCGAGGCCAGGTAGCCGCCCAGGACCTTACCATCCAAGGCTTTGATCTGTATGGCTTTACCGGGCATCCTGCTAAATTTCCTCTATAGACACTGATTAATCACTGAGTCGCGTTGGCCGAAGCCGGATGTCGACCCGGACCTCTACCCGGTTACCCACGTAGGTCGTGTCCCGCCACTCGCCCTGGCCCACGCCGAAGGCCAGCCGCTCGAGGGTGGCCGATCCCACCAGGCGGGCCGGCTGACCGGCGGATGCCGGGGTCCAGCGGAAGCGGAGGCCCACGGGAGCCGTGACGTCCCGGAGGGTCAGGGTGCCATTGGCCCGGAAGCCCTCGCCGTCCCGGAGGATCTGCCGGGCGGTGTACACCGCCCGGGGCCATGTCCCCGGATTGAACCACTCCGCGCCCTTCAGGACCTCGTCCCGCTCGGGATTGCCGGTGTCCACGGATCCCAGGTCAACGCGGGACGTGATGCTGCCCGTTTCCGGTGCCGCCGGATCGAACAGCACCTCGGCCGTAAAGCGGTCGAAGCGGCTCTCGAACTCGGCGCCTTGCTGGACGGCGATGAAGGTGAGCGTGCTGCCGGCGGGCTCGAGCTCGTAGGCCTGCGCCGGCCCGGTGAGGGTAGGAGCGGCTTTAGCCGCGACCAGAAGTAGAAGTGTCGCGGCTAAAGCCGCTCCTACAGTCGCCTTGTTCAAGACGGATCCGACTCCGCGAACGGCAGCATTGTCCGCAGCACCGCATCCTTGCGGACGAAGTGGTGGTGAAGGGCGGCCAGGGCGTGGGCGCTGATGAGGGTCAGGAGGATCGTCCCCTGCATCTCGTGGGCCGCCGCCATTCCCTTCGAGAATTCCGCGTTCACACCGACGATGGTCGGCACCGTGAACAGGCCGAAGAAGCTCACCGGGAAATTCGCCGCCTGGGAACGGAGCAGCCCCGTCAGCGGCATGAGGAACATCAACGCATAGAGCAGGACCTGCGTGATCCGCGCGACGAGGCGCTGCCAGCCGGGGATTCCTCCGGGGAGGCGCGGTGCCGGATGGGTCAGCCGCCAGGCGAGCCGCAGGGCCGTCGCCGCGAAGATCAGCAGGCCGATGGACTTGTGAGTGGCGTAGTTGCCGAGCTTGTCGGGGCCCAGAGGCTGGTCCACCATGTAGAACGCCAGCGGGATCTGCAGCACCAGTAGCAGAGCGATCAGCCAGTGGAAGGCTCTCGCAATGCTGCCATACGCGTGGGGTGCGTTCATTCCGTTAGCATACCCGACGCATGTATGCCCAGCTGGTCCCCATCCTTGCGCCGGTCTTTCTCGTCACGCTCATCGGCTATGGGTGGGCGCGGCTCGGCGCACCCTTTCAGAGGGACTTCCTCACCGGACTGGTGATGAACATCGGCGTCCCGTGCCTGATCCTGAATGGCACGCTGCACCTCGAGGCCGACGCGGGTGCGTTCCTGTCGATGCTGGGCTATGCAGCCCTCGCCCTGGTCGTGTGCGCGCTGATCGGTGCGATCGTGCTTCGGGCCCTGGGCCAGCCGCTGCGGAGCTACCTGCCGCCCATCGCGTTCGGCAATGCCGGGAATCTCGGTCTGCCGCTTTGCCTGTTCGCCTTCGGCAAGCAGGGCCTGGGACTGGCGATCGGATTCTATCTGGTGGGTTCCGTGTCCCAGTTCATCGCGGGGCCCCTGTTCCAGGGGCGGCAGCCGGTCTGGCGCACCCTCGCGACGACGCCCGTGAACTACGCCGCCGTCCTCGGCGTCGGACTACTTGCAACCGGCTCCACCCTGCCGCTGTGGATCAGCAACACCATCGAGTTGCTCGCGGGCATCGCCATTCCGCTGATGATGCTGGCGCTCGGTCACTCATTGGGGAGCTTCCAGGTGCACCGCCTGCCGGTGGCCGCTGGCATCGCAGCGGCCCGCCTCGGTCTCGGTCTGCTGGTGGGGGTTTCGATCTCGCTGGTCTTCGGCCTGACCGGCGTGGAGCGCGGCGTGGTGCTGGTGCAGAGTGCGATGCCGGTCGCCGTGTTCAATTACCTGCTTGCTGCCCGCTATGACCGGCACCCGGAGGATATCGCCGGTGCAATCGTCATCTCGACGCTGGTCGCGTTCGCGCTGCTGCCCGTGCTGTTGCTCTTCGCGCTGCCGTAGGAGCGGCTTCAGCCGCGATCCATCCCGCTGGCCGCGTCACTCCCGAACCCGCGCCGCCGGAACTCAGCGAGTATCCCCAGCATCACGTCATCCACCGGCGACTCGAAGGGCACCCGGTACCCACGCACGAGGAGGTGCTCGTCGTCGGTGTCAGGCGCCGGCGAAGTGCTCGGAAACGTGGCCAGAAGGTAACGGAGCAGATCCTGTTCCATGGGCGGGGTTCTCCAGGTTTGAGGCGCGCCAGATCTGGGCCGGCGCGGGGACGGTGGGGCGGGCGGGGTGACTGGTGGTGAAGGGTGGCGTCAGGGCAGCCCGGCGCAGGGCCTCGGGCCAGCTCGGGATTCCGTTCCCGCGGATCGGGCTGCTCATCGTGACGCTCCTTGCCAGAGCCTGCAGTGTCGCCGGCCCCGGTTGCGCGGCGATGACGGCTGGATGTCAGTTCTGCGTCAGGCCCGGTGCCTGTGCAGCGCGGTACACTGACTCGTCAGTCGGCAAGACGAAGCGACCTATATATATGATTTTATGGTCTTTATGGATCCTGCAAGATTCCTCTTGCATCGCACAAGTCCCAGCCCTATCATTCTCCTCGCCCAAGTTGGGCACATGGCCTGCCAAGGAGTGACTCACATGACGACCCAGAACGATCAGTTCGCGAATTTCCTCGGTTTCCAGCAGGAAGCCCTTGAGCCCATCCGTGCCGCCAATGGCATGGCTGCCGACGCTTTCGAGCGCCTGTCCCGCCAGAACTACGCGGTCCTGGGCGACTGCATCAACTTCGCCGTGGAGCAGGCCCGCCTGCCCACCCAGACGGCGGATTACACCCAGTACCTGGGCAAGCAGATGGAGACCGCCCGCCTCTTCGGCGACCAGCTCGTCCGCCGTTCCCAGGAGTACGTGGAGATCATGACCGCCTTCCAGGCCAAGGCCCAGTCAGCCGTCCAGACGGCCGCCCAGGCCGCCACGTCCAAGGCGAAGGCTGCCTGACAGCCCTCCCTGACAACTGAAGTACCCCTTGAAGGGGCGGTGGCCATCGGCTGCCGCCCCTTTTCTTTTTGCTGTAGGAGCGGCTTCAGCCGCGACCGGTCACTTAACGATAAGTAACGGGTCGCGGCTGAAGCCGCTCCTACAGGCGGCGGGCGTGGTAGTAGTATTCTTGCAGCGCAGAAGCGCTGCCCGGAACAGTCCGTCAAACACCTAGCAGGGTCGGTCATGCCAAGAACAATAAAAAAGTACGCCAACCGCAGGCTCTACGACACGGAGGCCAGTCGCCACGTGACCCTGGATGGCATCCGGCAGCTCGTGGCGGGTGGGGAGGACGTGGTGGTCATCGATGACACCACCGGCCAGGACATCACGCGCAACATCCTGTTGCAGGTGATCTCCGAGCAGGAGCAGGGCGGCCGCCCGATTCTTTCGGCCGACATGCTGAAACACATCATCCGCTTCTACGGCAATCCGCTGCAGGAGCTGATGGGCGGCTACCTGGAGCGCAGCGTCGAGGTGTTCATGAGCCAGCAGAAGGCACTGCAGGACCAGATCCAGAAGACGATGGGCATGACTCCCTTTGGTACGATGCAAACGCTGGCCCAGAAGAACATGGAAGCGTGGGGACAGCTGCAGAAATCATTCCTCGACATGCTGACGCCCAGAACCGGGGCCGGCGGCCAGGCCGATGCGCCCTCCAGCCACCAGCCATCGCCCCCGCCGGGCGAACAGGCCAAGGATTGAGCGCCTCGATTGTCCGCCGCTGAACCCAAATTCCCTCCACCGGATCCGGAGGCATTCGCCCGGGAACTTGCGGACCTCACCGCCAGGGCCCAGGCCATGTTCTCCGAGCTCATGAAGACACCGGCCGCGCGCGCGGCTTTCGGCCTCGAAGCTCCATCAAATCCCGACCCGCTGAACGCTGCGCCCGCGATGCAGGCAGCGGCGCAGCAACTGATGATGGACCCGGCGAAACTCGTCCAGGCCAATCTCCAGCTCTGGCAGCAGCACATGCTGCTGTGGCAGCAGATGTCGGCGTCCATGACGGGCGCCGCCCTCGGTGGTGCCGGAGGGATCGGGCAGGCGTCATCGCCGGTCGCTGAGCCCGACAAGGGGGATCGGCGGTTCCGGCATCCCGACTGGAACGAGAACCCGCTGTTCGACTACCTGAAGCAGTCCTACCTCATCACGTCGCGCTGGCTCGTCGAGACCATGTCCACCGTGGCGGGCCTCGATGCTCAGACCGCCAGGAAGGTGGACTTCTACACCCGGCAGTTCGCCGATGCCTTTTCACCCAGCAATTTCGTCTGGACCAATCCAGAAGTGTTGCGTGCCACTTTCGAGACCCAGGGCCAGAACCTGCGCAAGGGCCTCGAGAACTTCCAGCGGGACCTGCAGCGGGGCGACGGCCAGCTGCGGATCACGATGAGCGACCCGGACGCCTTCGAACTGGGCGTCAACCTGGCCACCACGCCCGGCAAGGTGGTGTTCCAGAACGACCTGATCCAGCTCATCCAGTACGAACCGACCACGGGGCAGGTGCACCGCACGCCAATCCTGATGGTGCCGGCCTGGATCAACAAGTACTACATCCTGGACCTGACGGCGAAGAAATCCCTGGTGCGCTGGGCCGTGTCCCGGGGCTACACGGTGTTCGTCGTCTCCTGGGTGAACCCCGACGAGTCCCTGGCCCACAAGGAATTCGACGACTACCTCACCGAGGGCGTCATCGCGGCCCTGGATGCGGTCGAGGCGGCCACCGGCGAGCACGAGGTGCACGGCCTCGGTTACTGCATCGGCGGCACCCTGATCGGCGTGGCACTGGGCTACCTGGCCGGCATCAACGACCAGCGCCTGAAGACCGCCACCATGTTTACGGCCCAGGTGGACTTCTCCGAGCCCGGCGACCTGGCCGTGTTCATCGACGAGAAGCAGCTCGACAGCCTGGACCGGATGATGGGCGAGAAGGGCTATCTCGAGGCCCAGGCCATGTTCACCACCTTCAACATGCTCAGGGCGAACGACCTGATCTGGTCCTTCTTCGTCAGCAACTACCTGCTCGGGAAGGAACCCCAGCCCTTCGACCTCCTGCACTGGAACGCGGATGCCACGCGGATGCCGCGCCGGATGCATCTCTTCTACCTGCGGCAGATGTACCTGCACAACAACCTGGTGAAGCCCGGCGCGGTAACGCTCGCCGGCGTGCCGATCGACCTGACGAAGGTGACGGTTCCTGTGTACCTGCAGGCCTGCAAGGAAGACCACATCGCTCCGTTCCGCTCCGTGTTCAAGGCGCGCCACAACTTCTCGGGGCCAGTGCGCTTCGTGCTGGCCGGCTCGGGCCATATCGCCGGCGTCATCAATCCACCCGACGCCAACAAGTACCAGTACTGGCTGAACGCGGCGGAGCCTTGGGAGATGGACCCCTGGCTGCGCGGTGCCGTCGAACACCCCGGCAGCTGGTGGCCCGACTGGGATGCGTGGCTTGCGCCCCAGTCCGGCGGGATGGTGCCGGCGCGCAAGCCGGGCGACGGGAAGCTGTTCGTGCTCGAAGACGCACCCGGCATCTTCGTGCAAAGCCGCGCGTTGTAGGAGCGCCTTCAGGCGCGACCCTCATGGACACCGTCGACGCGGTAATCATCGGTGCTGGCGTGATCGGCCTGGCCGTGGGCCGCGCCCTCGCCCTTCGCGGCCTGGAAGTTGTCGTCGTCGAATCGGCGGACGCCATCGGCACGGGCACCAGCAGCCGGAATTCCGAAGTCATTCACGCGGGGCTCTACTATCCCTCCGGTTCCCTGAAGGCGCGCCTGTGCGTCACCGGCCGGGAGATGCTCTACCGCTATTGCGAGGCGAAGGGCATCCGGCACCGCCGCATCGGCAAGCTGATCGTGGCGACGACGGACGACGAGGTGCCCATCCTGCAGAAATACGTGGCCCAGGCGCAGGCGAACGGCGTACAGGACCTGCGCTGGGTCGAGCAGGCGGAACTGGCGGAACTCGAGCCCAACGTCCGCTGCGTGCGGGGGCTGCTCTCGCCGTCGACCGGCATCATCGACAGCCACGAATACCTGCTGGCCCTGCAGGGCGACCTGGAGGCGCACGGCGGCCAGGTCGTGCTGAACAGCCACGTCACCCGGGTCGGGCGCACGGGGGACGGCTTCGCAATCTTCACAGGTGATGGGACGGACGCGGCCATCCATTGCCGCCGGGTGATCAACGCGGCCGGCCTGCACGCCCAGGCCGTGGCAGCCACCATCGAGGGCCTGCCGCGAACGACGATTCCGCCACAGTACCTGGCAAGGGGGCACTACTACAGCCTGTCGGGCAAGTCGCCCTTCAACCGGCTCGTCTACCCGGTGGCGGAGGCCGGCGGCCTCGGCATCCATGTGACCCTCGACATGTCCGGCACGGCCCGCTTCGGGCCGGACGTGCAGTGGCTGAAGGCCATCGACTACAGCTTCAATGACGACACCCGAGGGAAGTTCGCCGCGGCGATCCGGCGCTACTACCCGGCACTGGACGACAACCGGCTGCAGCCGGGCTACACCGGAATCCGGGCGAAGCTCAGCGGGCCGGGGGAGCCGGCCGCCGACTTCGTGATCCAGGGGACGGCCGACCACCGCGTGCCCGGCCTCGTCAACCTCTACGGCATCGAGTCGCCCGGCCTGACCGCGGCCCTCGCCATTGCCGAGGAAGTGGCCAACCGCCTGTAGGAGCGGCTTCAGCCGCGACGAAAAAGGGCGGTCGCGCCTCAAGGCGCTCCTACGCGCGCGGCCGCATTTCACCCGCATCCAGCCGCCGCATGTAATCCCCGTAGGCGTCCATCGCGCGCCTGCCGAGGAACCACATCACCGGGATGTTCACGAACAGCATGAGGCCGGTGCCGAATCCGCTGAGGTTGTCGAGCTGGGCGTCGGTCTTCAGGAAGCCCATCGTCGAGACCACAGCGAGGCCGCAGTAGAGCAGTTTGAAGGGCGTGAGCCAGCGCTCGCCGCCGAGGAACACCACGCCCTGCTCCGCGTAATAGCTGTAGCTGATCATCGTGGAAATGGCGAACAGCCAGACGGCCAGCGTGACCACCCAGCGCCCGAGCCCGGGGAGCACGGAGTCGAAGGCCACCGCCGTCAGGGTGGCACCGACGTAGCTCACGTAGACACCGCCGTCGTTCAGCTGCGGCTCGAGGCGGCTCGCCAGGCTGTCCCAGCGGAGTACCGGACCCGAATCGCCCATTGCCACGTGGCCCGTCAGCCGGTGGAGGTCGTTGCCACTCTGCGGATTGGGGTCGCCGCGCACGATGGCAAAGACATTTTCTCCGCCCTCCCAGTCACCGGTCAGCCGACCGGGCGCGGACTGCGCCGGCAGTGTCCATACGCCCGGGCTGACCAGCACGGGCCGCGTGTCCACCGGCAGGCTGGCTTCGGGCGGGCGGTTCCAGGTGCCGGTGACGATGATCACGAGGGCGGTGAGCGTGCAGACAAAGATGGTGTCGATGAAGGGCTCGAGCCCCGCGACCACGCCTTCGCGCACCGGCTCGTCGGTGCGGGCGGCCGAGTGGGCGATGGGCGAGGTGCCTTGTCCTGCCTCGTTGGAGAAGATTGCGCGCTTCATGCCGTACAGGAACGCGTAGCCCATCGTCCCGCCGATGAAGGCGCCGCTGGCTTCCGCCGGCGAGAAGGCCGAACGGATGATGAGGGCGAACATGGCCGGGATCTCGCTGGCGTGGGCCGTGAGTACGTACATGGCGCCCAGGAAATAGATGACGATCATGAAGGGCACCAGCGCGCCCGCAACCCGCCCGATCCTGTGAATCCCCCCGATGATCACGAGCCCCACCAGCACCGCGAGGATCACCCCGGAGACGATGCTCGGCACGCCGACATAGTTCTGCGTGATGTTGCCCACGTTCCAGGCCTGGAACATGTTGCCGCCGGTGATGACCATCACCAGCAGCGTCAAGCAGAACAGCACGCCGATGACCTTGCCCAGCGCGCCGAGGCCCGATCCGCGCTCCGCCAGCGCCTTGCTGATCACCCACATGGTGCCGCCGTGGGGGTTCTCCGGGTCGTCGGTGTTCCGGTAGAGCATGGCGAGGGTCACTTCGGTGGTCTTCAGCGCCATGCCGAAGAAGCCCACCACCCACATCCAGAACACGGCCCCCGGACCGCCCAGGCTGATCGCCATGGCGACGCCGCCGATGTTGCCGAGTCCCACCGTGGCCGAGAGGGCGGCGGACAGAGCCTGGAAGTGGCTGATGGCGCCCGGGTCGCCGGCATGGTCGTACTTGCCGCGGATGGCCTGGACGCCATGGGTCAGGGCGCGGAACTGGCAGAAGCGCGACCAGATCGTGAAGACGATGCCAGTGCCGAGGATGACGAAGAGGACGGTGGTCTGCCAGAGGAACGCGTTGGCAGCCGCGAGAAAGCTGTCGAAGGAGTTCATGCCCCCGAGGATAGCGGCACCGGCGCCGGTTTGCCCGGACTTCAATCCCGGCGCGGTGCCGTCGCCACCCTCAAGTGCTGAGGTCCGTCGAATAGACGCTGTTGCTTCCCATCCAGTCCAGGCTCGCCGTGGAACTGATGAAGCTCCAGGAGAAGAAGGCGGTGATGGCGGTCGCCAGCCCGGCGCAGGCGAAGCCGCGGAGGCCGGAGGCGATCAGGGTGGTGTTGCTCAGCTTCTTCATGTTCATGCTCCCAGTGCGGTGTGAGTGGCGGTGTGGTCGTCCCGGGAATGATCCTGCGCGGCTGCGGGCTTCCGTTCTGTCAAAGGGTGGACACTGGGTGGGAATGAATTTCGTGCGGGGAGTAGCCAGATGGGTTCGCGGCTGAAGCCGCTCCTACAGGCGCAGTGGAACAAAGGGGGAATCCTGGCCGGCCATTTCCCCCGCTGGAGGATTAACCCCGGGGGCGGGCTGCAGCGTGTCCCGGGCCGGCCAGGCTAGTCATTGGGATTTCACCCGCCGGGCGTGCCGGGGTGATCGGGCGTGGGGTCCCTATCTCCGGCGGCCTGGTGGTGAGCCCCTGGCTGCGACTCCACTGTCACCCGGCCGGCACACCCGTTCTGTCAACCACTTGACACAACGGACGAGATAGCCGGAACTCACCCCATGACGCTCACTGCCCGCGTGGTGCTGAAGGCCAACCGTCTGCTCCGGGACCTGCCCGATGCGGCTCTCGACAAGCTGGCCACGCTTTGCGTGCGGCGTTCGGTGCGGCAGGGCACCTGCATCTTCCGCCAGGGCGATCCCGGGGACTCGCTGCTCGGTGTTATCGCGGGCCAGGTGCGGATCAGCGCCACGACCCCCGGCGGCAAGGTGGTCTTCCTCAACATCATGGAACCGGGAGACAGCTTCGGCGAGATTGCCGTGCTGGACGGCGAGGCCCGCACGGCCAGCGCCGACGCGCTGGCCGACACCGAGCTCTTCGTGGTGCGCCGGGCGGACCTGCTCGCGCTCATCGAGCGGGAGCCGAAGCTCGCTGCGCAGCTGATCGCCCTCCTCTGCAAGCGCCTGCGCTGGACGAGCGAGCTGATCGAGGAGGCGGCCTTCCTGTCCGTGCAGGGCCGCCTGGCCCGGCGCCTGCTGCGCCTGGCGGACGAGCACGGCAGCACCGGCGCCGACGGCGTCACCCTGCGCATCTCCCAGGCCGACCTGGCGGGCTTCATGAGCGTGTCCCGCCAGATCGTCAACCAGTACCTCCAGGACTGGCAGCGCCGGGGGTGGGTATCTGTCGGCCGGAGCCGCGTCACCATCACCAGCGCGGCCGGGCTGCGCAGCGTGCGGGACGCCACGGACTGATGCTGAACCGCCTACTGCCGGGTCTGCTCTTCGGCCTGCTGGTGGCGGCACTTGGCATCCTCGCGGGCACGATCCCCGCGGTGCTGCGCTTCGAGGAGAACCTGGGCCTCGGCGCGCTGTTCCAGCTGCGGGGGCCCCGCACCGCACCCGCGGAGGTCGTGGTGGTCAGCCTGGACAAGGTGTCCAGCGACACCTTCGGCCTGCCGAACGAGCCGGCCAAGTGGCCGCGCACGCTGCACGCGGAGCTGATTGACCGGCTCGCGGCCGAAGGCGCGGTGGTCATCGCCTTCGACGTGCTGTTCGACGACCCGGACGTGGCGGCTGGCGACGAGCACCTCGGCGCCGCGATCCGGAATGCGGGCAACGTGGTGCTCACCGGCTTTCTGCGCAAGTCCGCCGTGGGCGGCACCCGGGACGGCCGGTTGGTGGTGACCACCGAGCAGCTGGTGCCGCCAATCCCGGCCGTCGGCGCGGGCGCGCTGGCGGTCGTGCCGTTCCCGTTGCCCGTGGTGCCGGTGAAGGTGAGCCAGTTCTGGACCTACAAGGACACCGCGGGCGGCATGCCCACCCTGCCCACGGTGATCTTCCAGACCTGGATGCTGCGCCAGTCCGGCGGCTGGTACGACGACCTGCGCCGCGCCTGCCCGGACCTGGCCGCCCTGCCGGCCGGGAAGCTCGAGGTGCTCGCCGCCCGGGAAGTCGTAACCCTCGCCCGGCAGGCCCGGGCCTGCCTGGCCGGCGACGACGAGGCGGCCCGGGCCACGCAGGAGCGGTGGGGCCTGCGTTTGCGCACCGGCACCGACCTCCAGATGCAGAGCCTCCGCTCCCTCTTCGAGCTCTACCAAGGCACCGAGTCCCGCTATCTGAATTACTACGGGCCGCCGCGCTCGGTGCTTACCGTCCCCTACACCCGGGCCCTCGGCGGGGAGACGCTCGAAATGCGGGGAAAGATCGTGCTCGTCGGCTTTTCCGAGCAGTTCCAGCCGGAGCAGAAAGACGGCTTCTACTCCGTCTATTCCGACGACACCGGCCTGGATCTCTCCGGCGTGGAGATCGCCGCAACGGCCGTGGCCAACATGCTGGATGGCACGGCGGTGCGGCCGCTGCGCTTCGGACCCCAGCTCCTCGTGCTGGGCCTCTGGGGGCTGCTCACGGGCCTCCTCTGCCGCCTGCTGGCGCCGCTCACGGCCGTGGCCTTCTGCGTGCTGGCGGTGCCGCTCTACCTCGCCTGGGCCTGGTGGGTCTTCGACGCCACCAACAACTGGCTGCCGGTCGTCGTGCCCCTGGTGGTGCAGCTGCCGGTGGCGTTGCTGCTCGGCCTGCTGGCCCAGTACCGGCAGACCCAGACCCAGCGGCAGCGCGTGCTGCGCGCCCTCGGCTCCTACATTCCGCCCGAGGCCGTCGACCGGCTGATGGAGAACCTGGATGACCTCAAGGCCAATGCCCAGCTCCTGCACGGCACCTGCCTCGCGACGGACGGCGAGCAGTACACGCGCCTCGCGGAAACCCTGAGCCCCGACGAACTCGGCGCCCTGATGAACAGCTACTACGAGGCGCTGTTCGCCGAGGTGGAGCAGGCGGGCGGCGTGGTCACCGACGTGGTGGGCGACGCGATGATGGCGATCTGGGCCACGGCGACCCCGGACAGCGCCGCGCGGGCGAAGGCCTGCCACGGTGCGCTGGCCGTGGCGGCGGCCGTCGCGCGCTTCAACCTGCAGCCTGGCCGGCCCCAGCTGCCGACCCGCATCGGCCTGCACTCGGGACCGATCCGGCTCGGCAACATCGGCGGCAGCCGGCACGTGCAGTTCCGCGCCGTGGGCGACATCGTGAATACCGCGTCGCGCATCGAGGGCCTCAACAAGCTGCTGGGTACCCGGATCCTGGTGTCGGCCGACACCCTCGCCGGGTGCGACGGCTTCGCCACCCGGGAACTCGGCGCGTTCCTGCTCCCGGGCAAGTCGACGCCCGTCGTGGTGCACGAGCTCGCTGGCATCGCGGGGGCGCTGGAGCCCCGGGTGGCTGCCCGGCACGCGTGCTTCGCCGAAGCGCTGGCACTGTTTCGATCCGGTGACTGGGTTGCCGCGGGCAAGCTCTTCGACGCGCTTGCCGTGCAGGCGCCTGATGACGGAGCCGTGAAGTTCTACCGGGAGCTTTGCGTGCGGTACGCGGTCGAGGGTACCGACACATTTGATAATGGCGCCGTACGCGTCACGACGAAATAACCGCTGTGACTGAATCCCGTTCCCGGGCGGTGTTTGCGTGACAGCGGGTGTGCCCGTAGACTCCGCCACGTCCCCTCACACGGGACGAAAAATATCGGGCGCCGATTCGTGGGGTATCGCGCCAGTGCTACGTTCGCCGTTTAACGGCGGCGCGTGGGGATACATCCGGCCATGGTGCGCAGGCGCCGAACCCCTCTGCCCTTCCGGGCGATTCTTTCCCTCGTAGTCCTTTTTCTTTGCGCGGTTCCCGCCCGCGGCCAGGTGCCGCCTGCCGCGTGCGAGAACTGGGTGGCCCGGCTGGTCTCCTTCCAGGGCGCCATCACTTACCGCCGGGCCGCGGCCCGCGTGCAGCCGGTGACGTCCGTCGCCCTGAACGAGACCTTCTGCGTCGGGGACGTGCTCGAGCTGGGCGCCTTCAGCCGCGCCGCGCTCCAGCTGCCGGACCAGACGGTGGTGCGCCTGGACCAGGGCACGGTCGTGACCTTCGCCGCGCCCCAGGACGACAAGCGCACCTGGCTCGACATCCTGAAGGGGGCGCTGCACATCATCAGCCGGGACCCGCGGGCGCTCCGCGTGGTCACGCCCTTCGCCAACGCCGGCATCGAGGGCACCGAATTCCTCGTTCAGGTGGGCGCCGACGCGGCGACGGTCCTCGTCTTCGAGGGCCGGGTGAAGGTGGCGAACGCCAGTGGCGACGCCACGGCCGGCAGCGGCGAGAGCGTGCTGGCGAGGGCCGGCACGGCGCCGGTGCTGCAGCAGGTGGTGCGGCCCCGGGACCAGGTGGTGTGGACGCTGTACTACCCCCCGACCGGCCGCGGCGCGGATCCGCAGGTGGCCCGGGTGGACGAGCTCCTGGCCGTCGGCCGGGTGACCGAGGCGGAAGCCGACCTCGCGGCGGTCCTGGCCCGTTCGCCGGGCAACAGCGAAGCCCTGGCGCGGCAGTCGGTGATCGCGCTCATCCGCAACGATCCGGCGACCGCCGGGGCGCTGGCGGACCAGGCGGTGGCCGCCGATCCGGCCTCGTCGTCGGCCAGGCTGGCGCAGTCCTACGTGCGGCAGTCGGCGGGGGACCTGGCAGGCGCCATAGCGACGCTGGAGGCCGCCGCCCAGAGCCATCCGGGCGATGCGCTGGTCCTGGCGCGGCTGGCCGAGCTGCACCTGGCCATGGACGACGTCCGCCGGAGCGAGGCCAGCGCCAACGCGGCCGTGGCGGCCGATCCCGGCCTGGCCCTGGCGCACACGATCCTCGGGTTCGCGAAGCTCGCCCGGGCGGACCGTCCGCAGGCGAGCGCCGCCTTCGAGGAGGCCGTTCGCCTGGACCCGGCCGCCCCGCTGCCGAGGCTGGGCCTGGGGCTCGTGAAGATCCGGGGCGGCGACCTGGTGGCCGGCCGGGAGGAGATCGAGACGGCCGTGATCCTGGACCCGAACAACTCGCTCGTGCGCAGTTACATGGGCAAGGCGTACTACGAGGAGAAGCGCGACTCGCTTGCGGCGTCCCAGCTCGCGATCGCCAAGGAGCTGGATCCGAACGATCCGACGCCGTGGTTCTACGACGCGATCCGGTTGCAGAAAGTGAATGATCCCGCCAGGGCGCTGAAGGACCTGCAGGGCTCCATTGCGAGGAACGACCGCCGCGTCGTGTTCCGGTCCCGCCTCAAGCTGGACGAGGATCTTGCCGCGCGGAGCTCGGCCCTCGGCCGGATTTTCAACGACCTGGGCTTCGACGAACTCGGGCTGAGGGAAGGGTGGACCTCCGTGGCAGCGGAGCCCGCCGAACACTCCGGGCATCGACTCCTGGCCGATTCCTACGTCTCCCTGCCCCGCCACGAAATTGCGCGCGTGAGCGAGCTGCAGAAATCGCAGCTTCTGCAGCCGCTCAACATGACGCCCGTCCAGCCCCAGCTGGGTGATGCCAATCTGTTCGTGCTCGACACGGCGGGTCCGGCGCGCATCGGGTTCAATGAATTCAATCCGCTCTTCAGCGCCAATGGCCTGGGTGCCCAGACCTCTTTGGTCGTAGGTGGCAACGACACCATGGGAGCCGATGCCGTACTGGCGGGGATCCACGACAACTGGTCGTTCAGCCTTGGCGGTTTCCACTTCGAGACTGACGGTTATCGCGAGAACAACGACTTGGACCAGGATCTGGCGAGCGCCCTGGTCCAGTACCGGGCCTCGGAGGAGACCTCCTGGTTGCTGGAGGCCCGGCTCTCGAGGCGCGAACAGGGTGACCTCGCGCTCTATTTCGATCCCACCAATTACATATCCGACCTGCGCCAGTCGGAGGACACGGAGTCGATCCGTGTCGGAGTCCGGCATGCGGTGGGGCGGCGATCGTTGATCCTGGGGCAGGTTTCCTACCAGTGGGCCGACCTGGACACAGTCGCAGGTTCCTTCTTCTCCGTAGTGTCCGACGCTGACGGCCTATCGGCCGAGTTGCAGTTCCTGCACCAGGGGGAACGTTGGCACCTGACCACGGGCGTGCGCTACCGGGATCGTGAAACCGACGCGACCACCGCCACCAACATTCCCATCGACGATCCGCCTTTCGCTATTTCCTTAACCGAAACGACCCGGGCTGAGTCCGACTTGCTGTCTGCCTATGCCTACGTCGACTACGACGTTACGGACAGGCTGCAGCTGACGGTCGGTGCGGCCGGCGAGGAACTTGAAGGTGGCCTGGAAGATAGCCGACGTGTCCATCCGAAGATCGGCGTTCGGTGGGAGGCCAGTGATTCAACCGTCGTCAGGGCGGGAGCGTTCCGGGCCCTGCGGGAATTCGCCTTTTCGCGCCAGGATATTGCCCTCACCCTCGAGCCTACCCAAGTGGCCGGGTTCAACCAGTTCTTTGCGGACTCCGAGGGCACCGAGGCCTGGCGGTACGGTGTGGCCGTGGATCAACGCGTCGGCGACCAGTTGTACGTCGGTGCCGAACTGAGCAAGCGTGACCGGGACGTGCCGTTCCTGCAGGCTGGCGGACCTCCGGACTTCGGGTTCACAGTAGTCACCAACAGCGCCGAGGACACCAACGGGCGTACCTATCTCTACTGGTTGCCGACAGACTACGCAGCAACGTCGATCAGCTATCAGTTTGACCGGCAGACGCGCGACCCGATTCCGCTTCCGGACAACCTGCTTTCGGTGAACACGCACCGCATACCGCTGGAGGCCCGATTCTTCAGTCCGGGCGGATTCGGCGCAAGGCTCGCTGTCACGTGGATCGATCAGTCCGGCCGGTTCCTGGACGCCTTCTTCTCGGAGATCGACGCCGACGAATCGTTCTGGGTCTGGGACCTGGGCCTCAGCTACCGCTTGCCGGGCCGTCGCGGACTTATCGGGCTCGACGTCCGAAACCTATTTGACGAGGACAACCGCTTTCAGGATCTGGATCCCCAGAATCCCAGGATCTCGCCGGAGCGCCTGGCGCTCCTGCGGGCAACCCTCGCGTTCTAGCGCGAGGGAAAGAGTCGGCACCGTTCGATAACAACAAAGGGAGAAGAGCAGTGGCCAAAAAGAAGAGGAATACCACGAGAGGCAAGGGAACGTTCACGATCGTCTGCAAGAATGGCGTTTGGAAGCCCCGGGGCAAGGACAACAAGGAGGGCACACCTATCGAAGGTGACTTGCCGCCGCTGGAGAATCCTGAAGTCATCGTCATTCAACACGTTGTCGGGCCTCCTTCCATGCCCGTCCCCCCGCACAAGCACAAGAAAAAGGGAGGGCCGTCCCACCCGCCGCTCAACACCCACTGTCACAAAGTGGTCTACGTCGGCGGTGTGCCCTACCTCGTTCACTGTTAGCGCCTAGCATCGGTGTCCGGATGGCGGGTGAGGTTTACAGCTTCGCCCCCCGTCCGGCCCTCGGGGTTCAAGGCGTGAAGATTCATGTCCGAAGAGTCGCGCTTGCGATTGCCCTCGGCTGGGCGCTTTCGTTTGCTCCCGCTCGACCGGACGAGATCAGAGGCGAGGCAGGCTGTGGCGGTGACTACTACTGGGCAGGGACGTCACAGGTGTGCCTGCGGGAAGTGGCCAGTGAGTGGCTGGCGATCGCAAGCCGCAATACGCCTCTCCCGATCGAGATTCAACAACTCGGAGCCCTGATCCAGCAATCTGGACTGCAAGCGCTGCGATCGGATCGATCGGTTCGCCGCTATGGGTTGCTGCTCGTCCCGCGTGCGACGGCTCCCAACGCTGGCGTGACGACCGCGTCCGTGGAGCAGTTCGTCCGGAATTCCGGATCCCTGGAAATCCTGCAGGTCTACCGCCGCAAGCGCTCCCTGTTCGTGCTTGTCAACGACTTCACGGTGCAGTTTCGACCCACCACCGAACCGGCCGCGGCGCTCGCAGTGCTGCAGGCCTCCGGCGCCACCATCAAGTCGGAACCAGCCCGCTCCCCCGGCTATGTGGTCCGCTTCGACGGGCTTACGCCTCTTGAGGGCTTGCGTCGCGTTAATGCGCTTCACGGGAATCCGCAGGTCCGCTACGCCAAGCCCAATTTCGAGGTATTCATGCCGCGGCCCGCGCTGCCGCCAACGCCTGACGGGTACGGGACGATCGCGACTGCTCCGATGGCCGTTCCGTCCGCGACACCGAAGGGCACGGGAGATGATCCGCACTTTCCTCGCCAGTGGTACCTGGACAACGATGGAACCGTCGGCCGGAAGGGCGCGGACGTGAATGCTGCTCGCGCCTGGGGCGTCGTCAAGCCCCAAGCTGCAATCACGATCGCCGTCCTCGATGAAGGCGTGGAGACTACGCACGAGGACCTCGCTGCGAACATCGTCGGTGCGTACGACGCTATCGATCAGGATGACGATCAGGAGCCCCAGAAGGGTGCTTTCCACGGAACGGCATGCGCGGGCGTTGCCGCCGCCGTGACGGGCAATAGCGTGGGCATCAAGGGGCTCGGTACTTCAGTAGGGATCCTTCCGGTCCGGATCGCAGAAGTTGACTCGAGTGGCGGGTGGAACACCAGCGCCAGCGTCATAGCCGACGGCATACGCACGGCCGTGGACCGGGGCGCTCATGTCCTGAGCGCGAGCTGGTTCTACGAGGAAGCCGACTCAGAGATAACCGATGCCGTCGACTCTGCTCTGCAGAGGGATCGTGTCCTCATATTCGCGGCCGGTAACGAAGAGGGGCCGGTCGACTATCCGGCGAGTCTGGCCGATACCAGACCGCTACTGGCAGTCAGCGCCACGAACGAGTGGGACCGGATCAAGACGACCCGGAGCAAGGATGGGGAGACCAACTGGGGCAGCAACTTCGGAGCCGCCGTGACTGTGTCCGCACCCGGCGTGCACATTTTCACGACTGCCCTGACGGGCAAGCGCGGTGCCGGCGTTACCAACTACATGGCGGACCACCGCGGCACTTCGGCCGCGGTGCCCCTGGTGTCCGGCGCGGCAGCCCTGATTCTCAGTCAGGAGCCGGGCCTCAAACCGTCTGAGGTCCGGGACCGACTTGCGAGAACGGCCAAGGACCTGGGGCCCAAGGGTTGGGATAAGCGCTACGGCTGGGGAAGGATTGATGCCTGTCGAGCGCTGGGATCCAACGATTGCGCAGGGGATCGTGCGCCTAAGTCACCATGATGCCGCTTGAGTTGCGTCAGTGCGGGGGGGGTAGAGTCAAGGCCGCCGCTGACCTGGCGGCTCATCGAGAGGCACTGCAATGAGGTTCTTTTGCGCAACTCTTGTTCTCGCAACATCATTTGCAATACCGGCACTGGCCCACGAACAGATGGTTGATCGTGAAGCCGAGCCACAGGCATCGGGCTCGGGCGTAGATCCTTCAAACAGCTTAGAGCCGGCCTCGACCCCAAAACTCAACCACAACGGCGAGAAGGAACTGCAAGCAGCACATGGCTGTCACCAGTGGGGTTACATTCCCCCAAATTGGTACCTCGTTCACTGCTAGTAGCTTGAGACTGCAGATCTGGTCGACATCGTCTGTCGACCAGATCCTCTTCCGTCAGCAGTGACTGCGGGTAGGTGGCCGCCTGCCTCACCGGGAAGCCGCGGTATCACGCCCCAGCCCGTGCGCCTCTGCCGTCTACGCCGTCGGCAGGTGAGGAGGCAGGCGATTCGTGAGAATCCTGAAGTGACACTTTAGAATTCTCAAATGCACGTCGTCCCGCTTCGGGGCGGGACGAAAAATCAGGGGCGCCGCAAGGCGCCCCTTTGTCTTTGTCCCGGTACCCCCGGGTATCATCCTGGCGTTCCATTTCTGGTGATTCCGGCTGGAATTGAAGCTGGGCAGTGCCGGACGAACCACGCACAGTGAGGGATGGCGCTCGCGTTCCAGCCCAAGCCGGGGACGGTGCTGATCTGCGACTTTCGGGGCTTCGAGCGCCCGGAGATCGTGAAGCGGCGCCCGGTGGTGGTCATTGCTGCCAGTCGGGACAACGCCTGTCTCGTGACCGTCGTGCCGCTGAGCCAAAGCCGGCCCTGGCGTCCCCAGGCATGGCACTACCGGCTGGCCGGGGCTCTTCATCCGCTGGACGCTGGAACCGCGATCTGGGCGAAGTGCGACCTGCTCAGTACTGTGTCTACGGCCCGCCTGGACCTGATTCGAATAGAGCGAGGCCGGCACGGTCCGCTGCGGTTGACAGCGAAAGACTTTGCAGCGATTCACCGGGCGGCGGTCGCCTCCCTCGGCAATCCGTGACAGCCGGGGCTTGACAGTGACTTGAGAGTCTCGTGTAGCCTTTCGTTGTACCCGTTTTGGGGCTTTGGAGACTTCGGCGCTCAGCCTATTGCCGAAGCTGGACCTGGCGGCGATGACAAGCTGCCTTGCCCATAAAAAATCAGGGGCGCCGCAAGGCGCCCCTTTGTCTTTGTCCCGGTACCGTTGACACGCACTTGACCCGTTACGCTAGGCTACGACCGTGCCCTTCGGGGACTTTGGAGACTTCGGCGCCCAGCCTATTGCCGAAGCTGGACCTGGCGGCGATGACAAGCTGCCTTGCCCATAAAATTGAGGACGCCTACCGGCGCTCCTCCGGTCGCTTCGGAGGAATGTTGTGATCCTCCGGAGAGGCGGTCCGGGTCCGGCGCTACTTCCGGATCCGGTACCGCCACCTACCGTTCCAGGATCGCCGTAACCCCCATCCCCCCCGCCGTGCAGATCGAGATCAGTCCCCGGCCTGAGCCTCTCTGCGCCAGCAGCTTCGACAGCGACGCCACGATGCGCGCGCCGGTGGCTGCGAAGGGATGGCCGATGGCGATGCTGCCGCCCTTCACGTTCATCTTCGCGCGGTCGATGGCGCCAAGGGGCTGGTTACGGCCGAGCTTGTCCCGGCAGAACTCCGGTGACTCCCAGGCCTTGAGCGTCGCGAGGGTCTGCGCGGCGAAGGCCTCGTGGATCTCGTAGTAGTCGAAGTCCTGCAGGCCCAGTCCGGCATCCGCGAGCATGGCCGACACCGCATAGGCCGGCGCGAGCAGCAGGCCCTCCTTCTTCACGAAGTCCACGGCCGCCACCTTGCCGTAGCGCAGGTACGCCTGGACGGGCAGCCCGCGGGCCTTCGCCCATTCCTCCGAGGCCAGCAGCACCGATGCCGCGCCGTCCGTGAGCGGCGTGCTGTTGCCGGCGGTCATCGTGGCCTGGGGGCCCCTGTCGAAGACGGCCTTCAGCTTGCCGAGCTTCTCCAGTGACGTGTCGGCGCGGATGTTGTTGTCGGTGGTGACGCCCGAGAAGGGCACCACCAGGTCCTGGTAGAAGCCCTCGGCCCAGGCCTTCGCCGCCTTGTGGTGGGACTCCATCGCCAGCTGGTCCTGGTCGGCCCGCGTGATGCTCCACTGCTTCGCCGTGATCTCGGTGCTCTGGCCCATGGACAGCTTCGTGCGCGGCTCCGTCACCCCCGGCGCCACCGGCTTGAACATCCCGGGCCGCAGCCCGAGCCAGGGCTTCACCCGCTCCCCGAAGGACCTGCCCCGGGCGCTAGCCAGCAGGATCTCCCGGTACCCGTCGGGGTAGACGATCGGCACGTCGCTGATCGTGTCCGTGCCGCCGGCGATGCCCGCGTCGATCTGGCCCAGCGCGATCTTGTTGCCGAGCAGGATCGCCGCCTCGAGGCTCGTGCCACAGGCCCGCTGCAGGTCGAAGGCAGGCGTCTCGGGCGCCAGCGTCGTGCCGAGCACGCACTCCCGCGCCAGGTTCCAGTCCCGGGAATGCTTCATGACGGCGCCGAGGGCCACGTCGCCGAGACGCTCGCCGCCGAGCCGGTACGCGTCCACCAGCGCCTGGAGGGTTGCCGTCATCAGGTCCTGGTTGGACTGGTGCACGTAGCCCGTGTTGGCGCGGCAGAAGGGGATCCGGCGGCCGCCGATGATTGCGACGCGCCGGGGTGCCTGGTAGTGCATGGGAAGATCCTCCCGTGGAAGCGGATTATTGGCCGAAGGCGGGCGCGCCGGTGCCCAGGTATTCCTGCTCCTCCGGCGTGTTCGGCCGGCCGAGGGTCTTGTTGCGGTGGGGGAAGCGGCCGAAGGTCTTGACGATGTCGTGGTGCAGTTCCGCGAACTGCGCGAACGTGACGAAGGTGGCCTTCAGCGTGTCGGACACACCGGACACCAGCCCCTCGTAGATCTTCACGGAGCGCTCCTGGATCTTCAGCGCCTCGGCGTGCTGCAGTGGCATGAAGTAGAACGCCTGCTGGAAGGGCGACAGCGATTTGTAGTCCCCCTTCGCGGCGCCCTCGACGCAGATCTTCAGCGCGTGGGGATCCCGGGAGAAGGCCTTCGGCGTGCCCCGGTAGATGCTGCGGCGGAACTGGTCCAGCAGCAGGATCAGTGCCAGGCGTCCCTCCGGCGTGGCGGTCCAGGCCTCCAGCTGGCCCTTCGACGCCTTCTCCACCAGGTCGCCGAACTCGGTGCGGATCAGTGCGTCCGTCACGGCGTCCGAGGTGAACCAGCGGTCCATCCGGCTGTCGATGGTGGGCTGGTCCATGCTTCCCGGCTGGAACCAGAAGTCGAGGACACGCTGGATGTCGGGGTCGCTCATGCGTCGAGTGTAGGAGCGGCTTCAGCCGCGATCAATCGGGGTCGCGGCTAAAGCCGCTCCTACTGCAATTCAATCTTCTGCTCGGTGAGGGTGCCCACCGTGACCGGGAAGGCCGCGTCCTTGTACTTCGGCGGACCGAACTTCGGCCGCAGGTTGTTGGACAGCCCCGCCGGCTCCTTGGGGAAGCCGATGAAGTTGCTCTCCAGTTTCCCGTCGTCGTTCACGTCCTGGAAGATCGAGAGCGCGTACTCGCCGGCGGGGAGCAGCAGCTCCACCGTGACCTTGTCGCCCGTGCGGTTGCCCGCCACGGCGACGCTCTTCTGGGTGCGGTAGCGGTCGCTCAGCCAGTCGTCCTTCTTGTCGTAGACCCAGACGTACAGCTTCCCCTGGTCCGTCTTCACGTTGGTGGCGACGACCCGCAGGTTCGCCTCCCCGGCGGCGAGTGCCGTGGTGCCGGCGAGCAGGGCAGCCAGGGTGGCGGCCAGGACGGCGGCCAGGACGGCGGGCAGCGTGACGAAGTGCTTCATGGGTCGGGTGCTTCCTTTCAATCGCGGATGCCGATGTCGGCACGGGCAGCCAGGGCCGATTCAACCACCCGGGCGAGGTCGGGTCCCAGCACGGTGAAGTGTCCCATTTTCCGGCCCGGCCGTGCCTCGTGCTTGCCGTAGAGGTGCAGCCTGAGGCCGGGGCGTGACAGCAGCGTGGACCAGGCTGGCTCGCCGGCGGACCAGAGGTCACCCAGCAGGTTCACCATGACGGCGGGGCTGGTCTGCGCCGGATTGCCCAGCGGCAGGCCGCACAGCGCCCGCACCTGCTGCTCGTACTGGCTGGTGGCGCAGGCGTCCAGGGTGTAGTGGCCGCTGTTGTGCGGGCGGGGCGCCATCTCGTTCACGTACAGCGCGCCGCGGCTGACGAAGAATTCCACGCCCAGCGTGCCGATGAAATCCAGCGCCGCGGCGATGCGCAGCGCGCACTGGCGGGCTGACTCGGCCAGGGTCGCGCCGATGCGCGCGGGAACGATGGAGACGTCGAGGATCCCGTGCCGGTGCCTGTTCTCGGCGACCGGGAAGCAGGCCGCGGCGCCCGAGGCGTCCCGGGCGAGGACGACGGACACCTCGCAATCCAGCGGGAGCAGCGCCTCGAGCACGCAGGCTTCCCCGCCGAGGGCGCGCCAGGCGCCCAGGGCGTCGTCCCGGGTCGAAACCCGGGCCTGGCCCTTGCCGTCGTAGCCGAAGCGGGCGACCTTCAGGATCCCCGGGAAGACGCCGTCCGGTGCTGTCTCCAGGTCCTCCTGGTTGCGAATGACCGCGAAGGGGCCGTGGGGCAGTTGCTGGTCCCGCAGAAAGTTCTTTTCCGCGATCCGGTCCTGGCACACGGCGACCGCGGCGGCAGACGGGCGCACGCGGACCGACCGGGCCAGCAGTTCGAGGGTCGGGGAGGGGACGTTCTCGAACTCGGTGGTGATGGCCGCGCAACCGGTGGCCAGCGCATCGAGGGCGACGCGGTCGTCGTAGGCGGCAGCGAGGTGCCTGTCGGCGATCCGGCCGGCAGGGCTCGCCGGGTCCGGGTCCAGCACCCACACGCTGTATCCGAGTTCGTGGGCCGCCTGCACGAAGAACCGGCCGAGCTGCCCGCCGCCGAGCAGGCCCAGGGTGGCGGGGGCGGAGATCGTCGTGGCCGGCTCGGCGCGCGCAGTGGCGGGCATTCAGTCCGCGAGCTTCATGGCCATGACGGCCCTGGCCTGGCGCTTGCGATAGGCGGCGAGTTTCTGCATGAAGGCCGGGTACTCGCCGGCGAGCACCGCGATGGCGAACAGGGCCGCATTGGCCGCACCGGCCTCGCCGATGGCGAAGGTCGCGACGGGTACGCCCTTTGGCATCTGGACGATCGAGAGCAGGGAATCCTGGCCGGAGAGCGCCTTGGACTGCACCGGCACGCCAAGCACCGGGAGGGTGGTCTTCGCGGCCAGCATTCCGGGGAGGTGAGCGGCGCCGCCGGCGCCGGCGATGATCAGCTTCAGGCCCCGGTCCCGCGCCGACTCGGCGTAGTCGAACATCAGCTGGGGCGTCCGGTGCGCGGAGACCACGCGCTTCTCGAACGGCACGCCGAACTCCTTGAGGATTTCCACGGCCGCGCGGAGCGTAGGCCAGTCCGAATCGGAGCCCATGACCACCCCGACGATGGGGCCTCGTCCCGTCTTGCGGGCAGCGTTCTTGCGCGGGGTCCTGGAGGGCATGGGGGGATTCTAACCCGTCAATCGGCGTAGGAGCGCCTTCAGGCGCGACCTGTATTTCCCCGGTCGCGGCTGAAGCCGCTCCTACAGGCCGATCAGGCGGGCCAGTTTCAGGATGCCGGCCACGGAGATGCCGTCGGTGATGCGCCCGTCCATTGCCATGGCGAGAGCCTCCGAAAACGGGAGGCGCCGGATGGCCAGCTGCTCAGTCTCGTCGAATTGGGGCGTACCCATCGCGAGGCCCTCGGCGAGGAAAACGTAACCCTCCTCGTCGGTGACCGAGTTGGACGTGTGGAGCTTCATGATGAGCCGCAGGCGGGTGGTGGTGACGCCCGTCTCCTCCAGCAGCTCCCGGCGCGCTGCGGCCTCCAGGTCCTCCTCCCGCGGCGCACCGCCCATGGGCACCTCCCAGGAATACTCGCCGAGGGGGAAGCGCCACTGGCCCACGAGCCAGGTGTGCTGCTCGTCATCCAGCGGGATGACGGCGACAGCCCGGTTCTTGAAGCTGATCTTGCCGTAGTGGGGCCGGCTGCCGTCGGGCGCGATGGTGTCGTGGGTCGTGATGGTGAACCAGGGATTTTCGAATTCCAGGCGGGTCGACAGCGTCTGCCAGGGGTTGGCGCCCTCCGGCGCTTCAGGTGGGGTGGTCATGAGCCAGCGTCTCCTTGAGCCGATTGAACCACAGGTGCATGCCGAGTCCCCGCATGACCATGAACGCGGTGAACGCCAGCCACAGCCCGTGGTTGCCGAAATCCCGCGTGAAGAACCACACGGGAATGAAGACGAGGAATGCCGTCGTGGTCATCACCACCCGCATCTCGCGGCTCAGCGTGGCGCCGACGAACACACCGTCGTAGAAGAAGCTCCACACGGAAATCAGGGGCAGCAGGATCATCCATGGCAGGTACTCCAGTGCCGCTGCCCGGATCTCGGGCAGGCTCGTGAGCATGCGGACGATCGCGGGCCCCGCAATCCAGAACGCCAGGCTGAACAGCACGCCGAAGCCCAGCGACCAGGCGAGGGTGCGGCGCACGGCGCGGCGGAAGCCCGCCGGGTCGCGCGCGCCGATGGCCTTGCCCACCAGAGCCTCGGCCGCGTTGGCGATGCCGTCGAGAGCATAGGCGGTGAGCCACTGGAAGTTCATCAGCAGGGCGTTGGCCGCCAGGAAGACGCTGCCCATCCGCGCACCCTGCACCGTCACGAAGGCGAACGTGAACATCAGGGCCAGTGTGCGTATGAACAGGTTGCCGTTGATCCGGAGCAGGGCCCGGTAGGACCTGAGGTCCAGCAGGCGTGTTCCGGACCAGTCGCCGGGATGGCGCCGCAGTTCCCGCAGGAGCAGCCAGGCGGCAATTCCCGCGCCGGCAAGTTCCGCCAGCAGCGCCCCCGTCGCCACGCCCCGCACCTTCAGTCCGAGACCGAGCACGAACCAGAGGTCCAGGACCACGTTGGTCAGGTTGATCACCAGCGTGATCACTAGTGGCCCGCGGGCGTTCTGCATGCCCAGCAGCCACCCGAGCGCGGCGAAGTTGAACAGCGCGGCCGGCGCGCTCCAGACGCGGATGGCGAAGTACTCGTGGGCGTAGCTCGTCACGTCCAGTTCGGCGCCAATGAGCCCGAACGCCACGTTGGCCAGGGGAGCCTGGAGCAGGATGATGAGCGTGCCAAGGACAAGCGCCATGACCACGGCCTCGCCCAGCGACTGGCGGATGGCCGTGGTGGCCGAGGGATCCCGCGTCAGTGTGCCGTGCGCCTGGGCGGTGATGCCCGTGGTCCCCATGCGCAGGAAGTTGAGGCCGACGAAGAGGAGGCTGAAAACCTGCGCGGCGGCGGCGACGGAAGCCAGGTAGACCTCGTCGTCCAGGTTGCCCAGTACGCCCGTGCCGACCAGCCCGACGAGTGGCACGGACACGGAGGAGATGATCATCGGCAGGGCAATCGCCCAGATCGCCCGATGGCTGTAGGGGTCGGGAGCCAACTAGGGGCGAATGCCGAGGGCCGCGTAAAGCTTGGCCAGCACCCAGAGCGGGCCAATGAGCAGGAAGCGCAGGTCGCGGAAGAATGACGGGCGCCGGCCCTCGACGTAGTGCCCGATGAACTGGCCGATCCAGCCAACGATGAAAGCGGCGAGGGCGGTAAGCCACAGGGGCCACGGCAATCCGGCCGCGAAGGCCACCAGCGGGACGATGACGAGGGCCGCCAGCAGCATCCCTGCACCCAGCCGCGGCGCAAGCCGCAGGTAGTAGATGGTGATGAAGGCCAGGGCCAGCGTCCCGAAATTCAGCCAGGCCGCACCGGGCGACAGCGTGTCCGGGACGGGGATGGCCCACAGCATGGCGACCAGCGAGACGAAGATCAGCGGCACGCAGATGCTGTGCATCAGGCGATTGAACGGGTGCTGGTGATCCGCCGAATACTCTGCCAGCAGCTGGGTTGCCTGGGTCGTCACGATCGAGTTCATACGCCGTTCAGCGCTGACCGGCAAGCCTTCCGGGCGGTCCCGCATTGCCGCCCGGGGCGGTTCCGCGATAAAGAACCGGGCAGTTTCGAGTTTCTCTCCAGGGAGTGGCGGATGAGCATCAAGACGATCGGACGGATCCCGGCGCTGGCGGCCGGCGCGACCTTGCTGGTTTCGGGCTGCATGACCTACGACCCCTATACGGGCGAGAAGGAAGTGAGCAAGACCACCTCCGGAGCGGCCATGGGCGCGGCGGCTGGCGTGGCGGTCGGGCTCATCGTTGGCGACAGCTCGTCCGAGCGCAAGCGGCGCGCGATCCAGCTGGGCGTGGCCGGCGGGCTCGCGGGTGGCGCGGTCGGCAATTACATGGACCGCCAGGAGGCCAAGCTGCGGGCCCAGTTGCAGGGCACCGGCGTCAGCGTCACGCGGAACGGTGACAACATCATCCTGAACATGCCCGGCAACGTGACGTTCCAGACCAACAGCGCCGACATCAACGCCACCTTCTACCAGGTGCTCAATTCCGTGGCGCTGGTCCTCAAGGAGTTCGACAAGACCGTCGTCGACGTCGCGGGACATGCCGACAGCACGGGTGACGAGACGAAGAACCTGGAGCTGTCCCAGCGCCGGGCGACCAGCGTGAGTTCCTACCTGGCCGCCCAGGGCGTCAGCAGCCAGCGGCTGATCACGGTGGGCTACGGCGAGTCCCGCCCCATCGCATCCAATGACACGCCGGAAGGCCGGCAGCAGAACCGCCGCGTGGAGATCACCCTCCAGCCCGTGGTCCAGCAGTAAGAGGAAAAGGAGGAAAGGGGAGGAAAGGTACCGGAGGAAAGGTACCGGACACTTAGTTATTTTTGCTTAGTTATTGGGCCGCCCAATAACTAAGCAAAAATAACTAAGTGTCCGGTACCTTCTTGTTAGACCGCGGCGCGGAGGGTCTTCAGGGCGTTCTGCTCGATCTGCCGGATGCGCTCCGCAGACACGCCGTGGCGCCTGGCGAGGACCTGCAGCGTCGTCTTCTTGTCAGCGAGCCAGCGGGCTTCCAGGATCTCGCGGCTGCGGGGATCCAGTTCCTCCAGGGCTGCATGGAGCCGGTCGGTGCCCTGGTCGCGCCAGTCGTCAGCCTCGAAGGCGTCGGCGGGGTCGCTGCCTTCCGCCGTCAGGTACATGGCCGGCGCGTAGGTGGTCTCGTCGTCGGCGTCCGGGACGGGATCGAAGGTCACGTCCTGACCCGCCAGCCGCTCCTCCATCTCGCCCACTTCCCGGGCCGTCACGCCCAGGTCCTTCGCGATCACCTCCCGCTCGGCGCTGGAGAGCCAGCCCAGGTGAGTCTTCGCCCGGCGCAGGTTGAAGAACAGCTTGCGCTGGGCCTTGGTGGTGGCGATCTTCACCAGCCGCCAGTTGCGCAGCACGTACTCGTGGATCTCGGCACGGATCCAGTGCACGGCAAAGGACACGAGGCGCACGCCCATCTCCGGGTCGAAGCGCTTGACGGCCTTCATGAGTCCGACGTTGCCTTCCTGGACGAGGTCGCCGAGCGGCAGCCCGTAGCCGGTGTAGCCCCGGGCGATATGCACCACGAAGCGGAGCTGGGAGAGCACCAGCTCCCGGGCGGCGTTCAGGTCGGAGTCATCGCGCAGGCGACGGGCGAGGGCGACCTCTTCCGCCTGGCTGAGAACGGGCACCTGGCTGACCGCAGAGATGTACGCATCGAGGCTGCCCAAGGGGCCGGCCAGGGCGAGTTCCCGGGCGTTGGACAAGGGCAGCAAGGCACCAGTCGCAGTCATCAAAACACCTCCTCGGGCAAATCCTAGCACTCGACCTCTTAGAGTGCTAACGGGGAGGTCGGTTCCAGGCCCAGCGCCTAGTCCACCTTTGGCTGTATCGCGGCAAGGTGCCGGGAGACGGCCATCCAGGCGCCTCCCCAGCCGGCCAGGATCCCTCCCGCCAGGACCGCGAGAATGCTGCTGCCGCTGGCCCCGCCCAGCTGGAAGCTGCTGCCATAGAGGCCCGCCACCCGCGCGACCGGCCCCCCGAGGGCCCAGAGCCCTGCCAGGAGGATCAGCGCGGCGACAAGTCCGCCCAGGACGCCATACCAGACCCCAAGGTAGAGGAAGGGGCGCCGGACGAAGGCGTCGGTTGCGCCCAGCAGCTTGGCCACCTCGATTTCCGCCGACCGGTTCTGGATGTCCAGCCGGATCGTGTTACCCACCACGATGATCACCGTCGTGATGAGCAGCGCGCCGACCAGGATGCCGAGCCGCCGCAGGAAATCCAGCACGCTGTTCAGGCGCTCGACCCACTGCAGGTCCAGCTTCACCAGGTCCACGCCAGGCGCCCTGCCGATTTTCGCGCCGAGTTCGCGGAGGGCCTCGCCGTCGATGCTCTCCGCCGGCCGTACCACCAGTGTGTGGGGCAGGGGATTCGATTCCAGTGCCGCCATGGCGCCCGCGAAGCCGGGATCCTTCCCCAGCTCCGCTGCTGCCGCGTCGGCAGGAATCAGCCGGACCGACGCCACGCCGGGATTGCCCCGCAACTCCCCCGCAAGCGACTCGGCCTGCTCCAGCATGACGCCGGGAGCCAGGTAGACGGAGAAGTCCCGCACGTCCGACCAGCCCCCGGCGAGTGATCGCCCCGACTGCACGAGCACGCCGAGTGCAGCGGGCAGCGCGAGCGCAATGCCGATGACGGTCACGGTGAGTGCCGTTGCCACCGGGTTGCGCGACAAGGTGCCGAGCGCGCCGACAGCGTTCTGCGCGTGCCGGGTGAGCCAGTTGCCGAGGCTCATGCCGCCTGGACTCCCGCCCCGCCCTCGATCTGCCCGCCGGCCAGAATGATCCGCCGGCTGCCGAATCGCTCGACCACATGCAGGTCGTGGGTCGCGATCAGCATGGTGGTGCCGACTTCGTTCAGGCGCTTGAACAGTCCCATGACCTCCAGGGCGAGATCCGGGTCCAGGTTGCCCGTCGGCTCGTCAGCGATGAGGACCTTGGGGCGGTTGACGATCGCCCGGGCGATGCCAAGCCGCTGTTGCTCGCCTGCCGACAGGGCCCGCGGCGGATACCGCTCCCGGTCGAGCAGGCCCACCTGGTCAAGCGCGGCCCGCACGCGCCGGCCGATCTCGCGTTCGCCCGTGCCGTTGATGATGAGCGGCAGCGCCACGTTCTCGTAGGCGCTGCGGTCACCGAGCAGCTTGTTGTCCTGGAACACCATGCCGATCTGCTGACGGTGAGCGGGTATCTCGCGATCGGGCATCTTGCCCAGGTTGCGGCCGTCCACCGTGACGGTGCCCCTCGTGGCGTGCTCGATCAGGGCGATCAGCTTGAGGACCGTGCTCTTGCCAGCGCCCGACCGCCCCGTAAGGAAGGCCAGCTCGCCGGGGGCCACGTGGAACGAGACGCCCTTCAGGGCCTCCCGCGCCCCGTCGTAGCGCTTGGTGACGTTGTCGAAGCGGATCATGGCCGGATTATGCCGCCGGTGATGCGCCGGGGGAGGATGTGCCCGCCAGTGGCGTGCCAGTGAGCGCCGCCGCAAACTCGGCCGCGTCGAAGACATCCATGTCCGCTGCCTGCTCGCCGATGCCGATGAACCGCACCGGCACCGCGAGCTCGCTGGCCAGCGTGAGCAGCACGCCTCCCTTGCCGCCGGCGTCGAGCTTGGTCATCGTGATGCCGGTCAGGCCGACGGCCTCGTGGAACTGCCTGGCCTGCGCCACCGCATTCTGGCCGAGGCTGGCGTCGAGCACGATCATGGTCTCGTGGGGCGCCGTCGGGTCCAGCCGCCGCACCACGCGCACGACTTTCTGCAACTCCTGCATGAGGTGCGCCTTGTTCTGCAACCTGCCGGCGGTGTCGGCCAGCAGCACGTCGAAACCCCGGGCGCGGGCCGCCTCGAAAGCATCGTAGATCACTGCGGCCGGATCCGCGCCTGCCTGCTGGGCCACGACGGGCACGTCGTTGCGCTCTCCCCAGACCTGCAGCTGCTCGATGGCTGCCGCGCGGAAGGTGTCGCCTGCCGCCAGCATCACCTTCAGGCCGTCATCTTTCAGCCGGCGGGCCAGCTTGCCGATGGTCGTCGTCTTGCCCGAGCCGTTGACCCCCACCATCAGGATCACGAAGGGCCGGGGTGCGGCCGGAATCACCAGCGGCTTCGCCCGCGGCTCGAGGATCTCGACCAGGGCTTCCCGCAACACCTGACGGGCGTCGTCGATCGTCGCCACGTTCCGCCCGCCGGCATTCTTCTTCACCCGGCGGACGATGTCGGCGGCAGTCTCCAGGCTGACGTCCGCGCCGAGCAGGTGGGTCTCGAGTTCCTCGGCCATCTGCTCGTCGAACTTGCGTCCCGCCAGCCAGTCCAGCGCCGTACCCAGCCGGAAGCGTGACGCTTTCGGCGGTTGGGGTGCCGGGACCGGCGCGACCGGGTCCGTAACGATGTCCGGGGTGCCGGGGGGGCTGGCAGGCCGCTGGGCGGCCGGGCCGGAATCCTGTCCGGAATCCGGGCCGAGCAGGCGCTCCTTCAGGCGGGCGAAGAAGCCCGGCCGGGACCGGGTCCCGGAATTTGTGTCCGCTGGCATGCCCGCATGTTAGCTAAACTTTGCGCATGCCGCGCAGACAACAATCCAGTCACCGGCGCGGCCCGCCGGGCAGCGTCCGTATCATCGGCGGCAGCTGGCGCGGCCGGCGCGTCGAGGTGCTGGACGGTGCTGAGCTGCGGCCCACGCCGGATCGCGTGCGCGAAACGCTGTTCAACTGGCTGATGCCCGTGCTGACCGGGGCCCGCTGCCTGGATCTCTACGCCGGCACCGGCGCCCTGGGTATCGAGGCGCTGTCCCGGGGCGCCGCCGAGTGCTGGTTCGTGGAGCGGGACGCCCGCCTCGCCGCGGCGCTCGAAGCGACCCTGCTGCGTTTCATCGGCCAGGGAGCGCCGCGGCCGGACGCGGCGGCGGCCAGGGGCCGCGTGCTGGTTACCGACGCGCTGCGCTGGCTCGACAGGCCGCCCCTTCATACCTGCGATGTGGTCTTCCTGGACCCGCCCTACGCGGCAAACAACCTGGGGGACTTGTGTAAACTCCTTGCGCGCGGCTGGCTCGGCGAGTCCGCGTTGGTCTACCTTGAAACCAGCCGCAGCCTGAAGTGGCCGGTGCTGCCCGATGGCTGGCAACTGCATCGGGAATCCCAGGCTGGGGACGTCCGTTACGCGCTGGCCACCGTCAGGAGTTCGCAACCATGAGCGTCGGCGCCATGTACCCGGGGACCTTCGACCCCGTCACCAACGGTCATCTGGACCTGGTGCGGCGGGCCGCGAAACTCTTCGACCGGGTGGTCGTCGCAGTCGCCGCCAGTCCCAACAAGACGCCGATGTTCACTCTCGATGAGCGCATCAGCATGGCGCGCACGGCGCTGGGCGATGTCCCGAACATCATCGTGGACGGCTACACCGGCCTCACCGTGGACTACGTCCGCCAGCACGGCCTGAAGGTGATCATTCGTGGCCTGCGGGCGGTGTCCGATTTCGAGTATGAATTCCAGCTCGCCACCATGAACCGGCACCTGCGCTCCGAGGTGGAAACCATCTTCCTCACGCCCGCGGAGGAGTACACGTTCGTATCCTCGACCTTCGTCCGCGAGATCGGCGTGCTCGGCGGCGACATTTCACCCTTCGTGCCGCCGGGAGTCGCTGCAGCCCTGGCGCGCAAGCGTGCCGAGCGCCATGGCTGACGCCGCAACCGCACGATATCGACACGTGAAGCTCACCCGCTGCCTTTTCCTGGTCATCCTCGCCCTTGCCTGGGCATTGCCGGCTGCAGCAAAGCCGGGCAGGCCGGTCGCCGAGGCCGGCATCGCCACGGCGCACCCGCTGGCCACCCGGGCCGGCGAGGAGATCATGGCGGCCGGCGGCAATGCCTTCGATGCCGCGGTGGCCATCAGCGCTGCGCTGGCCGTGGTGGAGCCCTTTGCCTCCGGGCTCGGCGGCGGCGCGTTCTGGCTGCTGCACGAGGCGAAGAACGGCAGGCAGACCTTCGTGGACGCGCGCGAGGTCGCGCCCGGCGCTGCAACCCGCGACATGTACCTGGACGGAATGGGGAACCCGCGCCCGGGTGCGACGCTCAACGGTCCCCTCGCTGCCGGGATTCCGGGCCACCCCGCCGGGATGGTGCATCTGGCGAAGCGCTATGGCCGCCTGCCGCTGAAGAAGTCCCTCGCGCCCGCCATCCGGTATGCCGAGGAGGGCGTGGAAGTCACCCGGAGCATGGAGCTCGGCCTCCGGTTCCGCGCGGCCGCCGCACGGAACTCGCCGGCGCTGTCGGTACTGTACCTCCCCGGTGGCACGGCCCTCGTCGCGGGCGACCGCGTGCGCTACCCGGACCTGGCGAACACGTTACGGCAGATTGCAACCGACGGCCGTGACGGCTTTTACCGCGGACGTGTCGCGGAGCTTCTCGTGGACGGCGTCCGAACCGCCGGCGGTATCTGGACCCTGGAAGACCTGGCCCGCTACGACGTCGTCGAGCGCGAGCCGATCCGCGGTCACTTCCGGGGTATGACGATCGTATCGGCGCCGCCGCCGTCGGCCGGCGGGGTTGCACTGGCGAACGTGTTCCAGATCCTCGGTGGCTACGATATCGATAAGCTCGCGCCGGCGGACCGGAAGCACCTGACCATTGAAGCGATGCGCCGGGCCTACCGGGACCGGGCGATCTATCTCGGCGACCCGGCGTTCGTGACCATGCCCCTCGACCGTCTCCTCAGTCCCTACTATGCGGACGGGCAGCGCATTTCCATCCTGATGGACCGGGCCACGCCCAGCATCCAGCTGTCGGGCATCATTCCGGAGCCCGTCGCCGGCACGAACACCACCCACTTCTCGGTGCTGGATCGGGCCGGCAACCGGGTGGCCGGCACCCTCAGCATCAACACCTGGTTCGGCTCCGCGTTCATGCCGCCCGGCACGGGCGTGATCCTGAACAACGAGATGGATGACTTTTCCATCAAGACCGGCGTGCCAAACGGCTTCGACCTCATTGGCACGGAGGCCAACTCCATCGCGCCTGGCAAGCGGATGCTCTCGAGCATGTCGCCGACCTTCCTGGAGAGTGACCGGGGAATCGCAATCCTGGGCACGCCCGGCGGCAGCCGCATCATCAGCATGGTGCTCCTGGCTGCCCTCGCGTGGTCGGACGGTGCGGATGCCGCGCAGATGGTCGGCCTGAAGCGCTATCACCACCAGTACTTCCCCGACGTCGTAGCCTACGAGGAGGGCGCCTTTACGCCCGAGGAGAAGGCGGCCCTGGAAGCCAAGGGTCACAAGCTCGAGTTGAGCGAGCGTCGCTACGGCAACATGCAGGTCGTGACCTGGGACCGGGCCACCGGCCGCGTCGCCGCGTCGTCCGACCCGCGGGGCGGCGGCGACGTCACGATCTACTGAATCGGCTGCCCGTAGGAGCGGCTTCAGCCGCGACCCGTCGCTCGCCGCACATCGTCTCTGGGTTAGCACTCCGTAGCCCGCGGCATCCCGGTCGGGATCCCTTCCGGCTACCGTGAGTACACGGTGAGCGCCCGGAAGGGACACCCGCCCGTGCTGCCGCTCTGGCGGCGAGTTCCACCAGTAGTGGCACCGGGGTGGGCTTCGCTGCGCTCGCCCGAGAGTGCAACCGAGGTCCATCCGAGCGGGCAGTGGCCGATGCCTCGCCCGCGACAAGACGTGTCCGCACGTCAGCGGGCGGGGTCTTCGGCCGGTGCCCGCGGGATGCACCACGGATCCGCAATTCCGGGTCGCGCCTGAAGGCGCTCCTACCGCTGGCACCTCGGGCAGTAGTAGCTCGACCGCTGGCCGAGCACGAGCTGCTTCAGCGGAGTTCCGCACTCCATGCAGGGTTGCCCCGCGCGGTCGTACACCCGCAGACGCTGCGAGAAGTAACCCGGCTGGCCCTCGCCGTTGTAGAAGTCCCGCAGGGTGGTGCCGCCATCGCGGATCGACTCGGCCAGCACGTCCCGGACCGCCGTGACCAGTGCCGCGAGGCGCGGCAGGGCAACGCGTCCCGCCGCCCGCGCCGGATGGATGCGGGCGCGGAAGAGAGCCTCGCTCGCGTAAATGTTGCCGACACCCACGACGATGTGCGAGTTCATGAGGTGCGGCTTGATGGCGACGGAGCGCCTGCGGCTCCGGCGGTGCAGGTAATCGGCCGTGAAGTCCTGGCCCAGCGGCTCCGGGCCGAGCGGCGCGATGAGCGGGTGCCGGGCCGGGTCGTCCTCAGTCCACAGCACCGAGCCGAAGCGCCGCGGGTCGTTGAAGCGCACGGTCACGCCGGCTCCGGTCACGATGTCCAGATGATCGTGCCGGCCGGCCGGCCGGTCTTCGCGGAGCACGCGGAAGCTGCCGGTCATCCCCAGGTGCAGCAGGGCGGTGCCCCGGTCCGTCCGGAGCAGAAGCCACTTTGCCCGCCGGTCCAGGGCGAGGACCCGGGCGCCGGGCAGACTGCGGGCAATCTCGGCCGGCACGGGCCAGCGGAGCTTCGGCACCCGGACCAGGACCTGCGCAATTTGCTGGCCTTCGAGCCAGGGGGCGAGGCCCCGGCGGGTGGTTTCGACCTCCGGCAACTCAGGCATGGCGCGGGGTCCCGCGGGTGAATTCCCCACACTGGGACGCAGGCCCGTGACCCGCCGGGGCTGACGGGTCTAGCGTTACCCCCGGGAAGTGGGGTTTGGGCGCCACACCGGTTGCTGCACCGCCCTTGATAAGGCTAAGGGGTGGCCGCATTTCAATCACTTGGACGCGCCGCTATAGTGGCGCGCGCCGGCCTTCCTGCCGGCTCTGTTCGGTCATTGTTTCCCGCAGAGGTGCGCATGAATTTTCTCGATCTGCTGCAAGACGGCATCCTGGGTTTGAGCGGCTGGGGCAAGTTTTTTGTCACCCTGGTCATGCTGCAGATCTCGATGATGGCCACGACCCTCTACCTGCACCGGGACCAGGCCCATCGGGCCATCGATCTCCACCCCGCGCTGCGCCACTTCTTCCGGTTCTGGATGTGGCTGACCTCCGGCATGGTCACCCGCCAGTGGGTTGCCGTCCATCGCAAGCACCACGCCCTCTGCGAGAAGCCGGGCGACCCCCACAGCCCCGTGGTCTTCGGCCTGAAGAAGGTGCTGCTGGAAGGCGCAGAGCTGTATCGCGTCGACGCCCGCAATCCCGAGGTCGTGGCCAAGTACGGCCGCGGCACGCCGGACGACTGGCTGGAGCGCAAGCTGTACACCCCGCTCACCTGGGTCGGCATCTACGGCCTGCTGACGCTCAACGTCATCCTGTTCGGCGTCATCGGCATCACGATCTTCGCCTTCCAGATGGCTGCCATGCCGATCTTCTCGGCCGGCATCATCAACGGTCTCGGCCATGCCCGCGGCTATCGTAACTTCGAGTCCGACGACGCCGCCACCAACCTGTACCCCATCGCCTTCTTCATCGGCGGCGAGGAGCTGCACAACAACCACCATGCCTTCCCGTCGTCCGCCAAGTTCTCCGTGCGGCCCTGGGAGTTCGACATCGGCTGGATGTACATCACCATCTTCAAGGCGCTGGGCCTCTGCAAGGTCCGGCGTGTGGCTCCGGAGCCGCAGTTCGCGCCGGCGCCCCGCCAGGTCGACATCGAGACGCTGAAGGCCGTGCTGTTGAACCGTATGCATGTGTTGCGGGACTACTCTTCCAAGGTCACGCTCCCGGTGTTCCGGCGCGAAGCGGCGGTGGATGCCACGGCGCGGAACTTGTCTCCGCGACTGCTGATCCGCCGTCCGCAGCTGCTGGACGACAACGCCCGCGCGCGCCTTGCCAGACTGCTCGAGAAGAACCAGGCACTGCGCACGGTGCACGAGTTCCGCCAGCAGCTGGTCGCTGTCTGGGAAGGTGCCCACATGAGCAACGAGGCGCTCGTGCGCCAGCTGCGCGAGTGGTGCGCCCGGGCCGAGGCCAGCGGCATCGAGTCCCTGCAGGAATTCTCCGCGCGGCTGCGTGGCTACCTGCCGACGCCGGGCTACGCCGCGTAGGAGCGCCTGTAGGAGCGCCGACCGGCGCGACCCCCGCCTCGACGCACTTCAGGAAAACCCGCCGCAAGGCGGGTTTTTCTTTTCCGACAATTGCCCGCATCAAGGCGTCGGCCGATACTCGCCCGATGCGACAAGCAACAGCCTTGAGCGGGTGGTCATGCGCACTAAGCCTGGCGGCCCTGATCGCTTCCGGCCCCGCACATCCTGACGGGACCGCGCCTGCCGCCCTCACCCCCGACGAGGAGGCGCTGTACCGGGACCGGGTGGCGCTGATCAACGGCGGCCGGGCAGCCGATCCGACCGGGACCGCGCTGTATCAGCCACTCGAGCGGATTCCGGGCACCTCGTCCGCGTCACCGATTGCCGTGCGCAAGCCGGGGCGCCAGGTGATCGCGCCCTCAGCCCTCGCCGCCGCGGAGGACTACGCTGGCCGAAACAACTCCAGTTCCCTCCTCATCTGGCACAACGGCAAACTGGAGCTCGCCACGTACTTCAACGGCCGGACGGCCGCCGATCCCGTCGTGGCCCGGTCGCTGGCGAAGCCCGTCGCCGCCGTCGCCGTCGGCCGGGCCATCGATCTGGGGAGTATCCGGTCGCTCGACCAGCCGGCCGGTGATTTCATCACTGAGTGGCGAAGCTCGGACCGGCGGCAGATCCTCGTACGGCACCTGATCGACATGCGGGCGGGATTCCTGGCCCAGGGGCCGACGTTCGACGGCGCGGGCATCTGGGCGCGCGCGTACCTGAGCCCGCGCCATGAGCGGGTGATGATCGACGAGTACCCGCTGACCCACACGCCGGGCACGCGCTACGAGTACAGCAACACGCCGGCCGACCTGGTGGCGGTGCTGATCGAGCGGGCCACGGGGCGCCGCTACGCGGAGTTCCTGTCCCGGGAGATCTTCCAGCCGCTGGGCACTCCCGACGGGCAGGTGTGGCTCAATCGCCCGGGCGGCGTGGCCCACGCGGGTTGCTGCCTCCTGGCCCCGCCCGAGCTCTGGCTACGGCTGGGCATCCTTCTGCTCCAGGACGGGGTCTGGGAGGGCAGGCGCCTGCTGCCGGCGGGCTACGTCCAGTCGATGATCACGCCTACCCCGCAGAATCCCTGGGCGGGGATGAGCGCTTACGTGGCCGGCAGCTACATCGAACGCCGGGGTGCCGGGCACCCGGATGTGGCGGCGCCGAAGACCCTGCACTCGGAGCCCTACCTGGCGGGCGACCTGTTCCTCTTCGACGGCAACTCGAACCAGGTGGTCTACATCGTACCGTCGCTGAAGCTCGTGATCGTGCGGACGGGTGACGAGCCGCCGCGGGCGCCCGAGTGGGACAACACGGTGCTGCCCAACACGATCATTCGCGGGTTGCCGGAATCCATCCGGGCCCGTGCGGTGGCGCAACCGGGACCCTGAAAAGCGAAAGCCCGCCGATGGGCGGGCTCTTGCAGGTGGAGAGGCGAAGGGTCGCGGCTGAAGCCGCTCCTACGGGCGCTCCTACTTGATCTTCGCTTCCTTGTACGGGACGTGCTTGCGCACGACCGGATCGTACTTGCTCACTTCCATCTTGTCGGGATGGGTGCGCTTGTTCTTGGTGGTGGTGTAGTAGTGGCCGGTATCGGCGGTGGATACCAGCTTGATCTTGTCGCGGATGCTCTTGGCCATGGTCGGGTCCTGTCGAAGAAGGGTTCGCGGCTGAAGCCGCTCCTACATTGCGTCGCCGGAGGCGCGCAGGTTTTCCAGCACCTGTTCGATGCCGAGCTTGTCGATGGTACGCAGGCCGCGGGTGGACACGCGGAGCGTCACGAAGCGCTTCTCGCCCTCCAGCCAGAACCGGTGCGTGTGCAGGTTGGGCAGGAACCGCCGGCGCTTCTTGTTGTTGGCGTGGGAGACCGTATTGCCGTAAGTCGGCCTCTTGCCGGTGACCTGACAGACCCGGGACATAACAAACCTCTTCGAAGTCAGTGACTTATTGGACCGCCCGGACGCCGGACGGCCGCACTTTATACCAGCGGGACGGGGGCTACAGCAACCCCCGGCTCGCCAGGGACACGCAACTGCCATCGCCCACGACGAAATGGTCCAGCAGGCGCACGTCCACCAGCTCCAGGGCGTCCCGGATGCGCCGGGTGATCAGCCGGTCCGCGTCACTGGGCTCCGGGACTCCGGACGGGTGGTTGTGGGCAAGTATCAGGGCGGCCGCGTTCCGGTGCAGGGCTTGCCGGACCACCTCCCGGGGGTAGACCGTGGTGTTGTCGATGGTGCCGCGGAACAGTTCCTCGAAGGCCAGCACCCGGTGCCGGTTGTCGAGGAATATGCAGCAGAAGACCTCGTGGGGCCGGTCCCGGAGCCGCGCCAGGAGGAAGTCCTGGCTGTCTGCCGGGGAGCTGATCGCCCTGCCGGGAGCCAGCTTTTCCCCCATGTAACGGCAACAGCACTCCCGGGCTGCCGTCAGGACCGCGGACTTGCCCGGTCCCAGGCCGCGCAGTGCCTCCAGGTCGGCAGGGCGGGCGTTCAGCACGCCGCGCATGCCTCCGAACCGGGCCAGCAGCTGTCGCGCCAGGTCCAGCGCCGAAACCCCCGCCACGCCCCGGCCCAGCAGGATCGCCAGCAACTCGGCATCGGACAGGTGGTCCGGTCCGGCCTGGGCCAGCCGCTCCCGGGGACGTTCCGCCGCAGGCCAGTGTTTGATCAATGCGGTCTTGATGCGCGGGGTTCCCGGGGGTTGGTGGCGACCGGGCGTGGGTCACCGCCGGTCATTCTGGCGATCCGGGTCCGGCCGACCAAGCCGGGAAACTGCCAGCTTCGCCGACAAAGCACGGCCGGCGGTCAGGCGTTGCGCTAAGCTTTTGGCAGTCAACCATTGGTGCAACGCTTGGGCGCATTGGACAAACAGCGGGTCTTGCTCGGCGTGACCGGGGGCATCGCGGCCTACAAGAGCCCGGACCTCGTCCGGCGCCTGCAGGATGCCGGCGCCGAGGTGCGGGTCGTCATGACCCCGAGCGCCACCCGCCTGGTGGCGCCCACCGTCTTCCAGGCCGTGTCCGGCCATCCCGTGCGCTCGGAACTCTGGGACGACGCGGCAGAGGCAGCCATGGGTCACATCGAGCTGGCCCGCTGGGCCACCACCGTGCTCATCGCGCCGGCCACGGCCCACCTCATGTCCCAGCTGGCGGCGGGTGCCGCCGGCAACCTGCTGACCACGCTCTGCCTCGCGACGTCGGCGCCCATGGTGCTGGCGCCCGCCATGAACCAGGCCATGTGGCGCCACGCCGCGACCCAGGCCAACCGGTCCACCCTCGAAGCCCGCGGCGTACGCTTCATTGGCCCGGCTTCCGGCAGCCAGGCCTGCGGCGACGTCGGTCCCGGCCGAATGGCGGAGCCAACGGACATCGTTGCCGCCCTTGCGGAACAGCCGCCCGGCGAGCTGGCAGGCCTGCTCAGGGATCAGCTGAAGGGGCTCCGGGTACTGGTCACGGCAGGCCCCACTCGGGAGCCCATTGACCCGGTGCGCTTCGTCAGCAACCGCAGCTCGGGAAAAATGGGCTTCGCCGTGGCGCGCGCCGCCGTCGAGGCGGGCGCCGACGTGACCCTGGTCGCCGGTCCGGTTCACCTGCCGACGCCGGCGGGCGTCCGGCGTGTGGACGTCGAAACCGCGGCGGAGATGTTCGCGGCCGCCATCGACAGGATTGACGGTACCGACATCTACATTGGCGCGGCCGCAATCTCCGATTACCGGCCGGAACCGGCCCCGCAAAAGATCAAGAAGCGGGCCGACCGGCTCATGCTCGACATGGTGAAATCCCCGGACCTGCTGGCGACCATCGCCGTCCGCCCGGGCGCGCCGTTCACGGTGGGCTTCGCCGCGGAGACCGAGCGGGTCGAGGAATACGCCCGCCAGAAGCTCGAGGCCAAGCGTCTCGACATGATCGTCGCCAACCAGGTGGGGGCGCGGCTCGGCTTCGACGAGGACCAGAACAGCGTCCTCATTCTCTGGCGGGACGGGCAGGAGTCGCTGGAGCGGATGGCCAAGTGCGATCTGGCCCGACGCATCATGGCCACCGTTGCGGCCCGGTATGCCGTCGCCGGTCGGACGAACGTCATGCCGCTCCGCCGGCCCGGTTCATCTCAGGGCTGATGAGCAGGATCCAGCTCCGAATCCTCGACCCGCGGCTCGGGAAGGATTTTCAGCTGCCGGACTACGCCACGGCCGGATCAGCCGGCGTGGACCTGCGGGCCTGCGTGGATGCGCCACTGACGATCCTGCCGGGCCAGACGGTCCTGGTGCCCACGGGCATGGCCATCCACATCGGCGATCCGGGGCTGGCAGCCGTGATCCTGCCCCGCTCCGGCCTGGGTCACAAGAACGGCATCGTGCTCGGCAACCTGGTCGGGCTCATCGACTCGGACTACCAGGGCCAGCTGATGGTGTCGTGCTGGAACCGGGGCGGCGCGGCGTTCGAGCTGGAGCCGGGCGCCCGCCTGGCGCAGATGGTGTTCGTGCCGGTGGTGCAGGTGGCGTTCGAGGTGGTGGAAGAGTTCCACGCCACCGAGCGGGGCGCCGGCGGCTTCGGGCATACGGGCCGGTAGGAGCGCCTTCAGGCGCGACCGGGATGTCCCCGGTCGCGCCTGAAGGCGCTCCTACAGCCCCTTCAGTTCCTTGAAGCGGGCGATGTCCGCGTCGAAGGCCATCACGACCCGGCCCTGGCGGGTGCGGGTGTCCTGGAGCGTCTTCTCGTAAAGCGCTATCGAGTCCGCCGTGTCGGCAAGCTCGTCGGCCAGCTTCTGGTCGATCGGCGCCGCGTCGGGGTCTTTGCTGTAGGGCTTGAAGGTGTTGGCTTCAGCCTGCAGCTGCTTCAGCCGGTCCCGGAGGCTCTCCAGGTAGTTGTTCGTGACGGAGATCTGGCCGTCGATCAGTTCGATGCGGCGGTTGCGCAGCGCCTCGATTTCCTCGACGGAAAGGTAAGTGCTCAGCAGGACCTCGTCGCGACGGGCTGCCGCGATTGCGGCCTTCTTCTCGGCCGCTGCCTTGCGCTCGGCTTCGATCTCTTCCTCGGTCAGGGCGCCCTGCTCGGTGCGCAGGGCGATGCCGAACTGGTTCAGGACCTGACGGTCGATGGGTGCGTACTCCGCCGGTACCGCGTCGCCGAAGTGCACGACACCCTTGTCGTCAACCCACCGGTAGACCTGGCCGGAGTTGTCGCCGGACCTGGAGGACTGACGGCGCGGCTTCTTCTTCTCGGTGCCGTACCCGGCGTCCGGTGCCAGCAAGGCCAGCGCCGCCAGGATCAGCGGTGCCAGCGCGAGCCCCTGGCGCACAGCACCCTGCCGAGTCCTTTGACTGCCCCACGCCTGCATACGTGTATCCATAACCTGCGGAACCCCCAAGTCCCGCTCCCGGCGCCGATTATCCCGCCGCCATTTAACCGAAAACAGTGACCGGGCTCCCACTTGGCCGGGACCCGACCTTCAGGCCGTGACCCCGTACCGCTCCCGGTAGTCCCGGACCAGGGGCAGGAACTGGCCGTGCTGCGTGCTGCCTTCGAGGTGCTCCACCAGGTCATCCAGCCGGATGATGCTGGCGACGGGGATGCCGTAGGTCTGCTGCACCTCCTGGATGGCCGACAGCTCCCCGTTGCCACGCTCCTGGCGGTCGAGTGCGATGACGACCCCCGCCGGTTCGCCCCCGGCCTGCCGGAGCAGGGTGATGGTCTCGCGAATGGCCGTGCCGGCGGTGATGACGTCGTCCAGGATGAGGACCCGGCCGGACACGGGCGCGCCCACGATGGCGCCGCCCTCGCCATGCTCCTTGATCTCCTTCCGGTTGAAGCAGAAGGGCAGGTCCCGCCCGTGGTGCTCCGCCAGCGCCGCTGCCGTGAGCGCCACCAGGGGAATGCCCTTGTAGGCGGGACCGAAGAGCATGTCGAAAGCGATCTTCGAGTCCGCCACCGCGGCCGCATAGGTGCGGCCGAGCTTGGCGGCCGAGTAGCCCGTGTTGAACAGCCCGGAATTGAAGAAGTAAGGGCTGTTTCGTCCGGACTTGAGCTTGAACTGGCCGAAGCGCAGGACGCCGACTTCCAGGGCAAGTTCGATGAATTCCTGCTTGTAGCCGCGCATGCCGCCAAACCTCCGGTGAGGCCGATATCGTACACTCAAGGCCCCCATGCGCATCGTCACGCTCAACGTCAACGGCATCCGCGCGGCTGCCCGGAAAGGCCTGTTCGACTGGCTCGCGCGGGAGCGCGCCGACGTGGTCTGCCTGCAGGAGGTGCGCGCCCAGGCCGACCAGATTGCGGCGCCCCAGTTTCACCCGCACCAGTTTCACTGCTTCTACGAGCCGGCCCAGCGCAAGGGGTACAGCGGCGTCGCCCTGTTCAGTCGCCGGGAGCCGGACGAAATCGTCCGGGGTTTCGGCTCGGCGGAGTTCGACGCGGAGGGCCGGTACCTCGAGGCGCGCTTCGGCGCCCTGAGCATCGTGTCGCTGTACGTGCCTTCGGGCTCCTCCAGCGACGAGCGGCAGCAGGCCAAGTTCCGCTTCATGACGGAATTCAGGGTACATCTGGCGCGCCTGCGCGAAGATGGCCGCCAGTACCTGCTCTGTGGCGACTGGAACATCGCCCACAAGGAAATCGACCTGAAGAACTGGCGCAGCAATCAGAAGAACTCGGGGTTCCTGCCGGAGGAGCGCATCTGGCTCGACGACGTCTTCGGGCCGCTCGGTTTCACCGACAGTTTTCGTGAAGTGAATGCCGATCCCGACCAGTACACCTGGTGGTCGAACAGGGGCCAGGCCTGGGCGAAGAACGTCGGGTGGCGCATCGACTACCAGGTGGGAACGGCCGGCCTCAAGGGTGCCGCCCGCCGCGCCGAGATCTTCAGGGACAGCCGCTTTTCCGACCATGCGCCGCTGCTGATGGATTTCGAGCTGGACGCGGGAACGGGTCGCTAGCTGATGGCCCGCACCCGCCTCCGGGACCTGGTTGCCAACCCGCGCGTGGCCGCGGCGCTGACGCTCGGCTTCGCCTCGGGGCTGCCGTTCAACCTGCCCGACAGCACCCTCCAGGCGTGGCTCGCCACGCTGAACATGGACATCAAGACCATCGGCTGGTTCACGCTGGTTGGCGCGCCCTACGCCTTCAAATTCCTCTGGGCGCCGGTCCTCGATCGCTACGCGCTGCCGGTGCTCGGTCGCCGGCGTGGCTGGATGCTGCTGTTGCAGCTACTCCTGGCCGTGCTTATTGCGATGCTTGGCCTGCAGGGCGAGCGAATGGGCATCGGCGCGCCCGGCGAGGTGGTGTACGCGGTGGCTGCCATCGGCCTGCTCCTTGCCTTCGTGTCGGCCACCCAGGACATCGTGATCGATGCCTACCGGGCCGATACTCTTCGCCCGGAGGAGCGGGGAGTGGGCTCCACCGCCACCCAGGTCGGCTACCGGGTGGCCACGTGGATCGCCGGCGCGCTGGCACTGATCCTCTCCGACGTCATCGGCTGGCGGAACACCTACCTCCTGATGGCGGTCGTCATGGGAGCCACCGTGCTGTTTACCTGGGCGGCGCCGGAGCCCGAACGCGTCGCTCCCCGGCCGCGGACGCTCGCGGCGGCGGTCATGGATCCGTTGCGGGAGTTCCTCGGGCGTCCCGGCGCGTGGGCCCTGCTGGCCCTGATCGTGCTCTACAAATTCGGCGATGCCTTCGCGCTGAAGCTGGTTACCGCCTTCCTGATCAAGGGCGTCGGCTTTACCGCGCTCGAGGTGGGCGCCATCTCGAAGACTGTCGTCATTACCCTGACTCTCCTGGGCACCTTCGTGGGTGGCGTGCTGCTGGCCCGCATTGGCCTGTTCCGGTCCCTGTTGTTCTTCGGGATCCTCCAGGCGCTCACCAACCTGCTGTACGCGCTGCTGGCCGCCACCGGCAAGAGCACCGTGCTGATGGTGATCGCCCTGGGCTTCGACAACTTCGCCGGGGGCATGGGCGCCGCCGCCTTCGTCGCCTTCCTCATGGGTCTCTGCGACGTGCGCTTCAGTGCCTTCCAGTACGCGCTCCTGTCGGCGCTGGCGAGCGTGGCGCGCAACTTCCTTGGCCCGCCGGCCGCTTACGTGGTGGACGCGGTGGGCTGGAGCAGCTTCTTCACGCTCACGTTCTTCACCGCGATCCCCGGGCTCCTGGTCCTCGTACTGTTGCGGCGCCAGGTGGACGCGCTGGATGAGTGAGGAGTTCCGGGCGGTGGCCCGGCTGGCGGACCTGGCCGACCCGGGTGCCCGGGAATTCTTTCTGGGCGACGGCGACTGGCCGTTCAGGGGTTTCGTCGTGCAGGTCGATGGCACCCTGCGGGCCTATGCCAACGTCTGCCCCCACAAGCGGCACCCGTTGAACCTGGCCGACGACGAGTTCCTCGTGCCAGGCCAGAGGCTGGTGCGCTGTGCCTCCCACGGCGCGCTCTTCGAGCCCGAGTCCGGGCTGTGCGTCTTCGGCCCCTGCGCGGGCCGGTCGCTCACGCGCCTTGAATGCCGCATCGAGAACGGCGAGATCCTGGTGCGGGTGTAGGAGCGCCTTCAGGCGCGACGGGGATTCCCTCCGCTCGCTGAGACGCTCGCTGCAGGAATCCCCGTCGCGCCTGAAGGCGCTCCTACATGCTCAATCAGGACTCGTAGTCGTCCACGAAATCCAGCGGGTCGTCGAAGCCCTGGTGCTTCTCTTCGTCCTCGGGCAGGTCCTCGCTGTCCACGTCCATGGAGCCGGACCAGTCTTCCGGCGCATCGATGGGCTCCGCCGCCATCTCGCGCCAGCCGTCCACGTCGAGCTCCTCGATGGTGCCGTCGAAGTGCTGGATGTCCACCGTCCTGTCCTTGTCGTCGACAGCGACCACTTCGAAGGTCTTGCCGTCGCCGATGCGGAACCAGCTCCCCACTTCCGGGAGTCCAAAGGCGATCGAGAAGGCGCGCTCGTTCATGTGCATGGCTCGTCTGTGTCCCCGGTTTTTTTATAGCGCATTTGGCGCAGGATGGGTACACGGGAAATCCAACTGTAATCTTCAGGATCTCCGCTGGTAAACGGCCTCCCAGATCGGGTGGCCCAGGCGCTCGCCCCGTGCCTGGAACCGGGTGCGCGGCCGGGTTCCGGCGCCGGGAGGCAAGTCCGTACCCGGGGCCCCGAAGATGGGGCTCCCGGCCATGACTTCCTGGATGTGCGTTGCATAATCCGGCCAGTCCGTCGCCACGTGGAAGTAACCCCCGGGCGAGATCCGCGCGCCGAGCAGTGCAACGAAGCCGGGCTGCACCAGTCGCCGCTTGTGATGTCGTTTCTTGTGCCAGGGGTCGGGGAAAAACAGGTGGACGCCCGCCAGGCTGTCCGCCGGGAGCCGCTCGCGCAGGACCTCCACGGCGTCCTCCCGGAGCAGGCGCACATTCGTGAGGCCGAGCCGCGCGATCGCCAGCAGGCAATGACCGACGCCGGGCTCATGGACCTCGGCGCCCAGGAAGTTCCGGTCCGGTGCTTCCGCTGCCATGGCCATCAGGGCATCCCCGTTGCCGAAGCCGATCTCCAGGACGCAGGGCGCCGCCCGGCCGAAGATGGCCGGCAGGTCCAGCAGCGGGGAGGCGCCGGGCGCTGGCGGTTCGATGCCAAAGCGGGGCCAGAGCTCCACCAGGGCGCGTTCCTGCGCCCGGGTCTGCCGTCCCGTCCGGCGAACGAAGCTGCGGATCTGGCGCGGGTGCGAGGACTCTGTCACGTGGCGCCCCGGCGTGCGCGGTCGAGGAACTGGTCGATGGCCGGGCGCGCCGGCGCATCCCGGCGTTTCACGGGCAGCGGCCCGCTGGCGAGGCCGCAGCGATAGCGGGTGGCACCGGCGTCGATCCACAGCTCGTCGCCCTCGGCCAGTATCTCGCCGGTGGCCCCGTCGACGGCCTCGTAGCGGTCGGCGCTGATGGTGGTCCAGTAGCCGGCCTCCACCACGCGCCGGCGCACTCGGAGGCTGGTTTCTCCGGTAGGGGCCGACCCGCTGAACCAGGGCTCGGCCAGCGCGGCGCACAGGGGTTTCAGGTGCGTGGCAGCGGACCAGTCCCAGCTGAAGCGCAGGAAAAGCGCTGCCAGGACCAGCGCCCCCACCAGGCCTGCGACGCGGAACCCGCGTGCGCCCAGCCGGGATTCCAGCCGGTTGTCCAGCCGCGTGGCCTGGAGGACCCCGATAATGGCCACCGTCGCCAGGGCGGCCGGCACCACGGCCAGCACCAGCACGACGGCGGCCAGGCCCAGATCGGTGAAACTCGGTAGCGTCATGTTCTAGAATCATGCCCGAAGCGGGTGTAGTTCAATGGTAGAACTGCAGCTTCCCAAGCTGCTAACGTGGGTTCGATTCCCATCACCCGCTCCATTTCCTCACGCGCAGCAGCCAGCGCCGTAGAATCCCACCGATGAAACCCTGGTCCTTCGAGTTCCTCCGTTCCCAGGTCGTCGGCATCGACTCGTCCTTCGACACGCCGTTTGGCCGGCGCATGCTCGTCTACTGCGACTACACTGCCTCGGGCCGCTGCCTGACGTTCATCGAACGCTACGTGCAGTGCCTGCAACGGAACTACGCGAATACCCACACGGAAGACGACCTCACCGGCCGCAGCATGAGCCAGCTCCTGCACGCGGCGGAGGCCATGATCAAGCGGTCGGTCAACGCAGGGCCGAACGGCCGCATCATTGCCTGCGGCACCGGTGCCACGGGCGCCATCGACAAGCTCCAGCAGATCCTCGGCGTGGCCCTGCCGCCCCCCACGCGGAGGGCGGTCGGCGAGTTGTTGCGGGAGTTCGTCGGGGACGACCAGTTCGAGAGGTTCCAGCAGTTCCACCGGGGCCGGCAGACCGTGGTCTTCGTCGGGCCCTACGAGCACCACTCCAACGAGGTCACCTGGCGGCAGGGCCTCGCGACCGTCGTGGAGGTGAACCTGGCCCCCGATGGCGGGGTCGACCTGGAACACCTCGAGAGTCTGCTGAAGGACCCGGCCTACCAGGGACGTCTGCGCATCGGCTCCTTCTCGGCGGCGTCAAACGTCACGGGCATGCGCTCGCCCGTGTCCCGCATCGCCCGGTTGCTGCACGCCCATGGCGCCTACGCCTGCTTCGACTACGCGGCCAGCGCGCCCTACGTCGAGATCGACATGAACCCCGACCCGGGCCCCGAGGGCGGCGACCCGGCGCTCGACGCCGTGTTCCTGTCGCCGCACAAGTTCCTGGGCGGCCCGGGTTCCAGCGGCGTCCTGGTGTTCAACGAGCGGCTGTACGCGCGGGACCTGCCTCCGAGCGTCGGCGGCGGGGGCACCGTGGACTACGTCAGCCCCGTGGACCAGGACTTCATCCGGGACGTCGAGGAGCGGGAGAAGGCCGGTACGCCCGGCGTGTTGCAGACCCTGAAGGCGGCGCTCGCGCTGGATCTCAAGAACCGCATCGGTGCGGACCGGATCGAAGCGCGGGAGCAGGAATTGCTGGTCCGGGCCCTCGAGCGCTGGTCGGCCAACCCGGGCATCGAGATCCTGGGCAACCCCGACCCGTCGCGGCGTATCGGCATCGTGTCGTTCAACCTGAAGGACCCGCGGGGCCGCTACCTGCACCCGAAGGCCGTGACGGTGCTGCTGAACGACCTCTTCGGCATCCAGTCACGGGCCGGCTGTTCCTGCGCCGGACCCTACGGCCACCGGCTCCTGGGCATCGACAACGCCACCTCCGAGCGCTACCGGGACTGGGTGCGCCAGGGCTACCTGGGCATCAAGCCCGGCTGGTGCCGCGTTGGCTTCCACTACACGATGGATGATGCCGAGGCGGCCTTCGTCATGGACGCAGTCGAGTTCGTCGCGGAGTCCGGCTATCGCTTCCTGCCGCTGTACGCATTTGATCCCGCCACGGGGATGTGGACCCATCGCGACTTCCGGGAGACCCGCGAGGACTTTTCCCTGGACGAGGCGCTCAAGGCCACGGGTTGCGACGCCACCGCCCTGCCGCTGGCCGAGCGTGCCCGCCGTTACGCGGAGAGCCTGGAAGGGGCCCGGCGGCTGGCGCAGCAGCTGGGCGAGCCGCCGGTCGCGGCCTGTGATCCGGGCGCCGGCATGTTCGGGGAGCTGCAGTTCTTCCACGTCGGTTGAGTGGCCTTTAGGAGCGGCTTTAGCCGCGACGGGAATTTCCCTCTGGCGCTGAGACGCGCCTGACGTGAAATTCCCGTCGCGGCTGAAGCCGCTCCTACGTCGGGTCTACGAGGGACAGGAATTCCTCGAACTTTCCCGTTGGACCCCGGGGGATCTCAGCCACCGGGACGACCACCACGTTGAAAGGGTAGCCGAGCGCGAGACGGGCGTGGCCGCGGGCCTCTTCGGTCGCCGTTTCGTCGAGCGGCCGGGAGAGCACCACCCGCAACTCGACTGTGTCGAGCGCGGTTTGCACGAACTGCGCCTGGACAAGTGCCGGGACCCGCCGGAGCCTGCCGAGGCCTACCGGCCAGTACGACCGGCCATCGGGCGTTCTCACCAGGTTCCGGACCCGGCCCTGGACCCGGGCAAGCACCGGCAGCCCGCGGCCGCATTTGCACGGCGCGCCCACCTCCGCGTAGTCGCCGATCTCGTAGCGGAGGAGCGGCGTCGCCACGTTGTGCAGCGACGTGACGACGACACGGCCGGTCTCGCCGGGCGCGCAGGGCTGCCCCGCGTCGTCCAGCACCTCGACCAGCAGCGACTCGGACTGGACATGCAGCGCGCCCTGCTCCCGGCAGCGAAACGCCATGTACCCGACTTCGTTGGCGGAGTAGAGGTCGGTGCAGCGCACCTGCCACTCCGTGGCGAGCCTGGCCTGCAGATCCGGGTCGAGTGGCTCCGAAATCAGCCGGATCTCTTCCAGGGAGGGCGGCCGGCCGCCCCGGGCAGCCACGGCCTCCATAAGCGGGATCATGATGCTGGGATAGGCCAGCAGGTAACTCGGGTCGAAGCGCACCAGCCAGTCGGCGAGTTGCTCCACGGATTTGCCGATGTGCATGGCCGAGGACGGACCGGTGCGGTAGAGGAGCGCCACGGGAGTGCCCCAGCTGCCGCGCACCTGGCCGTCGGTTTCGCGCTCTTTGTGCTTCCGGAAGCGGATCACGCCCATCCGCTTCGTGAAGTCCCGCCGCCACCACAGGTGTTCCCGGACGGTCAGCGCGTCCCAGAGAAGGCGGGTGGGCGCCGTGGTCCGGACTTCCACGGGGATGCCCGTGGAACCCGAGGTCTGGAGCAGGCCGACGGGGGCATGGCCGGCGGGGAGAGTCCGCGCGTTCAGCCGGGTGCCCAGGGCGCGCACGGCGGGCTTGGTGAGCAGGGGGATCTGCCGCCACAGGGCGGGGAACGCTGCGGGGTCCCGCGCCGCTGCGTCCGACAGCGCCCTCGCTGCCGGCCGTGCCCAGTCCGTGCCCTCGTAGTGAGGAACCTGGGTGGCGGCCCAGTGCACGAGCCAGGCGAGCTGGCGCTGCTGGCCCGCGGCCAGGTCCTCCTCCGGCCACCACTGGGACACCTTGAGGCCGTCGAGCAGCCCGGGCAAGGTGGGCTTCGCCGGGAAGGAGGGCCAGCCGGGCGCCGGATCAGCGAGTTTCTTCAGGCCGCTCATAATGGGACGGGAAGCCTAAGGCGGGTCACGGCGGAAAGCCAACGATGAGTGGCGTGATGACAGTAGGGGAGATCGATGCGGTCGCCGCCGCTGACTTCCTCGGCGGATTCGGCCTGCGCCTGGTGCTGCTGCCAGACCTCGAGGCCATTCCCGGCACTTACTGGGGCGAGCCGGAGGCTGGCCTGTCGGGCGACGAGCTCTTCGTGCGGCCTGACACCCCCGTGCACTCGTTGCTCCATGAGGCGGCCCACTATCTGTGCATGTCGCCTGACCGGCGCGCCGGCCTGTACCGGGACGCGGGCGGCGACGTGGCCGAGGAGGACGCAGTCTGCTACCTGCAGGTCCTCCTCGGGGCGGAGATCCGCGGGTCAGGCTGGAGCCGCGAGAGGCTGTTTGCCGACATGGACGCCTGGGGCTACAGCTTTCGCCTGGGTTCCACCCGGCGCTGGTTCGAGGACGACGCGGATGAAGCCCTGGCCTGGTTGCGGGACCATGGCCTGGTCCACGCCACCGGCAACGCCATCAATCAGCTGCCAAGAAAAAACTAACTCCCCACGGCCCCCATACCCGGTATAACCCCGAAAAGGTACCGGACACTTAGTTATTGGTTACTTGGTTATCTGGTTGGCTGGATATGAATCTTGCGGGGAAGACGGCACTGATCACCGGCGGGGCAAGGGGCATGGGGCGTGTGTCCGCCATCGAACTCGCCAGGATGGGGGCCCAGGTGATCATCGTGGACTGGGAGGGCGAGGAGGGCACCCGCACCCGGGATCACATCAATTGCCTAACGGGGCGAAAGGCCGCCGACTTCGTCTACTGCGATCTCTCCTCCCTGAATGAAGTCCGGGAGCTGGCGGCCAACGTTAAGGCCCGCTATCCGGCGCTGCACATCCTCCTGTGCAATGCCGGAATCACCGACCCTGTTCGCCGGCTCAGCCCGGACGGCTGGGAGATGCACCTGGCCACGTGTCACCTGTCGCACTTCCTGCTGACGCACCTCCTCCTCGGCCTTCTGACCCAGAGCGCTCCGGCGCGCATCGTTTCCATCTCGTCGGACGCGCACAAGGCCGGCCCGGGGCTGGATTTCGACGATCTCAACAACGAGAAGATCTGGAAGGGCCGGGAGTTCTCGAACGGCGCCTCGTTCGCGGCCTACCATCGGGCAAAGCTCTGCAACGTCTACTTCACCCTTGAGCTGGCCGAGCGGCTCAAGGGCACCGGCGTCACGGTGAACGCCGTGTCACCCGGCTACTTCGTGAACACGACGATCTACCGCAACCTCACCGGGATCTTCAAATGGGGCTCCTGGCTTGTCTTTGGCATCGGTTCGCTGCTGCGGCTGAATACCCCGGAGAAGGGAGCGCGGACGCACGTCTATGTCGCCTCCTCGCCGGAAATAGAGGGAGTCACAGGCAGGTACTTCGCCTACTGCAAGGAGGCGCAGCCTTCGCCCCTGGCCCAGGACGCCGCCATCCGCAAGCGCCTGTGGGCCTGGACGGCGCAGGTGACGGGGATCGGCGGATAGGGGAAAATCACTGAAGACCTGGCCTGGGAGACGACACCATGCGACTGACACCTGCCCTGCTGTCCGGACTGGCATTGACGCTGATTGGTGGCTTTGCCGCCGCTCAGGAGCCTGCGGCGGACAGCGGCTCGCCGCGCGCCACCTTCGACGCCGAGATCTGCAAGGTTGATGGCCTGACTGCGGACCAGTGTGACTGCGCCTGGCGCTTCGTGTCCGACAAGCTGCCGGCCGGTGATCTGAAGCTGGCCATGCTGCTCACGGCGTCCGCATCCGAGGACGCGGATACCGCACGGAAGGCCGACCAGGCCCTCGACAAGAGCAACGCGTCCGACAAGCGGCGCGATGCCCTGGCGTCGGAAACCAGCGCTCTCGTGATCGAGGCCGAGGACGCCTGCGTCAAGTAGAAGAAGTGGGGGTCAGACTGCTATTTCTTCTACAGCACCCCGCGGGAGTCCGGGTGCCGCACGTACTGGCGCCGGTCGTCCACGTTGGTCGCCCTCGTGCGACGACCGGTGGCCTGCGGGAACTCAACGACCCGCCAGTAGTTGTCCACCAGTTCCACGGCCTTCACGAAGCTGTTGCCCACGTCTGACTTCAGCATGTAGCCGGCGACGTTCAGGTTGAATGCCTCGATCTTGTCCTCGTCGTCGTTCGACGTGGTCAGCATGAACACGATCGAATCGTGAAGCTCGGCATCGTCACGGATCCGCTCGAGAAGCTCGAGCCCGTTCATGCGCGGCATGTTGATGTCGAGCACCAGCAGGTTCGGCCGGGGCAGCGGCGGCTTGCCGTTCGTCCCCTTGAGGATCTCCCACGCCTCTACCCCATCCCGCGCCACGGTAACGGGATTGGTAATGCGGAGCTTCTCGATCGCGCGAAGAAATGCCTTCTCGTCGATGAGGTCGTCCTCAGCCAGCAAGATATGCACGGTTCTGCTCATGTCGATCATGGGTCACCTCACCCCCGCCAATGTTTGCCCCCTCGCGGGGTACTTTCTTCCACGTAAACTTGAACACGGTTCCGGCCCCACCCGGTCCCCCGTGGAACCAGATCCGGCCGCCCTGCCACTCCACGATCCGCTTCACGATCGCCAGCCCCATGCCGCTGCCCTCGATCTCGTCCCGAGGCTTCAGTGTCTGGAACATCTGGAAGACCTTCTCGGTGAACTCCACCGGGATCCCGGCGCCATCGTCCTCCACCGCAAACAGGACCTCGTCACCCTTGTCCTGCGCGTAGACCTTCACCGACCCCTGCTTGGTAGGGTGGTGCTTGATGGCGTTGTTGATCAGGTTGCGCAGCACCTGCTCCAGCGGCACCTGGTGGGTATGGATCACGGGCAGCGACACGTCGGCATTCAGGTGCATGGTCGCGGGCGGCGAGAGGAGCACGAAGAGGTCCTCCACCAGCAGCCGCGAGTCCACGTCCACCATCTCGCCGGGTTTGCGGCCGGCGCGCGAGTAGGCCAGCAGGTCATCCAGCAAGCGGTGAAGTCTGGCCGTTCGCTGGCCGAGCAGACCGAGGTTCTGCTGCACTTCGCCACCCGTGTAGCCGGCCAGATCCTCGCGCAGCCAGTCCACGAGGATCTCGATCGCGCGCAGGGGAGCCTTGAGGTCGTGGGATGCCACATAGGCGAACTGCTCGAGGTCCTGGTTGGAGCGGGCAAGTTCCTCCTGTATGGCACGCCGCTCCGTGATGTCCATGGCCAGCGAGAGGATGCCCAGTACCTCGCCGTTCACATCGCGGTGGGGCTGGTAGGTAACGGCATAGAAGCGCTTCTCGCCGTTCGCCATCGTTCGCGCCTCTTCGTACTGGATCACCTCGCCAGCCAGGCAGCGCTCGTAGAGTGGCTTGCGGTGCGCCCAGGACTCGGCCGTGATCACCGTCGTGATGTGCTGGTCGAGGTGGCGCGCCCGGGAGTGACCGTACCAGAGGTCGTACTGGGCGCTGAGGAACCGGAGGTGAAAGCTCCTGTCCAGATAGGCGAAAAGCCCTGGGACCCCGTCGGCGAGCTCCTGCATTCTCGCCCGGGTAGCCTGCAGCTGGGTCTCGAGCGCCCGCTGAGTCGTCACGTCGATGCAGACGCCCTGCACGCGCGGTGGGGCCCCCGGTGGGCCTGGCTGGAGGTGTCCACGGCCGCTGACGAAGCGGATATTGCCGTTCCGGTGCACGACGCGGTAGTCGCAGGCGAAGGTCCCGGTCTTCATGCTCTCGCCGGCGGCCGCCCAGTACCGCTGCAGGTCGTCGGGATGGATTCGCGACGCCATGACGTCCGGTGACAACTGGGTGTTCGGGTCGATGTCGAACAGCCGGCGGCACGTGGCGTCGATGCTGAACTCACCCGTTCCGGCATCGAAGGAGTACACGCCAACACCGCTGGCCTCCAGCGTGCGTTGCAGTTCCGGGCTCAAACCGGTGGAGGCCTGCTGACCAGTCGTCATCCGAAGCCCTTCAATGCGCGCACGACCGCAGTGGAATCCGTCCCGCCCTGCTCCAGGGCGGAGAGCAGCGGCTCAATGAGATGCATTTCCATGGGCTTGCCGAACAGGAATCCCTGAACGACGTGGCAACCATGGTCCAGCAGGTAGTGGAGCTGTGCCGCCGTCTCGACGCCCTCGGCCACCGTTTCCAGCCGCAGGCTCTTGGCCAGCGAGATGATCGCGTCGATGATGCTCTCGCCATCCCGGCTGCCGCCGATCTCCTGCACGAAGGACTTGTCGATCTTCAGGACGTCGATCGGGAAACGCCGCAGGTAGCTCAGGCAGGAGTAGCCGGTGCCGAAATCATCGATGGAGATCCGCAGCCCGATCTTCTTGAGCTGGGCGAGCTCCCGCTTGGCGGAATCGATGTCCTCCATGACGAGACCTTCGGTGAGCTCGATCTCGATCAGGCTCGGATCGACACCATGCTTCCGGAGAACCTCCGCCACCCGCTTGTGGAAGTCGGGTTGCTGGAACTGGCGGGCGGAAACGTTCACCGAAACCGGGACCAGGGTCAGGCCCTTGTCCTGCCAGGACTTGAGGGTCAGGCAAACCTCGTTCAGCACCCAGTAGCCCAGCGGAATGATGTGACCGCTCTCCTCGGCTACCGGGATGAAGTCGCCCGGGCTGACGTTGCCGCGGGCCGGGCTGTTCCACCGCAGCAGCGCCTCGAGGCCCTGGAGCTGGTTGATCCGCACGTTGACCTTCGGCTGGTAGGCCAGGTGGAACTGACCCAGGTTGATGGCTTCCCGGATGTCGCGTTCTAGCTCGTGGTACTGCATGAGGTCGGCATGCATCTGCTCGTGGAAGAACTTGAAGTTGTTCCTGCCGTACTCCTTCGCCTGGTACATGGCGATGTCGGCGTTCTTCAGCAGCATCTGGGTGTCCGAGTTGTCGTTCGGATACATCGTGATGCCGATGCTCGTGGTGATCGTGAGCTGCCGGTCGGCAATGTGGTACGGCTGGGCGATCACCTCCAGCAGTCCGCTCGCCAGCGTTTCCACGTCGCGGGGGCTTGAAAGCCCCTCCAGCATCACGGCGAACTCGTCGCCGCCAAGCCGGGCCACGATGTCACCCGTGCGAACGGCGCGCCGGATCCGGTCCGCGACTTCCTTCAGGAGCCGGTCACCGGCGTCATGGCCGAGGGTGTCGTTGACGACCTTGAACGCGTCCAGGTCGAGGAAGAGCAGCGTCACCTTTCGGCCGTCCCGGCGGGCGCGTGCCGTGGCGCGGGTGAGCTGGTCGTTGAAGAACTGGCGGTTGGGTATGCCGGTCAGCGGGTCGTACTGGGCCAGGTAATTCAGGTGCAGGTCGGACTTCTTGCGCTCGATGGCATAGCGGATCGAGCGCAGGATGGTGCGGCCCTGTCCCTCCCATTTGACGAGGTAGTCCTGGGCGCCCTTGTTCAGGATGCTGACGGCGAATTCCTCGTCGTCCTGGCCGCTCAGAACGACGATCGGGATCTCGTTGTTGACCGCCTGGATGGCGTCGAGGCATTGCAGCCCCGACCCGTCCGGCAAATGCAGGTCGAGCAGCACCACGTCGAAGGTCTCGAGGCTGAGCTGCTCCGTGGCGAGCGCCAGCGTCGGTACGTTGACGAGCTCCACGTCACCCGCGCGCTGGCGTCGCAGCGAGGCGGCCAGGAAGTCCGCGTCGGCAGGATTGTCCTCGACCAGCAGCAGTTTCATCGATGCCGAAATCCACAGGGGCCCACGCCAACCGGCCCGCTGAGGCAGCCGGCCACTCCCGAACCTCCGGAGAGGCTTGCGTCGGCTAATCTACGGCGGGACTATGTGAAGTCGTTGAGACCGGGGTCACACTCGGCTTCCCGCCGCCGCTGCCGTGTTGCACAGTTCCGGCGGAAACCATGTTTCGCATCCCGGGCCAGGGAGGATCGCCCATGTTCGCGCCCCGCCGCATTTCTACCGCACTCGCCGCCTCGCTGGCTCTCGGCCTCGCCGGCCCGGCGCCCGCCACCGATGCGCCGGACGATCACTCCGGCCATTCAGGACATTCAGGTCACACGATGACCGCTGAGCAGATCGCGACGCTCAGGAAGAAGATCCCGCTGTACGCGGGATTCACCGACGAGCAGATCAACGAGAACATGGGCCGCATGACGCCCGACTCCATGGAATATCTCAGCGCCCCGTCGGTGCGGGATGACATCGGCGTGCTGGGCCTGGGACACGGCTACGCCGGCGATGGCAACAACCAGTTCAAGGCGGGCTACGCCGCGGTCGCGACGGCGCACCCGACCGCCGTCGGGCTCGGTATGTCGATGATGGACTCCTCCCACATCCAGGCTGCCGTGGACAGGCTGGAGGCTGCCGGCGTGACGACGATCGTCGTTCTGCCGAGCGAGACCAGCGAGACGAGCTCCCTGGTCCGCCAGTGGCATTACATCTTCGGCCTCACCGACAACTCGGGGTACCTCGAGGTGCCCCGGGTACGGACGAAGGCGAAGATCATCATGGCGACATCGCCCACGCGCAGTCCCATCATCGGCCGTATCCTCGGGGAGAACCTCAAGACGGCGAGCAGGGATCCCGCCAACGAGGTGGCGCTCCTCGTCATGCACGGCCCCGAGAGCAAGGCGGAGAACGACGACGAGCTGCGCAACCTGGCGAAACTGGCCGCTATCGCGAAGGACGTAACGGGCATTTCCGAGGTGTACTACGGCTCCCTCCAGGACGATGCGCCGCCCCAGGTCCGGGCCGCCAACGTCGAGCGCATGCGCGAGTGGATTGCGAAGGCCAACGCATCGGGAAAGAAGGTCCTCGTCGAGCCGGTGCTGCTCACGGCCAGCGGACGGGTGTCCCAGAAGATCGGCAAGGACCTGAGCGGGCTCAGCTACACCTTCGTGGACAACGGCATGATCGGCCACCCGCTCTTCGCGCAATGGGTGCAGGACACGGTGGACGAACGTACAAAGCCCGGAGGCTAGCGCCGCCTCCGCTGCCCTCGCGTGCCTGAGAACCGCATCACAGACGCGGTCGGGCACTTCGCCCGACATTACGTCAATGATCAGCCGGGTCGATGTACTCGTACTCATAGCATGCCTTGGTGCGGGCGCCTTCGTGGCCGTTCCGCGCCACGTGCGCCTCGCCGGGGAGGCGCGCCTCGACGAAGTCACGGCACTGACCCGCAGCACGGCAATGGCGACCCAGCTCGCCCATGCGCGGTGGCTCGCCGCGAACCAGCCGCCGACCATCGACGGGCCGAGGGGCGTGGTGGCCATGACCTATGGCTATCCATCCACGGCGACGCTGCCGCTGATGCTGGCGGAAGCGGAGACGGCGAGCTTCGCCTACAGCGGTGGCGTGTGGCGGCACCGGCGCCTTGGCGGTGACCGGCCCTGCGGGGTTGCGTACAGCCCGCCGGCCGCACCGGGGCAGAACCCGGCCATCAGCGCCCAGACCAGCGGCTGTTGAGGACTCAATAAGAGGCACCGGGTTTGCAATCTGGTAATTTGCGCAGCAAGGCCGCGAAAATTGCCAGATTGCAAACCCGGTGCCTCTGTTGGTGAAGCCGCTCTTCAAATTCCTCCTTCTCGGACTCGGCATGCTCCTGGTGCTGGGTGTCGCCGTGATCATCGCCGTCGTCACTCTCGTGGACACCGACCGCTTCCGGCCGGCCATCGTGAGTGCGGTCCAGCAGTCCACGGGCCGCAGCCTTGCCCTGGACGGCGACGTGGGGCTCAAGCTCTTTCCCTGCTGCGCCGTGGAGGTCACACAGGCGGAACTGGGCAATCCGCCGGGCTTCGACGCGGAGCCCTTCCTGCGGGTAGGGTCTGCAAGGCTCGCAATCCGCCTCTGGCCGCTCCTCGCGCGCCGCGAAGTCGAAATCGGCATGGTGAGCATCGCCGGCCTCGAGGCCAATCTGGTCGGACTGAAGGACGGCAGCAACAACTGGACCTTCACCGGCACCTCGCCGGAGGCGCCTGTCGCCGGCGACAAGGATGAAGGCGCCGGCATAGCCGCCTTCAATCTCGACGGGATCAGCCTCGAGGATGCGCGGATCAACTACGCCGACGAGGCCGACGGCTCCCGCTACCGGGTGGAGAAGCTGCAGCTGGTCACTGGTCCCGTGCAGGACGCGGCTCCCTTCGACGTCAGCACGTCGTTCCGGCTCACCGACCTGGCCGACAACTCGGGTGGCGCGCTGAAGCTCAAGGCGCAGGCCGGCATCGCCGTGGACGGCGACGTCACCACCGTCAGGCTCGCTGCGCTCGAGTCCGAACTCGATACGAGCGGGCTCGGCGGGCTCAAGAGCCTCCGCGGCACGCTGCGCTCGCCGGAGGTCCAGGTGCGGCTGGCCCGGAACACCCTGGTGGAGGCACCGGAGCTGACCGCCGACCTGGAGGCAACGGGTCCGGACCTGCCGGGCGGGAGCACGCCGGTGCAGGCGAATCTGTCCGGCCTCCGCTACGACGTGGATGCCGGTACTGGTGCCGTCACCCGCTTTACCGCGAAGGCCGCGGTTGCGGGCGTTGCGCTGGACCTGGCCGGGGAGGGCGGGTTTGGCGCCCGAACAGACCTCCGCGGCACCGTGAGTTTTCCCGAGTTTTCGCCGCGGGAGGTGCTGACGAAGCTGAACGAGGACGTTCCGGTCACCGCCGACCCGGACGTCTTCCGGAAGCTCGCCGGTTCGGCGAACTGGCTTTTCCGCGAGGAGTCCTTCGGGCTCCAGAACATTGCCTTCGTTCTCGACGATACGAAGATCACCGGGTCCCTGGCCCGGGAGTTGCTGGCTGACGGCAGCAAGGCCACGCCCCGAACGCAGTTCGACCTGACCCTCGACAGGCTGGACGCAGACCGCTACGGGTCGCCCGATGTGGCGCCCGGCGGTGCGGAGGGCGGTGCCGGTGAAGCGGCGGAGAAGCCGAGGACCATTCCGGCGGAAGCGATTCGCGCGCTCAACCTGCGGGGCCGCGCCCGCATCGGCCAGCTCCATGTCACCGGGTTGCAGCTGGCCGGCGTGGATGTGACTGTCGCCGCGGACGGGGGGCTCCTGCGCCTCGAGCCGCTGGCGGCGACGATCTACGGGGGAAAGATGCGCACCGGGATCCGGCTCGATGCGACGGGGGCCAGGTCACGGCTGACGCTCGACCAGGCCATGACCGGCGTGGATTTCGGCGCGCTCCTCGCCGATCTCGCCGACGTGAAAAACATCACCGGTACCATGCGCCTGAACCTCGCCGGCACGGCGGCCGGAACCACGGACGATGAGCTGCTCGAGAACCTGGCCGGCAACCTGGAGTTCTCGCTCGCCGACGGCACCTATAAAGGTATGGACGTCTGGTACGAGATCCGCCGGGCCCGGGCGCTGCTCCGCCGAACGGCGCCGCCGGCCCGCACGGGTCCGGAGGAGACGCCCATCAAGGTCCTGGACCTGTCCGGCAAGCTGGCGGACGGCACGTTGCGCACTGACCGGTTCAGCGCCGAGATTCCCTTCCTGCGGGTGTCCGGTGACGCCACGGTGAACCTGCCGAAGGCGACGCTGGACAGCAAGCTCACCGCGCTGGTGTTCGAGAAGCCCGTCTTCGGGGACGACACGAGCCTGGAGGATCTGGTTAACGTGCGTATCCCGCTGAAGATCAGCGGTCCGGTCGCGGATCCCAGGGTGGGGGTCGACCTGAGCAAGGCCGCGAAGGAAGCGCTGAAGGAGGCCGCGCGGGAGACCCTGGAGGAGAAACTCCGCGAGAAACTCGGCCTCGGCAAGCCGGGAGAGCAGCCCGCGCCGACCGGGCCGAAGCCAGACCCGCTGAAGGACGCCCTCGACCGGCTCTTCAAGAAGGGTGCCGGCCCGTAGGAGCGCCTTCAGGCGCGACGGGAAATTGCCGTCGCGCCTGAAGGCGCTCCTACGGGCGGCAACGCCCTAGATTTCGACGACGGTGCTCAGGATCACCACGCGGCGCAGGGGCATCCCGAAGAACTCGGCGGCGCCGACGGAGCGGCGCTGGAGCCAGGCAAAGAACTGCCGCTGCCAGCGTCGTGCCCGTCGCTGCTCCAGCGGCATGACGACGTGCTGGCCCAGGAACAGCGTGTAGTCCCGGGCGAAGATCCGGAGGCCCTGCCGGTTGCATTGCTGGATGATTGCCATCACATCCGGATCCTCCATGAACCCGTAGTGCGCGCGCACCGAATAGACGGACGGCCGAAGGGTGTCTATGTCCAGCCGGGCGGCCTCCTCGACCTTCGGCACCCGCCGGAAGTCGATGTGCAGGAACACGACGCTCTCGTGCACCACCCGGTTGTGCTCCAGGTTGCGCAGGAATGCACTGGGAATCGAGTCCGGCCGGCTGGCGAGGAAGATTGCCGTGCCCGCCACCTGCGTCGTACCGGCCAGCAGTTCCGGCAACTTCCCCATCGGCACCGCGTTGGCGTCCAGCTGGGCGCCGAGCCGCTCGCGACCGTCGTGCCAGACGATGAATACGAGGAAGATGGCGGCGGACATCGTCAGTGGCACCCATGCGCCGTCGGCGATCTTGGTCATGTTGCCGGCGACGAAGATGGCATCGACACCGATGAAGACGCCGAACACCAGCAGGATGGCCAGCCACGGCCACTTCCAGTCCAGCCGTGCCAGCGTCGCTGCCAGGCACGTGGTGATGAACATCGTGCCCGCCACGGCGGCGCCATAGGCCGCCGACAGGGCTCCGGACGAGCCGAAGCCCAGCGTGATGATCAGCACGAACACGAGCAGCACCCAGTTGGCCACGGGCACGTAGATCTGCCCGCGCTCCCGCGCGGACGTCTGGATGATCTCCACCCGTGGCATCAGGTCGAGCTGCACGGCCTGGCGGGTCACCGAGAACGCTCCGGTGATGGTGGCCTGCGACGCGATGATCGTGGCCGCCGTGGCGAGCACGATCAGCGGCGCGAGCAGCGCTTCAGGCACGAGGCGGAAAAACGGACTCTCGAGGCTCGACGCGTCCCGCAGGGCGTGGGCGCCCTGGCCCAGGTAATTCAGGACCAGCGCCGGCCATACGAAACTGAACCAGGCGGTGCGCACCGCGCCGCGCCCGAAGTGGCCCATGTCGGCATACAGCGCCTCACCGCCCGTGACGGCGAGGAACACGGCGCCGACGATGGCGAGCGCCAGAGTGGTGTCCTGGCCCAGCATGCCGATGGCATAGAGGGGATTCAGGGCCTGCAGGATCACGGGCGTCTTGATGATCGAGAGCACGCCCGTTACCGCCAGCGACCCGAACCACAGGAGCATGACCGGTCCGAAGTAGCTGCTGACGCTGTGCGTCCCGGAGCGCTGGATCAGGAACAGCCCGAGCAGGATCCCGCAGGCCAGCGGCAGGATGTACTGCTCGAGCCGGGCATCCAGCACCTGCATGCCCTCGACCGCGCTGAGCACCGAGATGGCGGGCGTGATGGCGGCATCACAGTAGAAGAGGGCGGCGCCGAGGGCTCCCGCCAGCAGCAGGTAGCGGGACCACCGTCCCCAGCGATACGAGTGCTGCTCCAGCCGGGCCAGCAGGGCGAGGATCCCGCCTTCGCCCTCGTTGTCCGCGCGCACCACGACCACCAGGTACTTGATGCCGACGACGAAGACGAGGCTCCAGAAGATCAGCGACAGGGAGCCGAGCGTGGCGAACGCCAGGGACAGGCCATCGGCCGCCTTGATCGCGGCGCCGAACGCGTAGAGCGGGCTGGTACCGATGTCGCCGTAGACGACACCGATGGCGCCAATGACTGCCGCCGCCCTGAGGCGCGAGTTGGACATGGTGGTGGGTTAGGGATGGCTGGGTGTAGGAGCGGCGACCGCCGCGACCAGGGCGCGCGGCGCGCGCATTCTGCGCCTGCCTGCCGGCTGGCTACAAGAGGTCGCGCCTGAAGGCGCTCCTACCGTGCCGGGAGGGGCGGTAACCTAGGCGACATGTCCACAACCTTCGCCCCCCGACTGGCTCCCGCCCTCCTGTCCTGGTGGGACCGGCACGGCCGCAAGGACCTGCCCTGGCAGCAGGACCCGACGCCCTGGCGGGTCTGGGTCTCCGAGATCATGCTGCAGCAGACCCAGGTCGCCACGGTACTGCGCTACTACGACACCTTCCTCGCCGCGTTTCCCGACGTCGTCGCCCTGGCCGACGCCGGGCCCGACGCCGTCCTGCACCGCTGGTCCGGCCTCGGCTATTACGCCCGGGCCCGCAACCTGCACAAGGCCGCCCGGGTCGTGCGGGACGAGTACGGGGGCCGGGTGCCGACGGACTTCGGGGTACTGTCCGGCCTGCCCGGCATCGGCCGGTCGACCGCCGGCGCCATACTGTCCCTCGCCGGTCACCAGCGGCACCCGATCCTGGACAGCAATGTGAAGCGCGTGCTCGCCCGGGTCTTCCGCGTGGAGGGATACCCCGGCGACACCGCGGTGGCGAAGCAGCTCTGGGCGCTGGCGGACCAATGCACGCCCGTGGAGCGCGTCGCGAACTACACCCAGGCCATCATGGATCTCGGCGCGTCACTCTGTGCGCGGCGGAAGCCCGCCTGCCCGGCGTGCCCGCTGGCGTCCGGCTGCATCGCCCACCGGGATGGCGTGGCGGCGAGCCTGCCGGAGCGGAAGCCGGCGAAGGTGCGGCCGCGGAAAGCGACGGTCGTTCTGATCTGCGTCCGGCCCGACGGCGCCGTCCTGCTGGAACGGCGCCCCGACGCCGGCATCTGGGGCGGACTCTGGGGCCTGCCCGAGATCGCCGACCTGGACGGTGCCGCCGGCTGGTGCGCCTCCGCCTTCGGCGCCGCGCCCGCGAGCCAGCGGGTGCGGCCCGTGGTCCAGCACGGCTTCAGCCACTTCGACCTGGACATGACGCCGGTGGAGCTGCAGGTGCCGGCGGCCCCTGCGCGGGCGATGGAGGCCGACCGGTGGCTCTGGTATAAAACCGATGCGCCCGCAAACGTCGGCCTCGCGGCGCCCATCGCCAGACTCTTGTCATCCCTGTAGGAGCGCGTTCACGCGCGACACCGAAACCATGCCCCGCACCATCAACTGCGTCCTGCTCCGCATCCCGGCCGATGGCCTCGACTACCAGCCCTACCCCGGCGAGCTCGGCAAGCGCATCTACGACAACGTGTCGAAGCAGGCCTGGCAGCAGTGGCTGGCCCACCAGACGATGCTGATCAACGAGTACCGGCTGAGCCCCATCGAGCCGAAGGCCCGGAAGTACCTCGAGGGGGAAATGGAGAAGTTCTTCTTCGGCGGCGGCTCCGAGAAGCCCCCGGACTTCAAGGGCTAACGATCCCCCCGTAGGAGCGGCTTCAGCCGCGACCTCGACCGGGCCCGCCCGCGCCAGCCCCACCCACCTCGGCCGGTCCTGCTGGCTTGGCCCCGCCGGGTCGGCTTACAATGCGCCTCCCTGCCGGCTTCTCCCCCGGCAGGAGCGCCTTCAGGCGCGACCCGGTTTCCCGGAAATGGCCAGGTAGCTCAGTTGGTAGAGCAGCGGATTGAAAATCCGCGTGTCGGTGGTTCGATCCCGCCCCTGGCCACCATTCACCTGTTTACCCACGTCTGACCGGGTCCGTCCGGGTCCGGCAAAGTCCACTTAACCCACTGATCCAAAGCGCCTTTCCGTCGGGCGCCGTCTTCCGTTGTACGCCCGGGTACGTTGACCACAAGCCCAAAGGTGCCCCAATTTCAGGGGCAACAACTGGTTTCCACCGCCACCACACCCAGGAGTTGCCCCACATGGCCATCAACAAGCTCAGCGATTCCCAGATCCGGAACGTGCGCCCCCGGGAGAAGGTCTTCCGCATCCACGACGGCCTCGGCCTGTACCTGGAGGTGACACCCACCGGCAACCGCTGGTGGCGGTTCAAGTACACCTACGGCGGCAAGGAAAAGCGCGTCTCCCTGGGCGTCTACCCGCAGATCACCCTCAGGGACGCCCGCGAGCGCCGGGATGCCTGCCGGCGCCAGCTGGCCCACTACATCGACCCGGCCGTGGCCAAGCGGGAGGCAAAGGCGGCGCGGATCGCCAGCACCGAGAACAGCTTCGAGGCGATCGCCCGGGAGTGGTTCGCCAAGCGCTCGCCGGTGTGGAAGAAGACCCACAGCAGCAAGGTCATCCGCCGGCTCGAGATCGACGTCTTCCCCTGGCTGGGCAAGCGCCCGATCGCCGACATCAAGGCGACCGAGCTGCTGCAGGTATTGCGTCGCATCGAGGATCGCGGCGTGATCGAGACGGCGCACCGCTGCCTGATGAACTGCGGTCAGGTGCTGCGCTACGCGATCGCCACCGGACGGGCGGAGCGGGACCTGTCCCAGGACCTGCGCGGTGCACTCGCGCCGTACAACGAGAAGCACTTCGCGACCATCGTGGAACCGAAGCAGGTGGGGGCGCTGATGCGGGCGATCGACGGCTACACGGGCGGTTTCATTACGAAGTGTGCACTGCAACTGGCACCGCTTACGTTCGTCCGGCCGGGCGAGCTGCGCATGGCCGTCTGGCAGGAGTTCGACCTGGACAACGCGGAATGGCGGATCCCCGCCGAGCGGATGAAGATGAAGGCCACGCACATCGTGCCGCTCGCCCGGCAGGCCGTCGCGGTGCTGCGGGAACTGCACCCGGCGAGCAGCCGGTGGGGCTTTGTCTTCCCCGGTGTCCGGACCCGGAAGCGGCCGATGAGCGAGAACACCGTGAACGCGGCGCTGCGCCGGCTGGGCTACGGCCGGGACGAGATGACCGGGCACGGCTTCCGCAGCATGGCGTGCACGCTACTGAACGAGCAGGGGTGGAACCGGGACGCGATCGAGCGGCAGCTGGCGCACTCGGAGCGGGACCAGGTGCGGGCGGCGTACAACTATGCGGACTACCTGCCGGAGCGGCGGAAGATGATGCAGGCGTGGGCGGATTATCTGGATGGGTTGAGAAGGGGTGCGGAGGTGGTGGGGATTGGGGTGGCGAAAGTAGCTTGAGGCGCAATTATGCTCGTCGTAAATCAACAGGCCTGACCTGGCTGAAGCCCCCGGGAAATTTCCCGGTACTCTCGGGATTGGCGCATGGCGCACTCCCGCCTACAGTTTCATGACTGTGCAACCAGGACTTCCCTAATGGCCAAGCCGCCCATCGATCTGACCAGAAACCCCGAATACCAGAGGCGCCAGCGTGAGCGGCAGGCCGCGCGCCAGCGGCGATCAGAACTGGACGCCGAACTGGGGAGGCAGGCCTTTCAGTCGCTCTTGGAGTATCGGGGCAGATTGACGCCAAGTGACCGGGAAGCAATCGCGCGAAACCTGTACTGGGAAGTCGAGGACTACTGGGCAAATCATCCTGACGACGAGCGTTATCTGCTCCTGAAGGACGCGGGAGTTACCGACGAGAACAGCACGAAGGTTCTACCCCGGCTCGTCCTGCGGCCTGGTGAGGCAATCAGGGCCAACAATGGCCCGTACGCCTCACCAGAAAAGTACCGCTGGCTGATAGAAGCACTCGCCCGGCGGTCCGGAGAGAGCGTGGATGCTCTGGCAGGGCGCGTGCTAATTGGCTCTGCGTTCTACCCCAATAAGGCAGATGTCCCCTCGCCGAGGATCAACGAAGCACATCTCATACTGGCGGCGCTCCAGACAGCCGCAGACCGGGTCGATGCCGAGTTCCACGTGTACGAACAGTCCATGGAAGTGGCCCGATTCCGCGATGAGCTTGAGTCGGGATACTGGAGTCACTTGCGAGAAACGGGCGACGAACTTGATTACGAATCCTGGCAGAAGAGAAACCCTGCCTTGTGGCTGCCATCGCCGTGCGGAGCGGAACACGCTCTAGCGATAGATGAGGGTAACGCCCTCTGGTGGCCTCTGGACCCTGATTATCTGTACGAGCCGGACGGCCAGGGTGGATGGAAGCGCATTGTTCCCGGGAACGCATATTGGGCCAAGGCCGACGCTCCTTCGGACCCATACTCAGCCCATGTTTTGAGCGGTAAGGAATTCTTCTACTTTCCGCATATCTACCTTGGACCAGCATTGTGCTTGGGGAAGACGCCTCGGACGTACTTCTTCGAGGCCAGTTACGATGACATCCCAGGCATGCCACTGCCGTCTGCGTGCTGGGACGAACTCACCAGCAGCTACAGCATTAGGGAGTACGAACCGGCCGGCAGCGGGACCCTTGCGAAGGAATACGATTGGGATGACCTGTCGGCAAACCTGGCGCACTGGCTGGTCATGTATCCAGACCCTGCCCTGAAAAGGCTAGTGCCAATGCTCTATGCACTTGGCGACAGCCCTGGCGCTCAACTGACTCCATTGACTGCATCGGCCATAGCGGATCTCGGCAATCCAGAGCATTGGCAATACTATGGCAACGACGCCCCGACACTTCTGCAGCGGCTAAGAGATCTCACGGGCTTCCGCTCCGGTACCTTCGATGTCTATGAGTCTTGGCGGGAAACGGCGGCCCGATTCCACTTGAATCCTGTGCTCAGAAGGCACCCCGAAGTAATCGACTTGATCCGCTACCGCAAGCATCTTGAGCGCTGGATCGGCCAGGAACCGACGCCGGGAGAGGAGTCCGATGATGAGGAGTGACATGCCCTGCATAGTTCAGTCTGCCTGACTTCCGGAGCTTTTCCCGACATCCCGGGAAACACGGGAAAGGAATAGTGAAATACCCAGGCGCGCATTGTCCCTACTCTGACCTCCAGCCAACTGCTGCTCGCCATCCGATGCCGGTCGGGCGAGCAGCACGAGGCCCATCAACGACAACAGGAGGAGACAATGAGCAACCCCTTCGACGTTTCACAGCCGTCAGGCGCGATCAGGCCTGGGGTAACTTACGGCAGATTCCTCAATGCCTTCCGCCGCCAGTACGGGATCACCGACCCCCATCGGTATTACCTCGAATACCAGCGGCGCTTGCTCGACCGCGCATTGCCCGATCCGCTCGACATCACGCGCCACCCAACGCTCGATGAATGGTGGGAGGCTAAGCTCCTGGAGTCGAAGTATTCCGATCTGGTCAACCGTGCTCAGTGAGATGTATGGCTTGTCCCTTATTCAGGAAAGTGTGTCATGAGAATTTGCTCCCACGTCATAAAGACTGATTCCGGCCTGGCGCCGAACCCGTTCCACAGCTATTGCACCACGGCGCTATGCACGCCCTCCCACATGAACGCCAGGCTTCAAACGGGAGACTGGTTGATTGGCCACTCCCCTCGGGACGACCGGAATCGCCTCGTGTACGCCATGCATATCGCCGAGGTATTGACCATGGACGACTATTTCCATGATCGTCGCTTCGAGGCCAAGAAGCCCAAGCCCAAGGGTGCGCCCGACGAGCAGTGTGGTGACAACCTCTACTTTCGTGAGAGTGGACGATGGCGGCGAATCCCCTCCCGCTTTCACAACTCTGTCGACGCGTTTGCGAAAGACGTGGGCAAGAACCTCGCCGGCCGCCCGGTTTTCGTGGCAACGGATTTCTACTACTTCGGCTCAAAGCGCATTCCCATTCCTGCCGACTTCGAGCCAGTGATTCGCAAGGTCCAGGGAATCCAGTACACGGAAGGTCCCGTGGCTGACGCATTTATTGCCTGGCTGAGGGCCGGTCACAGTCCCGGCATCCAGGCCCGACCTCGTGACCTCGCTGACCGTTCGCAGGAAACTGGCCCGATGGTTACCGAGTATCCGGTCAATCCCGGACCTGAAGACGGTCAGGTACCCTCACGCACGTCGCTGCTCCCGCAGCATCGGTCCAGAGGCTGCCGGTGAAGGTGGCGCTGCTTCGCGTTGGCATCGATTCCGGGTCAGGTGGCATGGATGGCCCGCTCTTTGCCGATGGCACGTTTGAGTACCTGCCCATCCCCGACTCGACCGGGGTTGATGAGCGAACCTATGGCAACCAGGTTGGGCTCAAGGGCAGGTCGCTGGCCAGCTACTTCCCGGTTTCGCGCCAGGCGGCCATGCGCGACCAGAGCATGCACCTGGACCCGGAATTCACCACGTTTACCTACGGCGATCCAACCTCGCCCAAGGCCGGCCTGCGGCGCCTGGTGGCGGGCGACATGCTGGTGTTCTACGTCGGCCTTCGCGGATATGACCATGATGCACCGCCAGCGCTCTACATCGCTGGCTACTTCGAGGTTGAGTTCGCCGGCTTCGCCCGCGACCTATCCCCCGAACAGATCCACGCCTGCCAAGACAACTTCCATGTCCGGCATCCGGTCGTGTTTCGAGAGCAGCGGGACCGGCTCGTTCTGGTAAAGGGCGGGCCCGGTAGCCGCATGCTGAGCAAGGCAACCCAGATCAGCGTCATGGGCAAGGACCGCTCCGGCAAGCCGCTCAAGGTACTCTCGCCGGAAATGCAGCGGGTATTTGGCGGCTTTGACGGCCGGATCAGCTTTCAGCGCAGTCCCACCCGGTGGGTGGCCGACACGCACACGGAAAGCGCAGCCCGCTTCGTATGCGGCCTGGAATGAACGGGAAAGCATTGCACTGAAAGGCCCCCGATGCCGGATACCAAAACACTGCATGACCTCCTGCTTGACGATTTTGGCCTGGACCTTCCCATTCACGGAGGAACGGGAACGAAGGCATCGCCGGTTGTGATCACGTCACCCACGCTGCAGGAGGCCATCGATGTGCAAATGCAGGTCCTACGGTGCCTGGGAATGGGTCGCCGTGTCGCATGGCGGCTACTTGAGCAGGAGGTGGTTCAGTCCGTTGATAGAACTGTTCGCGCCGGCATCGAGACGATCCAGTTCACGGAGGGGGAAGTAGCAATTCAGACAGAGGGCTTCTACTTCATTCTGAACGCGCTGACGCCCGGAGCAAACGCCTGCAATCTGCCGGAGCCGAGCGGGTTCAGCGATTCCCGCTCGGGAATCAGACTGCCTTATCAATTGGCATGGCTGCACTTCAAGAGCGCGACCGACAATGAGCCGCAGGACCCCGGCCTTGGAACAACTGTCGCGTTCGGCGGACTCGCGATCAAAGGGACTGTCTATATCTACGAAAATGCCGATCCGCCACCCATTGATGCCAGTGTCGAGTCCGACTGCGTGATTGAGGAGTTCCGGGGTGTGGTAGGCGAAGCCCTGCGAATGAATGAGGGTTCGACGGTTCGTAGCTCCAGATTGGTGAGCGGCTCGGCAGGCGCACCCTTCTTCGCGCTGGCAGTGCTCGATCTGCCCGACGAGGGGACGTCGTGGGTCATCCTGACCGCGAGAGACGGATTCTTCGTCAAAGGCCGCTTTACGTGTGAAGGAGCTGAGTTTCGCGTTCGTCAGATGGCTCATGAGTCGATGGTTGCCTTAATGAACGAGATACACCCGCAGGCCGGGATCACGGTCCTGGACCTCGCCGAGCGGGGACAGGATTCTGGCGACGACGCCGCGGATCGGCTATTGGAGGAGTTTCGCGGGTGGTACTTGAATATGGCGGATGCCGGAAACATGCCGCGAGCCTTTACGGGAATCAAGGCAGATGGTCGCCAGTTCGTCGTGGCTCTCGATGGCCTGGGATTCGATCACGTGCAGTACCGACAGTTTCTGGCGTGGCTCTGCCTGCAGGAGTCCATCGAGTCATACGTCTACGCTCGGCCGGTGCAGGCACTTGACGAGTCCGATCCCAAGGATCCCAAACTTCAGCTTGAGCTGGCGCTTTGTGGGTCATCAACCAGCAAGGATGCGGCGCTGACAATGACCGCAGACCGGCTGGAGTCTGGTGCCATCAGCTACGGGAAACCTGTTCGGCATTCCCACTACGACGGCCCCTACGCCGGACTGCAACGACAGCCTCCCGAGCTGGCACCAAACCAGGGCCAGGTATTTGACGAGCTTTGGCGGGACCTCAGGAAGAAGGCCTTCTGGCCCGGAGAGCGGTAGGCGCCGACACGCCGGGCACAGGCCCCGCAGCGTGGCCATGCTTTAGGATAGGGGTGGTCCTTAATCTGGATCCCCTAGCAACGCCTTAAGCACTGAAGAGACACGGGCACTCCGTGCGGGCTTCCGACGACGTCCTCGTCTCCGCGGTCGCGATGCTAGGATCCGTAAGTATGCCGAAGCGCCGCCACTTTCGGAAAATCTCTCAACCGACGACAACGCGCCGGAACCACTATGTACCCGTCTGGTACCAGAAGGGGTTCGTGAGTGGTAACCCGCCTCGCCTTTGGTACTTGGACGTGCGCGGAGAGGAGGCTAAATCGGTTAGCGATGGCAGCGGCACACGAATACTGCAGAGACGCGCACCAAAGCAATGCTTCTGGTCCGAAGACCTTTACACGACTCTGTTTGACGGTCTACCCAATGATGAGATTGAGCGCTTCCTATTCGGAGCGATCGATAATGACGGTGCCGTCGCGGTGCGCGCCGTAGCGGACGGCGATCCCGCGGCAGTCCACAACTCATTTCAGGACTTCTTTGCGTACATCGACGCGCAGAAGACGCGTACGCAAAAGGGCCTAGATTGGATCCGTGCCCGGTACGGGATGCTCAACCAGCTCGAACTCATGCACGAGATGCAGGCAATCCGTCAGATGCATTGCACCATGTGGATGGAGGCCGTTCGGGAAGTAGTCTCGGCCGAGGAGTCAGACGTCAAGTTCATCGTTACCGATCATCCAGTTACTGTCTACAACTCGCAGTGTCCGCCGGACGCCGGGCAGTGCCGCTATCCGGATGACCCGCCTATCGAGCTTATCGGTTCCCAAACCATTTTTCCCTTAGGCGCTAATCACTGCCTAATCCTCACCAACCTGGAATACACGCCAGACACCTCTAGGGTCGATCTCCTTCGCCCTCGTCAGAATGCCCGCCACTTCGGGCGAACCTTGGCGCGCACGGATGCGTGGATACGGACACGAAAGCTCTCGCGAGGGGATGTAGTCGCCATTAATCACGTCTTAAAGTCTCGTGCTGGTCGCTATATCGCAGCCGCTGAAGAGGAGTGGCTATATCCGGAGCACCTCGGCCCGCACGAGTGGAGTGCCATCGCCACGGTTCTGCGTCCACCAGAGAACGAGCTATGGCACTTCGGTGGGGAGACCTATGTCGGCTATGAGGATGGCCGATCGAGCTACCAGGATGCGTTTGGTAGGACCTCGCGGAGCCACGAGTACCTTCGAAAGGAGCCTCAAGCAAAGGAACCAGAGCTCGATGAACGTTGTCCCTGCGGCAGCGGCAAGCTTTTCCGCGCTTGTTGCACCGACCTAACTCCTGAAGATCGCATGCCTTGGGACGTCTACAGCATCCGGGAACGAAATCTCATCTTAGTTCGGGCGATTGAGGACATCTTGGGCTTGAGTCGAGGTAAGAGTTGGGACGACGTGCGACGCGAGCTATCGGACGACCAGGTGAAGGACATTCATACCGCCTATTCGTCGCTGTGGCCGAAGGACACAAGCATATCTGACCTGCTCCCTCGTCCGGACGCGCGTGTCTTTCGAGCACTTTATGTAGGCCTTATCGATCCACGCACCATTTCAGCTAGTGTTATTGCATGGTTGCGCTATTTCGACGAAATCCTAGTGTTGAATCCCTTTACCAATGGCGTGTCGATGCGACCTGAATTCTCGCCTATCGACTCGCCGACACAATACAAGGAGCAGACGATCAAGAACGTGGCGCTCACTATGGCGCTGGTGCCGTTCATTGACGAGGGCGTAGTTCACCTGATTCCGGACCCAGTGGAATTCAATGACACATTTCGGCAGGAGGTCTGGGCTATTGCCCAAAAACGTCGTGGCACGATCAAACTGGAGCCTGCAGACCTTGAGCTCGGACATGAGCTTGGCAAGGATGATCTGAAGAGGACGATTGCACGACTGTCGGACGAGAGCCTGAGACGGTACCTTCGAAAGGGCTCACCGAATCTCACAGACGACAAGATCACGGAAGTCATGGCGTATATTCGAGAAGAGCACGAGGCAGACCCCCTCGCGCTGCTCCAACCACTGGCCATGGGCAAGGACGGAGGCCAGCTACAAGTCATGCGGGGCGTCAACTTCGAACTTGCCGTCTTCCTCGCGCAATTGACGGGCGCCGCAATTTATAGCGATCAGCGGGTTACGCGCGATGATCTCGCAGGAGCTCGTCTTCCCCCTAGCGCGGACACTGGGACAAGCGACCTGGTCCTTCCCATCCAAGTCGCGCTTGATATCAACCCCAGCAAGATTGCGCTGGCTCGTGAGGAGAACCCATCGCAAGTGTTTCGCGCGAGCTTGCGGGTGCTTTGGGCCTGGGCGCTCGCTCCCGGAGAACCAGCGAATGAAGCCGCCCTGAATGTGGCGCTCGGTAAAGTCAAAGCTGCGGCGGGTGCCGCTGTAGAAGTCGAGGCTGATTCAGCGGACGCAACGTGTGAGATGCACTCGCGGAGTACGGTATTCGAGATCGATGCGAAAATCGTGATCCCTCCGGTTGGCTATTCTTTGACGGCAGTGCGACGCTTTCTCATCACCTTCGGAAGGCGCCGATACGTGAACTCGGTCCCGCTCGCCATACTTTTCGGGCGGGCGGTTTCCAAGGAGACCGAGACGTCGTCTCGTTCGCAGTCGTAGCCGAGAAAAGGGGGTCACAGCTGCTGCTGTTGATTTCTCTCCTGAATTGATACACCAGTTTCAAGGGGAACGGACCCGTCCATCGGGTCGCACCGTTGACGTGCGAGCAACTCCGCGAATCAGCCAACGGGGTCAGTTTTCGATGAGAATCACCCGCCGAGTGGGGCAGCTCTGGATGGACGTCGACAAACCAGCTAACAAGGCTCAGGGCCGTTGTGGCTCTAGATCTATCAATTTCTATCAATTCCGGGTCAAACATGTCGATCGTTCGAAGAAACATCGACACATTAGCCGAACATGTCGATGCCACCGACCTGTCTCTCCCATATGTCGACGATCTGTGAAAGAATCGACATATGCCACTGGATCCCGACAAGCCCTACAACGACCTGCCGGGTCTGCCGCCAGCGGCGCAGCTTGAAACCAAGCCCGTCCTAAAAGCGTGCATCGAAGCACGGGCGGCGCTGGCGGCTCTGCAGCAGGCAGCGAGCCTGATCCCCAACCCGACCGTCCTGATCAACACGATGCCGCTTCTCGAGGCCCAGGCCAGCTCAGAGATCGAGAACATCGTAACGACCACAGATGCCCTGTTCCGCTACAGCCAGCTGAATGAACGGGCCGCGGATCCGGCAACCCGCGAGGCGCTGCGGAACCGGACCGCGCTCAACAGTGCCTTCCACTCGATCAAGGTCCGCCCGCTCTCCACGGCGACGGCCGTCGAGATCTGTACCGGCATCAAGAACGTGCAGATGGAAATCCGCCGGATTCCCGGCACGGCCCTGGCCAATAACAAGACCGGAAAAGTCATCTACACGCCCCCCGTCGGCGAGGCCGTCCTGCGCGACAAGCTGGCCAACTGGGAAAGGTTCGTGCACGGGGAAGACGACCTTGATCCACTCGTGCGGATGGCCGTGTCTCACTACCAGTTCGAGGCCATCCACCCGTTTACGGACGGCAATGGGCGGACCGGCCGCATCCTGAACCTGCTGATGCTGGTGGAGCGGGGCCTGCTCGATGAACCGATCCTCTACCTGTCCAAGTACATCATTGAGCACCGGCTTGCCTACTACCGCCTGCTCCTGGACGTCACCGTCAGCAATGCCTGGGAGCCCTGGATTCTCTACATGCTGGCCGCGGTGCTTCACACAGCCCAGTGGACCCAGGCCCGGATCGCCGCCATCAAGGAGTTAATGCAGGCGACCGCTGACAACGTGCGGTTGAAAGCCCCGAAGATCTACAGCCGGGAACTGGTTGACGTGCTGTTCAACCAGCCCTATTGCCGGATCGAGAACCTGGTCGATGCCGGGATCGCCAAGCGGGAGACGGCGTCCCGCTATCTTAAAGCCCTGGCTGCGGCCGGACTTCTGCGAGAGGAGAAGATCGGTCGCGAGAAGCTGTTCGTAAACACCACGTTTCTTGACCTGCTCGTTGACAAAGAAGCCAGTAGGTAACGGATGGACCAGAATGAACGAAGTTAATGGGCGCGATTCAGTCGACGCATTGGTCCTGCTCCGTGACAAGTTGAGGCGCTTTGCCGCCGAGCGCGATTGGGACCAGTTCCACTCCCCCAAAAATTTGGCTTCAGCCCTGGCAGTTGAGGCTGCCGAACTCCTTGAGCCCTTTCAGTGGCTGACGGAGGAGCAAAGCCGGCAGCTGACCGGGGAGCAGTTGCAAGCCGTTCGCCAAGAAATGGCTGATGTGCTCCTGTACCTCATTCGCTTGGCCGACAAGCTGGATGTCGACCTCGCAGCAGCAGCTATGGACAAGATCGCCCTCAACTCGGCCAAGTACCCCGTCGACAAGGCAAGGGGTTCCAGCAAGAAGTACACGGACCTCTAGTCCGTTCTGCAAAGGATCCCTGTGATCGTTTACCAGTCCACGAAGGCCGAGTTTCTCGACAACACGTTCAAGAGAGACATTGAGAAGGTCATCCTCGATGCCTATCGTCGGCGCGTAGGTCGCGGCGTACCCCAATCGGAGGTGCGCTCCTGGAAGGAGTCACTTCTGGCGATGGCCAAAGTCCTTAACCACGATTCCATACCCTCGGACTGTGGCGTGGCGATCGAGTACTGGATTCCACAGACGTCAAAGCGGATCGATCTCCTCCTGACCGGCAACGACGGTGACGACCGCGACAACCTGCTCATCGTCGAGCTAAAGCAATGGGAAGCCGCGAAAAGGACCAGCAAGGACGGTATCGTCCGCACCCGATTCGCAGGCGGCGAGGCAGACACAAGTCATCCCTCCTACCAAGCCTGGTCCTACGCTGAGTTGTTGCGGAACGTCAACGAAGCCGTCGACACGGACAGCGTGCCCCTGCGTCCGTGCGCCTACCTACACAACTGCGTGAGCGGGGACGACCTCAACGACGACTTCTATGCCGACTACCTTCGCGAAGCTCCTCTATTTCTGGCTGGTGACCAAGAGCGGGAACGCCTGCGGGCATTCATAGCCATGCATGTGCGCCGCGGTGACCAGGGTCGCCTGATTGTGCGCATCGACAATGGGCGGATCAGGCCCTCGAAGCGACTGGTGGATGCCTTGACAGGCATGCTTGCCGGCAAACGGGAGTTCGTTCTCATCGATGAGCAGAAGGTCGTCTATGAGACGTCCTTGGCCCTTGCCGTGGCCGCTGCCCAGGACAAGAAGCAGGTAGTGATCATTGATGGCGGTCCAGGCACAGGAAAATCTGTCGTGGCCATAAACCTCATGGTTGCGTTGACTGGCAAAGATCGACTGACCAAGTACGTCACAAAGAACCGGGCACCCCGGCAAGTATTCGAGAAGACGCTGTCGGGTTCGTACAAGCGTTCAAGGATATCGAGCCTCTTTGCCGGATCCGGCGAGTTCATTGACACGCCCCCTGGCACGTTTGATGGACTGATTGTCGATGAAGCGCATCGGCTGAATGAGAAATCAGGAATCTTTTCGAACCTGGGAAAGAACCAGATCGAGGAGATCATCCGGGCGGCGAACTGCGCCATCTTCTTCATAGACGAAGACCAACGTGTCACTTGGAAGGACATCGGGCGAAAGCACGAGATTGAGTCCTGGGCCCGGCGTGCCGGCGCTGCGATTACGCATCTAAAGCTAGAGTCGCAGTTCCGCTGCAATGGCTCGGACGGCTATCTCGCCTGGCTCGATGATGCTTTGGGCATCCGAAAGACGGCCAACGACCTGCTGGATCCAGCGGATTTCGACGTCCAGGTCTTCGATTCACCGACTGTCATGCGGCAGAGAATTCGGCAGATGAATACGGCCTCCAATCGGGCGCGGATGGTGGCGGGCTACTGCTGGGACTGGAAAAGCAAGAACGACACAACGGTAGCCGACATCGTGATGCCGGAACATGGGTTTTCAATGCAGTGGAACCTAACCAGTGACGAGGGCCTGTGGATCACCGCCGATGACTCCGTCGAGCAGATCGGCTGCATCCACACGTGCCAGGGTCTTGAGGTGGATTACGTTGGGGTGATCATCGGGCCGGATCTTGTTGTCCGGAATGGCGTTGTAATAGCCCAGCCCGAGAAGCGCTCGCGTAACGACCAGTCCATGAAAGGCTACAAGAAGGCTCTGAGGGAGGACCGGGAGCAGGCGCAGGCCAAGGCCGACGCCATCATCAAGAACACGTACAGAACTCTGATGACACGCGGTATCAAGGGGTGTTACCTGTACTGTACCGATGCCGAAACGGCCGCGCATTTCAAGATGCGAATTGCAGTGTCGGGGGAAAAGCCCCAAGAGCTGCTGGCGGCAGATTCGTCAGGAGAGTATGTGCTGGACGAAAGACCCTCAGCCGAGGATTAGGTGAAAACCGAGAATCTGAAGAAGGGGCGCGGAGCGGCAGGGCGTTTGGAAAGTCGCGCGGGATCGATCCGATGAATCTTTGGGTCGGAGTCACCGACAGTGATTGGTTTGAGTTCCTGCGAGCGCGCCGACCAGAGGAGGCAAACTTCTGGCAACCGAGTGGCAGCCGGCAATTTCGCGCACTGGCGCCCGGCGAGCCCTTTCTCTTCAAGCTGCACAGCCCGAGGAACTTCGTGGTCGGGGGTGGGTACTTCGTCCGACATACAACGCTTCCGTGTTCGCTGGCCTGGAATGCGTTCGGGGAGAGCAACGGCGTTGCGACTCTGACGGAGTTCCGTGAGCGCATCCGGAAGTACCGGCGAGCCGAGGCGGAAGCACCATCGCCGGATCCAGTGATTGGCTGCAACATCCTGGCCGAGCCATTCTTTTGGCCAGAACAGGATTGGATTGCCATACCCCCCGACTGGGCGCCAAACATCGTTCAGGGCAAGACCTACGACGCTGCCCAGGGCCTGGGTGCGGACTTGTGGGCGAGTGTCCTTCAGAGGCAGCAACTGCTTCGTGGCTATGAGGAACGGGAGCGCTACAGCGCCGAGTTTCTAACCCGGGCGCGGCTTGGACAGGGAGCGTTTCGGGTACTGGTGACGGATGCCTATCAGCGGCGCTGTGCGATAACCGGGGAGCGGACTCTCCCCGTATTGGAAGCTGCTCATATCCGGCCCTATGCAGACGAGGGCCCGCACCAAGTGTCGAACGGGCTGCTGCTGCGCTCGGATCTGCACATTCTGTTTGATCGCGGCTACGTAACCGTCACGCCGGATTACCGAATCGAAGTCAGCCGCCGCATTAAGGAGGAGTTCTCCAACGGCCGGGACTACTACGCGCACCACGGTGAGCCGCTGCTGGTCTTGCCGGGCTCAGCAGCTGAGCAACCACGTCAGGACTTTCTGCGTTGGCACAACGACCAGGTGTTTCTGCGTTAGGCATTAGGGGCTGGACGCGGGGCGGCATTGATGAGGACGGGGTCGTCCTATACCGCCTGGAGGCCCCATATTGCGAATTGAGACGAAATAACTATAATTCCTGCTCATAACCTACAAAAATCCTCCTTATATTTGACTAGGAGGCTAAAATGCTGGTCGAATTCCGGGTCAAGAACTTCCGCTCCCTGCGGGGCGAGCAGGTCCTCAGCTTCGTGGCCAGCTCGGACCGCTCCTTCCGCGACACCCACTGCGTCGCCACAGGCTTCAAGGGCCTGCCGTACCTCACCCGGGCGGCGGTGGTCTATGGCGCCAACGCCACGGGCAAGAGCACCCTCATGTTCGCCCTGGCGACCATGCGGAACCTGGTGGGCCTGTCCACCAAGTTCACCGAGCCCCAGTTTGCGGAGCAGTACACCCCGTTCCGGCTGGACGAGACCTCCGCGGCCGAACCCACCGAGCTCGAAGTCACCATCGTCCGGGATGGCGTCCGCTACCAGTACGGGTTCAGCTACGACGCCCAGCGGATCCGCGCCGAGTGGCTGATCGTCTACCGGAAGGGCAAGGGCCAGCACTGGTTCGAGCGGCAGTACGACACCAGCAAGAATGAGGACGTCTGGGCCCCATTCTCGAGCTACTTCAAGGGCGAGCGGGAGACGTGGCGGAAGACCACCCGTCCCCAGGCCCTGTTCCTGACCACGGCTGTGCAGCTGAACAGTGAGCAGCTCGCCCCGCTGTTCGACTGGTTCATCAACGGCATGACCCTGCTCACCGGTAACGGGGAGCTCAATCCCCTGCCGACCTTGGCCCGGCTGGACGACCCGGACTTCAAGCGCCGGACCCTGGAGCTGCTCCGGGCCGCGGACATTCACGTGGCCGACATCCGGGTGGAGAAGCTGCCCGGGCAGCAGTTCGAGTTCGTCCTGGCGCCGGGCAAGCCGACCGAGGTGCTGACCAGCGACCGGGAGTTCCCGGAGGTCCAGTTCATGCACAAGACCCAGGGCGGGGAGCTCGTGGCCTTCGACCGGCGCTACGAGTCCGCCGGCACCCAGCGGTTGCTGGCCTATGCCGGTCCCGTGCTCGACGCGATCGAGAAGGGCCGGCTACTCGTCATCGACGAACTGGACCGCAGCCTGCACCCGCTGCTGGCCCGGTTCATCGTCCGGCTGATGCACAACCCGGCGGTCTCCACCAAGGCGGCCCAGCTCTGGATCACTACCCACGACACGACACTGCTGGACACCGACCTGCTGCGCCGCGATCAGATCTGGTTTGTGGAGAAGGACAAGTTCCGGGCCAGCCGCTTGTACCCGCTCTCCGACTTCAAGCCGCGCAAAAACGAGGCCCTGGAGTGGGGCTATCTCAAAGGTCGGTATGGCGGTGTCCCGCTTGTCTCAGAGCCACGCTTTGACGGTTCACATTCCGGCGCATGACGGAGCGCAGAGGGCACTTGAGATGTCGGCTCGGACAATCTTCTACGCGTGGCAGAGCGACACGCCGTCAAGTTCCGGTACGGACCTGGTCGAGCGCGCCCTCAAGACCGCTATCGCCCACGTCTCCTCCGAACTGGCCATAGAGCTGAAGCTGGATCGCGACACGCAGGGCGTACCGGGATCGCCACAAATAATCGACGCAATCCTGCGGAAGATTCAGCAATGCTCGGTGATGGTTGCCGACGTCACGTTTGTAGGCAAAGTTGTTCGCGAGGGCCATACGAAGGGTCTTCCCAATCCCAATGTGATGATGGAGTTCGGGTTTGCGCTTGAGGCGATTGGGTGGGAGCGCATCATCACAGTCCTCAACGAGCATGACGGACCAATACGGGACCTTCCCTTCGATATAGCGAGCCGGCGGCTTTCGATTGTGTATCGATGTGCGCCAGCAGACGACGAAATGACGAGGGTGCAGGTCGAGGCGGCTATCGCCAGCCAGCTACGAGAGCGAATTCGCGAAATTCTTGTTGATGTCGGGACTAATGCTGCGGCGGATGATTTCGCCAGCCCGTTTGCGGATTCGGAGACCAGCTTCCTGGCCGCCGAAATACTCGCGAAGATAAGGGGCGATGACGGCGATCGCGACGTCGTGTGGATTAATGGTCCCCAGTCGTCTTTGCGCCTGATTCCGCGGGCACCGATGACAATTAACTCGCGCGTCGAGCTTCGCGATACTGCGTTGGGCGGGAACCCGAAGCTGTTGCCCTTCGGGAGGTGGACGGACGGGTGGGAGGCGCAGAACCGTTGGGGATTCGTTCAGCTAGGCGACGTTCACGAGGATAATCGGAGGCATAGGCCTTGGTGCTTCACCCAGCTCTTTCATTCTGGAGAGATTTGGGGGATAGACCAGCGTCTGCTCCGACCCCGTGATGGACTAGAGGGGCAGGGGGTGATTCCGTCCAAGGCAATAGAAGAGATTTTCTCTAGTGGCCTCAGGAACTACCTTGCGGTTGCGCAGAATCGATTAAAGCTGGCGCCCCCGGTAAAGATCATCTGCGGTTTGGGGTTCATAGAGAATCTGAGACTCGCCCACAGTGGGCTCATCGATCGACTTTCGGATCCATGCCCAGACCGATCAGTTATTCATGAGCAGGTGGTCGAGTCATTCGACATTGACCCGAATGAAGTTCTGATTCCGTTCTATACCAAGGTCTGGGACGCTTGCGGCCTCAAGTACCAGCATTAAGTCGTTTGTTCCCGTGTTGCAGCCCTGCGGCCGGTAAGCGCAAAGAGAAGTAGTGGTGGTGGAAGCAGAAGAATGCTGGTGATCGGGCTGGACGCGGCGTCCCAGTGGGAGAACTTCGGGTTCGCTATAGGGCGAGTCGGCGGTGGTACGGTGGCTATCGAGCAAGCCGGCCTGGTTGCGACAAGAGGCGGTCCGGAAGGACTCGCTTCCATCATCGCGCCTCTACTCCGAGCCAACGACCAGGCTCTAGTGGCGATCGATGCACCCCTCGGGTGGCCGGCCCCACTTGGAACTTCACTGGCCAACCATAGGGCTGGTGAAAAGCTAGCGGCGGAGAAGAATGAGACGTTCTGTCGCGAAACTGACCGTTGGGTGAGGAGGCAGATCGGCAAGAAGCCTCTGGACGTCGGCGCCGACAAGATTGCCCTTGCGGCCTACACCGCACTCGAGGCTCTGAACATCCTTCGCAATCTCTCGGGCAAGCCAATTCCGTTGGCATGGACTACTCAATTCCCGGGAATAGCTGCCATCGAGGTCTACCCAGCTGCGACGCTTAAGTCAGCAGGTCTTCCAGATTCAGGCTACAAGGATTCGAACAAGGATCAGGTCGAACGCATCCGAGTTCGTCGAGACATCGCAACTGGCCTGCAGCTGCGTCTGACGGGCCTCGCGACCTACATTTCGGCGCAGGACGATGTGTTCGATGCCTGCCTTTGCCTGGCAGCAGCTCTGGACTTCCTGGAGGGCCGGGCAGCTCCTCCCGCCGATCTGGTCAAGGCCGAGAGGGAGGGGTGGATCTGGGTACGGTCGCCTGTGGCAGTTGTTGAAGCGTAGTTAGGCGACCAGCGCCCTGAAGCATCAGGCACAGTCCCCTGCCTCCTCTGCTGTGGCATGCAGTGATGTGGGGCACTGGCCTTTATGATGCAGCCCAGCGGGGTTAAATAGCTCGTCCAAGGTGGTTCCGCACTCGAGGCTGGCTATCACATTCGAAAATGGAAAAGTCAATAAAACCATTAATAATCAGGGTCTTGCTATCACATGGGTAATGCCAGGCCCTGGCTAGACCAAGCGTTAGCTTTGCTGCAGCAAAGTGTCCAGCCCGTTCCGACTGAACTGAATCAGCTGGACTGGAAAAGGCAACTCTCACCCAAGCAGGACCGGCTGGCCGAGCATCTGTCCGCTTTCGCCAATTACGCGGGTGGCGGGTTTCTGGTCTTCGGAATCGATAACGCTACTGCCAAGCCAATCGGCATCACGGCGGATCAAGTCGCCACAGTCATGGGCCGCCTTACCAACCTCGGGCGCGACGGGCTCGAGCCTCCGATATCCCTCGATCACGCCGTCGTCACCTGGGATTCTCAACCCATACTTATCGTGTACATCCCCGAACAGACCAGCAAGCCCGTGCATCGTCGCGGCGAGACGATAGAGGCCGCCTGGATCAGGTCTGGAGGTACCACCCGGAAGGCATCAAGGCAGGAAGTCGGCGCAATGCTGATGACCAACCGCACGCCCCGTTGGGAGCAGTTTCGTGCGTCTCCACTGCTCTCTTTGCCCGACATTCTCGACCATCTGGACGTGGCTGCAATCTGCACGCTTCTCGGGCGGCCGGTCCCGCCAACACCTGCCGAAACCATGCGTTGGCTGATCGACGAGAACATGGTCCAGCCAGAAGGCGAGGGTGGATATATCACTAACTGCGGTGCCATGTCGGCCGCGCGCGACCTGCGGCGCTTCGAGGCACTGGAGCGCAAGCGCGTCCGGGTCGTCCGATATCGGGGAATGAACAAGGTCGAGACGATCGACGAGGTCATCGGCCAAAAGGGTTACGCAATCGGCTTCGAAGGCCTGATCAACCACCTAAAACGGGCCTTGCCGCACAGCGAGGTTATCAGGGAGGCTCTGCGTGTCGACGTCGCAGTTTTTCCGGACGTCGCCCTGCGAGAACTGATCGCGAATGCCCTGATCCATCAGGATTTCACGATTACCGGTGCTGGCCCGATGATTGATGTTTTCCAGGACCGCATCGAGTTCACCAGCCCTGGCGGTCTGTTGCCCGGCAAGTCAGTGGACCGGCTGATTGGCGCCACGCCTGAGTCCCGTAACGAGCTGCTGGCCGCAGCTTTCCGCCGGTATAGGATCTGTGAGGAACGAGGCACCGGGTTCCAGAAAGTCATATCCGCGGTCGAACTCTACGGGCTGCCGCCTGTGTCTTTTGCTGCCGCCGAGAATTCGTTCAAGGTCACGCTTCACGCCCCGCGCAGCTTTGGTGATATGACGCCCCAGGAGAGGATTGAAGCCTGTTACCAACATGCGGTTCTGAAGTTTCTCTCCAGCAGCGCAATGACAAATCGTACCTTGCGGGAGCGCCTGAAGATGCACGACAAGCAGCGCAATCAGGTAACAAATCTTATTGCCGACGCGGTCACTGCAGGCCGGATCAAGCGAAGTGATCCAGACTCCGGGAAGAAGTTCGCCGAGTACTTGCCGTACTGGGCCTAAGCGGTCCGGGCTGGACGAGCCGTGATCCGGTTGACTCAAGGAAATCTACTGCAAGCCAACGTGGAGGCGTTGGTCAATACCGTCAACACCGAGGGTGTGATGGGGAAGGGAATTGCCCTCGAGTTCAAGCGGGCCTTTCCTGACAACTTTGCGGCCTACGAGTCGGCGTGCCGGCGCAGGCACGTCGAAGTCGGGAAGATGTTCGTCTTCGAGGCCGCAGGGGTCGCTGGCCCCCGCTGGATCATCAATTTCCCAACCAAGAAGCATTGGCGGCAGCCCTCGACGATGGGCTATATCCGGGACGGTCTTGCTGACCTCGTCCAGGTAACGCAGCAACTTGGAATTCGCAGCCTGGCGGTGCCTCCGCTGGGGTGCGGACTTGGGGGTCTGGACTGGCCCGAGGTGCGAACTGCAATTGAAGCTGCGATGTCCAAACTACCCGACGTGGAGGTCCTGGTCTTCGAGCCCACTGCCCCCCTGCAGTCAACACCAACCGGTGTCCGGGGCAGATGATCATCCACGCCACCCGCAAGCTCGCGACCCGCCTTTCGGACGTCTCACCGGCCCCGCTGACCGAAGACAGCTTCCTCGGCAGCTGGCACGCCGATCGGCTAATAATCGACCGGCGCCAATGCGTGCTCTTTTGCCACGACGAAACCCGTTGCGCCCTGTTCGTGGCCGGGCTCCGGGAGGAGCAGTTCCAGGATCTCGGGGGCCACTGCTTCAGGCCGCTGTTCGCTGCCACGCTGGCGGCCATGGGCTGCCCGCGAGGCCAGGTAAAACAGGCGGCGCTCGCCTTGGGACCGGTCCGTTGCGACACTGCCACCGACCGCTCGGTGCTGGGTTCGATGCGCATCGTGGTCGACCACGAACTGCACACGCTCATTTCCCGTGTCCCCAATGTCCTGATGCTGGATCCCGTGGCTGTTGCTCTCGAACTTTGCGACCGGCCGACGACAATCCGCGGCAAGTGGGTTCGACCGGACCGACGCTTACTTGAGCTTGTGGCCCAGGTGTGCACCCGGCACTGAGCTCCTGGGCGGCCAGAGTCAGCTCCGGGCAGCGGGCGCCAGCGCACCCCATCGCAGACGACACGTCCCTATCCCAACACGGCCAGCGCCCTCCGAAACCAAGCGGCACTCTCACGCGACTCTCGCGTGCGTCCTCCAGGCCGCCCCCAACGTGCAGACCAGCGACCGGCCGTGCCGTCGCCTTTAATCTTGCCCTCGCTCCGATTCTCTCCGCTGGCCGTCTCCGGACAATTCCCGAGCGCTCACCTGCCATCGACCCCGCCTCGCTTGCGTGCCTCCTCCACCACCGCCTGGATCACGTTGTGGTAGTCCTTGAAGCGCACCCACGCCGGCGCGAGACGGCCCATAGTGTCGATGTCGCCCCAGTACGTCTTTGCCAGGGGACTGGTAGCCAGCCAAGCGCGAAGGAGCGCCTCGCGGCGTCTGGCGAGGCGCATCGCCTTCTCGTCTTCAGACAACTCTTCAGGAGTTAAAGAGTTATCAGGAGATCTGTCCGACACGGTAGGACAGCCTGTCCTGTCTGGTAGGACAGGGATGGCCAGGTACTTCGGATTGATCGTGACCCCGTCCGGGACGCTGGCCCACAGTTCACCGGGACGCCGGGATCTCCCCGCAGGGGCGGGCACCAGCCACCCTTCCTCGATCGCCTTCGCCCGGTGCTTGAGGACGGTTGCCTTGTTCTGCCACGTGGTCACCCCGATGGTCCGCGCCCCGGCCCAGCAGCCGCGGCCATTGCCTTGCATGAACCGCAAGTGGCCAACCAGGGTGAGTCGGGTTTCCCGGTCCTTCGGCCCGTCTTTGCTCAGGAACGCGCGAAACCAGGCCCACGAGTTGCCGACGAGCTGCGGCACAACGCCCGCCGTCCGCTGGTGTCAGCGACTCTCAGCCACGTAACGCAGCAATTCTTCGGCGGTGATGTAACTCCGCCGCCCGTCCTTCTGGGTCTTGATGAGCCCCACGCGGATCCGCTCGTACAGCGTGGCGCGGCTCAGGCGGAGAATGCGGGTGGCTTCGGGAATGTCGAAGCGGAGCTGGGGAAGGGAATCGGTTTGCTGGGACATGGACGCCTCCGAGTGAATGGGTTGGGGTGAGGTGGCGTCTGTTTAGATAATGCACTCGCTGTGTCGATGCAAGCGAGTCAAGGTGAGTTCTACGCTGCTGTTCTCAGCACTACGCTGGTCGTCGCTGGTCGCCACCGCAGCACATTTGTGGTGATCAGAATCTGCGCAAACGGGAACCGCAAACCGCGACTAACTTTTCCGGGGCACAGTCGCGGGGCTGTTCGGTTCCCCCGTCAGCCGGAAAGCGGCCGCGTGGCGGATAGTTGTTTGCGCATTTCCGCCCCGCCCCTGGCCACCATTTAATCAAGCACTTAGTTGTTGGTCGTCTCCCAGGGATGTGGTGTCGGCCCCAGTATTCCACTTCAGCTACAGATTAGCCTCCGTTCGGGTCGCCCGGCGCATCCGGGCCTAGGGAGGCCCTCTGGGCCGAGGACTAGCTTGGCTCAGCTGAATTTCGAGCTGTCAAAGAGTCCTGCGCCGGTGAAGTCGGTTAACCCCGAGTGCAGCGAATCCCGTGATGAGAAGTACCAATGAGCCCGGTAGAGGAACTGCCCTGAGGGTCACATATCCGTCGCCAGCCGGATAATGACCCCAGTAAATGCACGGACTGCTGACATCGGGGTTATAGCAATAAGCTAACTCGTTTTGATTCGTCCAGTCGTAGATGAGGCTTTGCCTCAGATTCATGTACACATTCGTTCCGACTGGAAATGACGTATAGGGGCCGTTTCTCCACAGAGTCACCCATACGTCTGTGAGTTCTCCGAGTTCATTGGTGGTGAATTCGCTCCTCGTGATCGAATAGTCGCTGTCTGGGGTGACAGTGGTCACGCCATCGGCGAACAGCCAGTCAGAAATTGGCGCGGAATAATTCACCGCATTTGTTGGCAAGTCGCCAACGGTGAAGTAACCGTGAAGACTGGTGAGGCCTGGTGGAAAAACGTCGGGATAACCGGAGCGGTTGGTCGTGTAGAACTCGTAGGTCATTGAAGCGGCCTTCGCCGGTGCCGCCGTTGCAACAAGGACGACCGTCGCCAACCCAGTGAGCAACTTATTTAGGTCCACTCTCGCCTCCCTGCGGGGGTACGGGCTGCAAGCGCCACCCCATAAAATCAAGTATACAGCCGGGTTTCCCCAAACTAGTGTGATGGATGACGTCATCGATGAGGCATCTTGGAAATGTGACGCATTGAGACATTGGCCGCAAACATCATGGTGCCAGTACACAGTTCCAGCCTGGCGGAGCAATTCACGGAGGGTGATCTGGGTCCAAGCGCGCCACCTACCCGATCAACATCGCCTCCAGCTTGTTCCCGTCCGGGTCCCGGACGAAGGCCGCGTAGTAGCCCGCCGTGTACTGGGGCCGCTCGCCAGGCGGCCCGTCGCATCGGCCGCCATGGGCCAGGGCCGCGGCGTGGAAGCGATCGACGGCCGCCCGGTCCGGCGCCAGGAAGGCGACGTGCACACCGTTTCCCGCGTTCGCGGGTGCCCGGTCGTCGAAGGGCAGGTTGATCCAGAACGCCGGAAAGCGTGTGCCGTACGCCGCTCCGAATCCCGGCTCGTCCATGACGACGCCGTACCCGAGCGCCGCCATGACCGGGTCGTAGAAACGCCGGGACCGCGCCAGGTCGGCGACGCCCACCGAGACGTGACTGATGATGCTGTCGGGCATGCGATGATTCCTCCTTCCCTGATCTCCGCAGCATGCAGCAGGAAAGTTCTCCGTGGCCAGCAGCCTCCTAGCGCTTCTCGACGACATCGCCACGATCCTCGACGACGTGTCCCTGCTCACGAAGGTTGCCGCGAAGAAGACCAGCGGCGTGCTGGGCGACGACCTGGCGCTGAATGCCCAGAAGGTCACCGGCGTGTCCGCGGACCGGGAGCTGCCCGTGGTGTGGGCCGTGGCCAAGGGATCCCTGGTCAACAAGGCGATCCTCGTGCCGGGGGCGCTCGTCATCAGCGCTGTCGCGCCCTGGCTGGTGGCGCCGCTCATGATGGTCGGCGGCGCCTTCCTCTGCTACGAGGGCTTCGAGAAGCTCCTGCACGTCTTCGCCCGCCGGAAGGTGGATGACGACGCCCACCGGGAGGAGCTGGCCCGGGCCCTGGCCGATCCGGCCGTGGACCTCGTGGCTCTCGAACGGGACAAGATCAAGGGCGCCATTCGCACGGACTTCATCCTGTCGGCCGAGATCATCGTGATCTCGCTCGGTATCGTGGCCAGCGCGCCGCTTCCCCAGCGCGTGGGAGCATTGACCGGCATCGCGCTCCTGATGACCGTGGGCGTTTACGGCCTGGTCGCCGGCATCGTGAAGCTGGACGACGGTGGCCTGCACCTGCTGCGACGCGCCGGCGCCGGCCTGTTCGCCCGGGCCCAGCGGGCGCTGGGCGGGGCGATCCTCAGCTTTGCGCCCTGGCTGATGAAGGGCCTGGGGGTGGCGGGCACCACCGCCATGTTCCTCGTGGGCGGCGGCATCATCGGTCATGGCATCGCGCCGCTGCATCACTGGGTCCAGTCCCTGCCGGGCGGCCTGCCCGTATCACTGCTGCTCGATGCGCTGACCGGCATTGCCGCCGGCGCCCTGGTGGTTGCCGCGGTGTCCGCCGTGACGCGCCTGCGGCCGGCACCGGCATGAGCCCGGCAGGCCGGGACCCGGCCCCACGCCTCCGCGGCGTCAACCTGGGCGGCTGGCTCGTGCTCGAGAAATGGATGACCCCCAGCCTGTTCGACGGGCTCGCCGCCACCGACGAGACCACCTGGTGCGCGGCGCTGGGCGCCGCCGCCCCGGCCCGGCTCCGGGCACACTGGGACACCTTCATCACGCGGGACGATTTCGCCTGGCTGGCGGGCGTGGGCATCAATGCCGTGCGCATCCCCCTCGGCCACTGGATCCTCGGCCCGCCCTATCCCTATCACGCCAAATACGGCAGCAACCCGCACCCCTTCGTCCAGGGCGGCATCGACGTGCTGGATCGGGCGCTGGAGTGGGCGACGGAATTCGGCCTGCGGGTGGTGCTCGACCTGCACGCGGCACCCGGCTGCCAGAACGGCTTCGACAACGGAGGCATGCTCGACGTGTGCGAGTGGCACACCCGGGAGGAGTACCTGGCGCACTCGGTGGACGTGCTTGGCCGGCTCGCGGCCCGCTACCAGGCTATGCCGTCGCTCCACGCCATCCAGGTGCTGAACGAGCCCCGCTGGGACATCCCGACCGATCTCCTCAAGGCGTACTACCGTCGCGCCTACGGCGCCATCCGCGCCCACTGCGGCCCCGACCAGGCGGCGGTGGTCTTCCACGACGGCTTCCGTCCCCAGGGAGAGTACGCCGGGTTCTTCCAGGCACCTGAGTTACAGAACGTGATCTACGACGTGCACCGCTACCAGTGCTTCGAGCGCGCCGATCTCGATATGGACATCCACGGCCACCTGCACAAGGCGGGCGTGCTCTGGACCCAGGAAGCCGGCGAGATCCAGCGGGACCTGGGCGTGCCGGCGATCGCGGGGGAGTGGAGCCTGGGCCTGGACCTTAGAGTGGTGTCCCTCTGGGCGCCCGGGCCTTACCACCACGCCCTGGAGCCGCTGGACAGCTTCCAGCACGACGTGGCGCTGCGGGCCTACGGCGCCGCCCAGCTGCTGGCCTTCGAGCACTATCGGGGCTGGTTCTTCTGGAGCTACCGCACCGAGACCACGCCGGCCTGGTGCTTCCGCGAGTGCGTGGAGCGGGGCTGGCTGCCCGGCCGCTTCGAGTAGTATCCCGTCCGGCTTGGAGTTCCGAACGCGAGAGGTGGTTGTCCGGCATGAGGATCTGGTCCCTTACCAGCGCGACTGGGGGCACAAGGTGGAGTCTCGTGTCGGTCCTCGGCGCCGTGCTGTGCGTCTCCTCGCCGGGGTTTACGGCCTCTTCCGGCCCTGAGCCATCACCGGTGGTCCGCACCGATGGTGGCCGGGTCCGCGGCAGCGTCCGCGACGGCATGGCCGCCTTCTACAATCTGCCCTACGCGGCGCCGCCGGTGGGCGCGCTGCGCTGGCGGCCACCGCAGCCACCATCCCGCTGGCTCGGCGTGCGCGACGCGGGATCGCCGGGCGTCGCCTGCGCCCAGGAGCAGCGGCCCGGCGATCCGCCATCGCCGGCGGGTACCAGCGAGGACTGCCTCTACCTCAATGTTTTCACGCGGAACCTGCAGTCGGCCCGGGACCTGCCGGTCATGGTCTGGATACACGGCGGCAGCTTTCGCTGGGGCAGTGGCGCGGATCCCGCCTTCGATGGTCATGCGCTGACCAGCGAAGGCGTGGTGCTGGTGACCCTCAACTATCGGCTGGACCGCTTCGGGCGCTTTGCACATCCGTCGCTGTCGGCGGCCCAGGAAGGGGAAGCCCTCGGCGGCTACGCGCTAATGGACCAGATCGCAGCGCTGCAATGGGTCCAGCGCAACATCGGGCGCTTCGGGGGCGACCGGCGCAACGTGACGATCTTCGGCTGCTCGGCGGGCGGGGTGTCGGTGGATTTCCTGATGGCTGCGCCCAGCGCCCGCGGCCTGTTTCACCGGGCTATCGCGCAGAGCGGCAGCATCGTGCCCGAGGGCGAGCGCGACCTGCGCCGCCCCGTGGGCCGTTTCACCTCGCTCGAGCAGGACGGCCTGGACGTCGCCCGCCACTTCGGCATAGCGGAAGACTCACAGACGGCGGACCGGCTGCGCCGGCTCACGCCGGAGCAGTTGCTGAGTTACCCGCAGAAGGACTCGTCCATGAACCCGGTCGTGGACGGCCGCCTGATTCCGGAGGACCCGGCGCGCGTCTTCGCCGCCGGGCGCCAGGCTCCGGTTCCCTACCTCTCGGGAGCCACCAGCTGGGAGGCAAGCCTGATCAAGCCCTTCAACCTGCCACTGGCGGCACTGCTGCCGAACCGGTTCCGTGCCGTCGCCGAGGCGGCCTACGGGATCACCGACGAACAGCGGCTGAAGGATGAGTACTTCGGTGACAGCCTTTTCCTGATCTCCGCCTGGTACCTCGCGGGGCAAATGTACAAGGTGGGACAACCCGGCTACGTCTACTACTACAGCTACGTCAACGAAGCGCAGCGGGCCGCCAATCCCGGCGCGTATCACTGCTCCGAGACCCCGCGGATCTTCGGCAACGAGTGGCGCGGTGAACCGGCGTCGGCACGCGACCGCCTGGTCGGTGACCAGCTGCGCCGCTACTGGACCCGGTTTGCGGCCAGCGGGGACCCAGCCGTGCCGGGCCAGCCGGCCTGGCCTGCACATACGCTGGAGAAGCCGGTGCTGCTCGAGATCGGCGCCGAGATGACGGTGCGCGAGAATCACTTCCCGGAACGCATGCAGCTGCACCTGCAGCGCTTCCCGAAGCCGCCGCTCAACTGAGCCCGGTCAGGTGCTTTGTTGCGCCAACCCGCGTCAGCACGATCTTCCGGTCGTGCAGCGGCTCCAGTCCCGCGTGGAAGCTGATCGTCAGCACGGCGGTGCCGGGCAGCTGCCGGCGGAGCATCTCCAGCACCTCCCGCTCACCCTTCGGATCGAAGGCATCCGTCGCTTCCTCCATGAAGACCCATTCCGGGCGCTGCATCAGCACCCGCGCCACGCCGAGCCGCTGCTGGGCGCGCTGGGGCAGCACCTGTTCCCAGCTGTCGTGCTCATCAAGGCGCGGCGCAAGCCAGGCGATGCCGGCGCAGTCCAGGGCGTGGCGGATCGCGTCATCGCCAAAGTCGGCCGCCGGCCGCGGGTAGCACAACGCCTCCCGGAGCGTGCCTTCCGGCAGGAAGGGGCGCTGGGGCATGAACAGGATGCGGTCCCCGCCCGGCAGCAGCACGCGGCCGCTGCCCCAGGGCCACAGGCCGGCGATCACCTTGAAGAAGCTGCTGGTCACCGCCGGATCGCCGCCGATAAGCACGTGCTCGCCGCGGCCGATGGCGATGCCGAAATCCTCCAGCAGGACCTGGCCGGCGGGATCCTCGATGCGCAGGTCCTCGATCACGAGGCGTCCGTCGCCCGAGGTGCCGAGCGCGATGCGCTGGCCGCCCGTCGCGCGGGCCTGCGCGTCCAGCCGCTCCATGTCCTCGTAGAGGGACAGCACGCGCTCGGCGGACGCGCGGCAGCGGGCGATCTCGCCCACGTTGTCGACCGGCCAGGACAGCGCGGAGGTCAGCCGCTGGAACGCCTGGGCCGCCTGCATCAGCGCGCCGAGTGTCATGGCCCCGATGATGTACTGGGGCGCCGCCACGAGGATCGGGAAGACCGGCAGGAGCCCGCCATAGCCGGTGGTGAAGGAGACGATGCCCATGTAGGCCAGCGACTGACGGTCCCAGTCGCGGACGATCCGCGCGAAGCGCGCGATGGCGCCGGTGCGTTCCATGGGCTCGCCGTGCATCAGCGCGATTGCCTCGGAATGCTCCCGGGCCCGGGCCAGGCCGAAGCGGAAGTTGGCTTCCGCGCTCTGCAGGGCATTGGTGGAGCGGACGAGCGGCCGTCCCAGCGCCCACCCGAGGGCCGTGCCCAGCCCGGCATAGAGGAAGGCGAGGGGCACCATGTATCCCGGCACCTGGAGCGAGGTTCCAGGCAGGTTCATGGAGCCGGAGACCGTCCAGAGGATCCCGATGAACAGGCCCAGGGTGAGCAGGGAGAAGATCAGGGTGTGCGCCAGCCCGATGGCGCTCTCCGTGGCGATGCGGATGTCCTCGGCGATGCGCTGGTCCGGGTTGTCGTGTTCGCCCGCGCTGAACAGCAGCCGGTAGTGCCGGCCATCTGCCATCCACCGGCCGATGAGGCGCTCCGTCAGCCAGCCGCGCCAGTCGAGCTGCAGCCGGCGCTTGACCAGGAGGTGCGCCGCCGTGACGCCGATCGAGATCACGAAGATCAGCGCGAAGACGCCCACCTGCACCAGCACGCCGCGGACGGACCGCTCCTCGAGGGCATCGAAAAGCGCCCGGTTCCAGTAATTCCCCCACACGGTGAGGCCGACCTGCATCAGGGTCAGCAGGAACAGCAGCAGGGTCGCGCCGCGCACGCGCCATTTCTGGTCCGAGTTCCACCAGGGTCCCGCGAGGCCAAGGACCTGCCGCAGGAACTGGTTCCGGGAGGCCGGAGTACCGGTCATGGCACAATCAATCCATGGAGAATTTTTTCCGCGTCGCCCTTGTTGCCTTGCTGCTCGCCAGCGCCGGCCCCGCGACTGCCCTGATCACCGGCGAAGGGGTGCCGGGTCCCCGCTGGAATGACGGCGTGGCCGCCTACCGGCGTGGCGACATGGCGACCGCTGCAGCGGCTTTTCGTCCGCTGGCAGAGCAGGGCAACCCGGACGCCCAGTACAACCTCGGCGTCCTCTACACCCGCGGCGACGGCGTGATCCAGGATTTCGCCGAGGGCCTGAAGTGGTTCCGCAGCGCCGCCGACCGGGGCAACCCTCTCGCCCAGGCCGCGCTGGGATACGCCTACGCCAACGGCCAGGGCGTGGCGCGGAACGACGACGAGGCGGTGGCCTGGTACCGGAAGTCCGCCGAGCAGGGTTACTCCGCCGGCCAGGCGGGGCTGGCCTTCCTGTACGCCAGCGGCCAGGGTGTCACCCGGGACTATGACGAGGCGGCGAAGTGGTATCGGAAGGCAGCGGAACAGGGGTATGGCCTCGCCCAGGCGGGTCTGGCCGAACTCTACACCCGCGGCCAGGGCGTGCCGACCGACTATGTGGCAGCAGCGGAGTGGTACCGGAAGTCTGCCGAACGCGGCTTCGCGGCGGGGATGGCGGGGCTGGGCTACCTCTACGCCACCGGCAAGGGCGTGCCGTATGAGGAGATGACGGCGCATCTCTGGCTCAATCTCGCCGCGGCCAGTGGCGATGCCGACGCGGCCCGCGCCCGGGACATCGTTGCGCGCGGGATGACGCCGGCTGAGGTCGAGGAAGCAGAGCAAATGGCCAGGGACTGGCGGCCCACCTACCCCTGACGGCATGACCTCCCAGCTGCACCCGTACGTCGTGCACTTCTCCGTCGCGCTCATCGTGCTGAGCGTGATCCTGTTCTTCATCGGCACCTGGGCCGGCCGGCGCCCGTGGGCCGCGGGCCTCCTGGCCGCCGCGCGCTGGAACCTGTGGATCGGCGCTCCGCTCGCCCTGGTCTCGATCGGCACGGGCTTCGTGGACTACATCTCTGCCCAGTGCGACGCCGACACCATTGCCGCCACGGTCATCCACCGGCGCTCGGGCGCCGTGACCTGGTGGTCGTCCCTGATTGCCGCGATAGCCGTGTACCGCACGCGGCATCGCGCGCCGGGGCACCTGCTGCTCGCCTGGCTGCTGCTGGTCGGGGTGGCCGCATCCACCGCCGCGGCGCTCGGCACGGGGCTCACCTACGACCGCGCCCTCGGCGTGGACCAGGCCTGGCCGGCGGAGACGGGGCGGTGCTTCGAGATGGAGCGGGGTCGCGGCTGAAGCCGCTCCTACAGGAGCGCCGCGAGCCGCTCCGCATACCAGCGATCGAAGGTGTGCACGCAGTCCTCGGTCGGCTGGTAGGGTCCCGGGCGATAGCCCCGGGACGCGGCGCCCGCCTGGGTGCGCTCGCAGAGCGCCCAGTCCTGGCGGTTCGTGATGTCCCAGAAGTTCGCCATGTCCGCCGGGTCGAAGCCGGGGCGCGCCAGCGCCTCCTGGGTGAAGAGCAGCTCGCACTCGACGCGGGTGCGGTCGGGCGCCAGGGGCCAGGCGGTGTGGGTGAGCACGTAGTCCGGGTGCGGGCTGAGCAGCAGGTTGGGATAGATCACATAGTAGTAGACGTAGCGGTGATCGTCGGCGGACAACCCGGGGATCACGGGCACCGTGCGCTTGCCGCTGAGGGACATGGTTTCTATGCCCTCCTTCAGCTGCATCGGGCCGCCGTTGAAGCACTCGCCAATTTCCATGGGGCGGGTGCTGCGGCTGATCAGGTCGGAGAGACGCGCGAGCTGCGGGTGCGCCCCGGGGCAGTGGTAGCACTCGCTGTAGTTCTCGCAGATCAGCTTCCAGTTGGCCTGCACCTCGTAGGTGCGCCGCCAGCCGCAGCGAAGCTCGGGCAGGTGGAAGCGGCCGAAGTCGGGCAGGTCTTCCAGCTGCAGGCCGAGCGGCGCCGCCGCCGGGTCCAGGTTCACGAATATGAAACCCTCGTGGGTGCCGACGTGGACGGGCACCAGGCCGAGGTTCCCGCGCCCGGCGGCATCGCCGCCGGGCAGCTGCGCCAGCGTGCCATCCAGGCGGTAGCTCCAGGCATGGTAGGGGCAGAGGATGCGATTCAGGCCCTTGCCGGCCGCGTCGTCAACGAGACGTGAGCCCCGGTGCCGGCAGACATTGAAGAAGGCCCGCACCCGCCCGTCGGCCCCGCGCACCAGGATCACCGAATCGCCCGCGATGTCCCGGGTGAAGAAGTCCCCCGTCGCGGGAATTTCGGCCTCCCGGCCCGCGCACAGCCAGGTCCGCCCGAACAGGCCCGACTGCTCCGTCGCGAGAACCGTCGCCGAGGTGTAGACCGCCGCCGGCAGCGTGCTGGCCTCGGCAAACGGGAGGCAGGTGGCGTGGAGCTCGGCGGAATTTAGCATCGGCGATGAGCGTCAATTGACAAGGGATTGGCGGGAGTCTTTCATTGGCCTGGACGCGGTGTCAAAGCCACGAAGACGATCGATGAACCCGGCTAACCAGTCTGGCGCCAAGTCCCCCGCCGGCAGCCTCGAGGTTGCCCTGGCCCATGCGCGGGTCTTGCTGGGCTCGGACCCCAGGCTGGCCATCGAGCAGGTCGCCGAGATCCTGAAGGTCATCCCCGGCCAGCCGGAAGCGCAGGGGATCCTGGCCGATGCCTGGCGGGCACTCGGCGACCACTACACCCTGCTGGGCGAAACGGCGGCGGCGGACGCGGCCTACGCCCTGCACATCAAGGCTTCCACCCGGGATCCCCGGCTGCTGGCGCCGGCGGCAGCCCTGTGCGACGGGCGAATCGCCGTTGCCGAGCAGCTGCTCCGGGAGCACCTGAAGCAGTTCCCCACCGACGTGGCGGCGATCCGCATGCTGGCGGAGGTGGCCGGCCGCCTGCGCCGCAATGCGGACGCCGAGAAGCTGCTGGTCCGCTGCCTCGAACTGGCGCCCGGGTTCTCTGCCGCCCGGCAGAACTACGCGCTGATCCTCCACCGGCAGAACAAGGCCGCGGCGGCGCTGGAGCAGCTGGACATCCTGCTCGAGCGGGAGCCGCGCAGCCCGGGCCTGCGCAACCTGAAGGCCGCGGTGCTCGGGACCATCGGTGAGTACGGGCCGGCGCTGGAGCTTTATGCCGGGGTTGTCGCGGAATACCCCAGGCAGCCGAAGATATGGCTGAGCTACGGCCACGCACTGAAGACCGCCGGCCGCCAGCAGGACAGCATCGCCGCGTACCGTAAGAGCATCGAGTTGTCGCCCGGGCTGGGCGAGGCCTGGTGGAGCCTCGCAAACCTGAAGACCTTCCGCTTCACGCCGGACGACCTCAGGTTCATGCAGGCCCAGCTCGACAAGCCGGACCTGGCGCTCGAGGACCGCTTCCATTTCGAGTTCACCCTGGGCAAGGCGCTGGAGGATGCGGGGGAGTACGCGGAATCCTTTGCCCGGTACGCGGAAGCCAACCGCCTGCGGCGGTCGGTCGTGCGCTACGACGCGGAGGAGACCACCAGCCATGTCCGGCGTTCCAGGGCGCTGTTTACCCGGGAGTTCCTGGCAGCCAGGACGGGCGGCGGCTATCCGGCTCCCGATCCTATCTTCATCGTCGGCCTGCCCCGGGCGGGTTCGACGCTGGTGGAGCAGATCCTGGCCAGCCACTCGGCGGTTGAGGGGACCATGGAGCTGCAGGACATGGTGTCCCTCGCGCGGGAGCTCGGCGGCAAGACCCAGCGGACCGATGTCGCGAAGTACCCCGAGATCCTGGGCGGGATGTCGGCCGGTGAGCTCCGCGAACTGGGTGAGCGGTACCTTGCCCGGACCCGCATCCAGCGGAAGACGGGCAAGGCGCTCTTCATCGACAAGCTGCCCAACAACTGGGCGCACACCGGCCTGATCCACCTGATCCTGCCGAACGCGAAGATCATCGACGCCCGCCGCCATCCCCTGAGCTGCTGCTTCTCGGGCTTCAAGCAGCACTTTGCCCGGGGCCAGCACTTCACCTACAGCCTGCCCGAGATCGGCCGGTACTACCGGGACTACGTGGAGCTGATGGCCCACTTCGACGCGGTGCTGCCCGGCCGGGTGCACCGGGTGATCTACGAACAAATGGTGGCGGACACCGAGGCGGAGGTGCGGAGGCTGCTGGCCTATTGCGGGTTGCCGTTCGAAGAGGCGTGCCTCACGTTCTACCGGAACCAGCGGGCCGTGCGCACCGCCAGCTCGGAACAGGTTCGCCAGCCGATCTACCAGGACGCCGTCGATCAGTGGCGCCATTACGACGCCTGGCTGGATCCGCTGCGGGTCGCGCTGGGCCCGGTGCTGGAGGCCTATCCAGCGGCGCCTGACTTCTGACAGAATCGGGCAAACCTCGGGGGGGGATCGTTCATGACGCGTAGTCGCCGTCGCAAGTTGCAGCGGGCCGCAAGCTCGCATCGCCCGGCCGCCGCCATCACCCGGCCCCGCCTGGCACCCGGGCCCTCCTCGCCGATCCGGCAGGCCGTGCGGCTCGCGCCGCTGCTCCTGGCCGGCTACGCCCCGGCCCACGTCCAGGCGCAGCAGTCCCCGATGGGACTGGACGAGATCATCGTGACGGCCCAGAAGCGCGAGGAAAGCCTGCAGAACGTGCCGATCAGCGTCCAGGCGCTGGGCACCCAGAGGCTGCAGGAGCTGCGGGTCCTGAACTTCGACGACTACGCCAACCTGCTGCCGAGCGTCTCCTTCGTCAACGTGCGGCCGGGCTTCGCCCAGATCTACATGCGCGGCGTGGCGAGCGCCGGCGACGCGGACGCCAACCATTCCGGATCGCTGCCGCTCGTCGGCACGTACCTGGACGAGCAGCCCATCACGACGATTCAGGGCGCGCTCGACCTGCATCTCTACGACATCGCCCGGGTGGAGGCCCTGGCCGGACCCCAGGGCACCCTCTACGGGGCCAGCTCCGAGTCCGGGACGATCAAGATCGTCACCAACAGGCCAGACCCCAGCGGGTTCTCCGGCGGCTACGGCCTCGAGGGCAGTACGCTCGCCGGCGGCGACAACGGCTACCTCGCCGAGGGCTACGTCAACGTGCCACTGACTGACGCGATGGCCATCCGCCTCGTCGGCTGGGCCCGTCAGGACGCGGGCTTCATCGACAACGTGCCCTTCCAGCGCACGTTCGTCAGTACCCGCGACACCCTGCCGGGCGCGACAGAACCAAATCCCCGCACGCCGATCACCACCGACAACGCAGCCCGCGTCGAGGATAACTACAACCAGGCGAACACCTACGGCGCCCGGGCGGCCCTGCGCATCGACCTGAACGACAGCTGGACCCTCACGCCGACGATGATGGCCCAGCGGCAGACCACCGACGGCGCCTTCGGCGCCGATAACACGCTCGGCGAATACAACGTCGGCCACGGCTACCCGGAGGACTCCGAAGACCAGTGGTGGCAGGCGGCGCTGACGGTCGAGGGGCGCGTGGGCACCTTCGACATGGTCTATGCGGCCTCCTATATGGACCGGGACGTCGACTCGAATTCGGATTACTCGGACTACTCCTACTGGTATGACCGGGCCTATTTCGAGGATTCGGGCTACTACTTCAGCGACTCCTTCAGCAACAACGACGGCGACCCCATCGACTTCTCCCAGTACATCCGCGCCACCGACCTGTACAAGAAGTACAGCCAGGAGCTGCGCTTCTCGTCGCCCCAGGAAAACCGGCTGCGGACCATCGTGGGCGCCTTCTGGCAGCGCCAGGAGCACAACATCGAGCAGAACTACCTGATCGACGACCTGGCGGATTCCATTGCCGTGACCGGCAGGCCGAACACCATCTGGCTCACCAAGCAGGACAGGACCGACGAGGACTACGCGCTGTTCGGCGAGGTCTACTACGACATCACGGAAAAGCTCACGGGAACCGTCGGCGCGCGCTGGTTCAAGTACGACAACTCCCTGGAGGGCTTCTTCGGCTTCGGCGAGGGGTACAGCACCTCGGGGAACAGCGGTGAGGCGCTCTGCGACAAGAATTTCGGCGACGGCATCGGCGTTGGCGAACCGGGCGCCGCGTTGCCGGACTTCCAGGGCGCGCCCTGCAAGAATCTCGACGCAAGCACCGACGACGACGACGTCATCTGGAAATTCAATCTCGCCTACCGGCTGACCGACGACGCACTGGTGTACGCCACCTATTCGGAGGGCTTCCGTCCGGGAGGCATCAACCGCCGCGGCACCATCCCGCCCTATGCTCCGGATTACCTCAACAACTACGAGTTCGGCTGGAAGACCAGCTGGCTCGAAGACCGGCTGCGCTTCAACGGCGCCGCTTTCTACCAGGAGTGGGAGGACTTCCAGTACTCCATCCTGGGGCCCAACGGCCTGACCGAAGTCACGAATGCGCCCGGCGACGCCGAGATCAATGGTCTCGAGATGGACGTGACCTGGGCGGCCACTGAGGGCCTGGGCATCTCGGCGGGCGTGGCCTTCATCAATGCGGAGCTGAGCGGGCCCTATTGCCAGAACCTGTTCGAAGGCTCGGCCGTGTCCGCCGACCCGTGCCCGCTGGATGGTGGCGGCAGCGAGCCGCCGGCCGCGCCCGACGGCACCGAGCTGCCAGTCACCCCCGACTTCAAGGGCAACCTGACCGGCCGCTACGAGTTCGGCCTGGGGCAGCTGGACGCCCACTTCCAGGCGGCCCTCGTCTACGTGGGTGACCGTAGTACCGACCTGCGCACCTTCGAGAACGACATCGTTGGGGAATTGCCCGCCTACACGCTGACGAACTTCTCCTTCGGCGCCGGCACCGGCAACTGGGCCGTGGAGTTCTTCGTCCGCAACGCCTTCAACGAGTACGCGGAGTTCAGCCGCTTTGCCCAATGCCCCGAGGCCAAGTGCGGCCCGCAGAGCTATTCGGTGGTCGCCCCGCCCCGGACCTTCGGCGTGAAGTTCAGCCAGGAATTCTAGGGGCTGTAGCTGGACAGCGCCGGTCGAATCGGCCCGCTGCGGGCCACCTTCCTGGTGGCCGGCAACATGATCGGGTCGGGTGTCTACCTGCTGCCGGCCACGCTCGGGGCCTTCGGTTCCGTCAGCGTCATCGGCTGGGTCATATCCGGCCTGGGGGCATTCCTGCTGGCCGGCGTGTTCGTGATGCTCATCGCCCTCCGGCCGGCGAGCGTCGGCATGGTGCGCCAGGTGCGGGATGGCCTGGGGCGCTTCTTCGGCTTCCACGCGAGCCTGCTCTACTGGGCCGGCGGCTGGATCGGGAACGTGGCCATCGCGGTGGCGGGCACCGGCTACCTCTCCATCTTCTTCCCGGAGCTCAAGGACACGGTACCCTCGGCCCTCTGCACCCTGGCGATCATCTGGCTCATGACGCTGATCAATTTCTTCGGCGCGCGGCGGGTCACGGACTTCGAGGGCGGGACGTTGCTGATCGGCCTGCTGCCCGTGCTCGGCGTGGCGGTCCTCGGCTGGTTCTCCTTCGACCCGGTGATCTTCCAGGAGTCCTGGAATGTCAGTGGGCGGCCGGACGCGCAGGTGGTGCCTGCCACATTCTCCCTGATCTTCTGGGCTTTCGTCGGCCTGGAGAGCGCATCGGTCGCGGCGGCCGTGGTGCGCAACCCGTCCCGCGACGTGCCCGTCGCCACGCTGGGCGGCGTGGCGCTGGCCGCCTTCGTGTACCTGGGGGCATCGGTGGCGATCAGCGGCCTGCTGCCGGCGGCCACGCTGGCCCAGTCGAGCGCGCCCTTTGCCGACGCGGCCGCCCGCTGGGTGGGGCCCGCGGCCGCGGCGCTGGTGGCGGGGTGCGCGGTCCTGAAGGCTTTCGGCACGCTGTCCGGCTGGCTGCTGGTGACGGCCGAGGGGGCCCGCAGCGGCGCAGAGTCCGGCGTGTTTCCCCGGCTCTTCCGCGAGGGCACCGAAGGCCCGCCACGGCGCAACCTGCTGATCGTGGCCGGACTGATGTCCCTGATCGTCGTGCTGAGCTCGCTGGCGCCGACGCTGGCCGCCCAGTTCACCATCCTCATCAACCTGGCGACCCTGCTGTACCTGGTCATCTATGCCTACTGCTGCGCGGCCCTGTGGCGCTCCACGGGCAACTGGGGCATCCGGCTGGTCGCCGTGCTGGCCGCCGGCTTCTGCCTGTGGGCCATCTCGGCCTCGGACGGGCAGCAGCTGGCCTACCTGGCCGTGCTGTGCGGCCTTGGCGTCCCGCTCTACCTGAGCCTGCGCAATGGCATTCCGGCTCGCTAGCTTCCTGGCCCTGCTCCTGGCGGGCACGGCCACAGGTGCGGTCGCGCTGACCGAAACCGAGGAGCTCGCCCGGGACATCCTGGCGGAACTCGTCGCCATGGACACGTCACCGGCTGGCGACACCGGGCGCACGCGCCAGTCGGCCGAGCGCCTCGCAGCCATGCTGAAACGCGCCGGATTTCCCGAGGAGGATGTGCAGGTGCTGGGCCTCGGGCCCGGCGACGGCAACCTCATCGCCCGGTACCGCAGTGCCCGCCCCACGCAGAAGCCGTTGCTGCTCATCGGCCACCTGGATGCCGTGGCGGCCTCGCCCTTCACCTGGGACACCAACCCGCTGCAGCTGGTCGAGAAGGACGGCTACTACTACGGCCGCGGCACCCGGGACATCAAGGGCGGCGTGGCGATGCTCGTGGCCAACTTCATCCGCCTGCGGGCCGAGGGCTTCCGCCCGAACCGCGACCTGATCCTGCTGTTGACCGCCGACGAGGAGTACAGCGGCGGCAACCTCGCATGGCTGCTGGCTGAACACCGGCCGCGCATCGACGCCGCCATCGCCCTGAACACGGACGCCGGCCAGGTGGACCTACTGCCCGATGGCCGTCCCGAGGCCTTCGGCGTCCAGACGGCCGAGAAGATCTACGCGAGCTTCGCGCTGGAGGCCTCGAGTCCCGGCGGCCACAGTTCCCGGCCCGGGCCGGACAACGCCATCTACAAGGTCGCGCGGGCCCTGTCCCGGATCGAGCAGCACCGGTTTCCCCGGGACCTGAACGAGACGGCCCGGGTCTACTTCGAGCGCTGGGCGGGCATGGCGCCACCGGATCTCGCGCCCGGGGCCCGGGCGTTGGGCGCCGGGCGCCTGGACGACCCCGCGATCGCCCTCGTCGAGCAGTCGCCCTACTTGAATGCCCTGATCCGCACGACCTGCGTTGCCACCCAGCTGCGGGCGGGGAACGCCGAGAATGCCCTGCCGGAGCGTGCCAGGGCAGTCGTGAACTGCCGGATCCTGCCCCAGTCCTCGCCGGCCGAGGTGGAAGCCGTGCTGCGCGACCTGGTGGCCGTGGACGGTGTCACCGTCGCCCCGGTGGCGCCGGCGCCCCTGGGGCCGCCGTCGCCCCTCGACCCGGAGCTGCTCCGGCCCATCGAGGCCGTCGTTGCCGAACTGTGGCCGGGCATTCCCCTGCTCCCGGAGATGAGCCCCGGCGCATCGGACGGCATCTTCCTGCGCGGCGCGGGGATTCCCACCTACGGCGTCGGCGCGGTGCCCGAGGATCCGGACGACGACACTTCCCACGCACCCAACGAGCGGATCCGCGTCGCCGCATTCCACGAGTCCATGGAGTTCTGGTATCGGCTCATCAAGCGCCTGGCGGAGTAAGATCGGGCGGTACCTGAGGCAAGGGAGGCCGCCATGTTCATGAACTTCTGGTACCCCGCCGAGGAGAGCAGGAACCTCACGGACAAGCCGCTGAAGGTGCAGATGCTCGGTCTCTGGTTCGTGCTCTGGCGTGACCGCGACGGCCGGGCCCATTGCGTCCACAACACCTGCACCCACCGTGGCGGGTCACTGGGCGACGGCAAGGTGGTGGATGACTGCATCCAGTGCCCGTACCACGGCTGGAAGTTCAATGGCGCCGGCAATTGCGAGCGGATTCCGTCGCTCGGGTCACTGGCGAAGATTCCCGTCCGCGCGCGCATCGACGCCTACCCGGTGGAGGAGCGCTACGGCCTGGTCTTCGTCTTCCTGGGCGACCTGCCGGAGAGCGAGCGGCCGACAATCATGCCGGACAACGAGTGGGGCCAGCCCGGCTGGCGCAGCCTGTCCATGCGCTACCGGTGGAACATCAACTACGTGCGGCTCGTCGAGAACCAGTCCGACCCCTCCCACATCGAGTACGTGCACGCCGGCTTCGGCATGGCGGGAAAGAGCACCAACTACGAGGTGCCGAAGATCAACGTGGAGGAGAGCGCCTGGGGCGCCGGCGCCATGGTGGTGTTCTATTCGCCCGATCTGCCCGACAAGGACATGAAGAAACTGCAGCCCGAGGGCCGGAACGAGTCCGGCTCCGGCTATCACGGCGCAGCCTCCACCTGGACCCGGGTGAACTTCAGTCCCACCAACCACATGCACATCTACCTGTATGCCGTGCCCCGGGACGAGTTGGACCTGGAGATCTTCCTGGTCATGCAGCGCAACTGCATGCTTGAGGATCGGTACGACGAGAACTTCCTGAAACGCATGGCTGTTGCGGTGGAGGAAGACCGGATCGTGGTGGAGAAGCTGGACCCCCAGATCCCGGCCCAGCAGGCCGCAGGCGAGTTCATCGTGCCGGCGGACGACGTGATCATGAATTACCGCCAGCGGCTGCAGGACTGGGAGCGGCGCGGGTGGCGCCTGGACACCGAAACCCTCCGGAAGAACCGGGGCCGGGTGGCGTACTCCATTCCCTCGCCGGCCCGGCGGCAGGATCCGCAGAACTGGGCCGTCACGGCGGCGCCCGTGCTGCGGTCAGCGGTGATGGAGCGCCGTCGCCTGCCGACGGGGGGCTAGGCCGGGGCTGCCCGGCCCGATTCGACGTGGTAAGTTAGAAAAGTCCCGAAATTCCCCCCGGCAACAAAGCCGAAACATCAAGAGGAATAGGCAATGGCAGCGAAGAAGAAGGCCCGGAAGGCGGCAGGTTCACCGCGCAGCAAGGCCAGGGCGCCGACCAGCGTCGCACTGGAAGCGGCCCGTGCCCGGGCGGCCCAGCTGAAGAAGACCATCAAGGCGGCCAAGAAGGAGCTGCGGGCAGTCCGCCGGGAGCTGAAGGCCGCCAAGAAAGAGGCGAAGAAGCGCCTGAAGGTGGTCCGGGCCCAGGCGGAGAAGCGTCTCGCACGCATGCAGGCGGCTGCCCGGCTTCGCCGTGCTGCCCTGGCGAAGAAGATTGCCGCGGCGCCCGCAGCACCGAAGCCGCCGGCCAAGGCGAAGAGGGCGGCGGCGAAGAAGCCGTCGGTGAGCAAACCTTCTGCCGCCCCGAAGCGCCCCGCAACGAAGGCAGCGGCGCCGAAGGCAGTGACGTCAAAGGCGGCGGCGCCGAAAGCGCCTGGCGGGACGCGGGTGCCGGCGACCGGGAAGCGCCAGTTGACCACCATCGAGCGCCTGTCCGTTACCGCGACGCCGCGTGTGCCGTCCGATACCCGTCCCGCGGCGCCGCAGCGACCCGACGCCACCGCCCAGGTCGTTCCGGCCCCGACCGGGAGCCCCGTGGCTGCCGGGCTGAAGGCGCCCGAGTAGGCGGGGAGCCGTGCACCAACGCAGCAAGACCGAGGGCCTTCAGCAGGTTGCTCGCTGGGAGACCTGGTCTTTTACATAAGCGAACCGCGGAGTGGCTTTTGCGTTGCGGCCGCAGGATATGACGTAAATCACTTGGATAGTTCGCCAGGAATTCTGATAGGCTGAAATCGTAACGAGCGTTCCTCAAAAAGGGCGCCGTCCCAACCAGAACAACTATCACGTGGGGAACAACGACATGGGGATTCGGATTCACAAGCTGGCGGCCATTGCCGCCCTCGTGGTGGCACCAGGCATCGCCTCCGCATTCACGGTGTACGACACCTTCGGTTCCTTTCCTGATGCAACCTGGGGTGGCACCGGCATTCCGAACGATGCCGTCGCCGCCGCCAAGACGATCATCGACGGCGACACGACGATCCGCATCGCGATGAACGCCACGGGGCGCTACTCAAATCCCCAGCTCAGCAACAACGGTGCAGCGGTGTTCTACGCCGGCGCCGGCAGCAACACCGGCGGCAACAACGAGAGTCTCACCACTGGCGCCCTGTGGAACTTCAACTACTTCATCGACATCGTCAGCGGCTCGGGAAAGGTCCTGACCGATTACCAGATTGACCTCTGGTACGACTTCAACCCCGCCGGCCCCAATGCCTGCTGCACGCTCCCCACGGGCCGCATCAACGTGACCAATGCGCTGCTGTTCCTGGGTGACCCGAACTCGGTTCTCGAGGAGGGCTCGGAGAACCTGCTCTTCTCCTACCTGGCCAGCAACGCGGCACCGATCATCACCGCGCCGGGCGGGCTCTTTAATCCAAACGCACTGGGCAACTACCAGTTTGCCCTCACCGTTACGAACGGGTTCTTCCCCGTGGAGTCGGTCGCCATGGAGGTGCAGGTGGTCCCTGTGCCGGCCGCCGTCTGGCTCTTCGGTTCCGCGCTCGGCCTGGTTGGCGTGATGCGCCGCCGCGTTACCTCGTAGCCTTCCTGCGACCGAGTCTCGCGACTCCCTGAAACCCCGCCTCGGCGGGGTTTTTGCGTTTTGGGGACATGCCTCATTTTTGCAGCGCCCGATGCATGGGCGCCGCCTGTGGCACTGCATAATTAGGCATGTCCCCAAGGTTCACCGGCTCCACCACCTACGTCGCCACGGACGACCTGCGGCTCGCGGTCAATGCGGCCATCACCCTCGAACGGCCGCTGCTCATCAAGGGCGAGCCGGGCACGGGGAAGACGCGGCTCGCGGAAGAGGTGGCCCGCGGCCTGGGTGTGCCGCTGCTGGAGTGGCACATCAAGTCCACGACGAAGGCCCAGCAGGGCCTCTACGAGTACGACGCGGTGTCACGCCTGCGGGACTCCCAGCTTGGCGACCCGAAGGTCCACGACATCGCCAACTACATCGTGCCCGGGATGCTCTGGCAGGCCTTCGCCAGCGAGACGCCGGTAGTGCTGCTGATCGACGAGATCGACAAGGCGGACATCGAGTTCCCCAACGACCTGCTTCGGGAACTCGACCGGATGGAGTTCTACGTCTACGAGACGCGGCAGCTCATCAAGGCGAAGCATCGGCCCCTGGTCTTCATCACCAGCAACAACGAGAAGGACCTGCCGGACGCCTTCCTGCGCCGCTGCTTCTTCCACTACATCCGCTTTCCCGACAAGGAAACGATGGAGCAGATCGTCGAGGTGCACTACCCGGGGATCAAGCAGGCGCTGCTGAAGGAGGCGCTGGAAGCCTTCTTCGCCGTGCGGGAGGTGCCGGGGCTGAAGAAGAAGCCCTCCACGTCGGAGCTGCTGGACTGGCTCAAGCTCCTCCTGGCCGAGGACATCCCGCCGGAGGCTCTCCGGACCGACGATCGGCGGTCCATCATCCCGCCTCTCCACGGGGCGCTGCTGAAGAATGAGCAGGACGTGCACCTGTTCGAGCGGCTGGTGTTTATGTCGAAAAGGGGACATGCCTAATTCCTGCAGGCCGCGCCCGCCTTGGCCGGGTGGCACGGCGAGCCAGTCCTGTCCGGCGGGTGCGGCCTGCAGGAATTAGGCATGTCCCCGTGCTGAGCCAGTTCTTCTTCACCCTCCGCGAGCACCAGGTGCCGGTCACCATCCCGGAGTACCTGACACTGCTCGAAGCGCTGAAGAGCGACGTGATCGGGCCCAACATCGACGAGTTCTACCTGCTGGCCCGCTCGGCGCTGGTGAAGGACGAGACCCACTTCGACAAGTTCGACCGTGCCTTTGCCGCTTACTACAAGGGCGTGGAGGCGGCGACCGGCCCGAGTCACGAGATCCCGCTGGAGTGGCTCCGGAAGCAGGCGGAGCTCAACCTGTCGGCCGAGGAGAAGGCGCTGATCGAGTCGCTCGGCGGCTGGGACGAGCTGATGAGGCGCTTCCGGGAGCGCCTGGAGGAACAGAAGGGCCGCCACGAGGGCGGCAGCAAGTGGATCGGCACGGCGGGCAAGTCGCCCTTCGGGGCCTACGGCTACAACCCCGAGGGCATCCGCATCGGCCAGCAGGAGTCACGCAACCGCAGCGCCGTAAAGGTCTGGGACGCCCGGGAGTTCCGCAACCTGGACGGTGACGTGCAGCTCGGCACGCGCAATCTCAAGGTCGCCCTCCGGCGACTGCGGCGCTTCGCCCGGGAGGGTGCGCCGAGCGAGCTGGACCTGGACGGGACCATCGACAAAACCGCGCGCAACGCAGGCCTGCTCGACCTGCAGCTCCGCCCCGAGCGCCACAACGCCGTCAAGGTGCTGCTGCTTCTCGACATCGGCGGCTCCATGGACGAGCACTCGCGGCTCTGCTCGGAGCTGTTCTCCGCGGCCCGGGCGGAGTTCAAGCACCTGGAGTTCTACTATTTTCACAACTGTGTTTATGACTTCGTCTGGAACGACAACCGGCGCCGCCACGGCCAGCGCACCGGCACCTGGGATCTGATGCACAGGTTCAATACCGACTACCGGCTCATCTTCGTCGGCGACGCCACCATGAGTCCCTTCGAGATCCTGCGTCCCGGCGGGTCGCTGGAATACATGAACGAGGACGCCGGCGCCGACTGGCTGAAGCGCCTCACCGAGGTCTACCAGCGCTCCATCTGGCTGAACCCCACGCCCGAGGAGGAGTGGGGCTACCACTACACCATCAACGTGGTCCGCGAGTTGATGGGCGGCCGCATGTACCCCCTGACCCTGGACGGCCTGGACCGCGCCATGCGCGCCCTGGCCCGGAAGGGCGCCCCCGCGTAGGAGCGGCTTCAGCCTCGCCTAAAGGAGGGATCCCATGCTCGGCGCCCTGATCGGTGACATCGTCGGCTCCATCTACGAGTGGCACAACCACCGCTCGAAGGTTTTCCCCCTGTTCGGTCCCGGGTGCGACTACACCGACGACTCGGTCTGCACCGTCGCCCTGGCCGACGCGCTGCTGACCGGCGCGGACCCGGCCTGGCACCTGCAGGCCTGGTGCCGGCGTCACCCGGGCCGGGGCTACGGCGGGATGTTTGCGCAGTGGATCGACGGGCCCGAACCGGCTGCCTACTACAGCTTCGGCAACGGGGCGGCGATGCGGGTGAGCGCTGCCGGGTGGCTCGCCGACGAGGCGCCGGCGGTGGCCCTGCTGTCGGATCGCATCACGGCGATCACGCACAACCACCCGGAAGGCCTCAAGGGCGCCCGGGCGACGGCCCATGCCATCTTCCGGGCCCGGCAGGGCGCGGCCGCCGACGAAATACAGGACGAGATTGTCGCGCGGTTCGGGTACGACCTGTCCCGCACCGTGGACGAGATCAGGCCGCACTACGCGTTCAACGAGACCTGCCAGCGGACGGTGCCCGAGGCCCTGATCTGCGCCCTGAGCGCCACCAGTTTCGAGGACGCGATCCGCAACGCGATCTCCATCGGCGGGGACAGCGACACGGTGGCGGCCATAGCGGGTAGCATCGCCGAGCCCCTGTTCGGGATTCCGCCGGTCATCGCGGAAGAGGCGAGGGGTTACCTGCCCGAGGACATCCTTGATGTGTTGGAGCGGTTTGACAAGGCGATGGGGAGGGATCGCGCCTGAAGGCGCTCCTTGTATGTTGGGTTCCGTGGCCCTTATCGTCAGATGGTAAGCCACCGGGCCGGGTAGACCGTGCGCTCCTCGAGGGTTGACCTCGCCACGTAGCTGGGTCGCCCGGCCCGTCTTCCTTAGCAACCCGAACAGCTGCCGGGGCCTCGAGCCCGCATCCGCAAGGCAGGGAAAGAGGAAGCCATGACCGTCCAGACCATTGTTGGTATTGATCTCGGTAAACACCACCTCGACGTCGCCATCGAGCCCGCCCACGAGGCCTTCCGCGTGCCCCACGACGAGGCGGGGATCAGCGCGCTGATCACCCGGCTCAAGCCCCATGCTCCCGACCAGATCATCCTGGAAGCGGGCGGCCCCCTGGCCGCCCAGCTGGCCGGGCTGCTGGCCGCCGAGGGCTTCGCCGTGGTCGTGGTCAACCCGCGTCAGGTGCGGGACTTCGCCCGGGCCACCGGCCAGCTGGCCAAGACCGACCAGTTGGATGCCCGGGTGCTGTGCGCCTTCGCCGCGGCCGTCAAGCCCGCCTGCCGCGCCCTGAAGGACGAGACGGCCCAGGTGCTGAGTGCCCTGGTGGCGCGGCGCCGGCAGCTGATGCAGATGCTGGTGGCGGAGAAAAACCGCTTGAGTGCGGCACCCCCCACCCTGGTGCGCCGTAACCTCACCACCCACATCCGCTGGCTGCAACGCTGCCTGGAAGACACCGATCGCGAACTGCGCGAGCAGATCCAGGACAGTCCGGTGTGGCAGGCCCGCGAGAACCTACTGGCTGGCGTGCCCGGGATCGGCCGGGTCACCGCCCAGGCCCTGATCGGCGACCTGCCCGAGCTCGGCCAGCTCAGCGACAAGCAGATCGCGGCCCTGGCCGGCCTGGCGCCCTTCAATCGCGACAGCGGCACGCTGCGCGGCCAACGCCACATCTGGGGTGGCCGCTGGCAGGTCCGTACCGCACTCTACATGGCCACTCTGGCGGCCATCCGCTCCAACCCGCCGATCAAAGCCTTCTACGCCCGCCTGCGTCTCGCCGGCAAACCGCCCAAGGTCGCCATCACCGCCTGCATGCGCAAACTCCTGGTGATCCTCAATGCCATGGTCCGCGATAACGCGCCCTGGCAGCCGCCCATCACCGCTTGACTCACAACACAGCTGCTACGGTGGGGCGTTGAAGCCTACGGGCTCCACCTCGTCCACCACGATCCTGGCCAGCACGCTCTCCAGGAAGCGGTCCTCCCGGTCCACCAGGCGCAGGAGCTCCATGGTCGTGAGCTGGTCGTCCGGCAGGCCCTCGACCGCCGCGGCCAGCTCCTCCAGGTTGCTGACCTTCCGGCCGTTGATGGCGACCAGGTGGTCGTAGATCTGCAGGCCCGCGGCATCCGCCGGGCTGCCTTCCTCCACGAAGTGCACCATCAGGGCGGTCGGCATGTCGTTGAAGTCGAAGTTGCGCAGCACGCTCACCGACAGCAGGGCGCCCGCCACGTACATGCCCGTCCGGCGCAGCGGCGCGAGTGCGGGGCGGAGGGCGGGACGCAGGCTGATCTGCTGGCCGTCCCGCTCCACCTGCAGCGTCGTCCCGGCGGGGGCACCGCGCAGCCGGTCCAGCAGGGCGCCCTCGGTGGTCCAGTCCAGCGGGGCGTCGTTCACCCCGGTGATGCGGTCGTAGCGCTGCAGGCCGGACCCCGCGGCGGCCGGCGTCACCCGGGCCACCGTCAGCGTCGGCTCGTCGTTCTCCGCGAAGAAGGTCACGCCGAGGTCGGGCGGGGTCGGGTCCTTGCCCGCCCGCAGCAGGGCCAGGATGTGGCACACCTGACGGGCCAGCACGGCGAAGTTGGCGTTCTGCACCTTGTCGCCGGCCAGCTGGTCGGTGTTGATTCCCACCACCTTGCCCGTCTCCAGGCTGATCAGCGGCCCACCCGAGTTGCCGGGATTGATCGGCGCGTCAGTCTGCAGCCGGTCCTCGCCGAAGCGGGCGGTGAAACCCGAGATGATCCCGCGGGTGCCGGTGAAGCGCAGGTCCTCCGGGTGGCCGAAGGCGCCCACGGGATGGCCCACGGACGGGATGGGGCCGCAGTCCAGGGTGGCGACCTGGCTGGGCAGCCCTGTGCGGTTTGCCACTTCCAGCACCGCCACGTCCAGGAAGGGGTCTATGTAGATCGGACGGGCTGCCCGGGCGCGGCCGTCGATGAAGGCGACCTCCACGTTGCCGGGCGACCGTCCCGTCACGTGGCCGTTGGTCAGCAGCCAGCCCCGGTCCCGGTCCACGAGGAAGGCCGCGCCGATCTGGGAGGCCTGCTCGTCCTCGATATAGGGCATCCCGATCCGGGCCCGCACGTAGGCGGTGTAGCTGCGGGCCGCGGCAAAGATCGGCTCCACGCCGTTCTCCGCCCGGGCTGCCGGAATCGCGGGAAGAATGGCGAGCTGAATGGCGGCCAGCGTTGCGGTCAGGGCCAGCAGGCCCGGGACCCGCGCTCGGGTGGTGCGAAGTGTCATGACGGAACTCCCTGGTTCGGGGCATTATCGGTCCCGACCCTACGGAGTAGCCACATGGTCCAGGACGACTACCTCCAGCGCACGCTCGGCCCCGCCACCCGCATCCTTGCCGGGCTGCTGGCGCTGGCGTCCGTGTGGGCGGTTTTCGACACGCTGGGGACCCTCGAGCACACCGGGACCACCTCCTCCGGCATTCCCTGGTTTTCCCTGGCATTGCTGCCGGTGGCCCTGTGGGCCGCCACGCTGTTTGCCCGGGGAGCGCTGACGGGCTTCGACGTGCAGCCAGGCGTGCCGGCACCGGAACCGGCCACCGACGCCCAGCTGGACCGGCTCCGCTGGCTGGGCGCCGAGATCCCCCGCCGGATCAGCCGCCACCAGGCCCGGCGCATGATCGCGGCGATCGAGTCCCGGCTGCCCGCCACGCCGGCCCAGCAGCTGGCGCTGGCACGGTACGGCAGCCCCAGGGGTGTGTTCACCCGCGCGTCGGCGGAGCGCTTCCTGCGGGACCGGGCCGCCGAGGAACTGTTCTATCGCCAGCACGACTGGGCCGCGGACTGGTACGAGGCTGGCGTGGAGATCCGCGCCCCCGAGGAGCTCGACCCGGACCTGATGGAGGCCTTCGACGTGTCCTACGGCGCGCTCTCGTCCCGGGGCCTCTCCTGCCCGCTGCCGGCCTACATCTGGTCCTGGAAGCTCGGCGAGCAGGTGGAGCGCCTGCAGATCGCCGGCAACTTCTTCGACGACGCGGCCCGTCTCCAGCCGCAGCTGGTGGCGGAACGGGTGCTTCGCCGGGGGCTCGACGGCAGCGAACTGCGCCAGCTCTTCCCCGTCTACGTCGGGCTGCTCTCCCAGGTGGGCGAGGGCTACGTCGCCGAAGCCGGGGAATCCCGTGCCGAGATTCGCACGCTGTTTCTCGCCGCGCTCCACAACCTGCGGCCGGCGCTCCTGCTGGATACCGCCCAGGGCTGGGAAGCTGCCGCCGAGGTGCGCCGGGAAATCGCCGCCGAGGCGGAGCTGCGCGCAGCCGACGCGGCGATCGAGTGGGACGAAGACTGGGAGTAGGAGCGGCTTCAGCCGCGACCCCCTCCGGCGAGAATCGCGTCCGCGCGTCTCGAGCCGGAGGGGGTCGCGGCTGAAGCCGCTCCTACGCCGTCCGCGCCGCCCTCAGGATCGCCTCCAGGCTCTTCTCCACGTCGGCCGCCGTCGTCGCCCAGGACGACACGCTGATCCGCATGGCCGGCCGGCCATGCCACACGGTGCTGCCGCACCAGCAGGTGCCGTCGGCCTGTATCGCCGCGATTACCCGTTCCGTCTTCATCGGCTCACCGAAGCTCACCACCACCTGGTTCAGCACCACGTCGTTCAGCACATCGAGGCCGGCGGCACGCAGTCCTTCGGCGAAGCGCTGCGCGTGGCGGACGCACCCGCCCACCAGGTCCGCGACGCCGGACCGCCCCAGGGACCGAAGGGCCGCCCACACCTCCACGCCGCGGGCATGCCGGGACAGCTCCGGCGTGAAATCCGCCGGGTTGCGCACCTCGCTTTCGCTGGGCAGGTATTCCGCGGTGATCGCCATCGCTGACCGCAGCGCCGCGCCATCGCGCACGAAGGCGAGGCCGCTGTCGTAGGGCACGTTGAGCCACTTGTGCGCATCGGTGGCCCAGGAGTCGGCCGTCTCGACGCCGGCCGCCAGGTGCCGGAGATCCGGCGCGGCGGCGGCCCACAGGCCGAAGGCGCCATCCACGTGCACCCAGGCACCGCTGCCGGCGACCCGCGCGCACACCTCGCCAACCGGGTCGAACGCTCCGGAGTTCACGTTGCCGGCCTGGGTGCACACGATCGTCGGGCCGGCGATGCGGGGCAGGCGGGCGGCAATAAGGCGGCCCTGGCCGTCCACGGGCACCCGGGTGACGCGGTTGCGGCCCAGGCCGAGCAGACCCAGGGACTTGAACAGCGTCGGATGGGCCTCGGCACCGACGATCACGGTCACCGGCGGGGCGCCGGTCAGGCCGTCCGCTTCCACGTTCCAGCCCGCGCGCTCCAGGACTGCGTGCCGGGCGGCCGCCAGGGCAGTGAAGTTCGCCATCGTGCCGCCGGTGACGAAGGCGCCCGCGGCGCCGGCCGGGAGGCCCAGCAGGTCGAGGAGCCAGCGCAGCGCCACAGCCTCCACCCGGGCGGCCGCGGGCGTCACGTTGGCAAGGGCCGCGTTCTGGTCCCAGGCCGTCGCCAGCCAGTTCGCCGCCAGCGCGGCCGGCAGCGAGCCGCCGATGACGAAGCCGAAGAAGCGCGGGCCGGCCATGGCCATGGTGGCGGGCGAGCCGACCCGGTCCAGCAGGTCGAGGACCGTCTCCGGCGGCGCCGGACCGGGCGGCAGCGGTTCGTCGAAGGCATCGAGCCCGGCGATGGCTTCCGGCTGGGGGGCGACGGGGCGGGCAGCCAGGCCCTCCAGGTAGGAGATGGCTCGTTGCGCGGCGTCTTCGAGCAAAGGGCGTTTCACCATGATTGTATTCGAACCCCGATTTGGGTCGCGGCTAAAGCCGCTCCTACGGTTTCTTCCTGGCGTCGATCTTCTTCTTGAACTCGCCGAAGCTGGACGTCATCACCGGCCCCAGCCACTCCTTTGGCGCTTCCAGGTACTTCGGGAAGTTCTTCACCGTGTGGTCGAGGATGTAGCGGGGGATGTCATCCACGCCGTTCATCAGCTTCATGCTGTGGCTGTGGAAGACCATGGTGCCCGGGCTCGCGCCCATCTCCATGAACGGCAGCCAGCCGGCGACCCGGCTCCAGGACATGACGCAGGAAGCGGAGGTGATGCCCGGGTCCAGGATCTCGCTCTTGCGGCCCTTGATGCCCCACAGCTCCGCGTGCTGGTCCTTGTCGCCGCTGGAGTAGAGCGGGTACTCGGAGCGGGTGAGTTCCGCGGGCTTGAAGATGAAGAAGTTCCACTGGAACACCACGTCGTCGCCCGCCGACACGTAGGGGTAGGGGGGCGAGAGGACCGGATTGCCCTGCCGGGCGAAGACGCCGTTCACCGGGTCGTTGGCGATGTGCATGACCTCGACTTCCCGGCCGCCCAGGAAGGGGTTCCTCCAGGTCTCGAGGATCGCGCCGGTGTCCGGGTCCAGGTAGTAGAGAACCTCCCGGCTGTAGATCCGGAAGCCCTCTGGCACTTCCTCGATGCGGGACGCACCGATGCCGAAGGTCTTGAAGCACTTGTAGTTCTTCTCCTGCGGGACCATTGCCCAGGCCACGCCGGGAAAGGCGAACAGGCAGTCCTTCCCGGCCAGGTCGGCGCGCAGCTTCAGCATCGCCCGGAAGTTGGTCTCCGGGTCGTCCAGGTCCAGGCGGGGGTCCCTGGGGATGCGCATCACCGATGTATTGGTCATGCGGAAGCGGCTCTCGTCGGGCGACAGGGGCCGGGACGCGGCGCCTGCGCTGCCGGCGGCACCGAGCGCCGCCAGGCTGGTGCCTGCGGCGAGGAGGTTGCGGCGGGAGACGGCGGGGGGGTTCTTCGCGGCCATGGCTGGTTTCCTTCGCGCAGGTTCCGTAGGAGCGGCTTCAGCCGCGACAGCGATCGCGGCTGAAGCCGCTCCTACGAAATATACCGCTTGTGGCCTAATGGCCCCGCATGCCCCCCTCCGGTGTCCAGATTCCCCGCAAGCCCCCCGTCCGCGACGGCCTCGAGCCCAACGCCGACTTCGACCGGGCTCTGGCCCTCATCGACGGCGGCGACGAGCACGTGTTCATCACCGGCCGCGCGGGCACGGGCAAGACCACCCTCCTGCACCTGCTCCGGGACGAGACGACCCGCAACGTGGCGGTCGTGGCGCCCACCGGCCTCGCGGCGATCAGCGTCGGCGGCCAGACCATCCACTCATTCTTCCGCCTGCCCCCGCGCTTCGTGGACACCCGGGAGCTCCGGGCCATGCGCCACACCAGCGTGATGAAGGCCCTGGACCTGCTGATCATCGACGAGGTGTCCATGGTCCGGGCCGACCTCATGGACGGCATCGACCAGGCGCTGCGCCTCAACCGGCGGAACGACGAGCCCTTCGGCGGAGTCCAGCTCGCCATGTTCGGCGACCTGTGGCAGCTGCCGCCCGTCGTGCGTGAGGCGGAACTGAAGGAGTACTTCGACGAGACCTACGGCGGCCCGTACTTCTTCCAGGCACTGGTCTGGCGGGAGCGCGCCGGGCGCTCGGTGGACCTTGCGAAGATCTACCGGCAGAAGGACGACGCTGAGTTCCGTCGCATCCTCCAGCACATCCGGGACGGCGAGCCCGGTGAGGAAATCCTGGAGGCGCTCAACGCGCGCGTGGTCCCGAAGTCGCAGCTTGCGGATCCCGACAGCCACATCGTGCTCACAGCGACCAACGATGCCGCCTTCCGGGAGAACACCCGGCGCCTGATGGCGTTGCCAGGCAAGGCCAAGGTCTACGCGGCGGAGGTCAGCGGCAAGTTCGACACGGCGGCGTTCCCCACCGAGCCGGCGCTGACCCTGAAGGTCGGGGCCCGGGTGATGTTCCTCAGGAACGATGCGGACAGGCGCTGGATCAACGGCTCCTGGGGCATCGTCACGGCACTCGGTGACGACGGGCCCAAGGTCCAGCTGGAAGACGGCACGGAGCACGAGGTCGGCCGGACGGCCTGGGAGAACCTGGTCTACCAGTACGACCGCGGTACGAAGCAGATCACCCGGGAGCAGGTCGGTGCCTACAAGCAGCTGCCGCTGCGGCTCGGCTGGGCAATCACCATCCACAAGAGCCAGGGACAGACCTTCGACCGGGTGTATATCGACCTGGGGCGGGGCGCCTTCAGCCACGGCCAGACCTACGTGGCCCTGTCCCGGTGCCGCAGCCTCGCGGGCCTCGTGCTGGCCCACCCGGTGCGCCGGGATGACGTGATCCTGGACGAGCAGATCGCCGACTACCGCCGGGTGTTCCCCCCGGCCCTGTAGCAGCTGTGTTGTGAGTCAAGCGGTGATGGGCGGCTGCCAGGGCGCGTTATCGCGGACCATGGCATTGAGGATCACCAGGAGTTTGCGCATGCAGGCGGTGATGGCGACCTTGGGCGGTTTGCCGGCGAGACGCAGGCGGGCGTAGAAGGCTTTGATCGGCGGGTTGGAGCGGATGGCCGCCAGAGTGGCCATGTAGAGTGCGGTACGGACCTGCCAGCGGCCACCCCAGATGTGGCGTTGGCCGCGCAGCGTGCCGCTGTCGCGATTGAAGGGCGCCAGGCCGGCCAGGGCCGCGATCTGCTTGTCGCTGAGCTGGCCGAGCTCGGGCAGGTCGCCGATCAGGGCCTGGGCGGTGACCCGGCCGATCCCGGGCACGCCAGCCAGTAGGTTCTCGCGGGCCTGCCACACCGGACTGTCCTGGATCTGCTCGCGCAGTTCGCGATCGGTGTCTTCCAGGCAGCGTTGCAGCCAGCGGATGTGGGTGGTGAGGTTACGGCGCACCAGGGTGGGGGGTGCCGCACTCAAGCGGTTTTTCTCCGCCACCAGCATCTGCATCAGCTGCCGGCGCCGCGCCACCAGGGCACTCAGCACCTGGGCCGTCTCGTCCTTCAGGGCGCGGCAGGCGGGCTTGACGGCCGCGGCGAAGGCGCACAGCACCCGGGCATCCAACTGGTCGGTCTTGGCCAGCTGGCCGGTGGCCCGGGCGAAGTCCCGCACCTGACGCGGGTTGACCACGACCACGGCGAAGCCCTCGGCGGCCAGCAGCCCGGCCAGCTGGGCGGCCAGGGGGCCGCCCGCTTCCAGGATGATCTGGTCGGGAGCATGGGGCTTGAGCCGGGTGATCAGCGCGCTGATCCCCGCCTCGTCGTGGGGCACGCGGAAGGCCTCGTGGGCGGGCTCGATGGCGACGTCGAGGTGGTGTTTACCGAGATCAATACCAACAATGGTCTGGACGGTCATGGCTTCCTCTTTCCCTGCCTTGCGGATGCGGGCTCGAGGCCCCGGCAGCTGTTCGGGTTGCTAAGGAAGACGGGCCGGGCGACCCAGCTACGTGGCGAGGTCAACCCTCGAGGAGCGCACGGTCTACCCGGCCCGGTGGCTTACCATCTGACGATAAGGGCCACGGAACCCAACATACAAGGAGCGCCTTCAGGCGCGACCGCGGAGTCCCAGGTCGCGCCTGAAGGCGCTCCTACTCGGCCCGGACGGAGTCCACGCGCATGCGGAGGCGCTGGCGGACGTCCTCAGTCACGGTCCCCACACCGGTGTTCACGCTGGCCCGCTCGCCGGGCTGCAGGGTATTGCCAATCTGCAGCTGACGCCCTTCCTGGGCAATGCGGCCGTTCACGTCCAGCAGGACGGGCGTCAGCAGGATCTGGCTGACCGGAAATGGCGCCCGGTTCTCCACCACCGCCATCAACTGGCCGCGGGAGTCGGGCAGCAGGCCGGTGGCGATGTACTTCGTACCGTTCTCGGCGAAGTTCAGGCGCGCGTATTCCACCGCGGCCTGCTGCCCCAGTTCGCTCTTCGAGCTGGCGGCACCCTTGAAGAGTTCCATGGCGCGCTGCCGGTTGCCGGCCTCCTTCGCGATGGAGCCCAGGTAGTAGAGCGCCGGGGCGGTGGGCAGCAGCTTCGCGCTGCGGGTCAGTTCCGCCTCGCCCCGGTCGCCGGTGCGGAGCCTGTACTGGGCCGTGCCCACGCCCAGGTGCGACGCAAAGTAGCCATCGTCCAGGGCGATGGACTTCCGGTAGAACGCCAGCGCCTCCTCCGGGTTCTTCCGGGCGAGGGCGATGTCCCCCTGCAGCTGCGGGAAGCGCGCCTCCTTCGGCGCCAGCCGTGCGGCCTCGGCCGCAAGCTTCTGCGCACCGGCGAGGTCTTTCTTCCGGGCCAGCGCCAGTGCCTGGTCCGCCTTGTCGTAGGCGGGCTGCATGGCGAGCAGCGGGGCGATACGGGCCGCGTAGCGCTCTGTGCCGAGATCGCCGCCCGGATTGCCGAGTTCGGCGAGGGTGGCCTGGTTGCGGGCGACCCGCTCGGGAGACGGGGGATGGCTGGCGAAGAGGCCCTCGACCCAGTTCCGGTTCCGGCCGTCCTGCCGGGAGAGCTTCACGAACTTCTCCTGCAGCGTCACGGCGCCCCGCGGGTCGTATCCGGCGCGCTGCATGTAGCGCATGCCGTAGAGGTCGCTCTCCAGCTCGGCGTCCCGGCCGTATTTCGTGCTCACCAGCTGGGTGCCGACGCCCGCACCCATGACCATCAGGTTGCCGGCGGTGGAGTCCACGTCGCTCATGGCCACCCCGATCTGGGCCGCGACCATGCCCACCTGGAGCAGCGTGCCGCGTTCCTGGGCCTTGGCGCCGTGCCGGGCGGCGGCGTGGACGATCTCGTGACCCAGGACGGCAGCGAGTTCCGCCTCGTTATCGAGCTCGGTGAGCAAACCGCGGTTGACGGCGATCTTGCCGCCGGGAAGTGCCCACGCATTGGGCACCGAGCTGTTCAGCACCACGAACTCGTAGGGCAGCCTTCGGTCCGAAACGGCTGCCAGCTTCTGGCCCACGTCGTTCACGTAGGCGGTGAGTTCCGGCAGCACCTTGAGGTCCCCGCCCTGGCTCTGGCGGGTGGGGGCGTATTCCTTTGCCCCGATCTGCAGCTCCTGGGACTCGGAGACGAACTGGATCTCCTTCTTGCCGGTGACGGGGTTGGTGCCGCAGGCGACGAGCAGGACTGCCAGTGCGACCGGCCATAACCAGCGAAAGAGACCAGTTAGTCGGGCGGACCCGGATTCGGGCGGCAAATACCGTAATCCGGTTGTCGCACGTTGACGCTTGTGCACGATTGTACATACAATGCCGGGACGGGAGTTTGAGTGGGATCCTGGAAAGGCACAGTCCAATCTCAGGAAGCACCGGATTGCATTCGCCGATGCAGTCACCCTGTTTGACGATCCCTGGGCTCTGACGATCAGGGATCCGGACGCCGCCGGCGAGGAGCGCTTCATCTCACAGGGTAGGGATGCATTTGGCCGGATACTTGTCATGGTCTTCACAATGCGTGGAGAAGTCGCGCGGGTGATCTCCGCGAGGGCCGCCAGCCCTGGCGAAACGCGACGTTATCTGGAGACGCGCTGATGCGTAAAGAATACGATTTCTCCAAGGGCAGGAGAGGCCCGATTCTGCCCCTCCCGAAGGGCAAGACGCGCATCACCATCCGCCTCGACGATGAGATCGTCGCGTGGTTCCGGGAGCGCGTCAACGAGGCCGGCGGCGGCAACTATCAGTCGCTGATGAACTCCGCACTCCGGGAGCATATTCGCCGGACCGATGAGCCGCTGGAAGCGACACTGCGCCGCGTATTGCGCGAGGAACTGCGGCGTAAGGCCCGTTAAGGTTCGCCTTCCCTTGTGACCGGGATCAGCACCTCGTTGCGGCGGAAGGGGCCCGGAATGAACGGCGCGTCGTACTGGGCAGTGATCGACTCGCCGGCAGCGGTGAGGTTGCGCGGCGCCAGCGCCGCCCGCAGGGACGCTTCGTTCTTGCGATGCATTTCTTCCGACGACCGCCCGGAGTAAGTCATCGCGGCCACCAGCCGGGCCGGCGTCGCCACGATGCGCACGGTCGGGTCCAGTGGCTCCGGCACGGTCTCGCGGGTGTACTCCGCCGGCACGATGAAGGCCACCCGGTAACCGCCCGAGTCCCCGGGCTGCTGGATCACGGGCGCCGTCATGGCGATCCTTTCGCCGTCGGCCGGCGGGCGGGCAGCTGTCTGCACCACCGGGGCCGTCATCGCGATCTCCGCCCGGGACCGGTTGTTGCCCGTGATGTAGCGGAACAGCCGGCCGAAGGCGATGTCGCCCGCGTCCTCGAAATCCGCGCCGGTCACGAGGGTTTCCGCGGCCAGCATGGCGGGGTACTGGCGCAGTTCGAAGGCGCCGTCCTTCTCGAGGACCTGGTAGTCGGGCTGCTCCGTGGCAGCGGCGGGGAGCGCGGTGCCGAGCACAAGGAGGGCCCGGATGACAGCAAATGCAGCATGGAGGGGCATGCCAGGGATTCGGAGGCCGGCACCGGGTTGGATTCGCGGGTCGCGCCGGTCGGCGCTCCTACACGCCGAGGGCCGTCTCGTGGTTGACCACCGGCCCGTCCTTCTCCCAGAACGGCGGGAAGCGCATGGCCACGGCCGAGCAGGCCAGGGCGAAGGCGTGGAAGCCCGCAAACACCAGGGCGTTGCCGAACAGCGTGAAGTGGGTGAGCCCGATCAGCAGGAAGGGCATGTGGGCGAAGAGCACCTTCTTCGCGTTGGTGGCCCGGATGTTGTGGGGCGGGGACACGTGGATGTCCCACCAGCCGGACTGGTAGATCTGGCCGTAGCCCGACAGCAGGAAGAAGACCAGCACCGCTGTCACCCAGCGCGCAAAGCCGAAATCCTCCACCAGCGCCCACAGCACCAGGGTCAGCTGGGCGGAGCAGAGGCCCCAGACGAGGCCGAACAGGGACTGGGGAATCACGTACAGCCTGCGGTCGTGGGTCAGTGTTCCCCGGGGCCACCAGTACACGTATCCCCAGATTGCGGCAGCCGCCCAGAGGCCTGTCAGGCCCACCCACAGCGGATCAGACTGCTGGCCCGGCTGGACGCAGGGGCCGTGCACGAGAACCTTCAGGACGCCGGTGGCCCAGCTCAGCACGAGCACGACGGAGAAATAGAGGCTGGCCCGAAGCCAGGCCAGCGGCGGGCTGTGGACGTTGTCCGGGTGCCTGTTGCGCAGGACCAGGAACACCTGCGCCAGCACCGACGCTGACAGCAGCACGCCGAGTATCAGCCAGTCCTCGATCCCGCCGGAGTAGACCCGGGGCGGGTCGAACGTTCCCGTCATCGGGACTGCTGGCGCCTCCAGCCCCAGATGCCGGATGCCCCCAGCAGCAGCAGGGTTGCCGGATCAACGGCCATGAAGCCACCATCGGCGCCGCCGGGGCTTGGCGTCGTCACGCCGCCCTCGCCGAGAGCGATCCCTGTGCCCGTCAGCTGGACGACCACCGACGGGTCGTCAATGGCGTTGGAGGGGATGTCCAGGCTGCCGCTGTTGCTGCCGGTCGCCGACGGCGCATAGCGAACCGCCACGATGCAGCTCGTGCCGGGCGCCAGGGTCTGGTTAGAGCAGCCGTCGGAGACCACGCTGAACGGCGCCGCGACGGGGTTGGCGCCGGCGACTGCGCCGACCACCAGGTCCAGGCCGCCGCTGCTCGTCACCGTGATCGTCCGGTCGCGGACGGTGCCCTCGGTGACATTGCCGAAGGGGACGAGCAGGTCATTGTCCGGGAGGGTGTTGTCCGTCACGGTGATCCCGGGCGTGGCCAGCGAGGTGCCGGTGCCGCTCACTGACACTGTGACAGTCGGATCTGCCCCGTCGTTGGAGGGGATGTCGAAGGTGCCGGTGACGGCACCCGTCGCGGTGGGCTCGAAGCGCACGCCGATGGTGCAGCTGGCCAGCGGCGCCACCGGCTGGCCCGAGCAGTTGTCATTGACGAGGCTGAACGGCGCGACGAGCCCGCCGACGGCGCCCACCAGCAACTCCGCATTGCCGTCGTTGGTGACGGTAACCGTAGCCTCCGCGTTGTTGCCGATGAGCAAGCTGCCGAAGGGCACCGAAGTAGGGCTGACGCTGATGTTGGGCACCGGCTCGGCCGTGCCGTTGCCAGACACGGATACCGTGACCGACGGCTCGTCGGCATCGTTGGAGGGAATGTCGAAACTATCGGGGAAGTTGCCGACGAAGCCCGGCGTGAAGGTGACGTCGAACGTGCAGCTGCCACCATTTGGCGCCAGCACGGCGGCCGTACAGTTGTCATTGGCCAGGGCGAAGGGCGGCGCGAGCGGGTTGGCGAGGCCCACGGTCTGGAGCCGCAGGCTGGCGCCGCCCGTGTTGGCCACGGTCACGGTCTGGGTGGCGGTCGTGAGCTCGGTCACGTCGCCGAAGGCCACGCTGGTCGCCACGTCAATCTCCGGCACCACCGAGTTCATGGTGATGGACAGGATCGAGTTGTTGCCCGTCTGGCCGATGTAGCTGGCGGTAAAGGTCTCGAAATCCGCGTCGTAGTCGATCACCAGCCGGTACCGGACCATGTCCAGCGTGAGGATCGGGATGATGGCGCAGAGCGGGCCCGAGCAGCTGCCGTTCGGCGCGCCGACGATCACCGAAAACGTGCTGAAGTCCACGGCCGTCGCGGGCGCCAGATCGACCAGGAATTCCGCCCGGCCGTTGGCGTCGACCGTGGCCACCTGGGGTGCCGTACTGAAGACCACCCCCGCGCCGCCGGCGTTCACCACCGTGGCGTTCGGCGTGCCGCCCTGGATCGTGAGTGAGATCGCCGGCACGGCGATCGTCCCGCCGGAAATTGTCAGCTGAGTACGGGCGCCGTTCAGGGACAGGTCCAGGTAGGAGCCCGAGGCAGGTACCGGCGTGATGCCGAGGGGTACGGCGTTCACGGCCCCGGTGGGGGTTGGCGAAATTACGATGTTGCGGTTGGGGCCGGGCTTGCCGTTGAAGAACGTGCACCAGGACGGGTCTGACGGGGTGCAGGCCGTGAGGGCGCCATCGAACGTCGCGCTGAACAGGTCGGTGAAGCCGTTGGCCGGGCTCGTGGTATCCACCGCGACGGGGGCGGACCAGGCCGGCAGTCCGACGTTGAGCAGGGCCAGGGCGGCCACGCCCCGCAGCATTGTTCCGGTCTTCATCCAGTTTCTCCCCCGGGCCTTGGCCGGCAGGTCGCCGATGTTGGAATTGTTGTCTTGCTTGCGCATGGGCCTACTCCCCGAAACGGTAGCTGGCCTGCAGGGCCACGCTGCGAGACCGCTCGACGAAGCCGTACCACGTGGGCGAGCCGAACTGGCTGAATGCCAGGGGCGTGTCATTCGCGTAGGAAACCACTTCCTCGTCGGTCAGGTTGCGGCCGAGGATCGCGACTTCCCACTTGTCGTCGATCTGCGCCAGTGCCACCCGCAGGTTCCAGATGGCGTAGGCGTCCTGCTCGATCCGTGGGTCCAGGTTCTGGGACGGGTTGTATTCGGTCGTGAACTGGGTATCCAGGGTGGAGCGGAAGAGGAGGTTCTCGGTCAGCGGGTGCTCGTAGTTGACCGCCAGGTTGCCCGAGAAGTCCGCGACATACTGGTTCGTCTTGCCGGTGTAATCGCAGAAGCCGTTGGGCGAGGTGGGTGCCTGGCCCTGGTTGCACTGGCCGTTCTGGAAGTCGTCGAACTCGAAGTCCAGGTAGCCCAGGGAGCCGTTCATGGACCAGTCGTCCGTGATGGCCCAGCGGCCGTCCAGTTCCACGCCCTGGGTAATGGCCTTCGCGGCATTGCCCACGTTGAAGCCCAGCGTGCCGTCGAAGATGCTGACCTGCAGGTCGTCGAAGGTCGTGTAGAACACGGCGACGTTGATCTCGGCCGTGCCGTTCAGCAGGGAGATCTTCGAGCCCACCTCGAAGGCCGTGGCCTGCTCGTCCTCGAACTCGAAGGAACCCGGGGGTACCAGTGAGTTGACCTGCTCCTCCAGGTTGGCGGGGAACAACGTACCCGCGCCGGTGCTGCCGACCGGTGCGGGCTCGCTGTTGGAGCGCACGTCGAAGCCGCCGCTCTTGAAGCCGGTCTTGATGGAGCCGTAGAGGAGGACGTCGTCGGTCAGGTCGAAGTCGGTGACCAGCTCCCAGGCGGTGTTGTCTTCCTCCCGTGCACCACTTAACTGGTGGAAGGACACGTCGAAGATGGAGGCGAACAGCACGGCACCGGCGGAGAGGCGGTCGAAGTCGTTGGCATCGTTGAGGTTGAAGGGATTCCGGTCCAGGTCCCCCTCGCGCAGGATGCGGATGGCTTCTTTCTCGATGTGGCTGTAGCGCAGGCCCACGCTGCCGCGCCAGCGCTCGGTGATGTCGTAGCTCACCTGGCCGAAGACCGAGCTGTTGTAGGTGTTCTGCTCGAAGTCCCGGAATGCCGAGGTGTCGCCCAGGGAGTCAAAGGCTCCCTCGGGGTCGCCGGTGGTCGCGTAGCCCACCAGCCGCACCACGCCGCTGTCCACTGGCAGGAAGATCTGGTCGCCGAAGTCCAGCTCGTCGGCCTGGTAATACAGGCCCGTCACGTAGCGCAGGCGTCCGTCCTGGGGGGAGGTCAGGCGCAGCTCGATGCTGTCCTGGCTGTAGTCCTCCTTGGAATTCAGCAGGAATTGTGCCGCGCCGGTGAAGTCGCAGTCGCAGTCCTCCGAGTAGTCGTACTCCAGGTGGGCGAGAGTGGCCGTCAGCGTGTGGTCGCCCAGGGCGAAGTTCACGGTGCCGACGATCGAGGTGATGTCGTTGTCGCTCTTATCGCCGTTGGATTGCCGGTCGTAGTTCAGGGTGCCGTCCCGCAGGCCGGGGTTGTCCAAGACATAGTCCGTGGCCGGATCGAAGTCCGGGCCGATCGCCGGCGGGGGGCCGTCGAAGAACATGTCGAGGAATTCCAGGTAGTTGTATCCCGGGCCCCACAGAGCCGAACTGCCGGTGTTGTTGCTGAAGCCCGTCTGGCTCGAGCCACGGGTGACGGCAGGGTCGGCCCGGACGATCTCGATCTGCCGGCCCTTCACGTCGAAGCCGTTGGTCTCGAACTTCAGGGTCCCGTCCACCGTCTCGCCCTGGAAGCCGAAGGTGATGCGGGCGCTGGTCTCCTCCCGGTCCGGTTCGTCACGGGAGAGGAGGGTGTTGTCGATATAGCCGTCCATGGTCCGGTAGCGGCCGGCAAACCGCGCTCCCCACTCGAGGCCGAAGAGCTCGCCGAGGGGACCGGAGATCGTGGCGTTCAGCTCCTGCTCGTTATGGTCCGGTTCGTACAGGCCGCTGACCCGGGCCTCGAAGGTGTCCGTCGGCTTGGCCGTGGTGAAGTTGAGGGCGCCCGCGATGCTGTTGTTGCCGAGAAGGATGGCCTGCGGCCCCCGGAGCGCTTCCGCCTGGGCCATGTCCATGAAGGGCGCCCGGGTAAGCTGGGCCCGCCCGTAGTAGACGCCGTCGATGTACATGCCCACCGACTGCTCGAAGCCCTGGTTGATGCCGGACCCGATGCCGCGGACGTAGAGATTGGTACCGATTCCCGTTTCGGACATGGCGAAGTTCGGGACGTAGGACACCAGTTCCTCGACCCGGCTGATGCCCTGTTCGGCCATGACGTCGCCGGTCAGTACCACCACCGAGAGCGGCGCTTCCTGCAGGCTTTCAGTCACTTTCCGGGCTGTGACGGTGATCTCTTCCAGGACTTCCTGGGCCCCTGCGGGCTGGACCGGAGCATATCCGGTGAGGAGAAGGACCCCTGCGGCGGCACTCTTGGCGACGGAGCGGCGAGGCGACTTGTGCATGTTTTTATACCCCCACTTTCGAGACTAGCACACCTGTGACCGGGTCCCGCCAGTCACCCGGATTGTGTGCGCCGCATCTTGGAATTTTCGCCGGGACGCCGGATACTCAAGGCGTCGTCCCCATGGGCTAAGCCCACGTATAAAGGAGGTGATCCAATGTCTAGTGAGATTATCGCGGTGTCCATCCACCCTACGTGTCTCGGCCTGACCGTGGACCTTGATCTGGACCACTCCTTCCCGGTGGCTAGCTGCTAGCGACGTCACCCACAGGCTCGAGCGCGCCCCTTCAGAAGGGCTCGCCAGGCAAGGGGATTGGGGACACCCGGTCTCACGAAGGGCCGCAGCGATGCGGCCCTTCTCTTTTTTGGGGGGCTGAGCGACTGTAGGAGCGCCTTCAGGCGCGACCGGCGAGGGATGTCGCGGCTGAAGCCGCTCCTACAAGGCAATAGCATGCTCTGGTGGTCCAAGCTGGATGATGAGGCGCTGCTCGACCTGCGCTTCAACGACCTCGGGCTGAGGCTCGAGGAGAGTCCTCTCAAGCCCGCGCTCGACCGCCTCGACAGGGAGCTCGAGCGCAGGAGCTTCCGCTTCCGCCCCCACGTCTGGCTGTCGGTCGAGTGGTTCTGCCCGGACGGCGTGCCCGGCTTCGCAATCCCCTTCTACCTCGCACATCCACGGCTCGCCGCCCTCGAGCGCCGCCAGATGCACGAGGTCGAGGGAGGCAATGCCCGCTGGCTGCAGCGGATCCTGCGCCACGAAACAGGCCACGCCATCGACAACGCCTACCGGTTCCGCCTGCGCAAGCGCTGGCGGCAGGTCTTCGGCCCGGCATCGCGACCCTACCCGACCCGCTACGCGCCGCGCACGATGAGCCGCAACTACGTGATGCATCTTGGCCACTGGTATGCCCAGAGCCATCCATCCGAGGATTTCGCGGAGACCTTCGCCGTCTGGCTTGCGCCGAACTCCACCTGGCGCGCGGACTACGAGCACTGGCACGCGCTGCGCAAGCTGCGCTACGTGGACGAGTTGATGGCGGAAGTCCGCGACGAGCGGCCGCCGGTGCGGGGAAGGGTCCGCGTCGAACCCCTCGAGACGAACCGCAGCACCTTGCGCGAGCACTACGCCGAGAAACTCCACTACTCCGATCGCACCGAGGCCGGACGCTACGACATGCGGCTGCGGCGCGTCTTCGCGCCCATGGCGCAGAACCCGGGGCGTCCCGCTGCGGCGGCATTCCTGCGCCAGGTCCGCCCGGAGCTCACGCGCCTGCTGGTGCGGCGGTCGCGGCTGCACCCTTACCTGGTGCACCATGTCATGCGCATGGTCATCCGCCGCGCGAGGGAGCTCGACCTGTGCGTTAACCAGCCCCTCCGGCTCTCCAAGCGCGAGGTGTTTGGCCTGCTGGAACGTATCCTGTTCGACTTTGTACGCCGTGGCCGGGAGCGCTACGCCCTATGAAGAAACTCCGTGTCCTCGTCCTCACCCACGAGAGCCTCGTGCCACCGGACTCGCTGGACGGGCATTCCCAGCAGGAGATCGACGAGTGGCAGACCGAGTACGACGTGATGTCCTGCCTGCGGCAGGCCGGCCACGAGGTCCAGGTGCTGGGCCTGTACGACAACCTGGGCGATCTCCGCACCCGGATCACCGAGTGGCAGCCCGACGTGGCCTTCAACCTGCTGCAGGAATTCCAGGGCATCGTCACCTACGACCAGCACATCGTCGCCTACCTGGAGCTCATGCGGCAGCCCTACACGGGCTGCAACCCCCGCGGGATGATGCTGTCCCGGGACAAGGTCCTGTCCAAGCAGATCCTGACCTACCACCGGATCCCGACGCCCCAGTTCGCACTGTTCCGGCGGGGCCGCCGCTACCGGCTGTCGAAGAAGCTCACCTACCCGCTGTTCGTGAAATCGGCAACGGAGGACGCCTCGCTGGGCATCTCCCAGGCGTCCATCGTGGAGGACCGCGCGCACCTGAAGGAGCGCATCGACTTCATCCACGATCACACCAAGACCGACGCCCTGGTGGAGGAGTATATCGAGGGCCGGGAGCTCTACGTTGCGGTGGACGGTAACGAGCGGCTGACCACCTATCCGGTGTGGGAGATGGACTTCGGCACCCTGCCCGACGTGATGGCCGGTATCGCCACCCGCAAGGTGAAATGGGACCGGAAGTACCAGCAGAAGCACGGCATCCGCACGGGCAAGGCGGCCGGTCTCAATCCCGCCGCGGAGGAGCAGCTAAGGCGCTACAGCAAGCGCATCTACCGGGCCCTGCACCACTCCGGCTACGCGCGCATGGATTTCCGGCTGCGGCCCGATGGGCGGGTGTACCTGCTCGAGGCCAACTGCAATCCGAACCTCAGCAAGAACGAGGATTTTGCCGCTGCCGCTGCCAACGGCGGCGTGGCCTACGAGGGGCTGCTGGAAAGGCTCATGCGCCTCGGGCTCGGCTATGAAGTGGAGTGGCGGGAGTAGTCACTGCGGCTGGGCGAGTTGCCCCAGGTAATCCATGGTCGTCTGCAGGTCGATGACATCGGCGTAGCGGCGGCCCACGTCCCGCAGGTTGTCATGGTGCGGGCCTTCTTCCATGTCCCCGCAGCAGTCCTCCGGGACCATCGTCCGGTAGCCGTGGGAGAAGCTGTCCACGATGGTGGCCCGCACGCAGCCGCTGGTGACGCAGCCCGTGACCAGCACCGTGTCCACGCCAGCCTTGGTCAGGAAGGTCTGCAAGGGCGTGCCGAAGAACATGGATGGTGCCGACTTGGTGAAGTGGAAGTCGTAGGCCGCGTCGTGGATGCGCGGGTCCATGACGGTGGCAGGGTCGCCGTGGAACCAGCCGGAGTAGAGCGTCTCGATCTTCCAGTAGCCCATGTCCCGGGCGCTGCCCCAGGCCGTGGCGCAGGTGGCGACGGGGACGTTGCGGCGACGTGCCTCGCGGAGCAGGGTCACGGTGTTCGCGAGCGCGCGGTGTACGTGGGGTGACCGCCCCATCCGGAACCCGGGTTGGGTGAAGCCTGCCTGCAGGTCCACCACGATGACGGCCGGCCGCTGGCCGAAGCCGATGGAGCGGGAGCCATAGCCCGCCACGGTGAATCCGTCCGACATTCCGCGCACTCCCGGAGCGGTCGACCGGGCTATCTTGCCTGCACCCGGCCGCCCGCTGGAAGTGGCGTCAGAAGTTCGCGGTGAGCTGCACCCAGTACTTGCTGGTGTCGGTGGAGAGGTCGTCGGCGTCGTAGGTGGCGCCTTTCAGCAGCACGGCGTAGTGCTTGCCCAGGGGCCAGTTGGCCGAGAAGTCGATCTCCGTGCCCCAGTCGGCGCTGCTCGACTCGGCGCTGAAGTCGTGGAAGCGCACCAGCAGGTCGGCGCCCAGGGCCTTGCCTGTGACCGCGAAGTAGAGGTCCTCCACCCCGGCGTCAGGGGTGGTCAGGAACTTGTCGGCCCAACCCTGGAAGGCGTGCAGCGTGGCGAGCGGCGTGCGAAAGGCGCTGCCCGGGGAGTCGTCGCCTTCCAGAACCTCGTAGCCCAGCTTGAAGCCGAGCCACGTCAGCCCGATGCTGCCCTCTACAAGGTAGTAACTGGCGTCGTAGTCCACCGGGTTGTCCCCGCCGTCGGACTGCTCGGCGTATTCCAGCGCGTAGCCGGCCTTCCACCCGCTCGTGACGTCAGTGGCGCCCGTGAGGCGCAGGCCGTAGGTATCGTTGGAGAGGCCGTCGGCGTTGTCGAAGTCCATCAGGTAGCCGTACGCCGACACCGTGGCCAGCGGGCCGAAAGCGTAGCTCGCGTCCAGCAGGTGGGTATTGCTGTCCAGGTCCGCGGGTGGCGTGCCGTTGTCGGGGCCCTGGATCCGGTTGACCTGGCCGACCCATGAGTAGGACGTGGTGACTTTCTTGCCAAACTTGTGGCTGATGCCGCCGGCATCGAAGGTCTGCTCGTTCTGCCGCCAGCCGACGCCGCCGACGAAGCGCTGGTTCGCCCGCTCGATCCGCTGACGACCCACGACCACCTCCGTGTCCTGCCAGCCGGTGTACCGGATCAGGGCCTGGTTCAGGTCGGTGCCTTCGGGATCAACCACGCCCGGCCGGTCGGTGACGCCGTTGCGGGTGTCGTTGAAATTGTCGGCGCCGATGTGCCGTACGTCGTCCACCTCGAGCAGCACGCCGAAGCCGGCAACCGGCTTCGGCGCCACCGTAAGGCGTGAACGCAGCGTGTTTGCCCAGGCGTCCTTCGCGAAGCCGTCGTCATCCACCGCTTCGAAGCGGTAGCGGAAGCCGAGGTTTACCGTGCTGCCGGCGACGGCCGCAGCCAGGTCCTCTGTGAGGTCCGCTCCGTTCGCCACCGTCGCGGCGAGCAGCCCCGTTGCGACGATCAACTTCGGGGCGGCCCGCCGGCCTGCCTTGGCTGGATTAGTAAACATCGTGCACCGTGTTGTAGACGTTGAACTTGCCCGTCGGGGTGATGATGCGCGGCCCCTTGATGACCTTCTTCAGCTTGCGGGTCTTGTCGTCCACGACCACGATCGCGGACTCTTCCTCCTTGCCGCTCCAGACCGAGAACCACACCTCGTCGCCCGCCTCGTTGTACTCGGGCTGCACGATGCGCTTGGGTCCGGGGCCAAGCTTGGCCCATTCGCCGATGGGCAGCACCTTGTAACCCGCATCCAGGTTGTCGATGTCGAAGACGGCGATCGACTGGCTGATCCCAGCCTCGGGATTCAGGGGCGTGTCGACCCACAGGTTCTTCGACTTCGGGTGGGTCTTGACGAACAGCGACCCGCCGCCCTGTCCCTTCAGCACCTGCACGACCTTCCAGGCATGCTTTGCATGCTTGTCCGGGTCGGTCCCGATGAGTGTGATGTTGTCGTTGCCCAGCGCGCTGGTGGCCCACACCGGCCCGAACTCCGGGTGGATGAAGTTGGCACCGCGGCCGGGGTGCGGGATCTTCTCAACGGGGACCCTGGCAATCAGCTTGCGGTCCTTCGAGTCCACCACCACCACGGTATTGGACTGGTTGGCGGCCGTCAGGAAGTAGCGCAGGCTCGAATCCCAGCCGCCGTCATGCAGGAACTCCTTGGCGTCGATGGTGGTGATGCCCAGGTTGTCGATGTCGCTGTAGTCCACCAGCAGGATCCGGCCCGTCTCTTTCACGTTGACGATGAACTCCGGGTGCTGGTGGGAGGCGACGATGGCCGCCACGCGGGGCTCCGGGTGGTACTCCTGGCTGGTGACCGTCATGCCGCGCGTCGAGACGATCTTCTTCGGCTCCAGCGTGTCGCCGTCCATGATGACGAACTGGGGCGGCCAGTAGGAGCCCGCGATGGCGTACTTGTCCTCGAAGCCCTTGAACTTGGAGGTCTCCACGGAGCGCGCCTCGAGGCCCACGCGGATCTCGGCCACCGTCTGCGGGACCTTCGCCCACAGGTCGATCAGGTCGACCTTGCCGTCCCGGCCGATGGTGAAGACGTAGCGCCCGGAGTGCGAGAGCCGGGAGATGTGCACGGCATAGCCGGTCTTGATGATGGCCACCGTCTCCTTGGTGTCGCCGTTGATCAGCGCCACCTCGCCGCTGTCCCGCAGGGTAACCGCGAAGACGTTGCTCAGATTGATGTCGTTCTGCTGGCTGGTCGGGCGGTCGGCCACGGGGACAATCACCCGCCAGGACGCCTGCATCTCCTTCATGCCCCACTCGGGAGGCTGGGGCGGCTCGTGCTGCAGGAAGCGCGCCATCAGGTCGATCTCGGCATCCGTCAGTTCGCCGGAAGTGCCCCAGTTCGGCATGCCCGCGGGGGAGCCGAACTTGATGAGCGCCTTCAGGTAGTCAGTGCCCTTTGCCATGGTGAGGTCGGGTGTCAGCGGCTTGCCCGTAGCGCCCTTGCGGAGCACGCCGTGGCAGCCCGCGCAGCGCTCGAAGAAGATCTGCTTGCCCCTCTCGAATTCCGCCTCCGTCATGGCCGGGGCGCCGGGCGTCACGCTCACGTGCGCTTCCGTGATCTGGGAGGGCTGGGACTGGTAGGCCTGTTCGGCCTCGCCGGCGCCCGGGTGCCTCTCGCCGGCGGCCTGCTTCGACTCCAGGCCCTTGCTCGCCCGGTAGCTGGCCACCTGCTTGGTGGTGACCTTGCCGCCGGGATTGCCCCAGCTGTTCAGCACGAAGGTGATGATCTGGCTCAGGTCCTTGTCGCTCAGGTAGCTCATCGCCGGCATCACGTTGTTGTACTCGACGCCGTTGACCACCATCTTGCCCTGCCGTCCCTCGACGGTGGTCTCCAGCACCGCGTTGGGATTGGCGGCGATGAAGTCCGACTTGGCGAGCGGCGGGAACGCGCCCGGCAGGCCCTGGCCCTCCGGCTGGTGGCAGGCGGCGCAGTTCTGCAGGTAGAGCTCGCGACCCTTCTCCGTGCTGGCCGGCTTCGTGCTCGCCTGGGCCACTTCGGCCTTGTGCACCAGCGGTTCGTCCGCGGCACGGACCGGCCGAATGACGGCGGCAGCGGCGAGAAGGATCGTGGAAGCCGCAAGGGCTGCGGATATCCGCCAGTGGGAAGAGGCGACGCGCATGGGCTAGCTCCTGATGTCGGGGCGGTCGACGAAGGTACGACCCGTCCCCCGCGCAACGCAATTGTCCGCTTGGCCACTCACCGGCGGCATAGGGGAAACTACTGAGGAGTACTGCTAGAAGCGGTAGCGGAGCGTGGCGCCCAGTTGGCGGCCCCGCGGCAGGCTGATCGCGAAACCGCGCGGACTCGTCGACGAACCGGCACACACGGTGCCGGGTGGGGCCGTGCCCGCCGTGACGAAGCTCGCGCAGGAGGGCAGCGCGCCGGAGCGCCGGTCGAGGAAGCGCAGCACGTCCACCGGTGTGTCGTCATCGGTCAGGTTGGTGACCCAGAGCGTCAGTTCCACCGCTTCCCAGGCAATGCCGGTCCGCAGGCCGAGCAGAGACCGGTTGCCGGTCTCGATCAGGTTGTCCTCCTGGCCGTAGCGGGACGACTCGAAGGACCAGTCACCGCCGGCAAACCAGCTCTGCCGGCCGCCCAGGTCGCGCCGGTACTCGAGCTGCACGCCCGCCATGTGCTCCGGCACGCGGGGCGTCGTCTTGCCCGCAACGTTTCCGAGCCGCTCCAGGTCTGCCGCGGTGCCGTTGCCACCCCGCAGGTCCGCCTGTTCCTCGCTGAGCTGCTGGCGGATCTCCGAATCCGTCCAGCCGTAGGTGAGCGTGGTCGTGAGTCGCTCGCTGAGCTGTGCCGACGCCTCGAGCTCGAGGCCCGTGACCGCGGTCTTGCCCACGTTGTCGATGAAGGTGGCCGTGCCACCGCCCGGCAGCTCGATGATGGAGGTGGTCTGCTGGTCGGTGACATCCAGGTAGTAGGCGGCGAGCGCGTACCGGCCGCGACCGTCGAGCACCTCACCCCGCAGGCCGGCTTCGTAGCTCCAGAGGACCTCCTCATCCACGTTCCGGTAGCTCTCGTCAGGCGTCCCCTCGGGGGTGTCCGGCACGTCGGCGTTGAAGGTGCCCGGGGACTGGCCACGGGCGATGTTGAGGTAGGGCATCAGTGCCGGGCTCGCCTGCCAGGTGACTGTCAGCCGGGGCGACCAGCTGTGAAAGGTCTCGCTGAAGCGGGTGCTGTCGCCCGTTCCGCCCACGTTGGGCACGGTGGTGACCTGCACCTCGTCGGCGGCGTAGCGCAGTTCAAGGCCGGCGGTGATGGCGTGGTCGAGGTCAACCTCGAGTGCACCGAAGACCGCACGGTTCTCCACGTCCTGCAGGGTGAGGTTACCGAAATTGGGCAGCACCGAGACACCGCCATCGGGCGCCACGACGACCCGGTTCTCGACCACTTCGTCCAGGTGGCCCCGGTAGTAGTAGAGCCCGCCGGTCGCGCGCCAGTTCGCGCCCCGGCCCGACGTCGCGCGCAGCTCCTGGGAAAAATCGCCCTGGGAGAGCTCATCGCGCTGGAGGAAAGAGCCGGGCTGCTGCGGCACGGGGTCGTAGGCCGCGTAGGACGCATCGAAGCCGCGCTCCAGGTCGTCGCTGACGACCCCCGTAAGGCTGCTCACGGTCCAGTCGCCGGGCAGGTCCCAGGCGATGCTCAGCGAGCCGAGCTGGCGGTCCAGCTCGAAGCCCGAGCCGCCGGCAGCCTCCAGCGCATCCGTGTACAGGGTGACCGTGTCGGAGGTGAGTGCCTGGCCCACGTAGTACTCCCGGGCCCGGGGCGCATCGGCGCTGCGGAAGCAGCAGTTGTTGACGGTGCGCGGCTGGAGCCAGACGGCGAAGTGGTCGTCGTCCGTCTCCTGCAGTGCCACCCGCAGGCTCACCCGCAGGTCAGGCGAGGGCGTTGCCTCGAACTTCAGGCTGACGTCGCGGGACTCCTCGCCGCCGGTCGTGCTCCCGTCCCGGGTGTTGGTGTACTCGCCACCGTAGGTATCCACCCCCGCGCTGGCGAGGAACCGCAGCCAGTCCCCGGCCAGGGGCCCGCCGATCCAGCCGTTGGCCCGGGCCGTGTCGTGTTCCGCACCTGTCAGCTCCAGGCCGCCGGCCAGCTCCGCGCCGGGGCTCCGCGTCACGTAGTTGACCGCGCCGGCGAAGGTGGCGCGCCCGAACTGGGCGGACTGGGGGCCGCGCAGGATCTCGACCCGCTCGAGGTCGTGGAAAGTCGTCGACTGGCTGGAGCCACCCAGGTAGACGCCGTCGACGAAGGTCGCGGCCACCGTGGAGTTGGCGATGCCGTTGCGGATGGTGGTGAGGCCACGCACGGTCGGGCGGTTGGAGTTGATGCCGCGGCCCAGCGCCGAGTTGAAGGAGAAGCCGGGCGTGAACCGGGCCAGTTCGTCCAGCGTGGTGGCGCCGAGCTGGCTGATCGCGTCGCTGTCGAAGGCCGTCACCGAGACGGGCACGCGCTGGATGGATTCCGGCAGGCGTCGGGCGGTAACGATGATTTCCGGAAGCAACTCGCGACCGTCCCCGGGAGGTGGGCCGCCAGTCCGGGTGGCATCCTGTGCGGGCGCAGCCTGGGCAGCGAGAAGCACGGCGATAGCGGCACCAGTCAGCAGCATGGGGGTGGCGTTGCGGTTGGGGCGGTCAGGCTAGCACGGCTCCCAACGTTTCATCCGGCCCCGGGTGTGCGACGATCACGGCTACCCGGCAAGCGGACAGGCGCAATGACCACCCACGAAAAGAAGACTTTTCTCGCCACCTACGACTGGGCAACGAGCTGGCAGGACCTGCCCTGGGCCCACGACGAGCCCACCCTGTTCCTCGCCGAGATCTGCGAGCGGCGCCGGCCTGGCCGGGCGCTCGACATCGGCTGCGGCGCCGGTACCGACTCGGTGTACCTCGCGAAGAAGGGTTGGGACGTCACGTCTCTCGACTTCATGCCCAAGGCCCTGGAGTTCACTCAGAAGCGGGCGGCAGAGGCGGGCGTCTCGGTGCGGCCGGTCGAGGCAGACATCACGGAATGGGCCGTGCCGGAGCCCTTCGACCTGGTCCTGGACCACGGCCTGCTGCACAACATGGACCCGGTGCGCCATCCCGCGTACCGGGAGCAGGTGCTGAATGCCGTCGCCGACGACGGTGACTTCGTGCTGCTCCACTGGCATCCCCGCTACCCGGGCCAGCCCAGCGGCCGGATGGGCCCTTCGCGCGTTGCCCGAGAGGAGATCCTTAGGTTCTTCGCGCCCGATCTGCAGGAACGCTTCTTTGCCCGGGAGGAGTTCGAGGACCTGCCGGACCTTGTGGGCGGCGGCATGGCACAGGCCTGTTTCTGGCTGCGGCGGAACCGTGCCCACGCCCACCCCCGGGAGCTGATCGATCAGGTGCGCGCCACGTTCCGGCGCAACAAGGTCGATGTGGACGCAGTCCTGGCTGCCGCCGGCGAGGCCCCCGTGAAGGCAAAGGTGGCGGCCACGGACCTTATGGCCAGGCTGGTGGGACCCGGGCGCTTTGGCATTTCCCACGTGCCGGTCAGCCCCGGCGACGCGGACGCGCTGCTGGCGGCCTGGGCCGAGCGGGCGGGTCAGAATCCCCGGATGGTGGCCAACCTCTTCACGCTGTTCACCTCGACGGACCACGGCGACCTGTGCGGCGCGGTGCCCCGATGCGGACAGTGCGAGGTGCGAATTTGCAAGCGGCTGCGGTACCGGTAGGAGCGCCTTCAGGCGCGACTACGAGTTCGAAGAGGCGAGCTGCACGCGGCCGGACGTAACCGCGCTGGCGCGCTCGAAGGCCACCTGGGCGTCGTCGTCCCGCCCGAGTTCCTGGTAGCGCAGGCCCAGCTGTTGCCAGGCTTCCGCGGCACCCCAGGCCGCGATGCGCGACCCCGACTCCATGGCCTGCGCGAACAGCCCCGCGGCCCGCTCCAGCTTGGCCACCGCAAGTTCCCGGTCCCCGCCGAACAACCGGGGCGTGGCCCAGTCGGCGAGACCGTCCTGCATGACGACCCAGGGATTGTCCGGTGCCAGCCGGCGGGCTTCGGCCATCTGCCGCCGGGCTTCCAGGCCCCGGGTTACCGTGGCCATGACCCCGTAAAGGGTACTCATGCCGTTACAGGAGCCTAGCAGCGCCCGGGCCTCCGCATGCCCCGGCTGCTGCCGGACCACGACCTGCAACTCGGCGATGCAGTCTTCCAGGTAGCCGCGGGCAGCGGGGCGGTCGGCTTCCGTGGCCAGGGCCTGCCGGAATCGCGCGTACGCCGCAAAGTAGGCGGCACTTGCCGGGTCCCCCGGCGCGTCCTGCGGGGCTGCCGCCAGGTGCAGGAGTTCTGTCCGCGCGGCCTCGATGGCGGCCAGGTTCCGGTCCTGGTAGCCCTGCTCGATCCTCGCGCGAAGTCCGTCGTAGGCCTCGCCGATTGCCGCGGGACTCGTCACGAGCGCACCGGCAAGGAGCGCCAGGGAGGCCGCCAGGCGTGATCCAAACGGTCCCGGGCGACGAAGGGGTGGTCTGAGACGATTTGCCACGGCTCTGTCTTCCTGTCCTGTTGCATGGTTCGCCCGGTTCCACCCCTGGGGGTCGCCGGTGCGGCTTCTGGGAAAGGACTTCGCGCTGCAACTGCAAGTGGTTTCAACCGCCCTTGATTCGGGCGGCTTATGACCGGGCGCGGATGCCCCCCCCGGACGGGAACGCGCTAGCATTGGCGGCAGCCAAACCGCCTGAATTTCCTGGAGCACGAGCATGTTCATCAATTTCTGGTATCCCATCGGCCTGTCCTCGGAAATCACCGGGGAAAAACCCTTCCGGGCGCAGGTCTTCGGCCTGCCCTTCGTGGCCTTCCGGGACGAGGCGGGCGCGGCCCATGTGGTGTCCGACACCTGCGTCCACCGCGGCGGTGCGCTGCACAAGGGCTGGATCAAGGCTGGCAGGGTGGTGTGCCCGTATCACGGCTGGGCCTACGGTGGCGATGGCAAGTGCGCCAGGCTGCCGTCGCTCGGCGACGACGCGAAGATCCCGGCCCGTGCCAAGGTCGACTCCTACCCCGTGCAGGAGCGGTACGGCATCGTCTTCGCCTTCCTGGGGGACCTGCCTGAGGCGGAGCGTCCGCCGCTCTACGACGTACCCGAGTACGGCCAGCCCGGCTGGAAGTGCCAGACCTACGTCCTCAACCTGAACGCCTACTACCAGCGGTCCATGGAGAACGGCATGGACCCGATCCACAACGAATTCGTGCACCCGCTGCAGGGCGCGCCGAAGATGGCCATGGAGTACCAGCGCAACCAGACGCCAATGACCGACATCCCGTGGGGTGCCAAGTTCTTCCTGCCCTTCGGCGAGAAGCAGGAGAACACCACCCTGGCCAACGACCGCCAGGGCAGCCGCACCGGCGCCGCCGGCTCCTGGTACCAGGGACCGAACCAGCTGGTCACGTGGATCGAGCTGACGGCCACCAACGCCTTTCATCAGTACCTGTTCGAGCAGCCCATCGACGAGAACCACACGCGGATCTTCTTCCTCAACCTCCGCAACTGGTTGATGGAAGACAAGCACGACAAGCGCGTCGAGGACCTGACGATGCAGATCGTCCACGAGGACATCGCGATCCTCGAGAACCTGAACCCGGTGCGCACGCCGGACTCCAACAACAAGGAAATACTGCTTCCCAGCGATCACGCCGTGTTCCGGTACCGGGAACACTGCAAGGAATGGGAAGCCCGCGGCTGGCGTGTGGACATGAAGGCCCTGCGCAACAACCAGGGCGATGTCGCCTATGCCATTCCCTGCCCGGCGCGCCGGGAGTCCGGCAACTGGGTGCTGGACCCGGTGCCGCTCGTCGCGCCACGCGCCGCTGCCAGCTCAGGGTCGGCGGTTCGCTCGGCCTGACCTCCCTGAGCGGGCTCACCTGTTGAGCCCGGGTCCTCTGCCGGCGTCAGGGGCCGTACGTCAGCACCCGGCGGGGCGCGATCCGGAACAGCACGCGGATGTCGCCCGGCTGGCCGAACGGGTATTTGTCCTGCCCGAGGTAGAGCTTCGCCAGCTGGTCAATATGGGCATCGGCGCCTTTCTCCATCTCCTCCACCACCTCCCCCCGGACTTCGATCCAGTGGTAGACATTGGCGGGATCCACCGCGAGAACGGTCACCGGCCGCCGGGCGTGCAGGTTGTCGTACTTGGCCCGCTGCTTCTCCGTGTTCACCAGGATGTGCAGGCCGTCGTAACTGCACCACACAGGCTGTACCTGGATCTGGCCCGACTTCATTTGCGTGGCGAGGCTGATGACGATGGGTCCGTCGAGGAGTGCGCGATGGGAGTCCGGAACGACATCAATGCGCGAGGAAGTCATGTTGGTTCTCCTGTCTGCTGATGCTAGATGCAGTGGTCCGATTGTCCGGGAAGTGCCCGATTTGCCTGCCAGAAAAGTCCCTGCCAATACAAGTAGTGCATGCCGCCCCTGAAATAAAGGCTTGCGGCCAGCATCAGCACACTCTATGTTCCTGCGCCGGAACCAGCGATTTTGCTGTGGGCCGCGGTTAATTCTTCAACTCCAGGGAGTATTTCAAGCATGGCCAAGAATGGTGGCGCCCCGACCAAGTCAGACATCCTGAATCACATTGCGAAGGAAACCGGCCTTTCCCGGAAAGACGCCAGCGCGGTGCTGGATGCCGTTGGCGGCATCATCCGCAAGAGCCTCCGCAGCGGTGGCCTGTTCACCCTGCCGGGCCTGCTCAAGCTCAAGGTCGTCAAGAAGCCTGCCACCAAGGAGCGGGTGGGCACCAACCCCTTCACCGGCGAAAAGATGACTTTCAAGGCCAAGCCGGCCTCCAAGAAGGTTCGCGTGCTGCCCCTGAAGGGGCTGAAGGCCATGGTCAACTAAGAAGGCCTGCGCGACTCGAATATGAGCCCGGGGCGGCGATAGCCGCTCCGGGCCTATTTTCAGAGGCACCGGGTGCCTCTCAGACGAGGGTGTGGAAGACCTTCTGGACGTCCTCGTCCTGCTCGAGCTTGTCGATGAGCTCCAGCACTTCCTTGGCCTGGTCCTCGGCAAGTTCCATTGGCGTGGTGCAGATGTATTCCTGCTCGGCTGACAGCGGCGTAATGCCCCGGTCTTCCAGCGCCTTCTGCAGCTGGCCAAAGTCGGCAAAATTGCAGCGGACCACCAGCTGGGGCTCGCCCTTCTCGCCGGTACTTTCACCCATCTCATCCAGGCCGTGGTCAATCAGGTACAGTTCCAGATCGTCCTGGTCGATGCCTGCCGGGTCGAGCCGGAATACGCCCATCCGGCGAAACATGAAGCTGACGCTGCCGGTGGCAGCAAAGTTGCCGCCGTTCTTGTTGAAGACGTTGCGCACATTGCCGACGGTGCGCGTGGGATTGTCGGTGGCGGTCTGGACGAGCACGGCGATCCCGTGGGGCGCGTACCCCTCGTAGATCACTTCCTCGTAGCTCGCCACGTCCTTGCCCGAGGCACGCTTGATGGCGGCCTCGACCTTGTCCTTGGGCATGTTGACGGAGCGGGCATTCTGGATGACCCGGCGCAGCGCGGGGTTGTTGTCCGGGTCCGGTCCGGCGGCCTTCACCGCTATGGTGATGTCCTTGCCGATCCGCGTGAACTGCTTGGCCATGCGGTTCCAGCGGGCGAACATCACGTGTTTTCTGGTTTCGAATATGCGTCCCATGGCCTAATTGTGTCAGATGTTGAGCTATCAGCACGACTACCACGCCGGTAACCACGCCGACGTCCTGAAGCACTCGGTGCTGGCGCTGGTCATCCGCTCCCTCCAGCGGAAGGACACGCCCTTGCGGGTTCTGGACGTCCACGCAGGATCGGGCATCTATGACCTGCGCAGCGGGGAGGCCCGGAAGAACGCCGAGCATGCCGGCGGCATCGAGCGCGTGCTGGCTGCTTCCCTGCCGCCGGCGGAGGTGCGCGACTACGTCGATGCGGTCCGGACCCTGAACGGTCCCGGCAAGGAACTGCACCTGTATCCTGGCTCGCCCCAGGTCGCCCGCCATCTTCTTCGCCCGCAGGACCAGCTGGAGCTCCTGGAACTCCACCCGGCGGCGCTGGCCCGGCTGGCCCGGAACTTCGGGCGCGATTCCCGCGTGCACATCCACGACCGGAATGCCTTCGAGGGGCTGCCGGCGCTGGTGCCGCCCAGGGAAAAGCGGGGCGTCGTGCTGGTGGACTCCGCGTACGAGGTAAAGGAAGACTTCACCGCCGTCGTTGAGTTGCTGAAGACCTGCCACCGCCGTTGGCCGGGTGGCGTCTACTTGGTCTGGTACCCGCTGATACGCCACCCGCTGGCCGAGCGCTTCACTGCGAAGGTGCGGGCCACCGGCATCCCCGGGATCCTGCTGGCGGAGCTGAGAGTGGAGGCTGCGGGATTCAATGGCATGCGGGGCTCGGGGCTCTGCATCGTCAATGCGCCCTTCGGCCTCGACCAGAAGCTTAACGTCCTGCTGCCCTGGCTCTGGGCCACCCTGAAGAACGATGACCGGAGTGGCTGGAAGGTGGAGTGGCTGACGCCTCCCTCGTAGGAGCGCCTTCAGGCGCGACCGGCTGTTTCCCTCTGGCGCTGAGACGCGCCTGACGGGAAATAGCCGGTCGCGCCTGAAGGCGCTCCTACACCCAGCCCTGCAGCCACTGCTCCGGATCCTTCAGTTCCCGCCAGTCGATCTCCTGCAGCCTCCGGCTGTGTACGGCCTCCATCAGGCAGGCGACCACGGCATCCCGCTCGTCGCGGACGAGCGCCGTAACGAGGAAGTGCTTCTCCTTGCGGGCGGGCCTGGCGGCCGTCCACTTGCTCAGGTGGAGTTTCTCGGGGTTGAGGCGGATCATCCGCGCCAGTATGGACCGGACATCGGGGAAGGCCTGGATTTTCGCCGCCATGGCCCTGGCGGGCGTCGGCATCTTCGGCTACGCCACCGGCGTGCTGATGGCGCCCTTCGCCACGCTGCTCGGGGACCGGCTCCCGGAACTCACCTGTCTGCAGGTGGCCTTCACGGGTGCGCGGTTCGCGGAGGTGTTTGGGTCCTTCACGCCCGGGCAGCAGGCTGCCATCGCCCGGTTGCTGATTCCCGGCGACGTGGTTTTCGCCTGGGGGTACGGCTTCCTGCTCACCGGGCTCCTGGGGCTGCTGACCCTGCGCCTGCCAGCGGGCTGGCAGCGCGCAGGCCGTGTGCTGATGTGGACCCCACTGCTCGCATCGGCCCTCGATTGCCTCGAGGATCTTTTCCTGCATGCGCTTGCCGTGGCGCCGGCAGGCTCAGATCCCGGGCTTATGCCGCTGCTCGCCGGGATTGCCGCCACGCTGAAGTACCTCAACCTCTCTGTGCTGGCGCCCGTCTACGGCATCGCCGGCAGCATAAAGGGCATGACCCATGACCGCGGGCCTGCTGCCCTCGTCATTTACCTGCTGGTGGTGGTGAACGCACTGGCATTCGTTGCCCGGCCACTGCAGCAAGTTCCAGCGTGCTTCTGACGCATGACCTGGGTGATGCAGGCCCTCGCCGTGCTGGTTGGTGGCCTGCTGCTGGCGCTCTTTGCGGCCACGATCTGGAGCAGCGTGTCGCTGCTTTGGGATGCGTGGCGGGAGTCGCATGATGAGCGCGCCTGAAGGCGCTCCTACGGCCGCGTTGGCGGCGGGAAGCGCCTGTCGTTGAGTGCGATCTTGCGGCGGGCGGCTTCACCCAGGTCCACGTCGAGCCGGTCGGCCAGCATCACCAGATAGAGCAGCACGTCGGCCAGCTCCAGTGCCACCTCTGCCCGCTTGTCGGCGTCCAGGGCCTGGCTCTCCGGGCCCGTCAGCCACTGGAAATGTTCGACGACCTCGGCGGCCTCGGCTACCAGAGCCATGGCCAGGTTCTTCGGTGTGTGGAACCGCTCCCAGTCGCGGGCGGTGGCGAAGTCCCGCAGGCGCTGCTTCAGGTCGTCCAGTTCGGCCATCCACGCATCCTACTACCCGGCATATACTTCGATTCAAGATCATCCCGCTCCGGAGGAAATCCATGCGTCCCGTGTTCGCTGCCCTGACCCTGGCATTCCTGGCGTCACCGGTTATCGCCCAGGAACCGGGCAACCTCTGGCAAGTCACGACGTCCATGAAGGGCGGTGGCATGACGATGCCCGCACGGACCCAGGAGGTTTGTGCGCCGGTGAGCGCGGAGGGCCCGGAGGCTATGGCGCCCGAGGACAACCGCTGCCAGATGACCGACATCCAGCGCTCGCCCGGCAGGTTCAGCTACAAGGTCACGTGTCCGGAGGGCTCGGGCACCGGCGAGATGACCTACCAGGGTAATGACAGCTATACCCAGGTCATGACCATGACCATGGATGGCACGACGATGAAGATGTCGACGCAGGGCAAGCGCATCGGCTCCTGCGACGCCAGCAAGGTGAAGAAGCAGATGGCCGCGATACAGGCCCAGGCGGCGGCAGGCATGGCCCAGGCGTGTGGCGGAGTGGTGGAGCAGATGCTGCCCGCCCAGCTGCAGAGCCTCGAATGCGACCCGAAATACAAGGCCCAGCTCTGCGAGCGGTTTGGCACGAAGGACGGCTATCGTGCCGTGGCGTCGAGGCAGCCGATGGGCGAGCCCATGTTCGATTCCGGCACGCTGCCGGAAGTGGCGAAGTACTGCGGCGTGCAGGCGGAACCGCTCCGGGAGCGCCTGTGCAGCGACGCCAGCAGGACCGAGGACCTGGATTTCCTGGGTGCTGAGTGCCCGGCGCTGGCCCAGCCGATCGCCCAGCGCGAATGCGCGGGCCGGGGGTTCACCACACCGCCCGCGAAGAAGTACCAGGAGTTCTGCAGCAACTATGCCCGCGCGATGATGGACGGCGGGTCCGGTGACGCGGCGGCCGCCCCCGCCACCGCTGATCCCGCCACCAAGCCGTCGGCCGACGACGTCCTGAAGGAAGGCGCCAAACGCCTCAAGGGTCTCTTCGGTCGTTAGCGCCTCGGCCCCCGCGTGTCCTGGCAGCCGGTAGCGGTGTCCGATGCCGGCCGCCGCTAGGGCTCTGCAGCGCTGGTGGCCGCCGTTCCTGGTCGTCCTCTTCGTTGCCGTCGGCTACGCGAACGCGCTGCAGGCGAGCTTCCAGTTCGACGACTGGGACGTGATCGTGCGGGACCCGCGGGTCCGGGACGTGATGGCCTGGTGGTCGGGCATGCCGGGCATGCGACCCCTGCTCAAGCTCAGCTATGCCCTCAATCACGCCAGCGGCGCGGGCGTTGCCGGCTTCCATGCCGTAAACGTGGCAATCCACGCCGGCAACGGGCTGCTGATCCTCTGGCTGATCCGGCGTTTTGCCACCCAGCTGGGCGAGGCGCCGGCCGTGGCGGGCTGGCTGGCGCTGGCGACGGCGCTCATCTTTGTGCTGCACCCGGTCCAGACGGAGGCGGTGACCTACGCTTCCGGTCGCTCCACGTCGCTCAGCGCGCTCTTCGCTCTCGGTAGCATCGCGGCCTGGCTGAGCTGGCGGGCCCGGTCCGGCCAGCCCGCCCATCTCGTTGCGTCGCTCCTGCTCATGCTCGCCGGCATCGCCACGAAGGAAACCGTGGCTATCGTGCCAGCCGTGCTGCTGCTCTGGGAGGCGGCCGATGTCTCCCGACAGTTCAGCTGGCGCGGGGCGCTCGCGAGGACCGGGGCACACTGGGTCGCACTGGGTGGCGCGCTGGCCCTGGCGCTGTCGCTGCCGGCCTACCGGGACTTCCTGGCCAGCAGCCTTGCCACCCGGTCCGTGGCAGACAACCTGCTGGCCCAGCTCCAGGGCGTCCGCTATCTCGGGGGCCAGTTGTTGAACATCGACCGGATGAACGCGGACCCCGCGTTACCTGTGATTCCGGGGTTCGATACGGCAGGCGCTCTGACGCTGCTGCTGCTGCTGGCTGGTGCCGGGCTGGCCCTGACCGGTGTCCGCCGCTTTCCGTTGCCGGCCTTCGCGACGCTCTGGTTCCTGATCTGGCTGGCCCCCACGAATTCCCTGCTCGCGCGCCTGGATCTCGTGAATGACCGGCAGCTCTACGTGGCCCTGGCCGGGCCTGCACTGCTGCTCGCAGCCGCGATCCGCCGGCTGGCCGCCCGGCACCGGCTTATGGCTGTCACGGCCTTCGTGGCGGTGCTGGCATTCACTGGCCTTGCCACGCACCTGCGAAACGACGTCTACCGGGACGAAGTCACCTTCTGGCGGGACGTGGTGAGCCGCTCGCCGCACAATGCAAGGGCGTTCAACAACCTCGGCATTGCACTCGCGAAGGAGTGTGACCTGCGGCGTGCGGAGGAGGCGTGGCTCCGGGCGTTGCGGCTGGATCCCGGCTACGTACGGGCGGCGGTAAACCTTCGCCTGCTGCGGGAGGGCGTGCTCCCGGCGGGCGTCGGCCCGTGCCCCGGCTTTCCGTAGGAGCGCCGACCGGCGCGACAGCCATTGGTCGCGCCGGTCGGCGCTCCTACGGAGTTCCTATGCCGCCTTGCGCGCGGCCAGCCATTTCTCCAGTTCGTCCGCGCCGCCGATATGCGCGCCATTCACGAAAATCTGCGGCACGGCGGTGCTGCCGGCGACCGCTCGCAGCGTGCTGTCGGAGAACTGCTGGTTCAGCGTGAGTTCCTCGTAGGCGATGCCGGCCTCCTGCAGGCGGGCCTTGGCACGCGAGCAATGCGGGCAGCCCTTGCGCGTGAAGACCGTGACATCCAGGGGCTTCGCGGCACCCGGGGCAATGTAGGCCAGCATCGTGTCGGCGTCGGACACCTTGAAGGGATCGCCGGGTTCCTCCGGTTCGATGAACATCTTCTCGATGACGCCGTCCCGGACGAGCATCGAGTAGCGCCAGGAGCGTCGCCCGAAACCGATGTCCTCCTTGCCGACGAGCAGGCCCATGCGGTCCGAGAACTCGCCGTTGCCGTCGGGCAGGAAGGTCACGTTCCAGGCCCGCTGGTCCTCCTGCCACTCGTTCATGACGAAGGCGTCGTTCACCGAGATGCAGACAATCTCGTCCACGCCGGCGGCCTTGAACGCTGGCGCAAACTGGTTGTAACGGGGCACATGGGTTGACGAGCAGGTGGGCGTGAAGGCGCCGGGCAGGGAGAAGACAATGACAGTCCGGCCCGAGAAGATCTCCTTGCTGGTGCGGTTCACCCAGTCGTGGCCCTTCCGGGTACGGAATGTGACGTCGGGGACACGCTGGCCTTCGCGGTTCTGCAGCATGATGGTTTGCTCCTTAGTTCAGGTCCGGGTGACAGGAAAGTGGCCCTACGATAAGGTCGGCCATGCTTCCTGAAAAGCGGAATATTCCTAACATATCGATTCACAAAACTGATTACAAAGGGATGGCCATGAACCTGCCCAGCACCAGGCAACTCAGGTACTTCTCGGCGCTCGCCGAGCACCGGCACTTCGGCAGGGCGGCTGCTGCCTGCTTTGTTTCCCAGTCGGCGTTCAGCATCGCCATCCGGGAACTGGAAACCCTGCTGGGTGTGCGGCTGGTGGACCGCACCAACCGGCGGGTAACCATCACGGCGCTCGGCCAGGAGGTCGCAACCCAGGCCCGGCTCTGCCTGCAGGATATCGAGGGTCTGGTGGCGCTGGCCCAGACGGAGCGCTCGCCGCTGGCCGGGCCGCTGCGCCTTGGCGTGATACCGACGATTGCGCCGTTCCTGCTGCCGCGCGTGCTGCCCCGGCTGCGCAAGGCACTGCCGAAGCTGCGCCTGTTCCTCCACGAGGGCACCACGGCGGAGATCCACGCCAAGCTCCTCAAGGGCGAGCTGGACGTGCTGCTGCTGGCGCTGCCCTACGAACTGGACAACACCGAGGTGCAGCCGCTGTTCCGGGATGCCTTCCGCCTCGCGTGCCGGAAGGGGACGAAACTCGTCAATCCGGCGAACTACAGCTACAACCGGCTGGACCGGGATGCGGTGCTGTTGCTCGATGACGGGCATTGCCTGAGGGAACACGCGATTTCTGCGTGCCGGCTGAAGAGTTCGGAAAAGGTGAGCCCGTTTGCCGCGTCCAGCCTGCTGACCCTGATCGAGATGGTGGATGCCGACCTGGGGATCACCTTCCTGCCGGAGATGGCAGAGGGCTCGGCCCTGTTGGCGGGAACGCGGGTCGAGACCCACTCGCTGCCGGAGCGCAGCTACCGGGAGATCGGGCTGGCCTGGCGGCAGGGCTCGACGCGGGGCCCCGAGTTCCGGCAACTGGGTGAGCACCTGCGGCTGCTCGCCGGCAAATCCTGAGCCGACTGGCAGCGGTTCGCACACATTCGGTTCCAGTGGCCCGGTCAATTGCCCAGGCGTGGTGCAGTTTATCGGGGTGGCCGCTGGCTACTCCAGCAAATGCGCGCATCGCTTCCTGGCATGACTCGTGCATTGCCAGCGTCATCCGTGACGAGACGAGGTGTCGAATGGAACTGGCATCACCCCGCGAACCCTGGACCGCCACCGTCGCCTGGGCGCGACCCTGGCACAGGCCCGCGCGCCGGGGACCAGCTTCGGGCGCAATGATCCCGCGCGGCGGCCCGCCCGCCGCGGCAAACACTGCCGGCGCCCAGGTTGTCCGGGACAGCGAGTGGCATGCCGCTGTCCTGCACCTGGAACACGTCCGCCAGCGGTGTGCGGCCGTGGAGCCGGACCCCGATACGTGGACGGCGGTCATGGCGCACCACGAGGTCTATCTTGCCGTGAGGCGCGTGCGCACCCTGGCGGAGCACCTTGAACTGACCGTCGGTCAACTCCCTGGCGGCTGAGTACCTCGTTAAAATTCCGGCCTTTCCACTGGAGAGCACCGGATTCGAACCCGTCGCCACATTCTCGGCGCCGGCGCCCTTGCGCTGGCGAGTGGCGCGCTCGGCGGCTGCGGCAGCGCCGGCCGCGATGACTACGCAGCCACAGCTGCCGGCATCTGGCGGCACACCCCGGGGATACCACGGACGCTGGCGGGCGTGCTCGCTGAACTGGTCCGCTACGGAACTCTGGCCCCGTCCACCTACAACAGCCAATGCTGGCACTTTCGCGCCACCCGGAGTTCGATCACGCTGCTGCCGGACCCGCACCGGCGCTCTCCGGCGCTCGATCCCGACGACCATCACCTGCACGTGAGCCTGGGTTGCGCCGCCGAGAACATCGTGCAGACCGCGGCCGCTCTCGGCCTCGGCAGCTTCGTGGAGACGGGCCCGGCGGCCGGAGACGGCGTGACCGTGCGCCTGGAGCTGGCCGCACCGTCCCGGTCGCCGATGGCAGAGGCCATCCCCGAGCGCCAGACCACCCGCGCTGCCTTCGACGGGAAGGCCGTGCCGGCAGCGGAGCTGACCCAGCTGGAACGGATCGCCCGCGGGCCCGGCGTGACGCCAGTCTTCGTCACGGACCATGCCCAGAAGCGGCGCCTCCTGGACATGGCTGCCGCGGCCAGCCGGGAGTGGCGTGCCGATCCCGCGAAGCTCGCCGAACTGCGGCGGTGGACCCGCTTCGACGATGCTTCGGCGCTCTCGACCCTCGACGGTCTTGCTCCCGGGCCTGCCGGCAGGGCTGCCCTGCCGCCGGTCCTGGGGGGTGCGCTCTTCGATCTGCTCGCAGCCTCGGACCGGCAGACCGACCAGCTCGTCACCCGGGTGCGCTCGTCGGCGGGACTGCTGGCCTTCGTGACGGCGGTTGACGACCGGGCGCACTGGGTGGAGACAGGGCGCGCTTTTCAGCGCTTCGCCTTGCGGTCGACGGCGCTCGGCATCCGGCACGACTGGGTGAACGCCCCGACCGAACTGCCGGCCCTGCGGCCCCGGCTCGGCATGGAGCTTGGGGAGCCGGCGGGACGGCCCTCCCTGCTGCTGCGCTTCGGCTATGGGCCGGCCCGGCCCCGCTCGCTCCGCCGCGACCTGAGAAACGAGATCGTGGGCCTGGAGCCGGAGGACGCCCCACTGGCCGGGAGGCCCGGACCACCCGGCACCTGAAACCACTTGTAAGGACTGGGGTTTGACACCTGTTTTACATTTGACACAGTGTCAAAACAGCCGCTAGTCTGGCGGCCATGGACCCCATTGCTGCCCGCCGGCTGGAAGAAAAGGAGCGTCGCAGGAACGACATCCTGGATGCCGCCGAGCGCGTGGCCTCGGCCAGCGGCCTCGAGAGCCTCACCATGGACCAGGTGGCCCGGGACGCCCGGCTCTCCCGCGGACTGCTCTACGTCTACTTCCAGGACAAGCACGACCTGGTGGCCGGCATCTGCGAGCGCGCGCTCATCGGTCTCCATGCCCGCTTTGCCGCCCTGATCGACGGGACCAAGACCGGACTCGAGCAGGTGGTGGCCATGGGTCACGCCTACGTGGCCTTTGCCGCCGAGAGCCCCCTGCAGTTCGAGATCCTCGCGCGCTTCGAAGCCACTGACGCCTCCGCCACCGTCGGTGGCAGCAACCACGGCGCCTGCCTTGCCGCCGGCGCCCGCGTGCATGCCCTGCTCACCGCGGCGCTGGAGGCTGGCATGCGCGACGGTTCTGTCGCCCGGTCGGCAGGCTCGCCCAGCACCATCGCACTGTCCCTCTGGGCGATGACCCACGGCACCATCCAGGTGGCCAGCATGAAGCGGGCGGTACTCACCCAGCAGGGCGTGACGCCCGAGGCGCTGGTCGAGCAGACGATGCGCATGGCTGCCATTTCGCTGAAACGCGGTGAGTGATGCGCTCGCTGGCCGTATACGTGCTCCTGCTCGCTGGCAGTTCCGCCCTGGCCCAGGAGCCCGCGCCCATGCGGCCGTTGCGGGCAATCATCGACGACTACGTGAGGGAAGCGCTGGCATCGAACCTCGCGTTGCGCGCCCAGAGTTTCGACATCGAGCGCCAGCTTGCGGTGCTCGACGAGGCACGGAGCCGCTTCCTGCCCCAGGTCGGCTTCGATGCCCGCTACTCATGGGCTGACGGCGGGCGGGAGATTGACCTGCCCGTCAGCGACCTGGTCAACCCGGCCTACCAGACCCTCAACGAGCTCCTCGTCACCAATGGCCAGGCGCCGCGCTTCACCGATGTTGCTGACAACAGTTTCGTGTTCCTGAGGGACCAGGAGCAGGACACCCGCCTGACACTTCGCCAGCCGCTCTACGCGCCCGCCATCCCGGCGGCATTCCGTGCCCAGAGGGCCACCCTGGATGGAACGACCTTTGCCCGCCAGGCGCTCGCGCGCCGGCTCGAGCGCGACGTCACCGTCGGCTACCTGGACTGGCTCCGGGCCCGGAACAGCCTCGAGATCGTGGAATCCAGCCTCGGGCTGCTGCAGGAGAACCTGCGCGTCAACAATTCGCTCTATGCCAATGGCCGCATCACGCAGGACCAGGTGCTAAGGGCGCGGGCCGAGCTGCTCGAGGTGCAGCAGCAGCTCCGGGAGGCCACCAACCTGACGTCACGCAGCCAGCAGCTGGTGAATTTCCTGCTGAACCGGTCCCTCGACAGCCCCCTGGAGATGGCAAGCGTCGAGTCGCGGGATGCCGCCCGGACGGAGGCATCCCAGGTCGGCGACGACACGGAACTGCGCAGCGGTGCCCTGGACCGGCGGCCCGAGCTCCGCGAACTCGAGGCCCTGGAGCAGGCCGCCGGGTTTCAGGTTGAGCAGGAGAGGGCGGCCCGGAAGCCCCAGGTTTCGATTGGTGTCGACGGCGGGATCCAGGGCGAGGACTACGACTTCGGAAGCGGCTACAACTTCGGGATTGCCTCGGTCCAGCTCACCGTACCGATCTTTGACGGCGGCGCCATTCGCTCGCGGGTGGATGCGGCCCGTGCCGTCGCCCGACAGGCGGCGATCCGCCGCGAGGAATCCGCCCGGCAGATCGAGCTGGAAGTCCAGCAGTCGCTGGACCGGCTGCGCACGGCGGCCGACTCTCTCGCCACTGCGGAGGCGCGGGCGGAGGCTGCGCGGGCGGGCTTTCGCATCGCAAGCAGCAAGCGGGATCTCGGCGTCATTAACCAGGTCGTCTTTCTCGATGCGCGGAATGCACTCACCGGCGCGGAGCTCAACCTGAATCTCACCCGGTTCGCGCTGCTGTCGAGGCAGGCGGAACTGGCCTACGCCACGGCCGTGAACCCCCTGCCGCTTCCTGTAGGAGCGCCGAACTGATGAACTCCCCGAGTCCCATCTTGCGTGATCGCCATTGGGGATCCCCGGTCGCGGCAACCACATTACTGGCCCTGCTGGTCGCCGCGTGCGGGCCGACGGAGACGGCTCCGGTCCGCCCTCCCACCCGCGTGGGCGCAGCTCCCGTGACGACCGGTCCCGCACAGCCACCCGTGCTGACCAGCGGGGTAATCACTACCCGCGAGGAACTGCGGCTGTCGTTCAAGATTGCGGGCATCGTCCGCAAGATCAGCGTCAACGAGGGCGAAGCAGTGCGGGCGGGCCAGGAGCTGGCGGCGCTCGAACTCACCGAGGTGGACGCCCAGCTTGAGCAGGCCCGGCAACTGGCCGACAAGGCCGAGCGGGATCTTGGGCGCAGCATCAAGCTGCGAGCCGACGAGGTCATCAGCGAAGAGGAACTGGAGGCTCTCCGCACCCAGGCCGCTGTCGCCCGGGCCGCGCTGAGGGCCGCCGAATTCAATCGGAATTTCTCGACCATCTCGGCGCTCCGCGACGGCGTCGTGCTTCGCAAGCTGGTCGAGGAGCGGGAGTTCGTCCAGGCGGGGCAGGCCGTCCTCGTGGTGGGGCCGAAGGCGGGGGGCTACATCGTCCGCGCCGCCCTCTCGGACCGGGACGTGGTCCGGTTGCGCCTGGGCGATCCGGCGAGCGTCACGACCGATGCCTTCCCCGGGCAGTCGTTCCAGGGAAGGGTGACGGTGCTGCCGGGAGCGGCGGATGCTGCCAGTGGCCTGTTCGACATCGAGGTTGAGCTGGCTCCGGCCCCGGTCCGGCTGGTGAGCGGGCTCTCGGCGCGATTGCGGATTGATCCCGCGGCAGCCAGCGAATCGACCTTGCCGTACGCGCCAGTTGCAGCGGTGATCGAAGCGGATGGCGATCAGGCCGCCGTGTTCGTCGTCGAGGGTGGCGCCGCCCGCCGTCGCCCGGTAAGCATCGCCTTCATCGCGCCCACCGCCGTCGCCATCGCCAGCGGGCTGACGGCTGGCGAGACGGTCGTCACCGACGGAGCCCTGTACCTGGAGGATGGCGAGAAGATCCAGCTCATCCAGCCGCCGGCGACCGCCGCCCAATGACCCTGCTCGAGTACCCGATCCGGCGCTTCCAGCCGACGCTCGTCGCCTTCCTCTGCCTGGTCGCGATGGGCATCTACGCGTTCGTGAACGTCCCGCGCGAGGAGGATCCCTACTTCAAGATATCGGCATTCTTCATTACGGTGATCCTTCCGGGTGCGGATCCCATCGACCTCGAGCGACTTGTGGCAAAGCCCATCGAGGACAAGCTTGCTGAGCTGGATGACGTCAAGGACATCGAAAGCACGGTCCGGGACAATGTTGCACTGGTGGTCATCAAGTTCGAGGCATTCACAGATCCCGACGAGAAGTACGACGAGGTCCAGCGGGAGATCAACGCGCTCCGTCTGAGCCTGCCGGGCGAGATATCCCGGCTCGAGATCCGGAAGTTCAGTCCCGCGCTCGTCAACACGGTCCAGTTCGCCCTCGTCTCCGAGACCGCGACGTACCGCGAGCTGGAGGACCTGGCCCGGGACCTGAAGGATCGCCTCAAGACGGTTGATGGCGTGCGGACGGCCGAGAGCTGGGCCTTTCCGGAGCGGGAGTTGCGAGTGGAGGTCGACCTTCGCCGGATGGCGGAGCTCAACGTCACTCCCGGTGCCCTTGTGGAGGCGCTGCAGAGTGAGAACAGCGATGTGCCGGCAGGGACCATCGACCTGGGTTCCCGCAGCTTCACGCTGAAGACATCCGGTAGCTACCAGTCCCTGGACGAGGTGAGGGATACAGTCATTGCCGGCCGGACGGGGGCCATCACCCGCGTCAGGGATGTCGCCACTGTGTACTGGGCGGACCAGCCCTGGAGCTACCTCGGCCGCTTCAACGGCGAGCGTGCGGTATTCGTCACGGCGAACCAGAAGGACGGCTTCAACATCCTCAAGGTTCGCGACGGGATCGCGGCCGTGGTGGATGACTTCCAGACGCAGATCCCCGGTCGCATCAGGCTCGAGTGGGGTTTCGATCAGTCACAGAACGTCGCAAGGCGCCTGAACCGACTGTCACTGGATCTCGCGATGGCAATTGCCCTGGTCAGCATCACACTGCTTCCTCTCGGCCTGCGTGCGGCCGGGATCGTGATGATCTCGATTCCCTTGTCGCTTTCCTTCGGGCTGGCCTGCATCTATTTCCTGGGCTTCTCCCTCAACCAGCTTTCCATCGCAGGGTTCGTCCTGGCCCTGGGGCTCCTGGTGGATGACTCCATCGTCGTGGTGGAGAACATCAGTCGACACCTGAGAATGGGCTATGGCCGGGCCGAGGCAGCTCTGAAGGGGACCCAGCAGATCTTCCAGGCGATCCTGGGGTGCACGGCCACCCTGATCTTTGCCTTCCTGCCCCTGATGGTGCTCCCCGAAACGGCCGGGAAGTTCATCCGGGTGCTGCCCACGACGGTCATCACGACCATCACCGGTTCGCTGCTCATCGCGCTCTTCATCATCCCGTTCATCGCGAGCCGCGTCCTTCAGCCCGCGGCAGAGGCCGACGGTAGCCCGTCCTTGCAACGGCTGATGAGCCTGATCGAGCGCTGGTATCGACCGGCACTTGAGTTCTGCCTGGCGCGCCCGGTCGGCACGGCCGTCGTGGCCATCGGCGGTTCACTGGCCCTGACGGCGCTTCTGGTGCCTATCGTCGGCTCGAGCCTCTTCCCCAAGGCCAACACACCGGCTTTCGTGGTCAAGATCGAGACGCCGAATGGCTCCAGCCTTGCCGCGACCGACGCGGCGCTGCGCTTCGTGGAGGCCAGGCTCGGCAGGATTCCGGATGTACAGAGCTACTTTGCGAACCTCGGGCACGGCAATCCGCAGGTCTTCTACAACCAGGTGCCAAGGGAGGATGCTGCCAACTATGCCGAGGTCTTCGTGCAGCTGAAGCGCTACAGCACCCGTGGAACGCCCCGTCAGCTCGAGGTCCTGCGACGCGACCTGGCCCAGTATCCGAACGCCCGGATCCTGGTGGACGAGTTCGTCAACGGTCCGCCGATCAGCGCGCCAATCGCCGTGCGCATCATAGGTCCCGAACTCGGCACGCTGGAGAGTCTGTCGCGGGAGCTTGAGGCCCTGATCCGGAATGTCCCCGGGACCAGGGACGTGGACAATCCGTTGCGCGTGCCGCGGACCAACCTGCGCCTGGCCGTTGATCCGCAGAAGGCGAGCCAGCTTGGGGTTCCGACCGTCGCCTTCGATCAGGCAGTACGGCTGTCGGTCTCCGGCATCGAGGTCGGAAAGTACAAGGAAGCGGACGGCGAGCAGTACGGCATCGTGGTTCGCTCGCCCGTGGGGAGCCGCCCCGATCTTTCCGCCCTCGCCGAGATCCGCATTCCCGGCGGCAGCGGACAGTCGTTGCCCCTGTCGCAGCTCGCCACGCTGGAGTTCGAGAAGGCGCCCACACAGATCCAGCGGTACGACCGCGAGCGGTCAGTAACCGTGGATGCGGATGTCGAGCGGGGCCTGAATACGGCCAAGGTGACCGCGGCCGTCGTGCGGAAGCTGGATGATTTCGAATGGCCAAGGGGCTACCGCTACGTCCTGGGCGGTGAGGCCGAGTCTGGATCCGAGTCCTTCAGTGGTGTTGGTACGGCCGCCATCGTTGCCCTGTTCGGCATCTTCGCCGTGCTCGTCCTCGAGTTCGGCAGCTTCAAGTCGACGCTAATCGTTCTGACGGTTGTGCCCATTGGCCTTGTCGGCGGCTTCATCGCGCTCCTCCTCACTGGCAACAGCGTGTCGTTCACGGCCAGCATCGGCCTCATCGCGCTGATCGGCATCGAGATCAAGAACTCCATCCTGCTGGTGGACTTCACGAACCAGTTGCGCGCGCACGGCGTGGGACTGGATGAGGCCATCGAGCGCGCCGGCGAAACCCGCTTCGTGCCCATACTGCTGACGTCCGCGACGGCGATCGGCGGCCTGCTGCCACTGGCCCTGCAAAACGTCGGCCTTTACAGCCCCATGGCCTGGGTCATCATCGGGGGGCTGGTCACCAGCACCTTCCTGGCGCGACTTGTGACACCCGTGATGTACAAGCTCTTTACGCCAGACGTGGAGGTGAAGCCGGCGCCGTTTGCCTAGCCGGCGTTTGCATATTCGTGACGGGCTTCACGACACCCGGACCGCGCCCGGCGCGAGGATCAGGCTGTCATGAGCGAATCGCACCGACGCGTTCCCAGCCAGGACCGGCAAGGCGACAACATCCGCCTGCGCCACGGTCTGCATTTCAATGACTGCGAGGCCACGGGTCGCCATTCCCAGGTCTACCTGGACTACCTGTGCCGTGACCTGGAGCCCTACCTGCTCGCAGTTTTGCGCGAGCTCGAGACCCGTGCCTCCATGGTGCTGGCCGGCGAGCCGCGCCGCCGGGTACTCGCACTACTCTACGACCGGCAGGACAATGAGGCAGATCGGCTCGCGAGCTTCTTCATCCAGTGCACGGATGCGGAATCTCCCTGGCAGCTCGGCTTCGGCCACGTGGGCTCCGGCCACATGGGCATCACCGACGCCGAGCTCTGGCAGCGGCAAATCGACGAGTTCCGTGAGAACATCTGGATGACCGTGGTGAAAGAGAGCCGCAAGGCGTTGCGACGCAGCCCTGGCCACTAGACCTGTACTCGCCCTGTTGCTTGCGGCTGCCTGCGGCGTGTCCGTGGGCGCGTGCGCCGACGACCGTCCCGGACCCGGAATCTACCTGCCAGCCACCCTGATCAGGGTGGTGGATGGCGACACCATCAAGGTGCGCCTCGACAGCGGCCCGATCGTGGTCCGCCTGCACGGCATCGATGCCCCTGAGGCCGGCCAGTCACCGGGCAAGGCCGCCACCAAGGCATTGCGTGCCCGCGTGGAAGGCGAGCCGCTGGAGATCGAGCCCATCGGGCAGAACGACGGCTACGGCCGGATGGTGGCGAAGGTCCTCATCCGCAGCGACGACGTGAACGCCCGACTCGTCGAAAGTGGCTATGCCTGGGCCTATCGCCGGTACCTGCGTCACGAGCCTGGGGACGAGCATTACTGCCGCCTGGAAGCGGAAGCGCGTGCGGCCGGTCGCGGCGTCTGGACCGGAGCGCCGGACACCTGGGAACCGCCCTGGGCGTCCCGCGCCAGGGCGCGGGACCGTGCCGCGCCGGGAATCAGCTATGCGGAGGAAACAGCGGAACGATGCATCGCTGCCATCGGCCGGAAGGAGCCAGCCCCATCGCGGGCCGGGCCTGACGCCGGTCCGGTGCAGCCTTCGGCATGCCGTATCAAGGGTAACGTCAACACCCGGAGAGAGCGGATCTACCACCTTCCCGGGGCCGACTCCTACGCTGCTACACGGATCGACGAGACGCGGGGGGAGCGCTGGTTCTGCACCATCGATGAAGCGGAACGCGCTGGCTGGCGGGCACCCCGCCGGTGATCCACGGTCCGAGTTTCCTGATCTCGTCCCGGACGTCCGCACTTCCAGGCCCAAGCTTCAGTGCCCGTTCGAAGGCCAGCCGCGCCTCATGCTCCTGGCCGAGGGCCAGCCTGACGCGTCCCATGTAAAGCCAGGTCTCGCTCTCGCCAAACACGGGTGCGCTGGAACCGGTCGGCCTCGAGGCGACGAATAGCTGCTCCGCGCGCTGGAGCTTGGCGAGGGCCCGTTCCTTGTCGCCGCCGAACACCGCGGGAGTCAGGAAGTCGCGGACCGCATCCTGGAATACGATCCACGGATCGTCCGGCGCTACCTTCAACGCTGCCGACATTTCCCGGGCCGCGGCTATCCCGCGGGTGGCCGCGTGCAACAGGTTGTGGTTGATGCTGGCCCCGAGGCACGACGCGTACAGGGCGCGCGCCTGGGCATGATCTTGGCGCCGGGTGACCAGCGGCTCCAGCCCGGCTATGCACTGTTCCAGGTAGTCCCTCGCCCGGTCCTTCGAGATTCCGGGCAAGGCGGACTGCCGCAGCCGCGCGAACGCCGTGTAGTACGTCGCCGTATCCTTCAGGCGCCACGCCTCGCCTGCCTTCCTCAGCTCCGTCACCACTGCGTCGATCGCCCGGCTGTCCCGCGCGTTGTAGGCCTTCTCGATGCGGTCACGGAACGGAACGAGGGCTTCGGTTGCCTGCGCGGCTGACATACCCGGAGCCAGGGCCAGTGCGGCGGATATCAGGAGGTGTGCAACGAAAGGCGGGCACGACTGCATGCCTGACGCGGGCATCGGCAACTCCACGGGTTGTCAGGCAGAAGCGGAAGGGCGCGCACGCAGTGCGCGCTTCAGTAGTCGCGCAACGGCCTCGGCAAGGGGTGTGTCCTCTGCCGCCAGGCCGCGTACCGACAGGTACACGCGACTGGTAATTGGTATCTCGGTCCATTGTTCGGGCGAGCCGGGTGGGTTGCGCCGCGCATTCAGCGTTGGTCGCACCTCGAGCTCGCGGAGCAGCTCGCCCAGCTCGGCGTCGCCTGGCGAGCCCTCGGCTACAGCCGGGACCGCGGGCGGCGCCTGTGGCGCAGCCGCGCCCGGGTCGGGAGGGGCGGGACGGGATTCCTCCGGGTACGCCTCGGGCGCGGGCGGGGGCTCGGGCTTGTCTGGCCCGAAGCGCTTCCGGATTCCTGCGTCCGCAAGGCCGTAGCTGCGCCGCTCACCCGCGGGCCCGGTCATGGGCACCGGCGCGACCCGCATCGCCGCCGGCACAGGTACGGATGGGGTCCCGGGGCTGGCCATCCCGGCGTCCGGCGGCAGCGGTGGGGGTAGAGGCGAGGGCTGGGGGCCTGGCTCCTCCGCGAACAGGGCGGTCAATTCATCCGCGGGCAGTCCCCGGTCCAGGAGTTCCCGGATCCCGGTGGCGTCCCGGGCGGCCAGGGCCCGGCGCATTTCGGCCAGCGTCGCGGTGAGTAGTTTGCCCTCGGCCTGGAGGCTGCGGACCGCTTTGATGAACAGCAGGCGGGTGAGGCACTCGTCCGGGTAGCGGGTATGCGGACCCCGGCGACCCACCTTCGGCAACAGGCCGGACTGGATGTAGTAGACAATCGTCCGCCGGTCGAATCCCGTGGCTTCGACCAGCTCGGAAAGTGAATAGCTGCGGGCACTTGGCATGCGGGGAGACTAGTGGGGCGTATAGACAGTGTCAACTACTGGCAAGTCCGAGCCCTGGGCTGATCGACGGTCTACGAAAGGGGGCGATCGTGCTTACAAAGACGGCAAAAGTCGTCGAAAAGAGCGTTAATGTGACGCCAAAGCGGGAGAATGACAGGAGCAGGGCAGCGTGAAGCAGCTGTGGCCTGCTACCATCGCGACACCCGATGTTTCCCCTCAGCGACGAAAATCCGCACTTCCTTACCCCGTACACCACCTACGCGCTGATCGCGTTGAACATCGCCGCGTGGATCTTCGTGCAGGGCCTGGGCATGGAGCCCACTCTGGGCAGTTCGGTGTGCACGCTGGGACTGGTGCCAGGAGAACTGCTGCAGACCCTCGCGGCCGGCACGACCTTCCAGGTTGGCCCGAATGCCTTCTGCACCCTCACGGACACGCCCAACTGGCTGACGGTCGTCAGCCACATGTTCCTGCACGGCGGCTGGCTGCACATCATCGGCAATCTCTGGTTCCTCTGGATCTTCGGCAACAACGTCGAGGATTCCATGGGCCACGCGCGGTTCGCCGTGTTCTACCTGCTGTGCGGGCTGGCAGCTGCGGCGGCTCAGATACTGGCGGACCCTGACTCGGGCATTCCCATGGTCGGGGCGTCCGGCGCCATCGGCGGCGTCATGGGCGCCTACGTGCTGCTGTACCCGAAGGTGGGTGTGAAGATGCTCATCTTCCTCGGCTTCTACGTCACGACGTTTACTGTCCCCGCGTTCTGGATGCTGGGCTACTGGTTCGTGGCGCAGCTCGTCGGCGGCGTCGGCTCGATCGGCGCCCATGGTGGCGGCGTGGCCTTCTGGGCTCACATCGGCGGTTTCGTGGCCGGCGCGGCTCTGGTCCTGCTCTTCCGGGATCCGGAGCTCGTGCGCCGACACCCTCACCGGGGCTGGCAGTCCGGGTAGCGCGGGGCCGGTGTCAGGATGTGAGGTGGCCGACGACGCGGTCCACTTCGTCCGGACTGCCCAGGATCACGGGGGTGCGCTGGTGAATGCCTGCGGGTTGCACGTCCAGGATCCGCTGGCCGGGAGCCACCAGTGCCTTGCCCCCCGCCTGCTCGACGAGCCAGGCCATGGGATTCGCCTCGTACATCAGGCGCAACTTGCCCTGCGGAGCCTTCCGGGTTGGCGGGTACAGGAACACGCCGCCCTTCAGCAGGATGCGATGCACGTCGGCGACCATCGCGCCGGCATAGCGGCTCGAGTAGGTCTGTTCCTGGGCCCAGGCCAGATACCGCTGGTAGCCCTCGGGAAACGACAGCCGGTTGCCCTCGTTCACCGAGTAGCTCCTGGCGGCTGCGGGAATCCGCACGCCCTGCTGCACGCGCACGAAGGCACCGATGGCCGGGTCGAGCACGAAAAGATCCACGCCAGCACCGATCGTCAGTGCAAAAACAGTCGATGGCCCGTAGAGGATGTAGCCTGCCGCCACCTGCTCGCGGCCCGGTTGGAGGAGGGAGTCCTCTGCGCGGGCGGCGCGACGGTCCTGGCGCAGAATGCTGAAGATGGTGCCGACCGCGCCACAGACATCCAGGTTCGATGAGCCATCGAGCGGGTCGAAGAGCACGCAGTAGCGGCGTTCACCCTCGCGCTCGTTGCGGAGTATCACCGGCTCCTCGTTCTCCTCCGACGCGACGATCGCCACACCCTGCCGGCCGCCAAGGGTGCGCAGCAGGATTTCGTTGGCGATGACGTCCAGCTTCTGCTGCTGCTCGCCCTGAACGTTCTCGCCGCCGGCATGGCCGAGAACATCCTCGAGTCGGGCGCGTCGCACCTGGGAGGCAATCATCTTCGCCGAGATGGACAGGGCCGACAGTATCCAGGACAGGGTGCCCGTCGCTTCGGGGTGGTGGGTCTGTTGCTGCAGGATGTGGCCTTGCAGGGTGACGATTTCCCGGACGTTGCTTATATGTCCGGCGGGGATTGCCATGGGGGTTCCATTCGCTGTGTGTGGCCGAGACCGGGCTTTCGCGCGTGCAAGCTTGCCATGGCAGAATGCTCACCGGTACAGCTGAGGCGTTGCTTATGTCATTCGTGAGCCCCAGGTCTTCGGCCCTGACGTTCTTCCTTGCTGCCAGCCTCGCGGGTGTCCTGCTGGCGGCTCCAGCCAGGGCAGCAAAGCAGACCGCGCCAGAATTGTCCGGCCAAGCACTGTCCGGCCAGAGGGCCAGGGTTGCCCAGGGCACCCGGGTCGACCTCGCGGCGTCGTCACTGACGGCCGTTGACCTCGCAGGGCTACGGCCGGAATACGAGAGGCTGAAGCCCCGCGCGCGCTCCAACGCCGAGTAGGGTCAGCCGCGTTGCCCCGAGCCTTGTCACGTCGATTCCTGCCGGGACTGGCCCTGGCAGCCTGGCTGGGCGGTTCAGCCCCTTCCACGCACGCCGCCAGCGTGACGCTGCTGAACGCCTCCTACGATCCGACGCGGGAGCTCTACCAGGAGTACAACGCGGCCTTCGCTGCGTACTGGAAGGCAAAGACCGGCGACACAGTGGCGGTCCGTCAGTCCCACGGCGGCTCCGGCAAGCAGGCCCGGTCGGTCATCGATGGCCTGCCGGCCGACGTGGTCACGCTGGCGCTCGCTCATGACATCGATGCCATTGCAGCCCAGGGCAAATCATTGCCTGCAAACTGGCAGAGCCGGCTGGCTGATAACAGCTCGCCCTACACCTCGACCATCGTGTTCCTCGTGCGCAAGGGCAATCCCAAGGGCATCCGGGACTGGGGCGACCTGGCCCGGCCGGGCATCCAGGTGATCACGCCCAATCCGAAGACGTCCGGCGGCGCCCGCTGGAACTACCTGGCTGCCTGGGCGTGGGCCATTCGCCAGCCTGGGGCCACGGAGGCGACGGCGAAGGCCTACCTGGCCAGGGTATTCCGCAATGTCCCGGTGCTGGACACGGGCGCCAGGGCGGCCAGCATGACCTTCGCGCAGCGGGGGCTCGGTGACGTGCTGGTGAGCTGGGAGAACGAAGCATTTCTTGCCCAGGCGGCCCTGGGCGCGGGCAAGGTCGAGATCGTCATGCCATCGGTGAGCATCCTGGCCGAGCCACCGGTAACGGTCGTGGACAAGGTGGCCTTGCGCAAGGGCACGCGAGAGGTGGCCGACGCCTACCTCAAGTACCTGTACACGCCGGAGGCGCAGGAGATCATCGCCAGGAACTACTATCGGCCGCGGGATGCCGCCGTCACCGCGAAGTATGCGGCCCGCTTCCCGAAAGTCACCATGGTGACCATTGCCGACCTGGGTGGCTGGGACAGGGTCCACCGTGCGCATTTTGCCGAGAAGGGCATCTTCGACCAGATCTATGCGCCACAGTAGGAGCGCCTGAAGGCGCTCCTACTGTGGCGCCGTTCAGTCGACGATGAGGCGGTAGCCGGCGCCAGGGGCGGTCAGCAGTATTTCCGGGTTCGCCGGATCCCGCTCGATTTTCTGCCGGACCCGGTGCACGAGCTGCTTCAGAAGCTGGCGGTCGCCAGCGCCACGGTGGCCCCAGACCTGGACCAGCAGCCGGTCCGAGCTGACGGCGTGGCCGGTGTTCGCCAGCAACAGCTGCAGCAGTCGCAGCTCGAGCTTGGTGAGGCGAATGGCGGGCCGTGTACCGATCTGCAGTGTGTGCTCCTCCACATCAAGCCTGAGCCTGCCCGCGCTCACGGGCGAGCTGACCTCCATTCCCGCCCGGCGCAGGAGTGCCTTCACGCGGGCGAGCAGGGTGCGCGGGCTGAAGGGCTTGTTCAGGTAGTCATCGGCGCCGAGTTCCAGGGCGCGCACCAGGTCTTCCTCGGCGCCGCGGACCGTGAGCATCATGACGGGTACCCGCGACTTGCGGCGCACTTCCTCGCAGACCTGGAAGCCGCTCAGACCGGGCATGTTGATGTCGAGGATGAGCAGGTCGGGCGCCTCGGCGGCAAAGATCCGCAGCGCCGAGTCGCCGTCCGGGGCCTTCAGCGCCAGGAAGCCGGACTGGGCCAGGGTGAACGCCACGAGCTCGAGAAGGTCCCGGTCGTCGTCGGCGACGAGAATCTTCATTCTGCCCGGGCCTGGGGCAGCAGCACGCTGAAGCGGGTGCGCCCTTCCGTGGTGCGGCCAGCGCTGACCTGGCCCCCGTGCCTCTCCACGATGGACTTCACGATCCAGAGGCCAAGGCCGAGGCCGGTCGGTTCGGGCTCCTCATCCTTGCCCCGGTAGAAGCGCTCGAAGATGGAGCCATCGGCCAGGTCCGGCACTCCGGCACCCTCGTCCTCGACCCACGCCTCGATCTGGTTGCCCTGAATCCGGGCACCGACCCGGATGATGGAGCCCTCTGGCGCGAACTTGCTCGCGTTGGCCAGCAGGTTCACGAAGACCTGCGTGAGCCGCGGGCCGTCGCCGTCGATCGCGGGCAGGGGATCAACGACGTCGACCTGGAGGGTCTGGCGGCGCTGGATCAGCAGGGCCTCGATCAGGCCCCGGGCCTGGTCCACCACGTCCACGACGGCCACCGGCTGGCGACGGAGGCCGAGCTGGCCGGACTCGATGCGCACGCTTTCGAGAAGATTGTCGATGAGGCGCGTCAGCCTGACCGTGCCCCGCTCGAGTGAGAGGACGAGATCCCGGCGTGCCTGCGGATCCAGTTCGTCCAGCCCATCCCGGAGCAGCTCGATGGATGCGAGCTGGGCGGCCAGCGGCGTTCGGAACTCGTGGGATATGTTCGCCAGGATCGAATCCCGCGCCCGGCGGATGCCCTCGAGTTCGGTTTCGTCGCGGATGACCTGCACCTGCAGGTCTTCGACCATCGGCGAGCTCGTGATCACCGTGGTCCGGGGCGGGCCGGAGCCCGGATCGAGCCGCTCGATTGCGCTCGAGGAGCCGCCAGTCCGCGCCTTCAGGATCGGGCAGTCGGTTTCGCAGGGACGGATCCCGCCTTCGCCACGCGGCTTCAGAACGTCGCCGCAGAACCTGCCGACCGCGGCGGTCGCGGAAATGCCGAGCAGTTCGGCTGCCCGCGGGTTCAGGTATCGGATCCGGCGGTCCCGGTCGACGGCGTATACGCCCTCGACGATGCCGTCCAGCACGGCCTGGGCCTCCGCCTCGCGGCTCCTGAGGGCGCCGGTGAGATCCATCAGGCTGCGCCGCATGTCTTCCATCGTGCGGGCGAGCGTGCCGACCTCCGCCGCACCACGTGCCGGAATGGAGGTGGAAAAGTCGCCCTGGCCGAGCCGGCTCGAGGCGATCGTCAGCTCCCGGACCGGGTTTGCCACCCACCGGCCGAGCGCGATGCCCGCGAGTCCCGCGAGTATGCCGAGGAGCACAGCCACGAGGGCCAGCTGGCGAATGAGGGCGTCCACGGACGATTCCACCGCCGCGACGGGGAGGCGCGTCTCGATCAGCCCGATGGGCTCGCCCGTCGAGGCGAACAGCGGGAAGCTGGAGGCGTACATGCCCGGCTCCTCGAGCCGGTCGGCGGTAAGTCGGCCATTCCCGAGGGCTTCCGTGTGCAGGGGGGTGAAGTTGTCGGCCTCCTCGTCCGCAAAGGTGTTGTAGTTGAGCAGCCGCACGGCCATGCCGGCCCGCTTCGACAGCCTGGTTGCGGTTTCCGGATCCAGCGCGCGAATCAGGATCAGCCTGGCCGCAGGTGCCTCGGAAGAGCCCGCGGGTACGGTAGCGACAGCCCCGACGAGGGGGTCGCCACTGGCGGTCGGCGCCACCAGGAGGCGCTCGCCCTGCTCGGCGCTGGCGTCGAGGATGTCGTCCCAGGGAAGCTCCCGGCCAGCCAGGATCGGGGGTGTCCCAGGTGCAGTCAGCGCGCAGCCGGTGATCTCGCCGGTCTCGCAAATCCGCTTGAGCAGGGTCTGCAGCGAGCGGACCCGCTGCTCGCGCCACAGCCGCTGCAGCGTCGGACGCTCCGCCATGGCGCGGGTGGCCAGCAGGGTCTCGTCGGCGATCTCGCGGATGTCCTCGCGGACCGAGGACCCGGCCACCTGGACGCGAGCCATGCCCTGGTCATCGGCCAGTTCCCCCAGCAGGTCGACGGCAACCCAGCTGATGCCGCCGATGACGAGGATGACCAGCAGCACATTGATGCCCGCCAGCAGGGCCCCCAGGCTCATCTTGCCGGGGTCCAGCCGGCCGGGGCCCGGCGCTATGGTCAGCAAATTCCGCCAATTCGGCATGGTTTCAGTGTCCGCTTGCCCTGCTGGCCTGCCACTCGATCACGCTCTTCACGATTAGCGTCACGACAGCGAGGAGCGTCAACAGGGAGGCCACTGCAAACGCGCCCACGAACGCATACTCGTTGTACAGAATCTCGATATGCAAGGGCATGGTCGTCGTCAGGCCCCGAATGTGCCCGGACACGACGGACACGGCGCCGAACTCCCCCATGGCCCGCGCATTGCAGAGGATCACGCCGTAGATCAGGCCCCAGCGGATCTTGGGAAGGGTAATGCGCACGAAGGTCATCAGGCCGCTGGCCCCCAGCGTGATAGCTGCTTCCTCCTCGTCGTTGCCCAGCTGCTCCATGAGCGGTATGAGTTCGCGGGCCACATAGGGAAAGGTCACGAACAGGGTCGCGAGAACGATGCCGGGCAGGGCGAAGATCACGTCGATATTCTGCTCCTGGAGCCAGGTCCCGAACCATCCCTGGGCACCGAACAGCAGTACGTAGACGAGGCCGGAGATGATGGGCGACACGGCGAATGGCAGGTCGATCAGCGTGATCAGGAAGGCCTTGCCGCGAAATTCGAACTTGGCGATGGCCCATGCCGCGCAGATGCCAAATATGGTGTTCAGCGGCACCACGATCGCCGCGGTCAGGAGCGTCAGCCGGATGGCCGCGCCCGTGTCAGGGTCCCTGAAGCTATCCAGGTAGGCGGCGATGCCCTGGCCGAGGGCCGTGGCAAACACGGCCGCCAGCGGCGCGAGCAGGACGGCCGCCAGGAAGCCGAGGGACAGGCCGATGAACGTCCAGCGGACAAGGGCGGCACGCAGGGTCCCGCGCCCCGGGCGGCGGGCGATCTCGGCCGAGCTGGTTGCGGCCATGCCTACCATCAGCGACGCGCTGCCACCATGCGGCGCCTGCCCCAGGCCTGCACGAGGTTGATCGAGAGAAGCATGACGAACGACATGGCGAGCATCACGAAGCCGAGCGCCGCCGCGCCGTTATAGTCGAATTCCTCCAGCTTGATGACGATCAGCAGGGGCGTGATCTCCGTCTTCATCGGCAGGTTGCCGGCGATGAAGATCACCGATCCGTACTCACCGACTGCCCGGGCGAAGGCCAACGTGAAGCCGGAGGCGAGTGCCGGCAGCACCGTCGGGAAGATGATGCGACGGAAGATGTACAGCGGCGTCGCGCCCAGCGTTTCCGCCGCATCCTCCAGGTCCCGCTGGACCTCCAGGAGTGATGGCTGGACGGACCGGACGACGAAAGGCAGGCCGATCAGTGTCAAGGCCACGGTGACACCAAGCCACGTGTAGGCCACCTTGATGCCGTAGGGCTCGAGATACTGGCCAATCCAGCCGTTCTGGGCAAAGACGGCCGTCAGTGCAATGCCCGAGACCGCCGTGGGCAGCGCGAAGGGCATGTCGATCATAGCGTCGAGTACCTTGCGGCCGGGAAACTCGTAACGCACGAGAGTCCACGCCACGATGAATCCGAACACGGTATTGATGAGTGCGGCGACCAGCGATGCCCCGAAGGACAGCCGGTAGGAGGCGAGCGCGCGCGGACTGAGTACGACGGAGACGAAGTCCGCCCAGCTCATGCTGGCGGTCTTCAGGACGAGGGCCGCCAGCGGCAGCAGGACAATGGCGCTGAGAAAGAATGTGGCAAAGCCCAGGGTGAGGCCGAAGCCGGGTAGCACGCTGGGCTGGCGAAAGCTGCTCACTGACGTTCGGGCCGCGCTGCCTCAGGCCAGCAGAACGGGCCAGCCCGGCGACTGGGTGAGGAGCGCCTCGAAGTTCTCGGGAAGCGATCCCGCCTCGGGCAGCCCGAGGACCAGCATCTGCCCCGGCTGGCTCCCGAGTTCCCTCAGCAGTTCCTCGATGCGATCACCGAGCCGCAGCTCGGTGCGGACGTCCAGGCCGTGGCCGGCCTGGGCTTCGGAGCGCACGTCGAGCAGCTGCCTGACGCCGGCTGTTCGCGTCCGTTCCGGGCTCCCGCTCGGCAGGATGCCGAGGAACACCGCCTCGGCGGGCACGTGGCGCAGGAGGCTGGCCGTCATCGCCAGCGTGGCGCGCCTCGCGACCTGTCCCGCGAAGTGGACGATGACCCGTCCTGGCGGCTCAGCATCCTCCGGCAGGCAAAGGACCGGTGTCACCCCGCGGCTGAGCAGCCGGCGGACCTTCGCCGGGCAGTCCGGCCCCGCTGCCACCACTGCCACGCCGGCCGGCGCGGGTCCTGGCGCGGACGATTCGGAAGCCAGTTCGGGCTCAACCTGCGCCGACAATCGCGTCTGCATGCGCGCGGCCAGATCGGTCAGCCAATGGTTGGCCATCAGCCGGTCTGCCGCCTCCCGGGACTCAGCGCACACGGTGAAGCTGGAGAGGGGCGTGGGAAGCACGTGAATGCGCCGGGTGCCCACGGCGACCAGCTGTCCGGATGCCAGTGGGAATGCCCGCTGTTCCGGCTGGGTGCGGGTGACGTCGATCCAGACCGGTGACATGGCGCTGCCCGGGGCATCGGCCTGCCGCTCGGTCCCTTCCGTCCCCATGCGGATGCGCAACCGCTCCAGCGCGCCCGTGAACTGCAGTTCCTCGACGTGGCCGTAGCCGAGGAAACTCGTCGTCAGCGCATCCCTGTCGGGCGCGAGTTCCGCCTCTTCGGGCCTTAGCATGGCCACCACTTCCTGCTCACGGCGGGCCTGTCCGCCGGATCGTGAGTTCCGGTCCGCGCGTGACTCCGGGCCCAGCCGCGCTTCCCGCCGCAGGATCAGATTCGCCGCTCCGAGGAACGTGGCCACGAACCGGGTTGCCGGCCTGCTGTAGAGTTCGGTCGGCCTGCCAGCTTCGAGGAGCCGGCCCAGATTCATCACGCCAAGCCTGTCGCCCAGGGCGAAGGCTTCTTCCTGGTCGTGAGTAACGAGGATGGTGGTGATCCCCAGTTCCCGCTGGACGGAGCGGATGGTTCGCCGCAATTCCTCGCGGATCTTCGCGTCAAGCGCGCCGAAGGGTTCGTCCAGCAGCAGTACCTTGGGCTTGTGTGCCAGCGCCCTGGCCACGGCGACGCGTTGCTGCTGGCCGCCGGACAATTGCGTTGGCAGACGGTCGTCCATGTCTGCCAGCCCGATAAGCTCGAGCAGTTCCTTGCGGCGCCGCACCCGCTCCGCCGCCTTTTCCCGCCGCACCCGCAGGGCAAACTCGATGTTCTCGCCAACAGTCATGTGCCGGAAGAGGGCGTAGTTCTGGAAGACGAATCCGACCTCCCGTTCCCTGGCAGAGACCTGGGTAACGTCCCGGCCAAACAGGGTGATGCGTCCGTGGTCGACTTCGGTCAGGCCGGCGATGGCACGTAGGAGGGTGCTCTTGCCGCTGCCGCTGGGTCCCAGGAGGACGAAGAACTCACCTTCCGCCACGGCCAGCGACACGTCGTTGACGACCGGGTTGCCCTGGTACTGCTTGGTGACCTGATCGAGGGTGATGGACATGGGCGGGCAAGAATACCGGCCCGGCGGTCGTCCCGTCAGTTATAGACCGGTTACAAACCGGTTGCCGTAGGAGCGCCTTCAGGCGCGACGGGTATCCCCCGGCAGGAGCGTCTCAGCGACAGAGGGGGATACCCGTCGCGCCTGAAGGCGCTCCTACGGCGGCAGGGTCTGGCCCCGCGTCTCGATCACCCAGGGAATGAACAGCAGGCCGACGAGGGGCACGAAGGCCACGGCGAACAGGGCGTTGAGGATGACGGAGGGCGCCCCCGCCCCCGCGGCGGCCACCGCGCCGACGACGAAGGGTCCGGCCGCGGCCACCACCCGGCCGATGTTGTAGCAGAACCCGGATCCCGTCGCCCGCAGCCGGGTGGGGAACAGCTCGGGCAGGTAGTAGGTGAAGCTGCCGAATACCCCGAAGACGCTGAGCCCGATGAAGAAGTACATGTACAGGCGGGCCTCGTTCGGGATATCCAGGCCGAACGTGGCCATCAGCGACAGGGTCGCGACGCCAAAGTAGATCGCGAACATGGGGCGGCGGCCGAGGCGCTTCGCGATCGGTATGGTCAGCAGCGTGCCGATGAGGCCGCCGAGGTTGAAGGCGGTGGTGGCGATGGTCTTCCAGCTTTCCACGAGGGCGCTGGTGGCCGCCTTGTCGAGCCCGGCAGCCGCCGCCTCGACCTGGCCCAGGGTGGCGCTGACCACCGGTATGAAGGCGTTGCAGCTCCACCAGGTCAGCAGTGCGACGAACGTCATCAACAGCGCGCTGCGGGTCCGCGGCCAGAAGACGGGGTTGAACAATTCCCTGATGCGGGGCGGGGCCTGCGCCTTCGCCGTGCTGACCCAGCGGTCTGGTTCCTTGACGTACAGGCGGACCACCAGGGCGGCGGCGGCGGGCAGAAGGCCAAACAGGAGAACGAATCGCCAGCTCGTCTCGGGACTCTCCGTCATCAGGTTGCCGGCCACGAGGGCATTCACGCCCGTCGCCAGGAAGAGGCCGAAGGGCGCAGCGGTATACAGCAGGGCACCCGCCTCGACGCGATGTTCATCGTCCACGACTTCGGCGACCATCGCGGCGCCGGCCGCCCATTCGCCCCCGATCCCCAGGCTTGCGATCAACCGGCATGCCGTGAGTTGCCAGATGTCGGTGACGAACGCGCAGGACGCCGTGCCGACGGCGTAGAGGACCATGGTGATCATCAGCGTCCGCCGGCGACCGAACCGGTCGCTGATGGGACCGAAGATCACGCCGCCCACTGCCCAGCCGATCAGGAACAGGGACGTGAGCAGCCCGGTCCAGTAGAGGGTCGCCGACCGGGCCTCCGGCGAGCCCAGGGGCAGTCCGAGCAGGGTGGGCACCGCGTTGGGTGCCACGTAGTTGAAGAGCAGGCCATCGAAAACGTCGAAGCCCCACCCGAGCCAGGCGGCAGCGAGGACGGTCCACTGGTAGCGGGTGAAGCGCAGCATGCGCGGCGCATGGTAGCAGCACCCGGGCGGCTTTCAGCTTGCGGCGGTAAGGGTCCTTGACCTATCCCCCTGGAGGGGATAACAATGGCCGCCTTCAAAGTCGTCGGGACGCGTCCATGTCTGCCGCCAGAACCACCGCGCACGCCCCGGGCCACGACGCCGTAACTCATCGCACGCACAAGGACGTGGTGAACCGGCTGCGTCGCGCCACCGGTCACCTGCAGACCATCAGCGGGATGATCGAATCCGGGCGGGACTGCGCTGACATCGCCCAGCAGCTCCACGCCGTCATCCGTGCGCTGGAGGAGGCCAAGTCCACGCTGATCCACGATCACATCGAGCATTGCCTCGAGGACGCCATCGGGCCGACCAGCCGCGACCAGCGCGCCACCATCGAGGGCTTCAAGAAGATCAGCCGCTACCTCTAGCGGCGGGCGGAGAGAGCAGACCATGTCACTGATGCGCAACGCGCTGGACTGGCTGGGCTTCGGCGAGAAGGGGCACGCAGCCGGGCACACCCATCAAGGACATGGCCACAGCCACGACGGTGGCCATGCCCACACCCACGGCGTCATCGATCCCACGATCGCGACGACCGAGCGGGGGATCTGGGCCATCAAGTGGTCCTTCGTGATCCTGGCCATCACTGCCGTCTTCCAGGTCTTCATCGTCATCCTGTCGGGCAGCGTCGCGCTCCTGGCGGACACCATTCACAACGTGGGCGACGCCGCCACCGCGATCCCGCTATGGATCGCCTTTGCCTTCGCGCGCCGCAAGCCCAGCGACCAGTTCACGTACGGCCTGGGCCGGGTGGAAGACCTGGCGGGAATGATCATCGTGGGACTGATCCTGTTCAGTGCCCTCGTCGCCGGGTACCAGACCATTGACCGACTGATCAATCCCCAGGAGATCAAGTTTCTCGGTGCGGTCGCGGCAGCCGGCGTCATCGGTTTCATCGGCAACGAGATCGTGGCCGTCTTTCGCATCCGGGTTGGCCGGGAGATCAACAGCGCGGCGCTCATTGCCGATGGCTATCACGCCCGGGTCGACGGGCTCACGAGCCTGGCGGTTGTCGGTGGGGCCGTTGGTGTCCGGCTGGGATTTCCACTCGCGGACCCGCTCGTGGGCGGGCTGATCACGATCCTCATCTTCGGCATCGTCTGGCAGTCGGCCCGCGCGGTTTTCACCCGCGCGCTGGATGGCGTCGAGCCGGAGTTCACGGCCCTGCTCCGGCACACGGGTGAGCATGTGCCTGGCGTCAGGGGCATCCAGAATGTCCGCACGCGCTGGATCGGGCATCGCATGTATGCCGAGGCGGACGTGGTGGTTGACGATTCGCTGCTCGTGCGGGAAGCCGCGATAATCACGGAGAAGCTGCAGGCCCAGGCCGGGAAGCACCTGCCTGCCCTGGCCTCATTGCGGCTTGCCCTGGCGACGGGCATCGATCCGGAGGAAGCCGGCCGGGCACGGCAGAATCCGGCGCCGCCCCATGACCATGGCGAGGCCCATAAGGGCCACGATCATGACCACGAGCACGGTGGCGAGCACGGTCACACGCACTAGCGCCAGTCAGGACCACCACTTGCTCTGGGCCAGCCTGGCCATCCGCCGGTAGACGCCCCGCGGCCACAGTCGCTGCTGGTAGAGCGGGATGCCCGCCCGCCAGTTCGCGACCACCACGACCTCTTCCTCGCGCGTCGCCAGCTTTTTCACGATCAGGCGGCCCGCCTCCGCTGCGTCCATCCCGGAGCCCCGGCCCCACTTGCTGTCCCTGCCCACCTTGCTGCCGTCGGCCTTGAAGGCATTGGCATTTACGCTGGATTTGACTGCCGCGATGATCAGGGTCGAGAAGTGGATGTTGTCCGGTGCATGCTCGGCACGCAGGGCATCGCACAGTCCGTGCACGGCATGCTTGGACGCGCAGTAGGCGCTGCGATTCGGGATCCCGAACTTTCCTGCAACGCTCGAGGTCACCACGACGTGGCCGCCACCCTGGGCACGCATCAGCGGCAGCACTGCATGTATGTGCGCCGCCGGACCCATGACGTTGACCTCGAAGATGGTCCGGAAGACGTCGAGCGTGGTCTCGGCGAAGCGGCTGCGCTGGGAGATTCCAGCGTTGCAGACCAGGACGTCGATCCGGCCCATCCGTTGGCTCACAAGGGCGACCTTGCCGGAAATGGCGGCGTAGTCGGTGACGTCCATTGGCAGTACAAGGTGATCACCGGGGGTCATCCGCCCCCTGACGCGCTCGAGCTCGTCGGCGCGCCGGGCGGAGAGAACGACCCTCGCGCCCGCCTCGCCGAAAGCCACCGCGAGCCCCTCGCCGACGCCGGATGAAGCGCCGGTGATCCAGACAACCTTATTGCGGAACATGCCGGGGCCCATCGCACGGAAATATAGCACCCGCCCACACGGTGCCCGGCGCCGCGGCACCGGTTACCGGCCGGCCGGCGGTGGCGGCCTGCCCCGCAAATTGGTCACCAGCCCCGAGCTGACCAGCTGGAACTCGGTCGGATACCAGAACTTCTGCCCCGTGCGGATCCAGTTCTCCAGGAACCAGTCCGGAAGGCCTCGCTTCTGCAGGTAGACGAGCTCTGCCCGGAATGCCGCCGCCACGGGGTTCGAGGAGAAGGGCTCCCAGTTGCGGGGCAGGTGCACGCCCATGCGCGCGCCTCGCTGAAGGTAGCGGAACCGGCCCCCGGCAAATGCGGAAACGCAGGCGCTCGAGCACTCGCGGGCGGTGTAGGTGTCCAGATTCCATTCCATGATGACGGCACGGAGCCTGGTGGCTTCCGACAGTGCGCCACCCCCGCTGTCGAGCCGGATCCGGCGCACCCCCGGGTGCGCGAGCAGAAGCGCCTGCACGGCGTCGGACACGCCGAATCCCAAGCCGCCGTTCACCGTGATTTCACGCCCATCGTGCAGCAGCCCGACCGTGTAGCTGTAGGGGCCAAGGGCCAGTGCCACGCGAGCGCCGATCACCTGCTCCGCGCCGAACACGAGCCCCCGCATCGTGATCAGCGCGGTGAACAGGAAGGCCGCGACCTGGACGACCCGCCCGGTGCGCCGGGAGTCCTGCGCCAGGGTGCGCCGTGCCCCGCAGCTCCACAAACCCACCATCTGCCACAAGGGAACCAGAGCGATCTGCACGAACTGCAGACCGGATGCCGCGGCGAACCTGGGGAGCGTGTCGGCATACGCAAAGCTTCCCGCGACCGCGATCCGCGGTACGAGCCACCACAGCAGGACCGAGAGGCCCACGCAGTTGACCCACCACGTGACGCCCGGGCCCAGCTCCCCGCGCCAGTGTCGAACGATGTAGCCGGCCACGGGGTTCCGGCTAGTGGCCGAATTCCAGGACCTCTGAGGAGCGTGCTTCGCCCGGATCGAAGCGCACTGGCCGGCCATCCTTCAGCCAGACGGCCAGGGCGAAGCCAAAGACCGCCAGGTTGGCGATGCCCGTCAGGATGACTGGTCCCGAGATCATCCAGTGATCGTAGATGTAGCCGCCGGCGAAGCTGGTGGCGAGGATGCCAACGGCGCCGCACAGGCTCGCAAAGCCGATCACGGAACCGCGCACGTCGATCGGCGTCTCCTGGCCCAGGAGTCCCGTCACGGTCAGGATCACGCTCATCTGGCCAACGCCCACCAGTACCGCCCCGAGGTATCCGATTGGACCAAACGGGTTCACCTGCAGTCCCAGCAGCGTGTAGCCGATGCCCGCTATCAGGAGCGCGGCGCAGACGCAGGCCAGGCGGTGGAAGCGGTCGATGAAAATCCCGGCGACCGGCGCCCAGAGCAGCGATGCGCCGGTGATCAGTGCGAACATGATCCCCGCCTGCTTCAGGGCGGCCGCGGAGTCGAGGCCTTCGTTCCTGCCGACCTGCTGCAGCCACAGGGACACGAACACGGCCACCAGCGTCAGGTCCGCCCGGGCGACGAATGAGCCCGCATAGCAAACCACGAGCCGTGGATTCGCGCGTCCCTGGGATAGCCCGACGGCCAGGGCCTTGCGCAGGCTGACCTTTCGTGAATGGCCGGTCGGCGTTCCTCCCTTGAGTCCTGTCTGCATGATGATGGCCGTCACCACGGCCAGCCCGGCCATGGCCAGCAGCATGTAGCGCCCTGCATCCGCGGCGCTCGCACCCTGGGCCTGGAACACTGCGGGCAGACCCGGCAGGATCAATCCGGCAGCGACGCCGACGCCCATGCCATTGAGAAAGCCCGTGGCGCCCGACAGCTTGCCGCGCGAGCTCTCCGCCGGATAGTCCGCCGCAGTGACTGCGATCATGACTCCCGCAATGGAGACGCCTATGGCATAGATGAAGCGGTAGAGATAGAGGTCAAGTTCCGTCTCCGCCGTGGAATAGAGCGCGAAGCCGAGAGCCGCAATCAGCACGCCGAGGGCAAACAGTGGCCGCCGTCCAAAGCGGTCGGAAAGGGCACCAACCACGCCGATCAGCGCCAGTGCCACGACTTCCTGCATGGTCACGAGGAAGCCGGTGATCCGGCCCTGCTCCGATTCCGGGATGCCGACGATCTCGCTCAGCACATAAGGCTGGGAGATGCTGAGAAACGCCACGATCGGCATGATCATGAAATTGGTGTAGAGGAAGGTCCATGCGTTGACGCCGGAGACGCCATCGGCGAACTCGATCGGTCCAATGCGGGTAGCGCGTCCCTGATTCAATGGCGGTCCTTCCATCTGCTGGTTCCGGCGGTCCCTGGCTTCATGTCAGGGTCGTGCAGAGCCGAGCACTCTGAACGGGCTTTGCTGACCAAGTCAACCCGGGCAATGACCGCCGTTTGCCCGCGCTTATGTTGCTGCCAGTCAGGTCGTTCGCCCTGAAACCCGCGCCGGATGCGGGTTCGCAGTAGTTTCCTTAAGCAGGTCTGGCGGCCCGGCGGCCGGTCTGGCACCGTACCCGCACCATGCGCAGAGTCCGGCCCATCATCGGCGTCATCTCGGACCGGCGCACCCTGGGGCAACACCCCTTTCAGGTGCAGGGCGAGAAATACCTCACGGCCATCGTGGCCGGGGCGGGCGGCTATCCCGTGGGCCTGCCGGTGCTCGGGCCATCCCTCGAAGACGGTTTCGACCTGCTGGAAGTCCTCGAGTCGCTCGACGGGCTCCTGCTGACCGGTTCGCCGTCCAACGTCGAGCCCCACCGCTACCAGGGCCCGGCGAGCCGCGCGGGCACGCTGCACGACCCGGAGCGCGACCATTCCGCCTTTGAGCTGATCCCCGCCGTGGTCCGGGAGGGCATTCCGCTGTTCGCCGTCTGCCGCGGCTTCCAGGAGCTCAACGTGGCCTACGGCGGCAGCCTGCACCAGGAAGTCCACAACGTACCCGGGATGCTCAATCACCGGGAGGACAAGAGCGCACTGCTCGAAGACCAGTACGCGCCCGTGCACGAGGTGCGCTTCACGCCCGGCGGCATGCTGGCGCGGATCACCGGCAGGGACGCCGCCATGGTGAACTCCGTCCACTCCCAGGGCGTGGACCAGCTGGGCGCCGGGCTGGTCATCGAGGGCACGACTCCAGACGGCCTCGTCGAGGCGGTGACGGTCGCGGGTGCCCCGGGATTCGTGCTTGGCGTGCAGTGGCACCCCGAATGGCGGGTGCGCGAGAGCGAAGTATCCATGGCGATTTTTCGGGCGTTTGGCGACGCCTGTCGGAGTTACCGGGCATGAGTTCCATGACTGAAGAGCAGCTGCGCGAATGGCTCGTTGACAACAAGATCGACGAAGTCGAGGCCGTGGTGGCCGACATGGCGGGTGTCGCGCGGGGCAAGTACATGCCGGCGCGCAAGTTCACGGAGCAGGGCGGCATGCGCCTGCCCGAGTCCGTCTTCATCCAGTCGGTAACGGGCGAGTACATCGACGATTATCTCGAGGAAGGCGTGATGAATCCCGCGGACCGGGACATGGTGGCGAAGCCCGACCTGGAGACGCTGCGGCTCGTGCCCTGGGGCGAGGAGCCCACCTGCTGCGTGATCCACGACTGCTACACGCAGGAGGGAAATCCGGTGGACATCGCGCCCCGGCAGGTCCTGCGCCGGATCATGGGCATGTTCCGGGAGAAGGGACTGGTCCCAGTGGTGGCGCCGGAGATCGAGTTCTACCTCGTCAAGCGCAACACTGATCCGGATTACCCGCTGGAGCCGCCCATTGGCCGCTCCGGCCGCAAGGAAACCGTCCGCCAGCCCTACAGCATGGACGCCGTTGACGAATTCGAGCCCTTCATCGAGGACATTTACGACTATTGCGAGATCCAGCGTCTGCACGTCGACAACCTGGCCCACGAGAGCGGCACCGCCCAGCTGGAGATCAATTTCCAGCACGGCGATGCCGTGGAACTGTCCGACCAGATGTTCCTGTTCAAGCGCACGATCCGCGAGGCGGCGATGCGCCACGAGATCTACGCGACCTTCATGGCGAAGCCCATGGAGAACGAGCCGGGAAGCTCCATGCACTGGCACATCAGCCTCCGGCGCAGCGATGGCACCAATGCTTTTTCGAACGCCGATGGTTCCGAAAGCGACATTTTCCGCAACTTCATCGGCGGGCTGCAGAAGTATGGGGCGGAGACCACAATCTTCCTGGCGCCCTACGTGAATTCCTACCGTCGCTTCACCCGTTACATGTCGGCGCCGATCAACCTCGAATGGGGCTATGACAATCGGACGGTCGGGCTGCGCGTGCCGCAGTCCGACCCCGACAACCGCCGCATCGAGAACCGGATCGCAGGCGCCGACGTGAACCCCTACCTGGCCATCGCCGCGTCGCTGGCGTGCGGCCTGCTGGGCATCGAGGAGAACCTCCAGCCGGGCGTCCCCGAGCAGGGCAACGCCTACAAGCGGCCATTCGCCCTGCCTGGCAGCCTGTCCGACGCCCTGGACCGGCTGGAGCGCAGCGACCGGCTACGGGCCCTGATGGGCGACCGGTTCGTGAAGATCTACAGTGCCATGAAGCGGCAGGAGTACCAGGCCTTCTTCGAGGTCATATCTCCTTGGGAGCGCGAATTCCTGCTATTGAATGTCTGAGACAAGTTTTTCGGAAGGGCAGCGGTCATGACTGAGAATCTCGCCAGGTGGCAGCACGAGGACCGGCAGCACTTCCTGCACCCGTTCACGGACCATCGCCAGCTGGGCGAACGGGGCACGCGGGTCATCACGCGGGCCGAGGGTGTCTACATCTGGGAGGAGAGCGGCCAGAAGATCCTGGACGGGATGTCCGGGCTCTGGTGCGTCAACCTCGGCTACAGTCGCCCCGAGCTGGCCGAGGCCGGGTGCCGCCAGCTGCGTGAGCTTCCCTACTACAACAGCTTCTTCCAGTGCACCCACCCGCCGGCCATCGAGCTGGCCCGTGAGCTGTGCGAGCTGGCCCCGCCGGGCTTCAACAGGGTGTTCTTCACCAATTCCGGGTCCGAGGCGAACGACACCATCATCCGCCTCGTCCGCTATTACTGGAGCCTGCTCGGCAAGCCGGACAAGCAGATCATCATTGGCCGCCGCAACGGCTATCACGGCAGCACGGTGGGCGCCGCCAGCCTCTGCGGCATGCCCTGGATGCACGCCCAGGCGGGCCTGCCCATCCCCAACATCCTCCACATCGAGCAACCCTACTGGTTTGGCCTGGGGGGCGACCTGGATCCGGCAGAGTTCGGGCGCAGGATCGCACGCCAGCTCGCCACCACGATCGAGGAAGCCGGCGTGGACAAGGTGGCCGCATTCATTGCCGAGCCCGTGCAGGGAGCCGGTGGCGCCATCATTCCGCCGGCGACCTACTGGCCCGAGATCCAGAAGATCTGCGACCACTACGGCATCCTGCTGATCGCTGATGAAGTGATCTGCGGAATTGGCCGCCTGGGTCACTGGTTTGGCTCGCAGCACTACGGGATCCGGCCGGACCTCATGCCCTTTGCCAAGGGCATCACCTCGGGCTACCAGGCGCTGGGCGGGGTGATGGTGAGCGATCGCGTGGGCGACGTCCTCGTGGAAAAGGGTGGCGAGTTCTATCACGGCTTCACCTACTCCGGGCATCCGGTGGCCTGTGCCGTCGCCCGCGCCACGCTCAAGGTAATGCGCGACGAGAAGCTCGTGGAGCGGGTTCGGGACGTGGTGATCCCGGCATTCAGCAACCGCTGGCAGAAGCTCGCGGACCACCCGCTCGTGGGCGAGGCCCGATCGGCCGGTCTCATCGGGGGGCTCGAGCTGGTGCCGCGCAAGGACAGCCGGAACCGCTTCGCCAAGGAACTCAAGGCCGGGGAGCGTTGCCGGGACTTCTGCATCGAACAGGGGCTGGTGATGCGGGCGGTCGGAGACACCATGATCGTCGCACCGCCGTTCATCATCACCGACACGCAGCTGGACGAGCTGGTGGACAAGGCGTGGAAAGCGCTCGACCTGACCCAGCGGGCGCTGGGCCATGTCCGCTCCTGACGCCGTCAACGAGCACCCGCCGTCCTGGTACCTGGCCACCGCCCGTGGCCTGACTCCGCACCCGCCCCTCGCCGGGGAAGCGTCCGCCGACGTCTGCGTGGTCGGCGCCGGCTATACCGGCCTGTCCGCCGCCCTGCATCTCGCCGAACGCGGCTACTCGGTCGTGGTGCTGGAGGCCCGGCGCGTGGGATGGGGTGCCTCGGGCCGCAATGGCGGCCAGCTCGGCACCGGGCAGCGCCGGGAGGAGGATGAACTCGAGGCCCGATTTGGCCCCGGCGGTGCCCGCCAGCTCTTCCAGCTGGGCATTGCCGGCCGCGACCTCGTCAAGGATCTCGTGCGCCGGCACGCGATCGACTGCGACCTGACGCCGGGCCAGCTGCTATGCGCCGCGAAGCCCGGTGACATGCCGACCCTGGAGCGTCGGGCGGCGAAGCTCTGGAAGGACTACGGCTATCCCCATCAGCGTGTGCTGAGCGGCCCTGAGATGCGGGCTATCGTGGACAGCCCCGCCTACCACGGGGGTGTGCTGGACACGGACGCCGCTCACCTCCACCCGCTCAATTACGCCCTCGGCCTGGCGCGCGCCTGCGTCGCGGCCGGTGTGCGGATCCACGAGCATTCAGGGGTCACGGGCTATTCGGGGACGGGTCCTATCCTGATCAGTACGGACCGGGGCGCGGTCCGGGCGGCAAACCTGGTACTGGCCTGCAACGGCTACCTGGGATCGCTCGAGCCGCGCATCGCCGACCGGATCATGCCGATCAACAATTTCCTCCTGGCCACCGCGCCGCTGGGCTCGCCGGGCAAGCGCCTCATCGCTGACCCCGCCTGTGTCCACGACACCCTGTTCGTGGTGAACTACTTCCGCCTGTCCCCGGATGGCCGGCTGATCTTCGGCGGTGGTGAGAACTACACCCGGCGGTTCCCCGCCGACCTCAAGGGCTTCGTCCGTCGGCAGATGCTGCGGATCTTCCCGCAGCTGGACAACGCCCGGATCGACTACGCCTGGGGCGGCACCCTGGCCATCACGATGAACCGACTGCCTCACCTCGGACGACTTGCACCAAACGTGTACTTTGCCCAGGGCTACTCGGGCCACGGCATCTCCACAGCCACCCTGGCCGGTCAGCTGATGGCAGAGGCCATTGCCGGCACGGCGGAGCGCTTCGACGTGTTCGCCCGCCTGCCACCCCCGCCGTTTCCCGGTGGCACCCTCCTGCGCTGGCCTGGCCAGGTGCTGGGTATGCTCTGGTTTGCGCTACGCGACCGCCTGTAGGCGCCCGGCACTCGGCTATACTGGATTGACTTACGGTGCTCTTCTATCTGACTCACAGGGGGAATAACGCATGAATGCAACTCGATTGGCGGCAGGGACGATTCTCCTGACGGCTTGTGCCGGCGCTGCGAACGCCGACGTGAGCGCCACCATAACCGGCGTGTCCGACTACAACTTCCGCGGCATAACCCAGACCGCCCAGGACCCTGCCCTGCAGTTCGGGCTCGACTGGGAAGGTGAAAGCGGCCTCTACGCCGGCTTCTGGGCCAGCAACGTGGATTTCGGTATTTGCGACGACGGCGGAGAAGGCGGTTCGCCGATTGACTGCGATTCCGATATCGAGACCAACTTCATCCTCGGCTACAGTGGCTCCTTCACCGAAGATCTCGGCTACGACGTCGGCGGCGTGTACTACAAGTACCTCGATGATGGCGACGACATCGACTACTACGAACTTTATGCTGGGGCCAGCTACAGCATTGTATCGGGCACATTCTGGTACTCACCGGACTACCTGAACTCCAGCGACAGTTCGTGGTACGCCGACCTGAACGCCGAGGCCGGGCTGGGATTCTGGGACCTGGGCTGGGTGGCCCACGTTGGCTACAGCTTCGGGGACTACTTCGACAACACTGACAACTTCGACGATGGCGAGTATTTCGACTGGGCCCTCGGCATCACCCGTTCCTTCGGGAAGTTCGATTTCGAGCTCAAGTACGCGGACGGTAGCGACCTCTCCGAAGCCGATGGCACTGGCAACCCGCCCGATGCCAACTCCTCGGAGGGTCAGTTCATCTTCAGCATCGCGACGACCTTCCCCTGGTCTGACGAATAGACGGAAGTCGATGGCCCCCGGCACGGCTGACGCCGTACCGGGGGCTCACTTCTCCGACTTCGCCATCTGCATCTCCAGCGCCAGCCGGCGCTCCTGGCGCCGCATGTAGAGCGCCGACAGCACCACTCCAAGCCCCACGATGGTCACCATGATCGTGGCCAGGGCGTTGATGTCCGGGCTGACACCGAGCCGGACCTTGGAGAAGATCACCATGGGCAGCGTGGTGGAGCCCGGACCGGCCACGAACTGGGAAATCACCAGGTCGTCCCAGGACAGGGTGAACGCCAGCAGCCAGCCCGAGAGGATTGCCGGCAGGATCAGGGGCAGGGTGATCGTGAAGAACACCTTGGCGGGCCGAGCCCCGAGGTCCAGCGCCGCTTCCTCCAGCGAGTCATCGAAGGTTGCCAGGCGGGACTGCACGACCACGGTCACGTAGGCCATCGCGAAGGTAATGTGGGCGATCACAATCGTGGCGAAGCCCCGGCCCCGGGGCCACCCGATCAGCTGTTCCAGGAAGACGAAGAGCAGCAGCAGGGAAAGTCCTGTGATCACCTCCGGCATCACCAGGGGGGCCGTGGTCATACCCGACAGGAGGGTCCGGCCCTTGAACGGCCCAAATCGCGCCAGCACGAGACCCGCCAGGGTGCCGAGCATCACCGCGCCCGTGGCGGTGACGGCCGCGACCTTTATCGAGAGCCACGCTGCCCCGAGGATCTGCTCGTTGCTGAGCAGGGTGCGGTACCACTTGAGGGTGGGGGAGTCATCCGCATCCCAGACGGTGACCAGCCGGGAGTTGTTGAAGGAAAAGAAGATCATGGAAAGGATCGGCACGTAGAGGAAGGCGAAGCCGAAAAACAGCGCAAAGCGCCTGAACCAGCTGCGGGACTTCATTTCCTGGCCCCTGCCAGTTCCCGGTTCTGGAACCGCTGGAACAGCACGATGGGCACGACGAGCAGCAGCAGCATGGCGATGGAGACAGCGCTGGCTACCGGCCAGTCCCGGTTGGCAAAGAACTCATCGGACAGGACACGCCCGATCATGAGCTGGTCCGACCGGCCGAGCAGTGACGGGATCACGTACTCGCCCACGGCCGGGATGAACACGAGCAAGGCGCCGGCGACGATGCCCGGGAACGACAGGGGCAGCGTGATGCGCAGGAAGGACTTTATCGGCCCCGCGCCCAGGTCTGCCGATGCCTCGAGCAGCGTCAGGTCGTGCTTCTCCAGGTTCGAGTACAGGGGAAGGATCATGAAGGGCAGGTACGAGTAGACGATGCCGATGTACACGGCAAAGTCCGTGTACATCATCGTGAAGGGCCCCAGTCCGAAGACGCCCAGGGCCTGGTTGATGAGGCCATCGGTCTTGAGCAGGCCCACCCAGGCGTAGACCCGGAGCAGGAAGGAAGTCCAGAAGGGCAGGATGATCAGCATCAGCCAGATGTTGCGCATGGTGGCCGACGACCGGGCAATCGCGTACGCCATCGGGTAGCCGACCAGCAGGCAGAACAGGGTGGAGATGGCGGCCACCTTCACGGAGTAGAGGTAGGAGCTGGTGTAGAGCGGATCCGAGAGCAGAAAGGCGTAATTGCCCAGGTTCACGTTCACCGCGTAGGCCGTTTCGCTGACCTTCTCGATCAGCGGGGCGAACGGCGGCATCGCCAGGCGGACTTCGGAGAAGGACAGCTTCAGTACGATGATGAAGGGCACGGCGAAGAACAGGAACAGCCAGAGGTAAGGGACGGCGATGACAAGGCGTTGTCCAGCCCAGTTCTTGCGGACGTACTGGGACCACCGGGGCGGGCCGTAGCGGTAGAGCAGGGAGAAGATCAGCCCGAGTCGCCCGGCTCCCCAGGCGTCGATCGGCGGTCTCTGTGGCTGTCGGATCTGGGAGCGGGCCATGGGGTTCTGGTCGCCGCGGGGGGCTACTGGGGAAGGATCACCGGACTGGAAGCGTCCCAGGACAGCCACACGGTCTCGTCCCAGGATATTCGCTCACTGAGTTGCCGGACCGAGTTTGGCAGCGTCACGCGGACCATCTTGCCGCTGTCGATCCTGACCAGGTAGATGGACATGTCGCCCATGTAGGCGATGTCCTTCACCACGCCCTTCGCCCGGTTGTCCGGGCCGGGCGGCTCCTCCCGCGTGAGGTCGATCTTCTCCGGACGGATTGCTGCCCAGACCGACGCGCCCGGCGCCGAACTGATCCCGTGATCCACGTAGATGGAGCAGCTGAGTTCGGGAGCCTGGATCCGGACGTAGTTGGGCTCGTCCTCCGTGAGCCGCCCCTCGAACATGTTCACCGAGCCGATGAAATCAGCCACGAACTTGGAAGTGGGGTACTCGTAGATCTCCGTCGGCGTCCCGACCTGGACGATCTCACCCCGGTCCATCACGCCGATGCGGGAGGCGAGGGTCATCGCTTCCTCCTGATCGTGGGTCACGACCACGAAGGTGACACCCAGCTTCTCCTGCAGGTTTATCAGCTCGAACTGGGTGGCCTCACGCAGCTTCTTGTCGAGGGCGCCGAGAGGCTCGTCGAGCAGCAGGAGCTTGGGCTTCTTGACCAGCGCCCGGGCCAGGGCCACACGCTGGCGCTGGCCGCCGGAGAGCTGGTGGGGCTTGCGCCGCGCCAGTTCGCCCAGCTTTACCGTTTCCAGCATCTCCGCCACACGCTGGTCGATCTCCTTGCGGGGCAGCTTCTCCTGCTCCAGCCCGAAGGCCACGTTCTTCTCCACCGTCATGTGGGGAAAGAGCGCATAGGACTGGAACATCATGTTCACTGGGCGTTCGTAGGGCAGGGTGTCTTCCATGTCCTGACCGTCGATGAAGATCCGCCCCGACGTGGGGGCCTCGAAGCCGGCCAGCATGCGCAGGAGCGTCGTCTTGCCGCAACCTGATCCGCCGAGCAGGCAGAAGATCTCACCCTTGAAGATCGACAGCGAGACGTTGTCGACAGCGACGAAGTCGCCAAAGCGCTTCGTCACGTTCTCGATGCGAACGTACTCGTTCGTCTTGTCGACCGGGCGGGGAAGTCCCCCCTCCCCGTGACTCTGGCCCTGTCGTTCCGGCACGGGCGGGGGTCGCCCTACTGACCGGTCTTGAACCGCGTCCAGCTGCGTGTCAGCAACCGGGTGAACTGTGACGTCTCGGCCAGGTCAGGCACCAGCTTGGGTTTGATTTCCTCGGCCGGATAGATGCCGGGGTCATTGCGGATGTCCTCGTTGACCATGCTGAACGACGCCGCATTGCTGTTGGCAAAGTTGACGAAGTTCGAGTTCTTCGCCGCGACGTCGGGGCGCAGCAGGTAGTCGATGAACAGGTGGGCGTTCTTTACGTGCTTGGCGTCCGCGGGAATGGCCAGCATGTCGAAGAACATAACGGCGCCTTCCTTCGGAATCAGGTACTTGACCACCACGCCGTTGCCGGCCTCTTCCGCCCGGTCCCGGGCCTGCAGCACGTCACCGCTCCAGCCCAGTGCCAGGCAGATCTCGCCGTTGGCCAGGTCCTCGATGTACTTGGAGGAGTTGATGTACTTGACGAAGGGGCGGATCGAAGTCAGCACCTTCTCCGCGGCCGCCAGGTCCTCCGGGTTCTCGCTGTTGGCATCCCTGCCGAGGAAGATCAACACCGTGCCGACGACCTCGGACGGGGCATCCAGGATCGAGACGCCGCAATCCTTGAATTTCGCCACCACCTTCGGGTCGTAGAACATCGCGAAGCTGTCCACGGGCGCATCCGGCATGGCCGCCTTGATCTTGGCCTCGTTGTAGCCGACGCCTGACGTGCCCCACAGGTAGTTGACCGAGTGCTCGTTTCCCGGATCGTGCAACGCCACGCGCGAGGTGATCTCGGTGTCCAGGTTCTTAAGGTTGGGGAGCTTTGACGTGTCGAGCTTCTGGAAAACGCCTGCCTTGATCTGCCTTTCGAGGAACGACGCCGACGGCACCACGATGTCGTAGCCCGTGCTCCCGGCGAGGAGCTTGGTCTCGAGCACCTCGTTGGAATCGAAGACGTCGTACTTGACCGTAATGCCGGTCTCCTTCTGGAAGTCCTCGATTACGGTGGGGTCGATGTAATCCGACCAGTTGTAGACGTTGAGGACCTTCTCGGCGTCGGTCTCGACGGCGGCCGGAGCTGCGGCGGCCGGATCTGCAGGTGGGGGTGCCGTTTCCGCTGGCGGGGCCGCGGGCTTCTGCCCGCACGCGACCACGACGAGCGTAATGGTGGTAGCGATCAGCGACCTGAAAAGAGGATTGAGCCCAAGGGAAGCAACGCGCGCCGGAGTCGTCATGATTGTTCTCCCGGAATCGCAGAAACAGAGGACGGTACTCCCGGCCAGTTATATACCAGCAGCGGTGAACTGAGAAGCCGGGAGGAGTCGGCCGGGAGCGGCAGGCCGCCCCCGGCCAGACCGGGACTCAGATGCGCGAGGCGTAGATGCCCCAGAGCTTGGCGACCGAGGCGGCCTCGGGGCCCTTGACCTGGCCGAAGGCCTTGCGGGCGTCAGCGCCGTTCTTCAGCTGGACGTGGCTCCGGCCCATCAGCATGAGAGCGGCGTCGCGGTCACCACCCTTCTCGAGGGCGCGTTTTGCCGCCGCGAGGGCCTGATCCGCCTGGCCGTAGCTGAGCAGTACCTCGCCCACCTCGATCTCGTCCTGGCCCGACTGGGAGGCCGTGGCCTGCCTGGCGAGGTTGCCGAGGGTTGGCTGCTGGACCGAAACCTTCTTGCGGGCATCGGCCAGGATGCGCTGGCTGCGGGCCTCGTCCTCGGGGCCGAAGACCTTCCTGGCCGCGCAGCCTTCCATCACTCGCTGCGCCTCCGCCGGGAAGCCTGACTGGATGCCGATGATCGCGGCGTCCATGCACACGTCCGGCTTGTCCATGAGGTCGAGCCGGCCCATGAGGCGGTAGACGTTCATCGCCACCCGGTCGTCGCCGGCGGCCTGCTTGCGGAGGGTGCTGGAGAGGAGCTTCCAGTTCTCCGGCGTCGGGTACAGGCTGACGAGCTGCTCGGTCGTCCGGGAAACGCCGGCCGTGTCCCCCAGGGCACCGTAGGATTGCAGCAGGATGCGCAGCCAGTTCTCGGCGGGACGCCCCCCGGACAGGCGCACCGCATTCTGCACCGACGCGATGGCAGCCTTGTCGTTGCCCATCATCTGGTAGGCCTGGCCGAGCATGGCATGCATGCCCGCATCGCCGCCGCCAGTGGCCTTGAGGTAACGGTTGGAGTAATCGACCACCTTGTTCAGGTTGCGGGGCGACTGGAAGTTGAGCTGGGCGAGCTGCTTCAGGCGGTCATTGACCTGGCCGGCCGGCAGCTGGCCGGAGTTGAGGCTCTTTTCGAAGGCGGCCGCTGCAGCGGCGTAGTTGCGCTGCTGGGAGTAGATGAAGCCGTAGGTTTCGTTGATCTTGAACTGCTCGAAGGCTGTCTTGCCGGAGACGGCATCAGCGGCCTTGAGCTTCGTCAGCGCCTGGGCGTATTGCCCCTTCTTCCCGAGCGCCAGGGCCTCGGCCAGCGGATCGCCGACCTTCTTGCTCACCTTGGCCTGTTGCGCAAGCGCCGGAGCCGGGGCCAGCAGGACACCGACGGTGAGGCTGGCTGTCATGGCCAGCGAAAAGATCAGCAGAGACTTCTTGAGCATTTGTCCGACCTGTCCTTAGAAACTTGCTACTGCTGGCCCGCGTAGATCGACCAGAGCTGCGCCAGCTGGGCATACTCCGGACTCTTGACCAATTCGAATGCCTTCCGGGCCTCGGCATTGTTCTTCGTAAGAATATACGCCCGGCCCAGGGACAGGTTGGCTTCGTCGGCATTCTTGACGCCGCCCTTGGAAATGCCGCGCTGGATGGCCTCGAGTCCCTTGGCGGGCTGATCGTAGCTCAGGTAGGCCTCGCCGAGCTTCACGTCCGCCTCACCGGCCTTGGCCGCCATTGCCTCCTTCTCGAACTGGGGCAGGGTCTTCTGGTCGGATGCAGCAAGCCGCCTGGATTCGGCCAGAAGTGCCTGGCTCTTCGCCTTGTCGCCGCTGTTCTCCAGGACGCCGGTGGAGTACCCCTTCTCCATGAACTTCAGGGCCTCGCCGGGGGAACCGAGCAGTGTGGCCGAGTTGGCGGCCTCGGTGAACTCGTCCGCATCATCCATGGCGTCGACCTGATCCATGAGCCGGAAGACCTGGAGGATCTGCCGGTCCTTGCTGGCTGCCTGGGAGAGCAGTCCCCGGGTCAGCGTCTTCCAGTGCTCCTTGCGGGGGTAATAGCGCACCAGCTCGGTGGTGGCTTCGGTGATTCCCGGGGCGTTCTTCAGCTTGGAGTAGGAACTCTGCAGGATCAGCAGCCAGTTCTCGTCAGGCTTCTTGCCGGCGGCAGTGGCCAGCGCGACCGCTTCCTTCATGTAGCTGGCAGCTTCGCCGAAGTTGTCGCTGAAGTACGCGGCCTGGCCCACGAGGCCCAGCATGGCGGGGTCCCGCGTGCCGGTGGCCTCCAGCCAGCGCTTGCCGTACTCACCGGACTTGGCAAGGTCCTTGGGCTGGGTCTGCAGGTGGAGCTGGGCAAGAAGGCGGAGCCGGTCGCTGACCAGTTCCGGAGCCAGGAGGCCGGATGCGAGACTTCGGTCGTAGGCCTTGGCGGCGGCGTCGTACTTCTGCTGTTTGACGGCGACGAAGCCCGCGAGCTCGTCGATCTGGAACTGCTCGAACGGCGTCTTGTCGGGGACGGCGTCCGCTGCCTGCAGCTGGACTTCCGCCTCGGCGTATTTGCCGGCGTTGGCTTGTTCCAGGGCGGCCTGCAATGGCTTCAGGACCTTGGGATTCATCTTCGGCGCCTTGGCCTTGGATGCCTGGGCCTGGGCGGCAGGCATCACGCTGATGCCGAGGACGGCGCACCCGAGGAGCGTCAGGCCGATGGTTGCCAGGGCAGGAAGGATCTTGCGCATTGTCAAAACTCCAATCAAACGTTGGCCGGCGAGCGTGCCATACCGGTGACTGCCGGCCCGGCGTGACACTTCGCTGGTCCTGGGCGGGATGTTCCGCTGACCGGGTGAATCAGTCCTGAATCGGCCCTGGCCGGACTGGCGCCGTAGCTCCTGAGCCGTAACTCCGGGGCCGGGATCGCTACTGGAACTTCTCGGTTCCGACGATACCCATCTTCACCATGCTGTTGCGCTGGGCACTTGCCAGCACCTGGGCCACCGCGTCGTACTTCGCCCGTGGGTGTGCCTCGATCGCAACCTGGGGCTGCGGATCCTTCTGGGACTCGACCTTGAAGTAACGTTCCAGGGTGGCGAGATTCGCCACTGGCGTGCCGTTCCAGGAGATCGAGTTGTCGTAGTCGATAAGGATGTTGATGACCACCGGGGGGACCAGCGGCGGCGGATTGTTCGTCTGGGGCATGTCCAGCTTCACGGCATGGGTCATCACCGGCAGCGTGACGATGAGCATGATGATGAGCACCAGCATCACGTCAATCAGTGGCGTGGTGTTCATCTCCATCATGGGGGCGCCTTCACCCCCGCCTGAACCGACTGACATTCCCATTGTTCTGAACCTCTGACCTGGCTTCTGGCCTGGCCGTTTGACTGGGAGCCCTAGCGCGACCCGCGATTCGGCTCGGAAATGAAGCCGACCTTCTGGATGCCGCCCTTCTGGAGCTGGAGGATGACGCGCCCCACGTTCTCGAAGCGCACATTGCGATCACCGCGAACGTGGATCTCCGGCTGGGGAACCGTGACCGCGGCCGCGCGGATGAGATCGGCGAGGGCCTGCTGGTTGGGGACGCGTGATTCCTTCCAGTAGATGTTGCCCTGCTGGTCCACCGCGATGGTGATGTTCTCAGGCTTGGTGACCGTGGCGATGTTGCTGGCCTTCGGCAGGTCGAGCTTCACCGTCTTGGTGATCACCGGGATGGTGATCAGGAAGATGATGAGCAGCACGAGCATGACGTCCACGAGCGGCGTCGTATTGATTGCGGAGAGGATCTCCTCCTCGCCGTCGCCCGCCGGTACGTTCATGCCCATGGCTTTGCTCCGACCTGACCTGCGCCGTTACTTGCGCGCGGCGCCAGACTTGGCGCCACCACCCACCAATGCCGCGTAGAGGTCATTGGTGAAGTATCGCAGCTGGTCCAGGATCGACTTGTTCCGGCGCAGGAGCCAGTTGTAACCCAGCACCGCCGGCACGGCGACGGCCAGACCGATGGCGGTCATGATCAGTGCCTCACCCACGGGGCCGGCCACCTTGTCGATGCTCGCCTGGCCAGCGACGCCGATCGCGATAAGGGCGTGATAGATGCCCCACACCGTCCCGAAGAGGCCGACGAACGGGGCGGTGGAGCCCACCGACGCCAGGAAGGACAGGCCGCGCTGCAGGTCGTTTGTCATGCGATCGACGTTCTGCTGCAGCTTGCCGCTGATCCACTCGGCCACGGGCACGTGCTCGGTCAGCTTGCCTTCGTGGTGCTCGCTGGCCTTGATGCCGCTCTCGACCATGGCCCGGAAGACATTGCCCTTCCCGGAGAGCTTCTGCAGGCCCTCGTTGAGAGAGTTGCCCGTCCAGAAGTCCCGGCCGGCTTCCCTGGCCTGCTTGAGGAGGCGCTGCTGTTCCCAGAGCTTGGTCAGGATGATGAACCAGGAGTACAGGGACATCAGCACCAGGATGATGAGCGTACCGCGGGCCACGAAGTCACCCTGGGACCACAGCTGGGCGAGCCCGTAGGGGTTTTCAGCCTCGTTGGCTGCCAGGCTGGTGTCCACCGGGGCGTCGTCGATCGGGGCGATATCCATCGTGCCCATGTCCACGGGCGCGGTGCCGTCGATCGGCGCGGCGTTGGGGTCGACCGCCGGGTCCACCGGAATGGTGCCATCGGCTGCCGGGGCCGTCAGATCGGCGGGGGCCGCCATCTCTGCGTCCGTGTTCTGTGCCAGCTGAATATTATCGCCTGCCATGACTCACTTACCTTGAATGTTGCCCCGGTTGCCCGCGGCTGAAAATCAACCCTCGATCTTGAACGTTACCTTGACCGAGTGCCATACCGACACTGGAGCCCCGTCCTCGGTGCCGGGCGTGAAACGCCAGGCACGCAGGGCGTGCTTGAGTGCTGCTTCATCGAGCCGCGGGAAGCCGCTGCTCTTCTGAACCTTGCCGTCCTTGACCGCGCCGTCGGGTCCCACCAGCACCTGCAGCACCACGGAGCCTTCCTCGCCCAGACGGCGCGAGGTGGGCGGGTACTCGGGCTGGAAACGGCGCTTGAACTTGGGGTCGATCTCCGGCGCCTTCTTGACCACGGCCTTGACCGGCGGTGGCGCCGGCGGCGGCTTGACGTTGGTGACGTTCGTCAGCGCGGTGGTCGCGGGCGCGTCGACGGGCACGTCAACGACGATATCCGGCGGCGGTACATAGGGCGGGGGCGTCTCGATGGCCGGCGGCGGAGGCGGCGGCTCGTCCTCCTCGGCAATTTCCTCGAGGATCTCGGCGATGATCGGCGGCGGCGGGCGATCGACCTGGATGATGCCGAGGCTGGTGACAAGAGCCCAGACCAGCAGCACGTGAAAGACGACGATGATCGCGAAGATCGTCGCCTTGCGTCCGCTACTGCCCAGGCCGGTGTCGAAGGTGCTGTCCATGTCTGCTCTTTGCAAGGCTAGTTCTGCTGCAAGGCTAGTCCGGGTGCCGCCCTGACTGCGCAGCGGTGCTGGCTTCTTAGTTCAGCGGAACCGGGCGCATTCTGCGCACGGCCGCGGGGCCAGTGACCTTTGGACCGGGACCCCCCTCGGGCCAAGGCCGCTAAATTTACCCGATCTTTCTGGTGATTGCACATGGATCTGGAGTCCCGCTGCTTGCCCGGCCCGAGTGGCGCTCAGTCAGGTTGGATCGGCTTCCTGGCAATTAGTTTCGCGCCGGGGTGGTGTGGCCGCGGCAGCGCTGCAACAATGGCACCCTTGCAGGGCAGAGTTCCCCTGCCGGGCGGAGGCTTCTGTGCGACAGGTCATTGCGCTCGTCATGGCGCCACTGGTTCTGCTGGCCGGCTGTGCGGCAGATGTCCTCGACAAGAGCGCGGATTTCGACCGGCACCGCAACAGCCGGATCGTCCAGCCCTTCGACAAGCCGGACAAGATCTATTTCGACGTCCGCTTCAGCCCGGAGTACCCGGCCGACGATCCCGCGGCGGAAGAGGCCCGGATGACATGGCTCGAGGGCTGGTTGAAGCAGCGCCAGCTCTGCTCGTCGGGGCATGAGGTCGCGAGCCGGCGGCCTTTCGACTACTTCGAGGACAACCCGGCGGGCTACCAGCAGCGCTGGGAGATCCGCTGCGTCACTCCTGGTGGCACTAGCGGGGCTGGCTCAGAGCAGCCGTAGGCGTGTCCCGGGTTCCACGCGCCAGCGCCGGGCAAAGCCGGCATTGAGTTCCAGCACGCCCACCACGGCGCCCCCGGAGCTGATGCGCTTCGTGGAAAAGGGCTCCGTGTCCCGGGCGATGGAGGCCACGGTGCCGTCCGGCCGGATGAAAAGCATATCCAGGGGCAGCACCGTGTTCTTCATCCACATCACCAGTTCCAGCGGTGCGTCGTAGCCGAAGTACATGCCCTCGAATTCGCCGAGGGACTCCACGAACATCAGCCCCTGGCTCCGCTGCAACGGAGTGCTGGCGAAGAACACGTCGATAAGGAGGCAGCGGGGACCCCTGGTCTCCAGGACGGCGAGGCCACGGGGGAAGTCCGCCACCAGGTGCGCAGGCTGGAGCCCGGCCGCGGGCCCGGACAGCAGTCCGAGGAGGATCGAGCTCGCGAGAGCCGCCGCCAGGAGCTCAGTCCGCATCGGCAGGAACCCATCCCGAGAAGCGCAGGTCGCTCACGGTGAGAGACGAGCGGTCGCCGACGGAGGGCAGCGCCCCCACGCAATAGACGAGACCGTCGATGCGGTTGCCGTCAGCGCCGCCGGCACGGTGAGGCTGCGGTGTGACTGAAGCGATGCTGGCCCAGCAGCGTCCCGGCCCCCCGGAACTGAAAAAGCGTCCCTCCCGTTCGTCGATGACGGTCACATTGGCGGCGCGCTCCGCGCCGGCCAGGTCCTCAGGCCTCCCGGCCAGGCCGATCAGCAGCGAAACCCGGCCGCCCCCCGGCCGGTCGCCGGCGAAGAACAGCCGGATTCCCTCGCCGTCCGGCTTCTCCATGCCGTCGCAGGTCAGGTCGGGTCCGGACCAGTCGGCCGTCAGGCTGAGGGCCCCGAAGAACCGGCCCCGGAGGAATCCGTCCTCACCGAGGGCGCAGGCCGGGCCCGCGGACGACCCCGACCCCACTGCAGCCAGTCCGGGCGGTATCCGGGCCGGGGCCTGCAGGAGGGCCAGTGCCCCGGTCACCAGGACCCCGGCAGTACCAACCAGGCTGGCGGCTCGCCTGAGCCACAGGCCGGGCAGCGGGTTGGCAGGTGGGCAGGCGGGCATGGCCGCGTATCCTAACGGCTCTGCACCGCCGGGGGGCGAAATGTGACTCACCGCGCAGCCCCACCCCGGTACAGCCGGTAACGTCGATGGCGTTAAGTGGGCCGGGCGCTCCCATTGCGCTCCGGCAATTCGTGCTTGGGCAGAGCCTGGCCCGACTTGGGGGCGCGACGAACCTTGAATCTGGACGTGACACAGCACCTGAGTTCGCTGGTGACGGAGCGGCGGCCCGGCGATTTCCGGCTGCGCTTCAGCCGGTTCGTCGAGGGCGAGTTCCGGCGCGTCTACGCGGAGTCCAATTACCCCAAGACACGCCCGATCCTCGTGATCGGCGCCGCCACCATCTTCATGGCGTTGATCTTCGCCGTGATGCACGACAACCTGTCCTGGCAGACTGCGGCGTTCATGCTGGGCGTGCTGCTTCCCACGCTGATGGCAACCCTCGTAATGTCCTACAAGGAGGGGTCGCACGGCGCGTACCAGATCCTCCTGGCGTTGACGGCCTTCTGGATCGGGCTGGTCTGCACGTCGATCACAGTGCGCGCCAGCCTCGCCGGGGCCCCCTATTATTTCGGGGCCGAGGTGGCCTGGATCTTCCTGGTGTGGCTCGTGCTCGGCCTGCACTTCTGGAGTGCGGTGCTGATTGCCGTAGCCATTTCCATGATCTACCTCTGGGGCATGCTGACCTGGCAATTTCCACTGCAGGAAGTGGTATTTTCCGCTCTGACCCTGCTGGCAGTGAATGTCATCGGTGCCTACTGCTGCTTCCAGCTCGAGTCAGCCGTGCGGCGGGCGTTCCTCGAGTCCAGGATGCTGAACGACCTGGCGGAGCGGGACGGACTCACCGGGCTCTACAACCGGCGCCGGTACGACAAGGATGTGGAGAAGCTCTGGCGCCAGTCCCGCCGTGACCAGAGCCAGCTGACGCTGTTGCTGGTGGACATCGATCACTTCAAGGGCTTCAACGACCTTTACGGCCACCAGGCGGGGGATGATGCGCTGAAGCGGGTGGCCGAGGTCATCGCCATGTGTGCCCAGCGACCCCTCGACTTCGCGGCCCGGTTCGGTGGCGAGGAATTCGCCCTCGTCCTGTACGGCCCGGCCCAGGACTTCGGCAGGGAGATTCCGGAAATGCTCCGGCGGAGCGTCGAGGAACTGAAGATTCCCCACGCCGAGTCCACCACCAGCCCGTGGCTAACCGTCAGCGTCGGCGTGGCGATTGTCAGTCCCGGCAATGAGCGCAGCCTCGCCGGCGCCATCCAGCTCGCCGATGAGGCCCTCTATCAGGCCAAGGAAGAGGGCCGCAACCGGGTCGTCGTCAAGGAATCCAAGAGCGCACACATCCAGACCGGCCGCTTTCGCGCCGCCCGGATGCAGGCCGGCGGCTGAAGCCCTCGCTCGCCGGCCATGGCTACCAGGTGCCGATGTTCGGCGCCGACTTCCAGGGTTCCCGCGGGGGCAGGGCGCCACCCTTCTGAAGCAGTTCAATGGAAATGCCGTCCGGCGACCGGACGAAGGCCATGTAACCGTCCCGGGGTGGCCTGCTGATCGTGACCCCGGCCTCCTGCAGCCGGCTGCAGAGCGCATAGATGTCGTCGACCTGGTAGGCCAGGTGCCCGAAGTTCCGCCCGCCCGTATAGGTCTCGGGATCCCAGTTCCAGGTCAGCTCCACACAGGCGCCCTCGTCGCCAGGCGCGGCCAGGAACACCAGCGTGAACCGGCCCCGATCGTTGTCCGTGCGCTTGAGTTCCCGCAGCCCAAGCTGGTTGCAGTAGAAGTCGAGGGATGCGGCCAGGTCGGTCACGCGGACCATAGTGTGCAGGTACTTCATTAGAATGCTGCCGATGTCGCCCAGCCAGGAATCCCGGTCCGAGGCCAAGCGCCGCATCTTGTACGTGCCCGGTATCCGTGCCAAGCCGCCTCCGGATCTTCATCGCGAACTGGTCTGGCGGTGCCTGCTCGAAGGCATTCGCCGCGCTGATGGGCACGTCGCCGAAGCCCTTGCGGCAGTGCCCGACTGCCTGCGGCTGATCCTGTGGGGCCACGAGTTCTATGACCAGTACCGGGACGTCCGGCCCGACGAGCCGGGTATCGCGGCACTGCTCGCCGAGCCGCAGCCGGACCGGGACAGCATCCGGGAGGTGTATGGCCTCAGGCGACGTGCCAGATACCTCGCGCACGGCTTCGCGGACCGTTTTCCGCACCTGATCCACTGGCTGGCCGGTGAGAACACCCGCGCCAACATTGCCGACTCGGAACGCTATTTCCGGAATGACCACGGCGTCGCCGACCGCATCCGGGGACTGCTGCGCGCCGAGCTGGAGCGCTCCTGGGCCGCCGGCGAGCGCATCCTTCTCATGGCCCACAGCTTCGGCTCGGTCATCGCCTGGGACACGCTCTGGGCCCTGAAGGACCGGGCGATGCCCGTCGACCTCTTCCTGACCATGGGCAGTCCGCTGGGCACGCGCTATATCCGCCGCCAGCTGATGGGCGCGGGCGAGACGGGCGCAGCCCGATATCCGCGGGGGATCCGGCGCTGGCAGAACCTCAGCGCGACTGGCGGCCTGACGGCCCTGGGCCACCGGTTCGCGGAGGATTTCGCCGAGATGCGCCGCCTCGGGCTGGTAGCCGAAATCACGGACCAGACCGACCTGGTGAACCCGTTCCGCGGCACTGAGGGCCTGAACGTCCACCGGTGCTACGGCTACTTCGTGAATTGCGTCACCGGCGAGGCCATAGCCCGCTGGTGGCGCAACCAGCCGGACCCCGATTCTGTGGAGTCCCTCACAGTACCCCCGGGGGCATTTCCCTAACGTTCAGGCCATGCGCGCGAAGTACTACACCCGCTTCCTGCTGCGCTCGGAGGAACCGGGATTCGCGGACGAATACAGCGGCGTGGTGGAGCTGAACCACGCCGTGGACCAGGTGCTGGAACCGAAGGAGATCGAGGCGTTGCTCGCCCAGAACTTCCAGCGCGACGAGGGTGAAGTGGAACTCCTCAACTGGTCACGGGTTCACTAGGTGTCTGACGCTGACGTGGTGGTCTGATTTTTCGATTCCCCCTGTATTGGCCCGGCCTTGCGCCGGGCCTTTTTTTTGGTTCATCGCGGTTTAGCGGGGTAAGCGCCTATTGTGGCCCCACCTGAGTCAGGGAGGGTCGCGATGGAACTGGAGGTTTTGGAACGCCTGGGTGGCTGGTCGGGCTTCAAGGTAACCCGCGTGGAACGCCAGGCCGGGTCGCCGGCCCAGATCCGGATCCGGCTCGAGCCGGTGGACGCGGGTCCACTCCGGTGTGGCGAGTGTGGAGCGCTGAGTACGCACGTCCATGAGCGCATCGTGCGCGAGGTTCGCGACCTGCCGTTGCTCGATGCCCAGACGATCCTGGAAGTCACGGTGCTGCGCGTCTGGTGCGAGCACTGTGGGGGCCCAAAGCGCATGGCCATCGACTGGCTGGATGACCATCAGCGGCTGACGCGGCGCCTGGCCAAGGCCATCGTCGACCTCACCCGCTTCCTCCCCATTGAGCACGTGGCCCGGCACTACGGGGTGCACTGGCATACGGTCAAACGCCTGGATAAGACGGCTCTCATTGCCCAGCTCGAGCCTGCCGACTTCTCGACCGTACGCCTGATCGGCCTAGATGAGTTTGCCCTGCACAAGGGCCACCGGTATGCGACGGTGGTCGTCGATCTGGAGACCAAGCGGGTCCTGTGGGTCGGTACCGGCCGCGGCCGGGCCGATGTGCGCCCGTTCTTCGAGCGGCTCGGGGCGCGCTGTGCCCACATCGAAGCCGCGGTCATGGACATGAACGCCAGCTACGAACTCGAAGTGCAACGGCATTGCCCGAAGGCCGCGGTCATCTTTGACTTGTTCCATGTGCTGGCCAAGTACGGCCGCGAGGTCATCGACCGCGTCCGGGTCGATCGGGCCAACGAACTGCGCGGCGATCAACCGGCGCGCCGCCTGGTCAAGGGCGCCCGCTGGCTGCTGCTGCGGAACCGTGAATCCCTTGCCCCCGGCCAGGACGTGGCCCTGGAAGAACTGCTGGCCGCCAACCGACCGCTGTTCGTCGTGCATGTGCTCCGTGAGGCCTTACGCGATCTCTGGCGCCAGCGGCACACCGCCGATGCTGCCAGGGCCTGGCGGAGCTGGTATCGCAAGGCCCTGCGCAGCAGGATCGAACCGCTCCGACGCTTCGCCCAGCAGCTGCGGCGCCATCAGGCCGGCATCCTCGCCCACAGTCGCTACCCCTTCGGTACCAATCTGATCGAGGGCATCAATAACCGCATCAAAGTCATCAAGCGCATGGCCTACGGCTTCCGCGACCAGGCCTACTTCTTCCTCAAGATCCGGGCCGCCTTCCCCGGTTATGCGCGATGAACCTTTTTTTTGCGCCCGTGCGAGAATGGTGGCATGAGCTCGTTCAAGGGCATCCCTATCGAAAGCGGCGCCAAATACAGCACCGCCGCGGGCTTTACCGCCATTCGCAACGGGGTCAAGGCACGACCGGGAACGCCGCTGGCCGACGCCGGCCGCAAGCCGGACTGGCTGCGGGTCCGCCTGGTTTCCGGCGGGCGTTACGCTGATGTGCAGCGCACCGTGCACGAGTACCGGCTCGCCACCGTCTGCGAGGAGTCCATATGCCCGAACATCGGCGAGTGCTGGAACGCGGGCACCGCCACGATCATGCTCATGGGCCACGTCTGCACCCGCGCGTGCCGCTTCTGTGCCGTGGATACCGGCAATCCCCGGGGCTGGCTCGATGCGGAGGAGCCGGCGAACGCCGCCCGTTCCGTGGAACTGATGGGACTCAAGTACGTGGTCCTCACCTCAGTCGACCGGGACGACCTGCCGGACGGCGGGGCGGGGCACTACGCTGCCTGCGTCCGTGCCATCAAGGCCCGCAATCCCGGCACGGCCATCGAGGCGCTCACCCCCGACTTCGCCGGCAGTCTCGCCGCCGTCGCCACCGTGGTTGACTCCGGCGTCGCTGTGTTCGCCCAGAACCTGGAGACCGTCCGGAGGCTGACTGCCGAGGTCCGGGATCCCCGCGCCGGGTATGACCAGACGCTTGGCGTCCTCGCCCATGCCGCTGCCGGCGACCGCGAGGTGCTCATCAAGAGCAGTCTCATGCTCGGGCTCGGCGAAACCGCCGACGAGGTGGCCCAGGCGATGGACGACCTCCGTGCGGCTGGTGTCCACCTGCTCACCCTCGGCCAGTACCTGCGGCCCACTGCCAATCACCTGCCCGTCCGGGAGTTCGTCCACCCGGACCAGTTCGCGGCGTACCGGCAGCTCGGTCTCGACAAGGGCTTCATCGAGGTCGTCGCCGGGCCCCTGGTGCGCTCCAGCTATCGGGCCGAGCGCGCCCTGGAGGGCAACAACGCCGGCCTTCCGACGTCCCGCCACGCAGGCTGAGCAGCCCGGTTTCATGGTCCAGTTCCTCCTCGACTACGGCCTCTTCCTGGCCAAGGCCGTCACGGTCGTGGCCGCCGTGGCTGCCATCGTGGCGCTCAGCGTCGGGCTGTCCCGGAAGGAGTCGTCGTCCGGCGGCCTGACCGTGGAGAAGCTCAACGAAAGGTACCGGAACCTGCGCCAGCAGCTGCGCCACGCCCTGTTGCCGAGGGCGGAGCGCCGGAAGGAGCTGAAGCAGGAAAGGAAGCAGCGCAAGGCCGACGAGAAGTCCCGGCATGCGGGCGGCGGCGGCAGGCGGCGTGTCTTCGTCCTGGACTTCAAGGGCGACATCCGGGCCACCGCCGTGGCGGCTCTTCGCGAGGAAATCAGCGCCATCCTGGGCGTCGCGGGCACGACGGACGAAGTCGTGGTGCGCCTCGAGAATTTCGGCGGCGCCGTGCATGAGCACGGCCTGGCGGCGTCCCAGCTGATGCGCGTGCGGGACAAGGGAATCCCGTTGACTGCCATCGTCGACAAGGGCGCGGCGAGCGGCGGCTACCTCATGGCCTGCGTGGCCAACCGGATCGTGGCGGCACCGTTCGCCGTGATCGGTTCCATCGGCGTCATTGCCCAGCTGCCCAACTTCCATCGGCTCCTCGAGGCGCGCGGCGTGGATTTCGAGCAGATCACCGCCGGCCGCTACAAGCGGACCGTCACGATGTTCGGCAAGAACACCGACGACGACCGGGCGAAGCTCCGCGAGGAACTGGAGGACATCCACGACCTCTTCAAGCAGGTCGTTACGACGCACCGGCCGTCGCTCGACATCGAGGCCGTGGCCACCGGCGAGCACTGGTACGGCTCCCGTGCGCTGGAGCTGAAGCTCGTGGACGCGGTCGAAACCAGCGATGATTACCTCCACCGGGCGGCCGAGTCGGCCGATCTCTACCGGGTGCACTACAAGGCTCGACCCACCCTCCAGCAGCGCGTGCTGTCCGCCGTCCGGGCCGGTGCCGACGAGGCCGCAGCCTGGTTGTCGCAGCGCGACCAGGATGGCCGCTTTCCCTGAGCCCGCTCTGGCCGGATAATCCGCGCCATGCGCTGCCTGGCTCCCGCCGCCCCCCTCTCAGTGACCCTGGCCGCCCTGCTTCTGGGAGCCTGCGCCGTGCCGATCGTTTCCGAGTCGGAACTGGAAACCGAGTCCGGGAAGCAGTTCCAGGAGATGCGGGCGCAGATTCCGGCTTCCACCGACGTCCGGACCCGGGCGTACATCAACTGCGTGTCCGCCGCGATCGTGCAGCAGCTCGAGAAGCCCTACGTGGACGAGGACTGGGAAGTTGAGATCTTCGAGAGCGAGGACATCAACGCCTTTGCGATGCCGGGCGGGCGCATCGGCGTCTACACCGGAATCCTCGACGTGGCCGAGAACCAGGACCAGCTCGCGGCCGTAATCGGTCACGAGGTCGCCCACGTCACGCAGCAGCACTCGCTGAAACGGGTGAACCGGGAAATGACCACCCGGGCCGGTGTCATCGCCGGCACGGCCGTCCTGGGCGGCGGCTATGGTGTTGGCGATGTGCTGGCCATGGGCGCCCAGCTGGGCCTGAGCCTGCCCTACAGCCGCGCCAACGAGACCGAGGCGGACACCGTCGGTCTCAACTACATGGCGGCTGCCGGCTTCAACCCCTCCGAGAGCATCCAGCTGTGGAAGAACATGGGCGAGAAGAACAAGCTGGGCCCCCCCGAATTCCTGTCCACCCATCCCTCGGGCGACAACCGGATCCAGGAGCTGATCCAGCAGCTGCCCGAGGCCCTGAAGATCTACAACGCAGCTCAGGCCTCCGGCAGGAAGCCGGATTGCAGGGAGAAGTGATGCAGCCCGCGGTACGCCTGATCGTCCTTGCCGTCGCCCTTCAAACGGGCGGCTGCGCCCTCTTCGAGACCCCCGAATGGGCGAAGCGCCAGCCGGTGGCCAAGGCTCCCGTCGTGCAGGAGCTGCCGCCCATCGTGAGCGACGAGTTCGTGCTGGTCCCCGGCAACGACGTGGTTGGCGAGCTGCAGGTCATCCGGGCGCGGTATGAGGACACGTTCATCGACATCGGGCGAGCCTACGACCTGGGCTTCGACGAGCTGGTCCAGGCGAATCCCGACGTGGATCCCTGGCTGCCCGGCGCCGGCACCCCGGTCGTTCTCCCCACCCAGTTCATCCTGCCGGACGCGCCCCGCGAGGGCATCGTCCTCAACGTCGGCACCAAGCGGATCTTCTATTTCCCCAGGCCGGCGGCAGGCGAGGCGCCCCGGGTCATCACGCACCCGGTCGGCATCGGCCGCGAGGGGTGGGCCACGCCCATCGGCACGACCAAGGTGGTCAGCAAGGTGAAGGACCCCGTCTGGACCGTGCCCCCGTCGATCCGCAGGGAGCACGCCGAGGCGGGCGACCCCCTCCCGGCCCGGGTGCCGGCCGGGCCCGACAACCCCCTCGGCGCCTACGCGCTGCGCCTCGGGTTTCCGTCCTACCTGATCCATGGCACCAACAAGCCCTCCGGCATCGGCATGCGGGTGAGCCACGGCTGCGTCCAGCTCTTTCCGGAAGACATCGAATCGCTGTTCAGCCAGGTGCCGGTCGGCGCGCCGGTGCGCATCGTCAACCAGCCGCAGCTGCTGGGATGGCGCGACGGCAACCTTTACCTCGAAGCGCATCCGGCCCTGGAGGACGACCGGCGGAATCTCAGGGCGGCCCTAGACAAGCAGCTCGCCCAGGCCCTGCGCAAGCGCAAGCCCGTCCAGCCCGCGGAATCCGCCGCTGGCCCCGAAGCGGGCGTGGATGCCAGCCTCGTCGCCGCCACGGTGGAGGAGGGCCGGGGGTTCCCGGTTCGCCTGCTGGAATCCGCCGCCGATGCCAGCACCGTGGCTGCCCGGGCGAGACCGACCACCAATATCGTGACTTACCCGGTCGAACGCGATGCTGCCATCGAAGCAGCACCCGTTCCGCCGCTCGATGCCGCCAACCGTTGATCGCCGCTGAAGAACGCCGGCCCCCGCCGGCCGGCGCGCCCGCCTCCGGACCCGGTTTCGCGATCGCCAGCCTGACCTTTGGCTGCCTGCTCGGGCTGGCGTTCGCCTGGCAGCTGCTCGCCGCGCCCGGCTCGCTGGCCGTGCCTGCCGGCCTCTCGTTCATTCCCGGCAGCCTGTTCGGCGGTGCCGAGCTGCCCCGGGGTGCCCTGATCGTGGCGCCGCCGGCCACGCTGGTGACGTACCAGTTCCTGCACGCCGGCTGGTTACACCTCCTGGGCAACCTGGTGTTCCTGTGGATCTACGGCCCCCGGGTCGAGGGGACGCTGGGCCCCGGTCCCTGGACGGTACTGCTGCTCGCCTGCGGCGTGGCTGCCGCGCTGGCCCAGGCCTGGCCCGACCCGTCGTCCCCGCTGCCGATGGTGGGTGCCAGCGGCGGAATCTCGGGCCTGCTCGGTGCCTACCTGTTCCTGCATCCCCGCGACGAGCTCCACGGGCCGGGGATGCAGCTTCCTGCCTGGCTGGTTCTGGTCTCGTGGTTTGGGCTGCAGCTGCTCTATTCGAACTGGACGGATGCCCTGGCGGGCGCCGTCGCGTTCCGCGCGCACGTGGGCGGGTTTGCATGCGGCCTGCTGCTGGCGCCGGTGCTACACTTCCTTCCGTTGTTGTCTGCGGATGCGCGCGCCGTTGCCCGAACTCTCAGGAGCCGGGATTCGAGTCATTGAATCTCCTGCCGGCGAGGAGCTGATCCCGCTCCGCCGCGAAGCTGTCACTGCCTTCGTCGGACCGGCGCCGAGAGGCCCCGCCAATATTCCCGTGTTCATCGAAAGCGTGGCCGAATTCCGCCGTCGGTTCGGTTCCCCGGCGGAGCGCAGCCGGCTCGAATGGATTCTGGGCCAGTTCTTCGACAACGGCGGCCGGCAGGCCATCGTCGTGCGGGTGCCGCGTTCGGGCAGCCCCAGCCGGATCACACTGCCGGGCCCGGGCGGCAGCCTGGACCTCGACGCGGTCAACCCGGGCCCCCTCGAGTACCTCCGCGCGGCCATCGACTACGACGGCATACCGACGCCCGACCTCTGGCGGTTCAACCTCAGCGTGCAGCGCATCCGGTCGCCTGCGAACCCCCTGGTGGAGGAGCAGGAGAACTGGCGGGGCCTTACCGTCGTTCCCGACGACGAGGGCTTCATCGGCGATGTCCTGGCCGGATCCAGGCTCGTCCGCCTGCACGGCGAGCCGCCGCGGGCCAGGCCCTACGTGACGCCTGGCGCGGCCGGCATCGGCCCCGTCGGCTACGTGCACGGCCGCGGAGACTGGCGGTCCGCGGCCCCGCCGAGTGACTACGACCTGATCGGTTCCGCCGAGGACGCCACGGGCATTCACGCCCTGGACCAGGTGGCCAACGTCGACCTGGTGTGCCTGTTGTCCGGCGCGCCGAAGGCCGACGTGGGCCCCGTCGGCATCTTCGCCGCCGAGCGCTACTGCGCGCGGCGCAATGCCATCCTGCTGCTCGATCCGCCGTCGCACTGGTCGCGGGTCGAGGATGTCGCGCGCAGCCAGCGGGACTCGGCGATTTCCAGTCCCAACGTCATCACCTACTTCCCGCAGCTCACCGAGCTGTCAGCGGACGGGAAGCGGACACGCTCGCTGAGCGCCCTCGGCGCCATCGCCGGGATGCTTGCCTCGGGCGAATCGACCGGCACCGCGCTGCTCCGGTCGAAGGCGCGGGTGGCCGTCGAGCCCGATGCCGGGGAAGCCGCGTTGCTGGCCCGCCGCGGTGTGAACGTGCTGCGCGGGGCGGCGCCGGGCTTCATCTCGTTCACCGGTGACGTCACCCTTGCCCGCAGCCACGGCGGTCGTCGCGAATGGCAGCAGCTGAGCGTCCGGCGGCGGGCAATGATGATCACGGGCACGATCTCCCGCAGCACGCGCTGGGTCGCCGTGCAGAAGCCGGACGCCGAAACCTGGGGAACCGTCACTGCCCAGGTCAGCCGCTATCTGGCCTCCTGCGCGGACGCCGGCCTGCTCGCCGGGGACGCCACGCGGCGCGCGTTTTATGTGAAGTGCGATCAGGATACGAATGCCGCGCGGGCCGGCCTTTCATTCGTCGTGGGGCTCGCGCTGACGCGGCCCGGAGAGTTCGTGGCGTTCCGCTTCGACCACGATGGGGGCGAGTGCCGGGTCACGGAACTCGCGTGGCAGCCGGGACTTGGCCTGGCGGGCTGACACTGTGTCGCCGGGGACGTGACCGGCGTCACGCTGGGGGCGGCCACACGGCGGTATAAGCTTGGGTCATGGTGACCTCCGACGCTGAATCCGGAGTGATTCCGGTGCCGAGCCTGCAGGAGTTCTTTCGCGACTCCGTCGACGCGGCGATGGCCTCGAACAAGGTGGCGGTGGACGACCATACCGCCCACTACGTCGTCAATCTCCTCACCCTCTTTGCGCGCTCGGAGGCGCTGCACGACCAGGGCGACCGCGGCCCCGGCATACGGCCGCTCGCGCTGATGCTGGCTGATGCGGCCGAGGCTTCCTCCGGCGACAGCCGGAACTCGGCGCTGCAGCGACTCGGCGACGTCGCATTGTTCATCGCCGGTTTCATGGCCGAGGGCTTCGACCGCAAGGCCGTCGGCATCGGCTATTACGTCCGGATGGGCGGCGGGGCGTACCGCACGCTGTCGATGACCCTGCCGGCCAATCCGCGGGGCCGCGCCTTTGCCCCGGTCTTTGCCGAGCTCTCCGCGAAGTTTGCCGATGTCGTCGACGTCCTCAACGAGGTGCGGAACGCGGGGGTCTCCTCGCGGGACCAGGATGTCCTCCGCCTCTACGAAGCGTGGCTGACCACCGGCAGCCGGCGTGCCGCGCGACTGCTCCGCCAGATCGGGATTCAGCCTCTCCAGCAGCCGGGCAGCGTCCGCGAGCACTAGGCGTGGGCAGCGCATTCCCGGAACTCCTCGGGGCGATGCAGGGCCAGCTCGGCCAGCTCTACGACGTGGAAGTGCGGCACGACGTACGGGACTACCTGGTCACCGATCGGGAGTTGCTGGCGGCCATGACCGCGGGCAACCCGGGCCGCTCCGCCGAAGAGCAGCTCATCGTGATCGAGAACGACGGTGCGGTGGACGTCGCGCTCTACCTGGATCAGGGGGTGCTGCAGCGGCTGGTCGCCGCCGATCCGCGCCACAGCATCTCGGGCGCCAACCTGGCGGATTTCTGGACCGTTCTGGAGGGCGTGAGCCACTTCCATTACCTGGCCTGGAATGCCGGCTTTGACAAGCCCGTGACCCTTCTCGAGCTGGAGATGCAGGCCGAGGTGGACAAGTACGTGAGCACCCGGATGCTGCTGCAGGCCCAGCCGGACGCCACGCTCGGCGCGCCGCTGTTGCGCCGACTGTTCGACGAGCCGGCCCTCGATCCCGCCCTCGAGCCGGACGAGATCGACCGCTACCAGGCGGCGAGTTCCCTCGCCGGCCGCTACTGCGCTGACCTGGAGAGCCGCTTTCCGGGTGCCACCGTCACGCAGGAACTGCTGCGGGAGCTGCGGACCTTCTATCGCCTGCCGCAAACCGCCAAGATTGGCCGCATCCGGTCCCGCGGCTTCGCCTGACTGCCGGCTTCCGCTAAGCTCCGGGCTGTCCTGTTGGCCAGCCGGAGCGGTAGCCATGCGCAGATCCATCGGTGTATTCAGTTCCTCCTTGCTCGCCATCGGCGCCTGTCTGGCGGGCGCGGCGGGCATCGCCGCCGATGGCGTGGATCCCGCGCTCGCAGCCGTCATCGCCGCGGACCACCGGTCCGCAGGCAACAAGGCACGGGACCAGTACCGGCACCCGGCCGAGACGCTGACCTTCTTCGGCCTGAAACCCGACATGAAGGTCGTCGAGGTCTGGCCAGCCGGGGGCTGGTACACGGAGATCCTGGCGCCGTACCTCGGCAAGAGCGGCATGTACTATGCCGCGGGCTGGGACCCGGACGCGAAGGCCGAGTTCATCCAGCTGGGCATCAAGGCCTTCAGGGACAAGCTTGCCGCGCGCCCTGACCTCTATGCCGGCACCGGGATGACCGTGCTGTCCTTCCCCGACAAGACGGTCATCGCCCCGCCGGGATCCGCCGACATGGTGCTCACCTTCCGCAACATCCATAACTGGATGGCCAGCGGCAATGCCGAGAAGGCCTTTGCTGCCATGTACGCCGCGCTCAAGCCCGGCGGTGTTCTGGGCGTCGTCGAGCACCGTGCGGCGACAACTTCGCCGCAGGACCCGAAGGCGGCGTCAGGCTACGTCCGCGAGGACTACGCCATCGCCCTGGCCGAGAAGGCCGGTTTCGTCCTCGAGGCCCGTTCCGAGGTCAATGCCAACGCCAGGGACACGAAGGACTACGAGAAGGGCGTCTGGACCCTGCCCCCCACCTACCGGGAAGGCGAGAAGGACAAGGCAAAGTACGCGGCCATCGGCGAGAGCGACCGGTTCACGCTCCGGTTCCGGAAGCCCCTGTGAGCCAGTCGGCAGCCGGCAGTCCCTGGCACGTCTACATTGTGAGGTGCGCGGATGCGACGCTCTACACGGGCATCGCACGTGACCTTGGCGGCCGCATTGCCAAGCACAACGAGGGAACCGGGGCCGCCTATACGCGGGCGCGCAGGCCGGTGGTTCTGGTGCACCAGGAACCCGCCACCGACCGGGGCGCGGCACTGAGGCGGGAAGCCGCCATCAAGCGCCTCCCCGTCGCGGCCAAGCGGGCACTGGCAGGAGGCTGAATGTTCGCAAAATCCGTCATCGGCAGGACCGGCCAGTCCTGGAAGCTCGTGGTTGCCATCGTGCTGATGGTCATCGGCAGTTTTGCCCCGTTGTGGGAGGGCTTCCGCATCGACTGGACACTGGGCACCATCCTGGTCGTCCTCGGGTATGCCTTCGGCATCTGGTTCATCACCTGTCCGAAGTGCGGCAACCGTTGGTTCTGGGCGGCCGCGCTCGACGCCACCCTGTACAGCCCGCTGTTCAAGACCTCCGCCTGCCCGTCCTGCAAGCAGGATTTCGGTTCCACATCCTCGTAGCAGCGCCTTGAGGCGCGACCGGGTATTCCCCTTCGTCGGGAGACTCGCGGACTCGATTCCCGACGAAGGGGAATACCCGGTCGCGCCTCAAGGCGCTCCTACCAGGGCAGGGTCTGGCCGTCGTAGTTCAGGAAGGTGCCCGACTGGGCCGGCGTCAGGCCGTCGATCAGGCGGGTCATGGCCGTCACTGATTCCTCCGGCGTGATGAGCTTGATCTTTCCCGCCCGGATGAGGGGCATCAGCGCGGCGAACTCTTCCGGTGGCGAATCGCCCGGTTTCAGCTGCATCACGCCTCGGGTGTCCACCAGGCCCGGATTCACGATCCCCACCAGGATCCCGCGCTTCGCCACGTCCAGGGCGAGGTTGTGCATGAGCAGGTTGAGGGCCGCCTTGCTGGCCCGGTAGGGGTAGTAGTTGACCGGCGGAGACAGCAGGCCGTGCGAGCCGGCGGCGCTTCCCAGGGTGACGATCTTCTTCTGGCCGCTGGACGCCACGTTCTCCAGAAAGGCCTCGGTGACCCGCATCGGCCCCGTCGCATTGATGGCAAACGAGCGATTGAAGAGTTCGTAGTCGAGACTGCCCAGCAGCTGGCTGGCTGGCTTTTCCAGCAGCGCCGCATTGTTGATGAGCAGGTCGATCGGGCGGCCGCGGTACTTCGCCGCCAGCGCGGCCACTTCCGCATCACTGGTGATGTCGAGCCGCTCGATGACGACATTGGGCCGGCCCGCTGCCAGCGTCCGGAGTTCCGCCGCTTCGTCGGGACGGCGGGTGGTGGCGATCACCGTCCATCCCCGGGCGGCGTACTGGCGGGCGAATTCGAGGCCGATGCCCCGGTTCGAGCCGGTGATCAGCACGGTCGGCTGTTGCCCTCCGGGCCCGGCCGACTGCGCAGGCAGCCCCGTCAGCAGGGCGATGGCGACAATGAGCGCCGGCAACAGCCGGTGGAACATGGACGGCGAGCCAGTCATCGGGTGCGACTCCTCAAGGGTGGCGGGCAGCTTCCTATCATCCCACGCAATCCCGGGCACGAAAGTCCGCGTAGGCCCCAAGCACGAGATCGGGCGCTTCCACCTGCGGGTAGTGGCCCACCCCGGCCAGCTCGATGACGTCCGCGCGGGGCACCAGCTGCCGGTAACGTGCCGCCATGCCTGCTCCCGCAATGGGGTCCTCCATGCCGACAATCAGGCGGAGCGGGAGCGGCGTCTTCTGGAGGGCGCCAACCCATCTGGCACGCCGCCGCCGCCGCTCCTGCCGGTAGCGGCTGACGCCGGGGAGTGCGGACCGGCCATTGCCGTGCGTGATGAGCGCCCACCAGCCGTCCAGTTCGTCCGGCGTCGGCGGCCGACCGGGGCCGAAGATGCGGCGCATGCTGGCGGCGAACGTGGCGCGGGTGGACAGTCGTGCCACCAGGGGCCCCGCCCGGGACGACAGCAGGCGCTGGATCAGCAGGGGCCGGTGAGCCTCGGGAAAAATCCCGCCGTTGAGGAGGCACACGCTGCGCAGGGCCGGCCCGGTCGCCTGCCGGGCCAGCAGTTCCTGGGCCACGGTGTCGCCGTAGTCGTGGGCCAGGACGTGGTACTCCGCGACCCCTTCCGACTGCAGGAAGCTCTCGATCAGGTCGGCCTGGTCATCGATCGAATAGCAATAGCCCGGCGGCTTGGCAGAAAGGCCGAACCCCAGCATGTCCAGCGTGAGCACCCGCCAGCGGGTCGCGAACGCCTCCCAGAGCGGGGCATAGTCCCAGGAAGCCGTGGGAAAGCCATGGATCAGCACCAGCACCAGTGCCCGGGGATCGCCACCGCGGCGGACGAAGACCTCATGGTCCCGGTAGATGAAGGACGTGCCCTGGCGGCGCCAGATGTCGAGGGAGGGGGCCACGGCTCGATTATGCCGCCATCGGCCTCTTATACTCCGGCGCTGCCATGCCAGCCCGCTGCAATCGCATCTTCAACATCGGCCTGAACCGCGCCGGTACCACGTCACTCACCGAGGCACTGGGCCTGCTCGGCATCCGGGCCGTGCACCACAAGCACGACGGCGTGAGGCTCTACGACATCATGCGGGCGAACGTCCAGGCGCGGCGCCCCGTGGCCGACGGCCTCGACATGTACGACGCCTTCTCGGACTTCGGCGGCCGCGACTTCTACCGCTTGCTGGACCGTCAGTACCCTTACAGCAAGTTCATCCTCACCACGCGGGAACTGGAGTCCTGGCTCGACAGCCGGGAGCGCAAGGTGGCCAGGAACCTGGCCAGCCCGAACTACCACTATTCCTTCACGCGGGTGGACCGGCCGGGCTGGACCCGGCACCGGGCAGAATACCTGGCCGACCTGGACCGCCACTTCGCCGGGCGACCGGGAGACCTGCTGGTCATCAACATTCCCGCGGGCGAGGGCTGGGAGAAGCTTTGTCCGTTCCTGGGCGTTCCCGTTCCGGACCTGCCGTTTCCGTTCAGGAACCGGCTGGCGCCCGAAGCGGCCAGCCTGAGCGGGGAGTACACCTACCTGGAGCAGGGCCGGGCGACCGTCACCCAGACGGGGCACGACATCCAGGTCCATTTCACCTGGCCGCCCGCGGGGAAGGGCCCGCAGTACTCCTTCAAGGGCACGCTGAAGGGCGACACGATCACGGGCGAGTGGTATTCCTTCTTCCACGGCAAGGGCTGGTTCCGTTGGGTGGCCAGGGTCCTGCCCAACGGCGATATCGACCCTTCCCAGAGCGAAGACCCCATCAATTCCAGGATCCGCCAGGCCATCCTGACCCGGAAGCGCTAGACCCGCTTCTTCAGGATGAACTCCCGATCCAGGTGCTTGCCCACCGGGAAGTCGTACTCGCCGATCTTCTCGAAGCCGAAACGGCCATAGAGCCGCTGGGCGCCGGAATTCCCCGACCACACGCCGACGTAGAGGGGAGCGTGGCCCTGCGCTGCCAGCCACTCCAGGCCCAGGACCAGCAGGCGGGTGCCGAGGCCTTTCCCCTGCGCGGACGATCGCAGGTAGAGCTGCCGGATCTCGCCCGCTCCGGGCTCCGGCTCCGGCAATGGCAGCTTGCAGGGGCCGGCGTTCAGGAACCCTGCCAGGTTGCCGTCCGCATCCTCCGCGACCCAGATTGCCACCCCGGGAGCCTGCAACAGCCGGGTGTAAGCCGGCACGGACTGGGATTTCTCCAGGAAGGCGGCCAGGTCCTCCGGCCGGTACAGGTGGCCGAAGGTCTCGACGAAGGTGTCGCGGGCCAGGGCGGCCAGGGCACTGGCGTCGTGGGTCGTTGCGCGCCGGATGGCCGGGGTCCCTTCGCGACTCATGGCGGAAGTCTACGGCGCGTCCGGCCCGGCCGCGAGGAACAGCCGGTAGGTCGAGTTCGCGCTCTCGTCCCAGAACTCGTAGCCCGTGGACTTCAGGTGCTCGAGGAACTCCCTCATATCCCGGCCTGGCACCTGTATGCCGGCGAGGACCCGGCCGAAGTCGGCACCCGGATTCGTGTAGTGGAACAGGCTGATGTTCCAGCGGCTGCCGAAGGCCCGGAGAAACTCGAGCAGGGCCCCGGGCTGCTCCGGGAACTCGAAGCGGTAAAGGCGCTCGTCCTTCAGGCCTGGCGCCAGGCCGCCCACCATGTGCCGGACGTGGAGTTTCGCCACTTCATCATCGCTGAGGTCGGAGACCGGGTAACCCAGTTCGCGGAGGCGTGCGATCAGCTGCTCGCGTTCTGCCAGGCCTCCTGTCAGGCCGACGCCGACGAAGATCCGGGCGCGGGCGGGGTCGCTGTAGCGGTAGTTGAACTCGGTGATGTAGCGGTTGCCGATGGTCTCGCAGAAGGTGCGGAAACTGCCCGGCCTCTCCGGGATCTGCACCGCCAGCAGGGCTTCCCGGTGCTCGCCGATGCCAGCCCGCTCCGCGATGTAGCGCAACCGGTCGAAGTTCATGTTGGCGCCGCTGTTGACGGCAACGAGCGTCTGGTCCCGGCATTGCCTTGCGTGCACGTGGCGCTTGATGCCCGCCACCGCCAGGGCGCCAGCCGGCTCCATGATGGCGCGGGTATCCTCGAACACGTCGCGGATGGCGGCGCACACCTCGTCGTTGGTGACGATGATGATCTCGTCCACCACTTCCCGGCAGATCCTGAAGGTCTCGTCACCCACCTCGCGAACTGCCACGCCGTCCACGAAGATTCCGACCCGGTCCAGCCGCACCGGCCGGCCTGCCGCCAGTGCCGATTTCATGGTCGGGGATTCCTCCGGTTCCACGCCGATGATCCTGATTTCCGGGTACAGGGACTTGATGTAGAGGCCTATGCCGCTGATGAGGCCGCCGCCGCCAACCGGCACGAAGACGGCATCGATGGAGCCCCGGTGCTGGCGCAGGATCTCCATCCCGATCGTGCCCTGCCCGGCGATGACGGCCGGGTCGTTGAAGGGATGGATGAAGGTCAGCCCCTGGGCGGAGACGAGTTCCTGGGCCCGCCCGAAGGCGTCGTCGTAGGTGATGCCGTGCAGGACCACCTCGGCGCCGAGCGCCCGGACGGCGTCGACCTTGATGCTGGGTGTCGTCACTGGCATCACCACCACGGCCCGCACGCCCATTGTCCTGGCGGCCAGTGCCACGCCCTGGCCGTGGTTGCCGGCGGAGCTGCAGATGACGCCGGCCGCCCTTTCGGCCGCGGTCAGCTGCGACAGCTTGTTGTAGGCGCCCCGGAGCTTGAAGGAAAAGACCGCCTGCAGGTCCTCGCGCTTCATGAGGATGCGGTTGCCGAGCCGCGCTGACAGGCGCGGCGCCGGCTCGAGCGGCGTCTCTTCCGCCACGTCGTAGACGCGGGCCTTCAGGATGCGTTCGAGGTAGTCGGAGATCATCGCGCCAGCGTAGCCGCAAAGTGGTATCCAGTCACAGTCCGGGCCGCGGCGGGGATCTATATTTGGTCCTTCTGCCCCGGGCGAATAAGCCCAGCCTCGAGACGGAAGTACCGATGACCAGGACCTACGATCTGCAAGCCGCCCGGGACCTGTTGCCGGAATCCGGCAGGCCGGCCCCGTCCCCCGTGGACCCGAGCATCACGGTAGGCGAAGGCAGGCAGGTCAATGCCGCCCAGATCGTCATGGGACTGGCACGGGAACTGAACACCGACAAGATCGAGCTGCCCGGTTTTCCTGACGTGGTCGCACGGATCCAGCGAGTGCTCGCGGACGAGACGACCTCTTCGAGGGACGTGGTGAAACTGGTCGCCAGCGAACCGGCTCTCGCCGCCCGCTTCGTGCAGCTGGCGAACTCGGCCGCCTTCAACAAGTCCGGCCGCGAGGTCAGTGACCTCAAGACCGCCATCAACAGCCTTGGCTACAACGTGGTTCGCAGCCAGGCGGCGGCGTTTGCCATGCGCCAGATGGAGCAGCAGGAGTGGCTCCGGCCTATCCGGCCCGTGCTGGCCGATATCTGGAGGACCAGCAACGGCGTTGCCGCCCTTTCCTTTGCGGTGGCCAAGCACGTACCCGGTGTGCAGCCCGACGAGTCGATGGCCACCGGGCTCTTTCACCTCATCGGCAAGCTTTACCTGTTCGCCCGCGCGCGGCAGGAAAGCATCAATCCGGCCGAGATTGCGGATTGGGAGAAGGCCCTGAATGAGTGGCACATGGCCATTGCCCGCACCATCCTGGACCATTGGGGCATCCCGCCGCGGGTGGCCGAGGCCGTCGAGAACCAGAACTCGATCTTCGAGACCGACAGCAGGGACCTGTCGCCGCTGACGCGCATCCTCTGTGCCGCCAAGCTCCACTACCGCCTGCGCAAGCCCAACGCGCCGCCGGAACCCGAAGCCGAGGCTGCCTGGCGAAGATCCGGCTGAACGGTCAGCCGTTCGAGGCCCTGGCCGCCGCCGCCCGGGCCGACACGGAGTCCGCCAGCGCGGCCCTGGGGTAACGAGCCACCAGGGCAGTGCCGGCGCCGGCGCTAGGGAGAAGCTCCCGCTCCACCAGCCTTCACGATGGCGAGCAGCTCCACCTGGAAGATGAGGGTCGCGCCGCCCGGGATCTGCGGCGGGCGGCCCGCATCGCCGTAGGCGAGGTTGGAGGGGCAGACGACCTGGCTCTTGCCGCCGACCTTCATCAGCTGCACGGCCTCGGTCCAGCAGGGGATCACTCCCGTCAACGGGAACGTGGCGGGTTCCCCGCGCTGTATCGAGCTGTCGAACACCTTGCCGTCCACGAGCTTGCCTTCGTAGTGCACCCTGACCTGGTCCTGGGCGGACGGGCTTGCGCCCGTGCCGGCGGTCAGGGTCCGGATGACGAGCCCGCTGGCGGTCTTCGTCGCGCCCTTTTCCGCTGCAGCTTTGGCAAGGAACGCCGCGCCGGCCTCCTTCTCCTTGCCGGCGGCGCCGGCCGCGCGCTGGTTCTGCAGTGCCTGCAGCTGGGGCACGTAGCTGTCGGGGTCCTTGATGGACTCCTTGCCCTGCATCCCGTCGGCGAGGCCGGCCTGGACCATCTCGAATTCCGTCGCCGTGAACGCGAAGGGCTGGATGTTCCGGCTGAGGATGACTCCCAGCGCGTACAGCGCCTTGTCTTCCTCGGTCTTGGGCGCCGGTGAGGCGGCGCCGGCGAGGCCTGCCCAGGCCAGGCTTGCCGTGGCCAGGCTGGAAGCCATCAGGATGCACAGATTGCGACGCATGGGGACTCCGCGAAAGTTGAAGGAGGGAGTGGTAGTTTACGGGGAATGGCGCAGGGACTCATTCTCATGCCAACCGCCGGCCCCGACGCGCCGGCACCGGAGGCGGGCGAGGGCTCGTCCGGCGCCCGGCTGTCCGGGGAGTATTGCACCCGCACGTGGAATCACTTCACCGGCGAGGACGGCCGGCTCTTCTGCGGCATCTGGGAGAGCACGCCGGGCAAGGTGATCATCGACTACACGGAGTGGGAGTTCTGCCACCTGATCGAAGGCCGCGTCACCGTCACCAGCGAGAGCGGCGAGGAGTGGCGCTTCAGGGCGGGAGACGCCTTCATGATTCCCGCCGGTTTCCGCGGCACCTGGGAGACGGTCGAACCGGTGCGAAAGCACTACGTCATCCTGACGCCGAACCCGCCGTAGGAGCGCCTTCAGGCGCGACCCGGGCTTCTGGTTGCACACCTGGCCACACGGAGCGCAATCCGTAGCCCGGGTCGCGCCTGAAGGCGCTCCTACGGCGCTGGCGCGAGAAGCTCGCTCAGGCGACGGGTCAGCTGCTCGGTCTTGTAGCTGGGCAGTGTGTAGACCCAGCCGCCCAGCCGGGCGTTGAGGGCGGCAGCCTCTTTCGCCGCCTCGCCGTCGCCCGTGGCGCTGAAGGTGACCCGCGTGCCGTCCTGAAGCCGCCAGGCGCTCGTCTCGACCACGAGGCCATCGGTGGTGACGAAGCGCGCGACGACGGGCTTGCCGGGGCTGGCTCCCAGCGCATCGCGAGCCTGCACGTCCTCCAGCTGCAGGTCCGCGAGGACACTGGCGACACCGTTGGCTGCCCCGGGGTAGCTGAGCTCCCGGCCCGCAGGCACTCCGGCGACACGGAATTCCACGATGCCTTCCGGGGCAGCCCCGTCCTCCGTGGCGGGCTTCTCCGGGACGGGCACCCGCGTAATGCGGAGCGTCTCGATCCCCGGGTGATCGATGGTGACCGACTCGATGCGTTCCGCCGGTATGTCGGTGACGGTCCGGTCGAGCCACTCGCCCGCCGTCCTCGCCAGGTCGAACTGGGCGGAAATCAGCCAGCTGCCGGGCTCGCCGGCACGGCGCACGTAGGTCAGGTCCGGGGCGCCGGGCTGGGCGATGCCGACGATGAGGTCGATGGGCTCCTTGCCGCCCGTGACCGTCAGCTGCACGCCGCCGGCGGTTGCCGAGCTGAGGTCCTGCACGCCGAGCCGGTCATAGAACTCCGGGTTCGACGTCTTCTCCTCGACGATCCGCGCCTCGGCCAGCGCGAGCAGGTTCCTGCGGATCCGGCCGACGTCCGCCGGGTAGTTGTTGCGCCCGGCCACGGTCCAGCGGTCCGCGCCGCGCTCCAGGGTGGCGATGGTCGCGCTGCCGGGACCCGTGATGACGATCCTGCTGACCTCGTTCAACTCATCTTTCAGGGCGGGAAGAAACGGGCCATCGGCCGGGGTTGCGTCGCGCTGGCCCCGGAGGGCGACGCCAGCCAGCACGGCGAGGATCGCCAGCGCGCCCACCAGCCAGGCCAGTGCGCGCCGGCTCATGCCGTCATCCCCGCCTGGCGGGCCCGGCGCCGGACCAGCACGAGGCCGATGCTCAGCACCGAGATGATCAGCGGTACCAGTGCCACGTTCAGCACCTTCAGCCGCGTGCCGAGCCTCTCGATGTCCCGGTCGAGGTCGCGCTGGACCTGGCGGAGCTCCTTCCGCAGCTCGAGGCGACGCGCCTGGAAGCGCCCGATCTCCGCCTCCTGCTGGGGCGACAGGATCTCGGTGCCCTGGTCCGGCCGGCTGGCCTGAAGCTCGTTCAGGCGGGCATCGGTTTCCTCCAGTTCCGCCTGCAGGCGCTCCTCGGCGGACCGGAAGCTCAGTTCCGCCTCGCGCCGGAGGTCCTGGACACGCGTGAACGGCCGCTGGAACGTCGCCCGGCTGCGGATGCTGATCAGGTCCCCGCTGCCCAGCAGGTTGTCCAGCGCATTCACCGCCAGGTCGCCATTGTTCGCGAACGCCGTGGTCAGCCGCTGGCCGAGGAACTCCTGGGTCTGGGCCCACAGCCGGTCCGAGAGCAGGTCGGCGTCCGCCACCAGCAGCACGTTGATGGGCTCGGCCGCCGCGGCCAGGTGCCCGGGACGGCCATCCGCCGGGAAGGCGCTGGGCACCTTGCCGGTGATGCGCGCTGCCAGCGTGTAGCGGTTGCCCGTCGGCTCGAAGTCATTGCGCAGCGCGTCCGGGTCGGAGGCGAGGGCGAGCTGGCTGGTCGGGATCAATGCCGCCTTGTCGCTGGACTGGATGACCGGCGTTACCTCGGCCGCCGCCGAGTCGCCGCGCGTGATGTGGCCCGCAAATGCCATGTTCACGACGTTCAGGCCGCTGGTGATCACGTCGTCCTGGGACATGCCGTCCCCGGTCACGCCGATGATCGCCAGGTGCCGCACCGGCCCGCCGTCGGGGCCGCTCACGCCCAGCGCGAACCGGTCGTCGCCGACGACGTTCCCGCCATCCACGCTGACGCCCCAGGCGCCGAGGAGCTTGTCCAGGTTCGACGCGCGGCCCCCACCGCCGCCCGTCATGCCCGCCATCGGATCGGCCGGGTCGCCCGGATCCATCTCGGCCCAGGGGTCGGCGAAGATCACCGCGCGGCCGCCCCGGAGGATGAACTGGTCGATGGCGTACAGCGTGGAGTCCGGCAGGTTCTTCGGGTGCACGAGCATCAGCACCTGGATGTCGTCCTCCAGCGTGTCGAGCCCCGGCTCCAGCATGCGCAGGTCGAAGAGCTGCCGCAGCTGCTCGGCCACGACCCAGGGCTGCCGTATCTGCTGGGTCATCGGGTCGAAGCCGGCGGTCATGGGCAGGGTGGACAGCAGGCCCACCACGGGCTTCTTCGGGTTGGCGAGCGCGTAGACGAGCCGTGCCAGGTCGTATTCCAGGAAGGACTCCTTGGCCGGATCGAGGAAGGGAATGATCTCGTCATCGCCCACGCTGTTGGTGGCGGCGATGCCGAAGTAGATGGGGTCCGCGTTGTTTCCCAGGTTGATGGGGCGCAGGCCGAAGGCGGTGGCGCGGTCCTCCTCCTCGGAGAAGGGCAGGGGGTCGATCACGCGAAGCTTCAGCTTGCCGTCGGAGCGGTTGGCGAACTCCTCGAGCATCTCCCGGACGCGGCCCGCGTAGGTGCGCAGCTGGGGCAGGTCGGCCGTCGCCTTGTCCGAGAAGAACAGGTACACGTTCAACGGCTCCGGGATCGTGCCGACGATCTTCCGCGTGCCCTCGGACAGCGTGTAGAGCTGGTTCTCCGTGAGGTCCACCCGCGCTGCCGGCAGGAGGGTGACGAGCGCCACGCCGACGAGGAAGACCACCGCGAGCACCAGCAGGCCCACGCGGTCGTACAGGATCCTGCCGCCCTTGTTCATGTTGGACTTCATCCTAGTCCGCCTTCTTCAGGTCGAGCACGATCGTGGTGGCCACCAGCCACACGCCGATGACCAGCAGGAAGTACAGCACGTCGCGGACGTCCAGCACGCCCTTGCTGATCGCGGCGAAATGCGTGAGGAAGGAGATGCTGGCGACTGCGTCCAGCAGGGGGCCTGGCAGCCAGCCGGAGAAGAGGTCGAGGACCAGCGGGAACCCCGCCAGCATGAAGACGAAGCAGATGACCACGGTGATGATGAAGGCGACCACCTGGTTGCGGTTGGCCGCTGAAATGCAGGAGCCGATGGCCAGGAACCCCCCCGCCATCAGCAGGCTGCCGATGTAGGCCGCAACGATCACGCCGTTGTCGGGGTCGCCCAGGTAGTTGACGGTGATCCAGATGGGAAAGGTCAGCGCCAGCGCCACGGCAATGAACAGCCAGGCCGCCAGGAACTTGGCCAGGACGGCCTGCCAGAGGGTGACGGGCAGCGTCATCAGCAGTTCCACGCTGCCGCTCTTCCGTTCCTCCGCCCACAGCCGCATGGCGATGGCCGGCACGAGGAACAGGTAGAGCCAGGGGTGGAAGTTGAAGAACGGCGCCAGGTCCGCCTGGCCCCGCTCGTAGAAGCCGCCCAGGTAGAACGTGAACAGGCCGGTCAGGGCCAGGAAGATGACGATGAAGACGTAGGCGAGGGGCGTCGCGAAGTAGCTGCGCAGTTCCCGCCGGGCGATGCTGCGGATGACGGTCATCAGCCTGCCCCCGCCGTGTTGCCGCCGGTGGTGATGGCGCGAAACACCTCGTCGAGGCGCCCGGCCTCCAGGCGCAGCTGCTCGACGGGCCAGCGACGCTCGGTGGCCAGTCCGCTGACCGTGGTCAGCAGGCTGGCGCCGTCCCGCGGGAACGCCGTCACCGAGAACTCGTGCTCGTCCACCTCGGTGTCCCGCACGCCGGGAATGGCCCGCAGGTCGTCGGTCACCGCGCCCAGGTCTGCCGTGCGGTCGAGCCGGACCGTGACGGCGTTGTGGTAGCGGGAGCGGTGGATCAGGGTTGCCGGTTTCTCGTCCGCGACGATCCTGCCGCTGGCGATGATGATCGCCCGCGTGCAGACGGCATCCACCTCTTCGAGGATGTGGGTGGAGATGACGATCACCTTGCCCGGCGCCATGGTCTGGATCAGCTCCCGGACCTCGTGCTTCTGGTTGGGGTCGAGGCCGTCGGTGGGCTCGTCCAGGATCAGCACGGGCGGGTCGTGGAGGATGGCCTGCGCCAGCCCCACCCGGCGGCGAAAGCCCTTGGACAGCGTCTCGATGGGCTGCTGGAGGACGCTGCCAAGCTGGAGCCGCTCCACGACGTTGCCAAGCCGGCGGCTGAAGTCGGACCCGGACAGTCCGCGGACCTGGCCGATGAAGGCCAGGAAGCCAGCCGGCGTCATCTCGCCGTAGGTCGGCGCGCCTTCGGGCAGGTAGCCGAGATTCTGCTTGGCGGCGACCGGCTGCTCGCCGATGTCGAAGCCGCAGATTTCGGCGCGGCCCGCCGTGGGCGGCACGAACCCGGCCAGCATGCGCATGGTGGTGGTCTTCCCCGCGCCGTTGGGGCCGAGGAAGCCCAGCACCTCGCCGGGCTCGACGCGGAACGAGATGCCGTCGACCGCCGTGCGGCTGCCGAAGGTCTTCACCAGGCCGTCTGCTTTGATCATCCGCGGTTCTCTGGCTGGACGTTTCTGGAAGTCGGTAAATTCCCCTGCGCGCCGGTATTGTCCACGGGCCGTGCCGGCCCGCAAGGTGGATTAAGCGTTCGTAATCCTCGCAACCGGCCGGATGAGCAGCACATTGGCGAGGGCGATCACCGCCACGATCACCACCACCGTGAAGGTCACGAAGTAATCGCCGGTCGCCGTGCGGATCTGCCCGGCCAGCAACGTGCCGGCGGCCCCGCCCATGGTGTCCACGAAGGTAACCACGCCCAGGATCCGGCCCAGGGCCAGTTGCCCGAAGCTCTCCACCGCGACCAGCTGGATGAGCGTGAAGCTGCCGCCGAACCCCAGGCCGAAGACCACGGCGAAGGCCGCCAGCTGCAGGGGATTGCCTGCCAGCGCCAGCCCGCCGTTGCCGCTGGTGAACAGCAGCAGGCAGCCCGCCAGCAGGGTCAGGCTGGTCACGACCATCACCCGCTGCTTCCTGAAGCGGTCACTCACGGCGCCGAAGAGGAACTTGCCGGCCACGCTGCAGGCGAGGATGGTGGAGTACAGGGCCGTCGCCCGCTGGGGCGCGAGGCCCGCTTCCTGCTCGAAATAGATCGTGATCTGGCTGGTCATGGCCTGGATCGCAAACCACAGGCACGCGGAGCCGATCGCCAGGCACCACAGCGTGCGGGACCGCAGGGCCACCGCAAAGGTCACGCCGTCCACGGTCGCCGCCGGTTCCGTACCGGCATTTCCCGCCACGGGAGGCTCGCGCAACACGAGGAATGCCGGCACCACGGCCAGCAGCCAGAACGCGGCGGCGAGCACGCCCATGCCCACCCGCCACCCGAAGGCCGGGTCGTTGACCAGCGGCGAGATGGCGAGCGGCAGCGTGGCCCCCGCCAGGCTCGAGCCGGCAACGAGCACGCCGACGGCCGTTCCGCGCCGGGCGCTGAACCAGCGGGAGAGCAGGACCACGTTGGGCATGAGCCCGGACAGGATCAGGCCGACGGCGATCACGCCGTGCAGGAGGTAGAGATCCTGCAGCGAGCGCGCCCCGGGGTATGCGATGAAGGTGACCCCGAGGACCAGCAGGCCGGTGCGGATGACCCGCACCACGCCGAAGCGGTCGATGGCGGCGCCGACGAAGGGGGCCAGCAGGCCCGAGATCCCGAAGGTTATCGCCGTGGTCCGGCTGACTTCCGCCGGCGTGGCGCCGAAGGTCTCCATGAACCGGGGAAACAGGTTCTGCGGCACGAACAGCGACATACCGTTCGTGAAGAAGTACACCAGGACACAGACGGCGGCGATCCACAGCTGGGTCCTGGGCCGCATCCCGGCCGGCCCTGCCACCGGCTACAGCAGCTCGCCGTCGGCGTTTATCAGCTGGATCGAATCGAAGCCGAGGCCCTTCAGCCCCGGCTCGATGACCTGGCGGTCGCCCACCACCACCAGCACCAGGTCGTCGGGCCGCAGGTGATCCTGCGCGGCCTTGTTGACCTGCTCCGGCGTCACGCCGCGGATCGTCGCGGCGTAGTTGTTCCAGTAGTCGTCGGGGAGGCCGAACTGCACGATCTGGCTGACCGAGCCGAGCACGGCGCCGCCGGTTTCCCACTGGCCCGGCAGGGAGAGGGTGTTGGTGCGCTTCACCATCGCGACCTCTTCCGGCGTGGCGGGGCGCTTGCCGACGATGTCCGCGAATTCCCTGCGGATCTCGGCGACGGACTCGGCGGTCTTGTCGGTCTGCACCGGCGCGTAGGCCAGGAACGGCCGCTGGCCACGGGCGTCATAAGCAAAGGAGCGTGCCCCGTAGGACCAGTGCTTGTCCTCCCGCAGGTTCATGTTCAGCCGGGACGTGAACTGGCCGCCGAGCACGTCGTTCATGAGCTCGATGGCGGCGTCGTCGGGCGTGGCCCGGGGCGGGATCAGCTGGCCTGCGAAGATCACCGACTGGTCGGCGCCGGGCTTGTCCAGCAGGTAGAGGGTGCGGCTGGTGCGCGGCGTGACGTCGGCGACCTGCTTGGCGGGGACGTCACCCGGCTGCCAGTCGCGCAGCAGCCGCTCGAGCTGGGGCCTGAGCGACGCTACCGTGACCGGGCCGACGGCGATCAGCGTGGCGTTGTTCGGGCGGAACCACCGGGCGTGGAACCGGGCAAGGTCCTCGCGGGTCAGTGTGGTGAGAGTTGCCTCGGTGCCGGTGCCGGTGAGCGGCTGGGCGTAGGCGTGACCCTCGCCGTAGAGGAGCTTCGGCACCACGCGCAGCGCCATGGCGTTGGGCTGGGTCTTCTCCTGGCTGAGTGCGGCCAGGTATTCCTTGCGCAGGCGATCCAGTTCCTTCTGCGGGAACACGGGATTCAGCAGCACGTCGGCGAAGATCTCGAGCGAGGGCTCCAGCTTGTCGGCCAGCGCGGACAGGCTGACTGACGAGGTATCGAGGCTCGACCCGGCGCCGATGCTGGCGCCCAGCAGCGCGAGCTGCTCGCTGATCTCCAGGGCGTTCCGGGTCTTCGTGCCCTCGTCCAGCATGGCCATGGTCAGGCTGGCCGTGCCCGGTTGCGCGGACTGGTCCGCGGCATAACCGGCGTCCAGCACGAGGCTCAGGCCCACGACCGGCAGTTCGGGCCGCTCGACGACGATCAGCTTCAGGCCGTTGTCGAGGGTCGCGCGCTGGAGGGCGGGGAAGGTCACCGGAACGTCGCCGACGGGCATCGGCACCGTGCTCCGGTCGGCGCCGGAGGCGGCCGCGACCAGCGGGTCGGCGGGCTCCACCGTCAGCACGAAGGGCGCATCGGTCACCCACCGGCGGACCACGGCCTGCAGGTCGGCCCGCGTTGCCGCCTCGGCCGCCTCGTAGCCCTGCTTCCAGGCGTCCGGCGAACCGCCGTACACGGTGCTTTCTGCCAGGACGCCGGACTTGCCCGAGAACCCGCCGACCTTCTCCAGCCCCCGGAGGAAGGCAGCGCGCCGCTGGGTCTTCACGCGCTCGAGCTCCTTCGCCGTGGGCCCGCTCCGGCGGAAGAGTTCGAGCTCCTCGTTCACGACGGCCTCGAGGCGCTCCAGGGAGACCCCCGGATTGGCGGACACCTGCAGGTAGGTGAGGCCGGCGATCTCGAGGGCCAGGGCGCCAAACTCCACGTCGGAGGCGATCTGGTCCCGGTACACCAGCCGCTGGTAGAGCCGGGAGTTCTTGTCCCCCGCGAGGATGGCCGACGCCAGCTCCAGGTGGTAGGCGTCCCGGGTGCCCCAGCGCGGGCCGGTCCAGGACAGGTAGAGGCGCGGCTGCGCGACCCTGTCCTGCATGGTCTTGCGGCGGACCGTGTCGTGGGTCGGGATCCACTCCTCGAAGCGGCTGAGCGGCGGGCCCGGCGGGATGTCGCCGAAGTACTTCTCCACCTTGGCGAAGGCCTCTTCGGCCGAGACGTCACCGGCGATGACCACCACGGCATTGCTCGGGCCGTAGTAGGTCTCGAACCACTTCCGCACGTCCTCGAGGCTCGCGGCGTTCAGGTCCTCCATCGAGCCGATGGTCTCCCAGGAGTAGGGGTGATCCGGCGGGTAGAGCTGCTTCAGGATCTCCTCGAAGACCTTGCCATAGGGCTGGTTGTCGCCCTGCCGTTTCTCGTTCTGCACGACGCCCCGCTGCTCGTCCAGGATGGCCTGGGTGATGGCGTTCCTGAAGTGTCCCATCCGGTCGGACTCGAGCCACAGCACCGTGTCGAGCGCGTTCTTCGGCACCGTCTGGAAGTAGTTGGTCCGGTCGAAGAACGTGGTGCCATTGAGGTCGGTGGCGCCCAGTTCCTGCAGCACGTTCAGGTACTCGCCCTCCAGGTTCTCCGACTTCTGGAACATCAGGTGCTCGAAGAGGTGGGCGAAGCCGGTGCGGCCCCGGACCTCGTTCTTCGAGCCCACGTGGTACCACACGTTCACAGCCACGATGGGCGCCTTCCGGTCCTCGTGGACGACCACGGTCAGCCCGTTGTCGAGCCGCCGCAGGGTGTAGGGAATGTCCACGCTGGCAGAGGCGCCGGCGAGCGGTGGCACGAGGAGTACGACGGCAATCAGGGCGGCAAGCTGGCGTTTAAAGGGCATGGCGGATTCCCGGAGGTGGTGGCGGATTCTAGCCGCCACGGCTCCCGGGATCGAACAACGCGCGTCGAAAATGCCAGAATGTGGCAATGCCGCGCCGGACCCTGTACCCCGCACTGGAGCCCTTCGATTCGGGCCACCTCGCCGTTTCGGGCCTGCACGAGATCTATTACGAGCAATGCGGCAATCCCCGGGGGAAGCCGGCGGTGTTCCTCCACGGAGGGCCCGGTGGCGGCGGCGACGCCACGCCGCGCCGCTTCTTCGATCCCGCCCGCTACCGCATCATCCTGCTGGACCAGCGCGGCTGCGGTCGCAGCCGCCCCCACGCCGAGCTCCGCGAGAACACCACCTGGGACCTCATCGCCGACATCGAGGCGCTGCGCCAGCGGCTGGACATCGAGCGCTGGCTCGTGTTCGGCGGCTCCTGGGGCAGCACGCTGTCCCTGCTGTACGCCGAGACCCACCCGGAGCGGGTGACCGGTCTGGTCCTCCGCGGCATCTTCCTGCTGCGGCCCGCGGAGATCGCCTGGTTCTACCAGCAGGGGGCCAGCGACCTGTATCCCGACGCGTGGGAGCCCTACCGGGATTTCATCCCGGCCGGCGAGCGGAACGACATGCTCCACGCCTATCACCGGCGCCTGACCGGCGCGGACCCGGCGCTGGCCCTCGAGGCGGCCCGACGGTGGTCCATCTGGGAAGGGAGTACGAGCCACCTGCTGGCCTCGGCCTCCACGGTGGAGCGCTTCGGCGCGGACCACTTCGCGCTGGCCTTCGCCCGGATCGAGGCCCACTACTTCGTCAACCAGGCCTTCATGGAGGTCCCCGACCAGATCCTCCGGGACGTGGGCCGGATCCGGCACATTCCCGCGGTGATCGTGCAGGGCCGCTATGATGTGGTGTGCCCGATGCGCAGCGCCTGGGACCTGCACCGGGCCTGGCCCGAGGCCACGCTGAACATCGTGCCGGACGCGGGCCATTCGGCTTTCGAGCCGGGCATCGTGCATGAACTTGTCACTGCCACGGACCATTTCGCGCAATGAATGACGATAGATGACCGACCAGAGCCTCCTGATAACCAACGCCCTCATCTGCAACGAGGGCCGTGTGACGCCCGGCGACGTGCTGGTGCGCCGTGGCCGCATCGAGATGGTGGCGCGGGAGATCCCGGCCGGCCGCGTGGACCGGATCATCGATGCGCGGGGCAAGTACCTCCTGCCGGGCTTCATCGACGACCAGGTCCACTTCCGGGAGCCGGGCCTGACCCACAAGGGCGACATGGTCACGGAGTCCGCTGCTGCCGTCGCCGGCGGCATCACCAGCTTCATGGACATGCCCAACACGATTCCCAACGTGACGAGCCGGGCCGTGCTCATGGACAAGTACCGGCTGGCCCGCGGGCGGTCGAAGGCGAACTTCTCCTTCTACTTCGGCGGCGCCAACGACAACCTGGACGAGATCCGCGCCCTGCAGCCGGGCGACTGCTGCGGCGTGAAGATCTTCATGGGCGCCTCCACCGGCAACATGCTGGTGGACGATCCCCGCACCCTGGAACTGATCTTCGCCGAGTGCCCGACGCTGATCGCGACCCATTGCGAGGACACGCCGACCATCAAGGCCAACGAGGAGCGGTTCCGCCAGCAGTACGGCGAGGACGTGCCCTTTTCCGCCCATCCCCTGATCCGCTCGGAGGAGGCCTGCTACAAGTCCACTGTGCTGGCCACCTCGCTGGCAAGGCGCCACGGCACGCGACTGCACGTGCTGCACCTGACCACGGCGAAGGAGCTGGAGCTTTTCGAACCGGGTCCTCTGAACGGCAAGCGGATCACGGCGGAGGTGTGCGTGCACATGCTCCATTACGATGACCGGGCCTACGCGGCGAAGGGCCCGCTGATCAAGTGCAATCCCGCCATCAAGACGGCCGCCGATCGCCTGGCGCTGCTGGAGGGCCTGAAGGACGGCCGCCTGGCCGTGGTCGCCACCGACCACGCGCCCCACACGCTGGCGGAAAAGGGCGAGAAGTACTTCCGGGTGCCGTCGGGCCTGCCCCTGGTGCAGCACGCCCTGCTGATGCTGCTGGAGCACGTCCACGACGGCACGCTGCCGCTGGAACTCATCGTGGAGAAGACCAGCCACCGGGTCGCGGACCTGTTTGCGATCCGCGACCGGGGCTACATCCGCGAGGGCTACTTCGCCGACCTGGTGCTGATCGACCACCTGACGCCGACGACGGTGCGCCGCGAGGACGTGCTGTCGAAGTGCGGCTGGTCGCCCTTCGAGGGGGATACGTTCCGGTCGTCCATCGTGACGACGATCGTGAACGGGGTGGTGGCCTACGAGAATGGCCGCGTCAGCGACGCGGTGGCTGGCCAGCGCCTGGACTGCGGCGGGCGCTAGCCGGCAGGCGGAAGCGCGCTTCCGCCTGCCGGGCGGTTGATCCTAGTCCGCGGCTCCGCCGAAGCGGACCTTGCCGACGATGCCGTAGGTCCGCAGGGACGGGTAGGTGACCGACATGCGGAACGGCGGGAAGTCGTCGAAGTTCGAAGCCTGCTGGATGGCCGGCGGGGTCTCCTGGGCCTGCAGGTCGTCGGTGTTCGTCCAGTAGATGTCCCGGAAGGCCGCAATCGGGTTGTTGTCCTCGAAGAGGTTGCGGACCCAGAACTCCACGGAGTACTTGGTGGATTCGAAGCCCAGGCGCAGGTTCACGTTGGTGCGGGACGGCAGCCAGGACTGGTTGTCGTTGCCCACGTAGATCTTGCCCAGGTAGTTCGCGTCGGCCCGGGTGAACCACTCCCAGTCGCCCTCGAGGGCGCGCCGGTAGGTCAGCGACGCGCTCGAGGTCCACTCGGGCTGCCGCATCTGGGTGTTGCCCGACACGTCACCGGAGATCTGGCGGCACTGGCCGGCCTTGGTCTCCTGGAGGGCCGCGGTTTCGTCGGCATCGGCTCCCTGAATGGCCTGGATGGCCGACGGCGCGCAACTCGGCTCCGTCGTGTAGAAGCTGGGGAACAGGGACAGGGTGTCCTGCCGGGCATTGGTGAGCTGGGAGTCCGTGTAGCCCACAGTCAGCCGGCCCGTCAGGTTCTCGGTGAAGGCGATGTCCGCCGTGGTTTCCCAGCCCCAGACCTCGGCGTCGCCCGCGTTCACGTTGAGCGCCGTGACCTGCTCGAAGGGCAGCCCGGTATTGGGGGAGGTCTCCTGCAGCTGGCGCAGCACGATGTCCGTCCAGTCGTTGTAGAACACCGCGAAGTCCAGGCCGACCCGCCGGTCCGCGGTGTAGCCCTTGAAGCCCAGCTCGTAGGAGGTGATCTTCTCCTGGTCGAAGGGATTCACGATCAGCTCTTCCGAGACGCCGGTGTCGGTGATGACGCCGGCGCGGATCAGCTGCAACCCGCCCGGCTTCTCGCCGTGGGCCACCGATCCGTAGGCCATCCAGCCGCTCTCGAACTTGTACTTCAGGCCCACGCGGCCGGTGACGGACTCGAACCGGGCCGTACCCTGGTCGACGGTCTCCGGCGCCCGGACCCGCAGGTCGTAGTAGTCGTCGCCGCACTCGGCCACGTTCGGGAAGTTGAAGGGGAACGTATCGGGATCCGAAGGCACCCCGGGATTGTCGGGGTCCTCGCCGGGGCATCGCGCGTAGTCGTAGCTGGAATTGTCCAGGGCATCCTTCGAGAAACGGATTTCCGCGTTGGCCTGCCAGGAGTCTGTGATGTCGAAGTCCGCCGCGCTGAAGATGGACCAGGCCTCGGTCTCGTTCTTGGCAATCCGCCGGACCAGCGGATCGACCGCGCCGTCCGGCGTCAGGGATCCGCCGAAGATGTAGGTGCCGATGGCGAGAGAGGTCGGGTAGGCCACCGGTCCGATGCCGACGTCGAACTGGGACACGGGCAGCTGGGTGGTGGCGACCGGCGCGCCGGGATAGGCCTCGTTGTCCACCTTGTAGTAGTAGGCGCCGCCCGAGTACCGGAAGCGCTGGTCCCGCGGGCTCGTGAAGCGGATCTCCTGGCTCCACTCCTCGGTGGTCTCGCCGTTCTCGACGTTCACGAAGCCCATGGGCGCCCGGGACCAGTTCGTGGGTGTCTGGCACTGGGCGACACCGATGGACGAGAAGTCGTTGCAGTAGACCAGCGGGATCGTGTTGCCCGAGCTGCGGCCGAAGTCCGACATGGAGTTCTGCTCGGTGTCCGAGTAGCCCGTGAGGAAGCTGATCGTGCCGAAATCCAGGTCCCAGACGATGTTGAGGTTGCCCCGGAACAGGTCCCGGTCCTCGCCCGTCGCCTCGGGGATCTTGGGCATGGAATCGTCGGTGACCGAGTTCGGCACCGGGACGCCATTCGGGAAGGCGGCACGGGAGAGCGCGTCCGGCAGCGCCTCCAGGTCCGGGATCTTGCCGCACCAGTTCTGCAGCCTGACGAACGGCCGCTCGTCGGCGTTGGCCGTGGTCTGCTCGACCCGGTCCTCGCAGTTGGCGGGGAGGCCGGCAGTGGCGGGTTCGTTGATCTCGTCGTTGGAGTAGTACAGCCCCAGGTTGACGTCCAGGCTGTCGGCGGGGCGCCAGCGCAGCTTGCCCTGCATGCTGCGGTACCGGTAGCCGCCAATGTCGGTGGCCGGCGCCAGGCTGTTGTCGTAGGAGCCTTCCCATTCGTCGTACATGGCCGAGAGGCGGCCGGTCACCGTGTCGCCGAGCAGCGGGCCGCTGACCATGCCGAGCGCCCGGCGTTTGCCGCGGTTGCCGCTCTCCACCTCGGTGCGGGACTCGAAGACGTCGCTGGGCGCCTTGGTGACGTAGTTGATGGCGCCGCTGAAGGCGTTACGGCCGTACTGGGCGCTCTGGGGGCCCTTCAGGACCTCGATCCGCTCCACGTCGAGCTGGCTGAAGTTGAGGCCTTCCCGGCCGGAGACGAAGACCCCGTCCACGAAGATGGCCGTGGAATTCTCGCCGAAGATGTCCTGCGGGACGATGCCGCGGATGACGGGCACCGGCAGGTTCTCGCCGAAGGCGTTGAAGAAATTGAGGCCGGGCGTCAGGGCGGCCACGTCGGCCAGGTTGGTGATGCCCGCCGCGGCTATCGCATTGGAGTCGAAGGCGGTGATGGACAGAGGCACGTCCCGGAGCCGCTCCTCGACCCGTCGCGCCGTGACGACGATCTCGTTGAGCTCCTGGGCCTGGGTCACGGCCGGAAGGCCGATCCCGGCGGCGAGGACCGCCGCTGACGCGACAGCCGGGCGTCCGAAACGCTTCTGGAAACTGGTCATTACCGCTGCTTCCCCCTGGTGACTGTTATCTGTTTACTGGTTGCCCGCCGCCTGCCGGCGCCGGGACGCCCGCAGGCGTCCCAGCATCGGCAGACCGGCGAGGAATGCCAGGCTCCAGGGGTCGAAGGCCCCGCTGCCACCCGGCAGCAGCCCGCCATTGCCACCGCCGCCGCCACTTGACGCAGCGTTCACCGTGACCGTGACCGTGCCGGTGACGGCGTCACCGGAACCGTTCTCATCGGTGATCGTGACGACGCAGCTGTCACCGCCCGTGTAACCGGGCGTGGTGGGCGTGTAGGTCACCGCGGCGCCAGCGACGGGCGTGGTGCTGGACAGCGCGCAGCTGCCGTTGCCGCCCTGGGTGGTCACCGCCAGCGTGTGCTGGGCGGCCGAACCGTTGCCCAGGGTGAAGGTGAGGGCCCGTGGCGCCGAGGCGGTGTCAGCCGTGGTGGTGATGCTGGCCGCGGCGAGGGTCGGCGAGACGTCGGCGATGGTGACCGTCACCGTGTTCGTAGCCGTCTCGTCGTCCACGTCCGTGATGGTGTAGGAGAAGGTGTCGGACCCCTGGAAGAACGTCGCGTTCGGGATGTAGGTCACCGTCGTGCCGCTGACGCTGGTAGTGCCCGTCGTCGCGCCGGCGGCCGTGACCCCGGAAGGCGCGTCGCCCAGGTTGTTGCCGGTGGCGGCATTGAACGGGCCGCTGCGGGTCGTGGGGTCGAAGCCGGCGGTGGAGATGCTGATCGTCCCGGGGCCTGCCGTGGGAACCTCATTGGTCACCGTGACCGTCACCGTCGCCGTTTCGTCGGGCGCGATGCCATCGGACACCGTGTAGGTAAAGGTGTCTATTCCGACGAAATTGGGAGCCGGGGTATAGGTCACGTCGATGTCGGCCTTGTTGCCCGTCGGGCCGTTGTTTACCACGGCGCTGCCGCTGGTCCCGTCAGTAGTGATCGTCACGGTCACGGGATCGACGTAGCCCACGTCGTTGGCCAGGACATCCACGGTCACCGGCGTGTTCCACCGGGTAGTGGCCGCGTCGTCGTTGGCCCCGAGCGCTGCGATCGTCACCGTCACCGTGGCCGTGTCCGTGGCGGAGTTGGCATCCACTACGGTGTAGGTGAACGTGTCCGTCCCGGAAAAGCCGGGGTTCGGCGTGTAGGTCACGTCGATCGCGGCCTGGTTGCCCGAGCCGTTCACCACGACGGTGCCGTTGGTCCCGTCCGTCTTGGTGACGGTTACCGGATCCGTGAAGTCGGTGTCGTTGGCCAGCACGTCGATGTTGAGCGGCGTGTCCTGGAAGCCGGATGCCGAATCGTCCACTGCGGTGGGTACGGGCGGCAGGGCCCTGAAGGTCAGGAAGTTGGCACCGGGGTCGGTGATTGGCGTACTGGTGCGGATGATGAGCTGGCCCTCCGTGGGGCTGCCATCGAAGACGGCGGTCTTGTCGAGTTCGATATCCCAGAGGTTGAACCCGCCATCCATCGGGTCGCAGGGGGGCGTGGTCAGCGTTGCCAGGCCGCGTGTGTTGCCCGTGCTTGCGTCATCACCACCGATCGTCCGCTGGACGCAATAGGGGTCTCCGCCGACGTTGTAGAGGGCCGAACTGCTATTGGCGAAATCATCGCCAAGGGAGGTGTTCAGGCAGCCGTTGGCCCCGACGGAGGCGAGGAAGGTCCCCTCGATGCAGTTGTAGCTGGCGGCGGTGGTCGTGTTGGCGGTGGTGTCGATCACCAGGTCGACGACCTTGTCGCTGATTACCGGCGAGCCGTTCGCGTTGCTGCTGACGAAGGAGGTGCTCTGGAAGGTGCCGGTCATGGACAGCACGCCGGTGGCGGCGTCCCAGGTCCAGACCGCTGTCGATCCCGTGGCATTCGCCAGTGTCCAGGCGTTGGTCGTGCTGAGACAGGGATTGGTGGCTCCTGTCGGCGAACAGGTCTTCCACTTCAGCGTGCTCAGGGCGCCGCCGCTGCTGATCTGGTTGTGCTTTTCCAGCTCCACGGCCACCGGGGCCGCGCTCGCGGCGCCTGCCATCACCAGCAGTGCCAGCGTGACGAATGTGTATGTTGCTTTGCTCACGGAATTACCCTCAACGAATTAGGAATGTTGGAATCATCCAACCTGGCGTCTGATCAGGTGCCGCTGTCGGCAGGCGGGGGCGGCGGGGGCGGTGGCGCAGTTGCGGCTGCCGCCGGGGTCGACTTGCCCCCGAAGGAGAACTCGACCGCCAGGTTCACGCCGGACAGGTCGCCCACCTCGGCGTCGAAGTACTCGTACTCCGCCCGGAAGCCCAGCGTCTCGGTCAGGCGGAAGATGAAGCCGGCGCCGGCGACCAGGCCCCGCTCTGAGGAGTTCGAGTTGGTGGTGCCGTTGACCGCGAGCTCGGTGTCGAAGTCGTAGAGGCCCGCTTTCACGTAGGCGTCGAAGTCTTCCATGGTCGTGGGGATGTACAGCAGCCCCTGGGCGGAAAACCCGCTGAACGTCAGTTCCAGCTTGCCGGGGAGCAGTTCGTTGCTCGACCGGTCCTCGTAGGTGCCCGAGAGGTGGTAGGCGCCCTCCAGGCCAAGCCATTCGTTGAGCTGGTACTGGCCGAAGAACTTGTAGCCGATGGCGTTGTCGTCGATGAAGTCCTTGTCGAGCTCCGGCACCGGCTGGTCGTCGCCCTGAAAGCTCCCGAACGTGGCCGCCGCACCGGCGCGCCACCCCGGCACGCTGTGGTCCGCCTGGGCCGACCAGCTCACCAGGGTGAGCATTCCCAACAGTGCCATACGCTTCATGTCGACAGTCTCCTCAAAGTGTTGAACCCCGGCCTGCAGCACGTGGTGGCTGGGGATGGTGTCACGGCCAGGGGCCAGTTCCTCTGGCAACCGGATGGAGGGCGCAGTCGTGGTTCGAATCGTGCCCCGCGCAGCGTTCTTATGGTTTGATGCTGTCGCTTGCCTCAACCGGCAATCCGGGCCGCGCTCCTGCGCCACCCCCACCCGTGGCCGATGCAGCGAATGAAAGTTAACCAATAAGCCGCGCATTAACAAGGTCTGCGACCAAGGGCCGCAGGCCAGCATCGGCGCTCGCGATTTCGCTCCCGGCAAGGACTGAGAACCATTCGTTCCGCGGTGTCCGTCTCCGGGCTCGCGTTATGCTTCCGCCCGCCGCCAGTTCCCGGGACGGGAAATAATTTAATGAAATATCCGAAGCTGACGATCTTACTGGGCATCGTTCTGCTGCTTGTCGCCGGTGTCCTGATCTCCGGCATGGAGGGCGATCGCCCCCGAGCCGGGCTCGACCCGGTGTCGGCGACACCCGGGACCGGTGCCGTTTTCGTGATGGGCGGCACCCGGGCCACGGGCCTCGAGGTCGTCCGGCTGCTCCGTGCCCGGGGCGACGATGTGGTGGTCCTGGCCCGGCCCTCGTCGGACGCCAGCGCGGTCGAGGCCCTCGGTGCCCGGGTCGTGCGCGGCGACGCAATGAACCCCGGGGACCTGACGGCGGCGCTCGGCGCCGTGCCGGAAGGCGGGCAGTTCCGCGCGATCGTTTCCACCCTCGGCGGCGCGAGCCTCGACGGCCCGCGCCCCGACTTCGACGGCAACCGCAACGCGGTGGACGCCGCCCGCCTCGCCGGCGTTCAGCGCTTCGTGCTGGTCACGGTGATCGGCGCCGGCGAGTCGCTGAAGGCGGCGCCCGCGCCCGCTCGCTACGTGCTGCGCAACGTGATCCCGGAGAAGACCAAGGCCGAGGACTACCTGAAGACCAGCGGTCTCGACTTCACCATCATTCGTCCCGGGGGACTGCTGGACAAGGAGCCCCAGGGCAGGGCCTACCTCACGGAGGACACCCGGGCCATGAGCTGGATCCGGCGCGCCGACCTGGCGGCCCTGATCGTGCAGGCCCTGGACGATCCCCGGGCGATCGGCAAGGTCTATCACGCCTTCGACCCGGACCGCACGCGGTTCTGGTCCATTCCGGCGAACTGAGCGGCGCCGCGACCCATGCTGATCCTGGCCATTGCCGTCCTGTCCACCTCTGTCGCCGCCGGCACGGAGGAACTGATCGTCACCGGCACCCGGCTGGCGGCCGGGGAGAAGATCCTGCCCGGCACGGCCACCGTGATCGGGCGCGACGAGATCGAGGCCCGGAACGACGCGGTCGTCATCGACCTCCTGCGGGGCGTGCCCGGCCTGCACGTCAACCAGCCCGGTTCCGGCGGCGTGGCCCAGGTCTTCATCCGCGGCAGCGAGCCCAACTTCACCGTCTTCCTGCTCGACGGCATCAAGGTCAATGACCCGAACAACACCCGGGGAGGCTCCTTCGACCTGGCGACCCTGAACCTGGCGGACATCGACCGGGTCGAGATCGTTCGCGGCCCCCAGTCCTCCATCTACGGCTCCGACGGCCTGGCCGGCGTGGTGAATTTCATCAGCCGGCGCGGCGGCGAGGCCCTGTCGGCGACGGCCGATGTCGAGGCTGGCGGCGACGATTTCCTCCGGGGCACGCTCCAGGTGGGCGGTCCCGCAGGCAGCAGGGGCGACTTCTCCCTCCAGGCGACCAGCCGCGACGACGGCGAGCCGGTTCCCGGCAGCACCTACGAGGCAGACACGGTGTCCGGCCGCCTGCACCTGGAGCCGGCCACGGACGTGACGGCGAACGTCTACGCCCGCTACGCCAGCACCGACAGCACGACCTTTCCCGAGCAGAGCGGCGGGCCGGAACTGGCCGTGCTGCGGGACCTTCAGCGGGCGAATGCGGACGATTTCACCCTGGGCGTGGATGCCGACTGGGCGATCAGTACCGTGTGGTCCGTGCAGGCGCTGGTGTCACTCTACGATCGCAGCGACGAGTACGCGTCGCCGGGAATCGCCCCGGGCGACCAGGTGCCGCCGAACGGCGCCGCCAATGACCTGGAACGGGAGAACGCATCCCTGCGCGCGACGGTGCGGCCCTCGGCCAGGACCGTCGCCACGCTCGGCGTGGACTACCAGCACGAGTCCGGCGAGTCGGACGGCTACGTGGACTTTGCGCCGGATTTCCGGGTTCCCAACAGCTTCGACCTGGACCGGGACATCGTCGGGGTGTTTGCCGAGGGCCGGTACCTGCCGGACGACCGCTGGATCCTCCAGGCCAGCATCCGGCACGACGATCCCGACGAGGTGGGCGGCGAGACCACCGGCAAGGTGGGCGCCGTCTACACCCTCGCCAATGGCACGACCCGCCTGCGGGCCAACTGGGGATCCGGCTTCAAGCTGCCCAGCTTCTTTGCCCTGGGCAGTCCGCTGGTCGGGGAGCCTGATCTACGGCCGGAGACCAGCCGCAGCGTGGATGCGGGCCTGTCCCAGTCGCTGCTGTCGGGGGCCGCCGAAGTCAGCGTCACCCTGTTCGACAACGACTACGAAGACCTCATCGACTTCGATCCGGACACCTTCCGCAACGTCAACCGGGACGAGGTCACGACGCGGGGGGTCGAGTTCGCCGGCACCTGGTCGGTTTCGCCGGCCCTCGGTCTGCGGGCCCACGCCACCTGGACCGATATCGAGGTGAAGAACAGCGATCGCGAGCTGCTGCAGCGGCCCGACTGGCGGGGCGGCGCCGCCCTGCGCTGGTCGCCGGCCGACGACTGGCTGCTCGACCTGGACTGGCTCTATGTGGGCCACGTGCTGGACTCGTCCATTCCCACCGGCATCCTCGAGCTGGACGCCTGGAACCGGGTCGACCTGAGCCTGGGCTGGATGGCGACGCCCCGCCTGCGGCTGGTCCTTGCCGTGGACAACCTGCTGGATGGCGATTACGAGGAGGCCGTCGGTTTCCCGGCCGCCGGAATCCGGCCGCGGCTCGGTGTCCGGTACCTTTTCGGGGGTACGCCGTGAGGAGCAGTAACTGATGAATGCCCTGCACCTGGTCTTCGCCGTGCTCTTCGCGATTTCCGCGGGGTTGCAGTACAACGATCCCGATCCTGCCGCCTGGGCGCTGCTGTACCTCGCGGCGACGGCGCTGGCCGTCGGCGCCTTCCGCGGCGCATGGTGGGTACGGCCGCCGGGTATCGCCCTGATCGCCGTCTGCGCGGTGTGGATGGCATTCCTCGCGCCCGGGATGGGGGACTTCATCGAACGGCGCGACCTCCGCCTGCTGGCCGCCACGATGAAGGCGGGTGATCCCGTGATCGAGGAGGCGCGGGAGTTCCTCGGGCTGGGCATCGTTCTCGTGTACAGCCTCGTTGCGGTGTCGCGGAAGCCCGCCCGCTAGAACCGAAGTGCGCCCCAACCGGTCAGTGCCCGGCTACCAGCTGTTGCTGCCACTCTGGGAGCTGGCGTGCCGGGCGGCGCTCGCGCGCTATCGCCGCCAGCTGGCGCGCGGTCCCGAGGTCAACGCCGCGACGCTGCGCGGGATCCTGCGGCGAAGCGCTGCCAGTGAATTCGGCCGGCTTCACGGCTTCGCCGGCCTGGCCCGCGCCGCCGATGTGGACGCCGCGTATGCCAGCGCCCTGCCCCTGGCCGATTACGCCGACTTTCGCGAGCCCTTTGCGCGGATGGCCAACGGCGCTCCCGATGTCATGTTTCCGGGCCGCCCGCGCCTGTTCGTCAGCACGTCGGGCACCACCGGCGACCCCAAGCTCTTTCCCGTCACCCCGCGCCAGCAGAATGCCGCCCTCTCGTTCATCGCGCTGCTCACGCCCGCGGCGCGGGCGGCCTGCACGCCCGGACTGGGCTTCAGGCAACCCACCGCCACGCTGATGGTCGCAAGCCGGCCTGGGCGCGAGACGACGGCAGGAATACCGGTGGGCAATCCGAGCGGGGCCGGGATCCGGCGGATACTGAAGCTCGCGCCGCCGTTCTGGGTGTTCCCCGCCGAAGTGCTCACCGTCCAGGACTACCCGACGGCGCTCTACCTGCACGCGCTGTTTGCGCTGCGGGCCCCGGACCTCGGCTGCATCGAGGCCATCTACTGCAGCCACATCGTCAGCTGGATGGGCATGATCGGGCGCCGCCGGGCGGAGCTGGTGAGTGACATCGCGAAGGGCGGCCTGGCGGCGGACCTCGTGCTGACGGCGGAAGAGCGCGCGACCCTCGCCGCGCTGCTGCCGCCGGCGCCGGAGCGGGCGCGCCAGGTGGCGCAGGAACTGGACGGCGACGAGGCCGGCCGCATGGCCCGCCTCTGGCCGCAACTGAAGGTGCTGAGCTCGGTGGTCAGCGGGGCCTTCGCCGTCAGTGTGCCGGGGCTCCGCAGGCTGGCTGGCCCCGGGCCGGCGCTCTACACCACCTGTTTCGGCGCCACGGAGGGCATGGTGGGGATCAACCTGTGGGGCGACGCCCCGGAGCGCTATGCCCTGGCGTTGGGCGCGGTCCACTTCGAGTTCCTGCCGGTGAGCGAGTTTGACGCCGTCCGTCCGCGGACGGTGGGCATTGGCGCCCTCGAAAGGGGGCGGCGCTACGAGATCGTGATCACCAACCACGCCGGCCTGTATCGCTACCGGCTCGGCGACGTGGTGCGGATCGCAGGCTTCGAGGGCCGGACGCCCGTCTTCGAGTTCGACCACCGGCGCGGGAACGTCGTGGACCTGGTTGGCGAGAAGACTACCGAGCAGCACTTCCGCGGCGCCTTCGCACAGCTCGCCCGGGAGCAACTCGGCGGCGAGCCAGGGCTCACCGACTTCACGGTCTGGCCCGATACCGGCAGGTTGCCCTATCGCTATGTGGCTTACGCGGAGGTTGCCGCCGCGGTGCCCCGGCCCGACGTGGCGCGGCTTGCCGCGCGACTCGATGAGCTGCTCGTGGCGGAGAACCCGTCCTACGCGACCCTTGGCCGGGTGAACGGCAGGCTCGATCCCGTGGACCTGAGGCTCGTGCAGCCGGGGACCTTCGAGCAACTCGTGAATCTGCAGCGGGACACGGCGACGGGGGTGAACGCCAACCAGGTGAAAGTGCCCAGGCTGTTGCGCAATGCGGCGCAGCTGGCCCTCTTGCAGCGCGGGACACTGCCGGTTGTGGTCGACGGGTGAAGCGCACGGACGGGGCGCCGTTACGGGCGATTTGACAGAACGGGGCGGCGGCGTCGTTTGGCCGGCGCCGGCTAAGACGGTGCCGCTTTGCCTTCCGGCACGAACGCCAGTACGGTCCGGATAACGCCGGGTCAGTTCACCCGCAAGTTGAAAAGCAAGATCAAGAATTCGCTCCGGGGTTTATTCATGCAGTTCTCCAGGATCCGGTGGGCGCTCGCCGCCCTCGCATTGAACGCAGCAGGCGCCGCCAACGCGGCGTCGATCTCCTACTACATGAACCAGAGCAATACCGAGGGATCCTGGCCCGACGGGATCAACTACCTGCAGGTGACGATCTCCGACAGCATCTCGAACCCGGGCGACATCGAGATCCTGGTAACGCCGCTGCCGTCGCTCACCGTGAGCGCCGGCACGAACTTCGGCATCCAGGCCTTCGGCTTCAATTCCACCCAGGCTCTTACCGCGGCGAACATCATCGATCCGGCGGGCTGGTCCACCGGCAGTGGCAACCTCGACGGTTTCGGCGCCTATCAGGTTCGCGAAGATGGCACTGGCAGCAACCGGCAGAATCCGCTGGCGCTGCGCATCACCGGAATCAGCGGTGATGTGGTTGCCGACTATGCTGTTGCAGGGGCTGGAGGGGCGCAGGGCACCTACTACTTTGCAGCCCACGTGGCGGGGATGACTCCCGTCGCTGGCCAGACCAGCGCCTATTTCGGCGGCAATACCGTGGTGCCGGTCCCGGCAGCGGCATGGCTTCTCGGTTCGGCCATCGCCGGCCTCGGCTGGGTTCGCCGCCGCCACTGAACCGGGCTTCGCTCCAGATCTAGAGGAGCCCCTTGGCGGCAAGCCGCTGGATGTCGGCCCGCTGCCACTCCCCGAACTCCCGGCGTTCCGGCACCCGCACCTTGCTGCCGTCGAGCAGCAGGTTGGCCGGGTGGAACACCGTGTCCCGGTAACTGGCGGCGTAAGCCTGGTAGGGCTGCCGGGACAGCACGTTCGACAGGCCGGTCTTGCGCCGGCAGGCGCGGAGCGCCGGCAGGTCGATGGTGGCGTAGGCCACCATGGACTCGCCGCCGGGGGCCGCCTCGGCCAGGATCTGTCCGTAGTAGTCGACAACCTTTGACATGCCGGTGGTGGACTCCGCGGGGATCGGGATGTGGGTCAGCGCGGCGGAATTGGCCGACACCACATAGGCGATGTTCTCCGCTGCGCGGGCCCGGCGGCCGAGTTCCTTGGGCGCGACCGACGGGCTGCCGACCTCGCTCGACGGGTGGATGAAGATCTCGGCGCCCCGCATGGCCGCCATCCGGGCGATCTCCGGGTACTGGATCTCTTCCGAGGCAATGGCGGCGAGGCGGCCGATGGGGGTGTCCGCCACGGGGAACACCCCGTCCAGCCCGTAGATCTCCAGGTACCTGTCCCACACGTCGTAGGGCGTCGGGGCGGACAGGGAAATCATCCGCCGGTAGCGCAGGACGGTCTCCCGGCTCGGGGCGATGATGAAGCAGGTCTGGAAATAGAGCTCGGGGAAGTGCGGGTCCACTTCATAGGCATTGCCTGCGAGGTACACCTGGGACTTTGCGGCGATGTCCGCCAGCGCCTGGTACTCGGGTCCGTCGATGGCCAGCGCAGCCTTGTCCCGCCACACGGGGATCGACTCGCCCAGCGGGAAGCCCGTTAGGAAGTACTCCGGCAGCACCACCAGCTTCACTTCAATGCCGCTGAACTGCCGGATGAAGCCCTTGCTGGCGGCCACCGAGGCCCCGACCTTTGCGAGGCTGGCGGCCATCCGGTCCCTGGCCGCGGCCCGGTCAGGGCAGTCGTTGACGCAGGCAGTTGCGATCTGGAGGGCGAGGGCGGCGTAGCGCTCGGGGGCGGGGCTGTCCGGGGTTTTCGTGTTCATCTCGCCGCATTGTTTCACTTAAGCACCGCCTCGCGTCAACTGGCGATTTGCCGCGGGGAACCGCTATGTATAATCGCTGCCACTTCCCGTATCGGGCCTCTGCCCGCGAACAATCACAGGGCGTCATGAAGCCGACCAACACCAGCGATCCTGACTACTTTCACAAGGTAGTTGACTGCCAGTGGGCGTGCCCCGCGCACACCGATGTGCCGGGCTATATCCGGCTGATTGCCCAGGGCCAGTACACCGAAGCCTTTCTTCTCAACCGCCAGTCGAATGTCTTCCCGGGAATCCTCGGGCGCGTCTGCGACCGGCCCTGCGAGCCGGCCTGCCGCCGGGGGCGTGTGGAGGACAAGCCCGTCGCGATCTGCCGGCTGAAGCGCGTGGCGGCCGACCTGGCCGACGACTACACCGACCGGCTGCCGAAGCCGCAGGCGAAGAAGAACGGAAAGCGGGTGGCCCTGGTCGGGGCTGGTCCGGCGTCGCTGGCGGTGGCGAACGACCTGCTGCCGATCGGCTACGACGTGGTGATCTTCGAGGCCCTTCCGGTTCCTGGCGGCCTGATGCGCTCGAACATACCGTCGTTCCGTCTGCCGGCCGAGGTGCTCGACCGGGAGATCAACGACATCATCGGCATGGGCGCCCAGCTCAGGCTCGGCAACCGCATCGAGAGCATGAAGAAGCTGCTGGCTGACGGCTTCGACGCCATCTTCGTCGGCACCGGCGCCCCCAAGGGCAAGGAGCTCAAGCTTCCCGGCCGCTATGACGACGCGGCGCGGGTGCACATCGGCATCGACTGGCTCGAGTCCGTGGCCTTCGAGCACATCAAGTCAATCGGCGAGAAGGTGCTGATCATCGGCGTGGGCAACACGGCGATGGACTGCTGCCGCACGTCCCTCCGCCTGGGCGCAAAGAGCGTCAAGGTCATGGCCCGCAAGCCGCGCCAGTTCTTCAAGGCCTCCGCCTGGGAGCTGGACGATGCGGAGGAGGAGAATGTCGAGATCGTGATCAACCGCTCGCCCAAGGCCTTCGTCACCGAGGGCGGCAAGCTGAAGGGCATGCTCTTCGACATCATGGAATACGACCTCGATGCGAAGGGCCGGATCACGGCCGAGCGCATCACGGGCGAGGAAATCCTGCCGGCCGATGACATCGTGCTGGCCATCGGGCAGGAGAACGCCTTCCCGTGGATCGAGCGCGACCTCGGCATCGAGTTCGACAAGTGGGACGTGCCGAAGGTGGACGAGACGACCTTCGAGTCCACCCTGCCCGGCGTGTTCTTCGGCGGCGACTCCGCCTTCGGCCCGAAGAACATCATCTGGGCCGTGGAGCACGGCCACCAGGCGGCGATTTCCATCCACAAGCACTGCCAGGGCGAGTCCGTGGCGGACCGCCTGCCGGACGGCATGAACCTCCAGACCTCGAAGATGGGCATGCACGAATGGGCATACAGCAACAACTACAACAGCGCGGAGCGCCGGCTGATGCCCCACGTGGGTCTGAAGGAGCGCTTCCAGAAGCTCGACATCGAGGTGGAGCTGGGCTTCACGGTCGAGCAGGCCATGGAGGAGGTCGAGCGCTGCCTGAACTGCGACGTGCAGACCGTCTTCACCGACAAGCTGTGCATCGAGTGCGACGCCTGCATCGACATCTGCCCGGTTGACTGCCTGACCATCACCCCGGTGGGCACCGAGGCCGAGCTGCGCGGGCGGCTCACAGCGCCGGCGGCCAACGTCACCCAGGCGCTGTTCGTCTCGGGCCCGCTGCCCCAGACTGCCCGGGTCATGGTCAAGGACGAGGACCTCTGCGTGCACTGCGGTCTGTGCGCCGAGCGCTGCCCGACCGCGGCCTGGGACATGCAGAAGTTCACCCTCCTGAGGCCCAAGGCCATCGACGAGGCAAACCACCCGACACCCGGCAAGCGCCAGTACGGGACCTAGAGAACGGCACCTGAAGAACGATATACCGATGAGCACTGCCAGCAAGCGTCCCCAGGACAACGATTTCACCGTCAAGATCGGCAACGTCAACGGCACGGGGTCGGCCAGCGCCAACTCCATGCTCATGAAGTCGCTGTTCCGCATGGGCATTCCCGTGTGCGGCAAGAACTACTTCCCGTCCAACATCCAGGGCCTGCCCACCTGGTACGAGATCCGGGTGAGCGCCGAAGGCCACCTGGCCCGCTCGGGGCGCGTGGACGTGATGGTCGCGATGAATGCCGAGACCTATCGCAAGGATCACGCGGAGGTCGCTCCCGGTGGCTACCTGATCTACGACTCCACCTGGCCCCGCAGCCAGCTGTTCAACCGCGCCGACATCCACATACTCGGCGTGCCCCTGTCCCGCATCTGCAACGAGAACTTTGACAAGGCCCGCTCCCGCATCCTGATGAAGAACATCATGTACGTGGGCGTACTGGCGGCGCTGCTCGACCTCGACATGAACGTCATCAAGCAGCTGCTGAACGAGCAGTTCGCGGCCAAGGCAGCCCTGCTCGACGCGAACCAGAAGGCCATCGACCTGGGCTACGCCTACGCGAAGGAGCACTTCTCCTGCCCGCTGCCCTTCCGGGCGCGGACACTCGACAAGACCCGCGACCACATCATGATCGATGGCAACACCACGGCGGGCCTCGGCTGCCTCTTCGCAGGTGCCACGGTCGGGGCCTGGTACCCGATCACGCCGTCCACGTCGGTCATGGACTCGTTCAAGCGGTTCTGTGAGAAGTACCGCAAGGATCCGGAAACCGGCAAGGCCAATTACTGCATCATCCAGGCTGAGGACGAGCTCGGCGCCATCGGCATGGTGCTGGGCGCCAGCTGGAACGGCGCACGGTCCTTCACGCCCACCAGCGGCCCGGGCATCTCGCTGATGAACGAGTTCCTGGGCTACGGCTACTTCACCGAGATTCCCGCCGTGCTCTTCGACGTGCAGCGCTGCGGGCCGTCCACGGGAATGCCCACGCGCACCCAGCAGGCCGACCTCATGGCCTGCGCCTACGCGTCCCACGGCGACACGCGGCACGTCCTGCTGTTCCCGGCTAACCCGGAGGAGACGTTCTATCACGCGGTTCAGGCCTTCGACCTCGCCGAACGGCTGCAGACGCCGGTGATCGTCCTCACCGACCTCGACATCGGCATGAACGACTGGATGTGCCGGGACCTCAAGTGGGACGACAGCTACCAGCCGGATCGCGGCAAGGTCCTCACCGCCGAGCAGATCGCGGCACTACCCAAGTTCAACCGGTACATGGACGTGGATGGCGACGGCATCGCACCCCGGACGCTGCCCGGCACCCACCCGAAGGGCGCGTACTTCACCCGGGGTTCCGGCCACAACATGTATGGCGCCTACACCGAGGATGCGGCGGAGTACCAGGCCGTCGTCGACCGGCTGCGCCGCAAGTTCGACACCGCGAAGGAGCTCGTGCCGGGGGCCGAGGTCCATGCGAGCGACAAGTGCCGCACCGGGCTACTCACCATCGGCTCCTGCGACAATGCGGTGAAGGAAGCGCGGGCCCTGCTGGCAGAGTCGGGCGTGAACATGAACTACCTGCGCGTGAAGGGCTTTCCCTTCGGCAAGGATGTCCAGGACTACCTGGACAGCCACGACCGCATCTACGTCGTGGAGCAGAACCGGGACGCGCAACTGCGCAGCCTGCTGATGCTCGAGACCCGCGTGGACCCCAACAAGCTGGTCTCCGTCCTGCACTACGACGGCCTGCCGATCCTGGCGAGGACCGTGGTGGATGGCGTGAACCAGGATCTCGCTCGAGGTAAGGCCGCATGAGTTTCATTGCCAAACCCAAGGTTGCCCATCCCCAGCTCCCCCGGAACGAGCTGGGCTTCACCGTCCGGGACTACGAGGGTGCCATGTCCACCCTCTGTGCCGGCTGCGGCCACGACTCGATCACCGGCGCAGTCATGCAGGCCGTCTTCGAGCTGTCCATTCCGCCACACCGGCTGGCGAAGCTGTCCGGCATCGGCTGCTCGTCGAAGACGCCGGCCTATTTCGCCAGTGCCTCCCACGGGTTCAATACGGTGCACGGCCGCATGCCGTCGGTCGCGACGGGCGCCAACGCGGCCAACCAGGACCTGCACTACATCGGCGTGTCGGGCGACGGGGACACCCTGTCCATCGGGCTCGGCCAGTTCCTGCACGCGGTGCGCCGCAACCTGAACATGCTGTACCTGATCGAGAACAACGGCGTGTATGGCCTCACCAAGGGCCAGTTCTCCGCCTCCGCCGACGTGGGCTCGAAGGCCAAGAAGGGCGAGACCAACCAGCAGCCACCCATCGATCCGGCGCTCACCCTCCTGGCGACCGGCGCCACCTTCATCGCCCGGAGCTTCTCCGGGGACCGCCAGCAGCTGGTGCCGCTGATCAAGGCGGGCATGAAGCACCGGGGCTTCGCGGTGATCGACGTGATTTCGCCCTGCGTCACCTTCAACGATCACGAGGGCTCGACCAAGAGCTACGAGTTCACGCGCAAGCACTCGATGACGGCGATCTACACCGATTTCGTGCCCCCCGCGAAGGAGATCCGCGCCGAGTACGAGGCAGGGGAGGCCATGCCCGTGCAGATGCACGACGGCACCCGGATCGTCCTGCGCAAGGCTGACGGTGCCTACGATCCCACCGACCGGGTTGCCGCGTTCCAGTACATCCAGGAGCACCAGCGGGCCGGCGAGATCGTCACGGGCCTGCTCTACATCGATGAAACCAAGCCGGACATGCACGAGCTCGCCAACACCCCGCCCGGGCCCCTGGCGAGCCTGCCGTTTGCGAAGGTGTGCCCCGGCAACAAGACGCTCGCCTCGATCCAGAGCCGCTTCCGGTAGAGTGTAGGAGCGCCTTCAGGCGCGACCGGGAACGTTCCGGTCGCGCCTGAAGGCGCTCCTACACCAGGAGATGCGAATGATTCTGCGCGGACTGTTGCTCCTCGTCGTCCTGGCGGGTTGTTCTGGCCAGGCTCCATCAACCATCAGTGCTTCCGACCGGGAAACGCTCGACCGCACCGCCGAGGCCCACGCCCACGACGTGCCCGTGGCAACCCCCGCCGCGACCACCCCGCCGGTGGCCGGGGTCGCGGGCAAGACCATCAGCTACGGCAGGGTGGGCGGCGTGCCGGTCGAGGGTTTTCTCGTGCGCCCTGTTGATGCGCGCGGCCCCCTGCCCGGACTCATCGTGATCCACGAGTGGTGGGGCCTGAACGACAACGTGCGCGACGAGGCGGCCCGCCTCGCGGCGGAGGGTTACGTGGTCCTCGCCGTGGACCTGTATGCCGGGAGGGTCGCCACCCAGCCCCCGGAAGCCATGAAGCTCAGCCAGCAGCTGACCGCGAACCCGGCCCCCGCGGAGGAGAACCTGCGCGCTGCTTACGCCTGGCTGGACCAGGTCGAGAAGGCTCCGCGCATCGGCACCATCGGCTGGTGCCTCGGTGGCCGCTGGTCCCTGCGCACCGCGCTGCTCCTGCCCGACCAGGTGGACGCGACGGTCATCTACTACGGCACCGTGAAGGCCGACGAGGCGGAGCTCGCCCGCCTGCAGATGCCCATCCTGGGGTTCTTCGCGTCGAAGGACCGGGTCGTCCCCGCGCCCACGGTGACGGCCTTCGAGGCCACCATGAAGCAGCTCGGCAAGGACGTGGACATCCACATGTACGAAGGCGCCGACCACGGATTCGCCAATCCGTCGGGCACCGCCTACGAGCCCCGTGCCGCGGAGGATGCCTGGCGCCTGACAACGGCCTTCCTCGAGGAGAATCTCGCCCGGTGATCCGGAGGTTCGGGGAAGTCAGTTACAAGCTTGCCCGTAGGGTCGTCGTCGCGGTGATCGGCGGGACGGTCCTGCTCGGGGGGATCATCATGCTCGTGACGCCGGGACCCGGCGTGGCGATCATCCTGCTGGGGCTGGCCATCCTCGCCATAGAATTCGCCTGGGCGAAGCACTGGCTCGCCAAGGTCCGGCATAGCGTTACGGCGGAAGGCCGCGGCGAACTGCGCGGCCAGTACGCGCGCCTCAAGGAGCGCTGGTTCGGCGGCCCGCGCTAGTGGAGGGCCTGGGCCAGCCGGCGCCGGTAATCCCGCGCCAGCGCATCTTCCGCGCCGACGATCTCGAACAACCGCAGTAACGCCAGGCGACCGGCATCCTCCCGGTAGGCCCGGCTGCGAACCGTCAGGGTCAGGAAGGCCTCGGCGGCCCGAAGATAGGCGCCCGTCACCGCCGCCCGCAGTCCCTCCGCATACAGTGCGTCCAGATCCGCCTTGCCTGACTCCACTGCCGGCAGTTCGTCGGCGAAGGCGAGCCGGGCCCGCAGGGCCCGGACGCGCTCGGAGTCGGCGCGGTCCGCCGGCAGGTCCTCGAGGTGTTCGCGGGCTGCGGCAGTGTCGCCTGCCGCCAGGGCCTTGTCGGCCAGTGTCTCCGGCGAGTCTTCCGCCGGATTCGCCGCCGGCGGCAGGAACGGCGTCAGCCAGTCGCGGATGGCCTGCTCGGGCTGGACGCCGACGAACTGGCTGGCCACCGCCCCGTTCCGGAACAGCAGTACCGTGGGAATGCTGCGGATCTGGAACCGGCTGGCGAGCTGCTGCTCGGCATCCGTGTCCACCTTGACGACCCGGGCGCGTCCCGCGAAGGCGCGCGCCACGTTGTCGAGGATCGGCCCGAGAGTCCGGCAGGGGCCGCACCAGTCGGCCCAGAAATCGACGATCACTGGCAGCTGGCGGGACGCCGCGAGCACATCCTGCTCGAAGGTCGCCAGGCTCGTTGCCCGGACGTGGTCGGACATGGGACTTGCTCCGCACTGCCGCCGGGTTGGGCGGCCGGAGGCAGATCTGGGTCCGGGAGCCGGTACTTTCAAGCCCGGGAAAAAAGAGAGGAGCCCGAGGCTTGCACGGAACGCGCCAGCCTGGGGCTCCTCAGGACAGGGCTCGGAGGGGGATCGGAGCCGTGTCGCACAAGGCCGTCCGGGGGGAGTCGGACACCGGGCACCACCAAGGGGGAAGAACGGGGGCGTGGAACCCGGCAAAGCACTTGATGGAAACCTTATTGCAGGAGTCGTGCCAAGTGTCTCCAGGCTAAGAATCAATGAGTTAGTCAAATAATAACTCCCGGAAATCCGCGCCTCTCGAAAAACCGTTAGCTGAAATCACGGAAAGCCGTGTAACCTCGCGCCATGGGTCCCGAAGATCCCTACCTCGCCCTGTTCCGCCGGATTCCGGTCATGGCAACCCTCCTGGACCAGGAGGGTTGCTTCATCGACGTCAGCGATGCCTGGGTCCGGCGCACGGGCTACACCCGTGAAGCGCTCCGGGGCGCCCGCCCCGAGGACATCGCCACCGGGGACAGTGCCCGGCGCATACGCGAGGAGCTGCGTCCCTGTTTCCGGCGCACCGGACGCCTCGATAACGTCCCGGTGGAGTTCCGGACGCCGGACGGGGTTGTGCTCGAACTCCTGGTCACCAGCGCGGCGGAGTACGACGACAGCGGCGTCTTCCTGCACTCCCTCTCCGTGTTCACGGAACTCTCCGACCGGGCCCGCCTGGAGCGCCGCTACCGTGACCTCTACCAGTCCACCCCGGCCATGCTTCACACGATCGACCCCGAGGGCCGGCTGACCGACGTCAGTGATCACTGGCTCGAAAGGCTTGGCTACACCCGGGAGGAGGTCCTGGGCCGCTCCATTCTGGAGTTCATGACGGATGCCTCCCGCCAGCCCCTCGTCGGCCGGTTGCGGGAGATCATCAGCGAGGGCGACATCCGGAACGTCCCCCGGCAGATGGTGACCCGGGCTGGCGAGGTCCGTGACGTGCTGTTGTCATCCCGGACGGAGAGGGATGCGCGCCAGGCGGTGGTCCGCACGCTGGTGGCCACCAAGGACGTCACGGAGCGTAACCGGGCGGAAGCCCGGCTGAAGGAGGCCTACGGCGAGATTGCCCGGCTGAAGGAGGAACTTGAGCGGGAGCGGGACTACCTGCGCGAGGAAGTGCGGGTTTCCATGAACCTGGGCCGGATCGTGGGCGGCAGTCCGGCGCTCCAGGCCATGCTCGCCCGCATCGAGGCCGTCGCTGACACGCCGGCCAATGTCCTGATCGTGGGCGAGACGGGCACCGGCAAGGAACTGGTGGCGCACGCCATCCACACGCGCAGCAGCCGGGCTAACGGCCCTCTGGTGAAGGTCAATTGCGCGTCGATCCCCCACGAGCTCTTCGAGAGTGAATTCTTCGGCCACGTGCGAGGCGCCTTCACGGGAGCCCACCGGGACCGGGTCGGGCGTTTCCAGCTCGCTGATGGCGGCACCATCTTCCTGGATGAAGTCGGCGAGATTCCGCTCTCGCTGCAGGGCAAGCTCCTGCGGGTGCTGCAGGAGCGGGAGTTCGAGCGGGTCGGCGACGACAGCACCCGCGTGGTCGACGTGCGCGTGATCGCGGCGACCAACAAGGACCTGGAGAAGGCGGTCGAGGCCGGCGAGTTCCGCGAGGACCTCTACTACCGCCTGAGTGTCTTTCCCGTGCAGGTTCCGCCCCTGCGCCGGCGCGGCGACGACGTGGTGCAGCTCGCGGTGCATTTCCTCGAGCAGGTGTGCCGGGAGTTTGGCCGTCCCTGTCCCCAGCTCACCCAGTCCCAGGCGGATGCGCTGCGCCGCTACGCCTGGCCCGGCAACGTGCGGGAGCTGAAGAACGTGATCGAGCGGGCAGTCATCCTGTCGGCGGCCGATAACCTGCGCCTGGACCTCTCGTTGCCCGTGGGGTCGTTCCCCGCCCGGCAGGACGGCGAGGGTGACGGCGGCGCACCGCAGGGGGCCCCGGCCCCGGGTCGTCCGGCCCCCGGCGAGGCCCGGCAGTTCCTGACCGAGGCCGAGATGCGGGACCAGCAGCGGGCCAACCTGATGGCCGCCCTGGAGGCCGCGCGCTGGCGCATTGCCGGCAAGGGCGGGGCGGCCGATCTGCTCGGAATCCGTCCCTCCACGCTCGCCGATCGCATGAAAACCCTGGAAATCCGCCGTCCCGCCACGCACCGGGAGCGCCAGAGCCAGGGCTGACGGACCTCTCCCGCTCGTATATTGTAGCTATGGCCAACCTGATCACCCTGAGCCGGCTTCTGCTGCTCATTCTGGTGGTGATCATTGCCTATCAGCCGCCCGGCCTGTTCCAGTTCGTCAATGTGCCCCTGCTGATCCTCGTGTTCGTCACCGACGGGCTCGATGGCTACGTGGCCCGCAGGCGCAACGAGACCAGCCAGTTCGGCGCCATGTTCGACATTGCCGGCGATCGCATCGTGGAGCTCACCATGTGGATCGTGCTGGCCCACCTCCAGCTCGTCGCCATCTGGGTGCCCATCGTGTTCGTCGTGCGCGGGACCATCGTTGATGCCATCCGGGCCAGCCAGGCGGGCAGCCGCCGGGAAAGCCCCTTCGCCCTGATGGAAAGCCCGCTGGGCAAGTGGCTGGTGGCCGGCCGCTTCATGCGGGCGCTGTACGCCGTCGCCAAGGCCACGGTGTTCTGCTGGGTGCTGTTCCTGCAGCCGCTGCCGGTCGTCGCGCCCGGGCTGTGGGCGGACTATGGCCCGATCGGGGTTGCGATCGGCGATGGGCTCGTCCTCATCGCCGTTGCGCTGTGCCTCATCCGGGGCCTGCCTGTCATCGTCGAGTTCGCCTACAGCGAGCGCCGGGCGATTCTCGGGAGTCTCCTTCGCCCGGAATCGACCGGGCGCTGATCGCGCATCTTGGCCCTCGCGGTATTCGACGTCGACGGCACGCTGGTCGCCGGACCCAGCACGGAGAAGCGGCTGTTCGTCGAGCTCCTCCGCCGGGGCTGGCTGGGTCCGTTGCAGCTTCTGGCCTTCGTGCGCTTCGGTGCCCTTCACGCGTCCGACTACGGCCGGCACACCTGGAAGAAGGACAAGGCATACCTGGCCGGCCTCGCGTGCGCCGACGTGGAAGCCCTGGTTTCCGGCTGGGTGAGAGCTTCGGCGCCCCGGTGGTGGTTTCCACCCTGCCTCGAGCGCCTGCGTGCGCACCAGGCGGCGGGTGACACGGTGGTGCTGCTGTCCGGCACTCTCCAGTTCCTGGCCGACGCCCTGGCCCGGGAAGTGGGGGCCGCGCGGGCCGTTGGCACGCTCTGCGCAACGGAGGACGGCCGGTTCCTGGCCGGGCCGCCGTTGTGCCACCCCTTCGGGTCCGCAAAGCCCGGGCTGGCAAAGGCGCTCTGCGCCGATCTGAACGTGCCGGCCACGGACCTGTTTGCCTATGGCGATTCCGTCCACGACCTGCCGTTGCTGCGCCTTGCGGGTCATCCGGTTGCGGTTCGCCCGGACACGGCCCTCCGTGCGGCGGCCGAGGCGGCCGGCTGGGAAATCCTCGGCAGGCGCTGACGGCCGGTCGCCGTTCCGGCACAATCACGCGCGCCGGGGAGACGGTCTCCGCGGCATTACCCGGGAATACCGCTGCGCAATGCCTTGCAGGGAACGGAATCGCTGCATAGTGGCCTGCGTCCTTCTGCTGGCGCACTGCCTGCCCGCGCTCGCGGAGCCCCAGACCTCCCTGCCGGCGACCGTGAACCGGGTCCTGGTCCAGCGCAAACTGCCCGAGGCGTCGGTCAGTGCCTTCGTCCAGCGGGTCGGGGCCACAGAGCCGCTCCTCACCTTCAATCCGGACGTGCCGCGCAACCCGGCCTCGGTGATCAAGCTGGTCACCACGTTTGCGGGCCTGGAAGCCCTGGGTCCGGCCTACCAGTGGCGAACCGAAGCCTACGTGGACGGGCGGATGGACGGCGGGAACCTCGCGGGCGACCTGCTGCTCAAGGGCTACGGCGATCCCTACCTGGTCACCGAGCGCCTGTGGCTCCTCCAGCGCGAGTTGCGCAACCGGGGCCTGCGCGTGATCGATGGCGACCTGGTCATCGACAACTCCTGGTTCGCCCGGGAAGAGCTCGATCCCGGCGCCTTCGATGGCCAGGCCTACCGCGCCTACAACGCCCTGCCGGATGCGCTGCTGGTGAACTTCCAGGCCGTGAATTTCACGTTCCGGCCCGATGCCGCGCGCGGTCGCGTGGAAATCCTCGCCGATCCCCTGCTGGCCAACCTGGAGGTCCAGAACAACATGCGGCTCATCAGGGGCGGCTGCGGTTCGGCGAAGAGCGGCATCAGCATGGTTGTCGGCAATACCCCGGCCCGGCCTCGGGTTACCTTCTCCGGCGCCCTGGCCAGCCAGTGCGCGGAATACCAGCTGCTGCGGTCGGTCCTGGACGGCCCGGCCTTCGCCTACGGCGCCTTCCGGGGTCTCTGGGAGGAGCAGGGCGGCCGGATCACCGGCGGGGTGCGCCAGGGCCAGGTGCCGGCCGGCAAGACGCCACTGGTCACTTTCCGGTCGCCGCCGCTCGCGGAGGTCATCCGGTCGGTCAACAAGTTCAGCAACAACGTGATGACCCGCCAGATGTTCCTGACGCTCGGGGCTGAGAAGTTCGGTCCGCCCGGCACCCTCGACAAGGGCGAGCAGGCCACTCTGGCGGCGTTGGCGTCCCGGGGCCTGAACTTTCCGGAGCTGAAGCTGGGCAATGGCGCCGGACTGGCCCGTGAGACCCGGATCTCCGCGGCCAGCATGGGGCGCCTGCTGCTGGCCGCCCACGCCAGCCCGTTCCAGCCCGAGTTCCAGGCTTCCCTGTCCATTGCCGGCCTGGACGGCACGACGCGGAAGCGCTTCCTCCGGGACCCGGTGGCCGGGGACATGCACCTCAAGACGGGCACGCTCAACGGCGTGACGTCGATCGCCGGCTTCGTGCACAGCGAGTCCGGCGCCGACTACGCGGTGGTAATGATCGTGAATGGCCCGAAGGCCACCTGGGGCGGTGGCCTCGATGCCCAGAACGCCCTCCTGCGCTGGGTCCATCAGCGCTAGAATCGCCCCCGACGCCAACCCTGCAGGGAATATCCATGAAGCTGATCACCGCCATCATCAAACCGTTCCGGCTCGACGACGTGCGTAATGCCCTGTCCGAGGTGGGCGTCAACGGCATGACTGTCACCGAGGTGAAGGGTTTCGGGCGGCAGCGCGGCCATACGGAGCTGTACCGGGGCGCAGAGTACGTGGTGGATTTCCTGCCGAAATCCAAGGTCGAAGTCGCCGTCGCCGACGACCTGGTGGAGCGGGTCATCGAGGCCATCACCAACGCCGCCCGCACGGGCAAGGTGGGTGACGGCAAGATCTTCGTGACCGACCTGCAACAGTCACTGCGGATCCGCACAGGCGAGACCGGCGACAACGCGCTGTAGGAGCGGCTTCAGCCGCGATCGGGGACATGCCTCAATTCCCGCGCTAAAGTGCCCGGGCTCTGGATGAAAGGGAATTGAGGCATGTCCCCAATCAACAGCGGTGATACCGCCTGGCTGCTGGCAGCAACCGCGCTAGTCCTGTTCATGACCCTGCCGGGCCTTGCGCTCTTCTACGGCGGCCTGGTCCGGAGCCGCAACGTTCTCTCGGTGCTCATGCAGTGCTTCGCGATCGCGGCGGTGACCTCGATCGTCTGGGTGCTCGTCGGGTACAGCCTGGCCTTCGGTGACGGCGGAGCGGCCCAGCCGTGGATAGGCGGCGTCGGGAAGGCACTGTTCAGTGGCATTACGCCCGACAGCGTCTCGGGAACCGTTCCCGAGACGGTCTTTGCGATGTTCCAGCTCACTTTCGCCATCATCACCCCCGCACTGGTCGTCGGCGCCTTCGCGGAGCGGATGCGATTCGCCGCGATGCTGCTGTTCTCGACACTGTGGCTGCTGCTGGTCTACCTGCCCGTCGCCCACTGGGTGTGGGGCGGCGGCTGGCTCGCCCAGATGAAGTTCCTCGACTTTGCCGGCGGTTCGGTGGTCCACATCAATGCCGGGGTCGCGGCGCTCGTGGCTGCCCTCGTGATCGGCAATCGCCGGGGCTTTCCCAGCCAGGCCATGACGCCGCACAACCTGCCGGCCACGGTAACGGGGGCCGGGATGCTCTGGGTCGGCTGGTTCGGGTTCAATGCGGGCAGCGCCCTGGCTGCCAACGGTTCCGCGGGCATGGCCATGCTGGTGACGCACACGGCCGCCGCCGCCGGCTGCATTGCCTGGATGGCACAGGAATGGGTGCGCTTCGGCAAGCCCAGCGTGCTGGGCATCGTCACGGGCATGGTCGCCGGGCTCGGCACCATCACGCCGGCGTCCGGCTACGTGGGTCCCGCCGGCGCGCTCGTCATCGGCCTGCTCGCAGGGACCGTCTGCTTCTGGGCGACCCAGTATGTGAAGCGCCGCCTCGCGATCGACGATTCCCTCGACGTCTTTCCCGTGCACGGCATCGGCGGAATCATGGGGACGCTTCTGACCGGCGTGTTTGGTGCTGCGGCCCTGGGGGGTATCGGCCATCCTGACGGCCGGTCGATCGCCGCGCAGCTGGGCGTGCAGCTGGTCGGCACGGTTGCCACGCTGGTGTGGTCGGCGGGCATGACCTGGCTGCTGCTCAAGGTGACCGGCCTTGCGACCGAATTGCGCGTGACGGCCGAGGAGGAGAACGAAGGCCTGGATCTCGTCCTGCACGAGGAGCGGGGCTACAACATCACGTCGTAGGAGCGCCTTCAGGCGCGACGCGTTTGGGTCGCGCCTGAAGGTGCTCCTACAGCGCGTTGGCGGGCTTTCCAAAGGCGGAAGCCCAGCAACACCGCCAGCACGGCGCAGTAGACCAGCGGTTCCCGCACGTCCTTCTTCACCAGCCAGTAGAAGTGCCAGCATCCCAGGATCGCCACCGGGTAGATGAGCCTGTGCAGGTCCAGCCAGCGGGTTCCCAGCCGCCGGCGCCAGCGGGCCGTGGAGGTCACCGCCAGCGGAATCATCAGCAGGAAGGCTGCGAAGCCGATGGTGATGAAGGGGCGTTTCGTGATGTCCTCGAGGATCACAGGCAGGTCCAGCGACCGGTCGAGGAAGAAGTAGGTCACGAAGTGCAGCGTGAGGTACGTGAAGCTCCAGAGGCCGAGGAGGCGGCGGAACTGCAGTGGCCAGGGCCTGCCCGTCAGCCACCGCAGCGGCGTCATGGCCAGCGTGGCCAGCAGCAGGCGCAGGCCCCACTCCCCGAGGGCGTCCCGGATGACCAGTTGCGGGTTTGGACCCAGGCGCAGGCCCCCCACTTCTGCAACCTGGAGCATCAGGTACACGAGTGGCAGCGCGCAGGCGATGTGCGCGAGGGGTCGCCAGAACAGCCGGATCTGGCGCTCGCGGATCATGTTCGGCTCAGAAGTTCCGGACCAGGTCCAGCCCCTTGTACAGCGACGCCACCTGATCGGCGTAGCCATTGAAGGGCAGCGTGGGCTGGCGGTCGGCAAACAGGCTGCCGAGGCCCGAGGATACGCGTCGTTCCGTGGCCTGGCTCCAGCGGGGATGGTCCACCTTCGGGTTCACGTTGGCGTAGAAGCCGTACTCGTCCGGCGCGGACAGGTTCCAGGTGGTCGGTGGTTCCTTCTCGGTGAAGCTGATGCGGACGATCGACTTGATGCTCTTGAAGCCGTACTTCCACGGCACCATGAGGCGCAGGGGCGCGCCGTTCTGGTTCGGCAGTTCCACCCCGTACACGCCCACGACGAGCAGTGTCAGCGGGTGCATGGCCTCGGCGATGGTCAGTCCCTCGACGTAGGGCCAGTCGAGGACCGGGTACTTCTGCCCCGGCATTTCCTCCGGACGCAGGACGGTCTCGAACGCCACGTATTTCGCCCGGGATGTTGGCTGGTAGCGCCTGAGCACGTCCCCTAGCGGGATACCGACCCAGGGCACGATCATTGACCAGGCCTCGACGCACCGGAACCGGTAGATCCGCTCCTCGAGCGCGTGGGGCTTGACGATGCTGTCGTAGTCGAAGGTGCCCGTTATGCCGGCCTCGCCATCGATCCTGACCTTCCAGGGCCTGGGCCGGAACCTGCCCGACTGGGCCGCCGGATCCTCCTTGCCGGTGCCGAACTCGTAGAAGTTGTTGTAGCCGGTGACTTCCTCGAAGGTGTTCGGCGCGTCCTTCGTGCTGAACGGGCTCTTGCGGATCCCGGCGAGCCGCCTGTACTTCGCGGGGATTCCGTCGCTGGCCGCGAGGGCGGACGAGAGCAGCGTGCCGGACCCGACGAATCCCGCGGCCTGCAGCAGCGCGCGCCGGTTGAGATACACGCCTTCCGGCGTGATCTCGGATGACTTTATGCCGGGCGGTTTCCTGATCAGCATGGTCGTTTCCCGTCCATCTATGCAGAGTGGCTGTCCCTTGGACGCGACCTTCGCCCGGATCCTTACAGTCGATGCCCGGGCAGAGGGCCTATTCGGGCTTCCCGCGGTACACGCCATTCAGGTCCCAGTCGTAGTCCACGAAACGGACATCGAATCCGTCCTCAGCCAGCAGCGCCGCAGCGGCCGGATCGCTGACGTAGCGGGCCAGGTACTTCTGGGTGGAGCCCGCGGCCCGGATGAAGTCGTCCTCGTACCAGTCGAAGATGCTCGAGAGGAACGCGATCCTGCGCTTCACGTCGTACCGGTTGCGGGTGGGATCGTTGGCAAAGGAGCGGGCGGCATCCTCCAGCTGGCTATCGAGCGTCGCCGGGTCATAGGCCTGGCTGGCGAGCCGGGGGCAGGAGAGCGATGCGCAGACGGCGGCGAAGTGCACCCGGGGCTCGCCGAGCGGGAGGATCAGGTCATGCTCCAGCTGCTCCAGGGTGGTCTTCCCGCCCAGCAGGTCATACTCGCGGCGCCTGAAGTAGGTATTCCGGCCGAACCAGGTCGACGGTGAATAGCCCTCGAGAATGCCCTGGATCGCCAGTGCGTTGTAAGCGTTGACCAGGAATGCGAGGCGGCTTTCGGGCGTGCCCAAATCGCTTTCCCTGGCGCTCGCAAGGCCCGACAGGTAGCGGCCGAAGGCTGGGTCGGCGCGGATTCCGTCGTAGTCCACGAAGCCGTTCCTGACGTTTCGCAGGAACACGGCATCCAGGTCGTCGCGGTCGGGGAGCGATGCCGTTGCCGGAAGGCAAAAAAGGCACAGCAGCAACGCACGGAGGAGGAGCTTGAGCATGGGGTATTCTAAGCGCACTCCCTGAATACGTTGCCGAAAGAGTATTGGATGCGCATCCTGGCGGTTCTGGCGCTGGTTCTTGTGTCCTGCGCCTCGACGCCGCGAGCCCCGGCCTCGACGTGCATGCAGCAGACGGTGAATTCGCTGGACCTGGCCCCCCTGTCCGGCGATCGCAAGCACTGCCTGGCCAGCGCCACCATCTCGCTGCGTTGTGGGTCCTCCTCCGCCTGGATTGCCGGTTATGGCAAGGAATTCGGCGACCTGTTCGGACCTGGCAGCTTCCAGCAACGGGACCTGCAGGCGAACGCCGCAGGCCGCCGGTGCGGGGCCCGGGCCGAGAGCGAGGAGGATCTGCCCTCCTGCTGCGCCGACGCCGGCTTCTGACGTCAGGCCCCGGAGCCGGACGTGGGCTGTTGCAGCGGCTTGTCGCCGCCTTCCGCCGGCGCCTTGTCCTTCTTCTCCAGCTTCTTCGGCGCGTAGCGGAATTCATGGCGGAGCACGAGGCCCGTGGTGGCCACGGGAGCGCCGTCGACGAAGCGCGGCCGGAAGAGGGTTCTCGTCGCCGTCTCCTGCACCCGATCTTCCAGCAGGTTGGCCGGGTCCGACTCGATGACGGTCGCGTCGCTGACCCGCCCGAGCTGGTCCACGTTGAAACGGACGACCACGTAGCCGGGCTCGAGGTCCTTCGGGTCGGGCGGTGGCGTCTTGCGTGACGGCACCGGAAGGATCGTTGGCGGCACCGGGCCCATGATCCGGGCCGGCGCCGCGAAGAACTCGTCCCGGCGCACTTCCAGCGCGGGGTCCGCCGACAGGGCCTGCCACGCCTCCTTGTAACGGTCGGCAGCCGTGTTTTGCTTGCCCCACATCAGGTACAGGTCGCCCAGTTTCACGAGGATCCGGGCGCGTTGTGCAGGGTCCGGCGGACTCTGCTGCTCGACGATCCCGAGGGCCTTGCGCAGCATCATGCTCGACAGGGGCAGCAGCGTGTCGGGCGACTGGTTCGATTCCGGATCCGGCGGTAACAGCGCCTGTTGCCGGTACGTATCGGCTATCGCAAGGAGCGGTTCCACCATGTCGGGCGAGTCATCGCCATCGGCCCCCTGCACGATACGCGCGGCGCCCTGGTACACGAGCCGGGCAGCTTCCGTCTGGTTGGAACGGTCGTACCAGCGACCCAGCTTGGTCAGGGGCCCGACGAGCGCCGGATTGTCCCTGCCCAGCCTGCGTTGCTGGACATAGATCTGCGCTTCCTGGTGGAAGTTGGCCTTCTCGAGGTCCTGCAGGCCCAGGTACCCCTCGGTCAGACCGTCGCGGATCCTGATCTGGTCCAGGTTGTAGAAGCCCTCGTTGACGTGATTCACGCGCAGCGCCCGTTCGTAGGCCCGGGTCGCCAGCGGATACTGCTCGCTGCGCACGTAGGCTTCACCGAGACCCACCAGGGGATTGATGAGGCGCGCCGAGAGGAAACCCTCGCGCCTTTCCAGCAGGGCAATCGCTGCCTGGTAACTGGCCTCCGCGTCCCCGAGGTCGCCGTTGCGCAACTGGGCTGTGCCGAGGTTGGTCAGCGGACTGGCAAGCTCGACGCTGTCGGCCCCGTGGATCTGCCCCGTCAGGGTCAGGACGTCCTGCCCGGCCTCCACCGCCTCTGCATTCCTGCCCTCCGCGATGAGGCGCTGGTAGCGTTCCTCGGCGGCGTCGCGCTGTTGCGCCAGTGCGGCGTTGTCCGGGGTGTCGCCAACCGCGCCCGTGGCGGCGAGCAGGCAGAGCAGGGCAGCGGCGATTTGGGTCGTTGGCTGCATACTGGAGAAATTACCCCAGTGACGACCATCCTGGCGAGGTTTCGGCAGCGCGGCTGGGGCCGGCCAGGGTGATCGTGAAATCGCCTGCACTACTGGCAATGTTCCCGCCTTGCCCCCATTTAGGGGGTTGGCAAAATGGAGGACGCGCGCAACATGTGGCTCCGCAAGAAATCCCTGGAGATGCCGACACCCGACACGGCCCTGAAGGGCCGCGCGATGGCGATGCCCGTGCCCGAGCGGCACTTCGTCAATGGCCATCCGCTGAAGGGCCCGTTCCCGCCGCACCTGCGCCAGGCCGTGTTCGGCCTGGGTTGCTTCTGGGGCGCCGAGCGGAAGTTCTGGCAGTTGCCTGGCGTCTACTCGACGGCCGTGGGGTATGCCGCTGGCATCACGCCCAATCCCACCTATGAGGAAGTGTGCACGGGCCGGACCGGCCACAACGAAGTGGTGCTGGTGGTGTACGACCCGGCACTGGTCACCTACGAGCAACTTCTCACCGTCTTCTGGGAGTCCCACGACCCCACCCAGGGAATGCGCCAGGGCAACGACACGGGCACCCAGTACCGCTCGGGCATCTACTGGTTCGACGAGCAGCAGCGCGATTCGGCCCTGCGTGCAAAGTCGGCCTTTGAAGCGCGCCTGAAGGCCGCGGGCTTCGGGCCGGTCACTACCGAGATAGTGGAAGCAGGCGACTTCTACTACGCGGAGGACTACCACCAGCAGTACCTGGCCAAGAATCCCGGCGGCTATTGCGGCCTGGGCGGCACCGGCGTCTCTTGCGGGTAGGAGCGCCTTCAGGCGCGACCTCTTCCCGCTCGAGACTCGCGGACTCGATTCTCGCGGGAAGAGGTCGCGCCTGAAGGCGCTCCTACCCGCAAAAGTGTGACCCCTGTCCGACTGCGGCGCAGCGCCCTGAATATTATGGCAATGGTGCCAGCCGGCCCGATGCCGGCCGCAAGGGTGTGTCTGTGCTCCTCAAACGACTCAAGATCGAGACCGCGAATCTCGAGTGCGGCATGTACGTGGCGCAGCTCGATCGCCCATGGCTGGAGACGCCATTCCTCTTCAAGGGCTTCGAGATCCGCGACGAAAGGGACCTGAAGCAGCTCCGGCATTTCTGCAAGCACGTCTACGTGGACGCAACCCAGGGCTCGGTACCCAAGGACCGCGTTCTCGAGGCGCGGCGCAAGGAAGCCCAGTATGCGAAGTCGCTGGACACGCCGGCGACGCGACTGGAGCATGCGGCGCGTCCCAGCCTGCAGCGGCGCCTGTTCGATGCCATCACCCGGCTCGATCGCACGGGCACGCTCGCCGGCTTCTTTCAGACCAGGCAGTACCGGAACGTGGTGTCCACCCGGATGGAGGCGCCGAAGGCTGCCCTGGCCTATGACACGGCGGCCGCCGTCCTCAACGACACGCTCGAGCAGTTCCAGCAGGGCCGGGGCCTCGATGCCTCTCGCCTGAGGTCGGTCGTCGGGCCCCTGATCGACAGCATCCTCCGCAACCAGGACTCGATGGCCTGGCTGGTCTGCCTTCGCAAGCGCGAGACCGCGGGTCCCCAACGCTCCATTGGCAGTGCTGTCTGGGCGGTGGTCCTGGGCCGGCACCTGGGGTTCGACCGCAACGGGCTCGACACGCTCGCGCTCGGCGGCATGCTGCTGGATCTCGGCAATGCGAAGCTGCCGCGCGATGTGTTGCAGAAGGAGGGCCCCCTGGAGGACGTGGAGCGGGCCATCGTGAAGAAGCACGTCGCCGTCGGCCTCGAACTCGTGAACAAGACTCCGGGCCTGAACGCCGACGTGATTGCCATGATCCAGCATCACCACGAACGGCACGATGGCTCCGGCTATCCGAAGGGCCTGGCGGGTGCTGACATTCCGGTGTTCGGCCGGGTGGCCGGGCTCATCGACTGCTTCGACGCCATGACGACCAAGCGCCCCTACGCGCCCGCCCGGTCGGCCTACGACGCGGTCCGGGAACTGAACAGCCTGTCGGGGACGCTCTTCCAGCGGGAACTGGTCGAGCAGTTCGTGCAGGCGGTCGGCATGTTCCCCACGGGCTCGCTCGTCGAGCTGAACACCGGCGAAGTGGCTCTGGTGATCGAGCAGAACCGGGTTCGCCGGCTGCGTCCCAAGCTCATGCTGCTCCTCAATGCCGACAAGACACCCGTCAGCCGCCACGCGCTGATGGACCTCAAGGCGAAGCCGGCCGGTGGCGACGAGGACGAGGCTCGCTGGATCCTCCGCGGCCTGGAGCCCGGCGCGTTCGGCCTCGATCCGAGGGATTACTTCGGGTAATACTGGCGCGGATGCGCGCCAGTCTTCTGTTCCTTGTCGTCGCGCTCGCACTCTCCCAGGCGGGCTGCCGCGCGCTGCGTGAGATGCCCCCGGCGGACTCCGCGCCTCCTCCAGCAGATCAGCAGGTTCCTGCGGGCTTCGTACGCTATCAGGTCATTTCCGCCGAGTCGGAAGTCCGGGCGCTCGTCTATCGGGACGGGCCCATGGCCCGGCTCGGTCACAATCACGTCCTGAACAGCCGGGCCCTGCGGGGCGACGTTTTGCTGGGCAACGGCGGCAAGGTGCCGCACTTCACGCTCGTGTTACCGGTGGCCAGCTTCAGCGTGGACGAAGCGGAACTGCGTGCGGAGGAGGGCGAGGAGTTTCCCGGTGTGGTGGATGCGGATGCGATCGCCGGTACGCGCAGAAACCTGTTGAGCGAAGCGTTGCTGGACGGCGCGCGGTTTCCGGAGATCCGGCTCACCAGCCGCGCGGTTTCCGGAACGGCGCCGGATTACGCCGTGACGGCCACCGTCGAGTTGAAGGGGCAGGCGCATGAGCTGCAGGTACCTGCCCGCGTTGAGCAACTGGGGAACGACCTGCGTGTCACTGGCCACTTCACAGTGACCCACGCAGAACTTGGCCTGACGCCTTTCAGCGTGATGGGTGGCCTGCTGTCTGTGAGGGACGAAATCAGGTTGCAGTACAGGATCATCGCGCGGTCCCCGCACTGAAGGCGGTCAACCGGCCTGACCCGCATCGGCCAGATTTGCGATCTGGCTCACATTGTCCCTGCGCAACTGCGGCGTATGTTCCGGCCCGATCCGAACATTCTGCGCAGTTTGGGAACTGGTTAACATAATTTCCCGACAGCGTCAGTACCACTCGAAGCTACCGTGGGGGTTTCTGACCATGATCAATGCGCGCCGGTTTCCAGCCGCCCTGTACCTCTTCGCCAGTCTTGGTTTTGGCCTCCCGGCTGCCCATGCACAGCTGGTCGACTCGAGTCAGGCATACCCCGGGGTGCCGGGGGGGCAGATCAGCAAGTTACTTGCGGGACAGGTGGGTGCCGGTCATGGCGATGTCAATACGGTCGGGTCGGCCGTCTACCTGATCAAGCGCGATCCGGCCCGTTCCATTCGCCGCGGCCGGCAGCTGTTCCAGCGAAAGTTCACGCTGGACCAGGGTTTCGGGCCCCGGGTGACCCGCGACTCCACGGGAGACATAAACGCCAATGCAGCCATTGGCGCCGGTCTCGTGGACAGTTGTGCCGGATGCCACGGGCGTCCCCGCGGTGCCGCAGGGTTCGGAGGTGACGTCGTCACTCGTCCGGACAGCCGGGACGCGCCGCATCTCTTCGGGCTTGGCCTCCAGGAGCAACTGGCCGACGAAATCACCCAGGATCTCCGGGCCATCGAAGCCCGGGCAAGGAGCATGGCAGTTCAGTCCGGCGCGCCGGCGAAACTGCCGCTTCAGAGCAAGTCCATTTCCTATGGCACGCTGCGTGCCTTCCCGAACGGCACGGTCGACCGTTCAAAAGTGCGTGGCGTGGACCCCGATCTCCGGGTGCGCCCCTTCTTCGCCGAGGGACGGGAGTTCTCGATCCGGGCATTCAGCGTCGGGGCTTTCAACGATGAAATGGGACTCCAGGCTCCCGACCCGGTGCTCTGCGCCGCGACCGACCCCAACGGTGCGACGGCCCAGGTAACGCCGGCCGGCCTGCGTCTCGATCCGGCGACAGACGGCCTGAACCGGCCGGCGGTGTGTTCCCCGGGAGACGACCCGGACCAGGATGGCGTCACCAACGAGGTGGATGCCGCACTCGTTGACCACATGGAGTTCTACCTGCTCAACTACTTCAAGCCGGGCATTGGCCGCACCACCGAAAACTCCGAATTCGGCCGCCATTTGATGAAATCCATCGGGTGCACGAGCTGTCACGTGCCCGACCTGACGATCAGGAACGACCGCCGCGTCGCGGACGTGGAAACCCGGCACGATCCGCAGAGGGGCATTTTCAATCGCCTCTTCGCAACAGCGTCCACGCGCTTCAAGACAGTGGACGACGGGGACGCCTATCCGCAGGTTGTGCCGCTGGCCGAAAGTTTCGTGGTCCGGAATATCTATGCGGACTTTCGCCGCCACGATCTGGGCCCTGCCTTTCATGAGCGGCGCTATGACGGCAGCATCGAGACACTGTTCATGACGGAACCTCTGTGGGGCGTCGGTTCCTCCGCGCCCTACGGCCACGACGGGCGCAGCATCAACCTCGAGGAGGTCATCCTCCGGCATGGCGGGGAGGCGGAGCGCTCCCGGAGACTGTTTGCGGCATTGAAGGACGGCCAGCGGCGGGCGATCCTGGAGTTCCTGAATACGCTCATCCTGTTCCCGCCGGATGACACGGCGTCAAACCTGAATCCGGGCAAGCCGGGGACCGGCTCACCCCAGGATCCCGCCGAGCACGGCAGCATCAATCTGGGCGCACTGTTCCTGATTTCGTCGGAAGGCGTCGAGTAGCGCCGCGCGCTGAACCGGTGCAGGCCCGCGGGGATGCAGCTCCCAGCAGATCCAGCTGCGTGCCCGGCCCTTCCGGCACCTGGAACCGTGTCGTGTCCAGCGCCGACTCCGATCCCCGCGTGAACCCGTGCCTGCGACAGGCGCTGGCAAAGCGCTGCGCTAGGAGGGCGGCAATCGGCCCTGAGCCGCGCATGCGCCGGCCGAATTGCGCGTCATTCAGCGCGCCGCCCCGCACCTGCCGGATCAGGCTCAGCACCTTTGCCGCCTTCAGGGGATACTGGGCCTGCAGCCACTCCGTAAAGATCGGCTCCACCTCGTGGGGCAGGCGCAGCAGCACGTAGCCGGCGTGGTGGGCGCCGGCTTCCGCGGCGGCAGCGAGGATGTTCTCGAGTTCGTGGTCGTTGAGGCCGGGGATCATTGGTGCGGCCAGCACGCCGCAGGGAACGCCGGCCGCGCTCAGGCGGCGGATCGTCTCGAGTCGGCGGCGCGGCCCTGCCGTCCGGGGTTCCAGCCGGCGCTTCATCTCGTCGTCCAGGGTGGTGACGCTGACGAGCACGTCCACCAGGTTGTCCCGCGCCAGGTCCTGCAGCAGGTCCAGGTCCCGTTCCACCAGGGCTGACTTGGTGATGATGCTGACGGGGTGGCGGAACTCGGCCAGCATTTCCAGGATCTGCCGCGTGATCCGGAGGTCCCGCTCGACCGGCTGCCACGCATCGGTGTTCGAGCCCAGGGTGATGGGACTGCACCGGTAGCCCGGCTTGGACAGCTCCCGGCGCAGCACCGTGGCGGCCTCCGGCTTCGTGACGATTTTCTGCTCGAAGTCGAGGCCGGGGGAGAGGTCGAGGTACGCGTGGGACGGCCGGGCGTAGCAGTACACGCAGCCGTGCTCACAGCCCCGGTAGGGATTCACGGACTGTTCGAACGGAATATCCGGTGACTGGTTCCGGGAGATGATGGAGCGGATCGTCTCGGTGATCAGCTCGGTTTCCGGAGCGGGCCCCGGCATGTCGTCGTCCGCCGCTTCGGGAACCGTCTCTGCGCGGGCAAAACGGCCGGCCGGCCGGGAGGCGACACCGCGGCCACGGATGACGGAACCGGGAGGCAGGTTGTCGGGGACGCGTCTCGGCACCGGCGAACCTCGGTATTTCCCCTACTGTATGAATGCACAGTACCACGCCGGACTTTATACTGCGCCGGCCTCTGGCCCTGCGGAGTAATTGTCTCGTGAGCACTCGCGGCGTACGCGTTTTAGGCGTTCTGGGCATCCTCGCCCTGGTCGGCGTGGCGGCCTGGTTCTGGTCGCGCCCGAAGCCGGTGGCGGTGACCGTCGCCGAGGTGCAGGCCGGCGACGTGCTGGCCACGGTGGCGAACACCCGCGCCGGCACGGTGGATGCCTGCAACCGCGCGCGGCTCGCGCCCCCGATGGGCGGCCAGATCGCGCGGCTGCCTTTCAAGGAGGGCAACAAGGTCCGGAAGGGCGACATCCTGCTGGAACTCTGGAACCAGGATCAGCGCGCCCAGGTGTCCCAGGCGGAGCGGGAAGCCGTGGCCGCCCGCAGCCGCACCCGGGAAGCCTGCGTCAACTCCGTGGTCGCGGCGAAGAACGCCGCACGCATACAGGCGCTGCGCAAGGAGAACCTCGTCTCGGAAGGTGACACGGAGCGTGCCGTGGGCCAGGCGGACGCGCAGGCCGCAGTCTGCGATGCGGCCCGGGATCAGGAGAAGGTCAGCCAGGCCCGTATCGACGTCTCCCGTGCCCAGCTCGAACGCACGATCCTCCGCGCTCCGTTCGACGGGGTCGTGGCCGAGATCAACGGCGAGGTGGGCGAGTTCGTCACGCCGTCGCCCGTGGGCATCCCGACGCCGCCCACGGTGGACCTGGTCGATGGCAGCTGCCTGTATATCTCGGCACCCATCGACGAAGTCGATGCGCCTGCGGTGCGCGCCGGCCAGAAGGCGTCCATCTCCCTGGATGCCTTTCCCAACCAGCGCTTCCCGGGCTTCGTGCGCCGCGTGGCCCCCTACGTGCTCGACACCGAGAAGCAGGCGCGCACGGTCGAGGTGGAGGCGGAGATCGAGAACCCCGAGAAGTACAACCTGCTGCCCGGCTACAGCGCCGACGTGGAGGTGATCCTGGAGAACCGGCAGAACGTCCTGCGCATTCCCAGCCAGGCGATCCTCGATGGCAAGCGGGTGCTGGTGCTGGATCCCGCGACCGGGCTGCTGCAGGCGAGAGACATCGGGAAGGGAGTCGCGAACTGGGAGTTCACCGAGGTCAGGTCCGGCCTCGCAGCCGGCGAGCTGGTCGTGACCTCGGTCGATCGCGAGGGCGTGGCCGATGGCGCCGCCGCCGTCCGCGAGTGACCGTGCGCCGGTGACTGCTGTCCCCGCAATGCCCGGACCTCTGATCAGGCTGGAACATCTGACGCGGACCTTCGAGGTGGGCGACCAGCTGGTCCGTGCCCTGGATGGCGTCGACCTCGCGATCGGGGGCGGGGAGTATCTTTCGCTGATGGGCCCGTCGGGCTCGGGCAAGTCCACGCTGCTGAACGTCCTCGGGCTGCTCGACAGGCCCACGTCGGGCGAGTACTGGCTGGGCGACGTGCAGACGTCCGCCATGCCGGAGGACCGCCTGGCCGACACCCGGCAGAAGGAGATCGGCTTCGTCTTCCAGGTCTTTCACCTCATTGCCCGGATGACGGCCCTGGAGAATGTCGAACTGCCGATGATGCTCGCCGGCATGCCGGTGGCGGAGCGCCGTGGCCGGGCGCGGACGGCGCTGGAGCGCATGGGCCTGGGCCCGCGGATCGACCACCGTCCCAACCAGCTCTCCGGCGGCGAGCGCCAGCGCGTGGCGATCGCGCGTGCCGTCGTCATGGAGCCCCGCATCCTGCTGGCCGACGAGCCCACCGGCAACCTGGACAGCGTGTCCGGCGGCGAAGTTGTGAAGATCATGGAAGACCTGCACGGCCAGGGCCTGACCCTGGTCGTCGTCACCCACGATCCCGTCATCGGGGCGCGTGCCCATCGGCGACTGCGGATGCGCGATGGGTCCATAGTGCAGGACGACATGGGATGAGGTTCGCGGACCGCAACCGGGTCGCACTCGGCGCGCTGTTCCGCTACCCGCTACGCACGGCCATGATGCTGCTCGCTACGGCCATCGGCGTGGCCGCCGTGGTGGTCCTCACCGGGCTGGGCGAGGCCGCGCGCCTCTACATTACCGACGAGTTCCGCACCCTCGGGACGAACCTGCTCATCGTCCTTCCCGGACGCACGGAGACCACCGGCGCCGGGGCGGCGATGCTGGGCGGGGCGACGCCCCGGGACCTGACGCTCGACGATGCGCGGGCGCTGGAGCGGAGCGCCTCGATCGACAGGCTGGCCCCGGTGATCGTCGGCGAGGCCGCTGCGTCGTCCGGCTCCCTGGAGCGTGACGTCACCGTCATGGGCACCACCGCCGCATTCCGCGAAATCCGGGGCTGGCGGATGGCGTCCGGTGAGTTCCTGCCTGCCGGCGACATGGACCGGGAAGCCGCCGTGTGCGTGGTTGGCAGCACCATTGGCCGGGAGCTCTTTCGCGGCGAGCCGCCGGTGGGACGGTGGCTCCGCGTCGGCGACCGGCGCTGCCGCGTCACCGGCGTCCTCGCGCCCCAGGGGATTTCGGTGATGGTCGATGCCGACCAGCTCGTCCTGGTGCCCGTGGCGCTGGCCCAGAGCCTGTTCAATTCGCCCGCCCTGTTCCGGATCATCGTCCAGGCGCGCGGGCGCGACGCGATGCCCGCCGCGAAGCGCTTCATCGCGCAGACCCTCAAGGAGCGCCACCGGGGCGACGAGGACGTGACGATCGTGACCCAGGACGCCGTGCTGAAGACCTTCGACGGTATCCTCGGCACACTGACCCGCGCCCTCGGCGGCATTGCCGCCGTCAGCCTGCTGGTGGCCGGTGTACTCATCATGAACGTCATGCTGGTCGCGGTCAGCCAGCGCACCCAGGAGATCGGACTTCTCAAGGCGCTGGGTGCGCGTCGCAGCCAGATCCTCGGCCTGTTCCTGGCCGAAGCTGTCTATCTGGCGATGCTGGGTGCGCTGGTCGGCGTCATTGCGGGCTATGGCATGTTGCTGGGCCTTGGCCAGTTCTACCCGGAGTTCACCCTGCGTCCGCCCGCCTGGGCCGTGGCCGGCTCGGTTGCCCTGGCCGTGGCCTGCGGCATGCTGTTTGGGATACTTCCCGCCCGTCGAGCCTCCCGCCTCGACCCCGTGGCCGCACTTGCACGCCGGTGATGGCACGCCGGTAATGGCCCGTCAATGAACGCCAGCGAGCTCATCCGGTTTACCTCCACATCGGCCGTGTCGCACCGGCTCCGCAGCGGCCTGACCGCCCTCGGCATCGCCATCGGCGTGGCCGCCGTCGTGCTGCTGACGTCCATGGGTGAGGGATTGCGCGTCTACATGGTGGCCCAGTTCACCCAGTTCGGGACCAACATCGTCGGGGTGAACCCGGGCAAGGCCCAGACGTTCGGCATGCCCACCGGCGTGCTGAACTCGGCGCGCCCGCTGAGCCTCGCCGACGCCCAGGCCCTCGCCCGCCTGCCCTACGTCCGGTCGATCGTGCCCCTGGTCCAGGGCACTGCCTCGGTGGAGGGCGGTGGCCGGGAACGGCAGACGATCGTCAGCGGCGCTGGCAGCGAGCTGACCGAGGCGCTGTCCTTCCGGGTGGCCCTGGGCGAATTCCTGCCCCCGGATGATCCCAACGCGCCCCGTGCCTTCGCCGTTCTCGGCAGCAAGCTGTACCGCGAGCTCTTCGGCACGGCCATTCCTCTCGGGGAGCGCATCCGTGTGGGCGGGCAGCGCTACTCGGTGATCGGCGTCATGGAATCCAAGGGCACGATGTTCGGCTTCGACCTGGACGATGCGATCTACATTCCGGTGGCCAAGGGACTGGAGCTCTTCAACCGGGAGGGACTCTTCGAGATCGACGTGATGTACGAGAAGGGCGCGCCGGTGGAGGAAGTCGTCGAGGGGATACGCCGGGTGCTGGTCGCGCGGCATGGCGGTGAGGACTTCACCATCACGACCCAGCAGCAGATGCTGGACGTGCTGGGCTCGGTGCTGAACGTGGTGACCTTTGCCGTGGCAGCCCTCGGCGGCATCTCCCTGCTGGTGGGCGGAGTGGGCATCTTCACGATCATGACCATCGCGGTGCGCGAGCGGACGGCGGAGATCGGCGTCCTGCAGGCCATCGGCGCGCGCCGCCGGCAGATCCGGGACATCTTCCTGGGCGAGTCCCTGCTGCTGGCCGGCGTCGGCGGCCTGAGCGGACTGCTCCTCGGGCTCGCGTGCGTGTTCCTGCTTCGCGTGGCCCTCCCGGCGCTGCCCGTCAGCGTCGCGTGGCCTTACATGGCGCTGGCGGTCATCGTGGCGCTGTTGATCGGGCTTGTCGCGGGAGTATTGCCGGCTGTCCGTGCCGCGCAGCTCGACCCCGTCGAGTCCCTGCGGGCGGAGTGACGGGCCAATGAGTCGCCGGCCGGAGCGTCGTGGCGGGGAGCCCCTGCCGCCGCTGCTGAAGGCCCGCCTTGCCGGGTATTTTCCGGGCCTCGATCTCGACGCCATCCGGCTCCACGATGGTGTGCCCCGCTACGTGCGCGGCCGGCCCCGGGGCTATGTGAACCGCCATCGCATCTATCTCGTGGCCGGCTGGAGGGATGATGCGGACGTGGAGCTCCTGGCGCTGCTGGCCCACGAACTGGCGCACGTCCGGCAGTACCGGGACATCGGCGCGTGGCCGTTCCGGTGGGCCTATGTGCGGGAGTATCTGGCCGGGCGGCTTCGCGGACTGGGGCACGATGCGGCCTACCGGAGCATTTCCTTCGAGCGCATGGCCCGCGAGGTGGAGGAACGCGTGCGCCGGGACTTCGCCCGGCGCCCGGTGAAGGCTTGACGGCCGCGTGGCCGACGCCAGCTAGCCCCGCCGGACGTTGATTTCGATGCCGCCCTTCGGCCCGAAGAACCACGAACCGATGCCGCTCACCAGGCTGACGACGATCGCACCCCAGAAGGCCGACCAGAAGCCTGCGACGTGGAAGCCGGACAGCAGCCAGCTCGCCAGCGCGAGCATTCCGGCGTTCAGCACGAGCAGGAACAGTCCAAGGGTGATCACCGTGATCGGAAACGTCAGGATCAGGGCGAGTGGCCGGACGAAGGCATTGATGAGGCCCAGCACGACCGCGGCCCCAAGCAGCCAGCCCGTGCTGTCGAAGCTGATGCCGTCGATGAGGGCGTCGGCCGCCCAGAGGCCGATGGCGGCAATCAGCGCCCTGACGATAAACCGGTCCATGTGCGCCGCCCCTTCCTTTCCCAGACTGATCCCCAAGCCTACCGGGGCACGCCCGCAAGTGCCATCTCCGGTCCCGAACCGGCGCCGGCCGACTTCGGCAGGTGCAGTGTTGCCCTCAGGCCTGGTGCGTTGTCGGTCAGCACGAGCTGTCCGCCGTGGTGATGTGCGATCGCCTTGACCAGCGACAAACCCAGGCCGCTGCCTGGAACTCCGGCGACAGCTGCCGAGCGGTAGAAGCGGTCCATGACCTTGTCCCGTTCCGGGGCCGGAACGCCGGGTCCGTGGTCGGCGACTGAGATTTCCAGTGCATCACTGGTCTCGGCGAGCGCGAGAGTGACCTCGGAACCAGGCGGGCTGTACTTGATGGCGTTGTCGAGGAGATTGCAGAGCGCCTGGAACAGCAGGTCACGGTCGCCCCGGAGGGAACCCGACGCCTTGCCCAGATGAACGTCGATCTCCTTTTCCTCGCCGACGGCCTGGTAGAGCTCCCAGGCGTCCTCGAGCAGCGGGCCAAGATCCACTTCGGCCCACTCCCGGTCGTGGGTGCCGGACTCGATGCGGGCGATGCGCAACAGGGCCCGGAACGTCGCAAGCAGGTGATCGGCCTCGGTCATGGCCGAGGCCAGTTCGCCGCGCAGCCCATCGTCGAGATCCGGGCGGCCCGCCAGGTTCTCGAGGCGGCCCCGCAGTCGGGTGAGTGGCGTGCGCAGGTCGTGAGCAATGTTGTCGGCGACTGCCCGCACGCCTTCGATCAGGGAGTCGATCCGGTCCAGCATCGCATTGAGGTTCTCTGAAAGCTGGTCGAACTCGTCATTGACGCCGCGGACGGGCATGCGGCTTTGCAGCCGGCTCGTCATGATCTGCCGGCTGGCACGGTTGATCGCGTCGATGCGGCCCATGACGCTGGAGCTCATCAGCACGCCGCCGATGAGCGCCAGTGCAAGGCCGCCCAGCAGCGCCCAGAGTGCAGCCCGGTCGATGAGCGCGCGGATCGATTCGAGCCGGCTTTGGTCCTGTGCCACCAGCAGGTACTTGCCACCGCGCAGGACGACCATCCGGCCCCGCATCCGAAGCTGGCGCTTGTCCGCGTCTACTCCCGAGAAGTCGTACCAGCCATCGGCGCCGGCTCCGAGGGGCGGGAATGCAGTCAGATTGCCGGCCAGCGGCTGGCGCTGCTCGTCCGCAAACAGGTACAGCGTCAGCACGCCGGGGCTTATTGCGGCCCTGGCATTTACCAGTGCCTGCAGTACCGCCGGGCCGTGTTGCTGGTATTGCTCGGCGAGGCCGGCGAGCTCCGCCTCGATGGCCACTTTGGATTGCTGCTCCAGGTAGCCGACGGTGGCCCAGCGCAATACGCCTATCAGGACCAGCGCCGAGGCCCCGAATATCCCCATGTACCACCAGGCCAGCTGGAACGTGGACGTCCGGATCAGCCTAAGCGGATTCACTCAGCTTGTACCCCGCCCCGCGGACGGTGTGGATGAGAGGTGGTTCGAAGCCCTTGTCGACCTTGCGTCGCAGCCGGCTGATGTGCACGTCGATGACGTTCGTCTGCGGGTCGAAATGATAGTCCCAGACATTCTCCAGCAGCATGGTTCGGGTGACCACCTGGTCGCGGTTCCGCATCAGGTACTCGAGGAGCCTGAACTCGCGGGGCTGCAGATCGATGTTTTGGCCCGCCCGGTGCACCTCCCGGCTGAGGAGGTTGATGTGCAGGTCACCGACCTGCATCTCGGTGATTTCGTCGCTGCCTTCCCGGACCGGACGGCGGGTGATGGCCTCGAGCCTCGCCATCAGTTCGGCAAAGGCGAAGGGCTTGCCAATGTAGTCGTCTGCGCCCGCCCGCAGTCCCTTGACCTTGTCGTCCACCTCCCCCAGCGCGCTCAGGATCAGGGCCGGGGTGCTGTTGTCCGACGCGCGCAGCGTGCGGACGATGGTCAGCCCGTCGACGTTCGGCAGCATGCGGTCGATGATGAGGGCGTCGTAGTTGCCCGTGGTAGCCAGGAACAGTCCGTCCTTGCCGTCGGTCGCGTGGTCGACCGTGTGCCCCGCCTCCCGGAGCCCCCCCACGATGAAGCTCGCGACGCCGGCGTCGTCTTCGATGACCAGTATGCGCATGGGGAGATGATAGGGTAGGAGCGCCTTCAGGCGCGACCGGATCGCGCCTGAAGGCGCTCCTACAAGGAAAACGGGCCGGGAAGCTTGCGCTTGCCGGCCCGGAGGACTACCCGTATGAAGCCCTGTCTGGTGGATCCCTGACTCACCCCGCCAGCGACGGGGGGAACGGCGCGGGTGGGGGAGTCAGTGGGATCAGGCTACCTGCCGGCGCCTGTCACTCCGATGGACGGGGGGTTAATCATTGGTAATTCAGTGCCGGGCCCCCAGGGTCAGCAGCCGGAGCAGGGCCATCTGGGAGCGGACGCCCGTCTTGTCGAAGACCCGGGCAAGGTGGGTCTTGGCCGTGTTCCGGCTGACGCCGAGAGCGATGGCGGCCTCTGCCAGCGACTGGCCCGCCAGCAATGCCTCGCACAGGCAGACCTCGGCACGGGTGAGGCCGTAGGTTACGCGGAGCAATGCGGGCACCGTCGGGCCGCTCGCCCGCCGTTCGTCATGAATCACGGCCACCACCGAGGAGCCGTGCGGAAATCCGCCACCTTGTACCAGCGGGCTTAGCGCTGAGTACGACACCCGGTAGGGTTGCGCACTGGCCCGGCGCGCCACCAGCACTGTTGGGGGCGCAGGGACTGGCCGGCCGAGAGCGACCTGGCGCATGGCCGACAACGCCAGGTTCAGCTGCGTCTGGGCCACCGGACTTTCCGCACGAAGCTCGCCGTTGACCAGGGCAAGCCCGTCGCCCGCGGCGAAGATCGCCGCGGCCTTCTGATTGATGAGAACGGGCCTGCCGTTCCCGTCGAAGACCACGAGGCCGGTGGGCGCCTGGTGCATGACCGCCGCGAGCATGGCGTTGGCGCTGCCCATGGCGGCCACTTCCCTCTGGATCATCATGCTCCGCGTGAGATGGGACAGCACCAGCTTGCTGACGAGCGACTTGTCACTCTCCGTGAAGGGCGCTTCCCGCGCCGTTCGCCCCAGCGCAAAAAACGCCCCGCCTCCGCCCACGGGCAGGATCGTGCCCATCAGGAAGTGCTCGAGATGCCAGGGCATGGCCAGCGCCGAGTAGGACTCGCTCCGGTGCATCTGGTCCGGCGCAACGATTTCCGAACCGAGCTGGACCGTGCCCGCAGGCCGCTCGCACATTCCCTTCAGGTACCTGTCCTCCGTGTTCCGGGAACGGACGTCGCTGAAGACTTCCTCGAAGCCATCCAGCCCGCCGGCGGCCACGAACGAGGCCTCCGGATGACCCGGGGCGTAGTACTCCACCATCGCCAGCTGGCAGCCAAAGGCCTTGGCGGCCTCGCTCGCGAAGAGGCGCCACGCCTCCTTCTCGCGGGCCCGGGTGTCGTCGCTCATATTGCCGGCAAAGTTCACCGGCGCCTCGTAGCCGAGGCTGACGAGCCGGGCCAGGCGCTGTGGATCCAGGGATGTTCGCGTCGACGGCATTCGTGAACCTTTCGCGACGGTCTGATCCGCGGCCGGTAGGCGCAGGTCCGGCGGTCTGATATGACCTTTATGGGCTCGTAACACGTTGAAAACAATAGTTAAGGAAAGACTGAATTGTTGTCGACTATGACTACCCGCAAGCAGCGGACATGTCAATACGGTCAAACGTGGTGTTGAACGCCCGTTAGCCCGCGGCGGTCAGGACCCGGACCAGGACCGGCAGTGCCCGTGCGCAGTCTTCCGGCCAGCGATGCGCCAGGAGATCATCGGCCCGGGTGCGCCCCAGGTTGATCGCCACCACCGGCTTGCCCGCGGCCACCGCAGCACGAACCAGACGGAAGCCGGAATAGACCATCAGCGAGGACCCGATCACCAGCAGCGCGTCGGCCCGTTCGATGGCCAGGCGCGCGGCCTCACAGACATCGGCCGGCACCGCCTCGCCGTAGAAGACGACGTCGGGCTTCAGGATGCCCCCGCAGTGGGGGCATCCCGGAACCTGGAACTCCGGTAAGCCGGCTGCTGCCGGGATCGCATCGCCGTCCGGCCCCGGCCGTGCCGGTGACCCGCTCCACGCCGGGTTTGCGCGACCCAGCTCCGCCTGCCACTCGGTCCTGGCCAGGCGCCCGTCGCAGGCGAGACAGCGAACCGTGTCGAGGCGGCCGTGCAGATCGATGACGGCCTCGCTGCCGGCGCGCTGGTGCAGGCGGTCCACGTTCTGGGTGACGATGCCGCTGAGAAGCCCGTGGCGCTCCAGCCGGGCAAGGCTGTCATGGGCGGGATTCGGCTGGGCGGCCGCGAACAGTGGCCAGCCGAGCGAACTGCGGGCCCAGTACCGGCGGCGCACCTCCGGGTTACCGATGAAGTCCGGGTAGAGGACGGGACGGGAATGTTTCCAGCTGCCGTCGGCGTCCCTGTAGTCCGGAATTCCAGAGCCCGTGCTGCAGCCTGCCCCGGTCAGCGCTACAAGCCGCCGGCGGTGCCGGAGCAGGCCGGCGATCTCTCCGGCGCCGACGGCCAGGTCTTCAGCACCGGGGGCGGGCGCGACACTCAGTGGGTTCGCGTGGCGGCTTGTGCGCCTGGACCGGCTGCTGCCGCACGCCTCGATTCCGCGATTCGCAGTTGCATCTGCCGCCGGGCTTCGAGGTGGTACTCCACCGGGTGCGCCGTGGCGCGGTAGCTCGAGCGGCCCTGCATGGCCTCGAACCAGGCGTGGAGCCGGGTGCAGTCCTCCGGCCACGTGGCCCCGCCGAGCCGCTCGTAGGTGCCGAAGCGCTCGAAGAAGGGCGAGAACTGCAGGTCCACCAGCGACACCTGTTCGCCCATGAAGTAAGGACCATCGCCCAGCTTCCGCAGGCCCTCGTGCTCGATGAACCGGAGGACTTCGGTGAGCTTCGTAACATTTCCGGCCCGCCGGGCCGTGTCCCCGGCCTCGCTCATCAGCTTGTGGGTGGCGACCAGGAAGCGGGTCTCGCAGTAATCCATCCAGATGCGCGCCTGGGCGCGCAGTGCCGGCGTGGCGGGCAATAGCGGGGGCGACGGAAACCGCTCGTCCAGGTACTGGTTGATGATGGCCGACTCGTAGACGGTGGTGTCTTCGTGACGGAGCACCGGAACCTTGCCGTAGGGCGATACATCCCGGAACCAGGCTGGCCGGTCGAAGAGGTCAATCTCGGTGAGGACGAAATCCAGGCCCTTCTCCAGCAGTGCCATCCTGGAACGCTGGGCGTAGGGGCAGCCCTCGAAGCTGTACAACTCGATGGTGGACATGAACCCGGCACCCGCCGGCCTGACAGGATTCGAGTCTAGCAGGGGGATCAGGCCGCCAGGTTCGCGGCGGCGCTCAGGGATTCATCGAGCTGGCGTTGCGGAATTTGCATGCAGCGCAACGGGACCGCGGACACGATGTCCTGGCGGCGGATGGGTTGCCAGAGTGCCGGGCCGGCGGGCAGGCGCCGCCCGGCGCTGTCGCTGAGCAAGGCCACGTGGGGTCGCGTGGGTTCGCCCTCGGCCTGGCTGCGCACGACCCCCAGTCGCCCGTCCGCAATCTGCACCCAGGAGCCCGTCGGGTAGAGCCCGAGCGCCCGCATGAAGCTGCGCACGATGGCGGTGTCGAACTTCTTGCCGGACATCGCATTCACCAGTCGCATCGCGTCGTGTGCGGCGATGGCCGGCGCGTAACGCCGGTCCTGGAGCATGGCGTCGTAGGTATCCGCCAGTGCAGCGAGCCGTGCCGGAAGCGGAATCTGCGTGCCGCGCAGGCCCCGCGGGTAACCGGTCCCGTCGAGGCGCTCGTGATGGCCGAGCACCGCATCCTCAACGGTCTCCGAAACCGGCGACGCCGAGCGGACCATGTAGAGGCCCCGGCGGACATGCCGCTCGACGAAGCCGCGCTCGTGGCCAGTCAGTGGTTCGGTCTTGGCCAGGATCGTGACTGGCACGGAGACCTTGCCGATGTCGAGCAACAGCCCGGCCAGTGCCAGTTCGTCGAGCAACGGTCTTTCAAAGCCAATCCGCTTGCCGGCGAGCGCCATCAGCACGGCGGTGCCCAGGGCCCGGCGATGCAGGAAGCCCACCTTCAGTTCCGTGGCGAGCAGCCAGGGAATAGTGTCGGCGTCGGCCAGAAGGCTGGTGACCACCGGCTCGAGGGCGCGTCGCAACGGTGTCACCACCAGTTCCTCGGCACGACGCACGCCCTGTACGGCATGCGCGAAGGCATGCGCGACCTTCCTCAGTTCGAACCGCTGGCGGGCCAGGGGCGTTGGGGCGTCTCCGCCGGCAAGGACCTCGACCCGGCTCGTCAGCCCGGTGGAGAAGAACTCGTCATCGCCAAGCGGGTCGGACAGCACCGGATCCACGTACACGTACTCGCAGAGCCGCTGGAGTTCCTCGATCTGCTCGGCCTGGCTGAGCATGAAACCGTGCGCATGGAACGATGTGTGCAGCCAGGAGCGGTCGAGCTCGGCAACATACATGCCGAGCTGCAACTGGGCGCAGTTCACCGGTATCAGGCGCGCGGGAAGGAGGATTGCCATCTGTTTATCGTTGTTGGACTGGCTTGGGCAATGTAGCAGCGGGTCCAGTCCGGAAGCGTGACGCAGCTCACGCGCCCGGTCCCGCCCATTATGGCAAGCACGGGGGCTGGCTTCAGCCCGGACCCAGCGCCTTCAGGTAGGTGGCTATGGCCAGCCGGTCTTCCGGGGTCAGTTGCGCCGTGTTGTCGGTAATGACATCGCTCATGGATGACCCGGCGAAGTCCCCGTCCGGCAATACGCCGTACTCCAGGAACATCACGATCTCGTCGGTGGACCAGCGGCCGATACCGGAATCCCGGTCCTGGGTGATGTCCGGAATCTTCCCACCATCCGGCCCCTCCGGGTTGCCGGCCAGTTCCCGGCTGGTGTCGAGTGCGCCGACTGCGTTCCGGGGTGTGTGGCATTCACCACAATGGCCCAGGTGCCGGACGAGGTAGGCACCCCGGTTCCAGTCCGCACTGCGGGACGAGTCGGGTGCGAACCGGCCGGGGCTGAAATTGAGCAGGTTCCAGCCGAACATGACGAGCCGGGACGACAGGTACCAGGGCAGCTCGTGCTCCGGCGCCGCCTGCCGCACCGGCTTGAGGCTGCGGAGGTAGGCGCCGATGGCAGCCACATCGGCATCGGACATGCCCGTGTATGCCGGGTAGGGAAAGACCGGGTAGTAGTAGCGGCCGTCCGGCGCGATGCCTTCCCGGAGGGCGCGGCCCAGGTCCTCATCGGTCCAGCCGCCGATCCCCGTGGACGGGTCCGGCGTCAGGTTGGGCGCGTGGAAGGTGCCGAACGCGGTCACAAGCGACCGTCCGCCGGCCAGGGGGATAGCGCCGGGCCGGTCGGCCGTGTGGCAGCTGAGGCAACCGCCTGCATGCACCAGGTAGCGGCCGCGTTCGATGGTCGCCGGGGTATCCGCGGCCTGACCCGGCCCGGGCAATCCCAGAATCGCGGAGCCAACGAACAGAAGGGCAGCCACCCGCCACGGCAGTAGCGGGTGCCGGGAACCCGGCCGGGCTCCCGGAGCATCCGTATTCAATCAGTCATCCGCCTCGCGATAACGGTCATGGCAGCCCTTGCATGCCTCACCGAGTGCCTTGAATGCCGCCATCGTGCCGGGCTTGTCGTTGGCCGCCACCGCGTCCCGCAGTTTCGCCGAGGACGTCTCCAGGTCCCCCACCAGCTTCATGAACTGGTCCTGCTCCTTCCAGATCAGGGGCAGGGCGTCCGTGTCACCCGTGCCCGTGCCGGCCGGGAACAGCACCCTGGCCTGGGCGCCCAGGTCGGCGATGGCGTTCGCGTGCGCCTTCAGATGGCCCTGATGCTCGACCTTCCCGAAATTGATCAGCATGAATGCGCTCACGTGACTGGAGAGTGCCTCCATGACGGCCTTGCGGTACTTGATCGCATCCGCGGGTGCGGTGGCACTCCAGGCCAGGGCGGGAATGGACAGTGCAGCGCAGGCAAGCAGCGCGGGCAGTACGCGATGACGCATGGGAGTCCTCCGGTTGATGCTTGGTGTTATTGAGCAGGCCATTGACGATTTCAGCATAGCAAGTCCGGATGGTGGATCGCGATGCGAACCGGGGCCTAGTCTCCGCTCCTGGTCGCGCAGTTCCAGGTATTGGCGTCGCACTGCGGCGCTGCCGACCGGCCTGGCGGGTTATCACCCGGGCAACTGTTTTCGAGCGGCGTCAGCTGGCCGCCAATGACGAGCGCGGTGATCACGAGGTTGCCGTCCGGGCAGCGCGTCATCACGGCGCTCACGTCCGCGGACCATGCCGGATCCCCGCGCCGGGGCGGGCCCGGCCGGTAAGGCAGCTTGTCGCGCCCGAGGTCGTCATAGACACGCAACGTCAGCGTGCTGTCCGCGGCGGGGGGGCGCGGCGGCGCAGGTGCCGTGCCGGTGTTCCAGGGTGTCGCGCTGCTGCCCGGCTTCGCTGGCGGTGCAACCTGCGCCGCTGCCGGTAGTGTGGCCACCACCAGTCCGAGCAGGGCCAGCGTGGCGCGCGTCCGATCACCCGTGTGGCGAAACACGATCCTCAGCCTCCGCTGTCGAGCCAGGTCCGGACATCCCGGGCGATGACGGGGCCGGCCTCGTCAGCGGCCATGTGGCCCACCCCGGGGTAGGTGATGACCCGCACCTCCGGTGCATTGACCAGCATCTTGCGCAGTTCCTCGGCCTGCCCGACCGGCGCCTGCGGATTCTTCTCTCCCCAGAGGATCAGCGTCGGGACGCGCACGCTGGCGGTCACGCTGGCGAGGTCGGTGCTGGAGTAGGTCCGGAGCCGCGCGAGTATTGCCGCGCGCTGGCCTTCCCGGAGCCACATCTCGTACCACTGGTCCGTGAGTTTGTCGTCCACCTTGCCGGGATCGCCAAAGCGGCTCGTCAGCATGAACTTCGCCAGCGCCCGGGGCGTGATGTACTCGAGGATATTGGCAATGCGCGGGACGCTGCGTCCGGACTGCTGCATGCTCCGGCCTTCCAGGGCGCCCGGGCTCAACAGGATTAGCCGTTCGACGCGCTCAGGGTGTGCCGCGGCGTAGTGCATCGCCACCGTCCCGCCGAGCGACGTGCCGCCGATGGAAAACCGGGTCAGCCCCAGGGCGTCAACGAAGCGCCCGGTCAGTTGTACCGTGCGTTCCAGGCTGTAGTCCCCCGTGGGATCCGGACCGGTCAACCCATGGCCCGTCATGTCGAAGCGCAGGATGCGGTGCTCGTCCTTGAGCACGTCCACCCAACCGTCCCAGCTGAGGAGGCTGCCGAAATTGGCGTGGATCAGGACGAGCGGCGGCCCGCTGCCCTCGTCCCGGTAGTGAATACGCACGCCGTCCACGTTGAGATACCTGGAGGCGGGGGTGGCGTACCTGGCCTCGAGGACTTCCGCCGGGATGTCCCGGTAGACCCAGGCCGCCACCAGGAAGGCGACGGTACCCAGGACCAGCAAGCCCCCGAGGCTCCAGGCCAGATAGCGCAGCCACTTCATGGCGGGACTATAGCAGGGGCCCTCCGGAGCCCATAAATCCGGACTCCATAAACAACAGGGGCCGCAATTGCGGCCCCTGTCTTCGTCACCTGACTGAAGCAATCGATCAGGGAGTCGTCGTCGCCTCTGCAGCGTCCGCGGCGGCCTCGCCTGCAGCCTCGGCAGCGGCGCCAGCGTCGGCGGCGGCACCAGCAGCCGCGTCGGCGGCGCCAGCGGCGGCATCGGCAGCGGCATCGGCGGCGCCAGCGGCAGCATCAGCCGTCGCCTCGCCAGCCGCCTCGACAGCCGCACCGGCAGCGTCGGCGGCAGCGCCAGCAGCTTCACCCGCAGCATCGGCGGCTTCGGCAGCGCTTTCCATCGCCTGGTCGGCAGACTCTGCCGCCTGCTCGGCGGGCTTGCCACCGCAGCCTGCGATCATTACCAGCGCCATTGGCAGGGCAAGCCATGCCTGACGAATCGTAGTGCTCATCGGTCGTCCTCCTGTATCCACAACTTTGAAACGGCCAGACTCTTCTGGCCTGAAAAACGGCCAGCCAGCATTCGGTAGCTACCCAACCCGGACCACCCCGTCCGGGAGGGCGGCGAACCGCCACCGGTTCCCATCCCTCGAAACGCCTGCTGACAGCCGGCAGGCGCGCAAAGCATACACCAAAAGCCGCGCCAGCCGTTGCCTGTCGTGGCACTGCGCCATGGCAGAGCCTGCTCCGGAGGTGGTGCCTGCAGGATGCCGACTTGCCGACAAATATTGACGTGACGTCGCTATCCTCTCATGCTCCGCACGACTGTTCGGTGCAAAGGCAGCAACGTGTTCATCGCACTCCGGGATCTTGCCTATGCAAAGGGCCGTTTTGCCCTCATGGGCCTGGTGGTGGCACTCGTCGCCTACCTGATGACATTCCTCTCGGGACTGTCCGGCGGCCTCATCAGTAACAACGTGTCGGGACTGATCGCCGCGCCGGCCAGTCACTTTGCCTTTCAGTACGACGATCGCCCCACCTTCCGCTCGAGCCTGGTGGACCGGGCCATGTGGGAGGGCTGGCTGGCGCGCCCGGGCGTCCGTCATGCCGAGCCCCTGGGTCATACGACATTCAATGGGCGCAACCAGCGCGATGAGCCGCTCGAGTTCGTGCTCTGGGGCATTCGCCCCGGCTCGTTCCTCGACGTGCCGGTGGCGAGCGGCGCTGGCGTGGGGGAGACTGACGCCGGTGTGGTCATTTCGAGCCTGCTCGCCGATCGCGGGGTGAAGATCGGGGACACGATCACCCTGGACAGGGTGCTGACCGAGCTGAAGGTTGTCGGCATTACTGCCGATGAGCGCAATTACGAGCACGCGCCGATCGTGTTCGCGACCCTGCCGAAATGGCAGGAGGCGACCTACGGCCCGCCGGGCGGAGCTCCTCCCGGGGAAAAGCTGCCCGACGTTGTGTTCGACTTTGCCAGCGCCGTGGCGCTGGACCTGGACCCGGCCATGACACCGGCGCAGATTGAAGCTGCGGATGCAGAACTCGGCACCACGACCCTCGACAAGGAGGCATCGTTCCAGACGTCGCCCGCCTACCAGGTCGAGGTATTCACGGTGGCGGCCATCCAGGCTTTCCTCGTCGTGACATCGGCAGTGCTCCTCGGCGCCTTTTTCCTGATCTGGACCATTCAGCGGACTGCCGAGATCGGGCTCGTAAAGGCCTTGGGGGCATCAAACGGCTACCTGCTGCGGGATTCGCTGGGTCAGGCAATGCTCCTGCTTCTCGGTGGCCTGGCTGTCGGGGTCGGGCTTGCCCTCGTGAGTGGCGTTGCCTTCAAGGCAACGGCCGAGGCGGGCACGCCCTTCCAGTTCGAGCCAGCTACCGTCGTGGTGTCGGCGCTACTGCTGCTGGGCGCCGGCCTGCTGGGCGGCGCGGTGTCGATTCGCCGTATCACATCCGTGGAGCCGCTGATTGCGCTGGGGAGAGACCGATGAGCCTCCGCGTCGAGGCCGTATCGCTCGTGCTGGGCGATGGAGACCAGCAGGTCCAGGCGCTCGACGGCGTCTCGTTGGATGTCGCTCCCGGGGAACTGCTGGCCGTCGTAGGGCCCTCCGGCTCGGGAAAGTCGAGCCTCCTGGCGGTCTGCGGCGCGCTGCGCAAGCCGACCTCCGGGAAGATCCACGTGGGCGACATCGAGATCACGGCACTGAACCTGGAGCAGCAGACCCGCGTCCGCCGGGAAAGGATCGGCTTCGTCTTCCAGCAGTCCAACCTGCTGCCATCGCTCACCGTGCTGGACCAGCTCCTGCTCACCGTGCACCTGCGGGGCGCAAGCCCCGGCAGCGCTGCGCGCGACCGGGCGATGGGCCTGCTTCAGCAGGTTGGGATGGATACCCGCAGCCACCGCCGGCCCTCTGAATTGTCGGGTGGCGAGCGGCAGCGGGTGGGAATTGCCCGGGCCCTGATGTCGTCGCCCGGCGTGCTGCTGGTGGACGAGCCGACGTCCATGCTCGACCAGGCCCGCGGCCGGCAGATCGTCGCCCTGCTGCGCGGGCAATGTCACGAGCATGGCGTTGCGGCCCTGATGGTGACCCACGATCCGGAGATGCTCGGGTTCGTCGACCGGGCCGTGCACATCGGCGACGGCCGCCTGCACCAACTGGAGGAACTCGGTGCCGCGCATTGATGCTGCCAGCATCGAGGAGCACGTGCGGGTGCAAACCGCGCGCATTCTCGACGCGGCGACCCGACTTTTCCAGGAACGCGGCTACCGCAAGACCGATCTGGACGACATTGCCCACGCGGTCGGCCTGGCGCGCAACTCCCTGTACCGGTATTACAAGAACAAGGATTTCATCCTTCTGGCCTGCGTCGAGCGGGACATGGGTGCGTTCGTCAGGCGGATGCACAGTCTGGAAGCCGAGTATCCAGACCCCGTCGAACGGATCGGGGCATGGCTCGACATGCAGATGGACATGGCCACCAGTCCCGCCCACGCCACCATGGAACTCATGGCCGAGATCAGGACGGACGCGCCCGAACTGCGAAAGCGGCTCGTGGAGCTGCACGATGCACCGGGTGGCGTTCTGGAGGACGCCGTCGCGGAGATCGTCCGGGGCAAGCGCCGGGATGCAAGCCTGATGATCGCCCTCATCAAGGGCATGGTGGAGGCGGCTGCCGGGCACGCCATCCGCCGGGACAGCAAGGCAGCGGCGAAGCGCGAGTTGCGTCGGGCGGTCGAGCGAGTCATCGGAAATTGAGGAGCCATGTCGTGAGAGTCCCCGCCATTTGCCTTGATGCCTCCATCCCGCTCCTGCTCTCGTTGTCGCTGGCCGGGCACGGGGCCTTCGCTGCCGACGAGCACGCCCCGCACAGCCACAGTGCGGGCGCTGCAGTCAAAATGGACGCGGAGGGCAAGCGCCTCGAGTCCTATAACCAGCGGCACGAGATGACCCCCGAGATGCGCGCCGAATTGCGCAGGAAGGTCGCCCTCTACCGTGGGTTCACCGACCGTGAACTCGACATGAACATGAACGCCATGGGGCCGGACTACGAGTGGTACGTGAGCGACCCGAAGGTCAGGGGAGGCACCGGGATCCTCGTGCTCTCCCACGGTGTTGGCGAGAACAGCGACCGGCTCATGAGGACCGCCTACCTGCCCATGGCGAAGAAGACCCCGGTGGCGATCGGCTTCGGCATGGCGATGATGAGCTCATCGCATCTCCAGTCAGCCGTGGACGACCTGCGCGCCGCCGGCGTCCGCCGGATCATCCTCGTGGACCAGGGCACCACTACCAGGTACAACTCCCTGACCCGCCACTGGCAGTACATCTTCGGCATGTACCCGGAGGCCAGCTACATGGACGTGCCGAAGATCAATGCGCCGGGAGTCGAGTTCGTCTGGTCGGGCCATTTCAATGACCATCCTCTGATAACGGAAATGCTCTATGACGCTGCGCTGTCGGTGAGCACCAATCCGTCCAACGAAGTAGTGATCATCGTGGGGCATGGGCCGGAAGATGCGGCCGACAACCTTCCAGACCTGAAGATCATCCAGGCTCATGCGGAAAGAATAGGCGCGAAGAAGAAATTCGCCGATGTTCGAATTACCAACCTCCAGGATGACGCGATCATCCCGGTTCGGGAATCCAATGTGCGCAAGCTGCGCGCCATGATCCAGCAGGCCACGAAGGCCGGCCGCAAGGTCATCGTGATCCCCATCGCCGCTGCCAGCTACGGTGTGCAGCGGAACATCAAGACGGACCTGCGGGGCCTGCAGTACACTTTCGCCGAGAAGGGTCTGATCGAGAATCCCAGGTTCATGGAGTGGGTGGATAGCGTGATCAAGACCGCCGAGGCCCATCCCCCCGCCCAACCTTCCAGCTGACCGATATGAATGACCAGAACCTTCGACCCCTTCTACTGATTCTCTTCGTCGGCGTGCTCATGGGCGCGCTCGACCTGGCGATCATTGGCCCCGCGCTGCCGGCCATCCAGGCCGATCTGGGACTCGATACCAGGGCGCTGGCGTGGATCTTCAACATCTACGTGCTCTTCCAGCTGATGGGCACACCGCTGATGGCCAAGCTGTCCGACCGGTACGGCCGGCGTGCCATCTACGTGCTGAATCTGGCGCTGTTCGGCCTCGGCTCATTGCTCCTTGCCGTCGCACCATCCTTCGAAGTGCTGCTGGTTGGCCGGGCCGTGCAGGGCCTGGGGGCGGGCGGCATCTTTCCCGTGGCCAGTGCGGTCATCGGCGACACCTTTCCGCCAGAGAAGCGTGGCCCGACTCTGGGACTGCTTGGCGCGGTATTCGGGATTGCCTTCCTCGTCGGGCCGGTACTGGGTGGCGTCTTGCTGCGCTTTTCGTGGCACTGGCTGTTCATCATCAACCTGCCTATCGTGGCGTTGCTGATCTGGCAGGCACTGCGGCTTCTTCCGGGCACGCGGGCTGCGGAGCCGAAGCCCTTCGACGCCACCGGAGCGCTGGTTTTGTCGCTGACCCTCGGCAGCCTGGCCATCGTCTTCACCGAGATGGACGCCAGCCATTTGCTGTCCAGCCTGACGTCATTGCCTGTGGCGCCGTTTGCCGTGCTCGCCATCCTGCTGACGCCCGTCTTCTGGCGAATAGAGCAGCGGGCCGCCGACCCGATCGTTCCGCCCCGTCTGCTGGCGTCGCTGCAGATGCGCCTCACGGGCGCGATCGCCATCGGCACCGGCACGCTGGAGGCCGGCTCCGCGTTCTTTCCCGCGCTGGCGGTGGCCGCACTCGGCGTCACGGACTACAACGCCAGCCTCCTGATGCTGCCCTCCGTGCTGGCCACGACTGTCGGCGCACCGCTGGCGGGCCGGCTGCTGAACCGCATGGGTTCCCGCCTGATCGTGCAGTTGGGCCTTTCGGGCGTCGCCATTGGCACACTGATCTATGCCCTGATGGACCTGACCCTCACACTGTTCATCGTTGGCGGGATCATCGGCGGGTTCGGCTTTTCGGCGCTCCTGGGAGCACCGCTGCGCTACATCGTGCTCCACGAGGCGCAGGCGGCGGACCGTGGTACCGCCCAGGGCCTGCTGACCGTATTCCTGTCCATCGGCCAGTTGTCCGGTGCCGCCGTCATAGGTGGTGTGGCGGCATCCCGGGGCGGTGGCACCGCGGGCTACCAGCTGGCCCTGCTGATCCTAGGCATCCTGACGGCGGTGCTGGTCGTGGCCGGCTTCGCCCTCAAGTCCCGTGACGTCGAGCGGGCTGAAGCGGCTGCCGCCGGGAACGGCTAGCTAGCCATGCGCCTTGCCACCCACGTGCCGGCCGCAGCGAGGATCGCAAGCAGCATGACGCCGTTGCTGACGACCATGAGACCCAGCTTGCACTTCTTGGCGAACACGAGCAGCCCGGGCAGCCAGCTGATCTCGTCCGGATACATGGTAATTGCCGTTACCGCGGCCACGTTCTCCAGCCAGTCGAAGACCGTCGCAAGCATCAGCACGAGCAGCAGCTTGCGGGCCACCAGCGCGTCGTAGACCCGGGGCAGGCTGTAGCGCAGGGCGAACGCCGTGGTCGCGGTGATGAACAGGCCGGCAAAGAACGGAAACGCGTAGTCGATCAGTGTGAAGGCATAGTAGAGCTGGCGGGCTTGCTCCGTGTAGCCGGCCACCTGGGGGTAGACCTGCGCAGGCCGCAGCTCATTCTGCAGGTCGATGGGCACTGCGCCGGCAGCGTACTCCGGAAACAGGTCGCCAATCCGCATCAGAGCCTGCAGCGAACCCACGAACAGAACCAGTACGATGAAATACAGCCACCATGTCTTCGAAATCCGGATCACGAGATCCTGCAGACGTCCGAGCATGACTGCTCCCCCGTTCACGACTTCCAGCATGATGCCTGCCAGCGGAAGGGTCCTCAATTGAAGTACTGGCTGATGAAGTCCGAGCCCTCCGTCTATGGTATCGACGAGCTGCAGAGGGACGGGCACACCAGCTGGGGGGGCGTCCGCAATTACCAGGTGCGGAACATGTTCCGGGATGAGTTCAGCAAGGGCGACGTGGCCTTCTTCCACCACTCGAGCTGCGACGAGCCGGGCATCGTCGGCACCATGAAGGTCCTGGGCAAGGCTTGCCCCGACCCCGCCCAGTTCGACCCGGAGTCGGAGTACTTCGATCCGCGGAGCAGGCGGGAGTCGCCGTCCTGGCTGGCTGTTGACGTTCAGTTCCAGCGCCGATTCCGCCGGGCCCTCCCGCTTGACGTGCTCCGGCGCACCCCCGGGCTGGAGGGCATGCTGATCCTCCGGCGCGGCAACCGGCTGTCGGTCACGCCGGTGACGGAGGCCGAAGCGCAGACGATACTTCGCCTCGCTGCCGGAATGTCCAGTCGCGCCTGAAGGCGCTCCTACATCTCGTCCAGGATCTCCTGGCGCACGTCGGCGATCTCGGCGGCCCGGGAGGCGGGGCTGGTCGTGTTGCAACGGGGGGTGCGGGGACACGCGCTGCTGCGCGGGCAGATCACGCTGGCCGGTGAGTCCAGGGCGTCGCTGACCCACTCGATGTTCAGCACCCGGCCGACCGACCGTATGGCGCTGGCCGAATCCTTTGGCACGGCGGCCTGGCCCGCATGCCGCTGGCATGCGTGGCCGATGCTCGTGACCACCTCTTCCGCATCGATCCCCTGGGACTCCAGCGCCGGCAGGAGGTCCACGCCCACGGAAAGCACGTGGGGATTGCCGGCCATGTCCTTCGTTCGCACCGAGTGGCAGCAGTAGAGCAGCGAGCGCTCGCCGTCGATCAGCACCGAGATCTGGGACGCGGGCTGCGACGTCCGTGCCTGCTCCAGCATCCGGAACACCGCCCAGCGGGGGCAGGGATCCGACACCATTGCCAGGTTGCCCCACGGCAGGGGAATGCCATTGCCCCGGTAGACCGCCCGCAGGAAGCCGGGCGGATAGGCGTCGAAGAAATGCCAGTGGCGGTACGGTGAAACAGCCGTCATGCGCCGCATGATCACGGCGGGTGTGAGCTCGAGGCGGCTGCCAGCCTCCACGCGGTAGTTCTCGCGGGTGAGGAAACGGCGAAAGGGCCGTTTCGGGCAGAGCAGCGCGCCCGCAAAGAAGCTGCACTCGAAATCCCGCCAGGCAAACAGCACGTCCTGGGCATTCATGCCGCCGGTATTCTGTTCGGCGCCGGTCGGGCTGCCGCCCATCTCGCCGCCCGTCGCGTGTGCGGATTTCAGGCCGTCGCCCCCGTGCAGGACCTTGTGCGCCAGGTGTGAGGCGAGGTCGAACTTTAGCCGCGCCGGATCCTTCTGCAGCTGCCGGTTCATGTAGATGGTGGATGGTGACTCGAAGAATGACCGGACCATGCTGCGGACTTCGCGATCGTTGTCCCGCGCCAGGAGCGGCTTCCGGTCGAACCACTGGATCTCGACCCCGTGGCGCTTGCACAGGCGCAGCAGGTCGTCGACGGTGAGCGGAAAGCGGCGCTCGCCCACTTCCTCGGCGGAGCGCTCCAGGTCGGGAAAGTCGTTGCGGGACATCTCCTGATAGGAGCGGATCAGCAGGTGTGCGAACTGCCGGCCCGTGGTTCCCGTCTGGGCCAGGAGTTCCGGGATTGCGGCCTCGAGCAGCTCCCGGGAGAACAGGAAGCCCGGCTCGAGCGGGATGCGCGCCATTCCGCCGCGTGCATTGGCCCGGGGTGGCGATTCCACCTCGGGGTTCTCGTCCAGGAACCAGCGGGCGTCCTTCTGGAACACGGCGGCCAGCAGGTCGAGGAGCGGAGCCGAGGGGATCCGCTGGCCCGTCTCGATCATGCTGAGGTAGGACACTGACGGTGCCACGTCCGCGTCCAGCTGGATGCACCGTGCAGATACATCCTGCAGGGTCAGGCCGTTGCGCTTCCGCAGGTTGCGGATCTTGGCGCCCAGGAAATGACTCTTGCGCAGGAGGCCCGACATTAGCGCAGGGAAATGACCGGTGTGAAATTTACAATGTGAAATTTCTATTGTGAAATTTCTCTGGCTTTTATCGTAGAGTCCCGGCGTGAAAACCGCAACCGGAAATCCGGGCGTCCCGCTGGCCGCCGGCGAGCCCGCCTCATTCCATGGCCCTTCCCTCGGCGGGGCCGAGGCAATACTCAATGAGCGCGCCCTCGCTCTGGTCGCGCACCTCCACCGGCAATTCAATCCGCGGCGCCTCGAACTCCTGGCCAGGCGCCGGGAGCGGCAGGCCGAGCTCGATGCAGGCAGGTTGCCCGGGTTCCTGCCTGAAACGGCTGCCATCCGCACCGGCGACTGGCGCGTGGCGCCAGTCCCCGCTGACCTGCAGGACCGGCGAGTGGAAATCACTGGCCCGGTTGAGCGCAAGATGATGATTAACGCGCTCAACTCCAGGGCGCGGGCCTTCATGGCCGACTGCGAGGACTCCTGCGCGCCGACCTGGGAGAACATCGTCCGGGGGCAGCAGAACCTGAAGGACGCGGTGGACCGCACCATCAGCTTCACCGATCCCGCGAGCGGCAAGCAGTACCGGCTCAACGACAGGATCGCGACCCTGATCGTCCGCCCGCGGGGCTGGCATCTGCCGGAAAAGCACGTCCAGGTCGACGGCGGGATGACATCCGGCGCGCTCTTCGACTTTGCTGTCTTTCTTGCCAACAACCACGAGTCGCTGGCGCGCCACGGGACCGGCCCCTACTTCTACCTTCCCAAGATGGAAAACCACCTGGAGGCCCGCCTCTGGAACGACGTATTCAATTCTGCCCAGGACTGGCTCGGTATCCCCCGGGGCACCATCAAGGCGACCGTGCTGATCGAGACCATCCTGGCCGCCTTCGAGATGGACGAGATCCTGTACGAGCTGCGGGAGCACTCGGCCGGCCTCAACTGCGGCCGCTGGGACTACATCTTCAGCTTCATCAAGAAATTCAGGAACCGGGCCGACTTCGTGCTTCCCGACCGGGGTACGGTGACCATGGACCGGCACTTCCTGAAGTCCTACGTGGACCTGCTCATCAGGACCTGCCACCGCCGCAGCGCCCATGCCATGGGGGGTATGGCTGCACAGATCCCGATAAAGAACGATCCGGAGGCCAATGCCGCCGCCATGACGCGCGTCCGGGCGGACAAGCTCCGGGAGGCACATGCTGGCCACGATGGCACCTGGATTGCGCACCCCGGCCTCGCGGAGATTGCCCTCGAGGCCTTCGATGCCGTGATGACCGGCCCGAACCAGCTGCATGTGCTGCGCACCGATGCGTCGGTGACGGCTGCCGATCTGCTGCAGGTACCCGAGGGAGCCATCACCGATGCCGGTCTGCGCCACAACATCCGCGTTGGCGTCCAGTACGTCGAGGCCTGGCTTGGCGGGCTCGGTTGCGTGCCGCTCTACAACCTGATGGAGGACGCAGCGACGGCCGAGATTTCCCGGGCGCAGATCTGGCAGTGGGTGCGCCATGGCGCCCGCACGGCTGATGGCCGGCCGATCACCGCAGCGCGCTTCGACGCCACGCTGCGCGAGGAGCTGCAGGTGATTGCCGGGGAGATCGGTCCCCAGCGCTACGCCGCCGGCCAGTTCGACAAAGCCGCCGCCCTGTTCGGCGACATGATCCGAAAGTCCGACTTTGACGAGTTCCTGACCCTGCCGGCTTACCAGCAGCTGGCGTGACCTCACCACGATAAGAACGGAAGCAGCACCATGACCACGACAAGCGCAGCAGCCAACGATGCACATCACCTCCAGCGGGAATGGGCTGAAAGCCCCCGGTGGAAGGGCATCACCCGGCCCTATTCGGCGAAGGACGTCGTGCGCCTGCGCGGGTCGGTTCGCATCGAGTACAGCCTGGCCAGGCTGGGCGCCGAGCGGTTCTGGAACCTGCTGCACACGGAGAAGGTGGTGTCGGCGCTGGGCGCGCTCACGGGCAACCAGGCCGTCGAGGAGGTCCAGGCCGGGCTGAAGGCCATCTACTGTTCCGGCTGGCAGGTCGCCGGCGACGGCAACAGCACGGGCGAGATGTATCCGGACCAGAGCCTGTACGCCGTCGACTCGGTGCCGAAGATGGTCGAGCGCATCAACAACGCCCTGCTGCGCACCGACCAGATCCACCACATGGAAGGCGACTCGACGATCGAATGGCTCGCCCCGATCATTGCGGATGCCGAGGCCGGCTTTGGCGGCAACCTGAATGCCTTTGAGCTCATGAAGGCGATGATCCGCGCCGGCGCCGCGGGCGTGCATTTCGAGGACCAGCTGTCCTCGGCGAAGAAGTGCGGACACATGGGCGGGAAGGTGCTCGTCCCCACGCAGGACGCGATCAACAAGCTCGTGGCGGCACGGCTTGCATCTGACGTGATGGGCGTGCCGACGGTGCTGATCGCCCGCACGGACGCGGACGCCGCGAACCTGCTGCAGGCAGACTACGACGAGCGGGACCGCAGGTTCCTGACGGGCAAGCGCACCAGTGACGGATTCTTCGAGGTGCGTGCCGGCCTCGACCAGGCCATCGACCGCGGCCTTTCCTATGCGCCCTACGCAGACCTGCTCTGGTGCGAGACATCCAAGCCCGACCTCGCGCAGGCCGAGCGCTTCGCCCGGGCGATCCACGTGAAGTTCCCCGGCAAGCTGCTGTCCTACAACTGCTCGCCGTCCTTCAACTGGAAGGCAAACCTGCCTGCCGAGAAGCTGAAGGAGTTCCGGGAGCAGCTGGCAGCGATGGGCTACCGCTACCAGTTCATTACCCTGGCCGGCTGGCACGCGCTGAACCTCTCGATGTTCGAGCTGGCGCGGGCCTACAGGCAGACCGGCATGCACGCCTACTCGGAACTGCAGGAGCGTGAGTTCGTCAACGAGAAGCACGGTTTCCGCGCGGCAAAGCACCAGGCCTTCGTCGGCACGGGTTACTTCGACGCCGTGCAGACCGTCATCTCGGGCGAAACGTCGACTACCGCCATGAAGGGCAGCACCGAGGCCGAGCAGTTTCATGGCGCATCGGGCCACTAGGTCGATGAACCAGCCCCTGTGCCATGGACGGCGGTAGCCCCGCGGCCATGGCCCACGAGCTGGCCCGCCCGACCGCGGCCGAGATCTTCGCCGCCTTCGAGGACTACAACCACGCGTTTCGTGCCATCACACGCCGCGCGGAGCGGCGCTTCGTGGAGCGGGAGTGGCAGTTGGGACAGCGGGATGCTGTCGAGCGCATCGAGCTCTACGACCGGCGCGTCGAGAAGTGCCTGGCGGACCTGGTCGGCCGCCTGGGCCGGTACATCGCCGAGGAGTCGATGTGGCGCGAGATCAAGGCCGAGTTTGCCAGCCTGATTGCCACTTGCCCCGACCGCAAGTTCGACGCAACCTTCTTCAACTCACTTACGCGCAAGGTGTTCAAGACGGTCGGTGTGAACCGTGAGGTGGAGTTCGCCACCGTTGCCGATGAGGAGGGGGAGGGTCATCCACCGCCCCATCCGGGCGACCTTCCGCTTCGCGCCACCGGGCCCGGCACCGACCTGCTGTCCGCCGTCCAGTACCTGCTGGCGGGAGTGCACTGGGCGCGGCACTACGCGGATGCCGCAGGATCGGCCAGCTTTATCGCGGGGGAGATCACGGCCATGATCAGGGCCCGGTCACTCTCACCCGCTGGTCTGCAGGTGGAGGTCCTGGAGACGGTCTTCTACCGCTCCACGCGCGCCTTCCTGGTGGGCAAGCTGACGGGCGAGGGATGGACCCTGCCACTCGTCATCGCGTTTGCCCATCCGGACAGCGGGATCGTGGCCGACGCCGTGATGATGTCCGAATACGAAGTAAGGCCGCTGTTCGGCTTCTCCCGCTCCTACTTTCATGCGGACCTCCCGGCCGTCGAGCCGGCCATCAGGTACCTGAGCTTGATCATGCCCGGGAAGCCGGTCGACGAGATCTACACCGTCCTGGGACGGGCCAAGCAGGGCAAGACGGAGCGCTACCGCAGCCTTTTCCGCCACCTGGCCCGGTCCACCGATTCCTTCGTCCACGCCGAGGGAATCCGCGGCATGGTGATGATCGTGTTCACCCTCTACTCGTCGGAACTCGTTTTCAAGGTGATCCGCGACCGTTTCGCCGAGCCCAAGACGGCGTCCCGGGCCGAGGTGATGCAGAAGTACCAGTTCGTGTTCCAGCACGACCGGGTGGGCAGGCTGGTGGACGCCCAGGAGTTCCGGCAGCTGCGCTTTCCCAAGGCGCGGTTCTCGCCGGAGCTGCTCGAGGAGTTGCTGACGTCAGCAGCGGGCACGTGCCGGCTGGACGGCAACGACCTGATCATCGGCCACTGCTACATGGAGCGGCGCATGAAGCCGCTCGATGTCTACCTGCGCGAGGCGAGCCCGGATGCCGCCCGCCGGGCCATACGCGACTACGGGCAGGCGATCCGTGACCTGGCGCTCAGCAACGTCTTTCCCGGGGACCTGCTGCTGAAGAACTTCGGTGTGTCCCGGCACGGCCGCGTGGTCTTCTACGACTACGACGAGCTGTGCCTGGTGACCGAGTGCAGCTTCCGCGACCTGCCGGCAGCACGGGACGATGAGGACGAGATGCGCGCCGAGCCCTGGTTTTTCGTGGGATCCTCGGACGTCTTCCCGGAGCAGTTCCTGGATTTCCTCGGCCTGCGCGGCGAGCTGCGGGATGACTTCGTCCGCCATCACGCGGACCTGCTGACGGCGGATTACTGGCGGAAGCTCAAGGCGTGCCACCTGGCCGAACGGCACCTGGAGGTGGTGCCGTACACGCGGCGGCGGGCGGCTGACCCTGCCGTCAGCTGAACGCCGGCCCGTGGATGAACGACACCAGGGTGTGCCGGAGGCCGCCGGTGACCGGGTACACCTTGTGCACAAGGTAGGACGGGAAAATGGCGGTAGTGCCCTGGGGCAGGCGTATCGCCTCCCCGCCGTCGGCGAAGTTCAGGTCGCCCCCGGTGTACTGGTCGGGTGGCGTCAGCGCCGTCACCAGGGTCAGTTTGCGGGTCGAGTACTCGCCGCCGCCGATGTCGGTGTGCCAGTCGAAGAAGCCATCCTTGCCGTACTCGAGGACATCCACGCTCATGAGGTTCATGAGCCGGAAGCGGAAAGCCTGCTGGTTGGCCTCGTGCGCGAGCCGACGCAGGCGAGTGAAGATCCAGTCGGTGTCCGGCCCCGGGGGCAGCGACTTGATGCGCGTGTTTCGGATGCCGTAATTGCGCTGGGCGGTCGGGATGCGATGGGGGTCGCCGCCCTCGCGAACGTACACCAGCGCGTCGTCCTGCGGAACCGGCATGGCGATGATCCGGGCGCACTCCTCCGGCGTGAACATGCGGGGAAACTGACCGACGGTAGTCAGGTGATCGTTCATCATCTCCGGGGTGATCACGTCGCTCATGGCAATCCCTTCAGTCGAGGGAGCCCGGATGGTCTGCCGGGACGTAGTGACTGAAGCAGACGACCACGCGCCGGCCAGGTGGCAGGGCATCGCGCCAGTGCCAGATGGTAGAGCCCGAGAAGAACACGCCGTCGCCCACCTGCATCAGGGCCTCCACCGGCCTGCCGTCCAGCTCCAGGTAGATGGGCCAGGGCTCGGGCTCGCCGGTCCCGTCAGCACCGGTGAACTGCATGTCCAGCACGAAACAGATGTTGTACCGGCACTGGGGCCGGTCGAGGTGGCGGTCCAGCACCGCGCCCTCCTCGTAGCAGCTTAGGAAGCTGTAGGACGGCAGCACGGGCTCAGGCCCGATGCTGTTCACGATGCCGGCGAGCCCGGCGTGTAGCGCGGCGATGGTGGGCTCGTTGTGGATGCTTGCCCGCAGGGCCACCTGTCCGTCGTCGAGGTCTGGGAAGTAGCCGCACTCCCGCAGCTGGCGGACATAGCGCCGGAGCGCCGCCCGCTGGGCTGGTGGAATTACCTCTCGCAGTAAGGCGAAGCCGCGGGTGCGCATGCACTCCCGGGCTGCCTCACGCTGGATGTTCCAGGCCGCCGCGCGGTCGGCGGCATCGCGGCCGGCAGTGGCGAGCGTCGACGGGGACCAGCCGGCTGGCAGGCGCACCGGGTACACCATTCCGGTGCCCGCATCCTGCCCCCATGCGATATCGGTGTCCGGTGGCAGCGCCGGCGTATGCCGGCCGAGCATGCGCCGCACGTCGTCCGGGATCGTCGTGTCCGCCGGCTGCACGACCACCCGGGACATGACGGCGAGTTCCGCCGCCACGTCCACCGGTGCAGCGGGGTCGGGGAAGTACGCGGCGGGAGGTACGTCGGCATCCACGATACCTGCGCAGCCCCGCAGGCTCGCGAGCAACGTGGCACCTGGCAGCTGGGCCGGCCGGAAGCCGCCGCCGAGGCTGGCCGTGAGCAGCCAGCGCGAGAGTTCCGGGTCCTGCGCCAGCGCGACCTGGGTATTTGCTGCCGGCAGGCCCGGACGGCGGGCGTTGATCTCGAGCCGGAGGTCGAACGCGGGATTCAGGCGCAAGGCAGTGCCGCCGTCCGGACGGTGCTCGACCAGGATGACCCCGCCCCGGACCAGCGCCTCGCGCGCGGGGCCGCCGGGCGGCTCACCGATGCGCTTGCCGCCAAGCGGCCCGGCGACGAGGTGATCGAGCAGCGTCAGCAGCCAGGCCGCCACGTCCGGATGTTCGGCCAGGGGCAGGCGCGTCCGGCGCGGGACCTCACCCTCCACCGGTGCCATGAAATACGCCAATACGGAAAGAGTCGGGTTCAGTCGCCAGCCTTCGGGCACGGCGGCGGGGGTCACTGCTGTCATCGTTGGGTCTGCCGGTACCAGACTGACTGGAGCCAACATACCGCGTGTAACCACGTCGGTGGCTGGCCGGACGGTAGGGACTTCTACCTAGGCGAGCCGCTGTGATGCCACCCGGCGCCGCTCAAGCCTGCGCTTCGAGGCGCGACCGGGCCGAGTACAGCAATACTTCGGAGTAGAGATGGTGAAATCCCAGCAGGGCACGGAAACCCGCACTCATTTCCGCTGCACCGGTCTCCGGATTGACCACGGGAAGCACCGCTGAGCCGAAATGGAGGTGTGTCCGCGGCACCGTGCCAGCCAGATCGGGCGACACCATGAACCAGGACCTCGTCCTGCCCTTCAGGTCGGACATCAGCAGCTGGTCTTCCCGGCGGTCCTCCACCCGCCATGCCGAAAACGTGTCCACGAGTCCGCTGGCCAGTTGCTCCGCCTGGGCATCCGTTGACCGCCGCGACAGTGCCCAGGCGATCATCAGGCGTTCCAGCCTGAACACCGGGGTGGTGTAGAACGCTGCCACGAACTGCGCGTTGGTCACCGTTAGGCCGATAGCCGTCACGTAGCAGTCCGTAAAGGCCCCGCGTGCCGCATAGCGCTGCAGCAGCGCGACCCCGGGAAGGGGGCAAGCGTCGATCGAGAGCATTGTCGTCACCAAACCACCGCCGAATTCGCCTATCCTAGCGCCCCGGCGCGGCAGGACCCCCGCCCGCCGTCCGCGGTTTTCAGGAGTCATCGGTGGCCAGTGCTATGCCGCGGGATCGGCTGATCCTGCTCGTCGGTCTCATCACCTACGGAATGGGCCAGTCCCTTCTCTTCGTCATCTTCGCGCCCATCGCCCGGCAGCTGGGCATCGAGGAGTGGAAGCTCGGCTTCATCATCGCCGCGTCCAACGTGATGCTGGCCTTCTCGGCGCCCCGCTGGGGCCGCGCCAGCCAGCGGCTGGGTCGCCGGACGGTCTTCCTGATCGGACTCGCAGGCTACGCGGTGGGTTACGCCCTGCTGGCGTTCGGCGTCCAGCTGGGGCTGCTCGACGTGATCACCGGCAGTGCCCTGTTCGCGCTGTTGCTGGCCTTGCGCCTCGCGTACGGCCTGGTGGTGGGCGGCATCAATCCGGCGGCGACGGCCTACATCGCCGATACGACTGACGAGAAGTCCAGGGGTGCGGGCATGGCACTGGTGGCGATGTCCGGTGGACTGGGCACGATCATCGGCCCGGCGTTTGCCGGCGCCCTGCTGGTGATCAGCCCGTTGTTTCCCATGTATGCCGCAGCCGGATTGGCGGCCGCCGCCGGAATCTGGGCCTACGTCGCACTCCCCGAGCCCACACGTCGCGCCAACGTCGGTGAGGATCTCAAGCTGAAGATCACGGACCCGCGCATCGTCCCGTACCTGGTCGGCTGGGTCGTCGTGTTTGGCACTTTCACCGGCATGCAGACCATCACGGCCGGCTACATCGCCGACCGCTTCGGCGTCACGGACACCACGGCGGCCCAGCGCACGATGATGATCGCCATGCTCTCCATGGCCTTCGTCACGGTGTTCGTCCAGGCCGTGGTGCTGCAGCGCTGGAAGGCCACCCCGGCGACGATGCTGAAGACAGGCTTCGGCGTGATGACCTTTGCCCTGCTGCTGCTGGCCTTCGGTCCCGGGCTGGTATCGCTCTACGTGGGCTACGGCCTGTTCGGCCTCAGCTTCGGTTTTACGGCGCCCGGACTGAATGCCGCCGGCAGCCTCAGTGTCGAGCGGGAGGAGCAGGGCGCCGTTGCCGGACTGCTGTCCGCCGCGCCCACCGTGGGCATGATCTTCGGGCCGATCCTCTGTGGCCTCGTCTACTCGGTAGCGCCGGTGATGCCCATGCTCGGCGGCGCGGCGCTGACCACGGCGGTCGGAATCTGGTTCCTGTTCGTCAACGTGCCCGACCCGCGCGCAGCACCGGCCGTGTAGGAGCGCCTGAAGGCGCTCCTACTTCGCCCGCAGCATCCGCATCCCGTTCAGCGTGACCACCAGGGTTGCCCCCACGTCGGCCAGCACCGCCAGCCAGAGGCTGGCAAGTCCCGGAATCGCGAGCGCCAGCACGGCGAGCTTCAGGCCAAGGCTCAGCGCGATGTTCTGCTTGACCACGCGGCGGGTGAGCCGGCTGATGCGGAGCGTCGTGGCGATGGCGTGCAGGTTGTCCTGCATCAGCACCACGTCGGCCGTCTCCATCGCCTGCGCGGTGCCGCCGCCGCCCATGGCGATGCCCACGTCGGCCTGCGCCAGCGCGGGAGCGTCGTTGATGCCGTCGCCGATCATCGCCACCGTGCCGCGGGACTGCAGCTCGCGGACCAGGCGGAGCTTGTGTTCCGGTAGAAGCCCGGCCTGCACCTCGTCGATGCCGCCGATCTGGCGGGCAATGGCTTCGGCCACGGTCCGGTTGTCGCCGGTGAGCATCACGGTCTTCAGCTGCGGGTCCAGCGCGTGCAGTTCGAGGAGGGCCGCCCGGCCGTCCGGCCGCGGCTCGTCCTCGACGCCGATGTAACCGACCATTTCCCGGCCGCGCCCGACGAGCATCACCGTCTTGCCGGTGGACTGCAGCGTGGCCGCTTCGGCGCAGACCTCGTTGGCGCACTCCTGGCCGTGGGCGAACAGCTCGTGGGTGCCGACGGCGATCCGCTCGCCGGCCAGCTCGCCCGACACGCCGTGGCCCAGGTGGGCCGTGATGTTCACGGCCTGGGGCCAGCGATTGGCCACGCCGCGACGCTGGGCCGAGGCCACGACGGCCTGCGCCAGCGGGTGCTCGGAAGCGGTCTCCACCGTGGCCGCGACGGCCACGACGTCCTCGCAGGTCCCGCAGTCGCCATTGGACGCGACCGGGTGCGCGCAGTCCCTGCCGCGGATCGCGGTGACCGCCGGCCGGCCCATCGTCAGCGTGCCCGTCTTGTCGAACGCGATGATGTTGACGCTGGCCAGCCGGTCCAGCTGGGCGCCACCCTTCACGAGCACGCCGAGCTGGGCGAGCCGGGCGAGAGAGCTGACCACGGTCACGGGGATGCTGATGATCAGGGCGCAGGGGCAGGCGATGATCAGCATCGCGAGGCCGCGGTAGAGCCAGCCGCGGGTGCCATCCGCCAGGTCGAAGAAGGGCTGGGCAAAGACCAGCACGGGGATGGCCACCAGCAGCGCCGCGAGCACCACCACCAGCGGGGTGTACCAGCGGGCAAAGCGATCGATGAAGCGCTCCGCAGGCGTGCGCTCCGCCAGGGCCCGCTCCACCATCTGTGCAATGCGGGTGACGGTGGACAGCCCCGCCGGACGCAGGACTTCGACCGTCAGCGCACCGGGGCCGTTCACCGTGCCGGCAAGAACCTCGTCCCCGACGCCACGGTCCACGGGAATGCTCTCGCCGGTGACGGCGGCCTGGTTGATGCTGGAAGCACCTTCCAGGATCCGGCCATCCAGCGGGATCCGCTCGCCAGGCCGGACGAGGATCATCGCGCCCACCGGCACGGCGGAAGTCGGGCGCCGCAGCTGGTGGAAGTGGACGGCGGCGGCAGGCGCGGGTCGGGCGTGCGCGTGGCCGGCGTGCTCCTCGTGGTCGTTTTCGTGGTCATGCTCGCGAGCATGTTCATGGGCATGTTCACGGTCGTCATGACTGCATGCGGCGCCGTGGTCGTGGTGCGCGTGATGCTCATGGCCATGATCGTCGTGATCATGGGCGGCATGATCGTGGCCCGCATGATCCTCGTGGTCATCATGGCTCTCGGCGTGGGCCTCGAGCACCGTCGCCTCGTCCGGCTGCAGCGAGAGCAGGCTGCGCAGCGCGTCCCGGGAGCGCTCGGCGCTGTAGGCTTCCAGGGCCTCGCCGAGGGTGAACAGCAGGACCACCGCGGCGGCTTCGCCGGTCTCGCCGATGGCCACGGCGCCGACGGTGGCAATTCCCATCAGCAGGTCGATCGTGACGTGCCGGGCGACCAGCAGGGACCGCAGGCCCTTGACGAGGATGGGCGCGCCGACCACGACGACCGTGGCGAGCAGGGCAGCCTCGACCAATGCGGCGCCGAAGGCAGGCCCCAGCAGTGCGGCACCAATCAGCAACAGGGAAGCGGCCAGCGCGATCTGGGTGCGGCGTTCGGCGGCGAGGAAGCGCAGGAATCCTGTGAGACCGCGGAGTTCCGGCCGGGGCGCCTGCTTCGGTGTGTCGCTGTCGGCGATGCGGTAGCCCAGGTCCTTTACGCGAGCCTCGATCTGGTCCCGGGTGGCGGAGCCGGTGGCCTCCAGGGTCTCGGTCGTGAAGTCGACGCGGACCGTGGCGATGCCGGGCACTGCCCGCACGGCCTGTTCAATGGTGAGTGCGCAACTGCCGCAGTCCATCCCCTGGATCTTCAGGCGAACGACAGGCGAAACGGTGGCGTTCATCGGTACCGGCTCCTCGGGAACCCGGGAAATCCGGGTTCTCAGGGGAAATGGTGCACCTTGAAGATGACTTGAAGGTCAAGGGCGCCGGCGGGGTGTTGGCGGGCTTTGCGTGACGCGGGTCAGGGCGTGGCTTGCGCGGTGCGCCGGTACCGGAAGATCTCCTCCCGCGCCGTGCGGCTACCCTTTTCTCTGACGGCCAGGTAGATGGTAACCGTGTCAGACCCCCGGGGTTCGAAGGTCAGGCCATCGAACTGGATGCGCCCGTCGCCGACCGCCACGAGCGGAAAGTCCACGGACTCGTCCCGTTCCTCCCAGCCGCTGAGGTCGGGATTGAAGTGCTTGAGGCGGAGCACGAGGCTCCCGCGTTCCTCCACCATCGTCATCAGCTCGTAGAAGGCCGGCTTTCCTTCCCGGATAAGCCGGTACATGCCCAGCATCACGCCGTCCCGTGCCGGGCTCCAGGTCTCCTCGCTGAATCCCCCGAGGCCTTCACCGGTCCACTGGCCCGGGAGCCAGGCCATCACAGCCAGGCTGGCCGGCGGTGAAGCCTCACCCGGAGAGAGGGTGACGGTATTCGCTGTAACGGGCTCAGCGGCGTGGCTGGCCGGCCAAGTGACGGCGGCGAGAAGTGCCGCGACGAGGCGGGTCCAGCGGGGTGCGATGGTGCTCTGCATGCCTGGTGCTCTAGCCTTTGCCGGAGCCGAGCACTTCGAAGTCCGCCGATGCGCCGGCGAAGGCGCGGACCCGGCAGTGAGTCGCCCAGTCCATGAAGGCAGTGTGCCGGGCGTGCCCATTGAGGTCCAGGTCGGCCCAGCGGACTTCGCAGGTGGTGGTGAACGCGGCCATGTGGAACCTCCCGGCTGGTCTGAGGCTAGCATGCCACCCACAGGTCCGAAAACGGCGAGTCCGGCCGGCGCAGCCGCGCATAATGGCGTCCATGAATACGGCGGGCGACATTTACTACAACGCATTGCTCGCTCACGACGCGCGCTTCGATGGCAGGGTGTTCGTGGGCGTGACGTCGACCGGCATCTACTGCCGTCCGGTGTGCCGGGTCCGGGTACCGAAGCGGAGCAATTGCAGGTTCTTCAGCCACGCGGCGGCGGCGGAGCAGGCGGGCTTCCGCCCCTGCCTGCGGTGCCGCCCCGAACTGGCGCCGGGGCTCTCCCTCGTGGATTCGTCCCGGGTCCTCGCCGGCCAGGCGGCCCGGATGATCGAGCACCGGGCGAGCGGGGGCGAGGACCTCTACCTGCCTGCGGTAGCGGCCGGGCTGGGAGTCACTGATCGACACCTGCGACGGATCTTCCAGGACCTGCACGGCGTGTCGCCGATGGAGTTCCTGACGACCCGCCGGCTCCTGCTGGCCAAGCAGCTGCTGACCGATACGCCACTTCCCGTGACGCAGGTGGCGCTGGCGAGCGGCTTCGGGAGCCTGCGGCGCTTCAACGCCGCCTTCGCCAGCCGCTACCGGCTGAGCCCCACCGCACTGCGAAGGCAGCGTGGGGAGAAATTGCCGCCCGGCCTCGTGACGTTGCGCCTCGCCTACCGCCCACCCTGTGACATTGCCGGCCTGCTCCGGTTCTTCTCGGTTCGCGCCCTGCCCGGCGTCGAAGCCGTCGATCGCCACGGCGTGCGGCGCACCCTCGCGCTCAGTCACCAGGGCCGCCGCCTGGATGGCTGGGTTGCTGCCCGTTTCGTGGTGGCCCGGAATGAGGTGGAGCTGCAGATCGCCCCCGCACTGCTGCCGGCGCTCGGGGCCATCCTGCAGCGGGTGCGCCAGGCGTTTGACCTGGACGCCGATCCGTCGCTAATCGATCCGGTGCTGGCCAGCGTACCGGCGGAGGCCCGGGCCGGCATCCGGCTACCGGGTGGAATGGACGGTTTCGAGATCGCAGCCCGCGCCATCCTCGGCCAGCAGGTCAGTGTCGCCGCCGCCCGCACCCTCACCCTCAGGCTGGTCGAGCGCTTTGGCCGGAAGATCGTCACTCCGTTTCCGGAACTGCACCGGCAGTTTCCCGACGCGATGACACTGGCCGGCGCCAGTCCCGAGTCCATCGGTCGGCTCGGCATCGTGCGCCAGAGGGTGCGCGCACTGCAGGCGCTGGCCACCGCCGTGGCGGAGGAGCGCATCGCCCTGCACCGGGGCGCGCCGCTCGCCGCCACGCTCGAGGCGCTGCGCGCCCTGCCGGGCATCGGCGAGTGGACGACCGAACTGATCGCGATGCGCGCCCTGGCCTGGCCCGATGCCTTCCCGGCCAGCGACATCGGCGTGCTGAACGCGCTTGGCACCCGGGACATCCGGCGTGTGCGGGTACTGGCAGATCAATGGCGGCCCTGGCGGTCCTACGCCGTCATCCGCCTGTGGCAGGCACTGGAGAAATGAGCATGGGAATTACCGGACTGGTGGCGCAGGCGCGCCTCGATTCACCCCTCGGCCCGCTGACGGCCGCGGCGACGGGCAAGGGCCTGGCCGGCTTGTGGTTCGACGGGCAGGCCCATCATCCGGGGCCCCTGGATGCGCCGGAGAATCCGCGACATCCCTTGCTCGCCCGGGTGCGCCGGGAGCTGGACGCCTACTGGAAGGACCCCGATGGGGCGTTCAGCGTGCCGCTCGACCTGCAGGGCACCGAATTCCAGCGCAAGGTCTGGCGGGCGCTGCTGAAGATCAGGCCAGGCAGCACGAGCAGCTACGCCGTCATTGCCGGTCGGGCGGGTTCCCCCGCCGCGGTCCGCGCCGCCGGCGCCGCCATCGGCCGGAATCCGGTGTCGATCATCGTGCCGTGCCACCGGGTGCTCGGCCGCGACGGTTCACTGACCGGGTATGCGGGAGGCCTCGGGCGCAAGCGGGCGCTCCTGCAACGGGAGGGCGTGCTGCCTCTGTAGGAGCGCCTTCAGGCGCGACCCTGCTCCGGGTCGCGGCTAAAGCCGCTCCTACCCCGCGGCCCGGTGCTCCAGCGCGAGGAAGAACTGCGCGAACAGGAACGCGTTGTCCCCGTGTGCCGAGAACACGTGGCCTTCGCTCGTCTTCTCCACCTGCGGTTCCGTGTGTGCCTCGCAGCCGGCCTCCGACGCCGCGATCTGCTGCAGGGCATTCCCGATACGAGGGTCATCGCCCGGCACCAGCACGCTGTAGCCCTCCGTCTCGCGCCAGACGTGAATGTGCCTGCCGCGGAGGACATCGAGTGCCTCACCCCGGTTCAGCGATGCCAGGTTGCAGCCCATCCGCTTCATGAGCGCATTCAGGGAAGCGGCCTCGTCCTGGGGAGTGCTGCTGTGGCCGCAGACGTGGTCCACGAGCCGGCGGTACAGGCGGCGCGCGCTGTCAGCGGCCGGCAACTGGCCTGACATCTCCCGCAGGAAGACTTCCAGCTCGTGCCGGAGCACCAGCAACTCGGTCAGCCGCCGCTCGATTTCCAGGAACCGGTCCTCGGCGATCTGCGCCACGTCGCCTGCCTTGCCGTTCTTCTTCGCCGGCTTCTCGCCAGCCTCGGCCCTGCCCGCCGCCAGGAACTGGCGGATGTCGTCCAGCGAAAATCCCAGGCGCTTCGCGCGGTTGATGAACAGCAGCGTCTTCTCGGCATCCGGGCCGTAGACCCGGTAACCCGAGGCGGTGCGCCGGCCGGGAACCAGCAATCCTTCCTTCTCGTAGTAGCGAAGTACGGAAGGGGCGACGCGTGCGCGCTTGGCCAGCGCGCCGATCGTGTATTCCCGCTGGTTGGTGGTGGGCATGTTTACCCCCTGAGTCAATTGACCTTGAATTTGACTTGAAGGTCTATAGTAACGTGTTAATTCTCTGGTCCCACGTCGGTAACAGCGCCTGCGGCAGAGCGGCGCAAGGAAAGCCCCCATGCTCGGCATCGACAAGCGCCTGATCGTCAAGTCCACCAGCCAGTGGCTCATCGCCGGCATCGTCGCCGGCCTGGCGGGCGTGCTGCTGAGCCTGGCCCTGTACACCGTCCTCGGCCTCGGCATCGACGGCCTGCTCAAGGGCGAGGACGTGATGGAGAGGTACCTGCCGGTCCTCATCGGGTTGCTGGCCGCCAAGCTCGCGGCGGGGTGGTTCTTCCGCTTCGCCCAGTACCGGGCCTCGTCCCAGACCAAGCTGTCGGTGCGGGACATGGTCTACGAGCACGCGCTCCGCCTGGGCCCCGCGGTGCTCGACAAGAAGCGCACCGGCGAGCTCGCGAACATCGCCGTGGACGGCATGGACTGGATCGAGCTCTTCTACGGCGTGTACTTCGTGCAGTTCGCCGTCGGCATGCTCACGCCGATCGCGCTCTGCATCTACATCGGCGTCGTGGACTGGGTGGTCGGCCTGTCGCTGATCGTGGCCATCCCGCTGACGCCCATGTTCCTCGGCGCCCTGTCCAAGCAGTTCCGCAAGGTCAGCGACAAGTACGCGGACGTGAACAACCAGCAGAGCGCCGCCTTCCTCGACGCCCTGCAGGGCATGACGACGCTCAAGATGTTCAACCTGGGCGCGAAGCGCGGCGCCGAGATGTACGCGGCCACCGAGGAGCAGCGGGTGATCACCATGCGCCTGCTGTTCGTCAACCAGGTGATGATTCTGCTGGTGGACTTCGGCTTCGCGCTGGGCACCACTCTGGTGCTCACCGTCGTGGCGCTGCTGCGGATGGACGCGGGCTTCCTGTCCGCCGGCCAGGTGGTGGCGCTCATCCTGGCCAGCGCCGAGTTCGCCAAGCCGCTCAGCCTGATCGGCCAGTTCTTCTTTGCCGGTGCCATCGGCCGGGAGTTCGCCAAGAAGATCATCGCCTTCCTCGGCGAGAAGCCGACGGTGGCCCAGGCGGACGACGCCGTTGCGCCCGTGACGAAGGGGTCCGGCGCGATCTGCTTCCGCGACGTGGTGTTCAGCTACCCGGGCACCGAAAAGCCGGCGGTGGACCGTTTCTCCCTCGACGTGCGCGCCGGCGAGACGGTCGCCCTCATCGGCCACAGCGGCTCGGGCAAGACTACGGTGGCGAACCTGGTGCTCCGCACCCTGGCGCCCACGTCCGGCACGATCGAGATCGATGGCCAGCCCGTCGGGAAGGTGACACTCGACTGGGTCCGGGAGCAGATCGCCCTCGTGCCCCAGGATCCCTACCTGTTCTACGGCACGATCGCCGACAACCTCCGCCTCGCCAGGCCCGAAGCGACGGACCAGGAGCTGATCGACGCGGCGAAGGCTGCGAACATCTGGGACTTCATCCAGGCGAGCCCCGCCGGCCTGCAGACGCTGGTGGGCGAGCGCGGCCTGTCCCTGTCCGGCGGCCAGGTGCAGCGCGTGGCCATCGCCCGGGCGCTGCTGAAGAATGCGCCGATCATCGTGCTCGATGAACCCACGTCCCAGATTGACCTGGAGACGGAGTCTGTCATCCACGAGGCGCTGGAGCGCCTCACGGCCAACCGCACGGTGCTGCTGATCGCGCACCGGCTGAAGACCGTTCAGACCGCCGACCGGATCGTCGTGATGGCCCACGGACGGGTGATCGAGCAGGGCAGCCATGGCGAGTTGGTGGCCAGGAATGGCACCTACGCGAAGATGGTAGGTACCACACGGGCGATGGAGAGCGGCCACGCGGTCGCCGGGGGTGCGGCATGAGCACGCAGACGAAGTCCCACTGGAGCACGATGTTCCGCCTGCTCCGTTTCATGAAGCCGCTGAACGGCGTCATGGCCGTGTCGGTGACGGCCCGCACCGGCAAGCTCTGGGGCGCCACGATCCTGGTGGCCGTCGCGGCGATGTCGGTCGCGAAGTTCGTCGCCAATCCCACCGGTGCCGAGCTGTGGTCCATCGCCGGCTGGCTGGTGCTGGGCGCCTTCGGGCTCGGGCTCGCCCACTACATCGAGCAGTTCACCGGCCACTACGTGGCGTTCCGGCTGCTGGCCATGCTCCGCAACGACTTCTACAAGAGGCTGGAGCCCCTGGCGCCCGCCGGGATGGGCACCCTGCGCACGGGCGACGCCATTTCCCGCGTGATCAACGACTGCGAGCGGGTCGAGCCGTTCTACGCCCACACGATTGCCCCGGCGATCTGCGCAATCATCGTGCCGGCGTCGCTGCTCGGCTGGCTGTACGCGATCAACCCGGCCTTTGCCTGGACCCTGCTGCCCTTCATGCTCTTCATGATCATCGTGCTGCCCACCCTGATTGCCGTCATCGGCGGGTCCGGCGATGCGGACTGGCGGCGGGTCCAGGGCGAGGTGAACGCGTTCCTCACCGACAGCTTCCAGGGACTGCGGGATACGCTGGCCTTCGGTGCCGGCCAGCGGCGCCGGGACGAGGCGCGCCGGCTCGGCGAGGAGCTGGGCCGCGGGCAGGAGAAGCTGACCCGGGCCGATGCCTTCCAGAAGGGCGTCACCGAGTTTGTGGTGGCGGCCGCGACGGTCGCCATGCTGTGGGTGGGCCAGGGCCTGGTGGAGGCCGGTGCCATCGACGTCCTCCGGGACCTGCCGGTGGTGTTTGCGATCACGGTGACCAGCTTCGAGGCCGTGATCGGGCTGAACAACGTGATCAACGACTACCGGGTGTCCATCGTCTGTGCGGACCGGCTGTTCGAGCTCATGGACCAGGAACCGGCCGTGAAGGACCGGGCGAAGGGCCCCGCCGGCAAGCTCAGTTCCGCGCTGTCCTTCGACAACGTGCAGTTCGGCTACCAGAATGGCAACGCCATCCTGAAGGGCATCAGCTTCGACCTGGCACCCGGCGAGCACGTGGCCCTGGTCGGTACCAGCGGCGCCGGCAAGTCCACGATCGTGAACCTGCTGCTGCGCTTCTGGGATGCATCGGGTGGCGATATCCGCATCGGTGGCCGGCCCGTCGCCGAGCTGCCGCTGGAGGAGCTGCGCAACCGGGTTGCCGTGGTGTCCCAACGGAACTACGTGTTCAACACCACCATTGGCGACAACATCCGCATGGGCAAGCTGGACGCGACCCCGGCCGAGATCGACCAGGCCGCGCGCCGGGCGAACCTCAAGACCTGGATCGACAGCCTGCCCTTGGGCTACGACACGCCGGTGGGCGAGATGGGCTCGAAGATCTCCGGCGGCCAGCGCCAGCGCCTCGCGATTGCCCGGGCGCTGCTCAAGGACGCGCCGATCCTGATCCTCGACGAGGCCACCTCCAACCTGGACGTGGAGACCGAGCGCGAGGTGAACGCCGCCATACGCGAGCTGCAGTCCGGCCGCACCACGCTGACCATCGCCCACCGCCTGTCCACCGTGCAGAACGCGGATCGCATCCTCGTCCTGGAGCAGGGCAGGGTGGTGGAGCAGGGCCGGCACGCCCAGCTGCTGGCGAAGGGCGGCGTGTATGCCCGCATCTTCGAGCTGCAGCAGGACGAGGTGGACGCGCTGCTGGACACCGACGGGGCACAACCGGCGTAGGAGCGCGTTCACGCGCGACCCGTCCGCGCGTTGACATCCCGGTTGCCCCCCCAGAAGAATCCTGACAGACCGCCTCGGTCGCCAGTAGAACGAATCCATGACGCGCGCACTCATCAAGACGATCGCCGCTTCGGCCTGGCTGTGTTCGGCCGTGAGCGCGGTCGCGGCGCAGTCAGGTGTCGCCGGGCCGACGCTGTTCCAGAACGTCCGCATCTTTGACGGCACAGGCAGCACGCTCTCGGCCCCGTCGAACGTGCTGGTGCGCGACAATAGGATCGAGCGTGTCTCCAGCATGCCGACCACGGGCACCAACGCCGAGCTGCTGGCACTGTCGGGCAAGCGCAATCCCTATCCCGGCAAGCTCGGTGTCGTCGAGGAAGGCGCACTGGCCGACCTTCTGCTGGTCGACGGGAACCCGCTCGAGAACATCGCGCTCGTCGCTGACCCCGCCCGCAACGTCCTGGTGATCATGAAGGACGGGGTGATCCACAAGAGCACCCTCGGGGCAGCTCGCTGATTCAAGACCAATCCGCCTGTCCTGGCAAAGTGCCGGGGAGCTCAGCCCGACCCGGTAACGACGATCCTGTATCATTTTCGACAATGAAGCTGCTATCGCGCCTGTTCCGGACCGCCCCAGACCCGCCGCCGCCCGCGGCAGCAACTCCACCGATCGAACGGATCCCTGCGGTCGATGCGACTGAGCACGAGAGACTGCTGGGCGCGATCGCGTCGGGCTCCATGGCGCCCGCCGAACTTGCCCTATTGGCCGTCGAAGGGCCGACGACTCGCGTGCGGCAGGCCGCCGCAGCGGCGATCGACGAACCCGCGCTGTGGTATGACCTGTTGCCACGCCTGCGCGGCAGGGACAAAGCTGCCTACAAACTCATCAAGCAGCGGACCGACGCGCTGCTGGCCGAGCGGCGCAGCCTGGAACAGGCTGCGCTGGAGGTTGAAGCCCTGTGCACCTCGATCGAGCAGCACAGCACCCGGCCGCACGATGCCCTCTACGAGGCCACGCTCTCCACGTTGACGGCACGCTGGCAGGCGTTGCCGGGCACGCTCGACGCCGGGGTCCAGCAGCGCGCCCTGAAGGCGCTCGAGCGCTGCCTCGATACCATTGCTGCGCACGACCGCGAGCTGGCACGCCTGGCCGCCCTGCGCGAAGCTGACGAGGCCCGGGCGCGGGAACTCGCTGCCGAGCTGCAGGCGCGCCGCGAGGCCGAGGTAGAGCAGCAGGCCGCGGCCGAAGCGAGCGCACGTGCCGCCGCTGAGGAGGCCCGCGCGGCAGACGCCCAGGCGCTCGCTGATCGGCACGCCATCGAAGCAGAGGCCCAGGCAGAGATCGTCAGCCTGATCCGCCTGAGCAGCGCCGCTCTTAACCGGGGAGACACGCGCAAGGCTGCACGGTTCCGCCAGTCCATCGAGGCAGCGCTGGCGGGCGCCCTCTCTGTGCCGCCACACCTCACGCGCAACCTGGAGCAACTCGACGCCCGCCTGAACGAGCTGCGCCGGTGGAAGGACTACGTGGTTGCACCGAAGCGCATCGAGCTGATTGAGGAAGTGGAAGCGCTGACTGGCGTCGACGAGGAGCCTGAAGTACTGGCAGAACATCTCCGCGCCCTCCGGCAGGAATGGCGGACCATCAATCAGGGCATCGCGGTCGACGTGCCGGCCGAGCAGGAGCGGTTTGAGCGGGCGTACCAGGCGGCATTCCAGCCCTGCCAGGTGCATTTCGCCGCGCAGGCTGCGATCCGTCGCGGGAATCTCGACAGCCGTAAGCGCGTGCTCGAGCGCGTGCTGGCCTTCGAGGCGGGGATTGATGCCGAGAGGCCAGACCATCCGCTGATCGCGCGCGTCCTGCGCGAAGCACCGCAGGATTGGCGTCGCCACGCGCCGGTCGATCGGGACGCTGGTCGCCCCGTCGAGGCTGAGTTTCACCGGGCGCTGGATCGACTGCGTGCGCGGGTGACGGCGTGGCACGCGCGCAACGCTGCCGACAAGCAGGCGCTGATAGCGCGGGCGCAGCCGCTCGCGACGGCCGGGGACACGGCACAGGCCGTCGACGAGGTGAAGCGCCTGCAGGCACAGTGGAAGACCACGGGCCCGGTGCCGCACCCGCAGTCGGAGGCACTCTGGGCGGAGTTCCACGCGCTGTGCAATGCCGTCTACGAACGCCGCCAGCAGGCATTCGCCGAGCAGTCGGCAGCGCTGGAGATGGCCAAGGGAAAGGCCGTGGTGTTGTGCGGACAGATCGAACAGTCGCTTCGCGAGTCACCCGCAGATCGCCAGTCCGGCCAGGCGCTACTGCGCGATTGGCAGGCGGCATTCGCCGCCATCGGGGAACTGCCCCGCGCTGAGGCACGGGGTCTGCACGACCGCTTCCGGCGCGCGATGTCGGGCTATGAGGCGCTGCTGGCCGGACTGGAGCAACGCGCCATCGACGCTGTCGAGACGAACGTCCGTGCGGCTGCCAGACACGTGCGTGCGTACCAGCGCGCCGTGATCGAGTGCGCCACCGACGCCGAGCGCGAAGCCCTCCGCGCGGCGGCCGACGCATTCATTGCCGGCGTCCCGCGCTGGCCGAACAAAGTCACGAAGCACGCGCTGCAACAGGCGCTGCTACGGACAGACGTGGTCGAGTTCGCCACCGAGGACGACGCAGCTCGTGAGCTGGCGCTGCGCACACTGTGTGTCCGCGCGGAGATTCTCGGCGCAGTCGCTACTCCCCCGGAGGATGCGGGGTTGCGCCGGGAGCACGAGCTCGAGTTGCTGCGCCAGGGCCTGGGTCAGGCCAGGCGCATGGACGGTCGCGACTGGGAAGCCATGTGGCTTGAGTGGCTGGGGAGGGGCGCCGTGGCGCCTGAAGTGCACGACGAGTTGGAGCGTCGATTTATGCAGTGCCTGGCGCGACGCCGTCGGTCGGCGCCGGACTTGCGCTGAAAGCGTCCCGGGAACTCCGAGCAGTACGACGTCCAGCGTGCTCACACCCGCGGCGGCGGGCGGGCACGCGAGTTGCTACCCCGTGCTGTTGATCGAGATGGCCGCCCGCCGCGCCTTTGCCCGCGCCTCATCCAGCGTCCCGGCCCGCGCCAGCGTCACACCCATGCGTCGCCTGCCCCGCACTTCCGGCTTGCCGAACAGCCGCAGCCCGGTGTCAGGCTCCTTCAATGCCGCCTCGACGTTGTGGAACTGCAGGTCCGCGGTGTCGCCCTCGATCAGCAGCGCGCAGGACGCGGACGGCCCGTGCTGGGCGATGTTCGGGATCGGCAGGCCGAGGATGGCCCGCAGGTGCAGGGCAAACTCGGAGAGGTCCTGGGAGATCAGCGTCACGAGGCCGGTGTCGTGGGGCCGCGGTGATACTTCGCTGAACCACACCTGGTTGCCCTTCACGAACAGTTCCACGCCGAAGATCCCGCGGCCGCCGAGTTCGCCGGTGACCGCGGCGGCGATGCGCCGGCCCTCGGCCAGGGCCTTGGGGCTCATCGGGTGGGGCTGCCAGGATTCCCGGTAGTCGCCGTCGACCTGCAGGTGGCCGATCGGCTCGCAGAAGGCGGTGCCGCCGGCATGCTGGACTGTGAGCTGGGTGATCTCGTAGTCGAAGTCGATGAAGCCCTCGACGATCACGCGGCCGGCGCCGGCGCGGCCGCCGCCCTGCGCGTAGTCCCAGGCCTTCTGCAAGTCGGCGGCAGCGCGTACCGTGCTCTGTCCCTTGCCCGAGCTCGACATGACCGGCTTCACGACGCAGGGCATGCCGATTTCTGCCACCGCCGAGCGGAACTCCTCCAGCGTGCCGGCGAACCGGTACGGTGACGTCGCGAGACCCAGGGTCTCCGCGGCGAGCCGCCGTATTCCCTCCCGCTCCAGCGTCAACTGCGCGGCGCGCGCCGTCGGGATCACGGTGTAACCCTCCGCCTCGAGCGCCAGCAGTTCCGCCGTGGCAATCGCCTCGATCTCGGGAACGATGTAGTGGGGTTTCTCCTTCTCGACGATGCCGCGCAGGGCGGCCGCATCCAGCATGCTGATCACGTGGGACCGGTGTGCCACCTGCATGGCCGGGGCGTTGGCGTAGCGGTCCACGGCGATCACTTCGACGCCGAGGCGCTGGGCCTCGATCGCGACTTCCTTGCCCAGCTCGCCGGAGCCCAGGAGGAGGAGGCGGGTGGCGTGGGGGGAGAGGGGGGTGCCTATCGTGGTCATGGGGGTTCTGGGATCGCGCCTGAAGGCGCTCCTACAGGGGCGGCATCACGCGATCGATGAAGGCGTTCATGGCGGCGGCCGTTTCGGCCGGTGCTTCCTCCTGGACGTAGTGGCCCGACGTTGGCACGAGCACGGCCGTGTTTGATGGCATCTTCGCGCGGAGTTCCTCGAACTCGCCCGCGGGCTTGCCCCGGTCCTGCTGGCCCCAGACGATCAGGGAGGGCACCGTCAGCCGCGGCAGCATGGGCACTTCGTCAGCGTCGGCGTACTGGCCCATCAGGTTCGTCATGCCGCGGAGGTAGTTCTCGCTGCGGGACGTGAGGCTGAGGTCCCGCACCACGTCGTCGGTGACGATCGTCGGGTCCACGAAGGAGCGCTTCAGGAAGCCGGACCGGAACTCCGGATCGCCGAACAGCTTGGCCTGGATGCGCGGGAACGGGAACACCAGGTACTTGGCGATGGGCGGCACGCCGGTGGTGATGATGCCGGGGTTCATGACCACGAGGCCGATCACGTCGGGCGACTCGAGCGCGACGCGGAGCGCGATGGCGCCGCCCAGTGAATGGCCGCCCACCACGACCCGCTTGAGGCCGAGCGTCTCGATGAGCCGTTTGCCGATCTCCGCCTGGTGCGCGTTCTTGTAGTCGAAGGGCGCCGGCTTGTCGGACAGGCCGAAGCCCGGCATGTCGTAGGCGACCACGTAGTACCGGTCCGTGAGCAGCGGCGCGAGGCGCCGGAAGCTCTGCAGGGAGTTGGCAAAGCCGTGGAGCAGGAGCGCGGTGGGCTTGTCCGGCGCCGGCTCGCCCCACGTGCGGTAGCGGATGTTCACGCCGTCCACGCTGACGAAACGGTCCGCGGGGCCGGCCAGGTTCACCGCGGGCACTTCCTCGATGCCGGTAGGCCAGTAGGCGTAGACGACGAGCCCGAGCCAGGCGAGGACCAGCAGGCCGAGGAAGCCCAGGGCGATTCGTTTCAACCATTTCATTGGGCCGGCAGTGTAGTGGACCGGCACGGGGTTCGGCACTACTCTCGCGGCGTGCGTTTCGTCATCCTTCTCCTTGTCCTGCTGTTGGGAACGGCCTGCGCCCCCGGTGAGCCTCCGGCCAAACCAGCGGCACCGGCGTTCGTGGGGCGCGAGACCTGCGCCGCCTGCCATGCCGCCGAGGCACAGGCCTGGTCCGGCTCCCACCACGATCTCGCGATGGAGGAGCCGACGGCCCGATCCGTGCGCGGCCGGTTCGACGGCGCCGTATTCGAGGGCCGGAGCGTCACCGCCGCCTTCCTCGAGCGGGACGGCCGGTTCCTCGTTCGCACCGACGGCATGGACGGCAAGCCGGCCGACTTTCCCGTCAGCTGGACCTTTGGCGTGGCCCCGCTGCAGCAGTACCTGGTGCCTTTCCCGGGCGGCCGCTTCCAGGCCTTCGGCGTCGCCTGGGACGACCGGCCTTCCGGCGCCGGCGGCCAGCGCTGGTACGACCTGTACCCTGACCAGTCACTGAAACCCGGCGATCCCCTGCACTGGACCGGCATCGACCAGACCTGGAACTACCAGTGCGCGGAGTGCCATTCGACGAACCTGCGCAAGGGTTACGACGCGGCGACACGGTCCTACAAGACCACATGGTCCGAGACCGACGTTAGCTGCGAGGCCTGCCACGGGCCGGGGTCCCGCCACGTGGAGTGGGCGAAAGCCGGTGGCGAGCCCGGGGCTGAGCCGGCCCGCGGCCTGCTGATCAGGTTGCCGGGGGCCGGCACCTGGGCCTGGGATGCAACCGCAGGCAAGCCGGTGCACACAGGCGAGTCGCGCGCGGACGTGGAAGTCGAGGCCTGCGGTCGCTGCCACGCGCGGCGCGGCGTGCTGACGGAGGACTACGCCTACGGGCAGCCGCTGCTCGCCACCCACGCGCCGGCACTGCTCACCGAAGGCCTCTACTACCCGGACGGCCAGATCCAGGATGAAGTGTTCGAATACGGCTCCTTCCGCCAGAGCCGCATGTTCCAGGCCGGCGTCGGCTGCAGCGATTGCCACGAGCCCCACAGCCTGGAGCTCCGGGCAGAGGGGGATGCGCTTTGTAGTCGGTGTCACAGTCCGGCGAAGTTTGCAGCGGCGGCGCATACGGGGCATCCGGTCGCGCCTAAAGGCGCTCCTACGGGCGCTCCTACGAGTGTGGGGTGCGTGGACTGCCACATGCCCGAGGGCACCTACATGGGCGTGGACCGGCGCCGGGACCACAGCCTGCGCATTCCGCGTCCCGACCTGACCGTGCGGATTGGCACGCCCAACGCCTGCGCGGCCTGCCACGCGGACAAGCCCGCCGCCTGGGCCGCGGCCGCCGTCGGACGCTGGCACGGTCCCGTGGACTCCGCCCGCCACTACGGCGAGGTCCTGCACGCCGCGCGGAGCGGTGATGCCGCTTCCGCTTCCGGCCTGGCCGCTCTGGCGACGGACGCAGGATTGCCGGCAATCCTGCGGGCGACGGCGCTGACGGAACTGGCCCGCTTCCCGGGGCCGATGCTGGAACCGGCCATCGTGGCCGGTGCCGGCGATGCGGAGGCCCTGGTCCGGTACGCGGCGGCCCTGGCGCTCGAGGGGCTGCCCACCGACCTGCGCATCAGGGCCGCAGGCGTCCTCCTGGACGATCCGGTACTCGGCGTGCGCGCGGAGGCGGCCCGCTGGCTTGCCGGCGCCTCACCGGACCTGATGACCTCGGCCCAGGCGGCGGCGCTGTCGCGGGCCGTGGATGATTTCCGCGCCACCCTCGCGGTAAACGCTGATCGTCCGGAAGCCCAGCTGAACCTGGGCAACCTGGAGCAGGCGCTGGGCCGGAATGCGGAGGCCGAGTCCGCCTACCGGGTGGCCACGGAAATCGATCCCGGGTTCGCGCCGGCCTGGGCCAATCTCGCCGACGCCACCCGCGCGCGGGGCGACGAGGCGGCCGCCGGTGCCATCCTGCGCGCGGCGCTGATCCGCCTGCCTGACAACGCCGGGCTGCATCACGCGTCCGGGCTTGCCCTGGTCCGGGGCGGCGACCTGCCCGCGGCGCTCGCCGCACTCGAGCGAGCCACGCAACTGGACCCCGGCTCAGCGCGCTTCGCCTACGTCTATGGCATCGCGCTGAACTCGGCCGGGCAGACGCCCCGCGCCCTGGACACGCTGGCCGCCGCCAGCCGGCGCCATCCCGCGGACCGGGACATCCTCCTGGCGCTCGCGACGATCAACCGGGATGCGGGGCGACTGGCCGAGGCTCGGACGTATGCGGAGCGGCTGGTGGCCGGTGATCCGGACGACGCCGCGGCGGCCGCGCTCCTCAGTGAACTGACGTCGGGCTGATCCGGCGCACGGAATACCCCATGCCTCCGAGCACACTTCGTGCCTTCCTCGCGAGCGCCGAGCGCCACGGCCGCCTGCGGCGCGTGCCACAGCCTGTGGACCGGCTCTGGGAACCGGGCTGCCTGGTGAAGTGGGTGTTCCAGGGCTTGCCGATGGAGCAGCGCTTCGGCCTGCGTTTCGACCAGGTGGCCGGCTCGCCGTTTCCCCTGGTGACGGGTGCGCTCGGCGCGTCGGTGGAGAGCTATGCAGAGGCGCTGGGCGTGGCGCCCGCGGACATCAACGAGCACTGGGTGCGGGCCCTGCTGGCGCCGCTGCGACCGGTGACCGTCGCCAGCGCGCCCTGCCAGGAGGTGGTGCGCCAGGGCGACGAGGTGAATCTCGACATGCTGCCCGTGCCCGTGTGGACGCCCGGGCGCGACCCGGCGCCCTACATTACCACCTGCGTGGTGAACCGCCATGCGGTTACCGGCGTGCAGAACATGGGCGTCTATCGCACCCGGGTCCGGGATGCGCGGAGCGTGATCGTCAACCTGGCGCCCGGCCGCCAGGGCCACGCGTGCGCGCGCTCGTACCTGGACCAGGGCAGGCCCGCGCCCATCGCCTGGGTCATCGGCGCCGATCCCGCCGTCTACCTGGCGGCGGTGGCGAACCTGCCCCTGGGCGTGGACGAAGTCACGGTGGCCGGCGGCCTGCAGGGCGCGCCAGTGGAACTCGTGCGGGCGAAGACCTCGGACCTGCTGGTGCCGGCCTCGGCCGAGATCATCATCGAGGGCGAAGTGCTGACCGGCGAGATGGCGCCGGAAGGACCCTTCGGCGAGTCGGCCGGCTACATGAGCGACGTGGAGCCGAAGCCCGTGGCCCGCATCACGGCCATCACCCACCGTCGCGATGCGATCTACTACGGCCTGGCCAGCCAGAAGCCGCCGTCCGAGAGCACCACGCTGCAGAGCCTGTCCAACGCGGGGCTGATCCTGAAGACGCTGCGCCACGACCACGGGGAGACCACCGTCCGTGACTGCTGGATCGACCTCATGTTCGGCGGCGGGGCGGCGCACATCGTCATCAGCATGCGGCCGACCCGTCCCGGCCACGCGAAGGAGGTGGGCAGGCTGGTGGCCCGGACGACGTCCCTGAAGCGCGTGACGGTAGTGGATGAAGACATCGACATCCGCGACCGCGCCGACCTGGACTGGGTCATGAGCTCCCACGTCGATCCGGCGCGGGACACCGAGATCCTCACCGGTTTTCCAGCCGGCATGGACCACGCCGTGACACCCGATGAGCAGGGCCGGAAGCTCGGCAGCAAGCTGGTGATCGATGCGACCCGGAGCCTGGATACCGGCCCGATTTCGCTGCCAACGGCGGACCTGATGGAGCGAGCGCTGGCGACCTGGCGGGCCGCCGGCTGGCCCGAATTCATTCCGCCCGGGCGGCTCCGCCGCCGCCTGTAGGAGCGGCTTCAGCCGCGACCCCCAGCGCCCGCAACACCTGCAGCCTGCTTCTTGAGAAGGCCCGGGCCCTGGTGACCAGTTCCGCCTCGTCCCACGACGTGGCGTGCTGCCGCGCCTGAGCTGCCCACTCCTCCGGCGTCACGCAGCCGGCTGCCATGGCGCCCAGGAACAGCTGCTCGATCCGCTCGACGCCGACGCCACCACCCGTCACGGGGCTGGCCAGCACGGCGATGTCATCCGAGGTGGCCGCGTGCGCGAGAAGCCGCGCATTCAGGCGCCCGGTGCGGGGCGCGCAGTGCCTGATCGTCGCCTCATCCTGGGCGATGGCCACGTGCCCGGTCGCCGCCAGCTCGAACACGGCGTTCGCCAGTTCGTCGGGCGGGAAACGCACCGTCGCGGGCTCCAGTTCGCCGATCGTGCGAGGCCGGTGATCGTCGAGCGCGGCCAGCACGGCGCAATGCACGGGACCAGCCAGGCGCAGCTCGCCGAGCGGTCCGGTCACGCGCTCGGGAACGTCCCCCCGTGGCGTGGCCAGCACGATCCTCGTCGCGCGCCAGGCCTCGCGCAGCGAGTCGCCGCTCATGGGATGTGCATCCTGGACCCAGTAGTCGCGCCGGACCGGCGCGTTCGTCACGAAGTCGCGAACGGTCTCGCGGAATAACGGGTCGGCGACCTCGCTGAGCAGCTGGCGCTGGCCATCGGTCAGGTTCAGCTCATCGAGATGGTCCCGGAGCTGCGCCGGACACGCATGGCGCAGCCCCGCCGTGCCGAGAAGGCTGGCCACGTCGGCGAAGTACAGGGGCTCCCAGTCGCGGTTGAAGTACTCGTGCGCCAGGTAGCGGCGGTCGGCAAGCCGCAGCCGTTCGAACCGCCCGGTCGCGCCCGGCGTCGAGCGCATCGACAGCGGGTGGGTATCCAGCAGGCGTGCGGTGAAGGCGAGAGCGGCATCGATGCGGCCGACGGTGCCGCCGGCGCCAGCCCTTGCGGCGTGCTCGGTCATCAGCCGGCGCAGCGGCACCATGTCTGCCCAGCCGGGCAGCGCGTTGTAGCCGGCGTACACGACCCCGCCGGGCGCGAGCCGGTCGCGCACGAATTCGGCGATGCAGGCGCGGTTCCCGGCCGATATCCAGCTCAGCACCCCGTGGAGGCCGATGAAATCAAAGAGCGGGAGATCCGGGCTGCGTCGCGTGAACTCCTCGAAGGTTGCTTCGACCAAGACACTGTCGGCGCCCGAGGCAGAGTCCAGCGACCGTGCGAAGCGCACGTGCTCCGGCAACAGGTCGTTGCCCCACCAGCTGATGGGCGATGCCGCGGCGTGCACGGCGAGGCTCACGCCCTGGCCGAAGCCCAGTTCGCAGGCTGTCTCGACGCGGGGCGGTTCCAGTCCTGCCCGCAGGAACGCAAGCCGGGTGGCCAGCGGGTTCAAAGCGGCGTGGTAGCCGAAGGTGTAGCCCACGTCGGTGACGTAGCCGGCCGACCGGTCGGACATGATCTGTGCGGGATCTGGCTGTGGGGCGGGGAAGTATACGGGCCTGCCCGATCGGGCAGGCCCGGGCAAACCCCTATCCGGTTCGCCCCGTCGGGCTTATGGTTGCAGGTACAGACCCCCGAGGACACGCCATGAACGCCGCCGTCCCCCGTCCCGTGCCCGTGCCACCCGGGTCCACCTTCGATTCCATACGCGACTACGTCCGCGAGCTCGATGCCCGCGGCCGTGTCCTGCAGGTGGAGGCCATGGACCAGGACAAGTACGAGGTCACGGCGTTCGCCTACCGGCTGATCGACAAGTTCGGCATCGAGCAGGCTCCCGCCTTCATGGTGGATCGCATAAAAATCAACGGCAAGTGGATGGAGGGGCCGCTGCTCGCGAATCCCTACGGACGCTGGCCCGACGAGGCCGTGCTCTTCGGCGTGCCGGAGATCACCAGCGACTACCAGCAGATGTACCGCGCGGTGATGCTGGAGATGGAGAAGCGGCTCGATCCGTCCGGCGGCTGGAAGCGCATTCCGCCGGTGGAGGTCGGTGACTCACGCGCGGCGCCCTGCAAGCAGGTCATCCTGAAGGGCGACGCGGTGGACATCGAGAAGTTCGCCTGGCTGAAGAACAACCCGGCGGACGCCGGCCGCTACGTCAACATCACGTCCGTGATCATGGACGACCCGGAGTTCGGCAAGAACACCGGCACCTACCGCTGCCAGGTCCGGGACAGAAGGCGGATCAGCATCAACCCCGAGCCGACCCAGCACGGCTGGCGCATCCTCACGTCCATGCGCAAGCGCGGCGACAAGGTGGCGAAGGTCGCCATCGCGGTGGGCGCTGACCCGTTCACCTTCTGCGCCAGCAGCACCAAGATGGCGGGCTTCCAGGAGGACGAGCTGGAGTTTGCCGGCGGCCTCCGGGGCAAGCCCCTCGAGGTGGTGAAGTGCGAGACCAGTGACATCCGCGTGCCGGCCCACGCGGAGATGATCATCGAAGGCGAGGTGCCGCTGGACGAAGGGCTCGACGAAGGACCCTACGGTGAGATGTACGGTTACCTCGGGCCCATGAAGCCCAACAACTTCTTCATGAACATCCAGTGCATCACGCACCGTGAAAAGCCGTGGATCGTGAATTCCTTCACCGGCCTCACCTGCGACATGCCGCGTTCCCCCCAGATCGCGGCGAATTTCTTCATGTACCGCAGGCTGATCCCGAACCTGACGGGCCTCTATTCGCCCCGTGGCGCCAACGGCGTGATCGTGATCAGCATCGACAAGAAACTGCCCGGGGAGGGCATGGCCGCCGGCCAGTACCTGGCCGCCAACATCGGCCTCAACAAGGTGGTGATCGTGGTGGACAAGGACATCAACATCCTGGAGCCCAGCCAGATACTCCACGCGCTGGGCGCGCGCTGGCAGCCGTCGGCCAGCCTGATGATCCCGCAGACCCAGATGATGATGCCCGACCCGAGCCGCACGCACTGGGCGCTGTCGAGCAAGATGATCATCGATGCCACGCGCCAGCTGGAAGCCGAGGGCGGCCCGAAGAGCTGGGCGCCGCTCAACCGCGACCTCCTTATGAAGGGCGCGCCGGATTCCTTCCCGCTGGTAGACGCAAGGTGGGACGAGTACCTCAAGGACTGGAAGTAGGAGCGCCGACCGGCGCGACCGTCGTATGTCGAAGCACTCCTGGCTGGCACGATCCGCCGCCGCGCTGGTGATCCTTACGCTGGCCGCGGGTGTCCTGCTGTGGTCCTGGGGATTCCGCACGCCCGCGTTCCCGCAGCCCGCCCTGACCGGCAAGGTCGAGCAGCGCCGCCTCGACGTCGGCGGTATCAGCCGCTCGTTCCTTGCCTACATCCCCGCCCGACTGGCTGATCCCCTGCCGGTCGTTCTCGTACTGCACGGCTCGGGCAGCAATGCGGAGCGCATGCGCAGCGCCACCGCCTGGGCGTTCGAGTTGCTCGCCGACCGGGAAGGCGCCGTGGTCGTCTATCCGGAGGGATTCGAGGGCCACTGGAACGACTGTCGCCGGGAAGGCGACTTCGCGGCGAAGCGCCTCGGTGTGGACGACGTGGGTTTCCTGCGCGCAGTCGTCACGCGACTGAGCGGCGACCCTGCCCTCGGGGAGCGGCAAATTGACGCAGGCGAGGTGTTCGTCACCGGCCTTTCCAACGGCGGGCACATGGCACTGCGACTCGCGCTCGAGGCGCCGGATTTCGTCGCGGGAGTGGCCTCCATTGCAGCAAGCCTGCCCGCCGATTCCAACAACGAGTGCAGGCCGGGGGGCGTCGCCGTCCCGGTCTTGCTGCTGAACGGCGACGCGGATCCGGTCAGTCCCTTCGAGGGTGGCGATATCCGGTCGCTGGGGTCCTTCAATCGCCGTGGTGCCGTGCAATCAACGGTGGAGACCGCCCGTTACTTCAGCAGGCTCGCCGGGTATGCGGAGCCGCCCTTCGAGCACCGCTACCCCGACACTGATCCGGCGGATGGCACCGTGGCCAGCCGCATGGTCTGGTCCGCCGGAGACCGGCCCGAGGTCGACCTGATCACCATCCACGGCGGTGGCCATACGATTCCGCACGCGGAGAAGGTCATGCCGCGGATACTCGGGCGCACGAGTCATGACGTGCCTGCAGCAGAGGAAATCTGGCGATTCTTCCGCCGGCAGTTGCTCAGTGGCCGGGACCCCGCATAGGATCGGGTCAACGCAGACGATTCCCATTCACGTCCGGACCCGATGCCGGCCCTGCTGGAGATGAATGACATGCCCGCGACGAGCAGCACCCGCAGTTGCAGCAAGCCTGCAGCCCTGACCACCGGACTCTGCCTGGCAGCGCTCGGCGCCTTTGCCGCCGACAAGGCGGAGGAAAAGTCGGGCAACGCCACGGGCGGGATGGACCACTCCCGGATGGACCATTCCGGCCACAGCATGGACACCACCCGGGATGCCGAAGGCCGCAGCCTCTACGGCATGAAGCACAAGATGGACCCGGCCATGACGAAGGAACTGCGCGAAAAGGTCGCCCTCTACAAGAATTACAGCGACGCCGAGATTGCCCTGTCCATGGACATGATGGGACCGGAATACGCCTGGTACATCAGCCCGCCGGACGTGAAGGGCGAGCAGGGGGTGCTGATCCTGATGCACGGCTTCCGCGAGCAGGGCGACAACATGTTCCGTCAGCAGGTGCAGCCCATGGGGGACATCTTCCCCACGTCCATGGGCGTCGGCATGGCCATGATGATGTCCGACCACATCCAGGTGGCCCTTGACGACCTCAAGGCCGCGGGGGCGAAGAAGATCGCCGTGGTCCCGATCACTTCGTCCGGCACCAACGAGCTGTATCGCCAGTGGCTCTACATCTTCGGCAAGGAGGACGAGCCCGAATTTGCCTCCGTGCCCCGCGTGAAGACCGACGCAAAGCTGCTGTTCGTCAAGCCGCCCGGCGATGATCCCCTGGTCGCCGAGGTGCTGCTGGACCACGCGCTCGAGCTGAGCCAGGACCCGAAGAAGGAAGTGGTGATCATCGCGGGCCACGGACCGTCGTCGGCGGAGGACAATTCCGAGGAGCTCCGCGTACTGGCTGGTCTGGCAAAGATCATCAAGAAGGACGGCGGCTTCGCCGACGTCCGTGGCATGACCCTGCAGGACGACGCGCCCCCGGAGATCCGGGACGCCAACGTCAAGATGCTGCGCGAAGTCGTTGAAGCGGCCGCGAAGAACGGACAGCGGGTTCTGGTCGTGACCAACCTCATCGGCGCCCGGACCATCCAGGCCAAGCTCCGCAGCGATCTCAAGGGCCTGGACTTCGAATTCAACGCCAAGGGACTGATCAATCACCCCAACTTCATGAAGTGGATGGGTGAGGCGGTCAGGGAGCAGTTCGAGCGCGACAGCTGATTTCAGCCGAATGCGCCGGCCGGAGGAACCCTGACTAGCTGGCGGCGACCACCAGCAATGGCCCGGCCGAGACCACCACGCCGCCCGGCTGCTCTGCAGTGATGGCGAAGGCCCGGGGCGAGCGGATCGGCAGCTTGGCCTGGATGGGGATGATCACCTCACCTGAAGAGCTGACGTTGAACACGCCGCCGTCCACCGGGTGCTTGCTGTCCCGCTCGGGATCCACGATCCACAGCTGGTATTGAACCCGTGCCGGATCGTTCACCGGCATGTTTGCCAGGCGCAGGTAGCCCTGCTGCTTCGACTGGCTCCACACCACATCACCCGTGACGCCCTCGTAGCCCGCGGCGGTGGGCGCCGCCCAGCGCAGCGTGACGAGATCGGTTGCATCGTCGACCAGCTTCGCCCGGGCGGAGACGCTGTCGGGCGCCTGCGGTGCCTCCGTGCGGACGACCACCAGGGCAACCGCCAGCATGGCGGCCAGGGCCCAGCCGAGATATCCCGCAGGAGACGCGCGCCTCGTCGCCGGAGGTGCGTTACCAGCGCGAGGCGCAGGGGTTGCTGCCCTGATATTCCTGACGGGGGCCGTCGACGGACCCCGCTGGCGGATGGCAATGGCTTCCCCCTGGCTGGCCAGTCGCTCCTTCAGGCCGGGCGGCATCCGGCTGGCCGACGTCGGGCGGTTCGGCGACCGCTGCGCCTGGCGCAGGAAGGCGACCTGGGCCAGCGCGGCGGCCCGCATGAACTCGTCACGGCCCACGTCGGGGTGGCGGTTGAGAAGACCCCTGAGCTCCGGTGCGTCACCGGAGTCCAGCGCGGCCGCGGCCTCGTCGGCCAGCAACTCGGCAAGGCGGTCCCTGTCGCGCACGTTGCTGGCGTTCATCCGAGCAACTCCTCGGCGGGGTCGCCCGTCGTTGAAATATTCAGCTGTGCACGGATATGGATGAGCCCCCTGCGCACCCGGGTCTTCACCGTGCCGAGGGGCAGCGAGAGGCGCTCGGCGATCTCGCTGTGACTGTAGCCCTCGTAGAGGGACATGGAGAGGACCTTCTGGTGCTCCGGGTCCATTTCTGCAAGGACCCGCTCGACGATGGTCACTTCCGTGTCGTCCTCCACCGTCGCCGGTACGCCCGGGTCTATGGGTGCCCCCTCGTCGTCATCGAGGGAGTCCATCAGGGGCCGGCGCTCCGCGGCCCGGATCTTGTCGATCAGGCGGCGGCGGGCGATGGTGGAGATGAAGGCGACCTCGCTCGCAATGTTGCGGTCGTACCGGGCGGCGCTGCCCCAGATGTCAATGAAGATGTCCTGGACGGCATCCTCCGCGTCGGCTGCGTTGCGCAAATAGCGCCGCGCCAGGGACCAGACGAGATCGCCGTACCGGTCCAGGCATTCACTGACAGCGGCGGAATCGCCGGCTGCAACGCGCTCGAGTATGGATTGGGTCGTGGTCAAACGGGTCGTGGAGCCCTGGCTCAAACGTCGGTATGCGGGCTGGTATTCAACGACCGTCATCATACAACAGGCTCGTGCGCGTTCAGGCGGAAGCGGGTGGCCTGGCCGGACGGCGGCCGGGGAAGCAGACCCCGGCCGCCGCAACCAGAGGCACTTACTTCGCGGGTGGCAGCACGACGGCGTCGATGACGTGGATGACGCCGTTGCTGGCGACCACATCGGCCTTTGCGACGTTCGCACCGTTCACCGTGACGCCGGAGGCGCCGGCTACGATGGTCAGCGTGGCCCCCTGCAGGGTGGCGGGCTTGACGGTGCCCTTCAGGTCGGTGGACATGACCTTCCCGGAGACCACGTGATACAGCAGGATGCCCTTCAGCTTTTCCTTGTTCTCCGGCTTCAGCAGGTCGTCGAGAGTGCCTGCCGGGAGCTTGGCAAACGCAGCATCGGTCGGTGCGAACACCGTGAGCGGGCCGGGACCCTTGAGGGCATCGACGAGGCCGGCGGCCTTGACGGCAGCTACCAGCGTGTTGAACGAGCCGGCGGCAACCGCGGTGTCTACGATGTCGGCCGACTTGGGGGCGGCGCCACTGTGAGCACCGGCATTGGCAGCTGGCGTGGCGGCCACACCGACGATGGAGAGTGCGAACAGGCCCGCGAGGGCGCGCAGGCCAGTGAAGCGGGAGTTACGGGCGACAGCAGTCATTTCTGGATTCTCCTTGGGAGCTGGCTGTTGATCGGGGGCGTGAACTGCACGCAACCGGCGTAGGAGCGCCTTCAGGCGCAACCCGCAAGACGGGTCCGATGAGCAGTTCGCGGCGATTCCGAAGGTGGATTCAGGCTGGTCATCGTCCGGGGCATGAAATGAAAAGGGCCGGCTCCTCGCGGAGCCGGCCCTGATTCATCAAGGCCCGGTCAGTGGTCCGGCGTCAGCCGGCCTTCCACTCGCCGCCCTGGAAGCCGCAGCCGATCTCCAGGCCGCCCGGGTCGCCTTCGTAGTACACGCGCTTCCCGGCATCACCCATGTCGCACACCCCGACCTTGCCGTCGGTGCCGCAGTCGCCGGCGCCGTGCACGGCGTCGCTGTTCTCGTCGGTCTTGCCGAGCTCGGCGCACTTCTCGGGGCTTGCCGGCTGGTCGCACACCTTGAAGGGACCGGCAAACATGTTCTTCTGCACGTAGTTGCAATGGCCGGCGCCGTCCTGGGCGGAGGCGGTCAACGGGCCGATAGCCAGCAGCGCAACCGCTGCGATGAGACTCGACTTCATGATTTAGGCTCTCCTGCCAGTAGTGTTGGCATCAGGTTGGCTTGCGAATGACGAAGCGGGCCGATAATGGCACGCGCATTCCGGGGAATCCATAGGCACGGACGGGCTGGCGTTCGCTGGCTGAACAGGCACTTAATCCGGGCTACCTGGCGGCCTCCAGGTACTTGCGCGGGAGCGCATAGGCCACGAGGTAGTCATCGATGGTCTTCGCATTGATGAACATGTGGCTGCCGGCAGCGATGACGACGAACTGGCGCCCGTCGCGCTCGTAGGTCATCGGGTTCGCGTGGGCCGACGTCGGCAGCGGCGTGGACCAGAGCTCGGCGCCCGTGTCCGTGTCGAAGGCGCGCAGCCGCGCGTCCCCCGTTGAGCCGATGAACACCAGGCCGCCCGCGGTGACGATCGGGCCGCCAGTGACCGGTGCGCCCCACTTCAGCGGCGGAATCGGCACCGGCGCGAGCTTGTCGATGGTGCCCAGTGGCACGCTCCAGCGGATCTCCCCCGCGGCCAGGTCCACGCCGACCAGCGCCGACCAGGGCGGACGCGTGCACGGCATCATCGTCGGGCCGAGAAGGATGCGCTGCTCGATCGCCCAGGGCGTGCCTTCGATTATCCCCGGCGGGCCCATGGGCGCGCCGCGGGTGGGATCGAAGGAGTCGGCCTTCGGCACCTGCTCGCGGGGCACCAGCTTCAGGTACAGGCCGATCTGCGAAAGGTTCGTGACCAGCAGGTTTCGCCCGGGATCCCAGGCGCCGCTGCCCCAGTTCATGCCGCCAGCCGAGCCCGGAAACATGATCCAGCCCTTGTCGCTGGGTGGCGTGAAGATATCCCCGTGCCGGGCACCGGCGATCAGGTCGCGGCAGCGGTTCTGGTCCCAGAAGGTCAGTCCCCACGCATCGTCCGGCGTCAGCCGCGTCTTCATCAGTGGCGGCGGCTTGACGGGGAAGGGCTGGGTCTTCGACAGCAGCTCGCCCGCGACACCGTCGGTCGGCACCGGCCGCTCCTCGACCGGGAAGAGCGGCTTGCCCGTCTCCCGGTCGAGCACGAAGACGAGGGACTGCTTGGTGAGCACCACCACGGCAGACACGTTGCGGCCATCCTTCGGCACGTCGACGAGCAGGGGCTGTGCAGGAGTGTCCCAGTCCCACACGTCGTGGTGCACGGTCTGGAAGCTCCAGACGACCTGGCCGGTGCTGCCGCGAAGGGCCACGACGGAGTTGGCGTACCGGTTGTCGCCCGGGCGGGTGCCGCCAAACCAGTTGGGCGAGGCGCTCGACGTTGGCATGAACACCAGGTCCCGCTTCTCGTCGACGGAGAGCAGGCTCCAGGCATTTGCCCCGCCAGTCGTCTCCATGCTCCCGGGCGTCCAGTCGGCCGCCTGCGGATCGTCCCTGCTGCGCGGGATCGGGTCGAAGCTCCAGCGAAACTCCCCCGTCCGGGCATCGAAGGCCCGGAGCGCGCCGCTCGGGGCACTGGCGTACTGGTTCTTCATGTTGTTGATGTGGCCGATCACCAGCACGCCATTCACGACCACGGGCGGCGCGGAGAACTGGACGCCCCACGGATCATCGGGCGCGGGCTTCGTGGCGGCGAACAGCGGATTCACGTCCACCTGGCCATCCGTGCCGAAGCCGGCGCAGGGCTTCCCGGTGCCGGCATCGACGGCGATCAGGCGGCGGTCGTTGGTGCCCGCGAGGATGCGGTGCGCACACTGCTGTCCAGCTGGTGCGGCGGCGTCGTGCCAGTACGTGACGCCGAGACACTTCAGCCGCTTCGGCGCCTTCGTCACCTGGATCTGGGGATCGAAGCTCCAGCGCTCCGTGCCGGTGGCCGGATCGAGCGCGACGATGCGGTTGATCGGCGTGCACAGGACGAGGCCTCCGCCGGCGGCCTCGGGCAGCAGGATCGGCGTGGCGTGAAAGCCGGAAAAGGGCCGACGCTCGGGAAAGCGTTCGAAATCGCCATGACGCCAGGTCCAGGCCCGCTCCAGCCGCCAGACGTTCCTGCGGTCGATCTGGTCCAGGGGCGAGTAGCGGGAGCCGCCCTGGTCGCCGCCCACGTGCTCCCAGCCGGAAGCCCCGGCGGAAGGCTGCGTGATTTGCGCTCCGGCCGTCGACAGGCTGCAAGCCGCCACCAGCAGTGCAATCGCCGGTTTCAGCTGGCGAAGATCCATGCCTCAAGCCTAGCAAAACGCTTGCCGGTTACCAGTAAAATCCCCAAGGCGGCCAGTCAGGTCCCGGGCCCGCCGGGCAACTGTGGGATGATGCCGCCATTCAACGCCTTGCCAGGATCAGGAAACCCGATGGCCACTGACGTCCCCAGAAACAGCGAAGTCGCAATTGCCGTGTTCGTCGACTTCGAAAACCTTGCGCTCGGCGTCCAGGACCGGAAGGGCGAGCGCTTCGACATCGAGCTCGTCCTGAAAAGACTTCTGGAGAAGGGCCGCATCGTCGCCAAGCGCGCGTACTGCGACTGGACCCGCTATCGGAACTTCATGCAGGAGTTCCACATGCAGGGCTTCGAGATGGTGGACATCCCCCAGACCAAGGTCAGCGGCAAGAACAGCGCCGACATCCGCATGGTCGTGGATGCCCTGGACATGTGCTATTCGAAGGCGCACATCGACACCTTCGTGCTGCTGACCGGGGACAGTGATTTCTCCCCGCTGGCCTCCAAGCTCAAGGAAAACGACAAGCGCGTGATCGGCTGCGGCGTGCGCAATTCCACGTCGGACCTGCTCGCATCCAACTGCGACGAGTTCATCTTCTACGACGATCTCATTGCCGTGTCCAAGCGGCCCCGCACCCGGGCCAAGCCGTCCAAGAACACGGAGCAGGCGGAAGCCCTCGACAAGGTCGCCGCCACCGTGGAATCACTGTCCCAGGAATACGACCCGCTCTGGGGCTCGCTGGTGAAGCAGACCGTCCGGCGCGTCTACCCGGGCTTCAATGAGACGGTGTACGGCTACCGCAGCTTCTCGGAACTGCTGGAGGACGCGGCGAAGCAGGGGATGCTTGAGCTGGAGTTCGACCAGCAGCGGGGCAACTACAAGGTGCGGTCGAAGCCAAGGTAGGAGCGCCTTCAGGCGCGACCGCTCCCTTCCGACGGGAGACTCGCGGACTCGATTCCCGCCGGAAGGGAGCGGTCGCGCCTGAAGGCGCTCCTACTTCAGAGCCGGTGTGCCCTTCGGCGCCGCCGGGGCCGTCGTTCTCACCAGCTTGTACACCGGCCGGGTCCCCGGCGCCTCGTAGTACTGCATCATCTGGGGCGCCAGGGCGGCGAGAGTGGCCTGCCGGTTGCCCGGCGCCGGGTGAGTGCTGAGGAACTGGGGAGGCCCGCTGCCGCCGGCTTTCTCCATCTTCTGCCACAGCGTCGCAGCGGCCCGCGGGTCGTAGCCGGCCTTCGCTGCGAGCTCGATGCCGATGCGGTCGGCCTCCGTTTCCGAGGAGCGGCTGTTGGGCAGCGTAATCGCAACAGCCGCTGCGCCCTGGGCGGCGACCATCCCCGCGGCGGAATCCGACGCGATCCCGACCGCCAGCGCGCCCAGCTGGCTCGCCATCGCCACGGACATGCGTTCCGCCGTGTGATTGGCCAAGGCGTGGCTGATCTCGTGCCCCATCACCTGGGCGAGCTCATCGTCCGTCGGGTCCACCTTCTGGATGAGCCCGGTGTAGATGGCCATGCGTCCGCCGGCCATGCACCAGGCGTTCACCGTCTTGGGGTCATCGATGACCTGGACGCTCCACTCCCAGGACTTGGTGTCGGGCCGCATGATCACCGCCTGGGAGATCAGGCGTCCGGTGATCGTATCCACCCGCTTGAGCACCTTCGGGTCGGTGACCAGCTTGCCCTCGGACTGGAGCTTGCCCATGGTCTGGAGGTACTGCTGCTTCGATGCCGAGATCGCCGTCTGCTCGGACACCAGCATGAGCTGTTTGCGACCGGTCGGGCTGGTGGCGCAGGCGCTGGCCAGCGTGAGGATGAGCAGGGCGAAGACTGTCCGCCTGAAAGGTGAGTTCACGGTTGGCTCTCCGTTCGAAGGCTTCGGCCCATCGCTACTCCACTATCACCTGCTGCAGGGCGCCGGTTGCCGACTGGTACAGCAGGGGCGCCACGAGGATCTTCGGGTAACGGCTCTGGAGGCGGGCCGCCTCCGTCGCCACGAACTCCACCGGGTTGTCGACCCCGAAGAGGTCGCTCCAGTGGTCGAAGTGCTGTTCGGCCGCCGGGCGCTCCCAGCCTGCAGCCTCGATCATCTGCACGACGAACTGTTCCCGGTGGTTCCTCAGTTCCACGAGCCGGCAGTCGTCATGGCCGACGATCGCGATCGCCTTCACGCCCGCCACCCCGATGGCCCAGGACACCTTGAACGGGTCGCGCTTCAGGCTGGCAGCGGCGGTGTGCAGCGAGATGGCAAAACCCTCCGGGATGCGGAGCGCAGCCCCCTGCTCGAGGCAGGTGGCGATCAGTATTGCCGGCCGCGCGTACTTGCCCGGAGTGGAGTCCGGGCTCCCACCGATATTCTGGAAGCGCAGCAGGTCGGCGACCGGAGTACCGCGGTAGACGGGCAGGATGTCCGCCTCGTTGCGGACGGGGACCAGGCTGGCGTTGAGGGTTGCAGTCATGGGGCGGTGGGGCTGGTTGGCCTGGCTGGAAGCGGCTGCTTATTTGGCCGGGATTCCCCGTCGGGCGCAAGCGCCTCAAAGGTATCCGCCGCCAGGCCGACGCCGGCCTCGGCAAAGTAGTTGTAGGTGATATCCGCTCCGGCCGCGAGAATGGGTGCCTGCTCCTCCGGCCAGACGTACGTTGCGCTGATCAGCCCCTTGAAGCCGCGGCGGCGCAGCTGCTCGCTGGCGAGTATCTTCGCCTCGGTGTCCGGCAGGGCAAGCATGATGACCCGCACCTGGTCCAGGTTCAGCCGGTGCCAGAGCAGGGGATCCTCCGCGTCCGCGTAGACCACGCGCCGGCCCTCGCTCAAGTGCTTCTCCACCTTGCCGAGGTCGCTGTCCAGGCCGACGACCTTGCGGCCGAGTTCCCGCGCGTGGTTGTAGGCGCCGGTGCCCACGCGTCCCATCCCGGCCACGACGACCTCGGCGCGGCCCAGGGAGATCGGCTCGTCGTCCGGGTGCCGGCGATCCCGCTCGAAGAGCCGCAGGAACTTCTCCAGCACGGTGAAGATGTCGTGGGAATGGCGGCTGAGCGGCGCGGCGATGGCGAATGAGATCGCCACCGCGATGGCCGTGGCCACCAGCCACTCAGAGGGAACCAGGCCGCGCTCCACGGCCGCCGCCATCACTATCAGCCCGAACTCGCTGTAGGTCGCGAGGCTCAGGCCCGCCAGGAAACCGGTGCGGGCCGACAGGCCGAAGGCGAGGAGCAGCAGGAAGTACAGGAGAACCTTGACCGGCAGGATCGCGATGGGGATGGCCGCCAGGCCGAGCGTGTGCCAGGTCGGCAGGCCCGTGAGGCCGATGCTGAGGAAGAAGGCGACCAGGAAGAATTCCTTCAGGCTCCACAGCGAGTCGCTCAGCTCGACCGCCTTGGGGTGGCTTGCCAGGATCATTCCGATGAGCAGCGCGCCGAGTTCGCCCGACAGCCCGATGGCCTCGAACCCGTACCCGCCGAGCCCCAGTGCCAGTGCGCTGCCGAGGAGCACCAGGAGTTCCCCGTGGCCCGCCAGGTCCAGTAGCTTGCGGGCGACAGGCTGGGCCAGCGGGAGGAGCAGGGCGAGCGCCGCCGTCCAGGTGAGGGCGTGGCCGTCATTGATGCCGAGCATCGCGACGGCGATCACGTCCTGAACGATCAGGATCCCGATGGCCACCCGCCCGTGGAAGGCGCGGATTTCCCGCCGCTCCTCCAGGATCTTGGCGGCGAGGACCGTGCTGGAGAAGGACAGGGCGCTGGCCAGCACGAGCACGAGCGGCAGCGGATAGCCCGCGCCAGCGCGCGATGCCAGCATTACCACCACCAGTGCCACCGCGAACTGCAGCAGCGCCACGCCCCAGACCTCCGCGCGGATCAGGTTCTGGATGCGCAGCTTCAGGCCGACCGAGAAGAGCAGGAGCAGGACCCCCATGTGCGCCACGTCCTCGAGCGTGGGCACTCGCTCGACGCCGCCGGCATTCAGCAGGAAGCCGGCACCGAGGAAGCCGACAAGGGGTGGCAGCCCGAGCTGGCGGGCCAGCAGGCCGAGGGCGAAGGCGGCGGCTATCCAGGCAGCGAGCATGTCGTCCCATCTTGCTGCAATATTGGGCGATGCAGAAGCCGAGCATCTCCACCCGTACTCTGCTGAAGGCTGCCGGCGCAATTGCCGGCCTTCTGGGACTCTACGCGACCCTGGGCTTTCTTGCGGTACCCCGGCTCGTCACCAGCCTGGCGCAGGACATGGTCAGGGAGGACTACGGCAGGGAGCTGGCCGTGGGCGCGGTGCGCTTCAATCCGTTCAGGCTCGCCCTCGAGGTGGATCAGCTGTCCCTGCCTGATGCGGACGGCGGCCCGATGCTCGGCTTCGACCGGCTGCTGGTGGATCTGGACATCAACTCCATCTGGCGCCGGGCCTTGTCGTTCCGGGCGATCAGGCTGGACGGCCTCGCCGTCAACGCCGTCGTCCGCAAGGGCGGAGACCTGAACCTGGCCGACCTGGAGCCCCCGCCGGAGCCCGGAGCCCCGTCGCCTCCCGCGCCTGGTGAGGAGGAACCGCTGCCCCGCCTGGTCATCGGCGAGCTCGCCGTAAGCGAGGGCCGGGTGCGCTTCGAGGACCGGGACCGGCCGGAGCCCTTCGTGGCCGACCTGAAGCCGCTGACCTTCCGGCTGACGGATTTCAGCACCTATATAGGGGAGGGCGAACGCTACGAGCTGGATGCCACCCTCTTCGACACCGGTCGCTTCGCCTGGCGGGGCACGCTGAAGGCCCAGCCGCTGGCGTCCGACGGCGAGTTCGCGCTGAGCGACCTGCCCCTGCCGCGGCTCGCCGGATTCCTCGGCGATGCGCTGCGACTCGAGATCACGAGCGGCACTGCCACCCTGCGCGGCCGTTACCGGTTCGCGGACAGGCCCTCGGGCCCCGACGTGGTGGTGGATTCCGGGGACCTGGTGATCCGGTCACTGGCGATCCGGGACCGGGGCGAGGCAACCGACTACGTGGACCTGGACAGCATCACCGCGACGGGCCTCGGGCTGTCGCTGGCCGACGAGAAGGCAGTCATCGGCGAGATCACGTTCGAGGGCGGCAGCTTCCAGGCCTGGCTGACGGCGGAGGGCGAACTGAAGCGGTCGGGCATCTTCGATCCGCTCGTCGTCGAGTCGGCGCCCGCCGGCTCCGGTGCAGAACCGCCAGCGGCAGCCGCGGCAACGGCCGGGGACGGCTGGCAGGTGAGCATCCCGCTGATCCGGTTCCGGAACCTGGCGTTCGGGCTGGAGGATCGCAGCCTGTCGCCGGCGCCGGCGTTCACCCTGAAGCCCCTGAACGTGACGATCGAGGGCTACTCCACCGCGCCGGGTACGACGGTGAAGGTCGACCTGGATGCCACCCTGAACGAGCGCGGCAGTGTGAAGGTCACGGCGACCACCAACCTGGACACGCTGGCGACCGCTGCGGAGCTCGACGTCAGCGGCGTCGAGTTGGCGCTGGCCCAGCCCTACATCGCGCAGGAAACCAGCCTCACCCTGACCAGCGGCACGCTGGCGGCAAAGGGGAAGCTGACCTATGCCGAAGTGCCGCCGGGTTCCGAGCTGGGCTTCGCCGGCGACGCGCGCATCGCCGGCCTGCGGACCGTCGACAACGTGCTGCGCGAGGACTTCGTGAAGTGGGATGAGCTGCGCCTGGACGGTGTCGAGTATCGCTCCGCCCCCGAGTCACTCCGCATCCGCACCGTCGATGCCCGGAGCCCCTTCGCCCGGGTGATCATCGGGCCCGATGGCACAACCAACATCTCGGCTATCCTCGCCGCGCCCGGCGCGACCGCGACGGCCGTCCCCGGACCGACGGTGGGCCCGGCCGAGGCCCGCACGGGCGAGTCGATTGCCGTAGTCCGGGCGCCGGAGCCACGCCCGGCCGCCGCCGAGGCTGCACCGTTCCCCGTCCGCATCGGCACCGTGCGGATCAGCGACGGCTCGGCGAAATTTGCCGACTTCACCACGCGGCCCAACTTTGCCATCGGCATCGAGAAGCTGAAGGGCACGGTCACGGGCCTGTCGTCGGCGGCGTCGTCCCGCGCGAAGGTCGAGCTGGATGGCCAGGTGGACCGCTTCTCGCCGGTCACGATCCGCGGTGACGTGAACCCGCTGGCGGCGGAGACCTTCCTCGACATGGCGATGACCTTCCGGAACGTGGAGCTGGCGTCCTTCACCCCCTACTCGGGCCGCTTTGCCGGCTATTCCATCCGCCAGGGCAAGCTGTCGGTGGACCTGGACTACGAGGTCAACGAGCGCAAGCTCGATGCCGACCACAAGTTCGTCATCGACCAGCTCGAGCTGGGCGACAAGGTGGAGAGTCCGGACGCGGTGGGCCTGCCGCTGAAGCTGGCCGTCGCGCTGCTCAAGGACCGGAACGGCGTCATCGACCTGGACCTGCCCGTGACCGGCGACCTGGACGATCCCCAGTTCCGCATCGGGCCCATCGTCTGGAAGGTGCTGGTGAACCTGCTGACCAAGGCCGTGACGGCGCCCTTTGCGTTGCTCGGCAGCCTGTTCGGTGGCGGCGAGGACCTCAACCTCATCAGCTTCGCTGGCGGGGAGGCGTCCATCGATCCGGCCGGCCAGGAGAAGATCGGCTCGCTGGTGAAGGCACTGACCGAGCGGCCCGGCCTGCGGCTCAGCGTGCCTGCCGTGTTCAACCGGGCCGCGGACGAGCCCGCGCTCCGGGAGGCCGGCCTGCAGGCGCAGCTCGTCGCTGCCCGGAAGGCCGAGCTGGCGGCGAAGAGGCAGCCCGTCGACGACGTGACCTTTGCCAGCATCAGTGCGGAACCCCGGGATTTCGAGCGACTGCTCGTCGCCGCCCACCGGCAGGTGTACGGCAAGGACGCACCGCTGCCCGAGCCACCGCCGGAAGCGACCGATCCGGCGCCGCGCATCCCGCTGCTGGTGGACGCCCTGCGCCAGCGCGTGACCGTCACCGACACCGAATTCTTCGCGCTGGCGAAGGGCCGGGCCGAGGCCGTGCAGGCGCTGCTGCTCACTGGCACGGACATCGATCCCGGCCGCGTGTTCCTCACCGCACCCGCCGAGGGCAAGGCGGGCGAGGCGGGCGTGATCATGGAGCTGGCGCTGGAGTAGCGCCGGCCCGCCTCATGTAAGGATCAGTTTGAACCCGGCAATCGTCAGCACGACTGCCAGCAGGCGCTTGATAGCCAGGTGCGGCAGGCGCCGGCTGCCGAACCAGGAGCCGATGGTGCCGCCGATCACTACGGCGATTACGAGGGCCCACGCGAACGCGGGGAAGGATTTCGTCGCACTGAAGTTGCCGGCGAGTCCGGATGCCGAATTGAGCAGGATGAACGGGGCTGACACGGCAGCGGCGGTCCGCGTGCGTGCCCAGCGCATGAATATCAGCAGCGGCGTGAGGAAGATTCCGCCGCCCGTCCCGGTCAGGCCGGAGAGCAGCCCGAGCAGGCTGCCGGCGCCCAGGGCAACGAGCCGGGGAGGCGGCCGCGGCTCGCTTTCCGCGGGCGGACGCACCAGGAACTGGACGGCGGACAGCAACAGGACGATTCCGACCAGGACCTTGAAGATCTGGGTGGGCAGGTTCAGGTAACCGCCGACAAACGCCAGCGGCACTGACAGCAGGGCGAAGGGCCAGAACAGCGGCCACGAGAAGTGGCCGGCCCGCCAGAACTGGAAGGTGCCGATCGCGGCGACGAGGATGTTCAGCGCCAGGGCGATCGGCTTGATCTCCGCGGGAGCCACGCTGAGCAGGGACATCACGGCGATGTAGCCTGAAGCCCCGGCGTGACCCACCGAAGAATAGAGGACGGCGACGGCAAAGACCGCCGCGGTAAGGATCCAGAGGGTTTCGGGGGTCATTGGGTTGATGCTGCCGACGCCCGTCAGCCGCGGCAAGTGTGACGCCGCGCTTGGCCCGGAGGCACCTTTCGTGTATGGTGCGCCTCGTTACACAAGCTTTCGTCCGGTCAGCTCGTTCATCTGAGCCTTTCGACCCACCGTCCTGGAACACTTCCAGTAGGCCACTAAATATCCCGCCTCTACCGGACCAGAGGACTTCCCCCGCCAGGGATTTGGCTGGGGATCTCTGCAGGCTGGAGAGGAAAATCACTACATGTCATTTCAAGCCCTCGGGTTGAAACCCGAACTGCTGCGCGCCGTTACCGAACACGGCTACACCATCCCGACGCCGGTGCAGGCGCGCGCGATCCCCGAAGTACTGGCTGGCCGTGACCTGCTTGCGGGCGCCCAGACGGGCACCGGCAAGACGGCCGGCTTCACGCTGCCGATCCTGCAGCTGCTTACCGCTCCCGGCATTCCCCAGAGCCGCACGCCCCGCGTGCTGGTGCTGGTCCCGACCCGCGAACTGGCGGCCCAGGTGGCGGAGAGCGTCAAGACCTACGGCAAGTACGTTCCCGTGTCCGTCACCGTCGTGTTCGGCGGCGTCGGCTTCAACCCCCAGGCCGACAGCCTCCGGCGCGGCACCGACATCGTCGTGGCCACGCCCGGCCGGCTGCTCGACCACGTCCAGCAGCGCACCATTGATCTCAGCAAGATCGAGATCCTCGTGCTCGACGAGGCCGACCGCATGCTCGACATGGGCTTCATCCGCGACATCCGCCGCATCCTCAAGCTGCTGCCGCCGAAGCGGCAGAACCTGATGTTCTCGGCAACCTACTCCGACGACATCCGCGAGCTGGCCGGCGGCCTGCTGCACAACCCGGTGACCATCGAGGTGGCGCGCCGCAATGCCCCCATCGAGCTGGTCACCCAGCACGCCTTCGAGATCCGCAAGGACGACAAGCGCCGGCTGCTGTCCCACCTGATCCGCAACAGCGACTGGGGCCAGGTGCTGGTCTTCACCCGCACCAAGCACGGCGCCAACCGCCTCACCAAGCAGCTCGAGGATGACGGCATCAATGCGTCTGCCATCCACGGCAACAAGAGCCAGTCGGCGCGCACGAAGGCGCTGGCCGACTTCAAGGCAGGCCGCATCACCGCGCTGGTGGCCACCGAAGTGGCCGCCCGCGGCCTCGACATCAACCAGCTTCCCTGCGTGGTCAACTTCGAGCTGCCGAACGTGCCCGAGGACTACGTGCACCGCATCGGCCGCACGGGCCGCGCCGGCGCCTCCGGCGTGGCGTTGTCCCTGGTGGCGGGCGAGGAGCGCGGCCTGCTGAAGGACATCGAGCGCCTGCTCGGCCGGCCGATCCAGCGCGCCCAGCTGCCGGCGATCTCGGATCCGCCCGTTCGTCCGAACCGGCCCGCGGTGAAGGAAGAGCGTTACGTGGATCCGCGCGCCGTTGCCCAGCGGAACGGCGGGCACCGCAACGGTGGCCAGGGTGGCCAGCGGGGCGAGGGTGGTCCGCGCAATGGCAATTCGAACGGCCACAACCAGCGTCGTGGCGGTGGGCGTCCGGGCGGCTATTCATCGAGCCGGTCGTCGGGTCGCTGACGTTCCCCGCCGCCCGGCGGCTTGACCCGCTGATCCGGGTCCGGCACTTTGCAGCCAACTCGCTGCGGGCTGGCCGTACTGATGCTGCGCCTCATCGTCATTCTCATCGGAGCCCTGCTCGCCGGTGTCTCCCGCGCCGGTGAGGCCACTCCGCCTGACCCCGCCGAGCACTTCGCCTGCGAAGCGCTGAAGGCCATCGACCTGGCGGAGACGACGGGCGCCGGCGTTCGGCTGACGGAAGTGGGAATCCTGCCCCCGTCCGGCGACCAGCCCGCGCTCTGCCGCGTCAGCGGATTCATAGAGCCCGAGGTGGGCTTCGAGGTCCGCATGCCGGTCGAGGGCTGGAACGGCAGGCTGCTCGTGACCGGGTGCTCGAACCTGTGCGGCATCCTGCAGGTCCAGGGCATGGAGGACGCGCTGGCCCGGGGCTACGCGGCCGCCACCACCGACATGGGCCACCGTACCGGCGATCCGTCGGATGCCCGGTGGGCCTGGAACAACCCGGCGCTGGAGGCTGATTTCGGCCACCGTGCCACCCATGTCACGACGCTGGCGGCGAAGGAACTCGTCGCCGACTACTACGGTGACCGGCCCAGCTACGCCTACTTCAGGGGCTGCTCGACGGGTGGCCGGCAGGCACTCGTGGCCGCCGAGCGATACCCGGACGATTACGACGGCATCATCGCGGGCGCGCCGTTCAACCAGTCGCTGTCCGTGCCGCACATGGCCTGGGTGCTGGCGGCCAACGCCGGGCCCGGTGGCGAGCCGCTGCTGAAGCGCGCGGAATTCGACCTGCTCGGCAAGGCGGCCGTTCGCGCCTGCGATCCGGAGGATGGCCAGGTGGACGGCGTCATCGGCGATCCGGAAGCCTGCGGCTTCAGACCGGAGTCCCTCCTGTGCCCGGCCACGGACGGGACGGACGCGTCGCCGGGTGATTGCCTCACTCCCGCGCAGGTGGAGGCCGCGAACCGCATCTACGCCGGTCCACGCACCAGCAAGGGCAAGGCCTGGTCCTCCGGCGGTTCGCCGCCGGGCAGTGAGTTCACCTGGGCGCAGTCGATGCTGGCGCCGCCCGGGAAGAAGCCCTTCTTCCAGTTCATCGTGGAGAACTGGTCCCAGTACCTGGCGTACGTGCCGGACCCGCCGGTGTCCGGGTCATCCCTGCCGGGGGCGGGCGGTCCGCGGGTGCCCGACGTGGACTTCGATGCCGGCCCCGGGCAGTTCGCCGCGACGGCCGCCGTCACCGGGTTCCGTCCCGAACTCGAGCGCTTCCGCTCCCACGGCGGACGGCTTCTTGTCTATCACGGCTGGGTGGACGAGAGCCTCATGCCGGCCCACACCCTGGACTACTGGCGCGAGGCCGGTTCGCGCCTCGGCGCCGGGCCCCTTGCCGAGTTTGCCCGGCTGTTCATGGTGCCCGGCATGCTCCACTGCGGCGGTGGCCCCGGCGCGGCCGACATCGACTACCTGACGGCTCTCGAGCGCTGGGTGGAGGCAGACGAGGCGCCGGCCAGCCTGCTGGCGCACAAGGTGAAGGACGCGGGGCCGACCTTTGCGCGGCAGCCCCGGTTCCCCCTGCCGGCTGACACCGTGGAGCACACGCGGCGCATCTATCCCTGGCCGCAGACCGGTCCCGGGAGTGGGGAGCCCGGCCCGAATTCGTCTAGACTTCCCGACATCTCTCACTAGATCCGGATTCTGCTGCGATGAGAAATGTCATCTGCCGGCTTGCAGTCGCCGTCCTGTTCCTGACTGCCGCGATCGCGCCTGCGACGGCGGCCGGCGTGCGCGATCCGGCGAGTCCCACGATCCTGCTCACCGGTTCCAACCGGGGCGTCGGGCTGGCACTGGCGACGGAATATGCCGCGCAGGGCTGGAACGTCATTGCCACCTGCCGCACGCCGAAGAAGGCAACCGAACTCAAGGCACTGGCGGCGGAGAATCCCAAGGTCATCATCGAGCAGCTGGACGTGACGGACGTGCGGCAGATCGAGAGGCTCGCGGCGAAGTACAAGGGTGTGCCCGTCGACGTGCTGTTCAACAACGCGGGCTGGCTGGGTACTCCCATCGAGAGCCAGCAGTTCGGCAATTTCGACCAGGCGCTGTTCAACGAGGTGATGAACACCAATGTCTTCGGCCCGCTGAAGCTGTCGCAGGCCTTCGTGGCCAATGTCGAGGCCAGCAAGCAGAAGAAGATCATCGGCATGACCAGCGGGCTCGGCTCGCTCACGCTGATGGGGCGGATGTCCCGTTTCTACTTCTACCAGATGAGCAAGGCGGCCATGAACATGGGCATGCGCGCGATGCGCAATGACCTGATGGGCCGCGGGATCATCGTCGCGCTGCTGGCGCCCGGCATGGTGGAGACCGACATGCTCGAGGACTCCGGCTATACCGGCAAGGCGCTGAAGCCGGCCGAGAGTGCAGCAGGGCTCTACAAGCTCGTTGCCGGACTCACGCTCCAGGACAAGGGCGTGCCCCTGAACGTCGACGGCAAGCCGATCCCCTGGTAATTTCCCGGCGCAAACTGCTGGCGGGTACCGCCGCTCTCGCCGGCGGCGGCCTCGTGCTTGGCTGGCTGCGGCCGGATCCGTCCGGCGCACCGCTCGTTGCCGGCGCTCCGGGGTTCAACCCCAATGCCTGGCTGCAGGTGCGTCCCGACGGCGCCATCATCCTGCAGGTCGACAAGATCGAGATGGGCCAGGGCGTGACCACGGGTTACGTCACGCTGCTGGCCGAGGAGCTCGATGTCGCCCCCGGCCGGATCACCACGCAGGTCGCGCCCGTGCACCCGCTCTTCCAGGACCCCGCCCAGATCACCGGCGAAAGCCGGAGCATGGCGGCGCGCTGGCTGCCGATCCGGGAGACGGGCGCCCGCGCCCGGCAGATGCTGCTCACCGCCGCCGCGCGCCGCTGGGATGTGGAGGTCGCCACATTGACCACGGATGGCAGCGGCGCCGTCGTCAGCGCGGGTGGCGATACGCTGACCTACGGCGAACTCGCGACGGACGCCGCGGTGCTGCCACTGCCCGATGCCGTGGTCCTGCGCAGCGACACCGGGGCCCGGCGCTGGATCGGCCGCGATGTTCCGCGGCCCGACGTGCCGGCCAAGATCCTCGGGCAGGCGAAATACGGCATCGATACGCGACTGCCGGGTCTGCTGACGGCCATCGTGAAGCGTCCGCCCCGGCTCCAGGCGGTCCTGAAGTCCCACGATGCCGCGGCTGCCCGGCGGCTGCCCGGCGTCCGCGACGTGTTTCCCATTCACAGTGGCATCGCCGTGGTCGCCGACGGCTTCTGGCAGGCCGGCCAGGCCGCCGCGGCAATCGACGCGGAGTGGGAGCCGGGTCCGCTCGCCGGTGTGAGCAGCGCATCGATCCGGGCCGAGCAGGGCCGGCAGCTCGATGTCCAGGCGGGGCATCGCATCCGCGACGACGGTGCCGTCGATGACGCATTTGCCAGCGCCGGAAAGGTGCTCGAAGCGGAGTACTGGCTGCCCTACCTGGCCCACGCGCCCATGGAGCCCATGAATGCCACCGTGTGGTTCCACGACGGGGGCTGCGAGGCCTGGATCCCGACCCAGGCGCCCGACATCGCGCGCCAGGCGATCTGCGAGGTCTCCGACCTGCCGCGCGCGGCGGTCACCGTGCACGCGACGCTGGTTGGCGGCGGCTTCGGCCGGCGCTTCATCGTGGACTACGTCACCGAGGCGGCGGAGATCGCCCGGCGCGTGCCCGGGCCGGTGCAGCTCATCTGGACGCGGGAAGACGATCTCCAGCACGGCTTCTACCGGGAGGCGACGCTCCATCGCCTGCGGGCCGCGGTCGACGGGGAAGGCGAGCCGCTGGCCTGGCAGCACCGGCTGATCGCCGCCAGCATGAACGGCCTCGTGTTTCCGCTGACCACGTCGCTCTTCATGCCCGAGTGGGTACCGAAGCCCGTGGTTGCTGGCCTGACCGACGGCTTCGTGGCGCTCTTCGACCGGCTGATCGGCTCCTTCGCCGCCCGGGAAGGCTCCAAGGCCATGCCCTACGCGGTGCCGAACGTCCGGGTGGAACTGGCCGAATGGAATCCCGGCGTGCCGATCTCGATCTGGCGGTCAGTGGGCCACTCCTACACCTGCTTCGTCATCGAGAGCTTCATCGACGAGCTGGCGGCCGCGGCGGACGAGGATCCCGCGGCCTTTCGCCAGCGGCACCTCAAGGACTCGCCCCGGCACCTCGCGGCGCTGGACCTGGTGCTCGAGAAGAGCGGCTGGAAGGCCCCGCCGGCTCCGGGCCGCGGGCGCGGCATCGCGATCCAGGCCGCCTTCGGCAGCGTGGTGGCCCAGGTCGCCGAGGTGTCGGTCGCCGCGGACAACACGATTCGCGTGCATCGCGTGACCTGCGCCGTGGACTGCGGCACGGCCATCAACCCGGACATCGTCCGGCAGCAGATGGAAGGCGGCATCCTTTTCGGCCTGGCTGCAGCCCTCTACGGCGAGATCACGCTCGAGGACGGCGCAGTGCGCGAGAGCAACTTCCACGACTACCGGCAGCTGCGGCTGGCCGACTCGCCGCTGATCGACGTGCACATCGTGCCCAGCACCGAACCGCCGAGCGGCGTCGGGGAACCCGGCGTGCCGCCGATAGCGCCCGCCGTCGCCAACGCGGTCCACGCGCTGACCGGTCAGCGCCTGCGGACCTTGCCTCTTCGCCTCCCGTAGGAGCGCCTTCAGGCGCGATCCGGGAACCGGATCCGTGCTGCATCCCGCGGCCAGTGGCCGATGCCTCGCCCGCGAAAAGACGTGTACTCACGTCAGCGGGCAGGGTCTTCGGCCGATGGCCGCGGGAGGGACCACTGACCCGGGGTCGCGGCTGAAGCCGCTCCTACGGGGACGGTGCTGCCGTACTCCAACTAGCAATACGCCGGAAGATCGACGCGATCCAGCGCCAGAGCCTTGGCAGCAGCCACAGCGCCACGAGGATCGCGAACAGCAACGCAATCAGCAGGATCGCGGGCGCCACGATGGCGAGCCACACGATGCCGGGTGCCGCGAAGTCCTCGAAGAGTGACGCCACCCAGTTGGAGAATGGCTCGGGCGAGTGGTTGATGGCCACGCGGCTTCCGGCCTTGGTGAAATGACTGCCCGCGGTGATCGTGCCGCCGATGAGCCCGGCGGCGATCATCAGGGGAAGGCTGTCTTCCCCCAGTCCCCCGACGGAACCTGCCGCAAGCAGGGCACCGGCCGGAATGCGGATGAAGGTGTGGACGGCGTCCCACAGGCTGTCGAAGCCGGGAATCTTGTCGGCGAAGAATTCCGCCACGGCCAGTGTGCCGCTGGTGCCCAGCACGATCGGGTTTGCCAGGACCTCCAGGTGCGCGGGGAGCACGATCCATCCGAAGTGGCCCGCGATGCCCACGAGGAACAGGACCACGTAGAGGCGAAGGCCGCTGGCCCAGGCCAGGCCCGCAGCGAGGGCGATGCTCTGGATGTCCACGCTACAGGCTCCCCCGAATCAGGCCCGTGCCTTCAGCGCAACCAGTTCACGAAGCCGGTGATGACCAGCGCATTGATGAAGTCGATGAAGAAGGCGCCCACCAGCGGCACGACGAGGAAGGCCCGCGGCGCCGGCCCGAAGCGCCCCGCGAGCGTGCGCATGTTGGCCACGGCGTTGGCCGTGGTGCCCATCGCAAAGCCGATGAAGCCGCCGGCCATGACCGCGGACTCGTAGTCCCGCCCCATCAGCCGCCAGGAGACGAGGATCGCCAGGCCGACCAGCAGTGCCAGCTGCGCGACCAGGATCACGAACAGCGGCAGCGCCTGGCCGGCGAGCTGCCAGATCTTGAGGTCCATGAGGGCCACGACTAGGAAGATGTTCAGGGCGATGCCGCCGATGAAGTCCATGGAGTCCTCATCGATGCGGAGCCAGCCGGTGGCGTCGTCGACGTTGCGCAGCGCGCAGGCCACGATCATGGCGCCGATGTAGGCGGGGAGGGTGAATCCCGTGGCCTGGATGTAACGGCTCAGGATGCTGCCGGCGCCCATGGCCAGGGCCAGCACGGCCAGGTTCCGGATGATCGCGGTGTCCTCCCGCTCCACGTGCACGACGATTTCCCGCACCTGCTCGCCGGGAACGCTGCCAACCTCTGGCGTAGCCGGATTCGAAGCCGGTTTCAGCCTGTGCCGGTGGACGAGCCAGGTGCCGACCGGACCGCCGGCGAGTCCACCGCACACGATCCCGAATACCGCCGAAGTGATGGCGAGCACGTCCGCCCCGGGCAGGCCCGCCTTCGTGAACTCGGGAGCGAAGGCCAGCCCGGTGGCCGGTCCGCCCATCAGCGTCACCGAGCCGGCCATCACGCCCATCAGCGGATTCTCGCCGAGTGCCGCGGCCACGCCCATCCCGAGGACGTTCTGCGCGATGCACACCACGGTGGCAAATATCAGGAAGACCACGACGGCGGCGCCGCCCGAGCGGAGCAACGCGACGCTGGCCCCCATGCCGATGGTGGTGAAGAAGGCCACCAGCAGCAGCGGCTGCCCGGTCGTCTCCAGTTGCAGGTTCACGAAGCGGTCCCGGCAGACGAAGACCACCGCGGCAAAGACGAGTCCCCCGACCACGGCCGAAGGGATGTTGAGCCGGCGGAGCAGCGCAATCCGCTGCCGGAGCAGCACGCCGGCGTAGTAGACGACGGCCGCCAGGGTGAGGGTCTGGAGGAGGTCGAGGGTCAGGACCGGGACTGGCATCGTCGAGAAGTTATCCGCCGCGCACGACGATGAGCCGCAGGGCCGCCGCGGGGCTGGCGTTGTCCGCCCGGAACAGGGTGCCCGCCGGGACGAGGACGGTGTCGCCGGGACCCGCCGGTGTCTCGCCGGCCAGTGCGGGGCCCCACTTCACCCGGGCGTGGCCTGCGATCACGTGGAGAAGCGTTCCGTCGTCGGCCGCCCCCGGCGGGGCCATGCTGCCGCCCGCCGGCACGTCGACCGTCTCGATCTGGCTGCTGGCGATGCCCGTGGGCAGGTGGGTGATCTCCGCCAGGCGCTGCAGGACCAGCCCGCCGGCCAGGATGTCATCGAACTGGTCCTGCCGGAGGAGGCGGACATCTGCTGCAAGCGATCCGGAGTGCCCGCTCATGGGACGAGTATCGCACGGCGGAGGCACCCGCCAAATTGGGCGCCTCAGGGCTTTCGTTCGTCGTGGATGCCGTAGACGCCGACACCGACCCGCAGGGTCCTCGTATTCGGCGCTTCTGCTTCCGGCGGGGCTTCGTGGCGCGACAGCCATTCGTCGATGCGCTCGAGGAACGCCTGCCCTTCCTGCTCCAGGAGCGCCCGGAAACGCCTGGCATCGGCAAGTCGCATGCGGGTATTGGTCGCACGCCCCGCAAAGCGCGACGGCTCGCCCTCGGGCTTTCCTAGGTTGAAGCTCACGGTCGTGCCCAGATCCTCGAGCATCGATCCGCCCCGGATGACGGCGTCGGGATCCATCTGCAACGGCATGTAGTACCGCTTGAGAACCCGCAACTCGCCGCCGGGCAGTTCTTCGAGCGCTCCGACGCGCGCCAGTTCCCGGCGCATGGTGACGGCAGCGAGGTCACCGCCGTATCGCCTGCAGAGGTCGGCAAAAGTGGTTCTGTCCGACGATCCCGCACTGCTCTCGAAGGGCAGGTCCAGCGGCAGCCCCCCCTCGTCGGTGAAGTCCGGGTCGAGGTACCAGCCGGTGAGCACCCGGGTGGCGCCATGCAACCGGCCGGGTTCGATGGGCGGTGCCGTGGCCAGCAAATCCCGTAGGCGCTTGACTTCCCGCCGGCTGAAACCGGTCATGATGGCAACGCGCGACATGTTTGTCGGCCGCCCGTGCAGCCCGTATTCGGTCGTTGCAACCTCGACGAGAGTTGCCTTGCAGATGTCGCTGGCGTCCTGCCAGGTCACTCCACTTCGCAGCAGAATGGTGAATATGGGCCGCAGGGCAAGCCGGAGGGCCGCGAGGGCGGCGCGCTTGGGGTCATTGCTCACTGGAGTTGGCTATCGTCACTGCCTGCGGACAGGGAGGCCGGGACCTGTAAGGTAGCAGGAGAACCCCTTCCCGGGAGGTTCACGTGTCGGTCACGGCCCGCGTCACGGCTCTCCCCACTTTCCGCCACTGAACGTCTTCGATGTCGCATTCCAGGTCGGGTAGGACGACGGCTTGTGGCACCCGGACGCGTTGCAGTCCTTGGTGTTGCTGGTGCTCTCGTGATCCTTGGTCTCGACAGCGGCCGATGTGACCGTCTGGTTCTTATAGTGACAGTAGACGCACTTGACGCCGGTGACGGGCTTCGCGTGATCGTAGTCAATGATCCGGGCGCCCGTGTTGGTCCCATGGCACGACGCGCAGGTGAGCCCCGTCTTGGCCGGATCGATGACCGGGTGAGGGGCCGTGATGTTGGGCCAGTTCCTGCCGGTCGGTGGCGTCAGGATGACGACCGATGGCACCGCCGAGGCGCCGGTCCACTTCTTGCCCGGGAAGGCGTGGCAACTGCTGCATTCGCCAAGGCCGGGCAGTGAGTGATCGAAGGAGGAGGCACCTGCCGCGGGCTTGGTGACCGCATGGCAGGTGGTGCACTTCGTCGGCACCGGACTGTGGCTGTAGGTGCCCCCCGTCCAGTCCGCCTGCGTCGCGCTCTGCTCGCGGTGACAGGCAACGCAGTCGCCAGTCACGAGGCTGTGCAGGTAGTCGTTCTGGTAGGTCTTGCCGTCAATGGAGACGCCTGTGCCGCGGACGGCCGCCGCCGGCTTATCCGCCGTGTGACAACCCGCGCAGGTCGTGGGCTTCGGCGAGTGGCTGAATGTGCCACCCGTCCAGTCGGTTTGCGTTGCGCTCTTGATCGCGTGACAGCTGGCGCAGTCGCCCGCGCCCTGGGTCGTGTGGAGCGTGTCCGCCGGGCGCCGGTATTCGTGGCAGTTTGCGCACGCCTTGATCGCGCTCGTGTGCGTGAACGTGCCGCCCGTCCAGTCCGTCTTCGTCGGGCTCCTGACGGCATGACAGGCCGCGCAGTCCCCGGAACCGCCCAGCGCGTGGTCAAAGACCGGCGAGCCGGATGGTCCCACCGGGCGCTGGTTCAGGTGGCAGACCGAACACTGGCCCGGATCCGGGCTGTGGGAGTACACGCCCGGCGACCAGGCGCCGCCCGGATCCAGGTGGCAGCCCTTGCAGTCCGTGGTGGCCGTGAGTGAATGCAGGAACTGGTTCGGGTTGGCCGGATGTCCCGGCCAGGCGACACTGACCGCTGCCGCCGGACGCTCCCCCTCATGGCAACTGTCGCAGCGTGTCCCGGCGGGCATCGTGTTGTGGTCGAACCCGGCAATGGCCCCGGTCCAGGTCACTCCGGCATTCTGGTGGCAGGCGGCGCAGTCGCCGGTGCCACCCAGCGAGTGATCGAAGCCACGGCTGGTTACGGTCGCCGGCCGTTGACCGAGGTGGCAATCGATGCAGGTTGCGGGTGCGGGGCTGTGGGAGAACGTGCCGCCGCGCCAGTCAGTCTGGGTGGCGCTGAAGGGCACGTGACAGCTCTTGCAGTCGCCCATGCCGGCAATGGCGTGATCGAATGCGGGCGAGCCTACCGGCCCGGCCGGCCGGTCCCCGGCGTGACAGTTGAGGCAGGTGGGCGGAGCCGGGCTGTGCGAGAACGATCCGCCGGACCAGTCAGTCTGTGTCGTGCTCTTGGGCATGTGACAGCTGACGCAATCCCCAAGGCCACCATTCGCGTGGTCGAAGGGAGGCGTTCCGGCAGGCCCAACGGGCCGGGCACCCAGGTGGCAGTCGATGCAGGTGGCGGGGGCGGGGCTGTGGCTGAAGCTGCCGCCGGTCCAGTCCGTCTGCGTGGCGCTGAAGGGGGTGTGACAGCTCTTGCAGTCACCCATGCCGGATAGTGCGTGATCGAAGGGCGGGTTGCCGACAGGTTCGGTCGGACGGGTGCCAGCGTGGCAGTCAGCGCAATTCGCCGGTGCGGGGGAGTGCGAGAAGAACCCGTCGCTCCACCGGACTCCCGGGCTGTGATGACAACTGGAGCAATCCCCCGTGCCGCCGGCATCGTGCGAAAACCCGCTGACGACTGTGGTTGGACGTTGTTCGGAGTGGCATTCGGCGCAGCTGATGGGCGCCGGTTCGTGGACGTAGGTTCCCGTGGTCCAAGTGACTCCCGCGTCACTCGAGTGACAGGCAACGCAGTCACCGACGCCCGGATAGGAATGCGACATCGTGTTGTTCACGAGCGCTGAAGGCCTCGCCGTCGAGTGGCAGTCAAGACAGGAGCCGGGGGTTGGCGTGTGATTGAATGCCGTGAAGACACGCCAGCTCGCGCCGCCGGCGGCATGGCACTGTCCGCAGTCCTGGCCGCCGCCGTGGATGATGTCGGCGCCCGTCGTCGTGTCAACCACCGGCGCAGGCCGGTCGCGGTCATGGCATTTCAGGCAGCTGATGTCGGCGAAGGGTGTGTGGTCAGGAATGCCGGGCTCGCCCAGCGGCTGAACCTTCTCGGGAGAAGGGGGGCTCGAGCATCCGCCGAGGCCCAGCAGCAATGCGAACACGACGATCCAGCCCCCGGACCGGGGTGACAGTTGTGCTTTCATGGGCTCGACCTCTTAATCCGGGTCATCGCGGCAGCAACTCCACGATCCGGGAATCATTTGCGAGTACGGCAAGGTCCCTTGCCGTCCGGTGATCCACGTTCACGACGTCCGGGTCGGCGCCGGCGGACAGCAACAGCCGCACGGTGTCGTCGTGCCCCTGGGCGGCCGCGATCATCAGCGCGGTGTTGCCAGTGTTGTTCCGCAGGTCGAGGTCGGCCTTGACCCTGATCAGCTTCCGGATCACGCCGGAACTGCCTGCCGTGGCGGCAGCAATGACCGCGGTATTTCCGTCACGGCTGCGGGCGTCGACCCTGACGCCGAGGCGCAGCAGCTCCGTCACCGTTGCCTGGTCACCGCGGCGAGCAGCGGCGATGAGCGGGGTTTCGTCGTCGCCATTACCGGCGCTGAGATCGGCGCCATGCGTCGAGAGTAGGTTCAGGATCGCTGACTGCCCCGCCTGGGCGGCTGTCCATGCGGCCGACCGGCCCTTGTCGTCGCGGGCATTCGGGTTGGCGCCGTTCTCTAGGAGGGTGCGCAGCATCCCGGTGGAACCCAGCGCTGCAGCGCTGATCAATGGCGTCACGCCACCAGGTCCCGGCTCATCGACCGGCGCGCCGGCGTCAAGCAGCCTCAGCACCACGGATTCGTGACCGCCGGCGACGGCCAGCGACAACGCGGTACGTCCCGTACGGTCGTGGTCGCCGATACGGGCGCCATGCTGGATGAGCGGGCTCACGATGTCCTCGTAGCCCCCGGCAGAAGCGTCCATCAGTGGCGTTGATCCATCCGCCGAAGAAGCGTTTGCCGCTGCGTCATGATCGAGGAGAAACGCCACGATCTCCCGATGGCCCCGCTCCGCCGCGCGGTGCAGCGCTGTCTTGCCCTCCTGGTCCCGGGCCGAGATGTCAGCGCCGTCCGCGACTATGCGTTCGACGAGATCGGCGCTGCCGCGCCAGGCGGCATAGATCAGGGGCGTCGCGCCGGGGAGTACGCCGGCGGCATCGGTGGCGCTCGCCACGGTCGGCGCAGTGGAGGGGCGCGGCGGACGTGCGTCCTTGGCGCCCCGGCTCGACAGCAGGCGGGCGACCTCGGGGTGATTGCGTTCGCGGGCCGCTGTCAGGGCAGTCCACTCCCGGTCGTCCTTCTGGTTCACCGGCGCCCCGCCGTCGAGCAACACGGTGACCGCGGCCGCGTGCCCGGCCAATGCGGCGACGACGAGCGGAGGGTTCCCGTGGCCGTCGGGCTGGTCGAGCTTCGCGCCAGCCGTGACCAGCTGGGACAGGATGCCGGCGTCGCCCGCTTGCGCTGCCATGTGCACCGCCGAGCTGCCCGTGTCATCCGCTGCGTCAGGCTCGGCCTTAGCCGCCAGCAATACTGTGACTGTATCGGCACGACTTCCGTCGACCGCCTCCATGAGGGCAGTCCGGGCGTGACCATCGGCGGCATTGACGTCCGTGCCGGCCGCAAGCAGCGTGCGGACTGCGGAGACGTCGCCGCGCTGGGCTGCCCGCCGCAGTGCTTCCGGGTCCCGGGTTGGCGCAGCGACGGCCTGGGCCTGCAGGTCCTTGACCCGCTGGGCTGCCCGTTCATTGCCCGCCGCTGCCGCCCGCCCGTACCACTCGCGGGCAGCGACAGGGTCCTGCGCGACACCCGCTCCGTTCTCCAGCATCTGTGCGTAGTTGTACTGGGCCCAGGCATCACCGCTGCCGGCCACCTGCTTCATCAGCGCCGCGGCTCTGGGCGCGTCTCGCGGTACGCCATTGCCTGCCCCGTACAGCATCGCCAGCTGATACGTCGCCTGCATGTCCCCGCGCCCGGATAGCGTCGTGTAGATGCGCGCCGCGGCCTCGAAATCCCGCACCCGCACCGCGGCTCGTGCCTCTTCAAGGGTCTGGGCATGCCCGCCGCGGGCGACCACCAGCAGAAGCAACCCTGAACAGGCGGAAAGGGCGCGTCGATTCATCACACCGTACCGTACTTCGTCTCGACCTTTACGCCGATCGAGTTGAGGAACGCCGTTGGGAGGACGCCCCCCGCGCTGATGATCACGGCATCGTTGTCGAGTGCGACCTCGTCTTCGACCAGGCGCAGACGCACCTTGTCGGGTTCGATCCCGATGACCTCGGATCTCAGCAGGACCTTTACCCTGCCGGCCGCCGCCGCCGCGTGCAGCCGCTCCCGGTTGGCGGGCTTGACGCGATTGAAGGCTTCAGCCCGGTAGGAGAGTGCAACCCGGGATCCCGGGACCTGGCTGATGGCGGTGGCAGCCTCGAGGGCGCTGTCACCGCCACCGACGACCAGCACCTGCCGGTTGCTGTACTGCTCGGGCTCGATCAGCTTGTAGGTGACCTTGGTGAGGTCCTCCCCGGGAACCCCCAACTGGCGCGGCGTTCCCCGGCGCCCGATGGCGAGAAGCACGTGCCGGGCCAGGATCTCCCGCGTGCTGGTCTGTACCCGGAAACAGTCCCCGTCCCGCATCACGGCCACCACGCGTTCCTTGAAGCTGATCGGCACGCCGGTTTCACGCTGCATCTTCTGCCAGCAGGCGAGCAGTTCCTCCTTGCTCGTGTTGCCGAAGTTGATCTTTCCGACCAGGGGAAGGTGCGCGGTGCCGGCCATGACAAGCTTGCCGCGCGGGTAATGGGACACCATCCCACCGAAGGAGTCCTGCTCGATGGTGACGAACCTGAGCCTGTGCTCCATTGCCGCCAGTGAGGCGGAAAAGCCTGCCGGACCGGCGCCGACGATGACGACGTCCACGGCGGGGCCCTGCTTCGGCGCGGGATTCCTCGCGACATAGCCGATCGCCTGCCGGCCCTGTTCTATGGCATTGCGGATCAGGCCCATTCCGCCGAGTTCGCCGGCAATGAACACGCCGGGCACGTTGGTCTGGAAGTCCGACCCCACGTCGGGAATGTCCATTCCGCGACGTTCCGTGCCGAACACCAGGGTGATCGCACCGACCGGGCAAGCGGTCCGGCACGCACCGTGCCCGATGCAGTCGCTCGGCGATACCAGCTCGGCCTTGCCCCGGATCATCCCGAGAACCTGATGTCCCGGCATCTCGGGGCACGCGTTGATGCAGGCCTTGCAGCCGATGCAGATGTTCGGATCGATGACCGGGTGGATGGCAGGGGGCTCGGTCATGCCCGCGGCGTGGGAAGCCTCGAGCACCGATACGCTGCGCCGGTGCAGGCGGTTCTGGAAAAACCCATACGTGACGACGATTACCACCGCGGGCAACAGATACGTCAGTACCGCCATCGTGGAGTTCATGGCTTCACTAATCCGGACGTGGATTCGCCGACCCCTCGCCAGCCCCGCTGCATTCTCGTGGCGTTGCCGGACCTCATATGTGCGGTCCTTCACAGTGCCGGCTGAATGCCGCCGCTAAGGTTGCGCCGGGAGTGGGACGCGACCGGCCTGTTTGACATAAGACAAGGGAGCGGATGAAATCGGTCGTAGTTGTGCATACGATGCACAACTACGGGGACATGCGCAATCCGTCGGCTCGGTCGAATTCCCTGGATTGGAACCGCGCGGGATGGCAAGGGAGACGTTCGTCGACCGGGGCAGGGAGAGAAGGCTTGAGTGGAGTATCGGCAGCTGCGGGCGTCACGACGCCACGGACGGACGGGCAACCCTGGCAAAGGCTGCGCTCTCTGTATTCGAGTTACGGGGCGCTGGCGGGCTACGCGATAGCGGTGCTGGCCGTCTATGTCGGATGGATCGGCCGCGACCAGCGCAACATCAATGGTGAGTACGGACTGGGCTACGCCCTCGGGATCGTCGGCGGATCCCTGATGCTGATCCTGCTGCTCTATTCGCTACGCAAGCGCGTGCGCTGGCTCGCGCGCTTCGGTGAGACCCGGCACTGGTTCCGCATCCACATGATGCTGGGGATCGTGGGACCCATTCTGATTCTGTACCACTGCAATTTCGAACTCGGGGATCTCAATTCCCAGGTGGCGTTGTACTGCACGCTGCTTGTGGCCGGCAGCGGCGTGCTTGGCCGGTATTTCTATGCCGGCATCCACCACGGACTGTATGGCCGGAAGGCGACGCTCCAGGACATGGGCGGCGTCCTTGCGAAATCGGTCGCCGGTGGCCACGCGAGTGCGTTGATCGATCCCATCCGCGAGGAACTGGCGGCATTGGACAGGCGCGTGCTTGCCCCGTCCGTCACGTTCATGGACAGCATGCGCCGCCACCTGGCGATCAGCTTGGAGACCCGGCTGATCTACAGCCGCCTGATGTCCCGGACCCGCCGGGCGCTGATGACCAGGGCCATGACATCCGCGGTCGTCGAACAGCACGCCGACCGGCTCGAGGCCACGATTCGGAACTACCTCCGGGAGCACCTGAACCAGGTGCGGCAGGTAGCCCGCTTCAATGCCTTTGAGAGGCTCTTCGCGCTCTGGCACGTCGTCCACGTGCCCTTCTTCCTGATGATGATCTTCTCGGGACTGTTCCACGTCTTCGCCGTACACCTGTACTAGACGGCATCCGGAAGTGGTGCATGCAACGAGAGATGCTCTGGCGGCGCTAGCCACGCTCGTTCTGTTCGCCCTGGCCCCGCTGCCTGCCCGAGCCGTGGACTGGGAAAGTCTCGTGATGCCCGGGCCGGTGATCACCGGCCACGCCGACATCGAGAAGCAATGCAAGAAGTGTCACGCGCCGTTCGCCAGGGACGACCAGCGCAGTCTCTGCCTTGACTGCCACGACAAGGTGGACGCAGACATCAGCGGCAAGTCCGGCTTTCACTGGCGATCAGAGGCAGCCCGTTCCGGCCAGTGCCGGAACTGCCATACGGAACACGAGGGCCGGGCCGCCGACGTCGTGCGCCTGACTCCGCAGACCTTCAATCACGCCTTGACGGACTACCCGCTGGAAGGCGGCCACAGGAAAGTCGCGTGCGCAGACTGCCACGAACCCAGGGTGAAGCATCGGGAGGCGCCTTCAACCTGCATCGGCTGCCACGCAGGAGATGATGCGCACAAGAAGGCGCTGGGCGATGACTGCGCCTCATGTCATGGCGTGGATTCCTGGAAGCAGACGAAGTTCGACCACTCCAAGGCAAGCGATCCGGGCTACCCCCTGACCGGCGCCCACGAGAAGGTCGAGTGCGGCCTGTGCCACGCCGGCCAGCGGTACAAGGACACGCCGACGACCTGCGTCGCGTGCCACCGTATCGATGACACGCACCAGGGCCAGCGTGGCACGGACTGCGAGTCATGTCATACCACCACCGGATGGAAGGAGCAGACATTCGATCACTTCAGGAAGACCGGCTTTGCCCTGACGGCGGGCCACTCCGGCGTCGCCTGCGTGGCCTGCCATGCCGGCAATGACTTCAAGAAGGCCGACGGCAAGACGTGTGTCGACTGCCATCGGGGCGACGACACCCACCAGGGCCGTAACGGCGTCGAATGCAAGGCCTGCCATATAACCAAAGCGTGGGATGTGGTGAAGTTCGATCACGCCAGGGAAACGAAGTTCGCTCTCAATGGTGCCCATTCCGATCTCGGCTGCGTTGCCTGTCACAAGGGCGAAGCCAAGACCGAGAAGCTCGAGACTGCCTGCATCTCATGCCATCGCGGGAATGACCCTCACAAGGAATCGCTCGGCACCGACTGCGGCACCTGCCATGGCGAGAAGACCTGGAAGGATGACCTGCGCTTCGACCACGACCTGACCGGATTTCCACTCGCGGGACTGCATGCCACGACATCCTGCGATTCCTGTCACGTGGACAAGAAGTTCGCGGGAACGAAGTCCGGTTGCATCGACTGCCACCGCCCGGATGACGTGCACAAGGGCAACCTCAGCGAGAAGTGCGCGGACTGCCACACTCCCAATGACTGGCGCATCTGGACTTTCGACCACGACACCCAGACCGACTTCCCCCTCGACGGCGCTCACTCTGATCTCCGCTGCGTCGCCTGCCACGTCCGACCGCCGGGCGAGGGCCGGGGCGCTGCCCGGGATTGCGGGAGCTGTCACCGCAGAGATGACCGGCACAGCGGCCAGTTCGGAACGGATTGCGCTCGCTGCCACAACACCCGCACGTTTTCCGGTGCCAGGAGAAGGGCGTCATGAACGCAATGTCTACCGCTCGCCGCTTCGTGCTCGCCATGGGCGCCATCCTCGTCCTTGGCACCACCACGACCGGCATGGCTGTAGCCCAGACTGCCTTCGACTCGTCATTCGATCACATGTCGACAGGCTGGCCCCTGGAGCGGTCGCACCGGAGCGTCGACTGCGCTTCATGCCATGTCGGCGGCATATTCCAGGGAACGCCCCGGCAGTGCGTGGCCTGTCACTCACGCGCCGGACTGGTCAAGGCGACGGCACCTTCGGTTACCCACATCCGGACCACCGACGAATGCGATGCCTGTCACCGGGAGACGACCTGGTCCTACGTGAGGCCTGTCGATCACACGGTCGTCATCGGCACCTGCTTCAGTTGCCATAACGGGCTGACATCAACGGGCAAATCGCCCAGCCACATACCGACCAGCAGCGACTGCGAGGCGTGCCACTCCACCCGCGCCTGGACGCCGGCCGGCTGAATACCCGTGGATAGCCTGAAAAGCGTTCTGGCTGCCTGCCTGTTGCTGGTCAGCGGCGTGCTGGCCGCGGCGCCGGGCGAGATTGCATCCGTCCTGATCTCGAGAACCGGCGGCACAGCTGACGTGGAGGTCCGTTTTGCCTGCCCGAACCAGCTGCTGAGTCTCTCGCCGGCAAGCACCGCGAGCGTCGCCGAGATAACCCTCTCGCGAATGGAAGGCTGCGCCGGTTCGGGGGGCGTCGCCCGGGAGGCCACACGGCCGGCTGGCCGTGAACTCGCTGCGCTGGACGAAGTTGAGTACACGGCCCGGCCCGGCACCGACGCTACCCTGCGACTGCGCTTCGATCGGGCGGTAGTGGTCCGGGTTGAGCAATCCGGCGACCTGCGCGGCCTGAGCGTGCAGGTCCAGGTCACCGGCGAGGCGAAGCTGCCGGCCGGCGGGCCCCTTGCGGCCGTGCCGCCAGCAGCGGCGCGGCCAGGGCCGACGCCGGAGCAGATTGCCCGCGCGGAGGAACGCGCGCGGCTGGCGATGCAGCCAAAGCCGGTATCGCCGCCGCCCGCGGCCAGCTGGGTGCTGAACCTGCGATCGGCAACGACGCCGATCGACTCCGGGGTAGAGGCCGTCGGACTCGCCCAGCGGAGCAAGGTCGTCTACGTTTCAAAACTGCAGGTCGACGACCAGCTGTGGCATCGCCTGCGTCTCGGCTTCTTCGCAACGGAGGCGGATGCAGACGCCGCTCTTGCGGGACTGCATTCGCGCTTTCCCGGCGCATGGGTAACCCGCGCGTCGGAAGCAGAGCGCCTTGCATCCGGCGGGAGCGCGACAACGGGTGTACCGGCAGGTGTGGAGGCCACCGCGGCCGCCGTGCCCGGCACTGGTCCGCTGACCGATGCGCAGGCGAAGGAGCTGCTGGAGCAGGCGCGCGGCGCCATCATAGACCAGGACTATCCGCAGGCCATCGGGCTCGCTACGAGCATTCTCGGGGCTCCGCCGGGCGCCGGGACGGCGGAGGCGCGCGAAATCCTGGGCCTGGCGCGGGAACGCAGCGGCCAGGTCGCACAGGCGGTCGCAGAGTATCAGCGCTACCTTGCCGACTACCCTGCTGGCGACGGCGCGACGAGGGTCCGCCAGCGCCTCGCGGCGTTGACCACGGCGCGCGAACAGCCCCGCGAGAGCATCCGTGGCGAGGTTGCCAGGCGTGAAAGTGACTGGGAGGTCTACGGCGGAATCTCGCAGTTCTACCACCGGGATTCCATTGACTTCGGGGGCGACTCCGGCTCTGTGGATCAATCGGCCATATTCTCGGATGCCGAGGTCGTCGTGCGCCACGCCAGCGAGCGCTTCGATTTCGAGTCCCGGGCCACGGTTGGCTATGCCTACGATCTGTCCGGCGGTGACGAAAGCGTCGACAACGAGTCGCGGATCTACAACCTGTACGCGGACATCAACGATCAGGCACTGGGTGTAGCCACGCGCCTCGGCCGGCAGACGCTCCGGAACCAGGGAGTCCTTGGCCGCTTCGATGGGGCAGTCGTGTCCTGGCAATGGGCGCCAGCTTACCGGCTAAACCTGCTGGCGGGCCTGCCGGTCTACAACCCCAACGAGAACGTCGAAACGAGTCGCAGGTTCTACGGCGCCAGCATCGACATTCTGGATCTGATGGACCTTTTCGACGTGAACGTGTTCTTCAACATCCAGGAAGTCGACGGCATCAACGACCGCGAGGCCACGGGCGCCGAGATCCGCTACTTCGGCGGGAACAAGTCCCTCATCGCCGCAGTGGACTATGACTTTGGCTACAGCGAGCTCAACAGTCTTGCGGTACTCGGGAACTGGACCTTCGCCGACAGCCTTACAGTCAACGGCAGGTTCGACTGGCGCAAGACCCCGTACCTCACCACCGAGGAGGCCCTGGTCGGCCAACCGGCGTCGAGCATCCAGGAACTGTTGCTGAGCTTCACGGAGGGCGAGATTCGCCAGTTGGCACTGGACCGTTCCGGAGCGATGCAGAGCTATGCGCTGGGCGTGTCCCGACCGATCTCGGAGCGCTTCCAGATCAGCGCCGACGTCACGGCTTCGCAGTACGACGGGACGCCTGCATCGGGAGGTGTCGGCGAGACGCCGGATTCCGGGACGCTGATCTATTCCTACGTAAGCCTGATCGGCACCAGCCTGATCACGGAAGGGGACATGTCCGTCCTCGGCCTGCGCTATTCGGATGGCGGGACGACCACGTCTGCCGCGATGTTCCTCGATACCCGTTTCCCGGTTACCCGGAACCTGCGGCTGAATCCCAGGGTGCTGGTGACCCGGCGCGAGATCACGACCGGGGACCTGACGGAACTGCTGGTTCGTCCGGGCCTTCGCGCGCTGTATCGCCTGTCACGCCAGATTCGCCTCGAGGTGGAGGGGGGTGGCGAGTTTGGCAGCAGCGACAGTGGGGGCGAGTCGAACAACTCGACCGGCTACTACCTGTATATGGGCTACACGGCGGACTTCTGACATGGGCGCACTGCCACGCACGACGATTCTGGTGGGAGCGGTTGCGGTCGCACTGATCGCGGGATGCGGGACTGCGTCGCCCAATCGGCGCGCGACGGATTATCTCGATGACGCGACCGGCGCAACGATCACCCGCGTCGACCAGCCGTTCATCCTCTTCAGCGAAGATCCGGCCCGCGCGGCCAATGCCCGTGACTACATTCACGCGGCGCCGCTGGCCGTCAACCAGGCCGGCAAGCGGTCGTGGTGGTTGTGGCTCGGCCTGTGGAGCACCATCGACCGCGGCGTTTCCGCCGGGGACGCGCGGCTGCCGGATGTCGAGGCAGTCCAGTTCATCGTTGACGGCGAGCCCATGGAACTGAACATGGAGGCGCGGGTTGACCGCGTACCCGGCCTTGCGCGCCTGCCCTATGCGGCGCCGGTCGCCACCGCGAACAATCTCATACTGCCGCTCACCAGCAGTCAGGTGGCCCGGTTGAGCCGCGGCACCAGCATCGTCATTCGCACGGAGATGAAGGGTGGCTCGGCGCTGCTCTGGGAGCCGTGGATCGGGAGCGGCACCTGGACGGGTTTCGCTGAACTCGCGGCCGCAGATACCGGCTCGACCCGTTGACCGGCACTTCCATCCTTCGACTACACTCTGTGGAGTGTCTGTTCCCGGAGTAGTCGCCCATGCAATCCCGTGCCGCCATTGCCCTTGCCGCCGGCCAGCCCCTCGTCGTGGACACGGTCGACGTGGATGGCCCCAGGGCCGGCGAGGTGCTGGTCGAGATCCGCGCCACCGGCGTTTGCCACACGGACGAGTTCACGCTGTCCGGCAAGGATCCCGAGGGCCTGTTTCCCTGCATCCTCGGTCACGAGGGCGCCGGCGTCGTCGTTGACGTGGGCCCGGGCGTGACCTCACTGAAGAAGGGTGATCACGTCATCCCGCTGTACACGCCGGAATGCCGCCAGTGCAAGTTCTGCCTGTCGGGCAAGACCAACCTGTGCCAGGCCATCCGCGAGACCCAGGGGAGGGGCGTCATGCCGGACGGCACCAGCCGCTTCCGGGCCCATGGCAAGAGCGTGCTCCATTACATGGGCACGTCGACCTTCTCCAACTACACGGTGTTGCCCGAGATCGCGGTGGCGAAGATCCGGGAGGACGCCCCGTTCGACAAGGTCTGCTACATCGGCTGCGGCGTCACCACCGGCATCGGCGCGGTCATCAACACGGCGCAGGTCGAGCCGGGAGCAAACGTCGCCGTGTTCGGCCTGGGCGGCATCGGGCTCAACGTGCTCCAGGGCGCGCGCCTCGTGGGCGCGGACATGATCATCGGCGTGGACACCAACCCGGCGAAGCGGGCCATGGCCGAGTCGTTTGGCATGACCCACTTTATCAACCCCAACGATTGCGACAACGTGGTGCAGGAAATCGTCCGCCTCACCGGCGGCGGCGTGGACTACAGCTTCGAGTGCATCGGCAACGTGCAGGTCATGCGCCAGGCCCTTGAGTGCTGCCACAAGGGCTGGGGCGAGAGCATCATCATCGGCGTGGCACCCGCAGGCGCGGAGATCAGCACCCGCCCGTTCCAGCTGGTCACGGGCCGGGTCTGGCGCGGCTCGGCCTTCGGCGGCGCCAAGGGCCGGCGCGACGTGCCGAAAATCGTCGACTGGTACATGGACGGCAAGATCCGCATCGACGAGATGATCACCCACACGATGCCGCTCAGGGACATCAACCGGGCCTTCGACCTGATGCACTCGGGCGAATCCATCCGGAGCGTGGTGACCTTTTAGGCGTGGCGGCCTTCCGGGGGCGCACCTAGAGGAATCCGATCCGCTTCCGGCGCCGGCGCTGCCGGAGTTCGCGATAGAGGGCGCCGGGATCCAGCAGGATCCCGCTCGGCCAGACGAGCAGGTTCTGGCTGCGGTCCAGCCGGAGGCGACGGAACTCCCGGAGGTCGCGGAGTGGCTCCAGGGACCAGGGAGCCAGCTGGTCTTCCAGGTCAACGGCGCCTTCGGTGCCATCGGCGTAGGCGAGCCAGAGCTGGTAACGCTCTAGGGGCCAGGCAGCAATCAGTCGCTCGGTCATTGCCCGGCATCCTGCGCCGCGCGGGCGCGCGGCAACAAGCCGCTAATCTCGGCGAAGAGACCTCTTTTGTAGGAGCGCCTTCAGGCGCGACCGGAAATTGGGGTCAGACTGTTATTTCCCAAGCATGCCGGAAATAGCAGTCTGACCCCAATTTCCGGACCCCAATTTCCGCAATTTCCGGTCGCGCCTGAAGGCGCTCCTACTGCGGCGCGCGCCAGCGGACGACGCGGTCGCGGATCAGGGCCTCGATCTCTTCCCAAGTCGCGGCGCCGGGGCCGGGCAGGTCCCTGTTCGTCGAATTCCGCACCACGATGGTTTCGTGGCCGCTGGCCCGAAGCGCCCGGATGTTGTCGGGGCTGTCCTCCAGATAGAGGTCGGCGCCGACGGCCGCCTTGTCGCGCATGAAGCACAGGTCCCAGTAGGGGATGCCATGGCGCTCCAGCCAGTCCGTCGTCTGCCGGATGGCTTCCTTGTGGAACCAGTGGATGTAGAGGCGATGGGTGATGATGCGGATGCGGATCTCGGGGATGGTGTCTAGCCGGCGAAGGGCTGCCGGTGCACCGGTCACCGGTGGCAGGCGGGCGAACAACTCCCGCTCCTTCACGGCGAAGCGGTGCAGGGGGTCGTAGCCGCCCACGGCATCGAGGCCCCACTCACCGAAGCCATAGCTGATCTCGTCGGTCAGCGTGGCCTCCGGGACCCCGAGCCACTCGGCGGCGATGGGCTTCAGGCCGCGGGCGAAATCCGCGACCACGCCGTCCAGGTCGACGCCAAGCACGAACTGCCTTACCGTCTGGGATGTCATGCGTCGTGACCTTCAAGGGCGTGGAAGCGGATGAAGGAGCGCGCCGCCACGCCTTTGGCCAGTGCCTCGGGCGCGGCATCGAGCGGCACATTGAAGAACATGCGGAAGTTCTTCGCCCTTTGCTGCCGGTAGAGTTCGACCAGGCGTTGCCGGCCCGGCTCGTCGTCGACGAACTCCGCGCGCACCCGGTGGCCCTTGCCCCTGATTTCCAGCAGCGCCTCCGGGGTCTTCTTCAGGTTCCGGTACCAGTTCGATGTGGCGTAGGTCAGTGCGGCCCACCCGCTGCCGTCTCGCACGAAGCCGATGGGCGTCGAAACCGGCCTGCCGCTACGCCTGCCCGTGGTGGTGATGACCAGCACCAGGTCCCCCATACCGCCAAGCCAGTCCTTGCGCAGCAGATAGGACTGGAACTGCAGCATCCGCAGTGCGAACGGCGAGGGCATCGCAATGGGCCGGTTGTCGCGCGTCAGGCCGAGCGCCGCGTGATTTCGATCAGGTGATACCCGAACTGGGTCTGCACCGGACCGTGCACCTTGCCCACCTCGGCGCTGAACACCACGGTATCGAATTCCCTGACCATCATTCCCGGGCTGAATTCGCCCAGGTCGCCGCCCTGCTGGCCGGAGGGGCACTCGGAGTACTGCTTCGCCACCTGGGCGAAGTCCTCGCCGCCTTCGATGCGGGTCTTGAGGTCGTTGCAGGTGGCCTGGTCGGCGACGAGGATGTGGCGGGCGGTGGCTTTGCGCATGGCGGCTGGTTCCTGGAACTTGAGGACGCGAGAGTCTAGCCGATGCTGCCCTCGACAAGACATAAGGGACGAGCGGTCGCCTGTGCCGACAGGCGGCGATAACAACCTGAAATATATAGGTTTTTTCCGGGAAACCCGGAACCGCGTCACGGTCTTCTCCCCCCCGCTCACCTATCGTTCCGGCCATCGCAAGCTGTGCTGGAGACGAGCCCGTGATGTGCCGCTACCCCCCAGGTCTGATCCGCAACCGCGGCATGACGGCGGTGGAGCTGCTGTTCACCATGGCCATTGCCGCCCTGGTACTGGCTCTTGCCGTCCCGAACTTCCGCGACTTCGTCCAGAACAACCGGGCCGCCGAGGAAGCCAATGCGCTCGTCGGCGCCCTGGCTCTCGCCCGCAGCGAGGCTGTCACCCGCGGCATACCGGTGACCGTCTGTTCGTCCACCGACAGCGAGACCTGCGCCGAAGTCAACGACTGGAGCACCGGCTGGATCGTCTTCACCGACATCGATGCCCTGGCCGAAGTCAACGACGATGACGTCGTCATCCGCGCGTTGCCCGAGCTGCGTAACGGTTCCGAGCTGACGGCCGACGCCAGCTTTGTTACCTACACCGCCAACGGCTTCCTCGGCGCTCTTCCCGGCGAAGACCCCGCCGTCGTGACCTTCGACCTCGACATCCCGGACTGCACCGGCAATCACAACCGGACGATCTCGGTGAACCTGCAGGGGCGGGGCTCGGTGGCCAACGCCGCCTGCGATTGAGAAACCCGGGCAACAGGGCAATAGCCATGCAAGCGCAGTATCACAACCGCAACAGCCAGGCCGGAACCACCCTGATCGAGGTGCTGATCACGGTCATCCTGGTGTCCGTCGGCCTCCTGGGCCTCGCCGGCCTCCAGCTGACGACTGTGCAGAACACCAACAGCGCCGCCGAGCGCTTCGAGGCGACCACACTTGCGCGCGACATCCTCGAGCGGATGCGGGCCAACCGCCAGCAGGCGCTGACCGGCGCATACAACATGGCCATGAACCAGGCATCGCCCGCGGGCGACGGGCTGGCCGCCGAGGATGTGGACGCCTGGATGGGCGCGCTGTCAACGCTGCCGAACGGCGATGGGTCCATCGCGGTGGCGGCCGGCGTCGTAACGATCGAGGTCGAGTGGACGGACGCGTCCGACGACAACGCCGATGACACGCGGGACATGTCGGTCTTCCTGAGGACGGAGCTGTGATGACGAGCGCCAAGTACCAGCAGGTGACGAGCCAGCGGCAGCGCGGCGTGGGCCTCGTCGAGATCCTGATCTCGCTGACCCTGGGCCTGATCGTGACGGGTGCCATCGTCCAGATCTACCTGACGACCAAGCGGCAGAACGAAATGCAGACCAGCCTCACGGGCCGCCAGGAAGCCGCGCGCTTTGCAGCCCAGATCATCCAGCACGATGCGCAGATGGCGGGCTTCCGCGGCTGCCTCCGGGACCTCGGTACGGTCGTCAACACCCTCAACAACTCAAACGACTTCCTTTACGACTACGGCCAGCACGTCGTGGGCTTCGACAACGCCGCTGGCCTGCCGGCGTCCATCACCGGCGTCGTTGCCGGCACCGACGTGCTGACGCTGCGAACCGTGGATGACCCGGGAGTCGTCCTCACGGCCAACATGCCCACGTCGGCGTCAGACCCCGTCACGACCGCCGGCCTGGACCCGGCGCCCCTGGCCGATGGGGATATCGCGCTGGTGGCTGATTGCAGCGGGGCCGCGATCTTCCAGGTCAACACCTACGACCCGGCGACAGGCGCCATCGAACATGTGCAGGCAGGTACTCCCGGCAACAACACGCTCGAATTCGGCACCATGCGCTTCAACGCGGGTGCACAGGTCTACCGGCTGCGCACCACCACCTACTTCATTCGCGAGAGCGAAAGCGGAACCGGCCCGGCGCTGTGGCGCCGGGTCGGGCTCGACGATCCCCAGGAACTCGCAGCCGGCATCGAGAACATGCAGGTGCTCTATGGCGAGGACACGGACGGCAACCAGTCACCCAACCTCTACCGCACCGCGGACGACGTGGACGACTGGAGCGAGGTCGTCAGCCTGCGGGTTGCGCTGCTGGCCGCCGGCACCCAGGACCGGGTCGCAGACGCCGATCCGAGGACGTTCGACCTGCTGGGCGTCGAAGTGGATCCCACGGACGGCGGCGCCATCGAGCCCGATGGCCGACTTCGCCGGGTACTTACCTTCACCGTAGCCATGAGAAACCGAGTGTCATGATCAGCAGGACATCCACCTCAGGACTGAAAGCACGTCGCGAAGCAGGCGCGGCGATGGTTATTGCCCTGGTAATGCTCCTGGTTCTGACTCTGCTGGCCACGGCCAGCGCCCGGATGACGCTCATGGAAGAGCGCATGACCGGCAATACCCAGGACCGGAACATCGCGTTCCAGGCGGCGGAGGCCGCCCTGCGGGCCGGAGAGGACCAGGCCCAGCTCCCGACTCTTCCGGACTTCGACATGAATGAGGAGGGCCTCTACACGCCCAACGGGCCAGCCGACGACCCGGTCTGGGAGACCGTCGACTGGAGTGACGTCGACGACGTGATCCTCTACGAGGAGCTCGAGGACGCGCCGGGTGCGCTGGCCGGAGCGTCGGCCAGCGTCGTAGTCGAGCAGCTGCCCCGGGTAATCGGGCCGGGCACCAGCCTGGCCGTGGACACGAGCGTTGACGAGGCCTCGTTCTACCGCATCACTTCACGAGGCGTCGGTGTGAGCGGCAACGCCACGGTGACGCTGCAAACCACTTTCAAGCGTTGAGACTGAAGACCACTCAGGTCGGGTTGGAGACAGAACATGGATAGTTCAAACCGGACACGGATGTCCGCCTTTATGGGTGGCGTGCTGCTGGCGTTCAGCCAGGCGGGCAACGCGGTGGTGGTGGCGGAGACCCCGCTCTTCATCGCCACCAGCGTCACGCCGAACGTCATGCTGATCGTGGACAACTCGGGGTCCATGGAAAGCATCATCTGGGACGACGAGTATGACTCCACGGTGATCTATCCGGACTGGAGCCCGATCCGGCTCGTCGGTGGCACCTGCGCGGGCGGCACGAATTTCGCCGAGGGGTGGACCTCGGTCACGAACTCGATCACCTACTCGACCCTGAATACGTCCCGGTACCGCGGTACCTGCGACGGCGTGGCAACGACTCCGGTGACGTGCGCCTCCGGGGCGATGCGGGGTGTCAGCGCCGATGGGCTGACCACCAAGTGCCTCACGCTGCCTGATCCGGCCGGTGGCGGCGTTACGCGCTACACGGGTAATTACCTGAACTACCTGTTTGATACGTTTGCAGACGGTGCCGACCTGACCACGGGCACGAGCATTCCCAACGACTACCGCATGAACGTGGCCAAGAACGTGGCGACAAGCGTGGTGGAAGCCAACACCAACCTGCGCATGGGGCTGACGGCGTTCAATACCGACGACGGCGGCCGGATACTGGAATCCTGCGATACCGGCAATACGGACGACCTCAAGGCGGAGATCTCGGCACTCACCGCGTCCACCTGGACGCCCCTCGGCGAGGCGCTGTACGAGGTGACGCGCTACTTCCGCGGCCTGGACGGCTACTACAACGACGTGGACTACACGAGCCCGATCCAGTACCGGTGCCAGAAGAACTTCGTCATCGTCATCACCGACGGCTATCCCACCCAGGACACGGACTTCCCGGATGATGACCCGGCGGACCCGGACGGCCGGCTGCCTGACTGGGACGGGGTGGCCACCGAAACCACCGCTGCCGAATACCCGAACTTCCTGTCGGGCTCGGACGGCTTCCAGCCCAGCGGCACCAATACGGACGAGGGCTTCACCCTCTACCTGGACGACATCGCCAAGTTTGCCTACGACATCGACCTGCGGACGGGCGAGGACGACGACACCGACGTCAGCTTCGACGAAGAGCCCTTCGTGCAGCAGAACCTGGTGACCTATACCGTGGGCTTCGCGGTAGCCAACCAGATGATGGACGATGCCGCCACGAACGGCACCGGCAGGTACTACCAGGCCAACGACGAGGATGAGCTGACCGCAGCCCTGCAGGCGGCCCTTGCCGACATCGAGTCCCGCACCAGCTCCGCGGCCTCGGTGGCCACCAACTCCACGCGCCTCGCGTCCGACACCTTCATCTACCAGGCCCGGTTCTCGACGAGCGACTGGGGCGGCCACCTGCTGGCCTATCCGATTGGCGCCGGCGGTGAGGTCGGTGTGCTCGGGGATGAACCCGACGCCGTGCCGGAGTTGCCGGGCCGGTCCGGCTGGAACGCCGCGCTGGAGATGCCGGAACCGGACAGCCGGAACATCCACACCTACGATCCCGGCTCGAACGCGGGCATGGCCTTCGAGTGGGCGTCGCTGACCACCGACCAGCAGACCGAACTGAACAAGGATGCCGCCGGAGATTCCGATGGCCTCGGCGAGAAGCGGCTGGCCTACCTGCGTGGTGACCGGTCCGGCGAGGCGCCCGATGCACTCAACTTCCGTGTCCGAAGCTCGACCCTCGGCGACATCGTGAATTCCGATCCATCCTACGTCGGGAATCAGAACTACGGTTTCGAGGTGCTCCCGGGGACGGAGGGGTCCACCTACAAGGCGTACCGCAAGAGCGATGAATACAAGGACCGGACGCCGATGGTCTACGTGGCGTCCAACGACGGCATGCTGCACGGCTTCAACGCCGACACCGGGGCCGAGCTGATGGCCTTCGTGCCCAACGCGGTCTACCCGGAACTGACCTTCCTGACGGACGACAGCTTCAACGCCAATCACCGCCTGATCAACGACGGCACGCCGCGGACGCTGGACGCCTATCTGGGCGGCTGGCGGACCATCCTCGTGGGCACGCTCGGTGGCGGCGGCAAGGGTGTCTACGCCCTGGATGTGTCCACGCCGGACAACTTCGATTCCAGCGACGTCCTGTGGGAGTTCACGTCGGAAGACGATTCCAACATGGGTGTCGCAATCCCGGAGGCGACGATCGCCCGGATGTACAACGGCGAATGGGCGGCCATCGTGGCCAATGGCTACAACAGCGGCGGCAATGCGACCCTCTTCATCCTGAACCTGGAGACTGGCGCCAAGATGGCCGAGATCGATACCGGGGCGGGTGGTGACAACGGCCTTTCCAGCCCCACGCCCGTGGACGTGGACGGTGACCGCATCACCGACTACATCTACGCCGGTGATCTCATGGGCAACATGTGGAAGTTCGACGTCACGAGTGCCGACGAGGGCGACTGGGAAGTCGCGTTCGAGGGCGCGCCGCTGTACACGGCCTGCAGCGAGGATCCCTGCGTCAACCGCCAGCCCATCACCGCCCGGCCCGAAGTGGGGATCAGCCCGCCGGCCGGCTACTTCGTCTACTTCGGCACGGGCCGCTACTTCGCGGCCGGTGACAACGGCGCCGGGACCGGGGCGAACACGGTCTACGGGATCCGTGACAAGAACGCGAAGGGCACCCTCTCGCCGGTCCTTCCGACGGCCGGGCGGAGCACCCTTCTGCAGCAGGTCGTCGAGACCGAGCAGGTGGTCACCTTCGACGGAACCTACACCGAGGGCATCCGCACCACGTCGGATGAAGTAATCCTGGACAGCCACGATGGCTGGTACCTGGACCTGCCGACCACCGGCGAGCGCCAGGTCAGCAACACCCTGCTGAGGGCGGGACGGCTGATCTTCACCACCGTGATTCCGTCCGGCGACGCCTGTTCCGCCGGCGGCGAATCCTGGCTGATGGAGATCGATGCACTCAGCGGTTCGCGACTCACGGAATCCCCGTTCGACCTGAATCGCGACAGGTCCTTCGACATCGAGGACTTTGTGCTCGAGGACCCCAATGGCGATCCGGACGGCAAGAAGATCCCGGCCAGCGGCCGCAAGGGCTCCCAGGGCATCATGAAGGGCCTTGGCATCGTGTCGGATGGCGACACCCTCGAGTACAAGTACGGCTCGGGAAGCGCGGGTGGCATCGACACGACCATCGAGAATGCGGGCCGCCAGCGGGGCCGCCAGTCGTGGCGGGAAATCCAGTGAGGAGTGACAGCATGCGCAAGGCAGTAATGACGGCGACACTGGCATCCCTGGGGCTGTCGGCGCAGGCCGCGCCACCGCCGGAAACGGCGACCACCCGGATCGACGCGGTCAGCCCCGCGAGCCGCGAGTTCGTTGCTGACGGGATGACCTGGGCATTGTCCAGCACGGCCGCCGTCCGGATTCCGGGCAAGGCCGGTGCCTCTCTCCGCGACCTGCAGCCCGGGATGAACGTGCGCGTGGTGCTGGTGCCGAGCGATGGCGAGGTGCCGGTGGTGAGCAGCATCACCGTGCTCCCGGATTGAGCGGGCCGGCAATTGGGAGAGACGGCATGAATGTCTACGCACGGAACCGGGGCTTCAGCCTCATCGAACTGCTCATCGTCATGGTGATCGCCGGCATCCTGGCGATGATCGCGGTGCCGAGCTACCAGGCCAGCGTCATCAAGAGCCGGCGGGCCGATGGCCGGGTCGTGCTGAACGACACGGCCCAGCGCCTCGAGCGCTGCTACACGCAGTTCGGGGCCTACAATTCCGACGACTGCGCCATCGCGGATGCCGAGGAGATCACGTCGCAGGAGGGCTTCTACGTCCTGACCGTGGACATTCCGGACGCCGCGACCTACGAGCTGACCGCTGCCCCCACCGGACCCCAGGAAGCCGACGAAGACTGTGGCAGCCTCATCCTGACCAACACGGGCGAGCGGAGCATCTCGGTGGTGGACGGCGACATCGAGCGTTGCTGGTGACCTGAGGGGTACCGTTCGCGCCTGAAGGCGCTCCTACGGCACGTAGGAAGGCGCTCCTACGGCACGTAGGCGTCCGCCTCGATCTCCACGAGTATTTCCGGGCTGATCAGCTTCGCGACCTCGACCATCGCGGTGGCCGGCCGGATCTCGCCGAACACCTCGCCGTGGGCCCGGCCCACGTCCTCCCAGCGACTGATGTCGGTGAGGTAGATCCGCGTGCGGACCACGTGCTCCGGCCCCGCGCCGACGGCAGCCAGCGCCTTGCTGATGTTCGCCAGGATCTGGCGGGTCTGGGCGTAGGGATCGTCGATGCCCACGATGTTGCCGTCGGGCCCGCTGGCCGTGGTGCCCGATACATAGATGAACGGGCCGGTCCGGACCGCGCGCGAGTACCCGATGATCGGTTCCCACTTGCTGCCCGTCGAATGATTGATGCGTTCCATGGTGTCTTTCCGTTGCAGGTCTACTGGGTGAATCGTCGCGCCACGGCCTCCAGGGAGTCCAGCGGGCTGTCGCAGGTGGTGCCGCGGCACGCGTAGGCGAGTACCGACGAGGGTGACGTCGGCGGAACCTTCGACGCAAGCCCGGCCGGCAGGTCGCCGGCATCGGACGGAATCGCAAACACGAGCCGCCGCGGATTGTAGGCCGCGCCCAGCGTCGCCGCCCACACGCCGGCCTCGCGGGCATCGCCGCGGAGGATGATCAGCTCCGGCGGCTGCAGGTACTCATCGAGGGCGTTCAGCAGCGAGCAATGCCCGTGGGGGAACTCCTGCAGGCTGCGCCACCCTGCCCGGAGGGTGCGCTCCGCCGCGTCCAGGTAGCGCGGGTCCACGACGAGATAGCCGAGCCGGGCGAGCGCGAACGCGGCCACGCCGTTGCCTGATGGCACGGCCTCGTCCGCCATGGGCTTCGAGCGGTGGAGCAGGGCCTCGTGGTCGTGGGACGTGAACCAGAAGCCGCCGTGCTCCCGGTCCTCGAAGCGCCCGAGCAGCCCGTCGGCCAGCTGGATGGCAAAGCCCAGGTGGTCCGTGTTCCAGCGGGTCTGGAGCAGCTCGACGACGGCATCCAGCAGGAAGGCGTAGTCGTCCAGGTAGCCGTTGAGGCGCGCCCGCCCGCCCTTGAATGTGGCGAGCAACCTGCCGTCGACCACCAGCGACCTGCGGAGCAGGTCCACGGCGGCGGCGGCGGCGTCCGCCAGGTCCGGCCGGTCGAGCACCCGGGCCGCAATGGCGAGGCCCCGGATCATCAGCGCGTTCCAGCTGGTCAGCAGCTTGTCGTCCAGTCCGGGCCAGACGCGGCGGTTGCGCGCACCGAGCAGCTTCGACCGGCCCGACATCAGCAGGCGCCGCACCGTCGACACCGGCTGGCCGGTGAGACCGGCAATCTCCTCGATGGTCCGGTACACCCGCAGGTGCCAGGCCCGGACGTGGTGGTGGGGTTCCTCGAAGTTCGGCGGCTGGTCCAGCCCGAAGCGTGGGGCGAGCATGGCGTACTCGTCGGGGTCCACCAGCTCCCGCACCTGCTCCGGTGTCCAGACGTAGAACCTGCCTTCCTCGCCCTCGGAATCCGCGTCGAGGCTGGAGAAGAAACCGCCCTCCGGCGAGCGCATCTCCCGGAGGACCCAGTCGGCGGTTTCCCGGGCGACGGTCCGGAAGCTCTCGTCCCCGCTGATCTGGAACATCTGCGCGTAGAGCGCGAGCAGGGGCCCGTTGTCGTAGAGCATCTTCTCGAAGTGGGGGATGGTCCAGTACCGGTCGACCGAGTAACGGCAGAACCCGCCGCCCAGGTGATCGTAGATGCCGCCCTCGGCCATGCGCTTCAGCGTCAGCGCCGCGAAGAAGAGCCCGTCCTTGTCCGGCTGCTCGTCATGCGCGCTGCTGCGCCAGTGACGCAGGAGGCGATCGATGGTCGTGGGGTGGGGGAATTTGGGTGCCCCGCCGAAGCCGCCGTGCTCCCGGTCCACCTGCTGCCCGGTGATTTCGCGGAAACCGGCGAGGGGCTGGCCGTCGAGTGCGGAAGCGTCGGCGCTGTCGCCGGGCTCGAGCTGGCTGAAGGCGGCGCGCAGCGCGTCCGCCTGGCCCCGCACGTCGGCGGCGTGGTCCCGGTAGTACCCGGCGACCCGCTCCAGGACCTGGGTGAAGGAGGGCATGCCGTACTTCGCCGTGTTGGGGAAGTAGGTGCCGCCGAAGAAGGGCACCTGGTCGCCGGGCGTGAGGAACATGGTGAGCGGCCAGCCGCCGCCCCGCTGGGCGATGAAGTGGTGCGCCGTCTGGTAGATCCTGTCCAGGTCCGGGCGTTCCTCCCGGTCCACCTTGATGTTCACGAAGTGCCGGTTCATCACCTCGGCGGTGGCCGGGTCCTCGAAGGACTCGTGGGCCATCACGTGGCACCAGTGGCAGGCCGAGTAGCCGATCGACAGCAGGATGGGCTTGTTCTCATCCCGCGCCTTCGCCAGCGCCGCCTCGTTCCAGGGGTGCCAGTCCACCGGGTTGGCGGCGTGCTGGAGGAGGTAGGGGCTGGTTTCATGGGCGAGATGGTTCATCGGTTCGCACACTACCCGATTTGCCAGCCGATTTCGGTACCATGCCGGGCCATGCAGATCGGCCCGCACCGCATCGACCCGCCCGTGATCCTTGCTCCGATGGCGGGCGTTACCGACAAGCCCTTTCGCCAGCTGTGCCGGCGACTCGGGGCCGGCCTCGCGGTGTCCGAGATGACGACCTCGGAACCCCGGCTGTGGGGCACACGCAAGTCCCGGTTGCGGATGGACCACGCGGACGAGCCCGGTCCCGTCAGTGTGCAGCTGGCCGGCACGGACCCGCAGGTGCTCGCGCACGCCGCGTGCCACAACGTGGCACAGGGTGCAGAGATCATCGACCTCAACATGGGGTGTCCGGCGAAGAAAGTGTGCAACGTGGCCGCGGGCTCGGCCCTGCTGCAGGACGAGGCTCTCGTCGGGCGGATCCTTGCCGCCGTCGTCGCGGCCGTGGACGTGCCGGTGACGCTGAAGATCCGCACGGGCTATTCCCGCGCGGAGCGCAACGCCGTCCGGATCGCGCGCATCGCCGAGGACTCGGGCGTTGCCGCCATCGCCGTGCACGGCCGCACCCGTGAGGACTTCTTCACCGGCGACGCGGAGTACGACAGCGCCGCGGCCGTGAAGTCCGCCGTCTGCATCCCGGTCATCGTCAATGGCGACGTGGACAGCCCGGAGAAGGCGGCCGAGGTGCTGCGGGCCACCGGGTGCGACGCGCTCATGCTCGGCCGTCCGGCGCTCGGGCGGCCCTGGATCTTTCGCGAGATGGCACACTTCCTGGCGACGGGCTCCCGCCTGGCGCCCCCGGAACCTGTCGAGGTCCGGGAGATCCTGCTCGGGCACCTGGCGGCCCTCCATGAGTTCTACGGCGAGTACCTGGGCGTCCGGATCGCCCGGAAGCACCTGGGGTGGTACTGCCGGGAGCTGCCCGGCGGGCCGGCTTTCCGGGCTGCCGTGAACCGGGCCGAATCGGCTGCGGCGCAGCTGGATCTCACGCGCATTTTTCTGCAGTGCCCGGCGGAGCCCCGGGGGGACGCGGCTCCGCCGGGCGACGTCAGGCCGCCATGGGCAGCCTGACGGCAGTTACCTAGAATTCGCCGAACCGGTAGCTGGCCCGGATGCCGACGACGCGCGGCGGCGGGAGGAAGCCAAAGATGACCTCATCCCGTGGTTGCGCGCCACTCCCGCCATACATGCCGTCGCGGAAGTCCTGGTATCGCTGCGCCCAGCGCACCGTATCGTCGTCAAACAGGTTGTCTGCGTAGAGCTGTACCGACCAGGCGTCGGTCTGGATGCCCACCTGCGCATCGACGATGGTGTTGGAATCCACATCGGCCGTATTGATCTGGTCGGCCAGGGCGCGCTTGCCGTCGTACTGTACCGTGGCATTAACAAACCAATTGAGATCCCCGGTCAACGGTGCCGTGTAGTTGCCCTGCAGCGTCGCGGAGTTCTCCGGCACCCCGATGATCGGCGCGCCTTTGCAATTGCCCGCAGCGTTGCCGCAGATGGCCACGTCCTTGCGGGTAGGAATGCCGATGGGTGAATCTTCATCGGCGTCTGTCAGGCCGCGAATCTTCGTGTAGTTGAAGTCCGTCCATTCCGCATCGGTGTAGGCGTAGGCGACGCCAAGCGTCAGTTCATCAATCGGGTTCCAGAGCAGGTCGAGTTCGAGGCCCTTGGTCTCCGCAGCACCGGCATTTGCCACGCCGGCGGAAGGGAAGTTGACGACCGGGCTGGAAATGGTGATGCCCACCTGTCGGTCTGAATAATCGTTGTAGAACAGCGCCGCGTTGGCCTGGAGCCTGCCCTCGAGCCACTGGGTCTTGCCGCCGAGTTCATAGCCCCAAAGCTGCTCCTGGTCGATCCGTGCGAGCTGCGGCACGGCGAACTGGGCGGTGCCGAAGCCCGCAGGCTTCGTGCCCTTGGCAGCCGAGAGATAGACAAGGACATCGTCCGTGAGCTTGTAGTCCACCGCAAAGCGGGGATTGATGGTGTCGGAAGTCTGGCTGTCCGTGGCTGGCAGCGGGTACTGGACCACCGGCCTGTTCAGGAAGTCCGCGTCCAGGGCGAGCAGCGCCTGGCCGACCCGGTCAACGGTGGTGTTGGTGGACACGGTGATCTCGTCCCGGATATAGCGGGCCTCGGCGGTCACCCGGAGCTGATCGGTGATGTCGTAGCCGACAAGCGCGAACAGCGAATAGCTGTCGGTGTCCCGGTGCGTCTCCTTGGGAATCTCGCCGAGCCGCGCGGAGTCCCGGTAGCTGCAGGCAGCATCGAGGGGTTCGGTGGCCGGGCAGTAGGTCGGGAACGCATCGGCAATATTCGGGGCATTCAGCCAGAACAGGGAGCGGTCGTAGTTGTCTGTCCGGTCCCAGAAGCCCGAAGCGCCGACGAGCCAGCGGCCCCGGTCCCAGTTGCTGGACTCCACCGTGAACTCCTGCTCGATGTACTGGGTGTCGGTGCTGTCCAGGTAGTCGTTGTCCAGCGACCCGTAGGAGTTGGCTCCCGACCGGAAGATGGGGGTGCCCACGCCGTCCTGGAAGTCGACATCCTCGTGCAGGAATGCATCATTGGTCAGCAGGCTCGTCTGGGACTTGAACGTCACCGTCTCCCCCGTCCAGTCGGCCTTGACGTAGGCCAGCCAGGTGTTGTCCGAACTCCCCACGAATGGCGCGTCATTGCGCTGGGAGCGGGACAGGGCCACGTCGTTCTCGTCCACGCTGCGAACGGTGCCGAGCCACTGGCCAAAGTCCATGACGAGGTTGTCGGTGAAGTCCGGCGCCGTGCCGGGCGGCAGGGCCACCCCATCCTTGTAGAAGGTGTTGGTTGGGCCGACTTTGGCGACGGCGCGCGGGTCGGATTCATTCTCCGAATAACTGACGCTGGCGAGGACGTTGACTGACTCGTTCGGCGTCCACAGCGCAGCGAGTCGCAGGCCATTGCTCTCCCCGCCGCCAAGACCGACATTGGCCACCGGGTCGGTGGGGTTGTGGTTGCTGTAGTAGCCATCGCTGCTGTAGGTGCCCGCATTCAGGCTGAGGGCAAGCTTGTCGGCGACAACGGGGCCGGAAATCGAGCCGCGCACGTCATAGATCGTGTAGTTGGCCGCGATGTCACCCGAGGTGTTGATGACCAGGCCGTCCATCGACGGCTTCCGGGTGATGTAGTTGATCGCACCGGCGAACGCGTTGCGGCCGTACAGGGCGGACTGGGGGCCCTTTACGACCTCCACCCGCTCCAGGTCGAGAAGGCGGGAGTTCAACAGCGAGGAACCGCCGCCCGAGGTAACGTTCTCGCCGGAAACGTCTACACCGTCCACGAGGATGGCAACGCTGGTGCGGCCCCGGGAACTGTTGATGCCCCGGATCGAGATACGTGTGTCAGCCGCCGAGAACGCCTGGTCGAACTGCACGCCGGGAATCAGCGCCACGACGTCGGCTGTCGACGACAGCCCCAGCTTCTCGATGGTGGCGGAATCAAACGCCGCGACGGACAACGGGATGTCCTGGAGGTTCTCTTCCTTCTTCCGGCTGGTGACGACGATCTCCTCGATCTGTGCCCAGCCGGCCACCGGCGCAAACGAGGCAGGAATGGCGACGCATGCCATCCCTGCGGCCGCCAGGTAGTCCCTTCCCCGAAACGTCATCGTCTTGCCCCTGAGTTGGTGATTGGTGAACGGCGCGTGGATCACGCCGAATGCCGTCGTCGGGCGAAACGCGTCTTTTGCCACTGGCGGCGCAGTGCCGCGCCGATAGAAGCCAGGATGCCGCCGCCGAGCAGGGCGCCAGCCACCGGGAACGACTTCGCGACGACAACGGTGACCTGGTCAGCAGTCGCCAGGGTGCCGTTGCTCACCGTAAGCTGGATGGAATAAGTGCCCAGTTGATCGATCGCGGTGACGTCAAACGTCGGGGTCGCTGTGTCTGCGCCGACCAGCACGGCCGCATTCGCCGGCGGATCACCTGAGGCGGGCTGGAAGGACAGGATTTCCCAGGCGTAGCTCAGGGTCTGGTTGGAGGGGTCACTACTGCCCGTGCCATCGAGTGTCACCGTAGTGCCGTTCGCCAGGAAGCTCACCTCCTGGTCAGGTCCCGCGTTGGCAACGGGCGCTGCGACACTGGCGACTGTCACGACCACCTGGTCCGAGGAACTGAGGCTGCCGTTGTTGACCGTGAGCCGCAGTGTGTATTGGCCCAGCTGATCGGCTGCGGTAACGGCAAAAGACGGGTCGACCGCCGTCGGGTTTGCCAGAACGACGTCGGCGGCTGGAGGAACGCCCGAGGCGGGGACGAAAGACAGGATTTCCCAGGAATACGTCAGTGGCAGATTTGAAGGGTCGGAGCTGGCGTCGCCATTCAGCTGCACCGTCACGCCCGGCCCGCTGAAGCTGACGCCCTGGTCCGGTCCCGCGTTGGCCACGGGGGGAGGGACGCCTGCCGTCACGGTGACGCTGTCCGTGCCCGTGCTGTCCGGGAAAGCGTCGGCAACCGTCAGACGGATGACGTAGTTGCCCGGGACATCCGGCGTGAACGTCGGGTTCGCTGTCGCCGCACCGCTCAGGGTTGCGCCGGATCCTGCGGGGCGGGAGTCGAACTCCCAGGAAAAGGTCAGGGCGTCGCCGTCGGCATCGGTGCTCCCGCCGCCGTCCAGACTGACCAGGGCCTGGGTGAAGACCGTCTGGTCGGTGCCTGCATTCGCGACGGGAGCACTGTTCTCGAGATTCGTCTCAGGAGCACTCGGCCCGCCGTCGACGCAGCCATAGACCAGGGCAAGGGAGGCCAGGATCGCGGCCAGCCTGGGCATGTGCCGGGGGCTGGCTGCCGGCTCTAGCCGGCTTCGCGGCGAGTTCTCAGTGGTCATTGCTGGCGCTCCAGTTCAATCCGCTTCATCATGCTGCGTGGCAAACCACCCGGGTGCAGGCCAACGAACCGGGCTTCCCACGGCAGCGAACGAAATGGGGTTAGTATGATCGTCCCCTGTTTTGATCGGGTCAGCGGCACCGGGAGCCCTGGAGGATAGAGTGGGCAGTTCCCCCGGTGCCGCATTCCCTTTCTGTCCAATCGATCGCCGTCAGTTCTGACTGCTGTCGATGGGCATACTTCGACTGGCGTGCCAGGCAGGCATTCCCCCGCCACCCGGCACGCCGGCTCAATCTTCGCGACCTTCGCGCTGCGCTGGACGGGCCCCTACGCCGCGCTGGCTTCAGCGGTAGTTCCGTCCACCGGCTGGGGCGTCCTGAAGACCGCCGCGCCGGCGGCTCCGAATATCAGCAACGTGAAGAGCATGATGAGGCTGTATTCCATCGGCTTGACCCAGACTTCCGGGTACAGGCCCCAGCGGGAAAACCCTTCGATGGGCAGCCAGAGGATGTTTCCCGTGGGAATGGCGTAGCGGAATGCCGGGCCGACGCCGCGGATCTTTACGAGCTTGCTCACCAGATAGAGGCCCCAGGCCAGGAACCCCACCGTGATCAGCATCGCGGCAGTGGAGTCGTAGCGTATGAGGCGCGGGTCGTTGATGGTGATCGCGCAGAGGTAGATGAACCAGATCAGGAATACGGTCTCGATGGCCGTCGTCCGCGCGTGCTGGCGCTGGTAGCCGGGTGTCATGCGGCCCGGGCGCAATCGGAAGTTGCGATGAAACCACATGAACATCCGGCAGCGGGTGTCCTTGTTGGCCCCGAAGAAGATCAACAGGACGAACACGATCAGGGACGTGGCCTGGATCATGAGAAGCCCGGGCATCAGGATCGGGATGCCGTTGTCGGTTACGGGCTCGAGCTTCAGCCACTTGCCGAAGTAGTGCCACGTCCACTCGAAGAAGCCCACCCAGATCAGATTTCCGCCGAGGTAGCCCATCAGCGTCGCCTGGTTTTCGGGCCTGCTCAGTCCCGCCCAGACCAGATACACGCCGGTGGCGCCCAGGGCCATGGAAACAGCGGTGTCGAGCAGCGCGTTTCCCGCCGTTATCTGCCATTGCAAAACGACGAGGGTGTGGCCGAGCGCCAGCCCGCAGAAGACTGTGAGCAGGCACAGCAGGGCGGTGATGGCGGGCTTGTCGATGTCGAGAGCAAGGCGGGGCATGTGGATTATGTTCTTATCGTGCTCAGCCAACGGGTTCCCGGAGAGGCGCCATGAGACCGGCAGGTCACGCCCCTTGCAATGGTGTGCGGCGGGGAAGTTCCCGGACTTGCCGGAAACTTCCCCGATGCCGATTCGGGATGCACGAAATGGACCTCGCGTGGCGCGAGTGCTAAGGTGAATTGGTGTTAGGCAAGGGGCAAATGGCGGCCGCCGCAGAAGACCCCATCGGGAGTCCGTCCGATGCGGCCCGCGGGCGCTGGCTGCCGTTCCGGGAGTGGGACTGGCGGCACTTCCTGTTCTACCTGGGCTTGCCCGCCGCCATAGCTACCTACGCGGCGCTGAACAACTGGACCATCCTGCAGATCTCGGGCTACCAGACGACTCTCGCCTTCTACGCCGGCCATGCGTTCGTGCCCTGGTGGACCAGCGCCGGTGCCACCGCGCTGTGCATGCGTCTCCTGAAGCCCTGGAAGCCGCCGCAGCTCGTGCTGCTCACGCTGGGCAGTTTCCTCGCCTGCCTGATCGTTCTGCCTTATTCCAACTGGCTGACCGAGTACTTCGCCGTCGGCTGGGTCCGGGGCGACCCGGACGGGCGTCTGTCTGCCTCACACATCTACAGCCAGATTGGCTTCTGGACCTTCACGGCCCGGGCTACGGTCATCTGGATAATCGCCAACGTGGCCTTCGACCGTTTCCTTGGGCTGCCGCGGTATCGCTACGATGCCGCGCCCGTCGCGGGGCGCGGGCCCGCGTTGACCACGACGGATGTATCCGCAACGGTCCCGCCGTCACCGGACACGGTCGCCCCGGAAGCCAGGCAGGCCGGGACGGGTGACGGGGCCCTGCGGTTTTTGCAAAGGCTGCCGGCTACTGTCTCCCCGGACGAAGTCGTTGCCCTGAAAGCAGAGCAGCATTACATCAAGGTCTTCACCGCGAACCGGTCATTCATGACCCTTTACCGTTTCAGTGATGCCGTGGCCGAGATGGAACCCACGGCCGGTCAGCAGGTTCACCGCTCCTACTGGGTGCGGTCTGCCGCGATCCGTGCCGTCCGGCGGGACGGCGGCAAGTACTCGTTGGAGCTCGCCAGTGGCCTGATGGTGCCAATCAGTGCGGCAAATCGCGGCCTGATTCGTGAGCTCGCCAGAACACGCGGTATTCCCGTTCAGCCGCCGCTCTGATCGGTTCCGCGTGGCAATGTCCTCGCCGCGGGACTAACATCACGGCCCGCAACCGGGGCCTGGTCCCCCAGGGCAGGCACCGTGACTCGCACCACTGCTTACCGGCATTTGTTCCCCTGGCCGCTGCTTGCGGTGCTCCTGATCGCCGCCGGGTGTGGCTCCCCGCAGGAGAAGGCCGCCCGCCACCTCGATTCTGCCCGGCAGTTCTACGAAGCCGGCGATCTGGTGCGCGCAAAGCTCGAGCTGCGGACTACCCTGCAGATCGATCCCAGAAGTGCCAGTGCGCTGTACCTGATGGCGCTGATCAATGAGCGGGACGAGGATTACCCGGGCGTGCTGGCCAATCTGCAGATGGCCGTCGAGGCCGACCCGAAGTACGTCGATGCGCGGGTAAAGCTCGGCAACTACTACGCTGTTGGCCGGAAGGTCGCCGAGACTCGCGAGCAGGCCGACGCCGCCATGGCCCTCGCGCCGAACAGCCCGTCCGTAAGGCTGCTCAATGCCTGGGCGTTCTACATCGCCGGAGAACGGGATAAAGCCCGGGACGAAGCCCGAAACGCGCTGCTGCTCGATCCCAAACGTCGTGACGGGGTCACACTCGTCGCGAGCCTGTATGCCGAGGAAGGCCGCTTCGAGGAGGCCCTTGTCGTCATCGATGAGGGCATCAAGGTCGCTAGCAGGGACGACGCCGAGGACCTGCGGCGGGTGCGCGTGACCCTCCTCCTCCAGGCGGGCCAGTCAGCGGCGGCAGAACAGGAACTGAGGCTCCTGGCCGAGAATCACCCGGAGTCGTCCGCCTACGACATCGCGCTGGCGCGGATTTTCGTGTCCCAGAACCGGATGGCCGATGCCGAGGACCGCATCCGGTCACTGATCGTTCGCGATCCGGACAACGCGGCGTGGCGTGTGCAACTGGCCGGGCTTCTGGTCAGTGAGGGCAAACTTGGTGATGCGGAGGCCACGCTGAAACAGGCGGTCCGGGAGAACCCGGATTCGGGCGCGATGCGCTTTGCCCTCGCTGGGTTCTATGAGACCAACCAGCGCCCGGGCGACGCCCTCAAGATCTATTCGGCGATGGCGGGGGCCGATCCGGCGACGGATGAGTCCATGGCCGCCCGCAACCGGGTTGTCGCCCTGACGGCGGCCACCGACGAAAAGAAGGCGCGAGCTCTCCTGAAGGAGATCCTGGTCGATGCCCCCACCAACGTGGATGCGCTGATCTACCGGGCCGCCTTCAGCCTCCAGGACGACAAGCCCGGCGAGGCCATTGCGGACCTCCGTTCGGCTCTGGTGCGGCAGCCCGATTCCGAGCGTGCTCTCCTGCTCCTGGCCAGAACCTACGTGCGCAGCGGCGACGCGGCGCTTGCCGAGGACGCCTACCGGCGGCTCCTGACGGTCAATCCTTCGAGCAGCGCGGCCCGCCGGGAACTCGCCGCCGTCGTCAGCGGCCGTGGCGAGTTCAAGGAGTCCGAGCAGCTGTTGCGCGAGGCGCTACAACTCGCGCCGGGCGACGAGGCGTCATCCGGGGATCTCGTGGCCGCGCTCCTGGGGCAGGGGGATCTCAAGGGCGCCGAAGCCGAAGCCCGGCGGATGGCCAGTCTCGGCCCCGGGTCGGCACTGGCCAACTACCAGCTCGGCGTGGCCCTGCAACTCCAGAAGAACGAGGACCAGGCCATTGCAGCCTACAAGGCGGCGCTGAAGCAGAGTCCCCTGGCCGATCAGCCCCTGACCGATCTGGTGTTCCTGCTGATCCGGACTGGCAGGCGGGCGGAGGCCGAGGCCTACCTCGACCAGCACCTGGAGTCGAATCCCGGCCACGTAACGGCCAGGATCCTCCTGGCCACGGTCTACCGGGACAGCGGCCGGGTTGATGCAGCGCGCGAGGCGCTCCGGGATTTCGTTGCCGCCCAGCCCGCAGCGGTCGGTGCCTATCTCGCCCTCGCGGGGCTCTATCCGCCGGATTCCGCCGAGCGGCTCTCGGTGCTGGCGGAGGCCCATGGCCGCAATCCTGCCGATCCCCGGATCGGCCTCGCCCTGGGTGCGGCGCACGAACGGCGACAGGCCTACGAGGACGCCATCCGCGTGTATGAGGAAGTGCTTGCCGCGGGCGTCCGCAATGACTACATCGTGAACAATCTGGCAGTCCTCCTCCTCGATGTCCGGTCGGACAAGGCCAGTTACGCGCGTGCCCTGAAGCTGGCCAAGGGCTTCGCCGAAGGCGCAGCGCATCCCGTCAACCTGGCCGTGCTCGGCTGGGCCTACTACCGCAACGGCGAATACGGCAATGCCACCCGGTTTCTCGAGCGGGCGGTCGCCGCGAGTCCTGACGCGAGCCCGCAGGTGCGCTATTACCTTGGAATGGCGTACCTGCAGTCGGGAAACACCACCGGTGCGCAGCGGGAACTGGAGCAGGCAGTGGAGTCGGCGGCGGCCACCGGGACCCTGTTCACTGGCCTGGACACAGCCCGTTCGACGCTGCGGTCCTTGCGGGCGCGGCCGGGCTGAGTTGTTCTCCCGGGTGCCCCGCCGCGTGGGAGGGCAACCGCGTTTATGTTGAATAGGGCTTCCCCGGCGGTTGGAAGTGTGCGTATATTCGCCGCGTCTGGTCCACAACGAGAAAAACCGGGCCCGGTGACGCCGGGCTTCGGCAGGCCACGGATCTGCTCTCAGGCTGAGGATAGCCAGAGTGGGGAGCACGAAGGTCATGATCCGGTGCCGTTACTCGGGGCCAGGCCGAGGCGTCTTCCGTTGTCGCTCAATTGCGACGGTAGCCGCGTGGGGAACTCAGCCATACACACTCTGGAGTACACAATGAAAAAGCTACTTGCCGGGCTCGTGCTCAGCGCCATCGCTGGCCCAGCCTTCTCCCAAAGCGTCATCTCGTTTGACGTGGTTTTCGACACGGTCTACGAGGCCTCTGGTGCCTTCGGCCCCACCCTGACTCCGGTGCAGCCCGGTCCCTTCAACGCGGGCCCGATCGCGGCGCCAAACCTCACCGCGACAGTGATCCTGAGTTCGGTGGCCAGTGGCACCCAGCTGACCAATGCCAACGGCGCACTCAACCAGATCACGCTGAACGGCAGCTTCTCCACCACGAGCGGCTACTCACCGTCCAACGGCTGGTCGACGCACACCTTCAGCAACGCCACCTACGACCTCTACAAGCCGAACAGCTACTTTGCCCTGGACTTCGTGTCGAGCCCGACGAACTGGCCGATTTTCACGGCAACGGCGGCGAACGGCACGTTGTCGGATCAGGGCCCCGCGTCGATCTACGGCGGAACCTGCCCGGACTTCAGCTTCCCGGGTGTGAATTGCGCCAGCGCCCAGTCGGCGGGGACCGGTACCGGCACCAGCCCGGCCGCCCTCTTTGCCCCCGGCACGCAGATCTACAACGGCTCAGCCGTGTTCCCGACGCTGGCCAATGCCGGGAATTACGGGCTCATTGGTGGTTCCTACAGCCAGACCAACGCGGGATCCGGCCTCGGCTTCGAGAACGGCATGGACGCCTTCGCTTTTCAGGGCGTGCTGGATACCGCCAACACCCAGGGCCTGGGTCCGTCCCAGCCCTACCTGGACGGTGTCAACGGTTACCCGGGCAAGGTCCGGTTCCTGACCTTCTCGTCGTCGGGTAACACCGCCTACATGGTCGAGGGACACATCGTTCCGGTGCCGGCTGCCGTGTGGTTGTTCGGCTCCGCGCTGGGGATTCTCGGCTACGCGCGTCGTCGCGCAACGGCCTAGGTCCAGAGCGGCACTGCGCCAGCCGGGGTGGTCGACCCCGGAATGACCGAAAAGGGAAAGGGGGCCTGCGTGCGCAGGCCCCCTTTTTCGAAGTCCGGCTTGCCGGTCGGCCCGGCTCCGGTGATGTGAACAAGCCGAGGAGGAACCGATGCGCCCGGCATTTGCCGCGTTGGCTGCATTAGCGGCCGCCTTCTGCGCCATCCCTGCCCACGCCGTCAGCTTTTCCAATATCAACGGAATCAGCGTCGAGTTCCCGGCCGGTGCCCTCTCGTTCGCGGACGAGCTCGTGGACTTCTCGCCCGGAGTCGTATTCGATGCTGCGCGGGGTCTGACCATTCCGCTGGCTCCCTACCTGGACGGCCGAAACGCGCTGGGCGTGCCGGACATGGACCTCCTGCAGTCACTCAGCTGCTTCGACGGCACGCCAACGGCCCAGGACTGCCGGTTTGCCTCGCTCGGGTCCGGCGGATCGCTGACGGTCCGGTTCACGGACAACTTGCTGACGGGCAGCGGGACCCCGGTCCCCGACCTGTGGGTCTTCGAGGCCGGTCCCGCCGACCTGACTTTCGTGGATGTAAGCGTCGACGGCAGCAGCTGGTTCGCCGTCGGTACGATCGACGGCTTCACGGGCGTGGACCTCGATGCCTTCGGCTTTGGCACCAGCGACGCCTTTGCCTTCGTGCGCCTCCGCGACGCGCCCGGCGGGCAGTCCAGCGGCGACACGCTCGGGGCAGATATCGATGCCATTGGCGCGATCAGTACGGTTAGTCCTGTGCCCCTGCCGGCCTCGGGCCTGCTTCTGGGTTTCGCCCTGCTCGGACTGGCCCGCCGGCGCGGCCGCACCGGCCGCTGACTGAGCACCGGCCGCGCAAAAAATTGCCGCGTACTGCGCCTGGAGTTTCGCGTATATTATTTTCACTGACTGACTACGCCGACCCGGGCATCTGCCCGGGGGAATACCACGATCCGCTCTCACGCTGAGGATAGAGACGGTTTCTGGGGCACTGGGTAACGATCACCGGGAATTCCGCAAAAGAACGAATCGTTTTCGCGAATCCGGAGGTCTGTGTCATGAAGAAGGTTCTCGCTGGGCTGGTGCTCGCTGCGTCCGCGGGCGTCACCAACGCCCAGAGCGTCATCGCATTCGACGTGATTTTCGACAAGGTGTACGAGGCATCGGGCGCGTTCACGCCGAACATCACGGCGATTGCGCCGGGTCCCTTCAGTGCCACGATTCCGCCGGTGGAACTTACCGGCAGGGTGGTCCTAACCGCAGTTCCCGCCGGTACCCAGCTCACGAACGCCGGGGGCGCCCTGAACCAGATCACGCTGAACGGAAGCTTTTCGACGCAGAGCGGCTTCTCGCCGTCCAATGGCTGGTCCGTCCACAGCTTCGACAACGCGGTCTTCGACCTCTACAAGCCGGCCAGTTACCTGGCACTCGACGCGGCAACCAATCCCAACGACTGGCCGGTCTTTTCGGCGACCAGCAACAACGGCACGTTGTCTGATCACGGCCCCGCCTCGAACTACGGCGGCAGCTGTCCGTTCCCCGCCGGCTGCCTGAGCGCCGCGTCGGCGGGCACGCCGGACGGGACGGCGTCCTATGACCTCTTCGATGCCGGGACGCCCGTCTTCCTGGGCACGGCCCTTTTCCCGGCCAGCTTCAGGGATTCCGGGAATTACCCCCTGGCCTCGGGATCGGCAACCCAGACAAATCCCTCCACGGGCCTTGGCTTCGATAACGGCATGGATGCCTTCGCCTTGCAGGGCGTTCTCGATGTGACGAATTCCCAGGGCAATGGCGCTTCCCAGCTCTACCCCGATGGCGTCGGTGGCCGTCCGGGCATCGTCCGCGTGGCGACCTTCTCCAGCACGGGCAATACGGTCTACGTGGTTGAGGGTCGCGTGGTCTACACAACCCCGGTGCCCGCGCCTGCCACGGGCTGGCTGCTGGCAACGGCTGTTGGAATCGCTGTTCCGGTGCTGCGCAAGCGCCGACGCCAGCCTGGCTGACCACGGGCTACCGGCGGGCCCGATGCGTATCCTCAAAACTCCGTTGTGGCGGGGTTTTCTCTTTCCGGTAGCGCTGCTTGCGTTGTTACTTCTTGCTGTCCCGACGCTGGCCGGGGAGCAGCCGCAGGAACTGCCGCGCATCCAGCTTGGCGCCGGCATTCATGTCATCCAGGCCCAGGTCGCGTTGACACCGTCTCAACACCAGACCGGGCTGATGTTTCGCGAGACCATGCTCCCCAACGATGGGATGCTGTTCGTTTTTCAGCAGGCACGCCAGCAATGCCTCTGGATGAAGAACACCGTGCTGCCACTCTCGGCTGCCTTCGTCGCCGACGATGGCAGGATCGTGAATATCGAAGACATGGTGCCAGGGTCGCTCGACAGGCATTGCTCGACAGCGCCGGTGCGCTTCGTGCTGGAGATGAATCGAGGCTGGTTTTCCCAGCGGGGAATTAGCCCGGGGTTCCGCCTGCAGGGCGGTCCCTTCCCGGGAACTGGCCAGGCCCCGTAGTCCGTCGCCGTGCCGCGCAGAGGTTGCGCGGCACGGCGACGGGGCAGGCAAATGAGTTACGGACCGGCGCCCGGGCCCGGGGGTGTGCCGAGTCTGCCGCGGAAGAGCCCGGTATCCTGGGCATTGACGCTACCGCTGCAGTTGAGGTCGGCCTTGTTGAAGGTCGGGGCGACGCTCGGTGACCCGAGCAGTTGCCGGAACAGCCCGGTGTCCTGCGCATTCGTCGACCCGTTGTTGTTCATGTCCCCGTCGCAGCGATTGCCGAACCCGTCGTTGTCGGAGTCGCACTGGGCCGCCGCGCCGGTGTTGTTGGCCAGCAGGCGGCAGTTGTCGCAGGCATTGCCCCGGGCGTCCCCGTCGGTGTCGGCCTGGTTCCAGTTGGACACGGCAGGGCAGTTATCGAGGCCGTCAGGAACGCCGTCGACGTCCGCATCCACGATGGGCGTCACGATCTTGCCCTCGATCATGTACGCGGTATTGCCCGTGCTGGAGACCGTCAGGAAGCGGACGATGCCCGGATACCCGTTGACGCCGTTGACGTACGGTTGCGACGAGCCGTTGCCCTGCGAGTTCGTGGTGTCGAGCACCCCCTGGAACGCGAAGGCATCGATGCCATTCTCGAAGCCAAGGCCCGTGCTCGGAACCGTCTGGCTGTAGGTGCCGCTGATCAGCGGATAGTTCCCCGCATTTGCCAGCGTCGGGAACGAGGGCAGGCTGGTGCCGGTGTTGTAGATATTCGTCCCCGATGGGTACAGGGCGTAGGTACCCGCACCACCGCCGTTCCCGGCCGGTTGCGCGCTGGCGCAGCCGAAGAAATACGGGCAGGTGCCGCCGTAGGCGGCGGCCGGGCCGTGATCCGAGAGGAAGCCGTTCGCCGACGTGGCGATGAAGGTCGGCCAGTCGTTCGGGTTGGTGACGAAGTCGATGGCGAAGAAGCTGTTGCCGGCGGGCTTCAGCAGGTTGAACGTCGCTCCATTGAATGTGTGCACCGACCAGCCATTCGACGGTGAATTGCCGCTCTCCGTCGAGAAAGTGCCATTCAGGGTGATGGTGTTCACCGCCGTCAACTGCGTGCCACTGGGAACGGCGCTCATGACCACGCGGGCCTTGAGGCTGGGTGGCGCAACCGGCTGGTTGCCGTTGAAGGGTCCGGGCCCGACCGGCGTGAGGTTGGGCGTGAACGCGCCGGACGCTTCGTACACCTGGTCAAACACGACGTCGAAAATGAGCACGCTCTGGGCATTCGACGCGGCCGCACTCAGGCCGAGCGCGAGCCCAACTAGAAACTTCCTCATGACAGAGACCTCCGGAATTTGAGATGGGTTGCTTTGTATCGTCTAGTTATGCAATTCCCCGGCGGTCAGTTCTCAGAGCTCCCCCAGACTGTTTCTATCCTCAGCGTGAGAGCGGACTCGTGGTTCGAAGTCCGGGCTTGCGCCCGGCACGCCAAAATATACTCCGATCCCGCTGGCGGGCCAGTCTTAGCGACGCGATGTCCCGCGTTATGTGTAATTTCCCCTGTCGATCGGCGACGTTTGGAACGGGGAAGCCCTGGCGCGGCTCTGGCTGTCGCCCTGCAGGCTTGAGACTGGGTCGACTTGTAATTACCATCCATAAAAGATTAATAGTTCGAAAAATGCGGATGGACCGTGGCCACTCCCACCGACAGCACTGAAACCCTGAACGAGAAGCGGCGGCGGGCCGTTGAGCTGCGCCTGGCCGGCGCCTCTCTGGCGACGATCAGGGGCGCCACGGGCCTCAGCGCCCCGACGGTCATTGCGGCCAACAAGGCTTTCGTCGCGGGTGGCTGGCCGGCCGTTCCCGTGCGGGCCCTGGGCCGGCGCGTTGGCCAGGGGCGCCGCCTGCTGGCCGCGCAGGAGCAGGAACTGCACCGGGCTATCTTCACATCAACTCCCGATGCCCACGGCCTGACCGATGCCCTCTGGTCCGTGGCCGCGGTGCAGGCGCTGCTCCGGGCCCGCTGGAAAGTGTCCCTTGCCGAGACCTCGGTGCTCCGCTACCTGACTGGCTGGGGGATGGACCTCCGGCCTTTGCGGGACGTCGCCCCGGCCAGCGGAGCCGAGAAGCGCTGGTTCAGTGCCGAGCTTCCCCGCCAGCTGAGCCGCGCCCGGTCCCGGCGCGCGAAAATCTATTGGGCCGGGGAGCTCAGCGTTGGCGAACCCGCGATGCGTATCCTGTGCGGCACGAACCTTCGGGGTCGGCCCTGCTGGTTCCCGCTCCCGGCCCCGAACCAGGTGGACGGTTACAGCGACTTCCTGGAGCGCCTCGTCAAGGAAGCAGCTGGCCCGGTTTGCGTCCTGCTCCACGGCGTCGATGCGCGCCAGAGTCCCGATCTTGCCGCCTGGATCGGGACCCGGAGCGACCGGCTGGTGGTGGTCCCATGCCCCATCAGCCTGAACCGCGCCCTCCAGCACGCTCCCGCGGCCTCGCCCGGCAGGTCGCGCGCTTCCGGTCCGCCACGACCCTCGCGGGCTCAACCCGTTGCCGTCAGGAACTCCTCCATGCCGTTAACCCACCTGCAGCGCCTCGAGGCCGAGGCGATCCACATCATGCGCGAGGTCGTTGCCGAAGCCGGGAAGCCGGTGATGCTGTACTCGATCGGCAAGGACAGCGCCTGCATGTTGCGGCTCGCGCAGAAGGCGTTCTTCCCGGCGCCGCCGCCATTCCCGCTGCTGCACGTGGACACGACCTGGAAGTTCCGGGAGATGTACGAACTGCGCGACCGCGTCGCGCGGGACACGGGCATGGAACTGATCGTCCACCGGAACCCGGAGGCGCTGGAGCAGGGGATCAACCCGTTCGACCACGGCTCGCAGATCCACACGGACATGTGGAAGACCCAGGGCCTCAAGCAGGCGCTGGAGAAGTTTGGCTTCGACGCCGCCTTCGGCGGCGCCCGGCGCGACGAGGAGAAATCCCGCGCCAAGGAGCGGATCTTCTCGTTCCGCAATGCGCAGCACCGTTGGGACCCCAAGGCCCAGCGCCCCGAGCTCTGGCGCCTCTACAACTCGCGCAAGCGCCCGGGCGAGACGATCCGCGTGTTCCCGCTGTCGAACTGGACCGAGCTCGATGTCTGGCAGTACATCCACCTGGAGAAGATTCCCGTGGTGCCCCTCTACTTCGCCCAGGAGCGGCCGGTGGTGGAGCGCGACGGCACCTGGATCATGGTCGACGACGAGCGGATGCCGCTGAAGCCCGGCGAAGTGCCAGTGATGCGCAGGATCCGCTTCCGCACGCTCGGTTGCTACCCGCTGTCGGGGGGCATCGAGTCTGCCGCGGATTCCGTGCCGGAGATCATCCGGGAAATGCTGCTGGCGCGGACATCCGAGCGCCAGGGACGGCTGATCGATCACGACCAGTCGGCGTCCATGGAGAAGAAGAAGCAGGAAGGGTACTTCTGATGGCCCTGCACAACGCCCTCGTCACCGCCGACATAGAGCGCTACCTCAGTCAGCATGAGACCAGGAGCCTGCTCCGCTTCATCACCTGCGGCAGCGTGGACGACGGCAAGAGCACGTTGATCGGGCGCCTGCTCTACGAGTCGAAAATGCTGTTCGAGGACCAGCTCGCCGCCATCGAGGCCGACTCGGCGAAGTGGGGAACGCAGGGCCGCGACATCGACTTCGCCCTGCTGGTGGATGGGCTCTCGGCCGAGCGCGAGCAGGGCATCACGATCGACGTGGCCTACCGCTACTTCTCGACGGACCGGCGGAAGTTCATCGTCGCCGACACCCCCGGCCACGAGCAGTACACCCGCAACATGGTCACCGGCGCCTCGACGGCCGACGCGGCCGTGGTCCTCGTGGATGCGCGACGCGGGATCCTCACCCAGACGCGGCGCCACAGTTTCCTGGTGTCGCTGCTCGGCATCCGCAAGGTGGTGCTCGCGGTCAACAAGATGGACCTGGTGGGTTACGCGGAGGACGTGTACGGACGGATCGTCGACGAATACCGGGAATTCGCCCGCCACCTCCACCTGGACGAGGTGACGGCCATTCCCCTGTCTGCGCTCCGGGGCGACAACATGCTGGAGCCCAGCGAACGCACGCCCTGGTATCACGGCCCGACGCTGCTCGGCTACCTGGAGACCGTGGATCCCGGCAGGCCGCAGCAGTCCGCGGAGCCCTTCCGCCTGCCCGTGCAGTGGGTGAACCGCCCCAACCTGGATTTCCGCGGCTTCGCCGGCACCGTGGCCAGCGGCACCGTGAAGCCGGGCGATCGGGTCCGTGTGCAGCCCTCCGGCCGGGAGAGCCGGGTGGCGCGGGTCGTCACCGCCGACGGGGACCTGCCGCTGGCAGTCGCCGGCCAGTCCGTCACGCTGACCCTGGACGACGAGATCGACATATCCCGCGGCAACGTCATCTCCCGCGCGGATTCCCCCGCGGAAGTCGCCGACCAGTTCGAGGCGACGCTGGTGTGGATGGCCGAGGAGCCGATGTTCCCGGGCCGTGCCTACCTGCTGAAGATCGGCACGGAGACCGTGACCGCCACGATCACCCAGCCCAAGTACAAGCTGAACGTGAACACGATGGAGCATCTCGCGGCCCGGAAGCTCGATCTCAACGAGATCGGCGTCTGCAACATCGCGCTCGACCGCGTCATCGCCTTCGACCCCTACGAGGCGAACCGGGAGACCGGGGGCTTCATCCTCATCGACCGGCTGACCAACCACACTATTGGCGCCGGCATGCTGCACTTCGCGCTGCGCCGGGCCCACAACATCCACCTCCAGCACCTGGACGTGGACAAGGCGGCGCGCGCCACCCTGAAGGGGCAGACTCCCTGCGTCCTGTGGTTCACCGGCCTGTCGGGCGCCGGCAAGTCCACCATCGCCAACCTGGTCGAGAAGCAGCTGCTCGCGATGGGCCGGCACACGTACCTGCTGGACGGCGACAACGTGCGCCATGGCCTCAACAAGGACCTCGGCTTCTCCGAGACCGACCGGGTGGAAAACGTGCGCCGCGTCGGTGAGGTCGCGCGGCTGATGGTGGACGCCGGACTGATCGTGCTCACGGCGTTCATCTCGCCGTTCCGCGCGGAGCGAGCGCTGGCCAGGAGCCTGCTGGCCGAGGGCGAGTTCCTCGAGATCCACGTGGATACGCCGCTGGAGGTCGCCGAGAGCCGCGACGTGAAGGGCCTCTACCGCAAGGCCCGCCGGGGCGAACTCAGGAACTTCACGGGCATCGACTCGCCCTACGAGGTGCCGGAGGATCCGGCCCTGCGGGTCAATACCGCGGACTGCAGCGCCGAAGAGGCCGCCGGCCTGGTGCTCGCCCTCCTCAAGGAGAGGGGCCTGATCAGCTGAGCCGGCCTGGCCGCGCCGGCGGTGCGGCAAATTGGCGCGTGAGGGATAGTCCAGATGGACTTTGGAGTTTCGTGGTGACTATAGTCCATGTGGACTATGAGCGCCCGGACACCAGCCGACGCACGCACCCTCATGGTGCTGGGCCTGCTTCAATCAGGACCCCAGCATGGCTATGAGCTGCACCGGATCCTCGTTGCGCACGGCACGCTCCATGCCGACTTCAAGAAGCCGACGTTGTACCACCTGCTGCACCGGCTCGCGGTGCAGGGCGCGGTGCAGGTGCACTCGGAGGCGGGTACCCGGGGTCGCCGTGGCGAGCGTCTGGTATTTGCACTGACGCCGAAGGGCGGGGAGCTGTTCCAGGAGCTGCTCCGGCACGCCCTCAGCACCTACGACCGGGTCGAAACCACCTTCGAGGTGGCTGCCGCCTACCTGCCGTGGATACCCGCGCGCGAAGCGCAGGCGCTCCTGACCAGGCGCCGCCGCGCCATCGAGGCCCTCCACGCCGACGTGGCCAATGACATCGATCACCTCACCGCGAAGCCGGCCAGCAGGATCCTGGCTGCCCGTTCGCTGGCTACCGATCACGCCCTCAGCCTCCTCGAGGCCGAGCTGGCCTGGCTGGATCGCGCCATGCGCCATCTTGCCACCCCTGCGGGCCGCACGACGCTGCTACAACGTTCCCGAACGCCCCCGTACCGGGCGACCGTCAACCCGACCACGTCCTTACCCAGGAGATAACCACCATGAACAGACGACAGCTGTCCTTCACCGCCGCACCAGCGCTTGTGCTGCTCCTGTTGTTCACGGGGCTTGCGCCGGCCCTTGCGGCTGACACGCCAAGCTTCGCCGGCACCTGGGTCCTTAACACGAAGAAGGGCGAGAATCTCGGGATGATGTCGGCGGTCAAGGAGACCACGAAGATCACCCAGACCCCCCAGCAGCTGAAGATCGAGTCCTCGGCAGGGTTCATGGGCACGACCAGCGAGCGCACGGTCACCTACGACCTCACGGGCAAGACCGTCAACAACGAGGGCCCGATGGGCAGCCGGGGCGACACCGTGGCGAAGTGGGACGGCAGGAAGCTCGCCGTGACGTGGACCGAGCCCAGTGCGATCCCCGGCAGCAAGATCCAGAAGGTCGAGACCCGGGAACTCTCCGCCGACGGCAACACGATGAGCGTGACGACGACCCGCGGCACCAAGCCCCCGATGGTCATGGTCTACGAGAGGCAGAAGTGAGGCCAGCCGTCGTCATAGCGGCCGGCGTTGCCGCCCTGCTGCTCGCCACGGGCGCGTGGTGGGGGTGGACCCGCATGGCAGCGGACGACGGCGCCGTGCAGGAGCGCAGCTTCGTGACCCCCGAGAAGCGGAAAGTGGGCGCCACCGTACTCGCCACCGGCATCCTGCGGACGCGGGTTGGCGGCGAAGTGCGGGTGGGCGCCCAGCTCTCGGGGATCGTCGAGAAGCTGAACGTGGTGGTGGGCTCCAAGATCCGCAAGGGCGATGTCATCGCCACCATCGACGCCCGGCCGCTGGAGGCCCGCCTGGCCCAGGCCCGCGCCCAGATTGCCGTCAACGAGCAGGAGCTGAAACGGGCGGACGTGGAACTGGCCCGCAGCGAGCGCCTCGACCAGCAGCGGCTGGTGGCCCGGTCCGACGTGGAGGACAAGGCGCTGGCCGTCAGCGAGGCCCGCGCACGCCTGGAGAAGGCCCGGCGGGATGCCGCCGTCGTCGAGACCGACATGAACTACGCCGTGATCCGCTCGCCGATCACCGGCACCGTGGCCTCGGTCACGACCCAGGAGGGAGAGACCGTCGCGGCCAGCTTCAGCACGCCGACCTTCGCCACCATCATCGAGGACGGCGCGCTGGAGCTCATTGCCCTGGTCGACGAGACCGACATCGGCAACGTCGCGCTCGGCAATGCCGTGTCGTTCACTGTCGAGTCCTTCCCCGCCCTCGAATTCGCGGGTCGCGTGGAACGCATTGCGCCCAAGGGCACGATCATCTCCGGCGTCGTGAACTTCGAGGTGATCATCAGCATCGACGCGCCCGCCGGGGAGCTGCCCGACGAACAATACAAGGCGCAGCTCAAGCCCGACATGACGACGAACGTGTCGATCCGCACGGCAGAACGGGAGGCGCTCGTGCTGCCCAGCGCGGCCATCCAGAAGGACGATTCCGGCCGGTACGTCTGGGTCGAGAAGAATGGTGAACTGCAGCGCCGGACCGTGACCGTGGGCGCCCGCGACGCAGGAATCACCGAGATCCGCGAGGGCGTGGTCGCCGGCGACCGCGTGCTGCTAAGTCCGCTGCCGGCAACCGCCGTCGCACAGGAGGCGTCATGATCGAGCTCGAGCACGTGGTGAAGACCTACCAGAGGGACGACGGCACGCCCGTGCCCGCGCTCCGGGACATCACCTGCCGGATCGACGCCGGGGAATTCGTCACCGTCCGCGGCTCTTCCGGGTCGGGCAAGTCGTCCCTGCTCAATATCCTCGGCTGCCTCGACACACCCACCAGCGGCGTCTACCGGCTGGCGGGCGAGGACGTCTCACGGTACACCGACCAGGAGCGCTCGGCGGTGCGTGCCCGGCGGATCGGCTTCGTCTTCCAGGCCTTCAATCTCCTGCCCCGAACCACGGCGGTGGAGAACGTGGAAGTGCCGGCCCTGTACAGCGGCGGCGACGTGGACCGGGGCAAGGCCCTGGCGCTGCTGAAGCGGGTGGGCCTGGCGGAGCGGTCGGGACACTTCGTCACCGAGATGTCCGGCGGCGAGCAGCAGCGCGTGGCCATCGCGCGGGCGCTGATGAACAGCCCGCCGCTGCTCCTGGCCGACGAGCCCACCGGCAACCTGGACTCCGCCGTCGGGGATTCGATCATGGAGCTGCTGACCGACCTGAACCGGGACGGCCTCACGATCGTCCTGGTGACCCACGACGAGCGGGTTGCGTCCTACGCCGCGCGGGAACTGCTGATCCGGGACGGCGTTCTGGCCTCCGACCGGAAGCAGGCACCGAGGCCCGGTTCGGCGCCCCCCTCCCAGGGAGTCGCCCATGTCGTGGGCTAGGACGCTGGCGCTCGCGCTGCGCACGCTCCGGCGCAATCCCCTGCGGAGCCTGTTCATGCTGCTCGGCGTGGCCGTGGGCATCGCCTCGCTGGTTGCCATGGCGTCGGTGGGCGAGGCCACCCGCCAGGAGACCATGCGCCAGTTCAAGCGCATGGTGGGCACCTTCGACCGGATCAGCGTGCAGCCCGGCTCGGCGCGCACCCGGGGCATGCCCTCGCTGACGTCCGTGGAGCCCACGCTGACCTTCGAGGACGCGGATGCCATCGCCGCGGAGATCCCCAACGTCCGGCGGGTGTCCCGGGAGCAGAGTGCCTTCGATATCGACGTGCAGGCCCGGGACAAGACCGCCACGACCTCCATCTGGGGCATCTCGGCCGAGTGGATGGAGATCCGCGGCGACGACGTCACCGTCGGCCGCGGGATCAGCCCCGAGGACGTGGAGACGCTGGCCCGCGTCACGGTGATCGGCGAGGACCTGCGCAGAGAACTCTTCCCCGACGAAGATCCCATCGGCAAGACCATCCGCATCGCCGAGGTGCCCTTCACGGTGCAGGGCGTGCTGATTCCCCGCGGCGCGGGGCCCGGCGGCTCCAGCCTGGACAACCTGCTGCTTATCCCCGTCAGCACCGCCTCGAAGCGGCTCTTCAACCGGGACTACCTGACGACCATTACCGTCCAGCTCGAGGACCCCGATCAGTACGAGCCTGCCGTCGCCGCGATCACCGCGCTGCTGCGCGAGCGCCACGGCATCGTGCCCCCCGTGGAGGACAACTTCACGATCAGCAACCCCCGGGCCGCGATGGAGCAGGTCCAGGAGGTCGACACGACGCTGTCCTCGGTCCTGGTCGGCATCGCCGTCATCGCGACGCTGATCGGCGGCGTGGTGATCATGAGCCTGATGCTGATCGCGGTCTCGGAGCGGCGGCGGGAGATCGGCGTGCGCCGCGCCGTCGGCGCCACCCGGGGTGACGTGCTCCGGCAGTTCCTGGTGGAGGCGGCCCTGATCTCCGCGCTCGGTGGCGTCGTCGGCATGCTGCTCGGCGTGGCCGGCGCCACGGTGGCGGCCTGGCAGCAGCAGCTGCCCCCCGCGTTCCTGTGGGGCGCGATGGCCGGGGCCGTCGGGCTCGCCACGCTCATTGGCCTCGTCTTCGGCCTCCAGCCCGCCTGGCGGGCCGCGAACGTGGATCCCATCCAGGCCTTGCGGTCGTGACGAGCGCCCGAAGTGACTGACCTGACGGGCCTGGCGTGATGGACCACTGGCGGCGGCTTCTTCCCGGCATCGGCCGCCAGCTCTGGCGCTACAAGCTGAGGTCCGGCCTCGTCATCCTGTGCGCCGCGCTCGGCGTGGCCGGCGCGACCACGGCCGTCAACTACGCTTCGGGCGGCCGGGAGCAGGTGCTGACCCAGATCCGCCGCCTGGGCAGCAACGTCCTGACGATCAGCGCCGAGCAGAGCAGGGGCGTCGCAGACCGGGCCCGCACGGGCGCCATCGTCACCACGCTGGTGCCGGCCGACTACACGGCGATCCGCCGCGAGACTGCCGGCATCGTCCGCTCGTCGGCCCGCGTGTCCGGGTCGCTGCGGCTGAAGGCGGGCTATCTCTCCAAGGTTGCCCCGGTCGTCGGCGTGGAGCCCGCCTGGTTCGCCATGAAGTCCTGGGAGCTGGCCGAAGGCAGCCTCTACTCCGACGAGGACGAGAAGCGCTCGGGGCGCGTCGCCGTCATCGGCGCCACGGTGGCCCGGGACCTTTACGGCGACGAGTCTCCGGTCGGCGAGCGGCTCTTCATCAACCGGGTGCCCTTTGAAGTGTCCGGCGTGCTTCGCGAGAGGGGCGCGGGCCTGGACGGCAGCACGGAGGATGGCCAAGTCTACGTGCCGCTGAACACGGCGATGCGCCGGCTGCTGAACGTGGACCACTACGGCGCCATCCTGCTGGAGCTGGACGGTCCGCCCCGGATGCCCGTCGCCATCGCCGACATCACCGCCCTGCTGCGCGAACGCCACCGCATGTCGGAGCACCGGCCCGACGACTTCCGCGCCCAGAGCCAGACCGACCTGATCAATGCCCAGCTGGCCTCCGCCGACCGGCTCGCCTTCCTCGTGCGCTGGATCGGCCGCAGCGGCCTCGCCGTCGCCGGCCTCGGCATCCTGGCGATCGCCTGGATCACGGTCAGGGATCGCACCCGGGAGATCGGCACGCGGCGCGCACTCGGCGCCACCGCGCCGGACATCTTCTTCCAGTTCGCGGCGGAGGCGGGGCTGTTGGCGACGCTCGGTGCGTTCGTCGGGCTTGCAGTCAGCTTGCTGGCGTCCCGCGTTCTGGCCGCTGAGGCGGGCCTGCCCCTGGTGATCGACGCTGGCAACGCGCTGGTGGCGCTGCTGCTTGCCATCGCGCTGAACCTGACCTTCGCCAGCTGGCCGGCGTTGCGTGCGGCGCGCATGGACCCGATCCGGGCGCTACGGCACGAGTAAACCAGGTGCCGGTGCTTCGGTTTCGGAAAGTTGCCGGCGGATTCCGGCTACCTGCTGTTATCCAGCATGAACGCCACCGCTGCACGAATCTCCTCATCGCTGCACGTGGTGCAACCACCGCGGGCGGCCATTCTGCCGATGCCTGCCAGGGTCGTTGCCGTCAGGCCATCCACGCCCCTGGGAGCCAGGGCCTCCCAATCGGACGTCTTGCCCACGGTCGGCGCGCGGCTGAAAAATCCGCCGAATCCACCGGTGTGACAGTTCGCGCAAGCGGCTTTGAATACCGCCTCTCCCGACCGGGGCGCATTCACCTGCCCACCGGCGAAGCCAAAGGCGCCGAAGGTCAGCAACACAGCGACGGCGAAGCCAGACTTGCGGAGATTCATGCTGGTTATCCCTCAGTTCAGGCGACTGGCTAGCGTGCCCCGACCAGCCCGTCCCGCACGTCCTCGTAGCCGCGGCGGAAGCCCACGATGCCGGAGGTCGAAAACTTTCCGCCAACCTTGTTGATGCGGTAGCCCATGGGCCGGTCCGCATCGTCCGTCCAGAGGTCGAACTCCATGACGAAGACGCCGCCGTCCGGGGTCGGGATCCGCTCGATCATCTCGTAGTCGCGAATGGTCACGCGGCTGCCGTCGGCGCGTTCCACGGGCTTCTCGCCCCGGTACCGGAGTTCCGTCCGCTGGTTCTGCGGGCTGGTCAGCGCCTGGGTCAGGTCCTGGGCGGCCCACTGGAACGTCTGCACGCCGCCCTTCGCCCGGTCGTAGCGCCGGGTCATCACGTACATGGGGCTGCCGCTCGGGGCCATGTCCAGGTCGCAGCCGGAGGGGCACTGGATGGTCTTGTCCAGGTTCGTCTTCGGCCCCCGCACCCGGATGGCCACCGCCCCGGGAATCGCCTCCAGGCTGACCCGGACAGGTTCATCCTTATAGATACCGAGGCCGGCACCGGCCACGGCGTTCCAGCGGGCGTCGTAGTCGTAGCGGGCCTGCACCCGCAGGGCGCCGTCGGTCATGGTGGTCGCGGAGAGCAGGGTGATGCCACCGTCGGGGCGCCGCAGGAACTCGAAGGTTTCCTCCCGGGCGAAGGCCGGGATGCCCGACACCACGAAGCTGCCCGCGTCCAGCAGTTTCACGTCCCGGAGGCCGGACAGCGTGACGCCCGGGTCGTCGGCGGCCGCCGGCAGCGCCGCGAGCGCGAGACCCGTGGCGAGGAGGGCGGGCAGGAAGTGGCGCGTAGGCATGGAAACGATGCTCCTCTAGCGGGTCAATCGAGCATAGCGGGCCGCCCCCGTGGCCGGAAGAGGAGTCCTTATGTCACCACGGTCGCGCTGGCCATCGCGCTGAACCTGACCTTTGCCAGCTGGCCGGCGCTGCGCGTGGCGCGGATGGACCCCATCCGGGCGCTACGGGACGAATAAGGCAGGTACGGTTCCGGGGCCCTGGCAGCGCTGGAGCGGGGGCTGGCGAGATAGCCCCCCCCCTGCGACGACGGACCGCGGTCCGCCCCATATCCGGGCAGATACCGCTGGTGATAGCCTTCTCCAATTCAGCAACCTAGGCCTGTCGGGGAACTGCCATGTCTGATCCTGCGATGACCGCCGGCTCTGCGCCGGTTTCGAGTTTCAAGAAGCTCTACCAGGCGCCGCTTCCCGCCATCATTGCCCTGATCATCGTCTTCGTCTGGCAGGGGCTGGGCCACACGGTGATGTACCTGATGGAGCACAAGTGGTTCCCGGAGAACGTGCTGTTCGCGTCATTCATCATCGGCTTCGTCGGCGCTGTCATGGTCTGGATCGGGCGGGACAAGTCGGAGAATGCTGCCACGCTGCTCGGGTTCATCGGTGGCAGCCTGATCTGGCTGTCCTGGATCGAGTTCAGCTTCGTGTGGGTGGCCGATGAGATCGGCGTGGAGGGTGTCATGTGGGGCGCCAAGGAGACGCTCGCCGAGTACCGGGTGATGCTCTCCTCCATCGGCGTGATGTTCGCCTCGCTGATGTACTTCTTCTACAACAAGGACACCCGCTGCAACTTCTTCATGTGGTTCCACCGTAACCTCCGCCTGAAGTTTGCCGAGCGGTCGTCCGTCCAGGGCCGCAACATCGCTGTCCTCGTGGCGATGGAGGTGATCTACATCACCTGGTTCTGCTACATCTGGCTGCTGCTGCTCTACAACCCCAACGTGTTCGGCACGGATCACTGGTTCACGATGGTCAATGCCATATTCTTTGGCATCTGGGCCATCTACCTGGGCCAGCGCCTGTGGTGGTTCCAGCGCATGGCGCCGGCGCTTCGTTACGCAATTCCCACGGCGATCATTGGCTGGAATGTCGTCGAGGTCCTGGAGAAGTGGGGCCATCTCGACGAGATCTGGGTGCAGCCCCAGAAATACGCCTTCGAGCTCAGCATGTTTGCCCTGGCACTGGTGGCGGTCATCGTGCTGGCCATCGTGAGTCCGGCCCGGCGGGTCGTCGTCCGGCAGGGATGATAGGTGGGCAACGAATAGCACCGGGACCCCTGGACCACCCGTACCACCGCCAGTCCACAGCCCCATCATTGGGGGCTACACTGGGCGCCGGACCCGACCGGAGCCCGACAGTCCCATGCAACGACGCGCCCTGGCCATCGCCGTCGTCTCCATTGCCGTCGTCGCGGCTGGCCTCGCCGGCGTCAAGTACTGGCGCGTCTCCTCGGCGATAGCCGCCGCGTCGGCCTTCGGCGAGCCGGCGGAGACCGTGCAGGTCGCGGCGGCGCGGGCCATCACGTGGCAGGCGGAGTCGAGTGCTGCGGGCACCGTCGTGGCCCGCCAGTACGTCACCCTGCGCAATGAGCTCTCGGGCACCGTGGCGGCCGTGCACTTCCGGTCCGGGCAGGTCGTGGAGGAGGGCCAGCCGCTGCTGGAGCTCGACACCCGCACCGAGCGCGCCGAACTGCGGAGCGCCGAGGCGGACATCGGCCTCGCCCGCCTTACGGTCGAACGCACCCGGAAGCTCGTGGAGCAGAAGGCCGGCACCCAGGCCGAGGTGGACCGCGCGGAGGCCCAGCTGACCCAGGCGGAGGCGCGGCGCGACGTGATCGCCACCGCCATCGCGCGCAAGGTGATGCGCGCGCCCTTCCGGGGCCGCATCGGGCTGCGCGACATCCACCCCGGCCAGTACCTGGCCGAGGGCACCGAGCTCACCACGCTCGAGAGCGTTGCCGACAGCGTCTACGTCGACTTCCGCCTTCCCCAGGAGTCCGCGGCCCGGCTGGCGCCCGGTTCCCGGGTGACGATCGCCGGCGGCGCCCTGGCCGAGCCGGCGTCGGCCACGGTCCGTGCCATCGATGCCCGCGCCGACGAGGCTTCCCGCACCGTGCGCGTGCGGGCGGAGGTGGAGGGCCTCGGTGAGTTGCTGAAGCCCGGGACCTTCGTCGACGTCACGGTGGCCGCCGAGGCGCCCCGGCCGGTGCTGGCCGTGCCGCTTGCCGCCGTCCGGCGTGCCGCCTATGGCGACCACGTGTTCGTGATTGGTGCCGCCGCGGCGGGCGAGAAGGGCCCCCGCGCCCAGCAGCGCTTCGTGCGCACGGGTCCCGTGGTGGGCAGCGACATCATAATCCTCGACGGGCTGGCGCCCGGCGACCGCGTCGCCACCGAGGGATCCTTCAAGCTGCGGCAGGGCTCGCTCGTGCAGGTCGACGACGGCAAGCCCGCCGGGCCCGCCTCGTGAAGGGCTTCCTCGCCACCTTCATCAACCGGCCGGTGCTCGCCGTGGTGGCGAGCCTCGCCATCCTGCTGGTCGGCGGCCGGGCGGCGCAGAACCTGCCGGTCCAGCAGTTCCCGCGGATCGAGAGCGCCGCTATCCAGGTGCAGACGGTGTACATCGGTGCCAGCGCCGAGGTGGTGCGCGGCTTCATCACCACGCCGATCGAGCGCGTGCTGGCCACCGTGTCCGGCGTGGACTACATCGAGTCCACCAGCGCCGCCAGCCTCTCCACCGTGACCGTGCGGCTCAAGCTCAACGAGGACGTCAACGTCGCCCTCACCGAGATCGGCGCGCGCCTGGACCAGATCCGCGCCGAGTTGCCGGCCGAGGCCGAGCCGCCCACCACCCAGGTATTCCGCGCCGACCGGCCCTACGCCACGTTCTACATCAGCTTCAAGTCCGACAGCCTCGATCGCGCCCAGGTCACCGAATACCTTGCCCGCACCCTGCAGCCCAGCCTCTCGACACTGCCGGGCGTGCAGCGGGCCGAGGTGGAGGGCGGCACCGCCCTCGCGATGCGCATCTGGCTGGATCCCGACCGCATGGCGGCGCTGGGCATCGGCGCCTCCGAGGTGTGGGAAGCGCTCAGCCGCAACAACTACCTTTCTGCGCTCGGCCGCACCGAGGGCCAGGGCGTGCAGGTCGACCTGCTCGCCAACACCGACCTGCGCAGTCCCGGGGAGTTCGCCGACCTGGTGGTGCGCCAGGTCGAAGGCGCCACCGTGCGGCTCCGGGACATCGCCCAGGTGGAGCTGGGCGCCGAGGAAGCCGCAGTGGAGGCCCGGGAAAACGGCGAGCCGGCCGTGTTCATGGCCATCTGGACGCTCCCCGGCGTGAACGAGCTGGAAGTGGCCGACGCCCTCTACGCCCGGCTCGACGAGATCCGCCCGGCGCTGCCCGCCGGCATGCGCATGCTGGTGGGCTACGACGGTACGGTTTACATGCGCAACGCCCTGGAAGGCATCGCCACCACGCTGGCCGAGACGGTCGCCATCGTGGCGCTGGTGGTGTTCCTGTTCATGGGTTCCCTGCGCTCGGCGCTGGTGCCGCTGGTAGCCATCCCCATCTCCCTGATCGGTACCGCCGCCTTCATGTACCTGCTGGGCTTCTCGCTGAACCTGCTCACCCTGCTGGCAGTGGTGCTCTCGGTGGGCCTGGTGGTGGACGACGCCATCGTCGTGGTCGAGAACGTGCAGCGCCTGGTGGACCGCGGGATGGGCCGCGTGGAGGCCGCGCTGGCGAGCGCCCGGCAGCTCTTCGCGCCCATCGTCTCCATGACCATCACGCTGGCCGCGGTGTATGCGCCCATCGGCTTCCTCTCCGGGCTCACGGGCGTGCTGTTCAAGGAGTTCGCGTTCACGCTGGCCATGGCCGTGATCATGTCCGGCCTGGTGGCGCTGACCCTCTCGCCCGTCATGAGTGCCCGGCTGGTCCGCGACACGGGCGAGCGCACGCCGCTCTCGGCCTGGGTCACGGCGCGCTTCGAGCGGACGCGGAACTGGTACGCCGGCGTGCTGGACGCCACGCTCGCCCAGCGGAACCTCGCGCTGCTGGTCGGCGCCGCCACCGTCGTGCTGCTGGCTCCGCTCTTCCTGCTCTCGCCGCGCGAACTGGCTCCCACCGAGGACCAGGGCGAGATCAGCTTCTACGTCGAGAGCGCGCCGGACGCCTCGGTGCGCTACACGGCTGACCGCACCTCGGAGGTCGTGCTGAAGCTGCTGGAGTTGCCCGAGGCCTACATCAGCTGGGAGATCTCGCTGCCCAGCTCCGCCTTCGGCGGCCTGATGCTGAAGGACTATGCCGAGCGGGACCGCAGCGCCCGGGAGATCCTGCCCGAGGCCTTCGGCATCGTGGGCCAGGTGCCCGGCGTGCGCACCTTCGCCTCGCTCATGGCGGCGCTGCCGGGCGCCGGCCAGTTCGACGTGGAGCTGGTGGTCACCTCCACGGACAGCGCCGAGGAGATGGCTCCCGTGGCCCAGGCCATGGTGCAGGCCGCCATGGACTCCAGCACCTTCATGTTTGCCGACACGGACCTCAAGATCGACGTCTCCCAGGCCAACGTGGTGATCGACCGGGACCGGGTCGCGGACCTGGGCCTGGACCTCACCCGGGTGGGCCAGGACCTGGGCGTGCTCCTGGCCGGCGGCTACGTGAACCGCTTCAACCTGGACGGCCGCAGCTACAAGGTGATTCCCCAGGTGGGCGACGCCGAGCGACGCGACGCGAGCCGGCTGCTGGACCTCAAGGTGATGGGCCCCGATGGCAACCTGATCCCGGTCTCCAGCTTCGCCCGGATCGAAAGCGGTGCCGCGCCGCGCTCGCTCAACCGCTTCCAGCAGCGGAACTCGTTCCGGGTGAACGGCGGTGTCTACCCGGGCCTCACGAAGGAGCAGGGCCTCGCCGCGCTGGAGGCCGCCGCGAAGCGCATCCTGCCGCCGGGCTACACCATCGACTATGCGGGCGAGTCCCGGCAGCTGCGCACCGAGGGCGCCACCCTCTCCAGCACGCTGCTCTTCGCCGTCATCCTGATCTACCTGGTGCTCACCGCGCAGTTCGGCAACTTCCGGGACCCGCTGGTGATCCTGCTTGCCTCGGTGCCCCTGGCGCTCACCAGCGCACTGGTGTTCACCTTCCTGGAGTTCACCACGATCAACATCTTTTCCCAGGTGGGGCTCATCACCCTGGTGGGCCTCATCGCCAAGAACGGCATCCTCATCGTGGAGTTCGCCAACAAGCTGCGGGAGCAGGGCATGGACCGGACGGGTGCGATCCGTGAAGCCTCGCTGGAGCGGCTGCGGCCGGTGCTCATGACCACCGCCGCCACGGTCTTCGGCCACCTGCCGCTGGTGCTGGTGTCCGGGCCCGGCGCGGCGGCGCGCAACAGCATCGGCATCGTGCTCGTGGCCGGCATGGCCATCGGGACGCTGTTCACACTGCTGATACTGCCGGCGGTGTACCTGTGGCTCGCCGGGGAGCACGAGACGGAGGCAGACGGTTCGTCTGCCGCGGCATCACCGGTGGCTCGCGCCGCACCACCGGTGGTGGGCACAAGCCACGCCCGCGCCGCCGATTGACGCTGCACACTGCGCGCGGCAATACTCCCGGCATGCGCCTCATCGTCTCCCGCGGCCTCAAGTGGGTCGTCATCGTGGCCGTACTCGGCGCCCTGGCCTTCCTCGGCACGCGCGCTTTCAACGCCTTCCGCGGTCCCGCGCTCCAGCCCTGGCACACGTTCGTACCGGCGGAAATGCACGCGGAAGACCTCGATGCGGCGGACTGGAGCAGCTACCTGGCCCGGGAAGAGGAGATCTTCGCGTCCGTGCGCCGCGAGGTCACGGAGCAGCTCCCGCCCGAGGCGCGCGTCGTCATCAATCGCTACTTCGAAGGCAGCCCGGTCTTCCCCGAGCGGTTCGCCAGCAACTGGAACCGCTCCTACGTCATGGAGCCGGACGGTCCGCCCCGGGGCGCAGTGGTGCTGTTGCACGGCCTGACCGATTCCCCCTACAGCCTGCGCCATGTGGCGCAGCGTTACCGGGACCGCGGCTTCCTGGCGATTGGCATGCGCATGCCCGGGCACGGCACCGTGCCTGCAGGCCTGTCCGACGTGCGCTGGGAAGACTGGATGGCGGCAACGCGACTCGCCGTCCGGGAGGCGCGGCGCCGCGTCCCCGCGCCGGCGCCGCTGCATCTGGCGGGCTTCTCGAACGGCGGCGCGCTTGCGATGAAGTACGCGCTCGACGTCCAGGAGGACCCGAAGCTGCCACGCGTGGACCGGCTGATCCTCTTCACCCCGATGATCGGCATCACGCGCTTCGCGCGCTTCGCCGGCTTCGCGAGCCTGCCCGCCCTGCTGCCGCCATTCGCGAGCGCTGCGTGGCTCTCGGTGACGCCCGAGTTCAACCCGTTCAAGTACAACTCGTTCCCGGTCAACGGCGCGCGGCAGTCCTACCGGCTGACCGACGCGTTGCAGGTGCAGATCTCCCGGCTCTCGCGGGACGGTCAGCTCGGCGGGCTACCGCCGGTGCTCACCTTCCAGTCGGTGATCGATTTCACCGTCAGCACGCCGGCAATACTGAACGCGCTCTACGCCAACCTGCCCGACAACGGCAGCGAGATCGTGCTCTTCGACGTCAACCGCACCCTCAGGTTCGTGCCGATGATGCAGCCGTCCGTCTACGTCGCGCTCGAGCGCCTCGTCCCGACTGCGCCGCAGCCCTATCGCTTTACTTCCATCGTGAACGTCAGCGACGCCAGCGACGACACTCTCGAGCGCTCCATCGCGCCCGGGCAGATGGTGGCGGAGTCGCGTCCGACCGGCATCAGGTACCCGTCGGGCATCTTCTCGCTCTCGCACCTCGCGATCCCGATCCCGGTGGACGACCCTCTCTACGGCATCGAGCCCGACCCGGCGACCCGGGACGACTACGGCGCCAACCTCGGCACGCTCTCGGCGCGCGGCGAGCGCGGCGTGCTCGTCGTGGACCAGGATTTCCTCGCACGGCTGCCGTCGAATCCGTTCTTCCCCTACCTGCTCCAGCGCATCGACGAAAGCATCGAGCGCCCGTCGGGCCCGAGCGGCCGGAACATCGAGGCCAGCGGCGCCGCCGGATTGCCGGTCAGGCTCGAGGCGATCCTGTCCACCTTCCAGCAGGATCCGGAACCCCAGCCGTTCGCGGGCCCGTGACGCCAGGAAGAATCCACATGGCGACAAGAGCCGCGGGACGACGCGGGTCATGAAGGTGATCATCGTGGGTGGCGTGGCCGGGGGCGCGTCCTGCGCCGCGCGGTTGCGCAGGCTGGATGAGAAGGCCGGGATCCTCATCGTTGAACGCGATGCCTATGTTTCCTACGCGAACTGCGGCCTGCCGTACCACGTCGGGGGCGTGATCGAGAAGGAATCGAGCCTGCTCGTGGCAACCGAGAAGCAGTTCCGCGAGCAGTTCGCGATCGACGTGCGCACCAGCTGCGAGGCGATCGCGATCCTGCCGGAGCAGAAGCAGCTCACGCTGCGGAATGTGAAGACCGGCGAGGTCTCTGCGGAGTCCTACGACAAGCTCGTGCTGGCGCCCGGGGCGGCGTCGGTACGCCCGCCACTGCCGGGCATCGACCTCCCGGGCATCTTCCACGTCCGCACGGTGCCGGACGCGCGGCACATCAACGAGTGGATCGGGCGGGGCACGGGAGTGCCGAGGCCCCGGGCCGTGGTGGTCGGCGGCGGGTTCATCGGCCTCGAGATGGTGGAGAATCTGGTTCATCGCGGCTTCGACGTCACTCTCGTGGAGCTGCTCGACCAGGTGCTTCCGCCGCTCGACCGGGAGCACGCGCGGGTTGTCGAAGCCCTGCTGGAAAGGCACGGTGTAGTCCTTGCGCTCGGCGACGGGGTTGCCGGGTTCAGGCCGGGCGCCAGCGGTGGCGTCGACGTGCAGACCCGTTCCGGCAAGGCCTATCCGGCCGACCTGGTGATCCTCGCCCTCGGCGTGCGGCCGGACACCACGCTCGCAAAAATGGCCGGCCTGGCCCTCGGCGAGCGCGGGGGGATCCGGGTCGACGACCAGATGCGCACGAGCGACCCGGACATCTTCGCCGTGGGCGACGCCATCGAGGTCAGGGATTTCGTGACCGGCGAATGGAGCCTGATCCCGCTGGCTGGCCCGGCCAACCGGCAGGGCCGGATCGCCGCCGATGTGATTGCCGGGAGGGACTCCCGTTTCCGGGGCAGCCAGGGCACGTCGATCATCGGGCTGTTCGGCACGGCCATTGCGTGGACCGGCGTCAGCGAGAAGCAGCTGAAGCGACTCGGCGATGACGACTACGAGAAGATCTACCTTTACCCGAACTCGCACGCGGGGTATTACCCGGGCGCCAGGCCCATTGCGATGAAGGTCCTGTTCCGGAAATCCGATGGTCGGCTCCTCGGAGCGCAGGCCAGCGGTGAGGACAACGTGGACAAGCGGATCAGCACCCTGGCCGGCCTGCTGCAGATGCGCGCGACGATCTACGACCTGGAGGAGACCGAGCTCTGTTACGCGCCCCAGTTCGGCAGCGCCAAGGACCCCGTGAATTTCGCCGGCATGGTCGCCGCCGACGTGCTCCGGGGCGACATGCCCCTCGTCCACTGGGACGTCGCCAGGACGGGATTCCTGCTCGATGTGCGCGAACCCTCGGAGCTCGCCGTGGAGAAGGTCCCGGACGCCCTGAACATACCGGTCGGGCAACTCCGCTCGCGCCTCGGTGAACTGCCCCGCGATCGGGACATCCACGTCATCTGCCGTTCCGGCCAGCGGGCCTACCTTGCGACGCGGATCCTGCTGCAGAACGGCTTCAGGGCCAGGAATATTTCTGGCGGGATGATGTCACTGGCGCAGGGCTCCCCGCGCGGCGGGAGCGAGGCAGCTTCCTAGCCCGCGGTCCAGTCCACGAGGCCGGTGTACGCCGTGACCAGTACCAGCACGCCGAACACGATCCGGTACCAGGCAAAGACCGTGAAATCGTGGGACACGACGAAACGGATCAGCCAGCGTATGCAGAGGAAGGCGGACACGAAGGACGTCACGAGGCCCACCGCGATGATGCCGAGGTAGTCGGCGGAAAACAGGTCGCGATTCGACCAGGCGTCGTACGCGCCGGCCGCAACCAGGGTCGGCACGGCGAGGAAGAACGAGAACTCCGTGGCCGCCCGCCGGGAGAGCCCGAACAACAGGCCGCCGATGATGGTCGCGCCGGACCGGGACGTGCCGGGAATCAGCGCGAAGCACTGGGCGATGCCCACCAGGAGCGCGTCCCGCCACGTCATCTCGTCCACGTCATTGATCCGGATGCGGTGCTGTCGCCGTTCGGCCCAGAGTATGACGAATGCCCCGGCAATGAAGGCGACGGCAACCGGCACCGGGCTGAAGAGGTGCTCCTTGATGGCGCTCCCGAACAGCAGCCCGAGCACCGCCGCTGGCAGGAACGCCACGGCCACGTTCAGCGTGAAGCGCTGGGCGGCCCGTTCCACGAACAGGCGTGACGCCACGTGGCCGAACCGGGCCCGGTACTCCCAGACCACCGCCAGCATGGCGCCGGTCTGGATCACGAGCTGGAAAATCTTGCCCCTTGCATCGTTGAAGCCGAGCAGGTCACCCACCAGGATCAGGTGGCCCGTGGAGGAAATGGGCAGGAACTCGGTGAGGCCTTCGACGATGCCGAGGATGAAGGCCTTGAAAAGAAGGACGCTGTCCATGGAGCTTAAGGGCCGGGTTCGGGGCGCACATGATATCCGCCCGGGCCCGGCCCGGCCCGGGCGGCGCGTCACGGTGCGCCCATTTGCCCCACTCCCGTCGCTGGACAGCCCTGTTTTGTCCGGCGTAACCTCCGCCGTCATGCTCCCCCGGCTCCTGTCCCTCGTCCTGTTCGCCGCGCTGTTGCTTCCGCAGGCGGGGCAGGCGCACGTTCACCTGTGCCTCGATGGCATGGGGCCGGCGGTCTCGATGCACACGCCGGACTCAGGCGGGCATTGCGCTCACGTGGATGCGGCCGGGCACCACGACCATGCGGTCGAGATGGACAGTCCGGCGCTCGGCAAGCACTGGCCGCCCGGCCTCGATGCCGCGCTCTTCGCCGTCGTCCTGGTCCTGTTCGCGGTCCTGCGACAGGTCCGCAACCTGCCTGAAGCTCCCGCAAGGCTGGTGCCCCTGGCACCTCTCCATCTGAGGCCACCGCTCCGGGGGCCGCCCGCCTAGTCTCCCCGCGATTCGTCGCTGTCGTCGTGCCGCACGCCCGTGCGGCCAACAAGCCGGGAGACCACCATGTTTCTGTTTCGAGCGCGCACCGCGTGTGCGCGCCTGCTGATCGCCGGAACGGCGCTGGCCCTGGGGGCCCTGGCGCCCGCCGGTGCGCAAACGGCGGACTCCGCCGGAGCGGCCCCGCTGACCCTCGGGCAGGCCGTCGAACGCGCCCTGGCGGCCAACCCGGCGCTGGCGGGCTTCGCCTATGCCCTGAAGGCCCAGGATGCCCGCATCGCCCAGTCCGGTCAGCGGCCTGCCACGGAGGCCACCGTCGAGATCGAGAACGCGCTGGGGACTGGCGACTTCAACGGGTTTGACGCCGCAGAGGGCACATTCGCGCTGTCCCAGGTGATCGAGCTGGGCGGCAAGCGCGAGGCGCGGAGCGCCGCCGCCCGGTCCGGCCGCGAGTTGCTGGCGGTGGAGCAGCAGGCCGCGCAGCTGGACGTGCTGGCGGAAGTGACCCGGCGCTTCATCGCCGTGGCTGCCGCCCAGGAACGGCTCGCCGTGGCGGAGGAGGGTGTCGCCCTCGCCAGCGGGACGGTGGACGATGTCAGCCGCCGGGTGCGGGCCGGAAAGACGCCCGAGGGCGAGCTGCTGCGCTCCCGCGCGGCGCTGGGCCGCGCCCGGCTCGACGAGCAGCGCGCCGTGGCGGTGCTCGGCGCCGCCCGGCAGGCGCTCGCGGCGACGTGGGGCAGTGCCCGCGCGGATTACGGCGAGGTGCGCGCAGACCTGTACCGCATGCCCGAGCTGCCCGACTTCGAGGCACTCGCCGGCCGCCTGGCAGCGAACCCCGACTTCCTGCGCTTTGCCTCCATCGGCCGGCTGCGCGACGCGGAGTGGCGGCTGGCCCGGAGCCTGCGCCGGCCCGACGTGGAGGTCTCGGGCGGCGTGCGCCGGTTCGAGGAGTCGAATGACCAGGCCCTCGTGATGGGCGTTTCCGTCCCGCTGTTCCCGGGCCGGCGGGCCGGGCCGGCGATCGCCGAGGCGGAAGCGCTCCGCGCGCAGTTCGACCTGGAGCGCAACGCCACCCTGGTTCAGGCCCGGACGCAGCTCTTCGGCTACTACGAGCAGCTTCGGCAGGCCGTCCTGGCGACACAGACGCTGCGCGGGGAAATCCTGCCCCAGCTGGATCAGGCCCTGCAGGCCACGAAGTACGCCTACGAGCGCGGGCGCTACGGCTACCTGGAGCTGGTGGATGCCCAGCACGCCTTCCTCGAAACGCGGGGCGCGGCCATCGATTCTGCCGCGAGCGCCCAGGAACTGCTGGCCGAGATCGAGCGCCTGACGGGCGAGCCCCTGGTGGTCACGCCAGCCGCCAACGCACTGGAGAACCCATGAACACGATACCGAATTCGATTGCACGCTCACTCCTCGTCGCCGCGCTGCTGGCGCTGGCAGCGGGGTGCGGCAATGGCGGATCGACGGCTTCGGCCGGCAGGCCTGACCCGGTTGACAGCGAGGCTGCTCACCAGCACGACGAGGGACACGATGGGGACGAGCACGACGAGGACGAGCATGAGGAGGACCACGACGACCACGATGCCGGGGAGGGAAGCGCCGGGCCTGTACGGCTGACTCCGGAGCAGGTCCAGGCCGCCGGGATAACGGTGAATGCCGCGGGCCCTGCGACCATCCGTGAACGCCTCCCCCTGTACGGCCTGGTTGCCCCGAATGCAGAGCGTGTCCGCGAGGTGACGCCCCGGTTTCCGGGCGTCATCCGCACCGTGTCGAAGCGGCCCGGCGACACGGTCCGGCAGGGCGAGACGCTGGCGACGGTCGAAAGCAACGAAAGCCTGCAGACCTACTCCCTGGCGGCGCCCCTTTCCGGCGTCGTGGCGGCGCGCAATGCCAACCCGGGCGAGCAGACCGGCGAGCGGGTGCTGTTCACCGTGGCCGACCTCTCCACGGTGTGGGTCGAGGTGGCCCTGTTCCCGCGGGACCGTGGTCGCGTGCGCGTGGGCCAGGCCGTGCGGGTGAAGAGCGGCGAGACCGGCCAGGCCGCGGACGGCCGGGTGGTCTGGGTCGCACCCTTCGGCAGTGCGAGCAACCAGACGCTCACGGCGCGCGTGCTGCTCGACAATGCCGGCGGTAACTGGTCACCCGGGCTTTATGTCACCGTGGAGGTGACGCTGGCCGAGAGCGCGGTGCCCGTTGCCGTCCGCAACGAGGCGTTGCAGATCCTCGACGGGCGCACGGTCGTCTTCACCGAGGGCCCGCAGGGCTTCCAGCCCGTGCCCGTCGAGACCGGGCGCAGCGACGGCGAGGCTACCGAGATCCTGGCGGGGCTCCAGCCCGGCGATCGCCACGTCGCCGGAAACAGCTTCATCCTCAAGGCGGAACTCGGCAAGGGCGAAGCCTCGCATGACCACTGAGGTCCACGCCAATGGTTGACGCATTCCTGCGCTTTGCCATCACCCGTCGCTGGGTGGTGCTCTTCCTCGTGATCATGGTCGCCGGAGCCGGTGCCTGGAACTACCAGCGCCTGCCCATCGATGCAGTGCCCGACATCACGAATGTCCAGGTGCAGATCAATACGAGTGCGCCCGGTTACTCGCCCCTGGAGGTCGAGCAGCGGATCACCTACCCGGTCGAGACCGCCATCGCGGGCCTGCCGGCCGTCGAGTACACGCGGTCCCTGTCCCGCTACGGGCTCTCGCAGGTCACCGTGGTGTTCGCCGACGGTACCGACATCTACTTTGCGCGCAACCTCATCAACGAGAGGCTCCAGCATGCGAAGGGCCAGATGCCGGAAGGCCTGGAGCCGGAAATGGGCCCCATCGCCACCGGCCTCGGCGAAATCTTCATGTACAGCGTGGACGCCCGGCCCGGCGCGCGCCAGCCCGATGGGCAGCCTTATGACGCCACCGCGCTCCGTACGCTGCAGGACTGGGTGATCCGTCCCCAGCTGCGGCAGGTCCCCGGGGTGACCGAGGTCAACACCATCGGCGGCTACGAGAAGCAGTTCCACGTGACACCCGACCCGGCGCGACTGCTCGCCTTCGGGCTCACGTTCCACGACATCGTGGACGCGCTGGAGAAGAACAATGCCAGCGTCGGCGCAGGCTACGTCGAGCGCAATGGCGAGCAGTACCTGATCCGTTCACCCGGCCAGATCGAGGACATAGAGGCCATCGGGCAGGTCATCGTGACCCATCGGGACGGCGTTCCGATCACCATCCGGGACGTCGCCGACGTGGCGCTGGGAAAGCAGCTCCGGTCCGGCGCGGCGACCCACGATGGCAGGGAAACCGTGCTGGGCACGGCCGTCATGCTGGTCGGGGAGAACAGCCGCACCGTGTCCGCTGCGGTCGCCAGCCGGCTGGCCGAGGTGGCGAAGACGCTGCCGGAAGGTGTAACCGCGAAGGCGGTCTACGACCGGACCATTCTCGTGGACCGGACGATCGCGACCGTCCGCAACAACCTGCTCGAGGGCGCCGTGCTGGTGGTGGCGGTACTCCTGCTGATGCTGGGCAACGTGCGTGCGGCGGTGATCACCGCCATGGTGATCCCCCTGTCCATGCTGATGCTGATCACGGGCATGGTCACGACGAGGGTCTCCGCCAACCTGATGAGCCTCGGTGCCCTGGACTTCGGCCTCATCGTCGACGGCGCGGTGATCATCGTGGAGAACTGCATTCTGCGCCTGGGCCAGCGGCAGCACGGTCTTGGCCGCCTCCTCAGCCTGGACGAGCGGCTGGACACGGTATTCACGTCGACCCGGGAGGTCTTCACGCCGAGCTTCGTCAGCGTACTCGTCGTGATCCTGGTGAACATCCCGCTGCTGGCCCTGACGGGCGTCGAGGGGAAGATGTTCCAGCCCATGGCCTTCGCCGTGATCATCGCGCTGCTGGCGGCGCTGGTGCTGTCCCTCACCTTCGTGCCGGCAGCGGTGGCGATCTTCCTGACAGGCCGCATCGAGGAGAAGGAGAACCGCATCATCCGTGTCGCCCGCCGGGCCTATGTTCCCGTCCTCGACGCCGCGCTGCGCCTGCGCGTGCCCGTCCTCGCTGGCGCCGTGGCCTTCGTCATCCTCTGCGGCTGGCTGGGCACCCGGCTGGGTTCCGAGTTCATCCCCAGCCTGGACGAGGGCGACCTGGCCGTGCAGGCGCTGCGCATCCCGGGCACCAGCCTCACCCAGTCGCTCGACATGCAGTTCCAGCTTGAGCGGGCGCTGGCCGATGTTCCGGAGGTGAAGACGGTCTTCGCGCGGGTCGGCACTGCCGAGGTTGCCACGGACCCGATGCCGCCGAATATCGCCGACGGCTACGTCATGCTCAAGGAGCGCAAGGATTGGCCGGATCCCCGCAAGACCAAGGCCGACGTGGCGCTGGATATCGAGGAGCGGCTCGAGGCAGTCCCGGGCAACGCATTCGAGATCAGCCAGCCGATCCAGCTGCGTTTCAACGAGCTGATCTCGGGCGTCCGCTCCGATCTCGGCGTCAAGGTCTATGGCGATGATCTCGCGCAGCTGCTCGCGACCGGGAACGAGATCGCGGAGGTCCTGAACGGGATTCCCGGTGCCCAGGGCGTCAAGGTGGAGCAGGTCGCGGGGCTGCCGGTGCTCTCCGTGGAGCCGAACCGCGCCGCCCTCTACCGCTTCGGCCTGAATGTGGCCGATGTCCAGGAGGTTCTCGCCGCTGCCACCGGTGGCGAGGAGGCGGGCCAGATCTTCGAAGGCGACCAGCGGTCTGCCCTGGTGGTTCGCCTGCCGGAAGAGGTGCGCGGCGACCTGGACGCCCTCGGCCGGCTGGCCATTCCGCTGCCGGACGGCGGCTACGTGCCGCTCGGCGAGGTGGCCACTCTGAATCTGGCGCCTGGCCCGAACCAGATCAGCCGGGAAAATGGCAAGCGCCGGCTGGTAGTGTCGGCGAATGTTCGGGGTCGCGACCTCGGTGGCTTCGTCACGGAGGCCCGCCAGGCTATCAGCGAGCAGGTCCGCCTACCCACCGGCTACTGGCTCGCTTATGGCGGGACCTTCGAACAGCTGCAGTCGGCGACCGAGCGCCTGTCACTGCTCGTGCCCGTCACCCTGGTCCTGATCTTTGCGCTGTTGCTGATGACCTTCGGCTCCGCCAGGGACGCCGCGCTGGTGTTCAGCGGCGTGCCCCTGGCCCTGACCGGGGGTGTCATTGCCCTCTGGCTCCGCGGTATCCCGCTGTCCATCACGGCGGGCGTCGGCTTCATCACCCTGTGCGGCGTGGCGGTACTGACGGGTGTCGTCATGGTTTCCGCCTTCAGGGACCGGCTGGCCGACGGGGCTGGCATCGACGATGCCATCCGCCAGGGGGCGATGCTCCGCCTCCGCCCAATCCTCATGGTCGCCCTCGTGGCGGCCCTGGGGTTCCTGCCCATGGCGCTGAACACCAGCACCGGTGCCGAGGTCCAGCGGCCGCTGGCCACAGTGGTCATCGGCGGCATTATCTCGTCCACCATCCTGACGCTGCTGGTGCTGCCCGGACTGTACCGCATGGCCTGGCGGGCGCGGCCTGTTCGTGCGCCGGCAGGCGTCGTCACCGGGGAGTCCGTCGCATGAAGCTCGTCAAGGCATTCATCCATCATCTCCGCGCGCCCCAGGTGATCAAGGCGTTGCCTGCCGCGCGTGCTCGCCCAGGTAGGTCGTAATGGCGTCCAGTTCTGCCGCGGTCGGAATCTTCACGCCCGTCCCCGCCGACTTGCCCGTTTCGCCGATGTGCGCCTTCATGCGCGTCGTCACCTCGACCCATTCCTTGCGCGTGTGCAGGGTCGGCGGCGGCGGCGCATGGCATTGGGAGCAGTAGCTGGCAAAAAGCCTGCCGCCCTTCGAGGCGGAGTCGGGAAGCGCCGTGCCACCCGGTGCCCACATCCATCCCATGCCGCGCATCGTTTGCATGTGCTGGTACATGGCGTTGTAGTGCTCGCGCATCAGAGCCTCGCGCTTTGCAGGATCGGTTTCGGCAGCGATGGCGGCCATCTGCGAGCGCATCGTCTTCATGTGCCCGGCCATCTGCTCTTGATAGGCATCGGGAGTCATGCCCGGGGGCAGGGCCCAGCCCATCATGCCGGAGCCCATCCCCATTCCCGTCCCGGCACCCTTGCCGTGGCCCATCATCGGGCAACCGGTCGTGCCCCGGTTCATCATTCCGGGACCCATCATTCCCTGGCCCATCATGCCGGGCCCCATCACGCTGGGGTCCATCATCTGCCAGTTGGCGCAACCGCCCCCGCTCATTCCCGGCATCCGCCGCGTGGAACCCATGTGGTCCTGCATCATCCCCCAATGGCCCTGCATGATCTGGTTCCTGGCCTCCGGACCGGCCGCACCCTTGAGGCGAGCCAGTTCGCCACTCAGGTCATCCACCTGCTTCTGCAGTTGCTGGACCGTTGGCGTATCGGCAGGCGGCTCTGCCTGAACCGGTACCCCGACGATAAGCAGGAGCATTCCCGTGGCGAGGATGGCGCGGTTCATTTCGCGGGGGTTCATGGCGGGTTCCTCCGATGGGCGATTGCCCATCAAGGATGACGAGACTCAACCCGGTAGCTGCTACAGGGTCAAGTCCGATGAACTACGTACAGGCGGTGCGCCGGTACCCGGGCTGCGTAACTGGTCCAGGATCCTGCATTCCGCAACGCGAGCGCCGTCGCAGCAGTTGGCCAACCGCGCCAGCTGTCCTTCCAGTTCGCGGAGTTCCTCGAGCTTGCTCCGGACTTCGGCCAGATGCGCCCTGGCGAGCGCCGTGACTTCAGCGCACGGCCGGGCCGGTTGGGCTGCCAGCGTCAGCAGGCTGCGGATCTCGCCGAGGGAGAATCCCAGGGTGCGGGCGCGGCGGATGAATTTCAGGCGTTGCAGATGGTCCTGGCGGTACTGACGGTAGCCGGACGGACTGCGTTCCGGGTCGGGCAAGAGGCCGAGCCGCTCGTAGTAGCGGACTGTCTCAACGATGGTCCCGCCCTTTGCGGCAAGTTGTCCAATCCGCATGGTCGATTCCTCGGTTACCACTTGGACGCTGCCGACAGCATAGACCTGTCGGCGCACCGCGGCATCCACGCCCCACCGGCGTCTCAGGAAAGCGCAGATACGCCTTTGACCCGCCTTGCTGCTTCCGGGGGTGACAACCAGGCTGCGCGATGGCTATTCTTGAGGCATGCCGATGGCATGCCGCCTGTTGATTCTCATGCTCGCCCTGGTCTTCCATGGCGTAGTCCCCTTGGGTGCGGCCTCGGTCTACTCCGGCGAAGATCATGCCTGCAGCCACGAAACCGGCAGTCCCTTGCCCTCAGGCGAAGAGGACTGCTGCCCGACGGACGCCGCGCAGTCCTGCTGCCAGGTTGCATGCGCTGTTGCCCCAGGGCTCCTTCACCAACCCGCGATCGCTGCGGCTGTAGCGGCAATCCCGGTTACGTTCCCTGACCCTGTCGCCCTGTCGGGGCGCTCGAACGCGCCCCCCATACGTCCTCCCATTCAGCGATCGTAGCCGCTCGAAACGCCGCGCCTGCGGGCGCGGCAGGCTGGATTTGCGCTGAACTTTTCCGGGAGGGCTCCTCATGCCCGCTTATTCTCGTTGCGCCGGGGCGTGCGTCGCGCTGCTCGGCACACTGCTCTCGACTGACTCAATCGCCAAGCCCATAGCCTTCGCGGGCGGCACGACCGCCATGGTCGAATACGGTGCTGGCACCATGGCAGAAGCACAGGTCTTCTTTGCGCCGTCCCACCGGTACTCGGTCGGTGGCGGTTACCTCACGCTGGACAGCGACGTGGATGGCAGCGAGAGGCGCATTGCCTATGCGCGGGCCAACCTGCTGGTGAAGCGCTGGAATCTGGAAGCCGCCCAGGCCAACGTGTTCGCCTGGGGTGGAGCGGGGGGTGCCAGCGGCAATGACTTCAGCGGCAGCGTCTTTGCCGTCAACGCCGGCGCCCAGGCCGATTACGAGACCCGCCGGGTCTACGCCTCGCTGAAGACGGACTTCCACGACAGTTCCGAGTTCACGCACCGCATCGATACGCTGCAGCTCGGCGTCGCCCCGTACGAGCACGAGTACGACCAGGTGGCCGTCTGGCTTGTGGTCCAGGGCCGGACCTATACCGGTGACCTGTACCGCGGCACCGAATGGGCCGCCCTGCTGAGGGTCTTCAAGGGAAGCGTCTGGGTCGAGGCCGGGGTGACCGAAGACGGCAACCTGCAATCCATGCTGATGGTCAACTTCTGAATCGGGAGCAACGTCCATGAACTACCGTACATCCGTCTCGACCGTCCTCCTGCTGCTTCTCTCCACGATCGGCCGGGCAGAAACCATCGAGGTCACCGTGAATGGCCTGGTGTGCGGCTTCTGTGCCCAGGGCATCGAGAAGCGGCTCCGGCAGTTTCCGGCGACGGCCGATGTCCTTGTCAGCCTCGAGCAGCGCCTTGTCGCGGTGGCCCTCAAGGCCGACACGGACATCAGCGACGCGAGCCTTACGGAGGCTCTCGAAGGGGCCGGGTACGCCGTCAAGGCCATTCGCCGCACGGAGACGTCGATGGCCGCCCTCCGGGAGCAGGTGAAGGCGGGGCGTGAGTGATGGATCCGCTCCATCGGAACGTCTGGCTGTCGGCCGGGGCACTGTTCACGAGCCTGACGACGCTCGTCTGCTGTGTCCTTCCGGCGGTTCTAGTCTCCCTTGGCGCCGGAGCCGCCGTCGTCGGGCTGGTCACGGCATTTCCCCAGCTCGTCTGGCTGAGTGAGCGCAAGGCACTGGTGTTTGGAGTGGCCGCGGCGATGCTGCTGGTGAGTGGCTTGTCCCTTCGCCACGCCAGGACGCTGCCCTGCCCGGCAGATCCGGCGCTCGCTGCGGCTTGCACGAGGCTCCGCAAAGTCAGCGCCGGTCTGTTTGCAGGCTCGGTTATCGCCGTAGCCGTTGGCGCGTTCGCTGCCTTCGTCCTGCCTGCCATGGCCCCTTGAACCGGAGCCGGGCGTCGGCAAGCCGGTCAGGCCCGCGGTACCGGAGCGAGTCGCCTGTTGAATTGAAGCTCCCGTGCGCGCAGGACGACGGCCGCCACCCCCACCAGGCCGTTGGCGACGGCGATGCTGATGATCGGCGCCTGGGGCCCGATGGTGTCGTAGAGCCAGCCACCCCCGGCGGAGAGGGCGAGGATGCCGACGGCCCCGCAGAAATTCTGCAGGCCGAAGACGGCGCCGCGGATGCCGGCGGGGCATTCCTGGGCCAGGAGGACCGACGAGGTGAGGACGGTGCAGGACTGGCCGATGCCCATGAGCAGCAGGGCAGGGATCGCGGCGGGCGCCAGGATGTCGTCGAGGGAACCCACCCACCCGTACCCGATGGCGGCGAGCAGGAATCCGCCGCAGAACAACGTCAGGCGGTTGACGCGGTCCGCCACGATGCCCAGCAACGGCGAACAGAGCATGGACGCACCCAGCGCCAGGCCGATGACCATCCCGGACCGGGCGGCGGCGTCCTCGGGGGTCAGGCCGCGGCTCGTCCCGGCCTGCACGATCCAGAGCGTCAGGAACAGGCTGATGGCCGCCATGTCCGCCCGCGCGGCGAAGGCGCCCAGGTAGGACAGGCTGATGCGCGGATTCCGGGCCGCCCGGACGCCGTCCCTGAGGAGCAGCGTCACCGACGGCCGGTCCCTGACCTGCTCGGGACGCCCGGGCCTGAGCCCGAACATTACCAGGGCTGCCAGCAGCGCCACGCCAGCCACGGTCCAGTACGCGTAGCGGCCGGCCGCCGCCGGGTCGGCGCCCTGGGCCGCGAAGACCGCCGGCAGCCGGGAGAGGAAGACGAACGAGAGCACCGCCCCGATGCCGTTCAGCAGGAAGGAGAAGCCGGTGAGCTTGCCCCGGGAATCCTCGTGGGCATAGTCCGCCGCCACGGCCGAGAGCATGGCGGTGAGCGCCGCCAGGGCGACGCCGAATACCAGGCGGTAGGCCGTCAGTTCCAGCACTGAGGAGGCGGTGGGGTACAGCAGGTAGGCCACGGCCAGCACGAAGAAGCCGGCGACATAGACCGGCCGCCGGCCCAGCCGGTCCGACATGGCTCCCCAGAAGCCGATCAGCCCGAGCATCAGGATTTCCTGCCAGAACTGCAGGTTTCCCGTGACGACGCCCTGCTCACCGGTCGGCACCCGGAGGTTGACCTCCAGGAGGTAGGGGGTCAGGGTCGCGAGGTAGGTGAACAATCCGATACTGACGAACGCAGCGAAAAAGTAGGCACAGGCGTGGCGGCGGAGGACGCCGGGCGCCAGGCGGATCGGGCCGAGGTAGCAAGACGGTTCGGGCATGACACAGGATCCTCAGCCTTGATCCCCGGTTTAGGGTCAAGGCCGTTGCGGGTATACCGGCTTGACCTTCAACTTCGGTTGAAGGTCTAGTCTGCGCTGCTGACAATCGCTGACGGAGCGCGCCCCATGCTCGGAGTTGACGACAGGCTGGTCACGCCGGCCACCCGGAAATGGGTCAAGGTCGGCCTGCTGGCAGGCCTCGCCACCATACCCACCACGATCGTCCTCTATTACGTGCTGGGACTTACCGTCGACGCCGCGCTGGCGGGGACCAACCAGATCCGTGACTGGCTGTTCGTCCTGACCTTCCTCGTGTTGCTCAAGGCCGGTCTCGCCTGGCTCTTCCGCACGGGGCAGTTCCGCGCCTCCAGCGAGGCCAAGCTGAACGTCCGTGACCAGATCTACCAGCAGGTCGTGAAGCTCGGCCCCGGCATCCTCGGCAAACGTCGCACGGGCGAGATCGCCAACACCGCGACCGAGGGCGTCGAGTACCTCGACTATTACTTCAGCGTCTATTTCGTGCAGATCTGGGTGGCGATCGCCATTCCGGTCTTCCTCTGCGCCGCGATCTTCTCCATCGACTGGGTCGTGGGTCTCTGGACCCTCGCCGGCGTGCCCCTGACGCCGATCTTCGTCGGCTCATCGGCGCGCGGCTTCCGCCGCATCAGCAAGCAGAACGAGGCGGTCAAGAACCGCAACAGCTCCCAGTACCTGGATTCGATCCAGGGCATGAGCACCCTCAAGATGTTCAACGAGGGAGAACGGCGCGGCCAGCAGATGGAGGCGGGCAACGAGACGCAGCGCAAGCTTACGATGAAGCTGCTGCTGGTCGCCCAGTTCCAGTTCGTATTCCTCGAGCTCGGCTTTGCCCTGTTCTCCACGGCAGTTGCCATGGCCGTGGCGTTGTACCGCTGGTCGGGTGGCTTCATGTCGCCGGGCGAAGTGGTGGCGGTCGTCCTGCTCAGCCTCGAGTTCAGCCGCACGCTGCTGCTGATCGGCGAATTCTTCTTTGCCGGCGCGCTGGGCCGGGAGGTGGCGGCGGAGGTCGTCAAATTCCTGGACGAGAAGGCGCCGGTAAGCGCCGGCGCCGGCCGCAATCCCGGCGCGAAGCCCGACAAGGCCGTCCGCATCGAATTCCGTAACGTGACCTTCACCTACCCGGGGGCGGACAAGCCCGCGTTGCAGGACCTCAGCATGACGCTCGAGCCCAACGAGACGGTAGCGCTGATCGGGCGAAGCGGTTCGGGGAAGACGACGGTCACCAACCTGCTGCTCCGTACCCTGGAGCCCGACTCCGGCGAGATCTTGTTCGACGGCATTCCCGAGAAGGAGCTCGCACTTGACTGGATCCGCCAGCAGATCGCTCTGGTGCCCCAGGACCCGTTCCTCTTCTACGGCACGATCGCCGACAATCTGCGCGTGGCGAAGCAGGATGCCACGGAGGCCGAGCTGATTGCGGCCACGAAAGCGGCGGAACTCTACGACTACATCCGGTCCACGCCGGACGGCTTCAACACCAAGGTGGGTGACCAGGGCATGGCGCTCAGCGGGGGTCAGGCCCAGCGCCTGGCCATCGCGCGCGCCTTCCTGAAGAACGCGCCCATCGTGGTGCTGGACGAACCGACGTCCCAGATCGACGTGGAAACCGAAACCCTGCTGAACCGTGCGCTGGCCCGCCTTACCGAGAACAAGACCGTGCTCCTGATCGCCCACCGGCTCAGCACCATCGAGCAGGCCGACCGCATCATCGTCCTCGAAGGTGGTCGGCTCGCGGAGAGCGGCACCCGCCAGCAGCTGCTTGCCCATGGCGGCATCTACGCCGGCATGATCCGGACGAAGCGCGACATCGAATCACAGAAGCTGGCGCCCGCCGTGGCCGGCGGCTAGCAGGGAGGATCGAACATGAGTGTCGAAGCAACAGCCGGCGAGCTGCCGGGAACCACCAAGGCATCCAATCTGCAGATCATCCGGCGCCTGCTGACCTACATGACGCCGTTCAACCTGATCATGTTCACCTCCCTGACGGCGCGCGTGATCAAGATCGTTTCTCAGGCGGCCGTGCTCGGGATCGCCGCCGCCAGCGTCGGCATCTACATCGAGTCCGCGATGCCCGGCGTCGTGAACTGGGACGTGCTGTGGCGGCAGGTCCGGTGGATCGCCCTGGCCGGGACCATCGTGGGATTTGCCTCCTACATCGAGAACTACACCGGCCATTACGTGGCGTTCCGGATCCTCGCGGCGTTCCGGGACAAGTTCTACTACGCCATGCTGCCCCTGGCTCCCGCCCGAACGGCCAAGCTGCAGTCGGGGGACGCCGTGAGCCGCGTGATGACGGATTGCGAGCGCATCGAGCCCTTCTATGCCCACACCATCGCGCCAGCGGTTGCCGCCATCACGGTCCCGGTCATCCTGCTGGCCTGGTGCTGGTCGGTCCACCCGACCCTGTTCTGGGCCTTGACCCCGTTCTACATCGCGACGACCTTCGTCCTGCCCTGGCTCGTGTCGAAGCTGGGCGGCGACGGCATCCGTTACCGCGAGCAGCTCGGGCAGGTGAATGCGTTCGTCGCCGACAGCATCCAGGGCGTGCGCGACACAGTTGCCTTCGGGTACGAAACGCGCCGGGCCCGGGAGCTCTGGGAACGGGGCGCGTCCATGCAGGCCGGGCAGGAGAAGCTCTATGGCGCGGACGCCACGCAGCGGGCGCTCGCCGAAATCTTCATCACCGTCGGCATCCTGGCCTCGGCGTGGGTCGGCGTGGAGCTGGCGCTGGCCGGGGAGATCTCGACCCTGGTCGACCTGCCGGCCGTCATCGCCGTGTCGATCGTCGGGTTCTACGTCTCCGTGGGAATGGCCAACAACTACACCGATTTCCGGGTGTCGATCATCGCCGCCCGTCGCCTGTTCAGCATGATGGACCAGCCGCCCGCCGTCGTGGATCGAAAGCAGGGAGCGGCCGCCGTGGGCGTCGAACCCTCGATTCACTTCCGCGACGTGCACTTCGAGTACGACGCGGACGACGTGGACTGGAGCCGGCAGAAGAAGGTGTTCGACGGCTTCTCGATCGACATCGCACCGGGATGGCACGTGGCACTCGTGGGGCCCAGCGGCACGGGAAAGTCCACGGTCGTGAACCTGTTGCTGCGCCAGTGGGACCCCCAGACCGGCGAGATCCGCATCGGCAACCGGCCGCTCAGGGACTTCTCTCTCGTGGAACTGCAGAAGTTCTTCGCGGTGGTGTCCCAGCGCGCATTCATCTTCAACGAATCTATCCGCGACAACATCCTCCTGGGCCGCCACGACGCGACCCACGCGGAAGTCGTGGCGGCGGCCCGGGGCGCCGGGCTCGCCGACTGGATCGCCACCCTTCCTGAAGGGTACGACACGCCCTGCGGCGAACGTGGCAGCAAGCTGTCGGGCGGTCAGCGGCAGCGCGTTGCCATCGCCCGCGCGATCCTCAAGAACGCGCCGATCGTCCTGCTCGACGAGGCTACCTCCAGCCTCGACGTGGAGACGGAGCTGGGCGTGATGCGGGCCATCCGGAACCTGTCGAAGGGCCGTACCTCCCTCACGATCGCACACCGCCTGTCCACGATCATGGACAGCGACGAGATCCTCGTGATGCTCGAGGGGCGCATCGCCGAGCGCGGCACCCATGCCGAACTCATCGCGAAGGGCGGCTGGTACGCGCGCATGTTCGAGATCCAGAAGGACGAGGTGGACGCGACGCTGGTGAAGGACTGACCCTCAGGCATCCACGGGACGAGCCTGTCAGCCGCCGGCGATCCGGCTGACCAGCGCCTTGGTGAATGCGGCCGTACTGGCTGTGCCGCCCAGATCCCCCGTGCGCACCTTGTCCGTGTTCAGCGTGGCGTCGATAGCCGTGCGAAGGCGCCCGGCGAGTTCCGCGAGATTGCAGTGGTCCAGCATCATTGCCGAGGCCAGCAGCAGCGCAATCGGGTTGGCGACGCCCTTGCCGGCGATGTCCGGCGCGGAGCCGTGCACCGCCTCGAAGATGGCCGCGTTGACGCCGATGTTGGCGCCCGGGGTCATGCCCAGGCCGCCCACGAGGCCCGCCACCAGGTCTGACAGGATGTCGCCGAACAGGTTGGTGGTCACCAGCACGTCGAACTGCCAGGGATTCAGCACGAGCTTCATGGCGCAGGCGTCGATGATGGCCGTGTCGAGCTCGATACGCCCCTTGTACCTGCGCTCCCACATCTCGGTGCCGGTCTCCAGGAAGATCCCGGTCAGGGCCTTCATGATGTTGGCCTTGTGGACGATCGTGACCTTCCTGCGCCTGGTGGCGATGGCGTGCTCGAAGGCGAATTCCAGCAGATTGCGGCAACCCTGCCGGGTATTCACGCCGGTGGCCATCGCCACGGCGTGGGGATCGTCGTCGATCGGGATGTAGATCTCGTGGCCGATGTAGAGGCCCTCGAGATTCTCGCGGACCACGACCAGGTCGATGTTGTCGAAACGCCCGCCCGGTATGAGGGTGCGCGCCGGCCGCAGGTTGGCGTAGAGCCTGAATTCCTCGCGGAGCCTGACGTTGGACGACCGGTAACCGCCCCCGGATGGCGTCTCCAGGGGGCCCTTCAGCGCCAGCTTCGTCCGGTGGATGCTGTCCAGCGTGGCCCTGGGCAGCGGGTCCCCCGCCGCCTTTACGCCTGCCAGGCCGGCCACCTGCCAGTCCCACTCGAACGGCGCCTTCAGGGCATCCAGTGCGGCCAGGGTGGCGTCGATGATCTCGGGGCCAATGCCGTCGCCGGGCACCAGCGTGGCGGGAATGCTACCGGTCATGGGGCGCTGGCGGCCGGGACGGGCAGCAGCAGGAGGAGCAACTGGGCACGGCGGCTCTTGCGGTTCATTGCACGTCCCTGTCGCTGGTCAGTCAGGGCGGCAATCTTGTCGTTATTCGAGCCGGTTGTCACGCCGTCACGGTTGCCCGCCGCGGGGGACGTTGGTGGGCGAACCCGTGGAAAAGGCGGATGCAGCTGGTGCTGCACCCGCCTCGTCCGGACGCAGGGCCCGCTTAGCGGACGGCGGCGCCGAAGCGCATGAGGGCCGTGACACCGTAGGTCCGCTCGCGCGGGTAGGTTACGGTGTAGCGCAGGGGCACGAATTCGTCGAAGTCCGGCCGGGCACCCTGGTCCACCTCGGGTTCGTACAGGTTGTCCGTATTGGCCCAGTAGATGTCGCGGAAGGCGGCGATGGCGCCGCCATCGTTGAACAGGTTGCGGGTCCAGAATTCAAGCGTGTACGCGCCCGACCTGACTCCGAGCTTGGTGTTCACGTAGGTGTGTTCCGGAAGATACCCCTGGTTGTCGTTGCCGACGTAGACGCCGCTCTGGTAGTTGGCGTCGCCACTGACATACCAGTCCCAGTCGCCGCCGGGGAGCTCGTCCGAGTAGCTGAGCGAGGCGCTCATGAGCCACTCCGGCTGGCGCAGCAACTGGTTGCCGGAGACGTCGCCGGCAACCTCGTCAAAACCCTCGGCCGCGAAGCTCGGAAAGTCCCTGTACGTGTCCTGCGCGGCGTTTTTCATGGTGGCGTCCGCCCAACCGACGGTGAACCGTCCCGTCAGGTTATCCATGAAGCCGACGTTGGTCTCCACTTCGACGCCCCACACGTCAGCATCGCCGGCATTCACGTTGAAGGATGTCGGTTGCTCGAACCGCACCCCGCTGATCGGGTCGACCTCGATGAGCTGGCGCAGGACAATCTCCCGCCAGTCATTGTAGAAAACAGCCGAGCTGACCGTGGCCCGGCCATCCCAGAAGGCGCCCTTCAGCCCGAGTTCGTAGGTGGTGATCGTCTCCGGCTCGAAGATGTTCGGCAGGGACACGCTGTTGCCGCTGACCAGCCGTGCCGACCTGACAGCCACGCCGCCCGGCTTCTCGCCGTAGGCGATCGACCCGTAGACCATCCACTCGTCGCTGACCATGTAGTCGAGGCCGACGCGGCCCGTCACCGAGTCGAAGCGGGCGCTCGCGCTGCCGCTGCACTGTCCCGGCGACCCCAGGACCTGCTTGTCGGGCTCGTTGACAGGCGTAAAAACGCAGTCGGCGCCGAAGAAGGGCACTGCCGAGGTGAAGCCGTCCCGGAGGTCGTACCGGTCGTCACCGAATAGCGCCAGATCCTCGTCGGGGTAAATGCAGCTACCGAGCGAGCCCGTGGTGGTCGCCGTCGTGTAGCACCTGTTGTACCGGTACACGGTGCTTTCCTGCGACTCCTGGGAGTAGCGTATTTCCGCCCGGCCTGTCAGCTGATCGGTGAAGTCGAAGTCGACCCCCGTGAACAGGGCCCAGCCCTGGGTTTCACCCTCGGAAGTCTGGCGGAGGAGCGGGTCTATGCCCCCGTCGGGCGTGAAGCTGTCGTAGAAGATGGCGGTACCGATCATCAGCGCGGTCGGGTCCCCCTCCACGACGCCGAACGGCGGAAGCCCCACGCCGACACCCGGCTGTCCCGGGATGGGGGTTGACACACCGGCGATCGGGTTCGTGAGAAGGATCGCGCCCGGATAGCCCTTCGAGGTTGTCGAGTACGCGTAGCCGCCGACCGTGTAGCGCAACTGCTTGTCCTGGGCGCTGGAGAAGCGCAGCTCCTGGCTGAATTCCTCGGTTTCACCGCCGAGCTCCCGGTCGTACACCCCGGACTGGAAGCGCAGGTTGGCGGGATTACTGGCGGGGCAATTGTTGGGCGTGCCCGGCGTGTAGGCGGCGCCCTCGCAATACAAAAAGTCCTGATTCTCGCCAAGGCTCCGGGCGAAGTCTGATACCGAATCCTGCTCCGTCTTGGAGTAGCCGGTCAGCGCCGAGAACATCCCGGACTCGTACAGGTCCCACTCGATCCTCAGGTTTGCCCGGTTGAGTTCCCGATTCTCGCCGGTGGCCTGGGCAACCTTGGGAATCGCGTCGCCCCCGTTCAGGCCGGGGATGCCCTCGATGTCCGGGACCTCGCCGCAGAAGTTCTGGTACCTCACGGTTTCCGTCCGGTCGCTGGTGCGGTCCTCGCAGTTCGTCGGCAGCGCGACGTTGGCTGACTCGTCGATATCGTCATTGGAGTGGTAGTAGCTCAAATTGACCTGCCACGCGTCGGCCGGCAGCCAGAGCAGTGCGCCCTGGAAGCTCCGGAAGCGGCTGCCGCCGATATCGTTCTGCGGTGCCTGGGAATTGTCGTAGGAACCATCCCAGTCGTCGTAAAGAGCCCCAATGCGGCCGCGCAGGTTCTCGCCAAGAATCGGGCCACTGACGCTCGCCTGCCCCTTCAACTTGCCGCGGTTGCCGATTTCGACGCCGGTCTTGGCCTCGAACTCTTCGCTCGGCGGTTTGGTGACGTAATTGATCGCGCCGCTGAAGGCGTTTCGACCGTACAGCGCACTCTGCGGGCCCTTTACGACTTCGATGCGCTCGATGTCGAGCTGGCTGAAATTCAGGCCCTCGCGGCCGGAGATGTACACGCCATCCACGAAAACGGCGGCGTTGTTCTGGCCGAAGATATCCGTTGGCACGATGCCGCGGATCACGGGCACTGGCAGGTTCTCGCCGAAGGCGTTGAAGAACGACAGGCCGGGTGTCAGCGCGGCAACGTCGGTCAGGCTGGTGATGCCCAGGGCCTCGATGGCGTTGGAGTCGAAGGCCGTGATGGCGATCGGCACCTCCTGCAGGTTCTCCTCCCTCTTGCGGGCGGTGACCACGATCTCCTGGATGGCCGCGCTGCTGCGCGTGGCCCCTTTGCCATCAGCCTCCTGCGCCGAGGCAGACATGCCACTCGCCAGGAGGGCCGCGGTCGCCGCAATGGGAACGGACTTCCGTGCCAGCCCTGCCGGCTTCACCCGGCGCGACAGGCGACGGAGCAGCGGTGCGAACAGGAGCAGCACGATCCACGGGCTGCTGGAACTGGCGCCGCCCTGCGGCCGTGTCTCGGTGACCCTGACCAGGACCGGGACGACCGCGCTGCTGCCATCCGCGTCGGTGATCAGGAGGGTGCAGGTGTCATTGCCGAGGAACTTCGCGTCGTTCGGCGTGTAGACCAGCTTGCCGCTCCCATCTGCGGGACTGACCTCGCAGACGCCAACCGTACCCTGGCCCGTAACGGCCAGCGTGTGCTCCTCGGGTGAGCCATTGCCCAGCCTCAGCTTGTCGATGCCGAACGGCGCCACGACTTCGTTCGGGATCACCGCCAGCGCGGGGGAGGCCCTTCCCTGGCCGGTCAGGATGAATATGTCTGTCGGGGTTGGCACCTTGTCTGCGATGTTCACCGTCAGGACGGCGGAGGCGGTGTCGCCGTCGACGTCCGTGATCAGGTAGGTGAACGTGTCGGTGCCCGTGTAGAAGGTGGGGTCCGTGACGTTGTAGGTGATGACGTAGGTGTGCAGCGCGTCGTTGAAGTCCACGGTGGCGTTTCCGCGGGTGCCCTGGGCGGTGATGGTCACCAGGTGAGGCGTGGCCGCGCTCAGGTCCGGTGGCGTATCGCCGAGATTGGTCGGTGGCACGGTATAGGTGCCCAGTTCGACGTGTTCAGCGTCCACGGGCGCACGACCCTGGGTCGTGACTTCGAAGCCGGACGCCACAGCGCTCGGGACCCCGTTACGGACGGTGACGCTGACCTGTGCGGTGCTCGGCGCCAGCACGCCATCATCGACGGTGTAGAGGAAGGTTTCCGTGTAGGTCGGGGTATTGTTGGGTGAGACCGGCACGTAGGTCACGACGACTCCGGCCGCCGGGCCGGAGTTCCCGGCAGTGACCGTCGCGGAGCCGCCGTGGCTGAAGGACCCGTCGTCGATGGTCACCGTGACCGACGGGCCGAAGCCGAGGTCATTCGCCCCCACATTGATGTCGACCGGGGTGTTACGGGTGGTGGTTGCCGTGTCGTTCCTGGCGCCGACGCCAATCGCGAGCGTGACCGTCGCCGAGTCGGTGGTGATGCCGTTGGCGTCGACGACCGTGTAGACGAAGCTGTCGCTGCCCGTTGCCCCGATGTTGGCCGTGTAGGTGATGACGATGCCGGCCTGCGGGCCGGGAGAGCCGGACGGAACGGCAACGCCCTTGGCGGGCGGCGTCGTCACGGTCACGGTGACGGGGTCCTGGAATCCCGAATCATTGGCCATGACGCTGATGGGTACGGGCACGCCCTCGTCCGCGTCGATCGGCCCGTCATCGTTGGCCGTGGCCGACACTCGTGCCAGCGTGAAGTATCCGGTCGTCCAGGAGTTGCAGGTGGCGCTGTAGGAGCCGGTGCCGTCCGTGTTGTCGCCACAGCGGGTGTTGTTGAAGACCCGGTAGTCATCCACGTTGAAGCCGGCGACGCTGACGACATTGCCCGCGGCATCCGTCGAGATCTTCACCAGGAGCTGGTCCCAGCCCACGTCCTCGGCGGAACCCCGCACGGCGCCGACGTCCCCCTCCTTGAGGGTACAGCCGCCCTGGACCGCGCACGGGCCGAGTACCCAGGGGCTGTACAGCACCTGGCTGTCGCGGCAGTCGTTGCTCTCCACGCCGGATGTCGTGGAGGCGCCGTCGATGCACTGCAGGTTCACCACAGTGCCGGTGGTCCTGGCCCCGAAATTGCTCTCCAGGCTGCCGATACCGGCCAGACTGGTGCCGTTCCAGAAGTCGGGGTCGACCGCAGGGGTGCTGAAGGAATGACCACATTCCGCAAAGCCGAATTCCGCGCCCAGGCAGGGGCCGGCCTCGGCGTAGGTCAGCACCGACGGAAAGCCCTCGGTGCCGATGACGTAGTCGAAGCCGCCGGAGCCGTTGGGTGTGGCGGAGTTCGCCACCGTCGGCGCCAGCACCTGGGTCATGCTGTCGTACTTGTCCACGCCTGCCGAGCCGCTGTAGACGCGCACGATCGAGCCGGTGCCGGATGAGGTCAGGGTGATATCGAAGCTGATGAGGTCGTCGGCGCCGAAGCCGTTGCCGCTGTCGTCGATCGTGACGGAGCCGTTGATGACCTGCTGGATCTTGCCGTCACCGACGGAGGGCGCATAAACCACCCTGCCCGCACCGACGACGGTCGTCTGGAAGGCTGCCGGCGTGGCCACGGAATCGTAGTAGGCGATGTGATTGTAGGGGCCGGTGACCTCGCCGTATGGGGTGGCCGTCGCCACGCTGCTCGGGCCGCCGTCGTACATGCAGTTCTCGCCGTCGCCGACGGAGGTTGTGAGCCCCTGAAAGCAGGTTTCCTGCGTCGGGCTCAGGCTGCCTTCGACGGAGCTCACGACGGTTACCGCGTGCGCTTGTGAGATGGCGATCATGCTGACCGCAACGACGACGCTCGGAACTGCTCCCGAAAGCATGCTTCTGTACTCCAATTGAATCCCCTTCGAATGCGGGTCGTGGCGGGTAAGCCCAGTTGGCCACCCGTTCCTTATTAGTTAGACAACCCGAAGATTGCTTAAGAATTCCTGGCAGCGGGCAAAGTGAAAACCTCAGCCCGTCCGAGCCCCCCTGATATTCCGATGGGAAATTATCTTATAACCAAGATCCGGGCAAGCCGTGGGTCAGCCAGCGCCGCCCGGGACCCATCGCCGACCTCCTGCCGTGATGAGGCATATTTCACCGGGACTCAGGCCGGACACGTTTCCCAAGAGAAACAAAGTGTCTCCAGGACATTTCTGGAGAGCCATCTAAAAGAACTGACGCAAGTGCCGGATCGCAGTGTACCCAGGAAAACCCTGCGTTTTATGTAATGTGAAAAGTTGTGAGGGTAGGGATCAAGTCTGTAGACTGCTATGCGAATGCCAAAAGTTATAAGCTTGTGACAGCAGGTTATTTATCTCGAGTTGTTCGCTCGTGACCCGCTGACAACGACATGGCAGGCAAGCAAGTCGTGGTGCGACCCAGCCGCTTCCACGCAGCTTTAAAGAATGATTTCAGGAAATCTTCAACTGAGGGGAACCAAAGTGAATTCGAATCGGTGGATCACGAGCGCTGCGCTTGCCGCGGCGGGAATTTTCGGCCTGACCGCGCAGGCCCTGGCCGTTACCAAGACGACGAACGTGGCCGGCGGCATGAGCCCGACCCAGGAAACCTGCCTGCAGGCCCTGGTCAATGCGGTCGGCGACGGCGAAAACTGCATGTACAACGGTGGCCCCGCGGCTGACCCCACCATGACCCCGACCTTGGGTTTCGGTGAGGTCACCGGCCCTTACAACCACATCGCCTACTACGATTCCGTGGCCACGCCGGCGTCTTTCCAGACGACCATCAGCGGTGACGCGCGGCTTGTCTATCAGGCGGTGGATGGCGACGGCAAGATGTCCCAGAAGGTCACTGGCACGGTCACCGTCGACGACGGCGGCAACGGCTTCGGCGCGGGCGACCTCCTCAGCTTCTCGCTGACCCTGACGTCTTCGGGCACCGGTTCCATCGTCCGCGTCTACAGTGGCAACGCGGTCGTGGACAAGTACGACAGCATGACCCAGGTGCTGGCGCCGACCGTGGCGAACTTCGCCACGCCCAACGGCTCCGGCGGCTTCGATTACATCATCGGTTCTGCCGGTTTCCCGGCGGAACCGCGCCAGACCTTTACCCAGGCCGGAACCTGCCTGGGCCTGCTGTTTGGCTACGCCGAGTGCGGGCACTCCTTCAGCAGCTTCGGTACCACGGCCACTCTCGACCCGGACTTCTGGGCCGGTGCGAGCGTGGCCGGTCTCGGGAGCCTGGAGGGCAACCTGGGCGCCAAGACGACGGGGACGTTGGTGAACCTGCAGTGCATCGACGGCAGGTCCTCGACCGGCGTGGAGAGCAATGACTGCAAGGACAGCCAGGCGTCCTACGCGCCGTGGGTGATTGGCCCGAACGCGAGCGGAAGTGGTGCGAGCGGCAACGCAAGCACGCCAGGCTCGGTCCGCGCCACGGCCGAGGACGTGTCATGGGACCAGTTGGTACTGATGGTGTCGACCAATGCCACCGGCCGGGTCATCAGCGTGAAGGGCTACAACGTGGATGACTACCGCGTCTTCGGTCCACCGCGCTGTGGCGACAACTTGGATGGTCTTGGCGCCCACATCCCGGTCTGCAACTCCTGGACTTCCGGCTACTTCTCGGCGTCGGCCCAGGACACGGATGGTGACGGCCTCAACGACAATGACGACAATTGCCGGCTGGTTGCGAACAACACCGGCGCCGGCGCCCAGTGCGATTCGGACGGTGACGGTTTCGGCAACCGCTGCGACGCCGACATGAACAACAACGGGTCGACCAACGCCCAGGACACCGGCCTGTACCGCCAGCAGCTCGGCCAGCCGAGCGTTGCACCCACGTTCAACAAGGCGGACCTGAACTGCAATGGCGCTGTCAACGCCCAGGACACCGGCCTGTTCCGCGCCCTGCTCGGTTCGCCGCCGGGCCCGGGCAAGCTGCCATAACCTGGAGAGACTTCGCAGATAGCACGGCCGACAAGATCTGACAGTCCCGGTTTCGGCCGGAATGGAAAACCCGCCTTCTGGCGGGTTTTCTTTTTCTGGAGACTGCTTCCAGGCTCCCGTTTTTACGGTTGCCCGGCGCGGCGGAAGTTCACGGCCACGTCCTTCTCGGCGCCATCGCGGCGGATCCGCGCCTTGGCAACGTCGCCCCAGCGGTAGCCGGCCATGAGTTTCCGCAGCGAGTTGTCCGACTTGATGGCCTGGCCGTCGAGGCTGAGCAGGACGTCGCCCACCTTGAGCCCCGCGCGTTCCGCCACGGACTCCTTGCTGACCTGGATGATCTGGCCGGGATCCTTCCCAAGCGAGCCCATCAGGGACACGCCGATGCTGGGGTAGACCGTGTCGATTTCCTCCGGCACGCCCCAGATGAAGGACGCGTAGGAGGCCCGCACCTGCTTTACCGGCTTGGAATCTTCGTCGACCACGTTCACGGGGATTAGCGAGGCGATCTTGCCGTCATAGTGCTCGTCGATCTGCCGCTCGGACCCGAGGCCGAAGGTCACGTGGCCGGAGCCGATCAGGACCACCATGATTGCGTCCTTGCCGCCGTGCTGCCGGAGCGCCTGCAGGGCGTTCCAGCCCATGGTGGCGTCCCACATGGTCTGGGCGCGGTACAGGCCGTCCAGCGCCGCCTCGTTCATGTGCAGGGCGTCGTCCTTGTCGAAGAACGCGCGGTACATGCGGCGGTGCTCGTCGCTCTCCGGGGCAAGCCGCGGCGGCAGGTGGGCCGCCTCTTCCGGCGTCAGGTTCTCGAAGCCCTTGGCCCGCACGGACTTCACCACGTCCCGCGGGCTGTTCACCGCGTACATGTTGATGCCGTGCTTCTGCGCGTAGAGGAAGATGTTGCGGTAGTAGTTCCAGTGGTAGCCCCAGTTGTCGTACCAGTTGGCGAGCTCCACGAATCCGTCTTCGGTGTAGTGTCCGGCGTTCCAGTTATCCAGGAGCGGCTGCTGGGTGTAGGGAAACATCTCGAGGCCGATCAGCACCTCGCGGCCCGCCTCCCGGAGCGCCCTGATCATGCGGAACTGGACGTCGTGGAACTCCTGGTTCGTGTGGTTCTCGCCGATGAACAGGATCCCGGTGCCGGCGAGCCTCCTGGCCATTTCCTCGGGCGTCACGAGCTCGCCGGTGGCCGTGTCCGTGATGCCATCGAGGACCACGGGCACTTCGCGGCCCTTGCGCGCCGGGTCGCCGATCTCCATGTGCAGGACGGCCTGGTCCGCCAGCAGGGTAAGCGGGGCGCCGAGCCCCAGGCACGCGGCCAGGGCGCCAGCGGCCAGGCGGCGTGCGCCGGGCATGGAACGTTCGGTTGTCATCATCAGGACCTCTTGGTTGTCAGTCAGGTGGTGGCGATGGCCTGGCCGTCGACGACGACGGACAAGAGTGGATTGTGCCCTATCCAGTAGCAGAGCTCCGCGGGCTCGCGGACCTGCCAGGCGGCCAGGTCGGCCCGCTTGCCGGGCTCGATGGTGCCGCGGTCGGCCTCCAGGCCGAGCGCCCGGGCCGCATGGCGCGTCACGCCTGCAAGGCACTCCTCCGGCGTCATGCGGAACAGGTGGCAGGCCATGTTCATCATCAGCACGAGCGAGAGCACGGGCGAGCTGCCGGGATTGCAGTCCGTGGCGATCGCCATCGGCACGCCCCGGCGGCGCATTTCGTCCACCGGCGGCCGCAAGGTTTCGCCGAGGGCATAGAAGGCCCCGGGCAGCAGGACCGCGACGGTCCCGGCGCCGGCGAGCGCCTCTACCCCGGCGGTTGACGTGTATTCCAGGTGGTCGGCCGACAGGGCGCCATACCGTGCCGCCAGGGCGGCACCGCCGCCGTCGGAGAGCTGGTCAGCGTGCAGCTTCACGGGCAGTCCCAGCTCGCGGGCGCGCTGGAAGATTCGCTCCACCTGGCCGCTGGTGAAGGCGATGGACTCGCAGAAGGCGTCCACGGCATCGACGAGGCCCTCGGCGGCGAGCACCGGGAGTGCCTCGTTGCAGATGAACGCCACGTAGTCGTCGGCGTGTCCGGCGAACCCGGCCGGCACCGCGTGTGCCCCCAGGTAGGTGGTGCGCACGGTGATGCCGGCCTCGTGGCCCAGTTCCCGGGCCGCACGCAGCATGCGGCGCTCGGTGTCGACATCGAGGCCGTAGCCCGACTTGATCTCAATGGTCGTGACGCCGCCCCTAACGAGGCACGCCAGCCGCGACCGGGCCCCCGCGAGCAGTTCCTCCGTGCTGGCCGCGCGCGTTGCGGCGACGGTGGAATGGATGCCGCCGCCCAGGCGCGCGAGCTCCTCGTAGCTGGCGCCCCTGCGGCGCGCCTCGAACTCGGCGAGGCGATTGCCGGCGAAGACGAGATGGGTGTGGCAGTCGATGAGCCCTGGCGTCAGCCAGGCGCCGCCCAGGCGGTGCACGCGTGCCGCGCAGTGGTCCGGCTCCGCGGGCAGGTCCCGCCGCGGGCCGACCCAGGCGATGCGCCCGTCGTGCATTGCAACGGCGCCATCGCGGATCGCGCCATAGGGCAGCGGGCCTAGCGCCATCGTGGCCACATTCGCGTCGATCCAGAGGGAGTCCCATTGCGCCATGGTCGCGGGGGTCGCTCCGCAGGCGATGGCTGCGGGGCAGGCCTTTGTTGTTTCCGGAGGTTGGCGATAGTATGCCGCCTAGGGCTGTCTATACAACCTCCGGAAATCATCTTGACCACAGTTCACGCTCATCGCGCGCTGCTGTCTGACGGCTGGGCTGCCGATGTCTCGATCCAGGTCGACGCCGCAGGGCGGATTGCCGCAGTCGCGGCGGCCGGTCCCGGCACATCGGCCGCGGTCCTGGTGCCTGGAATGCCCAACGCGCACAGCCACGCATTCCAGCGCGCCATGGCCGGCCGCGCCGAACAGGCGGGCCATGGCCTGGATTCCTTCATGACCTGGCGGGAGCGGATGTACTCGCTGTCTCACCAGGTTTCCCCGGAAGACATCGAAGCCATCGCCACCCTGCTGTACGTCGAGATGCTCGAGGCGGGCTACACCTCCGTGTGCGAGTTCCACTACCTGCACCATGGGCCGGACGGCACGCCCCACGGCGACCCCGCGGCCGCCAGTCGCGCCCTGATCCGGGCCGCCGCGTCGGCGGGCATCCGGCTCACGCTGCTGCCGGTGCTCTACATGCACGCCGGCTTCGGGTCTCAGTCCCCGGAGCCGGCGCAGTCGCCGTTCATCCACGCCGTGCGCGACTACCTGTCACTGCTCGGGAACCTCCTTGGCGAGCAGGGCGACCTGACCCGCATCGGCATCGCCTTTCACAGCCTCCGCGCCGTGTCGCGGGAAGCGATCGTGGAGGTGCTCGCCTGGCGGGCCGGGGCGGCCCCGGACATGCCGGTGCACATCCACGTGGCCGAGCAGCTGCAGGAAGTGCATGAGTGCGAGGCCTGGTCCGGCCTGCGGCCCGTGGAATGGCTGCTCGAGCGCGGCGGCGTCGACGAGCGCTGGTGCCTCGTGCACGCCACCCACATGACCGAGGCGGAAACCCGCTGGCTGGCGGCCACCGGCGCCGTGGCCTGCCTCTGTCCGACCACCGAGGCCAACCTGGGCGACGGCCTGTTTCCGCTGGCCGCCTTCCTGGCCGCTGGCGGCCGCATCGCCATCGGCTCGGACAGCCATGTTTCCGTCAGTCCCGTGGAGGAGCTCCGCTGGCTGGAGTACGGCCAGCGGCTCACGCTCGGGCAGCGCAACGTGGCGGCGAGCGCGACCGAGCGTCACACCGGCGCGCGCCTCTTTCGCGCCGCGCTGGCCGGCGGCGGCCAGGCCCTGGGCCAGGACACCGGCCGCATCGCGACCGGCCAGGCGGCCGACCTGGTAGAACTCGACGCGGAGCACCCGCTGCTCGCCGGTAGCGAAAGCGACCAGCTGCTCGACTGCCTCGTCTTCGCCGGCAACCGGCCCCTTGTGAAGAACGTCCTGGTGGGCGGGCGCCAGGTCGTGCGCGACGGCCGCCATCCGCTGGCGCCCGCCGCTGCCAGGAATTTCGCCGCGGCCATGCGCCGCCTGCACCCGTCCCGATGAATTGTCTGAAATGAGCGCCATGGCATCCCGCAACACCTCCAGGACCGAAGACCCGACGATCCCGCGCTACCAGCAGCTGAAGGAGCACATCGTTGCGGGCATCCAGTCCGGGCGCCTCCAGCCCAGTGACCGCGTGCCGTCCGAGCAGGACCTGGTGCGGCGGTTCGGGGTTTCGCGCATGACCGCCAACCGCGCGCTGCGAGAGCTCGCGAGCGATGGCATCGTGGTGCGGCAGTCGGGGGTGGGCACCTTCGTTGCCGAGGCCCATTCCCGTTCCCACGCGCTGGACGTTCGCAACATTGCCGACGAGATCCGCGAGCGCGGGCACGTCCACGGGGCCAGGGTGGTGCGCATGGAGAAGCTGGCGGCTGGCGGTGACATCGCCAACCGGCTCGGGCTCCGCCCGGGCGGGGCAGTGTTCCACTCGCTCATCGTCCATCTCGAGAACGAACTGCCAATCCAGGCCGAGGACCGCTACGTTTCCGCTCACGCGGCGCCGGACTACCTCCGCCAGGACTTCACCCGGATCACGCCGAACGAGTACCTGTCCACGGTGGCGCCGTTGCAGACGGTCGAGCACGTCATCCGTGCCGAGATCCCGGCGGGGCGGATCCGCGGCATGCTGCGCATGGCTGCGGACGAGCCCTGCCTCGTGATCCACCGGCGCACCTGGTCCGGCGGGCGTCCGGTGAGCATCGCGCACCTGTATCACCCCGGCTCGCGCTACGAGCTGACCGCCGGGGCCCAGCCTGGCAGCGACGGCGCCCGCGCCCGTCAGTCCGGCAAGGCCGCCGTCCGGAGGGCCCGATGAACAGCAGGCACAGCGACCGCATGATCCGCGCGCCCCGGGGCACGGTGCTGTCGGCGAAAAGCTGGCTCACCGAAGCGCCGCTGCGCATGCTGATGAATAACCTCGATCCTGACGTGGCCGAGCACCCGGAGGAACTGGTGGTGTACGGCGGCATCGGCCGAGCGGCCCGCGACTGGCAGTGCTACGACCGGATCGTCGCAACCCTTCGCGAACTCGGCGACGACCAGACGTTGCTGATCCAGTCGGGCAAGCCCGTCGGCGTCTTCAGGACCCACGCGGACGCACCCCGGGTGCTGCTCGCCAACTCCAACCTCGTGCCCCACTGGGCCAACTGGGAGCACTTCAACGAGCTCGACCGCAAGGGCCTGATGATGTACGGGCAGATGACCGCCGGGTCGTGGATCTACATCGGCAGCCAGGGCATCGTCCAGGGCACCTACGAGACCTTCGCGGAGATGGCCCGCCAGCACTTCGGCGGCGCGGTCGCCGGCAAGTGGATCCTCACGGCGGGCCTCGGCGGCATGGGCGGCGCACAGCCGCTCGCTGCGACGATGGCCGGCCTCTCCATGCTGGCGATCGAGTGCCAGGCGGACCGCATCGCCAGGCGGCTGGCAACGGGCTACCTCGACGGGAGCGCCGCAACCCTGGACGAGGCGCTCGGCATGCTGGACGAAGCGGCGCGTGCCGGCAGGGCCGTGTCGGTGGGCCTGCTGGGCAATGCCGCGGAAGTCCTTCCCGAGCTCCTCGCCCGCGGGGTCCGGCCGGACGCCGTCACCGACCAGACGTCGGCCCACGATCCCGTGCACGGCTATCTGCCCGAGGGCTGGACGGTGGCTCGCTGGCGCGAGGCGCAGGAGAAGGATCCAGCGGCCGTTGCCGCGGCTGCCCGCTCCTCCATTGCCAGGCACGTGCGCGCGATGCTGGCGTTCCAGGCTCTGGGCGTGCCGGTGTTCGACTATGGCAACAACATCCGCCAGGTTGCCCGGGACGAGGGCGTGACGAACGCGTTCGATTTCCCTGGCTTCGTCCCGGCGTACATCCGGCCACTGTTCTGCCGCGGCATCGGCCCGTTCCGCTGGGCCGCGCTGTCCGGCGATCCGGCGGACATCGCGGCCACCGACCGGAAGGTGAAGGAGCTGATCCCGGACGACGCCGGGCTGCACCGCTGGCTCGACATGGCGGCGGTCCGCATCAGGAGCCAGGGGCTGCCAGCCAGGATCTGCTGGGTTGGCTTGGGCGACCGCCACCGCCTCGGCCTTGCGTTCAACGCCATGGTCGCCAGCGGCGAGCTGCGCGCGCCGGTCGTCATCGGGCGGGATCACCTGGATTCCGGCTCCGTGGCCAGTCCGAACCGGGAAACCGAGGCGATGCGCGACGGCTCGGACGCCGTATCGGACTGGCCGATCCTGAATGCGCTGCTGAACACGGCCAGCGGTGCCACCTGGGTGTCATTCCACCACGGCGGCGGCGTAGGCATGGGTTATTCCCAGCACGCCGGCATGGTCGTTGTCTGTGATGGCACCGAAGCGGCCGCCCGCCGCATCGAGCGGGTCCTGTGGAACGACCCCGCCACCGGCGTCATGCGTCATGCAGACGCCGGTTACGAGGCCGCCATCGAGCACGCGCGTCGCAGCGGACTGGACCTGCCGATGATCGACTTTGGAGGAGGGCAGTCATGAGTGCACCCAGCGGTATTGTGCTGTCGGCACGGCCGGACGAGCTCCTGCTCGGGCAGCTGCGCAAGGCGTGGCAGGGCCCGGTCCGCGTTGTGCTCGACGATTCAACCCTGGCGGGGATCAGGCGGAGCCAGGCTGCCGTGGGCGCGGCGCTGGGTTCGCACCAGCCGATCTACGGCATCAACACCGGGTTCGGCATGCTCGCCAATGTCCGGATTCCGGACGACCAGCTCGCCGAGCTCCAGGAGAACCTGATCCTGTCCCACTGCGCTGGCATCGGGGAGTACCTGGAGGATCGGGTCGTGCGCCTCGTGCTGCTGCTGAAGATACTCAGCCTTGCCCAGGGGTACTCGGGGATCACGGCCGGAGTCGTCCTCGCGCTCGGGAAACTGCTGGACCACGAGATCTATCCCTGCGTGCCGTCCCGTGGCTCCGTGGGCGCTTCCGGCGACCTCGCTCCGCTGGCCCACCTGTCCGCCGTCCTGCTCGGCGTCGGCCGCGCCCGGCACGCCGGGCGCGAGCACGCGGCGGCCGACGCGCTGGCACTGGCCGGACTTGCGCCGCTGACCCTGCAGCCGAAGGAGGGCCTGGCGCTCCTCAATGGCACCCAGGTGTCCACGGCCCTGGCGCTGGGCGCGCTCTTCCAGATCGAGAATGTCTTTGCCGCCGCCTGTCTCTCGGGGGCGCTTTCCGTCGACGCTGCGCGTGGCAGCGACACACCGTTCGACGCGCGGGTGAACGAGGTGCGCGGCCACCAGGGCCAGGTGGACGTGGCTGCGCTGTTCCGCCAGCTGATCGCCGGGAGCGGCATCCGCGCCTCCCACAGCCAGTGCGAGCGGGTCCAGGATCCCTACAGCCTGCGTTGCCAGCCCCAGGTGATGGGCGCCTGCCTGCAGGCCATGCGGCACGTTGCCGACGTGCTGCTGGTGGAGTCCCGGGCCGTCACCGACAACCCGCTGGTGTTCAGCGACGACGGCGTGATCCTGTCAGGTGGCAACTTCCACGCCGAGCCCGTGGCGCTGGTGTGTGACTATCTCGCCACCGCCATCGCCGAAATCGGCGCAATCTCTGAGCGGAGGATCGCGTTGCTGGTTGACGCCCGCATGAGCGGCCTGCCGCCCTTCCTGGTCGAGCACAGCGGTCTGAACTCCGGCTTCATGGTCGCGCAGGTCACCGCCGCCGCGCTTGCGTCCGAGAACAAGTCGCTGGCACATCCCGCCAGCGTCGACAGCCTGCCGACGTCGGCGAACCAGGAGGACCACGTCAGCATGGCGACGACGGCGGCGCTGCGCCTGTACCGCATGGCGGGGAACACCGCCGGTATCGTGGCCATCGAGCTGCTGGCGGCCACCCAGGGCGTCGAGTTCCACCGGCCTCTCAGGAGTTCCGCGCCACTGGAGGCCGTGATCGCGGCCGTGCGCACCGTGAGCCCGCGCTTCGAGCGTGACCGGCCGCTGTCGGGCGACATACAGTTGCTGCAGCAGATGGTCCTGGACGGCCGGTTTACGGGTGAGGCCGGGGCGGTCCTGCCGTCCCGGCGCGGCTGAGATGGAAACCTACCGGCTGATTCCGGGCAGCAACCGCCTCCTGGTGAGCATCCCGCACGCCGGGACGTTCGTGCCGCCGGAGATCGCGGCGCGGATGACGGGTGCCGCGAGGGCACTGCCCGATACGGACTGGCACGTGGACCGCCTGTACGACTTCCTGGGGAAGATGGGAGCCACGGTTCTCGTCGCCACCCACTCCCGCTACGTCGTGGACCTGAACCGGCCGCCCGACGATGCCTCCCTGTATCCCGGACTGGCAGGCAGCGGCATCTGCCCGGCGGAAACCTTTGATGGCCAGTCGATCTGGCAGGCACGCCAGGCGCCCGCGCCCTCCGAGGTCGCCGACAGGATCGCCACGTACTGGCAGCCCTACCACGACCGGTTGCGCGCAGAGCTCGACCAGCTGCTCTCCCGCCACGGTTCGGCTGTGCTGTGGGATGCCCACTCGATCAGGAGCCAAGTGCCGCGGCTGTTCGCGGGCGACCTGCCGGTGTTCAACCTCGGCACCAACGACGGCCGCTCCTGCGACGGGGAACTGGCAGCCAGGCTGCTTGGCTACGCGCTCGGCATCCCGGGCTCCACGGCGGTACTCGACGGGCGTTTCAAGGGTGGCCACATCACCCGCCACTATGGCGACCCGGCCGCCGGCATCAGCGCCGTGCAACTCGAGCTTGCGCAGCGCTGCTACATGGACGAGAGCTCCTGCGAGTACCTTCCGGCAGCCGCGCGGCGGGTCCGGGCGAGCCTGCGGGCGCTGCTCGAGATTGCGGTGGGCTAGCGGGGGAACCGCTGTCCGGCATAATCGCGCGGACAACGGAGGAACCGGTTGTGACCAACCGCGAGCCAGACGGTACGTCCCCCGGGCGACGTGTGCGGGCGCTGCTCGTTGCCTTCCTGCTGGCATCCTGCGGCGGCCAGCCACCGGAGCCGCGGGAGAGCACCAGCAGGTTGCCCGCATTTCCCGGCGATCATCCGCCTCTCGCCGGCACGGGCACGCCATTGCCGCGACTCGCCGACGACGCCATCCTCGCGACGGTCGGCGACGACGCCATCACGGCGGGCGTCCTGGACGCAGCCATCGGCAGCATGCCGGCTGCGGAGCGGCTCGAGTACACGTCACCGGAAATGGTGCGGGACCTGGTTGAGTCCCTGATCGATCGCAGGCTGATGGCCGCTGCGGCCCGGGCCGAGGGCGCCGACGGGGATTCTGCCGACCAGATCCTGGCAGCGGGCTGGCTCGACAGGCAGCTGGCGGCGGTTCCAGCCCCGACCGAGGCGGACATCACTGCCTACTACCGCGAGAACAGCGGCGAATTCAGGGTGCCTGCGCGGGTGCTCGTCACCCGGGCGACTGTTGCCACGGAGCCCGCGGCCGAAGGGCTGCGACGCGAGCTGGCGGATGGTGCGACAGCCGGCGAGCTGGGAGGGCGGGTGGCGGGCGGGGTGCTGTCCGCAAGCCAGCTCTGGGTGCAGGACGGGCAGAAGATTCCGGAAGCGACGACGGTTGCCCTGGCGCTCGGCAAAGGCGAGGTGAGCCGCGTGATCACCGTTCCGGACGGCTTCCTCGTCATGCGCGCAGACCGGGTGGAGCCCGCGGGGCCGCGGCCCCTGGCCGAGGTCAGCCCCGGCATCCGCGCGCATCTCCACGACGTCCGGCGGCGGACGGCCGCCGACGCGCTCCGCGAACGGCTGCGCAATGGCGCCAGGATCCGCGTGGACGAGGGGGTGCTGATGTCATATCAGCCACCTGTCCAGGCAGGCCGGTGAGAGGGCCATTGGCCGGGAAAAGTTCTGCAAAAAAAAGGCGTTACGACACTGGCGTGATGTACCCCAAAGGGGTCCGTAAGTAGAAGTACCTATGGACTGCTTCCCGCTCCCTCGACCAAAAGGAAACGTCATGTTGATATGACGTTATGCCGGCCTTCCCCGGGGGAATCGTTGGGTGGCCGGCAACCAGAAAAGCCGACCGAGGGGGTCACGATGAAACCGACAGCAAGGATCTTGCAATTGTCCCTGGCGGCGCTGCTGCTGCCGCTGGGTGATGCGGCGCTCGCCGAGTGCCGGGCACCGACGGCGTGCATCAGCTGTCACGCCAACATTCCGAACTCGCCGCCGCCTGAGGTCCTCGAGCAGATCGGGCCAGCCAGCTGCGAAGTTGGCGACTTCACCCGCGGCCTCAACATGACCTCGCCGCGATTCATCCACCGTTCCGCAAAGCTTCACGATGGCCGTGTGCTGTTCACCGGAGGTCAGGTGCAGAACACGCCTGCGTCGGTGATCACCCCCTCGGTGGATGCCTTCAACCCCGCCGACAATTCCGTGACGCCGGTGGCGCCGATGACCATCCGCCGCTGGTCCCACACCGCCACGACGCTGGCCGATGGCCGGGTGCTGGTCACCGGCGGCCGCACAGGCTCGACGACGGCCAATGGGATCGTTCTAAATACGGCCGAAATCTATGACCCGGTGACGAACGAGTGGACCGAGACGGCAGGCCCGATGAGCGTCGCGCGGCGCAGCCACACGGCGACGCTCCTGCCTGGCGGCAAGGTGCTTGTTGCCGGCGGCGGCAATGGTGTCGCGACCGCCAGCTCTCAGCCCATCCAGTCCGCCGAACTGTTCGACCCGGCGACCGGACTGTTCACGCTGATCGGCAACATGGTGGAGCGCCGGTCCGCCCACAGCGCGATCCTGCTCGATGACGGCACGGTGCTCATCTCGGCCGGCTCGAACGGCACGGGCACGCTCTTCCCGACAAACACCGCGGAGATCTACGACCCGGCGAGCAACAGCTTCACCCCGGTAGGCCCGATGAACTACCCGCACCTGGCCCAGTTGCCCGGGAAGCTGCGGGACGGGCGTGTCGTGCAAGGCAGTTCCTATTACAACGTCACCCACACCTCGGCGGGCGGCCGCATCACGGACGAGAGCGAGATCTACGATCCCGCCACCCGGACCTTCACGCCGATCGCGCCCATGTTCAAGCAGCGCATCGACATCGGCGCCCAGGGGCTCCTGGACGGCACCCTGCTGATCGCGGGTGGAGTGACCACCAGTCCGAACTTCCCCAGCATCTTCCAGTCCACGTCCGAGATCTTCGATCCCGCCACGAGCTCATGGAAGCTGTCCGGCATCATGTCGTCCGGCCGTGACGAGTTCAGCGGCCTCCTCCTGGACGACGGCCGCGTGGTCATCTCCGGCGGGTTCGTGTCCCCGGGTGCGGTGCTTCTGAATAGCGTCGAGATTTACACGCCAGGGCTGATTCCGCAGACGAAGGGGCTCTATAACGTCCTGAATGACCTGCCGGCGTCCGCTTTCCGGAACGGACCGGCGCGCAGCCAGCTGCTCCACGTTCTCGACAAGATCGCTGGCCATGTTGGAGCCAATGGAGGCCCCGTGGATCTCCAGAAGGCACTGCATGAGTCCTTGAAGCTTGCCGATCGCGTGAGCAATCACATCACCAATCCGTCCGAGCGGGCGCGGGTGCAGGGCATCGTCGGGGTTCTGATCAACACACTGAATGACAAGATCTCACCCAATCTGCTCCCGACGGTGGCCCCGGTCGCCGTCCCGCAGTCCGGCGTGGAGCCGTTGTCGGTGGGCTTCACAGGCAACATCAACGATGCTGACGGAACGATCGCCAGCATCCTCTGGAAGTTCGGTGACGGCACCACCAGTAACGCCGCCGATCCAACTCATGTCTTCCAGTGCGATGGCACCTACCAGGTGACACTTGAGGTGGTGGATAACCGCGGTGGCGTCGGGTCGGCCACCGTACCGGTGACCGTCAGTTCCGCGGGTGGCCCAATCAGCTACGCCTGCGACGTGCAGCCGGTGTTCAACCGGACCTGCACCGGTTGCCATGGCGGGTCCGCGCGCCTCAGCCTGACGACCTGCGAGAACCTGCAGCTCGGCAGCTTCCGCGGGCCCGTGGTCACCCCCGGCACCAAGGAGACCAGCCGTCTCTGGCAACGCATCAACAGCACCGCCAGCCCGATGCCGCCGATTGGCGGGCTGGTGCCGCAGAGCGAGCGCGACGCCGTCGGCGCCTGGATCGATAGCCTGGATCCGCTGGATCCCGACTACTGCGACTGAGTCCGGCCTGGAGGCACGGCACAGGGGGCCGGGTCGTGAGACCCGGCCCCTTTCTATATGACGACCGCGGGAAACGTTCGGCCTATACTCGCTTCGTCTTCATCCCGGGAGAAACCGTCCATGCGCCATCTGCTTCTGTCCATCGGCCTGGCTGCCTTCGCCACGGCGTCGCACGCCCAGTTCATGCCCGAGAAGCTCACTCCCATGGGGGAGAAGATAGAGGCGGCGATGAAGAGCGACAGCCGCACCGCCGACGAGAAGGCCCGGGACGCGGAGCGCAAGCCGCGCCAGACCCTGGAGTTCTTCGGCCTGAAGGACGACATGCGGGTCGTGGAGCTGGTGCCCGCCGGCGGGTACTTCACCAAGATCCTCGGGCCGGTGCTGGCCGAGAAGGGCGAGCTCCACGTCGCCATCGGCACCACCCGCCTGGAGCCGGTGCTGAAGTCGACCCCCTCGCTGGCGAAGGTCAGGGTTGCCCCGGCGGACGCGAAGATGGCGCCGGCGCCCGGGAAGATGGGCCTGTTCGACCTCGGCGACTTTTCCCTGGGCGTGAACGATGCAGACCTCGTCCTGACCTTCCGGAACTACCACAACCTGACGCCGTCGGGGCGCGCCAACCTCAACGAGGCGGTTTTCGCGGCGCTGAAGTCGGGCGGCCACTACGGCATCCTCGATCACACCCGCCGGCACAACGAGCCGGAGACCGCCGAGAACTGGCGGCGCATGGACCCGGTCCTGGTCATCAAGGAAGTCCAGGCCGCGGGCTTCGTGCTGGAGGACTTCTCCGGGATCCACTACACGCCGGATGACGAGCTGCGGTACGAGGTCGGCCGCAAGTCGGTGACCGGCAACACCGACCGGTTCGCACTGCGGTTCCGGAAGCCCTGAACCGCGAGCGGCTGGCCGTGCGCGTTACCGCGGCCTCGCTGCTGCTGCTCTTCGCCGCGACTGCGGGCGCGGAGAAGCTGACCCTCGAGCGGCTTTTCAGCGCACCGGATCTCTCGGGCGCCAGCCTGCGCTCGGCCCAGGTCTCGCCCGATGGGCGCCTGGTCGCGTACCTGCGGGGCAAGCCCTCCAACCCGGGCCAGCTCGACCTCTGGGCCTGGGACGTCCGGGCGCGGCGGCACCGGGCCCTGGTGGATTCGGCCGTGCTCGCGCCCCGGGAGCGCGCGCTCTCCGCCGAGGAGGAGGGCCGCCGCGAGCGCCAGCGGAGCGCTGCATTTTCCGGGATTGTCGAGTACCAGTTCTCCCGGGATTCGCGCCTGCTGCTCGTGCCGCTGGCGGGCGACATCTGGGTCTTCGACCTTCGCGCCCCGCCCGCGCGGGCCGTGCGCCGGCTGACGGAAACGGACGAGTGGGAAACCGATGCCCGCTTTTCCCCCGGGGGGCGCTACGTGAGTTTCGTACGCGACCGGAATCTGGTCATCCACGATCTCCGCAGCGGAGAGGAGCGGGCGGTCACGTCGGGCGGTGGCGGGGCCGTCAGTTTTGCCACCGCCGAGTTCGTGGCCCAGGAGGAGATGGGCCGCAGCACTGGCTACTGGTGGTCCTGGGACGATTCCCGCATCGCGTACACCCGGGTGGACGAGTCGCCCGTCGCGGAGGTCGAGCGCTTCCAGATCAACGCGGACAACGTGCAGGTGATCCGCCAGCGCTACCCCGCGGCGGGCACCCCCAATGCGCTCGTGGAACTGTACGTGACACCCACCGGCGGCGGCTCGCCCGTCCGGGTGGACCTGGGTCCCGATCCCGACATCTACCTCGCCCGGGTCGACTGGTTCCCGGACGACAGCGCACTCGCGGTGCAGCGCCAGAGCCGGGACCAGAAGACCCTGACCCTGCTCGCCGCGAACCCGGCGTCCGGCGCCACCCGCGAGCTGTTGACCGAGCGGAGCGCTGCGTGGGTAAGCCTCAACGACGAGCTCACCTTCCTCAAGGGCTCCGGACAGTTCATCTGGTCGTCGAGCCGCACGGGTTACCGGCACCTGTACCTGTACCGTGCCGATGGCACGCTGGTGCGGCCGCTGACGGCCGGTGAGTGGAACGTCGCGGGCGACGGCGGCCGGCGGGCGCTGAAGGGCGTCGACGAGAAGCGCGGCCTGGTCTACTTCACGGCCAGCGCCGAGAGCCCGCTGGAGCGCCATCTGTATTCGGTGGCTCTCGGCAGCCCGGAGAAGGGCCCTCGCCGCCTGACGACGGAGCCGGGCTGGCACTCGGTGACCATGCCGGAAGGCGCGCGGTCATTCCTCGACACCTGGTCCACCCGCGAGCGCCCGCCCTCGGTCTCGCTCAGGGACGTGTCCGGGCAGACCATCGACGTCCTGGTGGCCAATGACCTGGATGGGTCGCATCCCTACGCGCCCTACCTCGACGAGCACGCCCCGACGGAGTTCGGCACCATCAAGGCCGCCAACGGGGACGACCTGTACTACCAGATCGTGAAGCCGCGCGTGCTGGAGCCCGGGCGCCGCTACCCGGTGATCGTGGACGTGTACGGCGGCCCCGAGTCCCAGACCGTGCGCCGTGCCTGGCCGAACTCCGCCCGGAGCAATGCCGGGTTCTTCCACCAGTTCCTGGCGCAGCACGGCTACGTGGTGTTCAGCCTGGACAACCGCGGCACCGGGTACCGGGGCGTCGCCTTCGAGACGGCGCTCCACGGGAAACTGGGCTCGGTGGAGGTCCTGGATCAGGTGCGCGGCGTCGGGTTCCTGAAGACCCTGCCCTACGTGGACGCCGACAGGATCGGCATCTTCGGCTGGAGCTACGGCGGATACATGGCCCTGATGTGCGCCATGCAGGCGCCCGACGCCTTTGCCGCGGCCGTCGCCGGCGCGCCGGTCACCGACTGGCGGCTCTACGACACCCATTACACGGAGCGCTACCTGGGAACGCCCGCGGACAACCCCGGGGGCTACGCGGACTCCGCTGTGATGACCCATGCCGCCGGGCTCAAGGACCCGCTGCTCGTCATCCACGGCATGGCGGATGACAACGTGCTGTTCACCAACAGCACTGTCCTGTTCAAGCGCCTGCAGGATCTGGGCAAGCCCTTCGACATCATGGCGTACCCGGGCAGCAAGCACGGGCTGCTCCGCATGCCGGCCACCGGCAGGCATGCGTACGAAACGATCAGCCGGTTCTTCGACGAGTCGCTCCGGGTCCGGGACTGAGCGCCGCCGGCTCCGGGCTGCCCGGCGTCTAGTTCCCGCCCAGGGCCTTCGACCAGCTCAGTTCAAAGCGCAGCGCAACGACGACCGCGTCGTCCAGGGCCGGGTCGTTGCCCGGGTTGACGATGTACTGGATGTCGGGCTGCAGCGTCAGCCAGTCGGTGATGGGCGCACGGTAGGTCAGCTCGATGGTGGTCTCGCTGCTGTCGGTACCGAGTCCGTCGAGCCGCCGGTTGTCCTCGAATTCGTCGCCCGCCAGGCCGATGGCCACTGCCAGGCCCAGCTCGTCGTCGGGACGGCGGGTGGAGAAGCCCGCAACGCTGGTGCCGAAGCCCACGTAACCGTCGAAGGGATTGAACTTCTCCTCCGCCTGGCCGATCCGGAGGAATCCAGCCACCGTGGCCGAATCACCCCGCCACAGTGTCCGGTCGGCAATGGCGTACCAGCCCTCGTTGCCGTCATCCTGCGGGCCGCCCGGGGACGTGAGCGGGTCGAAATCCGCCGTGTACAGCCAGGCGCCCACGGCCAGCTTGCGCCAGTCGTCGCCACTCCAGCCGACTTCGGCGACGACGAGCGCGCCGTCGTCACCCGACAGGTCGATCCTGTTGCTTTCCGGGTCGTCAGGGTTGCCCGGCACGCCATCGAGGACGGCGAACTGGCCGTAGCCGCCGGTGCCCCAGGCCGTGCGTACGCGCAGGGCCAGGGAGCTCACGGGGAAGATGGACGGGCCATTCAATCCCGACTGGCTGAAGTCCGTTCCGATGCCGTGGGCCGAGTTGATGAACAGGCCGCCCGTCTCGGTGGCGTCGAACTCCGAGTTGAGGTCGTAGAGGCCAATGCGCAGTGACACGCTGTCGTCCTGGCGCGGCGCCCAGTCCAGCCAGGCCTCGAAGAGGCGCCATGCCCCGGGTGCGTCGATGTTGCTGACGATGTGCGCGTCGCCCACGTACTCCGCACTGAACTCGTTGGAATTGTTGTAGAGGCCGTAGAGCAGGCCCGACAGCCCCGGAATCCCGAAGATGCTGCCGCGCTCTGCATTGAGCTGCAGGTCCAGGTTGTCCAGGTAGGTGCCGCCGGTCTGCAGGCCGCCGGACAGGTTGCTGATGGGTTCGCCGGTGTAGACGGCATCGAAGGTGATGCCGGGCGCCGCCGGCTGGGCGACCAGCGACGGCGGCGACAGGCAGAGGGTGAGTACCGGCAGCAGGGCCGTGCGGGGAAGGACGGAGAGGGGCAATCGACGACTCCTGCTGGAACGCGGGACAATCTACCAACTCCCGTCGAAGGTCCTCAACCCGTGACCATGGTCCTGACCACTCCGCGCCTCACGGTGCGGCAATTCACCACAGCCGATGCTGCAGAGCTGCAGGTGATCTGCGGTGACCGCCGCACGATGCGCTACGTGGGCGACGGCATGGTGCTGTCCCGTGCGCGTTGTGCCGGGTGGATCGCGGAATCGCTGACCGACTACGCCACCCGGGGCCACGGCGCCTGGGCCCTGCATGTCGTGGGAGACGATGCCATGGCCGGTTACTGCGGCATCGTCGCCGCGCGCCGGCGGTCCGATCCGGAGATCATCTACGCGCTGCGCCCGACGTTGTGGGGGAGGGGACTCGCCAGTGAGCTGGTGCCCGCGTTGCTCGACCACGGCTTCCGCACCTGTGGCCTGCGGCGCCTGGTCGCCACCGTGCGCCCGGAGAATCACGCGTCGGTGCGCGTCCTGGAGAAGGCGGGCATGAACTGCGCGGGCGAAGAGCTGGGACCGGAGGGCATCCTCATGCTCATCTTCGCCCTCGACGCGGCGTAGGAGCGCCTTCAGGCGCGACCCCCTTCCCGCGAGAATCGAGTCTGCGAGTCGCGAGCGGGAAGGGGGTCGCGCCGGTCGGCGCTCCTACTCTTCAGGCTCTCCCTCGACGTTCCACTTGTCCCGGTGCGCCTGCTCCGCCTGCTGGCGGACGCCCTCGTGACGACGTTGCAGGAGCAGCGTGGAGGGATCGCACACGCGGGCGCGGAGGATGCCGAGGTCCACGGCGGCGTCGAACAGGCTGGGGTACCAGGTTCGCCAGTTCGGCAGCAGGCTCTCCACCTGTTCGCGAAGGTTCATGGCCTCCCGACTCTACACCAGGCGCTATTGCCGCGGCTTGACGCGTTTCGTGGGTTCCGCCTGCCGTGGGTCCTCGGGCCAGTAGTGCCGCGGGTAGCGGCCCTTCAGCTCCTTCCGCACCTCGTGATAGGCCGTGTTCCAGAAGCTCTCCAGGTCGGCGGTGACCTGCACGGGGCGCCGGGCCGGCGACAGCAGCTTGAGCAGCACGGGCACGCGGCCGCCGGCCACGCAGGGTGTGGCCGTGAGCCCGAAGACCTCCTGAAGGCGGACCGAGAGGCTGGGCACCGGCCCGTCCAGGTAGTCGATGGCGATCCGGGAGCCGCTGGGCACCGTGAGGTGCGTCGGCGCGAGCTCGTCGAGACGCCGTTGCCGGGGCCAGTCGAGCAGGCCGTGCAGCGCACCGGCCAGGTCGATGCGCGCCAGGTGCGCGGCGCGGGTCACCCCCTGCAGCCACGGGGCCAGCCACGCTTCCAGCGCGTCGAGCAACGCGGTGTCGCTGACATCGGGCCAGCTCTCCCGGGCATCCGGTTCCGCGTGCCTGCACAGGAGGACACGGGCCTGCCACTGGCGAAGCTCCGGCGTCCAGGGCAGCGCCGCCAGCCCCAGCTCGCGGATCCCGGCCAGCATGGCGGCTGTGACCCGGGTAGCGTCGGCATCCCGGAGCGGCTCGTCGGCCAGCACGAGGGCGCCGAGCCGGCGCTGCCGCCGCGCCGTCACGGCCCGCTCCCGGCTGTCCCAGCGGACCGCGGCCGACGTGATCACCCGGTCGGCCAGGTGTTCCTCCAGTTCCCCCGCGGTGAGCGGCGCCGCGAGATGGATCCGCGCTTCCTTGTCGCTGCCCTCGAGTTCCGGAATCACCAGGTACTCGGACCGGGCGAGGGACTGGGGCTCCGCGAAGTACGCGCCGCGCCCGTTGCTGAGCAGGTAGCGACCGGAACCCGGCTCCCGTGCACGGGCGATGCGATCGGGCCAGGCCAGCGCGAGCAGCCAGCCCGTGTCGCCCGTGTCGATGGACAGCGCGGAACCCGCCAGGCCCAGCTGCCGCGCGTAGGTATCGGCCGAACGCCGCACCTGGCGCAAGGACATGCGATCCACGTCCTCCCGTTCGGCCACTTCGGGATCCCGCGCCAGCACGTCGAGCCGTGTGCGCACGTCGCTGTCGCGCGCCCCGGGCCGCCCGCGGAGCAGGTCCCGCTCGCCCAGGACGGCGGCCAGTGCGCAGCCGGTCCCGCCGACCCCCGCAGCCTTTGCGCCGAGCAGCAGGTGGGCCAGCCGGGGGTGCGCTGCCACGCCGAGCAACTCCCTCCCGTGGGGAGTGACCGTGCCGGCTGCGTCCAGAGCGCCGAGGGCCTGCAGCAGCTCCCGCGCCTGGGCCAGCGCGCCGGGCGGCGGCGGCGTGAGCCACGTGAGCGCATTGGCATCCCGCGCGCCCCAGCACGCCAGTTCCAGCGCCAGGCCGGCGAGATCGGCACTGGCAATCTCGGGCGGGGTGAAGGGCAGCAGCGCCCGGTGTTCGGCCTCGGTCCACAGCCGGTAGCAGATCCCGGGCGCCAGGCGGCCCGCCCGGCCCCGGCGCTGGTCGGCCGAGGCCTGGGAGATCCGGCCCGTCTCCAGCCGGCTCATGCCGCTCCGGGGGTCGAAGCGCGCGCGGCGCTCCAGGCCGCCGTCGATGACCACGCGGATGCCCTCGATGGTCAGGCTGGTCTCGGCGATGTTGGTCGCCAGCACCACCTTCCGCTGCCCGTCGGGTGCGGGCTGGATGGCCAGGTCCTGGGCTTCGCGGCTGAGATCGCCGTACAGGGGCCGCACGTTAACGCCTTGGCCGGGATCGGCCAGCGCCCGCTCGACCCGACGGATCTCGCCGGCACCGGGGAGGAACACCAGGATGTCGCCCACGTCGTCGTGCAGGGCCCGGCGAACCGCCGCTGCTGCCTGCCGGTCCAGGTACTCCGTCGTGGCGCGCTCCAGGTGGCGCGTCTCCACCGGATAGCTCAGTCCCGGCGCGGAGATCACCGGCGCGCCGTCCAGCAGCCTCGCCAGCGCCGCGCCGTCCAGGGTGGCGGACATGACGAGGATCCGCAGGTCGGGGGCCAGGTGCCGTTGCGCGTCCAGCACGAAGGCGAGACCGGTGTCGGCCTGCAGGCTGCGCTCGTGGAATTCGTCGAAGATCACGAGCCCGACCCCGTCCAGCGCCGGGTCCCGCTGCAGCTGGCGGGTAAGGACCCCCTCGGTCACCACCTCGACCCTCGTCCGCGGCCCCACCCGCGTGTCGAGGCGCATGCGGTAGCCCACCGTGCCGCCCGGGGACTCGCCGAGCTGGCTCGCCATCCGCGCCGCCACGGCGCGCGCCGCCAGGCGGCGCGGCTCCAGCATCAGGATGCGCCTGCCCGCGAGCCAGTCGGCATCCAGCAGGGCCAGCGGGACCCCCGTGCTCTTGCCCGCGCCGGGCGGCGCCTCGAGGACCGCGCGCCGGCCGGACGCCAGCGCGGCGCGAAGCCCGGGGAGCGCCGCCGCTATCGGGAGAGGGGTTCCGGGTCCGTTCATCGGGGCGCAGTCTAGTACCATACCCCGCGCATGTTCCTGTATCCCGAGTTCGATCCCGTCGCCCTGCGCATCGGCCCGCTCGCCGTGCGCTGGTACGGCATTACCTACCTGGTGGGCTTCGCGGCGGCCTGGTACCTGGGCAGGCGGCGCGCCGCCCGTCCGGACTCGCCGGTCACTCCACTCCAGGTCGACGATCTCATCTTCTACGGCGCGCTCGGGATCATCCTGGGCGGCCGCATCGGCTACATGCTCTTCTATGGCTTCGACCAGATCCTCGACAACCCGCTGAACATCTTCCGCATCTGGGAAGGCGGCATGTCGTTCCACGGCGGCTTCCTCGGCGTCCTGGCGGCGATGGGGCTCTACGCCCGGCGCCTGGGCAAGGGCTTCTTCCAGCTCATGGATTTCGTTGCGCCCCTGGTTCCGATCGGACTCGGCGCAGGGCGCATCGGCAATTTCATCAATGGCGAGCTGTGGGGCGCCCCGACCCAGGTGCCCTGGGCCTTCATCGTGGACGGTGAGGCGCGGCATCCGTCCCAGCTCTACGAGGCTGGCCTCGAAGGCCTCGCACTGTTCCTGGTCCTCTGGCTCTATTCGTCGCGGCCCCGGCCGGTGATGTCCGTCTCGGCACTGTTCCTGCTGGGCTACGGCCTGTTCCGCTTCCTCGTGGAATTCGTCCGCCTGCCCGACGCGCACATCGGCTACCTGGCCTTCGGCTGGCTCACGATGGGCCAGGTGCTGACGCTCCCGATGCTGGTGTTTGGCGGCATCCTGTGGTGGCTGGCCCACCGTGGCCAGCCGGCGGCGGTCGCGGCCCGGGGCTGAGGGTCGACATGCGCCAGTACCTCGACCTGTTGCGCCACGTGCGGGACACGGGCACCCGCAAGGCCGACCGGACCGGCACCGGGACGCTCTCCGTCTTCGGCTACCAGATGCGCTTCGACCTGGCGGCCGGGTTCCCGATGGTCACCACCAAGAAGCTGCACCTCAGGTCCATCGTCCACGAGCTGCTCTGGTTCCTGCGGGGCGAGACCAACGTGGCCTACCTCCGGGACAACGGCGTCAGCATCTGGGACGAGTGGGCCGATGCCAACGGCGACCTGGGCCCCGTCTACGGCGCCCAGTGGCGTTCGTGGCCGGCGCCGGATGGCGCCCACATCGACCAGATCCGCCAGTCCCTCGATCTGATCCGCAGCGACCCGGACTCGCGCCGCATCATCGTCAGCGCCTGGAACGTGGCGGAGATTCCGAAGATGGCCCTGGCCCCGTGTCATGCCCTGTTCCAGTTCTGGGTGGCGGACGGCCGCCTTTCCTGCCAGCTGTACCAGCGCAGCGCGGATATTTTCCTCGGCGTGCCGTTCAACATCGCGTCCTACGCGCTGCTGACCCACCTCGTCGCGGAGCAGACAGGCCTCGAGCCCGGTGACTTCATCTGGACCGGTGGCGACTGCCACCTGTACCTCAATCACCTGGAGCAGGCGGAAGAACAGCTGAGGCGCACGCCACTGCCGCCGCCGACACTCACTCTCCGGCGCCGGCCGCCCACGCTCTTCGACTACGTGTTCGATGACATCGAGGTCGCCGGTTACCAGTCCCACCCGCCCATCCGCGCGGCCGTCGCAGTGTAGGAGCGCCTTCAGGCGCGACCGGCCACCCAGCCCCTGATCACGGTGTAGAACACCGGGGTCAGGAACAGGCCGATCACCGTCACGCCCAGCATCCCGCCGAAAACGACGGTACCCAGCACCTGGCGCATCTCGGCCCCGGCGCCCGACGCGAACATCAGTGGCAGCACGCCGGCAATGAAGGCCAGGGATGTCATGAGGATTGGCCTCAGCCGGAGCTGGGCGGCATCCGTCGCGGCGGTGAACCTGTCCTTGCCGTGATTCTCCTGCTCACGGGCGAACTCGACGATCAGGATCGCGTTCTTGCTGGCCAGGCCAATCAGGACCACGAAGCCAACCTGCGCCAGGATGTTGATGTCGAGGCCGCGGAGCAGAAGCGCCGTGATCGCGAACAGCAGGCACAGCGGCACGATCAGCACGATTGCCAGCGGGAGCGACCAGCTTTCGTACTGCGCGGTCAGGACGAGGAACACGAAGAGGACGCTGAGCGGGAAAACCAGCAGGCCGAGGCCCGAGGCCTGCGTTTGCTGGTAGGCAAGTTCGGTCCACTGGTAGCCGATGCCGGGTGGCAGGGTCTGCGCAGCAAGGCGCGCCGTCGTCTCGATGGTCTGGCCCGTACTCCGGCCGGGCAGCGTCCCCACCTGCACCTCGGCGGCGGGGTAGAGGTTATGGCGAACGACCCTGTCCGGGCCAGAGGACGGCCGCACTGCCACGATGGAACCGAGCGGCACCATCTCGCCGCTGGCATTGCGGGTCCGCAGGCGGCCGATGTCCTCCGGGGCCAGGCGGTAAGGGGCGTCCGCCTGGGCCGTGACGCGGTAATTGCGTCCGAACAGCGTGAGGTCATTGACGTAGGACGAGCCCAGGTAGACCTGCAGTGTCTCGAACACATTTCCGACCGGCACGTCCATCATCTCGGCCTTCGTGCGGTCGATGTCGAGCTGATACCGGGGCGCCGACGTCGTGAACGTGCTGAAGGGGCGGGCCACCTCGCCGGACCGGGTCAGCGCCCCGACGAGATCCCACGCGGCCACCTCGAGGGCCTTCAGGCCCTGGCCGCTCCGGTCCTGGACCATCAGCCTGAAGTCACCGCCGCTACCGATGCCACGCACGGGCGGCGGCGCCACGACGAACAGGCTCGCTTCCTGGATCTCACTGAAGGCCGCGTTGAGCTTCGCCGCTATCTCCGGGCCGGACTCGCCCCGGCGGCGGTCGGCAAAGTCCGTGAGTCCGGTAAAGACCGTTCCGGAGTGACTGGCGTTGGAGTTGGTCACGACCGACAGACCGGCGAAGGCGACAACCCTCTCCACGCCGGGAGTCTTCAGCGCTATCCGGGTCGCGTGCTGGACGACCTCGGTGGTGCGCTCGAGGGATGATCCCTTGGGCAGTTCGACGATGGTGATCAGGTAGCCCTGGTCCTGCTGGGGAATGAAGCCGGTCGGGACCAGGACGAAGCCGATGCCCGTCAGGACCAGCATCACTGCGAACGCCGCCAGGGACAGTCCCGGCCTGCGCACCGTCCGGCACACGGCGCGGCCGTAGGCATCCCGGAGGGAGTCGAATCCCCTGTTGAAGGCACGGAACAAGCCGCCGAGCAGGCGTTCGAACCAGCGGTCCAGCGCGTCCGGCGGAGCATCCTGGTGCCGCAACAGGATTGCACCGAGCGCCGGGCTCAGCGTGAGCGAGTTCAGGGCCGAGATCACGGTGGCCGTGGCTATGGTTACCGCAAGCTGCCGGAAGAACTCCCCTGCGATGCCGCCAAGAAAGGCCGTGGGCAGGAACACTGCCACCAGCACCAGCATGATGGACACGAGCGCGGTGCCGACCTCCGTCATCGTCTGTCGGGAGGCATCCCTCGCGGTCATGCCCCGCTCGAGGTTCCGCTCGATGTTCTCGACGACGACGATCGCGTCGTCAACCACGATGCCGATCGCCAGCACCAGGCCGAACAGCGTCAGGTTGTTGAGCGAGAAGCCGAGGGCCGCCATGACCCCGAAGGTGCCAATCAGCGAAACGGGGATCGCGATGACGGGGATGATGGCCGCGCGCCAGTTCTGGAGGAACAGGAGTATGACGATGATGACCAGCGCGGTCGCCTCGAAAAGGGTCGTGTATACGGCCTCGATCGACTGCGCGATGAACTCGGTCGGGTTGTAGACGATCCGGTAGGCAAGACCCTTCGGGAAGTCCGGCGCGAGTTCCTTCATCGTGCGCTTCACGGTCTCGGCCGTTTCCAGCGCATTGCTGCCGGGTCTCTGGAACATCACCAGCGCCACGGCCGGCCGGCCGTCGAGCAGGCTGTTGGTCAGGTATTCCCGTGCGCCGAGTTCGACCCGGGCAATATCCGCCACGCGCGTGAGCCTGCCGTCCTCGCCAGTCTTCACGATCACCTGGCCGAACTGCTCCTCATCCACCAGCCTGCCCTGGCTGCTGATCGTGACCTGGAAGGAGTTGCTGGCGGGCGAGGGCGGAAGTCCAAGGGAGCCGCCAGCCACCTGCACGTTCTGGGCGCGGAGTGCCTCCACCACGTCGCTGGCCGTTATCTTCAGCCCCGCCATGCGGTCCGGATCGAGCCAGACCCGCATGCTGTACTCGCGGGCGCCGACCACGTTGATCGTGCCGACACCATCGATCCGGGCAAGGACGTCGCGGATCCGCAGCAGCGCGTAGTTGGAGATGTAGAGCTGGTCGAGGCTGTCGTCTGGCGACTCCAGGTGAACGACGATCATCAAATCTGGCGAGCTCTTGACCGTCACGACGCCAATGCGCCGCACTTCCTCGGGCAGCCGGGGCTCCGCGATCGCCACCCGGTTCTGAACCAGCACCTGGGCGGCATCGAGATTCGTACCGATCGCGAAGGTGATGGTCAGGGTCATGACGCCGTCGCTCGTGGACGAGGACGTGAGGTAGAGCATGCCCTCGACGCCGTTGATCTCCTGCTCCAGGGGCGCGGCGACGGTTTCGGCGATGACCTCCGGCGTGGCGCCCGGATAGCTTGCGGTGACAAGGATCGTCGGCGGCACCACGTCGGGGTACTGCGTTACCGGCAGGCCGAAATAGGAGATCGCCCCGATGATCGTAATCAGGATCGAGACGACCGAGGCGAACCTCGGCCGGTCGATGAAGAAATGGCTGAAGGTCATTTGCTGACGGCGGCCGCGGTACCGTCGGCGGGCTCCGGGATCTGCCCATCAACGGGCGTCACTGTCGCGCCGGGCCGGACCTTCTGGATGCCATTGATGACCACCCGATCCGTGGGTTTCAGCCCGCTCCGGATCACGCGCAGCTCGCCGAGCGAGCGGCCGAGTATGACGGGGCGTGGCGTGACCTTGTTCTCCGCATCGATTACGTAGACCAGCCTCTGAGCCTGGTCCGTCCCAATCGCCTGGTCGGGCAGGATGAGTGCCTCGTAGGGTCCTTCGCCGAGCAGCTGGATACGGCCGAAGAGGCCCGGTGTGAGGTCACCCCGGGGATTGGAAAAGATGGCCCGTCCCTGCATGGTCCCGGTGGCCTCGTCCACCCGGTTGTCGACGAAGTCCATGACACCCTCGTGCGGGAAGCCCTGCTCGTCGGCGAGCTGCAGCCGCACGGGGTTCGCCACGGTGCGGGAGCTGGGACGGACGCCCTGCTCGTCGAGGCGCGTGTAGCGGAGGAATGCCCGCTCGTCGGCCGTGAAGTAGACGTGGATTGGATCCACCGACACCAGCGTGGTCAGCAATGTGGTGTCGTTGCCCTCGCCGGTGACGAGATTGCCTGCCGTCACCAGCTTGCGGCCGATGCGCCCGCTGATGGGCGCCTTGATGCGGGTGAACTCGAGATTCAGGGCGGCGGCCTTTTCTGCTGCTTCCGCGGCCTTGAGGCTGGCGTCGGCGGCCCGCTTCTGGCTGGTGAGGGCGTCCAGATCCCTGTCCGAGATGACCCGGGAGGCAAACAGCTGCTGTCCCCGGTCGAGATCCCGGGCCACCGCCCCCTGTTGCACCCGTGCCCGGTTGTACTCGGCCCGGGCCTCGTCGAGGGCCGCCTGGTAGGGGCGAGGGTCGATGACGAACAGCAGGTCGCCGCGCCTTACCAGCGCGCCGTCCTGGAAATGCACGGACTGGAGATAGCCGCTGACCCGCGCCCGGATCTCGACGGATTCCACCGCCGCCAGCCTGCCCGTGTACTCGTCCCAGTCGGTGATCTTGCGGACCAGGGGCGTGGCGACCGTGACCTGCGGCGGCGGCATCGGTGGCGGAGCATTGCCGCCACAGGCGGCGACGAGCACGAACGATGCGACCAGGGTCAGAAGGGCGGACTTCATCCCGCCAGAATAACAATAACTTAAGTATCCAATAACTAAGTGTCCGGAATAACTAAGTGTCCGGTACCTTTTGGCAGGGGACGCTGAAGGTCTTGGCGGGTCCGTCCAGGCGCACGGCCGTCAGCTTCCGGCCCCACACGCAGCCGGTGTCGAGGCCGAGCAGGTTGTCCCGCTGCAGCAGTCCGAGCGACGCCCAATGGCCGAACACGACGCGCACCATGGCGGTCTGCCGGCCCTCCAGTTCGAACCAGGGAAGGAGGTAGCCGGGCTGGGACCCCGGCGCGCCGGTCTCCTGCAGGTCCAGCGTGCCATCCAACTGGCAGTAGCGCATGCGGGTAAGGCAGTTGGTGATGAACCGGAGGCGGTCCTGGCCCGTCAGGCCGGGCGACCAGCGGGCCGGCTCTTCGCCGTACAGGTCCCGGATGTACTCGGCGCTGTGGCGCCCGCGCAGCGCCTGTTCGACCTCCCGCGCCAGCTTGACCGTCAGCAGCGGGTCCCACTGCGGGGGCACGCCCGCGTGGACCATCAGTGTATTGAGTTCCGGCCGGTAGTGGGCGAGCGGCCGGTGGCGGAGCCAGTCCACCAGCTCGCGGCCATCCGGCGCGTCGAGCACGTCGGCCAGTTCCCGGTCCCTCGCGCGGGCGCGATTGCCGAAGGCGAGGGCGATGAGGTGGATGTCGTGGTTGCCAAGGACCACGGTGGCCTGGTTACCGAGCGAGCGGACCAGCCGCAGCGTGTCGAGGGAGCGCGGGCCCCGGTTCACCAGGTCGCCGACGAACCAGAGCTCGTCCCTGTCGGGCTCGATCCGCAGGCTCGCGATCAGGCGTTCCAGCTCGTCGCAGCAGCCCTGGACGTCACCGATGGCGTAGATCGCCATGCGTCGCGACTAGTGGAGGACGCCGGGCACCGCGAGCCGGAAGCGCGGGATCTCCGCGCGGAACTGGGCGCCGTCATCGGTTCGCATTCCGTAGCTGCCCTCCATCGTGCCCACCGGCGTCTCGATGACCGCTCCGCTGGAGTAGCGATGCTGCTGGCCGGGAAGGATGTGCGGCTGCTCGCCCACCACGCCCTCGCCCTGGACTTCCTGCACCTTGCCATTGGCGTCCGTGATGATCCAGTGGCGGTTGACCAGGCGGGCGGGCAGGACTCCCGTGTTGCGGATCGTGACGGTGTAGGCAAACACGTAACGCTCGCCATCGGGTTCGGACTGATCCGGCAGGTACATGGTCTCCACCGTGATCCGGATGGTCGTTCTGGTTACTGGCTTGCTCATGCGAATGAGGTCATTCTGAGAGACTGGTTGCGTCGTTGGCAAGCGCCGGATTCACGGTTGCCAGCCGGAGCCACGCTGCCGGCGGCAGTTCCTCCGGGCGCGCGCCATCATCGAGTCCCGCCGACCGGATTTCCTCGGGCGTCAGCAGGCCACGCAGCCCGTTGCTGAGCCGCTTGCGGCGCATCGTAAAGGCTCTGGTCACCAGCCGGTCCGCGATGGCCAGGGTGCCCGCGTCGGCCAGGGGCACCGCGTGGGGATTGAGGCGCAGGAACACGGAATCCACCTTGGGTGGCGGCCTGAAGCTCCCTGGCTGGATGATGAACAGCCTCTCGACGGCGCAGCGCAGGGCGATGGCGATGGTGAGCCGGCCGTAGACCTTGCTGCCCGGCGCCGCCGTCATCCTCTCGCCCACCTCCCTCTGAAGCATCACATGGAGGTCAGAGAACAGGTCTCCCTGCCCGAGCAGGTGAAAGAGAAGCGGGGTCGAGATGTTGTAAGGCAGGTTGGCGGCGAGCCTCAGCCGCTCGCCACCTGCTGCGAGCCGGCGGAAGTCGAAGCGCAGGGCGTTCTCGCAATACACCGTGCAGTCGGGCGAATTCACGAGTGCGGGAAGTTTGCGCGCCAGGTCCCGGTCGATCTCGATGACGTCGAGCCGGACGCCGGCCGCGAGGAGTGGCAGCGTGATGGCGCCCCGGCCCGGCCCGATCTCGACGAAGTGCTGGCCGGGCTGCGGCGCGATGGCGTCGATGATCTTGCGGATGACGTTGCCGTCCGCCAGGAAGTGCTGGCCGAGGTGCTTGCGGGCCCGCCCGCCCGCCTCGCCGGGACCGCTCACGCGTGGGCTGGCGACGTCGCAACCGCCATGCTGATGGCCAGCTCCACCGCAGCCCGCAGGCTGCCCGCATCCGCGCGGCCGGTGCCGGCCAGGTCGAGCGCCGTGCCGTGGTCTACCGAGGTACGGATGACCGGCAGCCCGAGAGTGACGTTCACGGCGTTGCCGAAGCCACGGTGCTTCAGCACAGGCAGGCCCTGGTCGTGGAACATGGCCAGCACCGCATCCACACCCTGCAGGTTCGCCTCGATGAACGCGGTGTCGGCCGGCACCGGGCCTGACACGGAGAGTCCCGCTGCCCGCAATGACGCGATGGCGGGATTGATCTGCTCGATCTCCTCGGTGCCGAGGTGCCCCGACTCACCCGCGTGGGGATTCAGGCCGAGCACCACGATGTGCGGCGTGGCCAGGCCGAAGCGTCGGCGCAGGCCATCGTCGAGGATTCGCGCCGTGACTTCCACGCGCTCGCGGGTGATCGCTGCCGGCACGGCCTTGAGCGGGAGGTGGGTGGTGACCAGCGCCACGCGCAACGTGCCCGCCACCAGCAGCATCACCGGGGTCTCCGCACCCGTGAGCCGGGCCAGGAACTCGGTGTGGCCCGTGAAGGGGATTCCGGCGTCATTGATGATCCCCTTGTGCACAGGGGCCGTGACCAGTGCATCGAAATACCCCTGCTGGCAGCCTGCGCAGGCCTCCCGCAGCAGGTCCAGCACCCAGGGCCCGTTGCGCGGATCCAGCCGTCCAGGCACCACGGCCGCCGGCAGGGGCAGGTCCGCCACGACGATCCTTCCGGCCCGGGATGCAACGGGCGGCGCCCCGGGTGCGAATTCGGCGATGCCAATCTGCCGCCCTAGGGCACGCGCACGGCTGGCGAGCAGCCGGGCATCGCCCAGGACGACGAGTTCCGCGGGCCATTCCCGGCGGGCAATCTCCAGGATCAGCTCTGGGCCGACCCCGGCGGGCTCGCCCGTGGTGATCGCGATACGGGGAATGGCGGCCGCCATGGTCCAGTCTGCCGCGGGGGGCTAGAGCCGATACTCGACGAAAGCCTCGTCGCGCAGACGCCGGGTCCAGATGTCCACTTCGTCGCCCAGCTTGCTGTTGCGGATCGCCAGGATCGCTTCCTGCTTCTGCTTGTCGGCGGTGGCGTCGTACACGCGTCGCTCCAGCACCTGGACGATGTGCCACCCGAACTGGGTGCGGAACGGCGGGCTGATCTCGTTGGGCTGGAGCTTGTTCAGTTGCTCCTCGAATATGGGGACGAAATTGCCGGGCCCGGCCCAGCCGAGGTCGCCGCCCTCGACAGCCGATTGGGGATCTTCGGACACCGCCTTGGCGACCGCGGCAAAGTCCTCGCCGCCCAGGATGCGCTCACGGATGGCCTTGAGCTGTCCCTCGGCCGCACTGTCGTCCAGGATCTCGTTGGTGGTCAGCAGGATGTGCCGCGCGTGAGTCTGGTTCTCCATGATCGCTTCCCCGCCACGCCGGTCGTCCAGCTTGATCAGGTGGAAGCCGCTGGCATTGCGGACCGGCTCGGCGACCTGGCCCTTGCTGAGGCCCGGTGCGACTTCGGCGAACAGGCTCGGCAGTTCGCTGCCCTTACGCCAGCCGAGGCTGCCGCCCTCCAGTGCCTGCTGGCCATTGGAGTAGGCCACGGCCAGCTTGGCGAAATCCTCCCCGGCCTGGATGCGCTTGTAGAGATCGTCGACCTGGAGCTGGGCGGCGTCGATCTGTTCCGGCGTGGCACTGGCCGGGACGGCGATGAGTATGTGGGAGAGCAGGAACTCCTGTCGCAGGCTGGCCTTGCCCTCCTGCCGGGCCAGGTAGGCGTCCACTTCCTTGGGGGAGACGCTGATCCGCTGCAGGACGTCCCGCTGGCGCAGCTGCTCGATCGTCACCTGCTGGCGCAGGTCCCGCCGGTAAGCGGCGTAATCCACGCCTTCCCTGGCCAGCAGGGCCGGGAGCTCCGAGATCGCCACGTTGTTGCGCTCGGCAATGTTGGCGAGGGCCTGGTTCAGCGTCTCGTCGGAGATCTGGATGCCCAGCTTGTCCGCGCGCTGCAGCTGGAGCTGCTCGATGATGAGGCGATCGAGAACCTGCCGGTTGAGAATCTGGGGTGGTGGCAGCTGCGTGCCCTGCTGCTGCAGGCGTGCAACGATGCGATCGGTCTCCACCTGCAGTTCGCTCTTCAGCACGACACCGTCGTTGACGAGCGCCACGATGCCATCGAGCAGCTCGCCGGAGCTGCTCAGCTCCCGCGTCTGGCCGTGGGCGAAAGGGGGGGCTGCCAGCGCGACAAGCAGGAGTACCAGGGAAAGTCGGGAATGCAACATGGACCTGGGGTCAGTACTGATCGAAGCGATCGTAGCCCAGAATACCACGGTCGAGCAGCCGCTCCGCCGGGCTGCCCGAGCTGCCAAAGCCCTTCAGGAGCAGCTGCAGCGAGACGGACGAGTCCAGATCGCCGTCACGGCTGGTCAGGTAGCGGCGGGCCACGACCCGGACACCCCAGCAGCACGTGGAGTACTCGAGGCCGACGAAGCGATCCAGTGACTGGCTGTCCTGGAGCGAATAGTTGAAGCGGCCGACCACGCTCCAGCGGTCTCCCAATGGCCAGGCGCCCGCCAGGTCGACCTCCTCGATCGAGTCGCGCCGCAGGCGATAGGACAGGTTCAGTATCCGGAAGTCGTCGGCCCGGTAGAGGACGCGGGCTTCGGCCAGCTGGGTGACGTTCTCGTCGGAGTCCCACTGGTAACCGAGGTCCACGTTCCACTGGTTGTTGATGTTCATGCCCAGCTCGGCGATGTAGTCCGACGCGCCGTCGTCGCTCGGCAGCTCGCCGGGCAGCACCACGTCCCGCGAGCTGAAGTACTGGGTCTCGCCGATCGTCGCGGTGAGGAACTGGGAGCCATCCTTCGAGCGGATGAGGCGCGTGGTCATTCCCAGGTTCAGCTGGTCCGTGTCGCCGAGCCGGTCGAGGCCCACGTACCGGTTCCGGCGGAACAGCTGCACCAGGTTGAAGTCGGGCTCGATGGTGTCGAACACCGGCAGGGCTGCCTGGTCCTCGAAGGGCACGTGCACGAACTGCGCCCGGGGCTCGATCGTCTGCAGCCACTTGCCGCCGTCTCCCCAGACCCGCTCCAGCAGCGTGCGCACGTCGATGCTGTAGATGGGGACCGAGCGGCTCGGCGAGTCGTCGCCGGCGGGTTCCACGTCGTTCAGGTCGTAGGTGGTGTAGTCGAGGGCCGCATAGGGCTCGACCAGCAGGGGCCCGATCTGGACTGGCCGCGAGACTTCGGGCAGCAGGTGCGACCGCAATCCCGTGACTCCCGTCTTCCGGTCGAAGTACGCCATCTCGGATTCGACGGCCAGTTCGAGGCCCAGCGGAGCGTCGGGCCAGAACCCGTTGATCGCGAGCTGGGGCACGCGCCGGTAGGGCTCGTCTTCGGGCACGATGGCCTCGTACAGCGTCTCGTAGTCCTCGACCCGCAGGAGGCTGAACCAGGTGTCGTTGAAGAATTCGAGATCCACGCGACGGCGCAGGTGCGTCTGGCTGGTCTTGGCGAGGCCGCTGGCCAGATCCTCGAAGTAGGCGGTGTCCGAGACGTCCGTGGCGTCCACGGTACCGCGCCACCCGGCCGGCAGCCGGGACTGGTTGAACCAGGAGATCAGGCCCCGGTTGTCGTCCGTGACGTCGTCGTTCGGCAGGAATTCCCCCGTGAGCTGCCCCGTGGTGCCGCCGCCCAGGTAGCGGAATTCTCCCTTGGTCTGCAGGCCGCGCCGGGACATGTAGCGCGGCGCCAGCGTCGCGTCATAGTTGGGTGCGAGGTTGAAGTAGTACGGCAGCTCGAATTCGACCCCCCGCTGGTCGCTGTTGGCCAGGTCCGGCAGGAGAAGTCCCGACTTGCGCTGGTTGTCGATCGGGTAGGTCAGGTAGGGCGTGTAGAGGATCGGCACCCCCTTGAACTCGAGACGGGCATTCCGGGCCGTCCCCGTGCCGCTCTCCCGGTCGAGGCTGAGGCGCCCGGCGCGCAGCAGCCAGTCGTCCTTGCCGCTGGCGCACGACGTGTAGGTGACGTTGGTCAGGGAGAGCTGCCGGGTCTCCTCCACCGTGATCAGGTCGGCCGAGCCCCGGGCGGGCACGGTGAAGAGGTCGTACTCCGCGTCCTCGACGCTGAACAGCCCCGTGTTGCTGTTGTAGCGGGCGGCGTTGCCCCGCACCCAGGTCTTGGGATCGCGGAACTCCACGTTGCCCTCGGCGGCGAATTCCCCGGTGCTCCGGTCGAAGCGGCCCCTGTCGGCGCCGAGCTGCCGGGCGCCCTGCCGCATGACGAGACGGTCGTTGAAGACGGCGGGGCCGTTCAGGTCGACCGCCACGTCGCCCGTGACGATGTCGATGGCCTGCCGGGCCAGGTCGGTGGCGGCGACCGTTTCGTCGGAAAGCTCGAGGCCGGGCGCCGCGTCGGCGGATCCCGGAAAGACCAGCTCCGGCGGCGCCGGGATAGGGCACCCGAACACTGCCGGCGGGGCTGCTTCCGCGCCGCTGGCCGCTGCCGTCCACAGCAGAAGGATCAGCAGGCTGCTGCGCAAGGGTCCCCCAGGGTTGGCCGTTCGTTGACCGGCAGAAGTATACCGGCCCCCCGTCGCCGTCCAGTTGGCTTTACCATGTGGCCGATGCGCGCCCTGATCCTGGCGGCCGGCCGCGGCGAGCGGATGCGGCCCCTCACGGACGAACTGCCGAAGCCGCTCCTTCCAGCCGGCGGCCAGCCCCTGATCGACTATCACATCCAGGCGCTCGCCCGCGCCGGGATCCGCGAACTGGTGGTCAACCTCTCCTGGCACGGGGAGAAACTGCGGACCTACCTCGGCGACGGGCAGCACTACGGCGTGACGTTCGCGTTCAGCGAGGAGGGCCCCGAACCGCTCGAAACGGGCGGAGGCATCCATCACGCCCTGCGCCTGCTGGGGCCGGGGGCCTTCTGGGTCGTCAACGGCGATATCGCCTGCGATTACCGGTTCACCCTCCGGCGGCTGCCGGCGGGCACGCTGGCGCACCTCGTGGTCGTGCCGAATCCGCCCCACAATCCGCGCGGTGACTTCCTGCTGGCCGACGGCCGGATTGCCGCCGGGTCGCCAGCGAAAAGCACTGGCACGACGGCCCACCGGACCTTCGCCGGAATCTCGGTCCTCGATCCGGCGCTCTTCGCAGAGGCAAGCCCCGGGAAATTTCCACTGGCGCCGTTGCTGCGGGCGGCCGCGGCCCGCGGCGAGGTCTCCGGCGAGGAGCACCTCGGCCGGTGGACCGACGTGGGCACTCCGGAGCGGCTGGAAGCCCTGGATGCGGAGCTGAAGCAGCGGGCGTAGGAGCGCCTTGAGGCGCGACCGGGTCCGCCGGGAATCGAGTCCGCGAGTCTCCCGGCGGACCCGGTCGCGCCTCAAGGCGCTGCTGCGCCCACCAAATTCAGCGTGCGCAACAGGAGCTCCCCCAGTTCCGCGGCCACCACATCCAGGTCCGAGGGCCCGCCAAGCAGCGCGAGCGAGGTCACCGGCAGGCCCGCGTAACCGCAGGGATTGATGCCGGCGAAGGGCCTGAGGTCCATATCCACGTTCAGCGCGAGGCCGTGATAGGTGCAGCCGCGCCGGACCCGCAGCCCGATGCTCGCCAGCTTCGACCCCGCCACGTAGACGCCCGGCGCCTCGCGCCGGGCGGAGGCGCTGATGCCGTGGCCGGCGGCAAGTTCCATGACGGCTTCCTCCAGTGCTGAAACGACCTGGCGGATGCCGAGTTGCGCGCGCTGCAGGTCCAGCAGCACGTAGGTCACGAGCTGCCCCGGCCCGTGGTAGGTCACCTGGCCGCCCCGGTCGGTCTGCACCACCGGAATGTCGCCGGCCGAGAGCAGGTGCGCCGGGTTGGTGTTGAGCCCGAAGGTGTAGACCGGGGGGTGCTCCAGTAACCACAGTTCATCCGGAGTGTCCGGGCCGCGCGTCGCCGTGAACTCGCGCATGGCGGCCACGCTAGCCTCGTAACCGGTGAGCCCGGGAAGGCGGCGGAGCAGGGCGGGTGGCGCGGTTGATGGTGGGGCGGGCATGGCGTCCCGTGCGGTCAGAGAAGGAACAGCACCTGGTCGCTGACGCTGAGCGTCCGGTAGATATCGTCGAGCTGCGCGCGGCTGGCCGCCGTGAACGTCACGGTTACGGACAGGTAGCGGGCATTGCGGCTTGGCCGGGTCGTCACGCTGCCGAGGGAGTGGGAGCCGGCGTGGGTCCGCACGACCTCCACCACGTACTGCTCGAACGTCGGCCGGTTGTGGCCCATCACCTTCAGCGGAAAGCTGCAGGGAAACTCGAAGGGGCTCTCGTCGTTCAAGACGAGTGCCCGCCTGGCTTGCTCGCGTCGAAGGCCGCCGCCACCTTGTGCCACACTGGCCCCGGCTGGCCGCTGCCGACCGGCCTGCCGTCCAGCATCACCACCGGCGCAATGCGTGTTGCCGCCGTGATCCAGATCTCGTCCGCCCGTCTCAGGCGATCCCCGGAGATCGGCTCGTCTCGGCAACCAAAGCCGCACTGCCGCGCGATCGCGAACACGGCGTCGGTGGTCGTGCCGGGCAGCACGTCGGGCCCGGCCGGGCGGCGCACGAGGGCGCCAGCCTCCACGATGATCACGGAACTGGCCGAACCCTCGGTCAACTGGCCGTCGCGGATCAGGATGGCTTCGCCAGCGCCTGCCTCCTGCGCCGCCTGCCGGGCCAGGACGTTGGCCAGCAGCGCGGTGGACTTGATGTCGCAGCGCCCCCAGCGCTGGTCGGTACGCGTGATCGCCCGGATGCCCTGGCGGTCCGGATGCGGCTCGCGGACGGGCATCGCCATGCCGAAGACGGTCGGCCCCACGTGATCGCCGGGAAACGCGTGGTCGCGGCCGACGTCGGCGCCCCGGCTGACCTGCAGGTAGACGGCGACGTTGCTGCCACCATTCCGCTGGACGAGGCCCGTGATGAGCGCCACCCACTCCTGCCGGCCATGGGGATTCCTGATGCGCAGCTCGCCGAGACTGCGTTCCAGCCGGTCCAGGTGAGCGTCCAGCAGGAATGGCTCCCCCGCGAACACCGGGATGACCTCATACACGGCGTCGCCGTAGAGAAACGCGCGGTCGAGCGGGGACACGCGCACATCCGCCAGCGGCATGAAGTTGCCGTTGAACCAGGCGGTGTCTAGCGGCGCTGCCATCGCGTCTCCGGCTCACTCGAACCAGAGCAGGACCCAGTCCCGGCCCTGCTGCCAGAGCGACCCCGCGGCGACGGCCTTCAGCGGGTAGAGCCCGGTTTCCGCAATCGTGTTGTCGCCGAGGGTGACCCGCACCTTGCCGAGTTCGGTGGCAGGGTCGAGCGGCGCCATCAGTTGCGCGGGGAGCGTGTAGGTCGGCTTGAGCTGGTCAGCTGTGCCCCGGGGTACCGTTACCCAGACGTTGCGCCTCACGCCGACGTCCACCAGTTCCGTTTCGCCCTTCCAGACCCGGGCCTCGCTGACCGCCTTGCCGGCAGTCAGCAGCAGCTTCGTCTCGTAGAAGCGATAGCCGTAGTTGAGGAGGGTCTGCGATTCCCGTTCGCGTGCAGCAGGGCTGTCGGTGCCCAGCACCACGGCCACCAGCCGCATGCCGTCCCGCGATGCCGACGACACGAGGCAGTAGCCTGCGGTGTCGGTGAAGCCCGTCTTCATGCCGTCTACGGTCGAGTCGCGCCAGAGCAGCCCGTTGCGGTTGCTCTGGGTGATGCCGTTCCAGGTGAACTCCTTCTCGGAGTACCAGCGGTAGTACTCGGGAAACTCGCGGATGATGGCGTTGGCCAGCTTGAGGATGTCGGTGGCTGTCGTGTAATGCTCGGGGTCCGGCAGGCCTGTGGCATTGCGATAGTTCGTGCTTCCCATGCCCAGTTCCTTCGCGTACTGGTTCATCAGGTCGGCGAACGCGGATTCGCTGCCGGACACGTGCTCGGCGAGGGCAACGCTCGCATCGTTTCCCGACTGGATGATCATGCCCTTCAGCAGCACCGACAGGGGCACCCGGTCACCCACATCGATGAAGGAGCGGGAGCCGCCGGTGCGCCACGCAGCTTCGCTGACCACCACCGGGTCCTCCAGCCCGATGCGCTTGTCCTTCACGCTGCGGAACACGGCATAGGCCGTCATCAGTTTCGTGATGCTGGCCGGGTCGAGCTTCTCGTCCTCGTTGAGGCTGGCCAGCACCCGGCCGCTGTTGTGGTCCACCAGCAGGTAGGCGCGGGCGGCGATCGCCGGTGGCGCGGGAACCTGGTTCGGGTCGGCGGCATGGACCGCGCTGGCCAGGAAAACGGCGGACAAGAGTGCGGCGAGCGAAGCTGTCGGCATGAATCGGGCGATACTCATCAAGGCTCCTGAGAGGCAGGTAGGAGCGCCTGTAGGAGCGCCTTCAGGCGCGACGGCGACGTGATCGCGCCTGAAGGCGCTCCTACAGGCGCTCCTACGGGGTGTTGGAAGTTTCCCTGGCGACCGGTGACTCCGTGACCAGGCGGGGGTTGGCGATACTCAGTGCCGCCAGCCGCGAAGCCAGTGCGTCGAACTCCGCCGAGCCCTCGATGGGCCCGATGCGCACGCGGTACAAACCAGGCCGGACCTCGTCATCGTAACGGATAACGACGTTGTTGACACCATTCGACTCGAGGCTGCCCTTGAGGCGCGCGGCATTGGCCTCGTCGCTGAATGCGCCCACCTGCATGAACAGGCGCTGGGCCTTCGCCGTCGCGCCGGCGGGCGCGGCGGGTGCCGCCGAGGCCGACAGTGCCCGCCGCGTGCGGACGGTCTCGACCTCGACGCGGCCGGTGCCGGACTCCACGATACCCAGCTCCTTCGCAGCGGCGAAGGACAGGTCGATAAGGCGGTTCTTCACGAAGGGTCCCCGGTCGTCGACCGTCACCACCACGCTTCGACCGTTGTCCAGGTTCGTTACCCGCACGAGCGTCGGCAGTGGCAGGGTCTTGTGGGCCGCCGTGAAGTCGTGCATGTCGTAGACGGTGCCGCTGGACGTCCGCCGGCCGTGAAAGGGCGCACCGTACCAGGAGGCCACGCCCTGTTCCCGGTAGCCATTGCCGTCCTCCAGGACGAAGTACCGCTCGCCCAGCACTTCGTAGAAGGGCGGATTGCCCGACTTTGACCGGGGCAGGGGCTCGGGCAATTCTTCGGTGCGCCCGGCATCTGGCGCCGGCTCGGGTGACGGAGCAGGTCTGGCCGCCTTGGGCCGCTGATTCGCGGCCACCGGCGGCACCGGAGCGGGCGCGGTGGGTGGCTTTTCAGGCCAGCGGACGGGCACGCATCCCGCCAGCAGGACCGCGGCCGCCATCAGGCCAGCCCGCATCCCCGGCCGGCTGCTCATGCGGCGTTACTCACCGGCCGCGCCGTCCGCACGCGCGCCAACCTCGGCCGCCGGTGTCCGGGTTCCAGCCGCGATGGCCTCACTGAGCTGGAGCACGGCCAGGGCGTACATCGTGCTGCGGTTATACCGGGTAATGGCGTAGTAGTTCTGGAATCCCACCCAGTACTCGTCCCCGTCCTCGCCCTGCAGCGACACCAGGATGGCCGGCGCGGTGGCCGGCAGGTCCGTGGTGAACTGCACTCCCTGGCGGGCGAGGGAGCCGACGGTGTCCTTCAGCACCAGTTCCGTCGGTTCGGTCGGGCGCTGCGCATCCCGCGCAAACTCGGCGCGCGTGGCTATGGGCTGGCCCGGCTGCCAGTTGTGCTTGGCGAAGTAGTTGGCAATGCTCGCCATGATGTCGTCCCAGTTCTGCAGCAGATCCCTGCGGCCATCCCCGCTGCCGTCCACCGCGAAGTTCCTGTAGCTGCTCGGGATGAACTGGGGCGGCCCGAGCGCACCCGCGTAGGAGCCGGTGAGCGTGCCGATATCCAGCTGTTCCTCGCGGGCGAGCAGGAAGAGCTGGCGAAGCTCGCTGCGGAAGAAGGCGCTCCGCGGCGGGTAGTCGAAGGCGAGCGTGGCCAGTGCATCCACCGCTCGGAAGCTGCCCGTGCGGGTGCCGTAGAAGGTTTCCACGCCGAGGATCGCGGCGATGATCTCGGCGGGTACTCCGGTCCTGGCGCTGATCTGGCGGAGCTTTCCCTCGTGCTCCCGGAAAAAATCAACGCCCGCGCTGATCCGTCGCGGGGTGATGAAGATTTCCCGGTACTCGGACCAGGGCTTCACCTTCTCCGCCGGGCGGCTCATGGCGTCGAGGATGCTCTGCTTCGATTCGATCCCGTTGAACACGGACGCCACGTAGGCCTGCTCGAAGCCGTCGTTCTCGACGAGTTCGCTGATGAATGCCTGGACGTCTGCCCTGCTCGCATCGAGGCTCTGGGCGGGCGCCGGGGCCAGCAGGGTTGCCGCCAGGACAGCGATCAGTGCGGCAAAATTGGCCGCTGCTCGCCTCCGGCCGATTGGGGTCGGGGTCATCGAGCGACGAGTTTCCGGTGGGTCTGGATGGACATCAGAATACCGAAACCGGCCATCAGGGTCACCATCGAGGTTCCGCCGGCGCTGACCAGGGGCAGGGGCACGCCCACCACGGGGATCATCCCCATGACCATGGCCGTATTCACGAAGACATAGAAGAAGAACGTGATGCTCAGGCTGCCGGCCAGCAGCCGGGAGAAGGTGTCGGGGGCGGCCGCGGCGATGTAGAGACCGCGCCCCACGATGAACAGGTAGAGCAACAGCAGCGCCAGTGCGCCGAGCAGGCCGAACTCCTCGCCGATCACGGCAAAGATGAAGTCCGTGTGCCTCTCCGGCAGGAACTCCAGCTGGCCCTGGGTGCCGTTGAGCCAGCCCTTGCCGAAGATGCCACCGGAGCCGATCGCGATCTTCGACTGGATGATGTGGTAGCCCGCGCCGAGCGGGTCGCTCTCCGGGTCCAGCAGGGTCAGCACCCGCTTGCGCTGGTAGTCGTGCATGACGAGCCAGAGCGCCGGCATGGCCGCGCCCGCGAGTGCCGCGACGCCGACGATGTAGCGCCAGCCCAGGCCCGCCAGGAAGATCACCACGGCGCCCGACAGGACGATGAGGATGGCCGTGCCGAGGTCCGGCTGGATTCCGATCATGCCGGCCGGCAGGAAGATGACGAGTGACACGAGTACCAGGATTCCGAAGGAGGGCGGCAGCGGACGTTCGTGCAGCAGCCAGCACATGGTCATCGGGACGCCGAGCTTCATGATTTCCGACGGCTGGAAGCGCACGCCGACATCCAGCCAGCGTTGCGCCCCCTTGCCGATGTCACCGGTGACCAGCACGAGGATCAGCAGGACCAGGCCGAGCGCGTAGATCAGCGGAGAACCGCGGCGCAGCCAGGCCGGGCTGATCTGGGCCGCGAAGAGCAGGGCGCCGAACGCCACGAGCATGCGTGCCACCTGGTCGAACAGTTCGTCGAGTCGCTGGCCTTCGGCGCTGTACAGCGCCAGCATGCTGATTAGCAGCACGCCGCCGATGCCAGTGAGCAGCCAGGGGTCCAGGTGCAGGAACCGCAGGACCCGGGCCGACAACCCCTGTTCCACGCGGCTGCGCGGCTCGAGACTGATGCCCAGGGAGGGTGTATTCACTGCGATGGCGCTTTCATGAGGCGGGTGTCCCCGCGTTGGCTGTCAGGGTCTCGCCCTGCAGGTAGGCTTCCATGACCGCGCGCGCAATGGGCGCGGCCGCCTTGCTGCCGCTTTCTCCGTTCTCGATCACCACAGCCACGGCGATGCGCGGCGCATCGAGCGGCGCAAAGGCCACGAAGAGTGCGTGGTCCCGGCGGCGCTCCGCAACATCCTTGGCGTTGTACTTCTCATTCTGCCCCACGGTGAAGACCTGGGCGGTGCCGCTCTTGCCGGCCATCTGGAACGGGGCGTTCAGGCCGACGGCCCGCGCCGTGCCGCGCGGGCCCTGCAGGACGCCGTGCATGCCCTCGATGATCGCGTCCCAGTGCGCGGCGTCCTGGTCCGGCACCGGCGGCAGCGGCTTTGGCGCCTCGTATTCGATCGTACCCGTGGCGGGATCCCGGGATCCCTTCAGCAGCGTCGGCTGGAACCTTTGTCCGCGGGCCGCGACGGTTGCCGTCGCGTGGGCGAGCTGGAGCGGGGTCACCAGCAGGTAGCCCTGGCCGATGCCGGAGATCACCGTTTCACCGGGAAACCAGACCTGGTCTGCCGCCCGGCGGAATGCCTTCTTCTTCCAGGCCGGGCTGGGAACCAGCCCTTTCTGCTCACCGCCGATGTCCAGACCCGTGACGTCGCCAAGGCCGAAGTTCGTGAGGAAGCCGCCCATGCGCTCGATGCCGAGCTCCCGCGCGACGGAATAGAAGTAGACATCGCAGGATTGCTCGATGGCGGTGTAGAGGTCGACGGAGCCATGGCCTTCGGGCTTCCAGTCCCGGTAGCGGTGGCTGCTGCCGGGAAGGCTGTAGGCGCCGCGGCAACCCACGCGCCGCTCCGGGGTGACCACCCCGTAGTGCAGGGCTGCCAGGGCGACCATCGGCTTGATCGTGGATCCGGGCGGGTACTGGCCCCGCAGCGCCCGGTTGAACATCGGCCGGTCGATGTCCTCCTGGAGCGCCAGGTACGCACGTCGGGAGAGGCCGGCGCTGATGGCATTGGGGTCGTAGGCCGGCGTGCTCACGAAGGCGAGCACTTCGCCGTTCCGCGGGTCGATGGCCACCGCGGCACCGCGCCTGCCCTGCAGCGCCGTGTCGGCCGCCAGCTGCGCGTTCATGTCGATGGTGAGGATGACGTCCCGTCCGGGCAGCGACCGTACGCGATCGAGCACCTGCATCTTCCGGCCGTGCACGTTGACGACCACGTCCTCGTGGCCGGAAGTGCCATGCAGGTCTGCCTCGAAACTGCGCTCTACCGAGATCTTGCCCACGTGCGTGGTGCCGGCGTACTCGGCGGGGTCGAGGATCTTCTTGTCGTCCGCGCTGATGCCGCCCACGTAGCCCAGCACGTGGGCGGCGGCAGTGCCGAAGGGATAGCTGCGGCCCAGCCGGGCGCGGATCTCGAGGCCGGGGAAGTGCGGGCGCTGGACCGCAAACGCGGCGAGCTCCTCGTCGGTCAGGCGTTCCGCCACCACGACCGTGTCGAAGCTGCGGCGGCTGGCGATCAGCTCCTTCAGTTCGGGCAGGTCACCCTCCTGGACGATGCCGCTCGTGACCAGCCGTCGGAGCGTGTCCTCCATGTCGGGCACCTGCTCGCGCGTCATCTCCAGCTGGTAACTGGGCGTGTTCTCGGCCAGGACCCTGCCGTTGCGATCGAGGATGAGGCCGCGGATGGGCGGGATGGGCTGGACGCGGATCCGGTTGCCGCTGGACTGGGCGGAGAAATACTCGTACTGCCCGACCTGCAGCTGGACCAGGCGGCCAACCACGAGGCCGGTGAGGCCGAGCACGATGACGATGGACACGAGCAGCCGGCTGGTGAACAGGTGCTGCTCGCGCCAGTGGTCCTTGATTCGCAGCGTCCTTGCCACGTCCCGGGCGACCTCAGGCGAAGCTCGAGTCGCGACGCTCGAGCCTCTCCCTCACACGATCCATCGCGGCCATCAGCACCGGCCACAGCAGGCCGGCGGCCACTACGGGCCCCCAGCGCGCGGGGCCGAATTCCGCGCGGCCGGTCACGCCATCGATCCAGAGCAGGACGAAGGCCTCGAGGAACATCAGCGCGAAGACGGAGAGGGTGAGCTGCCACAGCGGGAATACGCGCATCTGCAGGTGCAGTCGCAGGACCAGATAGGCCAGAAGTGACAGCGACAGTGCGTGCTGGCCGAGCAGGGAGCCGTGCGCCACGTCAACCAGCAGGCCCGCGATGAATGCACTGAACACGCCGAAGCGGCCAGGCCACATCAGCGACCAGTAGATGACTACCATCGTGGTCCAGGCGGGCCGCAGGGGCTGGACGGCAGCCGGCAACGGCAGCAGCTCGGCCACCAGCGCCAGCACCAGCAGCAGCCACACCGGCCAGCGCGGCGCACTCACCCGGTTGCTCCTTCCTGCTCTTCGCCCGTTACTGCCGGGCTGGCGCCATCCGCAGGCGCTCCCGCCTCGGGCGCTGGCACTGGGGTATCCGTGGGGGCGATCACAGGCGCAGTGTCCTCGTTCGGCGCCGGCTCCACCACAGGTGCCGGCGCGGCGGCGGGCGGAGCGTCACCGGGTGGGACCGGGACGGCCGCGGCGGGTTCCGCTCGGAGCGTTGCGGCAGGCGCAGCCGGGAGGGCGGGTGCCGGAGCGGGGGACGCAGCGGCCGCAGCGGCCGGCCCGGGTGTTTCCGGGGTGCTTGCCGCGGCGCCACGCTGCTGGAAGACCAGCAGCACCTCGTGCAGCCGGTCCAGGCTGGCGGCGGGCTTTGCCGCAACGTCCAGGAAGGCATCGCCCGAGGAACCGTCCACCGTCGTGACCGTGCCGACGGGATACCCGGCGGGAAACGCGCCTCCCAGGCCGGAGGTGACCAGCAGGTCGCCGGCCTTGATGTCCGCGTTGCGGGTGACGAAGGGCAGGGACAGCAGCTCCAGGTCCCCCGTGCCCATGGCAATGGTCCGCAGGCCGTTCCGCACGATCTCCACGGGGACCGCGTGATCGGGGTCGGTGATCAGGAGCGCCTCGGAGCTGTCCTGCTGGTCACGGGTGATCTGGCCGACGACGCCGCCGGCATCGATGAGGGCCTGGCCCTCGTAGGCGCCATCCCGGCTACCCTTGTTCAGAATCACCCGGTGTCGCAGCGGGTCCATGTCCAGCGCGAGGATCTCGCCGACGACCACCCGATCCGGGACCCGCGTCCTGGAGTCGAGCAGGGCACGGATGCGCTCGTTCTCCGCCCGCAGGGCCGCGAGACGCTGCAGCTCCGCACTGGCGGCCAGAGCGTCGCGGCGGAGCGCCGCATTCTCCGTGATCAGGCGCTCGCGCAGGGCCATGTTCTCCCGCATCCAGCGCACGCCGGCGGCGGGCGAGTTGATGGCGACCTGCAGTGGGTACATGGCCGCGCCCAGGTAGGCGCGGACCTCCTCCAGGTAGGTGCCCCGGTGGTCGAGGAACATCAGGGCCAGCGACAGGACGCCGGTGAGGAAGAAGCGCAGGTTCGGGCTGGCGTTGCGGTAGGCCCGGCCTTCGCTGTCCGCAGAAGAAAGCGCCATGCCCGTTTATCCGTGTGTAGGAGCGGCTTCGGCCGCGACCCGGTCCCGCTCGAGACTCGCGGACTCGATTCTCACGGGCCCGGGTCGCGGCCGAAGCCGCTCCTACTCAAGTCCCAGCGTGGAGGGCGGAACCTCGTCCAGCAATTCCAGGATGCGGCCGCCACCACGGGCGACGCAGGTGAGCGGTTCGTCGGCCACCACGACGGGCAGGCCGGTTTCTTCCATGAGCAGCTTGTCGATGTGCCGGAGCAGTGCGCCGCCGCCCGTGAGTACGATGCCGCGCTCAGCCACGTCGGCGCCGAGCTCGGGTGGCGTCTGCTCCAGCGCCTGCTTCACGGCCTGGACGATGCCCTGGAGCGGCTCCTGGAGCGCCTCCAGGATCTCGTTGCTGTTCAGGCTGAAGCTGCGCGGCACGCCCTCGGAGAGGTTGCGGCCCTTGACCGAGATCTCCTTGACCTCGTCGCCGGGGAAGGCGGAGCCGATTTCCTTCTTGATGCGCTCGGCCGTGGATTCGCCGATCAGGATGCCGTAGTTCCGGCGCACGTAGTTGATGATGGCCTCGTCGAACTTGTCGCCGCCGATGCGGGCCGACGCGGCATAGACGATGCCGTTCAGGGAGATCACTGCCACCTCGGAGGTGCCGCCGCCGATGTCGAGGACCATGGAGCCCCGCGCCTCGTGGACGGGCATGCCGGCGCCGACGGCGGCCGCCATGGGCTCCTCGACCAGCCAGACCTTGCGGGCGCCCGCGCCCTCGGCGGACTCCCGGATGGCGCGCCGTTCCACCTGGGTGGAGCCGTAGGGCACGCAGACGATGACCCGGGGGCTGGGCCGGAAGTACCGCCCCGGCAGGGCCTTCCGGATGAAGTGCTGGAGCATCTTCTCCGTGACGGTGAAGTCAGCGATGACGCCGTCCTTGAGGGGCCGGATGGCGGTGATGTTGCCGGGCGTGCGGCCCAGCATATTCTTGGCCTGGAGGCCCACGGCCTCCACGATCTTGCCGCCCCGGCCCGGTTCCTCCCGGATGGCCACCACGGAGGGCTCGTCGAGCACGATGCCCTGGCCCGCCAGGTAGATCAGCGTGTTCGCCGTTCCCAGGTCAATGGAGAGATCGTGGGAAAAATAGCCCAGAAGCCGTTTCAGCATGGCTGTGTCAGCATGGCTTACTCATGAATGGCCGCGCCCGCGAGAGTGCCCCGTAGAAGCGCGGTAGCCTAGCAACGGGGGTCAGATTCCACAACAGCGGTGTATGATTCCGGCCGCGGAAAAACCGCGCCCTGACTCACACTTTCACGGGTTGTTCAGCCCTCGACTGGTCAATAGTTGATCAAGCACGCCGCCATGAAGCTCACCCGCCAGAACGTCGAGCACATCGCCCACCTTGCCAGGCTCGAGATCGGGGCCGACGAGCTCGATGGCGTGGTCGAGAAGCTGGACCGGATCGTCAGTTTCGTGGACCAGCTCCAGTCCGCCGACACCAGCGCCGTCCTGCCCATGGCGCACCCCATGGACATGAGCCAGCGCCTGCGCCCCGACGAGGTCACCGAAGCCAATCACCGGGACCTCTACCAGCGGAACAGCGAGGCCGTCCAGGACGGCCTCTACACCGTCCCCCGGGTCCTGGAGTAGGAGCGGCTTCAGCCGCGATCCGGTCCCGCCATGACAACCCTGCCCCCACGCCCCACCATCGCCCAGCTGTCCGCGGCCCTCAAGGCCCGCCAGGTCAGCAGCCGCGAGCTGACAGCGTCGGCCCTTGCCCGCATCGGTGCCGCCGACCAGGCGCTGAACAGCTTCATTACCGTGATTCCCGAGCTGGCCCTGGCCGCCGCCGACCAGGCCGACGCCCGGCTCGCCCGGGGCGAGGGTGGGCCTCTCACCGGCATTCCCTTCGCCCACAAGGATATCTTCTGCACGGCGGGCGTCCGCACGACCTGTGGGTCGAAGATGCTGGCGAACTTCATCTCGCCCTACGACGCGACGGCGGTCCAGCGGCTCGCTTCCGCCGGCATCGTCACGGTCGGCAAGACGAACATGGACGAGTTCGCCATGGGCTCGTCCAACGAGACCAGCTGGTTCGGCCCCGTGCGGAACCCGTGGGACCTGCAGCGCTCTCCGGGCGGCTCGTCCGGCGGGTCGGCCGCCGCGGTGGCCGCCGGGCTCGTGCCCGCCGCCACGGGCACGGACACGGGCGGCTCGATCCGCCAGCCCGCCGCGCTGGTGGGCATCACGGGCTTCAAGCCCACCTACGGGCGGGTGTCCCGCTACGGGATGATCGCGTTCGCCTCCAGCCTGGACCAGGCGGGGGTGCTGACCCTCACGGCCGAGGATGCCGCGCTGCTGACCGGCGCCATGGCGGGCTTCGATCCGCGGGATTCCACCAGCGCGGACCTGCCGGTGCCGGACTACGTGGCCAGCCTGGACTCGCCGCTGGCGGGCCGGCGCATCGGGGTGCCGAAGGAATTCCTCGATGCGGGGCTGGAGCCCCGGTCCGCCGCCGCCATCCGGGACGCGCTGAAGGTCTACGAGCGCCTGGGCGCCACGCTGGTCGAGCTGTCACTCCCGAGCCTCGCGCTCTCCGTGCCCACCTACTACATCGTCGCGCCGGCCGAGTGCTCGTCCAACCTGTCCCGCTTCGATGGGGTCCGCTTCGGCCACCGCCACGCCGGCGCCACCACGCTCGAGGAGCTGTACAAGAAGTCCCGCGGCGAGGGCTTCGGCGCGGAAGTGAAGCGGCGCATCCTCACCGGCACCTACGTGCTGTCCGCGGGCTACTACGACGCGTACTACCTCAAGGCCCAGAAGGCGCGGCGCCTGATCGCCGACGACTTCCGCCGGTGCTTCACCGATGTGGACATCATCGCGGGACCCACCGCCCCGACCCCCGCCTTCCGCCTCGGCGAGAAGGTGGACGATCCGGTGCAGATGTACCTGAACGACATCTACACGATCCCGGTGAACCTGGCCGGCCTGCCGGGCATGTCGGTGCCCTGCGGCTTCTCGAACGGACTGCCCGTGGGCCTGCAGCTGATCGGGCCCCACTTCGGGGAGGCGGCCCTCTTCAACTTTGCCCACGCCTTCCAGCGCGAGACGGACTGGCACAGGAAGATGCCTCCGCCTGTAGGAGCGGCTTCAGCAGGGACACCGGCATCGATCGCGCCTAAAGGCGCTCCTACACCATGACCTGGGAAGTCGTCATCGGGCTCGAGATCCACGCGCAGCTCGCCACGCGCAGCAAGATCTTCTCCGGGTCTTCCACCGCCTACGGCGCGCCGCCCAACACCCAGGCCAGTCTCGTGGACCTGGGCTATCCGGGCGTGCTGCCGGTGCTGAACGCGGAGGCGGTGCGGATGGCCGCCCGCTTCGGCCTGGCCATCGGCGCCACGGTTGCCCCGCGGTCCGTCTTCGCGCGCAAGAACTACTTCTACCCGGACCTGCCAAAGGGCTACCAGATCAGCCAGTACGAGCTGCCGGTCGTCCACGACGGCAGCATAACCATCCCGCTCGAGGGCGGCGGCACCAGGTCCGTCCATGTGATCCGCGCCCACCTGGAGGAAGACGCCGGCAAGTCCCTCCACGAGAACTTCACCGGGCTGTCCGGCATCGACCTGAACCGGGCCGGCACGCCGCTGCTCGAGATCGTCTCGGCGCCGGACCTGCGGTCCGCGAAGGAAGCGGTGGCCTACATGAAGAAGGTGCACCAGCTCGTGCGCTACCTGGGGATCTGCGACGGCAACATGCAGGAAGGCTCGTTCCGCTGCGACGCCAACGTGTCGGTGCGCCGCGCCGGCACGGACAAGCTGGGCACCCGCACCGAATCGAAGAACCTCAATTCCTTCCGCTTCCTGGAGCGCGCGATCCTCTACGAGGTGGAGCGGCAGATCGAGGTGCTGGAAGGCGGGGGCACCGTCGTCCAGGAGACCCGCCTCTACGACCCGGACCGGGACGAGACCCGCCCGATGCGGAGCAAGGAAGAGGCCAACGACTACCGGTATTTCCCGGATCCGGACCTGCTCCCCGTGGAGCTGGACGAGGCATTCATCGATGACGTGCGCCGGAACCTCCCGGAGCTGCCCGATGCGAAGCGCGAGCGCTGGGTCCGGGACTTCGGCCTGAAGCCCGACACGGCCGACGTCCTCGCCGCCGATCCCGACGTGGCGCAACTGTATGACGCACTCGCCCGGGAGTCGGGCCAGCCGGTGGCAGCCGCAAATACCGTGCAGAGCCAGCTGTTCAGCCTTTTCGGCGCCGGGCGGGAGCCGGCGGGCGTCAACGTGGCGGCCACCGCCGCGGCGCTGCGCATGGCCGCCGAGGGCGTCATCGCCCGCAGCAGCGCCAAGGAACTGATCGAGGAGTTCGCCTTCGCCACAGACGCGCCGGCGATGGAGCAGCTGGTGAAGGAGCGGGGCCTTGCGCAGATCAGTGACGCCAGCGCTCTTGAGGCTATCGTCGATCAGATTCTGGCCGCAAACCCGGGGCAGGTGGAGCAATACCGGGCCGGCCAGGGCAAGGTGCTCGGCTTCCTGGTCGGCCAGATCATGAAGGCGAGCGGCGGTAAGGCCAATCCGGCGCAGGTCAACGACCTGCTCAAGAAGAAATTGTAGGAGCGGCTTCAGCCGCGACCCGCATGGGTCGCGGCTGAAGCCGCTCCTACGGGGAAGAATCTCGATGGCAAAGACTCTCGGCTGGCTGATTGCCCTGCTCTACACCGTGCAGGCCGCCCTCGGTGTGCGCATGCCCCGCACGGAGAAGACGTCGCTGCTCCGGGAGGAGCTGCGCAGCTGGCACTACCTGATCGGCCTGATCCTGTTCGTGTTGCTCATCTGGCGCCTCTGGCGCTGGTACCAGGACCGCCCGGCCCCGCGGCACCCGGGCCTGACGGCGAACGGCCAGTCCTGGGCGAACCAGCTGGCCCTCGCCAGCTACCTCGTCCTGGCGGTGATGCCGATCCTCGGCATCAGCCAGGCCTGGACCGAGGGCCTCACGGTCCGCCTCGGGCCGTTCGTCACCCTGCCGCCGGTCGTGGCGGAAAATCACATCGGCTGGATGTTCTTCGGCTATTTCCACTCGGCCCTGGGCTTTTCGTTCACGCTGCTGACGCTGGCCGCCATCGTCACGGGCATCTGGCTCTGGCTGCGGCGTGGCGTCGGGTTGCTGGCGGCCTTCCCGCCGGGATTTGGCGCGCAGGTCTATGCGACGCTCGTGATCACGGTGTACGCGTTCTCGACCTTCAGGTCGCCGGAGCCCGGCGTCGGCGCGGTTGGCACCTTGCTGGTGGCCACTGCACTGGTCTGGGCCCTGGGCGCCTGGCTGAAGGGCCGTCGCCGGCCGGCCACTCTCGCCGGCGCCCCGGGCCTGCTCGCGCGAGGGGTCGCCGCGCTGACCGTCATTGCCTTCGTGGTGCTCGGCGCGCTGGGCCCGTACCAGATGTTCCGCGTGACACCCTGGCCCACGGGTGAAGTCGTGGAGGCAGCGGCGGATGTGACCTCCCACGAGGCGCCGGTGACGCAGGTCACCGTGACGCCGGAAACCCCCTTCGAGAAGCAGGTGAAGGACGAGACCTACAAGTGGTGCCGCTTCTGCCACACGGTGGAGAAGGGCGGCAAGCACCTGGTCGGACCCAACCTCTACGCCATCTTTGGACAGCGTGCGGGCACCGTGCCCAATTACTACTACTCGCCGGGCCTCGCCGAGGCCGGCCGCAACGGCCTGGTGTGGGACGACGCGGCGCTGGACAAGTTCCTGGCCGGCCCCGACCAGTTCATCCCCGGCACGAAGATGATCATCTCCAGCGGCCCCGTGAAGACCCCGGAAGAGAGGGCGGCCATCATCAACATCCTCAAGCGCGAGACGATGCCGGCGCCGTAGGAGCGGCTTGAGCCGCGACCTGTCGATTTCCTAACGCCGGCCTTACGCTCCTTTCACTAGTCTGGGCCCCGCTGCCTTCTGGCAGGGAGGACGGACAGTGGAACTGACAGTCATTCTCGTCACGCTGGCGCTGGTCGCCACGACCTGGGCGCTGGGGTGGCTGGCAAGCCGCCTGCAGGCGCCGGATCGGGACCCGGAGCGGCACTCATGAGCGCCGTCGATGTCATCGGGCTGGGCCTGGCCGTCGCGCTGGGCATCTACCTGGTCGTGGCCCTGCTGTATCCGGAGCGCTTCCAGTGACCGCGCTGGGACAGTTGCAGATCGGGATCTACGTCGCCGCGCTGGTCCTGATGGCAAAGCCGCTTGGCGGCTTCATGGCCAATGTCTTCGAGGGCAAGAGGACCTTCCTGACGCCCTTGCTGGGCCCGGTTGAGCGGGGCATCTACCGGCTCGCCGGCGTCAAGGCCGAGGCCGAGACGGGCTGGAAGGGCTACGCGCTCGCGGCGTTGCTGGTCAATCTGGTGGGCTTCCTTGTCGTTTACGCGCTCCAGCGCGCCCAGGGTGTCTTGCCCCTGAACCCGCAGGGCTTCGGCGCGGTGACGCCGGATTCGGCCTTCAACACCGCCGTGAGCTTCGCCACCAACACCAACTGGCAGGGCTACAGCGGTGAGACTACGATGAGCTATCTCACCCAGATGCTCGGCCTCGCCGTGCAGAACTTCCTGTCGGCGGCGACCGGCATCGCGGTGCTGATTGCCCTGATCCGCGGCTTCGTCCGGCGGCAGGCGCAGCACATCGGCAACTTCTGGGTGGATTTCACGCGCAGCACCCTCTACGTGCTGCTGCCCCTCGCCACGCTGCTTGCCGTGATACTCGTTTCCCAGGGCGTCGTGCAGAGCTTCGAGCCCTACCAGTCGGTCACGCTCGTGGAACCGATCGCGGGGGAGACGCCCGTGACGGAGCAGGTCGTGCCGCTCGGGCCGGCGGCCAGCCAGGTGGCCATCAAGCAGCTTGGCACGAACGGTGGCGGCTTCTTCAACGTCAACTCGTCGCACCCGCTCGAGAACCCGACGCCGCTCTCGAACTTCCTGCAGGTGCTCGCCATCCTGCTCATCCCGGCGGCGCTCTGCTACACCTTCGGCCGCATGGTCGGTGACACCCGGCAGGGCTGGGCGGTGCTGGCGGCGATGCTGGTCATCTTCGTGCCGCTGACGCTTGGCGTGACGGCCGCGGAGCAGGCCGGCAATCCCCGTTTCGACACGCCGGGCATCGACCAGGCTGCGTCGGATGCCCAGGCGGGCGGCAACATGGAGGGCAAGGAGACCCGCTTCGGCATCACCAATTCCGCCCTGTGGGCCGCCGCGACGACGGCTGCTTCCAACGGCTCCGTCAACTCCATGCACGGTTCCTTCACGCCGCTGGGCGGCCTGGTCCCGATGTGGCTCATGCAGCTCGGCGAGGTGGTCTTCGGCGGGGTCGGCAGCGGGCTCTACGGCATGCTGATGTTCGCGCTCGTCGCCGTGTTCATCGCCGGTTTGATGGTTGGCCGCACGCCCGAGTACCTGGGCAAGAAGATCGAGGCCTTCGAGGTGAAGATGGCCGTCATCGTCCTGCTCATTCCGTGCCTGGTGGTGCTGGTCGGCACGGCCATCGCCAGCGTGTTGCCGGTGGCCACCGCCAGCGTCGGCAACCCGGGGCCCCACGGGTTCTCCGAGATCCTCTACGCCTTCTCCTCGGCGGGCAACAACAATGGCAGCGCCTTCGCGAGCATCTCGGCCAACACGCCCTTCTACAACCTCGTGCTCGGAATCTCGATGTGGGTGTCGCGCTACTGGCTGATGATTCCCGTGCTGGCCATTGCCGACAGCCTGGCGGCGAAGCGGGCGACGGCCGTCACGGCAGGGACGCTGCCGACCCACACGCCGCTGTTCGTGACATTGCTCGTCGGTGTCGTGCTGCTGATTGGCGCACTGACCTTCCTTCCCGCCCTGGCGCTCGGCCCCCTCGTCGAGCACCTGCAACTCATCGGGAACCGATAACCATGACCACTGCAAGTTCCCCGACCCACACTGCCGGCCTGCCTGGCGTCCCGTCCCACCGGGCGACGTTGCTGACTGGCCCGATCCTGCGCGCCGGCATGGTGGATGCCCTCCGCAAGCTCGATCCCCGGGTCCAGGTCCGCAACCCGGTGATGTTCGTCGTCTTCGTCGGCAGCATCGTCACCACGATCCTCGGGCTGGGTGCGCTGACGGGCACTCTGGCGGATGCCGGCCATCCGGCCTTCGTGCTGGCAATCGCGGCCTGGCTCTGGCTCACCGTGCTGTTTGCCAACTTTGCCGAAGCGGTGGCCGAGGGCCGCGGCAAGGCCCAGGCGGCGTCACTCCGGGCCATGCGCAAGGAGGTCCAGGCGAAGAAGCTGCAGGGGCCCGAGCGCAGCGCGAGCTTCCAGCTGGTCCCCGCGAGCAGCCTGCGCAAGGGCGACTTCGTGCTCGTCGATGCGAAGGACATCATCCCCGCCGATGGCGAGGTGGTGGTCGGCGTGGCGTCGGTGAACGAGAGCGCCGTGACGGGCGAATCCGCCCCCGTGCTCCGGGAGTCGGGCAGCGATTTCTCCTCGGTTACCGGTGGCACAAAAGTCCTCTCGGACTGGCTCGTGGTCTGCGTCACCAGCAATCCGGGCGAGGGCTTCCTCGACCGCATGATCGCGATGGTCGAAGGCGCCAAGCGGACGAAGACGCCGAACGAGATCGCCCTGTCGATCCTGCTGGCGATGCTCACACTGGTGTTCCTGCTTGCCACGGCCACGCTCGCGCCGTTCTCGTCCTATGCGGTGACCAGCTCGGGCGAGGGTTCCGTAGTGACCCTCACGGTGCTGGTCGCGCTGCTCGTGTGCCTGATTCCGACGACCATCGGCGGCCTGCTGTCTGCCATCGGCATCGCGGGGATGGACCGCATGGTGCAGGCCAACGTCATCGCCACGTCCGGGCGCGCGGTCGAGGCTGCGGGGGACGTGGACGTACTGCTCCTCGACAAGACCGGCACGATCACGCTGGGCGACCGTCAGGCCGCGGCCTTTCACGCGGCGCCCGGGGTGAAAGAGGAGGAGCTGGCGGATGCGGCCCAGCTGGCATCCCTTTCGGACGAGACGCCCGAGGGACGCTCCATCGTGGTCCTGGCCAAGAAGCTGTTCCAGCTGCGCGGCCGGGACCTGGGGGCCCTCAGCCACACCTTCTACAAGTTCTCGGCCCAGACCCGGATGAGCGGCGTCGATCTGGACGGCCACCGGGTCCGCAAGGGCGCCGCCGAGGCCGTCAGGCAGTTCGTGATCGCTGAGGGTGGTGTCTGGCCCACGCCGGTGTCCGACATCGTCGATCGCGTGGCCCGCGAGGGCGCGACGCCGCTCGTCGTCGCCGACGGCCGCCGGGTGCTCGGGGTCGTCGAGCTGCGGGACATCGTCAAGGGCGGCATCCGCGAGCGCTTCGCGGAGCTCCGGCAGATGGGCATCAAGACCATCATGGTGACGGGCGACAACCGGCTGACGGCAGCAGCGATTGCCGCCGAGGCGGGCGTCGACGATTTCCTGGCCGAGGCCACGCCGGAAGCCAAGCTGGCCCTGATCCGGAAGCAGCAGGCGGAAGGCCATCTCGTCGCCATGTGCGGCGACGGCACGAATGACGCGCCGGCGCTGGCCCAGGCGGACGTGGCAGTTGCCATGAACTCGGGCACCCAGGCCGCCAAGGAGGCTGGCAACATGGTGGATCTCGACTCGAACCCCACGAAGCTGATCGAGATCGTGGACGTCGGCAAGCAGATGCTGGTGACCCGGGGCGCGCTGACGACCTTCTCCATCGCCAACGACGTGGCCAAGTACTTCGCCATCATTCCCGCCGCGTTCGCGACGACCTACCCGGTGCTGAACGGCCTGAACGTCATGGCCCTGACCAGCCCCGGGAGCGCGATCCTCTCCGCGGTGATCTTCAACGCCCTGGTCATCGTGGTGCTGGTGCCCCTGGCGCTCCGGGGTGTTCGTTCCCGGGCAGCGTCCGCCGTGCACCTGTTGCGCCGGAACCTGCTGGTCTATGGCCTGGGCGGGCTCGTGGTACCGTTCATTGGCATCAAGCTGATCGACGTGTTGCTGACCGCGGTGGGGATTGCCTGAGTTCCGGGCGGTAGAACGTAGGAGTATCCAGATGCTGCAAGAGATTCGTCCCGCACTCGTCGTCTTCGCCCTGCTGACCCTCGTCACCGGGGTGGCGTATCCCGGTTTCGTTACCCTGGTCGGCGCCGGACTCTTCCCGTCCCAGGCGACCGGCAGCATCATTGTTTCAGGCGACAAGCGGGTAGGGTCGCTGCTGCTCGGTCAGCCGTTCTCGGCTCCGGGCCACTTCTGGGGCCGCCCGTCGGCAACCGGTCCGCAGCCCTACAACGGCGGCGCGTCCAGCGGCTCGAACCAGGCCACGACGAACCCGGCGCTGGCGACCGCCGTGGCCGCCCGGCTCGACGCCTTGCGGGCCGCCGATCCCGGCAACCGGAGCCCCGTCCCCGTCGACCTGGTGACGGCCTCCGGCAGCGGTCTCGACCCCCACATCTCGCCGGCCGCGGCAGACTGGCAGGTGCCGCGCGTGGCCCGGGCCCGCGGCATTCCGGAGACTCGTGTCCGGGAACTCGTCAGCGCGGCAACGGAAGGGCGCACTCTGGGAGTGCTGGGTGAGTCTCGCGTCAACGTGCTCGCCCTGAACCTCGCGCTCGACGGCCTGCGCTAGGCATAGCGCCATGGCCCACGGCCGCCCAGACCCGGACCAGCTGCTGGCCCGTGTGCAGGCCGAGGAGGCGCGTGCAGCGCGGGGCAAGCTGCGGATCTTCTTCGGCGCCTCCGCCGGCGTCGGCAAGACCTACGCCATGCTGGAGGCGGCCCGCGGCCTGCGTACCACCGGCGTCGATGTCGTCATCGGCTACGTGGAGCCCCACGGACGCGCGGAGACCGAGCGCCTGCTCGAGGGCTTCGAGCAGCTGCCAACTCAGCCGGTCACCTACAAGGGCATCGTCCGGCAGGAGTTCGATCTCGACGCCGCCCTGCGCCGGCGCCCCGAGATCCTGCTGGTCGACGAACTGGCGCACTCGAACCTGGTCGAAGGCGAGCCACCCCCCCGGCACAGCAAGCGCTGGCAGGACATCCAGGAACTGCTGGCCGCCGGCGTCTCCGTCTGGACCACCGTCAACGTCCAGCACCTGGAGAGCCTCAATGATCTCATCGCGCAGATCAGCGGAATACGCCAGCGCGAGACCGTGCCGGACCACGTCTTCGACGAGGCCGATGAGGTCGAGCTGATCGACCTGCCGCCCGACGACCTGCTGGCGCGTCTCCGCGCCGGCAAGATCTACCTGCCCGACGAAGTGGGCACGGCCATCGAGCGCTACTTCCGCAAGCCGAACCTGCTGGCGCTTCGCGAGCTGGCCCTGCGCCGCACGGCCGACCGGGTGGACGCCGCAGCCCGCGCCTCCGTGCCTCTCGACCAGGCGACCCGCCCGCAGCTGGCCCGGGACCGGCTGCTGGCCGCCATCGGCCCGGACGAGCAGGCCGAGCAGGTGATCCGCGCGGGCAAGCGCCTGGCCGACGCGCTGGATGCCCAGTGGACGGTGGTCTACGTCGAGACACCGGAGCTCCTGCGGCTGCCGGAGCGGGAGCGGAACCGCCGCATCGACCTGCTGCGGCTGGCGGAGTCCCTGGGCGCGGAAACCGTCACGCTGGACGGCCCCACGGCCGCGGAAGCCGTGCTGGAGTATGCCCGGACGAGGAACACCACGCGGATCGTCGTCGGTGCGCCGAAGCGCCGCGGGTTGCGCGCGCTCCTGCGCCCGTCGACTGCCACCGAGCTGGTGCGGCGAACCCAGGGCGTGGATGTGCTGACGATCAGTCCCAAGCCTGTGCGGGCCGACCGGCCGCCCGTGGAAGTGGCGTCCGACGCCGGGCCGAAGCAGCCGATCCGGTGGGAGCGCTACGGCTGGGCGGCCGCGACCACGGTGGCCTGCACCGGCATCGCTGCGCTCATGTACGAACAGTTCGAGCTGGCCAACCTGGTGATGGTCTACCTGCTCGGCGTCACGCTGGCGAGCGTGCGGCTCGGCCGCGGGCCGGCGGTGCTGACCGCCGTCGCCAACGTCCTCGCTTTCGACTTCTGCTTCGTGCCACCGCGCTTCAGTTTCGCCGTCTCCGACGTGGAGTACCTGGTCACGTTCGGCGTGATGCTCATCGTGGCGCTGATCATCGCTAGCCTCATGGCCAGCGTCCGCCAGCAGACCCGTGTGGCGGGTGCGCGGGAGCGCCGCACGGCGCTCCTCTACGCCATGAGCCGGGAGCTTGGCGCCACGCGGGGCACCACCGCGATGGCCCGGGTGGCGGTCCGGCACGTGGCGGAGGTCTTCGGCTGCGAGGCCGTCGTGCTGCTGCCAGATGCGCAGCGCAGGCTTCGGTATCCCGCGGACGCGCCCATGCCCGGGTCGTTGCGGTCGGCCGACCTGTCGGTGGCCCAATGGGTCCTCGACCACGGTGAACGAGCCGGCCTCGGTGCCGATACCCTGCCGGCCGCTCCAGCGCTCTATGTGCCTCTCGGGAATGCGCGTCCGCCACAGGGCGTGCTGGCGGTGCTGCCGGCGAACCGGCGGCGCGTGCTGCTGCCGGAGCAGCGCCACCTCCTGGAAACCTTCGCGGCCCAGATCGGCCTTGCGCTCGAGCGCGCCCAGCTCGCCGAGGATGCGGAACAGGCCCGCGTGGCCGCCGAAACGGAAAGCCTGCGCAACACCCTGCTGGCTTCGATCTCCCACGACCTGCGCACCCCGCTCGCCGTCATGGCCGGCGCCGGGAGCGCGCTGGCCGAGCATGATGCCACCCTCGATCCCGCCACCCGCGTGTCGCTGGCCCGCTCCGTGGAGCGCAAGGCCCACGAGATGTCCGAGCTGATCTCCAACGTGCTCGACCTCACGCGCCTCGAGTCCGGCCAATTGCAGCTGCGCCGTGGATGGGAGGCGCTGGACGACCTCGTGGGCACGGCGGTGCACCGGCTACGGGAGCGATTGGCGAAACACCCGGTCCACGTGCAGATCCCGGATGACCTGCCGGCCGTCCATGTGGATCCCGTCCTGGTCGTGCAGCTGTTCGTCAACCTGCTGGACAACGTCGCCAAGTACACGCCGGAGGGAACGGCAACGACAGTGACGGCCGTCGCGGACTACGACGCCGTGCGGATCGTGGTCGAGGACCAGGGCCCGGGGCTGCCGGAGGGCGACGTCGCCCGGCTGTTCCAGCCCTTCCAGCGCGGGCACGTCGAAGGCACGATTTCGGGGGCAGGGCTCGGGCTCGCGATCTGCAGGGCCATCGTCGCCGCCCACGGCGGAGAGATTTCCGGTTCCCGCGGGGCCGGCGGCGGCGCCCGCCTGGAGTTCACGCTGCCCTCCAGGGAGCCGGCATGACCCGGGCCATGCATCTGGTCCTCGTGATCGAGGATGACGCAGGCATCCGGGAGGTCCTGAAGGCCCTGCTCGAAGGTGCCGGGTACCGGATGGCCGAGGCCGGGACTGCGGGCCGCGGCCTGATCGAGGCCCGTTCCCACAAGCCCGACCTGCTACTGGTGGACCTGGGACTGCCCGACGGCGACGGGCTGAAGCTGATCCGGGACGTGCGCGAGTGGTCCATGGTCCCGATCGTCGTGATCTCGGCCCGCACGATGGAGGAGCAGAAGGTCGCGGCGCTCGACGCAGGCGCCGACGACTACGTGACGAAGCCCTTCAGCACGCCGGAGCTGCTCGCCCGCGTGCGCGCCGCACTTCGCCGGCGTGCACTGGGCGCCGAAGATGCCCCACGGCTCGAATTCGGCTCTACTGTCGTCGACCTTGCGCGACGGAGCGCCAGTAACGCGGAAGGCGACCTGCACCTGACGCCCCTCGAGTACCGGCTTCTGGACGTACTCGCGAGTCACGCGGGGCTCGTCGTTCGCACCCCCCAGCTGCTGCGTGAGGTGTGGGGGCCCGGCAAGGCCAGTGACTCCGGCATCCTCCGGGTGTGCATCCGGAACCTGCGCCAGAAACTGGAGCCGGATGCACAACAGCCACGCTATCTGCTCACTGAAGTCGGGCTCGGCTATCGGCTGAAAATACAGTAGGAGCGCCTTCAGGCGCGATCTGGCAGCGGTCGCGCCTGAAGGCGCTCCTACAAGCCGCTCCTGCGGTAACCTAGCGCCCCATGCCCGATACCCAGACTCCAGTTCCAAGCGCCTGGACCACCGAGCGCATCGTCCGGCTCGTCGCACTGATCCTGCTCGGCGTCGCGGTCCTGCAGATCATCCTGCCGTTCCTGGGCGCATTGACCTGGGCCGCGATCATCGCGATCACGGTCTGGCCCGCCTTCACCTGGCTGACCCGCCGGCTCGGGGACCGTCCGGTGCTTGCCGCCAGCCTCTGCAGCCTCGGCCTGTTCCTGATCCTGATCGTCCCGTTCGCCGTGCTTACCGCTACGCTGGGCCAGGCCGTGCCCCAGGTGGCCGAGATGCTGAAGGACCTGGTCCAGTCCATTGCCCCGACGCCACCGGACTGGGTCACCGGCCTGCCGCTGATTGGTGGGCTGATCCGGGACGTCTGGCTCAGCGGCGTCTCCGACATGTCGGGCCTGGTCACCAAGGCGCTGCCGGCCGCCGAGGAAGCGGGGGTCTGGGCCCTGGCCCAGGGCGCGAACCTGGCCCTCGCGCTGCTGGAGTTCCTCTTTGCCATCCTGATTGCCGCGGTCTTCCTGATTACCGCGGATCGCTCCGCCGATCTCGCCGAGCGGCTGGTCTCCCGCCTGAACATCGGCGAGCGCGGCCGGATCATTCCGCTGGTCGTGGGCACCGTGCGCAGCGTGTCCATCGGACTGGTGGGCACGGCCTCCGTGCAGGCCCTGATCGCGGCGCTCGGCTTCTTCATCGCGGGCATGCCCGGTGTGGCCGTGCTCGGCTTCGCCACGTTCATGCTGGCCCTGGTCCAGCTGCCAACCTTTCTCATCTGGCTGCCGTCGGCCATCTGGCTCTATTACACGGGGGAGACGGGCTCCGCGATCTTCCTCGGCATCTGGGGCGCGGCACTGGTGAACACCGTGGACAACTTCCTGCGCCCCTGGCTCATCAGCCGGGGCGCCAAGCTGCCCTTCGCCCTGATCCTCATGGGCGTCCTGGGCGGGTTGCTGGCCTGGGGCATCATCGGCCTCTTCATCGGCCCAACCCTGCTGGCCGTGGCCTACTCCCTGATCCGGAGCTGGATCGGAACGGCCCGGGAAGCCGTCAATTTGCCGCCATCCAGCGTCTAGATCGCCGACGTTCGCTGCCATTACCCCTGGGTCCGACCTGGGTTCGACGGTTCGGGCCCTGGCCTTGGCGTGCCCGTGAACCGGCGGGTTGTGGATATATAACGACTTCTTTATATTTGCGGCCATGAAGCTGAATCAGGCCGTTCTCCAGCTGGATGCCGCTGCCGAGGCGAGCCGCCTGCGGCTGCTCGTCGCCCTGCTGGGTGGCGAGACGTCCGTGGGCGACCTGGTCACGGTGCTCGAGCAGAGCCAGCCCCGCGTGTCCCGGCACCTCCGCCTGCTGGCGGAGGCCGGACTGGTGGAGTCCTTCCGCGAGGGGCGCTCGATTTTTTACCGCTGGTCGACCGCGGGACTCGATGCCGGAGTGGCGAGTTCGGTGGCGGCGGTGGCTGCCAGCGACGATCCGACGATTGCCCGGGATCGGGAACGGCTGCAGAAGCTGTCGCGCCAGAGGGAGCGGGACGCGCTCCGGCGGGCCCTCCGTGCCGGCCACGGTCGCGGCCTGCACGTGGCCGACAACGACACCGCGCTCGCCGAGCTGCTGAGTGCGGCGCTCATCGACACGCGCGCCGGCGCGCCGGGTCACGGCAAACCATTGCCGCTCGGAGCCATCCTCAATATCGGCTGCGGCTCGGGCGAGGTGCTCCGGCTGCTTCTGCCCGAGGCGCGCCTGGCCATCGGCATCGAACCGTCGGGCCACCGTCGCCAGCTGGCCCGGGCGCGGCTGCGCCAGGCGGGGGCCCCGCGCTGGTCCATCCGGGATGCGGATGCCGCGCGGCTGCCCTTCGAGGCAGCCGCCTTCGACCTGGTGATCCTCCAGGACGTGCTGGCTCCCGCCCGCAGCGACGAACTGCAGTCCATCCTCGCCGACGCCGCCCGCGTGCTGCACCCGGCAGGCCGCCTGTTGATCCTCGATCGCATACTGCCCACCGACAGCGAACTGGTCGCGCGCCTCGCGGCGCTCGGCTTCGCCGTCACCCGCCGGCAATGGCTGCCGGGGAGGGCGCCCGACCGGGCGCTGTTCCTGGCGAGCCGGCCGGAGGCCACCCCTGCAAGGACCGGTACCCATGACTGACCAACATCCCGCACCCCGGCACCCCGCGCCCCGGAAGCCCCCGGTGCAGGTGTCCTTCGAGTTCTTTCCGCCGAAGACACCGGAAATGGAAGCGACGCTCTGGCAGGCCATCCAGAAGCTGGCGCCGCTCAAGCCGCGCTTCGTGTCCGTCACCTACGGCGCCGACGGCTCGACCCGGGACCGGACCCACCGCATCGTGTCGCGCATCGCCGCCGGGACCGGGCTCGTCAGCGCGCCCCACCTCACCTGTGTCGGCTCGGACCGGGAGGAGATCCAGGCCATCGCGCGCGCCTACCGTGACGAGGGAATCCGCCATATCGTCGCGCTGCGCGGGGATCCGCCCCAGGGCGCGACCCACTACGTGCCGCACCCGGGCGGCTATGCCTACGCGGTCGACCTGGTGCGCGGCCTGCGTGAAGTCGCGGACTTCGACATCTCGGTGGCGGCATACCCGGAGGGGCATCCGGAGGCGCCGAGCGCCGACTTCGACCTGGACAACCTCAAGCAGAAGCTCGAGGCGGGGGCCAACCGGGCAATCACCCAGTTCTTCTACGACACCGACAATTTCCTGCGTTTCCGGGACCGTTGCGTGGCCCGGGGCATCACGGCGCCGATCGTGCCCGGCATTCTGCCCATCGCGAAGTTCCGGCAGATGCTGAACTTTGCCAACCGCGCCGGCGCCCGGGTGCCGCAGTGGCTGCACGAGCGCTTCGAGGGGCTGGACGATGATCCCGATACCCAGCGGATGCTGGGCGCCAGCGTCGCCATCGAGCAGGTCGCGACCCTGCGCCGGCATGGGATCAGCGAATTCCACTTCTACACGCTGAACCGGGCGGAGCTGACCTTTGCGATCTGTTACGCGCTTGGCGTGCGGCCGCAGCCCGTGGCCGGGGCCGCCTCGTGAGTCGCCCCGCGCCGCTCCCCACGACGCCGGGTTTCCCGGCCCTGGAGGCGTTGCTCCGCGAGCGCATCGTCATCCTGGACGGTGCCATGGGGACCATGGTGCAGGCCCACCGGCTTGGAGAGGCGGACTACCGCGGGCAGCGCTTCGCCGATACCCCCCGCGACCTCAAGGGCAACCACGACCTGCTCAGCATCACGCGCCCCGACGTCATCGGCGGCATTCACCGGGAGTTCCTCGAGGCCGGCGCCGACGTCATCGAGACCAATACCTTCAACTCCAGCGCGCCGTCCCTGGCGGACTACGGGCTGGAGTCCTGCGTGCACGAACTCAACCTCGCCGGTGCGCGGCTCGCCCGGACGGTGGCCGACGAGGTCGGTGGGCGGACCGGCCGCCAGCGCTTCGTTGCCGGCGTCCTCGGCCCCACGAGCCGGACCGCCTCGATCTCCCCGGACGTCAACGACCCCGGGCTGCGGAACATCAGCTTCGACGAACTGGTGGCCACCTACATGGACGCGGTGCGCGCGCTGCTCGAGGGCGGCGCCGATTTCATACTGGTGGAGACGATCTTCGATACGCTGAACGCCAAGGCCGCGCTGTACGCGATCGCCGGCGTGGGCGAGGCGATGGGGCTCCGGATTCCCGTGATGATCTCGGGGACGATCACCGACGCGTCCGGACGCACGCTGTCCGGCCAGACGCCCGAGGCCTTCTGGAATTCCCTCCGGCACATCAATCCGTTCATCATCGGCTTCAACTGCGCCCTGGGCGCGAAGGACCTCCGCCCGCACATCAGCGAGCTGTCGCGGGTCGCCGATACCCGCGTCAGCGTGCACCCCAACGCGGGCCTGCCCAATGCATTTGGCGGCTACGACGACACGCCCGCGGCAATGGCGGGGGTGCTGGGCGAATTTGCGGCGTCGGGGCTCGTCAACATGGTGGGTGGCTGCTGCGGCACCACGCCGGCGCACATCGCGGCGATCCGCGAGGCCGTGTCCCGCCATGCGCCCCGGAAGGTACCGGACACCGCGGTGAAGCTCCGGCTCGCCGGCCTCGAGCCGTTCAATATCGGCGATGACTCCCTGTTCGTGAACGTGGGCGAGCGCGCCAACGTGGCCGGCTCGGCCCAGTTCCGCAAGCTGATCATCGCCGGTGACTACGCCGGAGCGCTGGCCGTCGCCCGGCAGCAGGTCGAGAACGGTGCGCAGATCATCGACGTGAACATGGACGAGGGCATGCTGGATTCGGTCGCCGCCATGGACCGCTTCCTCAAGATCGTGGCGACCGAACCCGACATCGCCCGCGTGCCGGTGATGATCGACTCCTCGCGCTGGAACGTGATCGAGGCCGGCCTCAAGTGCGTCCAGGGCAAGCCGGTGGTCAACTCGATCAGCCTGAAGGAGGGCGAGGGGCCGTTCCTGCAGCAGGCCCGGGAGATCCGGCGCCACGGCGCCGCCGTCGTGGTCATGGCCTTCGACGAGAAGGGCCAGGCCGAGACGGTCGAGCGCAAGGTCTCGATCTGCGAGCGCTGTTACCGGTTACTCACCGAGCAGGTGGGCTTCCCCCCCGAGGACATCATCTTCGACCCGAACATCTTTGCCGTGGCGACGGGCATCGAGGAGCACAACGACTACGGCGTGGCCTTCATCGAGGCGACCCGGGAGATCAAGCGGCGGTTGCCCCATGCGCTCGTCAGCGGCGGCGTCAGCAACGTGTCCTTTTCCTTCCGGGGCAACGATCCCGTGCGGGAGGCCATGCACTCGGTCTTCCTCTACCACGCGATCCAGGCCGGCATGGACATGGGCATCGTCAACGCCGGCCAGCTGGCCATCTACGAACAGATCGACCGCGAGCTGCGGGATGCCGTGGAGGACGTGATCCTCAACCGGCGCCCCGACGCCACCGAGCGCCTTCTCGAGCTGGCCAGCCGCTACCGGGGGCCTGGCGGCGGCGTCGCGAAGCAGGCGGAGCAGGAGTGGCGCCAGCTCCCGCCGGGCCAGCGGCTGTCCCACGCGCTGGTGAAGGGCATCGACGAGTTCATCGTCGCCGACACGGAGGAGGCCAGGCTTGCCGCACGACGGCCGCTCGACGTCATCGAGGGTCCCCTGATGGACGGCATGAACGTGGTCGGCGACCTTTTCGGGTCCGGCAAGATGTTCCTGCCGCAGGTGGTGAAATCCGCCCGTGTGATGAAGAAGGCCGTGGCCCACCTCGTGCCATACATCGAGGCTGCCCAGTCGGGCGCCGTTCGCAAGGCCGGCAAGATCGTCATGGCGACGGTCAAGGGCGACGTGCACGACATCGGCAAGAACATCGTGGGCGTGGTCCTCCAGTGCAACAATTTCGAGGTGATCGACCTTGGGGTGATGGTCCCCTGCGAGCGCATCCTGGAGACGGCGCGGCGGGAGGGCGCCGACATGATCGGCCTGTCGGGGCTGATCACGCCGTCCCTGGAGGAGATGGTGCACGTCGCCAGGGAGATGAAGCGACTGGGCTTCAGCACGCCGTTGCTGATCGGCGGCGCCACCACCTCGCCGGCGCACACGTCCGTGAAGATCGACCCGGAGTACGACGGTCCGGTGGTCTACGTCAAGGACGCGTCCCGCTCCGTCGGCGTGGCGCAGAAGCTGGCGAGCGCGGAGGACCGCCCCGCCTACGTGGCCGGCGTGAAAGAGGACGCCCGCGTGCGGCGGGAACGCCACGGTCGCCGTACCGACGCGACTCCGCAGCTCGGTATCGCCGAGGCACGGGCCAACCGCGTTCCGCTCGAGTGGTCCACGCCGCCGGCGGCGCCGACCTTCACCGGCGTGCGCGTGCTGGAGGACATCCCGCTGGACAGGCTGGTGCCGTACATCGACTGGATGCCGTTCTTCAACGCCTACGAGTTCCGCGGCACCTTTCCCGCAATCCTCGCTGACGAGGTGGTGGGCGAGGCCGCCCGGGACCTGCATGCCGACGCCCGGAAGATGCTCGAGCGGATCGTCGGGGAGAAGTGGCTGATGGCCCGGGCGGTGTTCGGCTTCTTCCCGGCGAACCGGATCGGGGACGACGACGTGGCCGTCTACGCCGACGAGCAGCGCTCGGGGCCGGTGGCCGTCCTGCACCAGCTGCGGCAGCAGAAGCCGCTGGCGGACAAGCTGCCCAACGCCTGCCTGGCCGACTTCGTCGCGCCCCATGACAGCGGGCTGCGCGACTATGTGGGGGCCTTCGTCGTCACGGCGGGGCTCGGGATCGATGCCCGCGCGGCAGCGTTCGAGCGCGAGCACGATGACTACTCGGCCATCATGCTGAAGGCCCTGGCCGACCGGCTGGCCGAGGCCGCCGCCGAGTACCTGCACGAGGAGGTGCGCCGGGTGCACTGGGGCTATGCGCCAGACGAGAAGCTCAGCAACGAGCAGCTGGTCAGGGAGGCGTACCGGGGCATCCGCCCGGCTCCCGGCTACCCCGCCTGCCCGGACCACACGGAGAAGGCCACCCTCTGGAAGCTGCTCGACGTGGAGAGGAACATCGGCGTGCAGCTGACCGAGTCCTTCGTGATGATGCCCGCCGCCTCGGTCAGCGGTTTCTACTACGCACACCCCGGATCCAGGTACTTCGCCGTCGGCCGGATCGGCCGCGACCAGGTGGAGGACTACGCGCGGCGGAAGGGCATGCCGCTGGCCACGGCGGAGCGATGGCTGGCGTCGAACCTGGCCTACGATCCGGAGTAAATCGATGCACGCGGTTCTCACCGTCCGCACGCCCGGGCCAGGCCTCCATGAGTTCACGGGCGACGTCATGCGCTTCGTGGAATCGAGCGGTGTGCGGAACGGGCTGCTGACGCTGTTCGTCCAGCACACGTCCTGTTCGCTGTGCATCCAGGAAAATGCCGACCCCGACGTCCGGCGGGACCTCGACGAGTTCTTCCGCCGGCTGGTCCCGGACGCCGATGATCCCTCGATGGTGTGGATCAGGCACGCCAGCGAGGGCCCGGACGACATGCCGGCCCACATCAAGGCGGCGCTCAACGCCGTGTCCCTCTCGATCCCGGTGATGGAGGGCCGGCCGGCCCTCGGTCAATGGCAGGGGGTCTTTCTTTTCGAGCACCGCAACCGGCCCCATACCCGCCGGGTGGTGGCCCACCTGACCGGAGTTCCGCAGTAAGCTGCGCGGCAATGCCCTGCACGGAAACCGGTCATGACTGACGCTGGCAAGCTGATCCTGCGACTCGCGCTTGGCGTGCTGATCCTCCTGCACGGGATCTCCAAGCTCACCAGTGGCATCGAAGGGATCACCCGCATGGTGACCTCCGCCGGCCTGCCGGACTGGGTCGCCTACGGTGTCTACGTGGGTGAGGTCGTGGCGCCCCTGATGGTGATCTTCGGCTGGTTCTCCCGCATCGGCGCGGGAGTCATCGCGACCAACATGGTGTTTGCCATTGCACTGGCGCACCGGTCCGACCTGTTTGGCCTCAACGCGATAGGCGGCTGGGCGCTGGAACTGCAGGGGATGTTTCTCTTCTCGGCCCTGGCGATCGCCTGCCTGGGGCCCGGCCGCTACAGCGCCAACCGCCGGTAGGAGCGCCTTCAGGCGCGATCGATACCGGTCGCGCCTGAAGGCGCTCCTGCAAGTCCGGTACCTCTCGTGACCGTCGCGCGGAAGTGCCGGCAGCCCCAGGCGAGCAGCAGCGCCGACAGGGATGCCGAAACGCCCACCACCAGCGCCAGAGACTGGCCCACGGCCAGGTCACTCCGGAAGACGTAGTCGGTGACCGCCGCCGTGGCCAGCGGCCCGAGCCCCATCCCGACGAAGTTCAGGAAGAACAGGTAGATTGCCGAGGCCACTGCCCGCATGGGAGCAGGGGTCATCATCTGCACGGCTGCCGGCGCGGCCCCGTAGGCGAAGGTACTGAAGAAGAGCAGCGGGGCGTAGAGCACCAGGGCGAGCCCGAGGGTACCGGCGAGTGGTGCTGCCACCCCGAACAGCAGCGACCCGAGCGCGCTGATCACGCCGGCCCGCATCGGTCCGTCGGGACGCCCGAGCCGTTGCGACCGGTCAGACCACCAGCCGCCCGCGATGATGCCGCTGGTGCCGAAGATGGCGATCAGGGAGCCCAGCCAGAGGCCCGACTGGCCCGGTGACTGGCCGAACGTTCGGATGAAATGACTGGGCGTCCACGCCGTGAGGGAATTCAGCACGATGCCGAGCAGGGCAAAGCCCGCCAGGTGCGCGGTGTAGGACTGCCAGTGCAGGCGCATGTACTGCAGGAGGGGCTTCAGCCCCGAATCCTCGCCCGCCACCGGCAGCCGGCGTCGCTCCGGCTCGCGGAGCGTGAGGATCCACAGCGCCACCAGAAGTCCGGGAAGGCCCACGATGAAGAAGACCAGCTGCCAGGGCCGGACCGTGCCCACCAGCGGCAGCGTTGCCCCGGTCGCCGTCGTTACGGTGCCGATGACCGCGCCTCCGATCATCAGCGCGAAGCCGATGCCAGCGACGGCGCCCAGCGTGTACACGCTCAGCGCGCGTCCGAGCCTGTCCGGCGGGAAGCTGTCGGCAATCATTGAGTAGGCAGCCGGGGACAGCGCGGCTTCACCGACACCGACGCCAACGCGGGCCAGGAAAAGCTGCCAGAAATTGCGTGTCAGGCCGCAGGCTGCAGTGGCGAGGCTCCAGAAGGCCACGCCGACCGCGATGATGTTGCGGCGGTTGCGCCGGTCGGCCAGCGACGCGATCGGGATCCCGAGCAGCGTGTAGAAGATGGCAAAGGCAAGCCCGTGGAGCAGGCTGATCTGGGTGTCCGAGATCCCCAGGTCGGCGCGGATCGGGCCGACGAGGAGGGTCAGGATGCTGCGGTCGATGAAGGAAAATACATAGGCGACGGTGAGCACGCCCACCGTGTACCAGCCGTAGCTGGTGGCAGCGACGGCTGGAGCGGGCGTAGGAGCGGCTTCAGCCGCGACCCGATTCACCGATCAGTCGCGGCTGAAGCCGCTCCTACAACCGAGCAGACCGGGCAATCCGGCGCCTTCCGGATGGCAATCGTGCGGGTCGCGCCGCTCCGGCCATCGTAGATCCAGAGATGGTTGCGCAGCCCGGAATCCAGCCCGAGCAGCAGCTTCAGCGCCTCGGTGGCGACCAGCGCGCCGATGGTGCCCGCCACCGGCGCGAGGATGCCCTGGCCGGCGCAGTTGGCGAAGTTCTCGTCCTCGTCCGAGTAGAGGCACCGGTAGCACGGGCTGGCCGCATCGTTGTTCAGGAACACCGCCACCTGGCCCTCGAACCGGATCGCTGCGCCGGTCACCAGCGGCCGGCGCGCGCGAACGCAGGCCGCGTTCAGCTGGATGCGGGTGGGGAAGTTGTCCGTGCAGTCGAGCACCACGCTGCAGGCACCGACAGCATCGCGCAGTTCGTCCGCGTCCAGGCGCCGGTTCAGGACGCTGACGTGGGGAGCCGCGTTCGCGGCCTTCAGCCGCTCCGCCGTCGCGTGGGTCTTGTACTCCCCGACGTCGCTCTCCCGGAAGAGGATCTGCCGGGGCAGGTTGGTGGCGTCCACCCGGTCGAAGTCGTTGATCACCAGGTGACCGACGCCCGCATTCGCAAGGTAGAGGCTCGCCACGGAGCCGAGGCCCCCGAGCCCGACCACCAGCGCGCTGGACTGTTCCAGCCGGCGCTGGCCATCCGCGCCCACCTGAGGGAGTGCCAGGTGGCGGCTGTAGCGAACGGGATCCACCGTGGTCATGGTGATGTCCTCACTCCGGCGTCGACCCGATCTGCCCTTCGCTCACCCGCGGGTGTCCCGCCGGGTCCGGCACGGTCGCCACGTTGCCGAAGCCGGCGTCCTTCAGCAGTCCGCGGACATCCGGGCCCTGCCGGAAGCCGTGCTCCAGCAGCAGCCAGCCGCCCGGCCGGAGGTAGCGGGGTGCGCCATCGGTGATCGCGCGGTAGGCACTCAGCCCATCCCGTCCACCATCCAGCGCCACGCGCGGCTCGAAACCCAGTTCCGGGTCGGTGAGGGACCACTCATCCGTCGCGATGTAGGGTGGGTTCGACAGGATCATGTGAAAGCGCCAGCGGGCCGAGTCCGGCCTGGGCAGTGGCGCGAACCAGTCGCCCTGCCTGAAGGTGACGTTCTGCACCCCAAGGGCCTTCGCGTTGCGCCGGGCCACGGCCAGCGCCGGCTTGCTGAGGTCGGTGGCCAGCACCTTGCAGGCCGGGCGCTCCTGCGCCATCGCCAGTGCGATGGCACCGGTGCCGGTGCCCAGGTCCGCGATGGTCCAGGCCGCGTCCGCCGGGATCCTGGCGAGGGCCCGCTCCACCAGCAGCTCCGTCTCCGGCCGCGGGACGAGCGTCGCGCCCGTGACCGCCAGCGTGAATGACCAGAAGTCCCGATGGCCCACCAGCTGGGCAACGGGCCGGCGCGTCTCCCGCTCGGCCAGCAGCGCCACGTAGCGCTCCCGGGCCTCGCCAGGCACGGTGGTGAACAGGGACCGGTACAGTTCTTCCCGGTGCTGGCCCAGCGCGTGGCCGAGCAGCAGCTCGGCATCCAGGCGGGGTGAGCCGCCGAGGCCCGCGAGGCGGCGGGCGCCCTCGCGCAACAGCTGATCCACAGTGCTCATCCCGCTATGTTAGCCTGCCGCCCCGCTACAGTTTCAGGTTCAGGTCTCCGCCATGGCAGGTAAGAACAGCCAGTTCGAAACGAGGGTCATTCACGCCGGTGAAACCTGCGATGCTGCGACCGGCGCGGTAATGCCGCCGATCGTCACCAGCACGACCTTCGAATGGGAAGCGCTGGGCCAGCCGCGGGAGCACATCTATACCCGCTCGTCGAACCCGACGCGGGACGCCCTGGAGCGCTGCGTGGCCGAGCTCGAGTCCGGCGTCCGGGCGCTGGCCTATGCTTCCGGCCAGGCGGCTTCCGCCGGCGTCCTGGATCTCCTGGACGCCGGCAGCCACGTGATCGCGCCGCTGGATTTCTACGGCGGCACCCGCCGGCTCTTCGACCAGGTGCGCCGGCGTATCGGTGCGCTCGATTTCACCTGGGTCGACATGACCGACCCGGCGCGCGTCGCGGCCGCGATCCGGCCAGCCACCAAGATGATCTGGATCGAGACCCCGACCAACCCGCTGCTCAAGATCACCGACATTGCGGCAATCGTGGCCGTCGCCCGCCAGCACAAGGTGCTGACCTGCGTTGACAACACCTTTGCCACGCCCTGCTTCCAGCGGCCGCTGGAGCTCGGTGTCGACATCGTGATGCACTCGGCGACCAAGTACTTCGGCGGGCACTCCGATGTGCTCGGCGGGATCAACGTGGTGGCCGATGCAGAACTGGGCAGGCAGCTGCACCTGCTGCGCAGCGCTTCCGGCGGCGTGCTGGGGCCCTTCGATTCCTACCTGGTACTCCGGGGCATCAAGACGCTTGCGCTGCGCATGGAGCGGCACTGCTCGAACGCGCTGGCCATTGCGCAGCACCTCGAGAAGCACCCGCGGGTGGCCAGGGTCTACTACCCGGGCCTGCCCGCCCATCCCCAGCATGCGCTGGCGAAGCGTCAGATGGGCAGCTTCGGTGGCATCGTGTGCTTCGAGATCAAGGGGGATGCCAGCACCGTGGGCTCGTTCCTCAACCGGCTGCAGGTGTTTACCGTCGCCGAGAGTCTCGGCGCGGTGGAAAGCCTCGCTGGCCAGCCCGCCACCATGAGCCACTCCAGCGTGCCCACGGACGAGCGCCGGAAGATGGGCATCGCCGACAACCTGGTGCGGCTGTCGGTGGGTATCGAGGGCCTGCAGGATTTGCTGGCGGATCTCGACCAGGCGCTGGTAGCGCCGTAGGAGCGCCTTCAGGCGCGACCGGGTACTCGCCGGCAGGCGCGTCTCAGCGCCAGAGGCGAGTACCCGGTCGCGGCTGAAGCCGCTCCTACGGCAACAACTAGTCTCTGGCCGACAACCAGCGGTGCGCGACGCCCGCGAGGATACCGCCGGCGATCGGCGCCACCCAGAACACCCAGAGCTGCTGGATGGCCCAGCCCCCGACGAACAGCGCCTGGCTGGTGCTGCGGGCCGGGTTCACCGACGTGTTGGTGACGGGGATGCTGATCAGGTGGATCAGCGTCAGGCCGAGGCCGATTGCGATCGGCGCGAATCCCGCCGGGGCCCGTACGTCGGTGGCGCCCAGGATGATCATGAGGAAGAAGAAGGTCAGCACGACCTCGCAGATTATCGCGGCCTGCAGGCTGTAGCCCCCCGGGGAGTGCTCGCCGAACCCGTTCGCGGCAAACCCGCTCTGCACGAGGTTGAAGTCGGCCTTGCCCGTGGCGATGGCCGCAATGATCGCGGCGCCGGCGATGCCGCCGATCACCTGCGCGATGATGTAGGGGACGACGTCTCCGCCGGGCACCTTGCCGGCGGACCAGAGGCCGAGCGTGACGGCCGGGTTCAGGTGGCAGCCGGAGATGTGACCGATGGCGAAGGCCATGGTCAGCACGGTGAGGCCGAAGGCCAGCGACACGCCGACGAAGGCGATGCCCAGGTCGGGAAAGCCCGCGGCCAGCACGGCGCTGCCGCAGCCGCCGAGCACGAGCCAGGCAGTTCCCAGGAATTCGGCGCTGAGTTTCTTGAGCATGAGGTGGTCCCCCTTGTAAGAGCGGCTTCAGCCGCGATGGATCATTCGAGTCTCTGGATCGCGACTTGCTGGGCCGCGACAAACCAAGTGTGCGGAAAACAGGGGGCGGAAAAAAGGGGGTCTGACCCCGATTTCCGGTCGCGCCTGAAGGCGCTCCTACGGTTTCGTCGCCGGCTTGCGCTTCAGTTCAGCGGGAATGAACTCGTCCTGTACCAGCGTCGCGAGCAAGGCGGGTGGCAGCACGCCCTGGGCCAGCACGAAGTCGTTGAAGCGCTGGCGGGCGAAGCGGCTGCCCAGGGTGACTTCCGTGCTGGCGCGCAGTTCCAGCAGGCGCTGGTAGCCGTAGAAGTAGCTCGTTGCCTGGCCCGGAGCGCGGAAGGTGTAGCGTTGCAGTTCCTGTTCCGCATTGGCCTCGGTGATCACCACTTCGTCGACGAGCACCCGGCGTGCTTCGTCGAGGCTGATGGTGCCCTGCTGCAGGCCCGGATCGAGGAAGGCGCGTGCCGCCCGGAGAAGGCGGAACTGGAGCGCGATCAGCTGGCCATCGAGGGGCAGGTAGGGCTGGGTCTCTGCCTCGGCATACAGGGCCCAGCCCTCCACGTTCACGCTGTTGAATGCGAAGAGCGCACGTGCCAGTGACACGCCGTTCTCCACCATGCTCGCAAATTGCAGCTCGTGGCCCGGGCGCGCCTCGTGGGCGGTAAGCGTCCAGGTCACCGCGTCGAAGGTGAAGTCCTCGAGACGCCGCGCCGGGGCCTCACCCTCGACGGGCGGCATGGTGAGCGGCAGCACGAACTCGCCCCGTTCGCCCTGGTTGTTGATGAAGGGCGGCGGCTTCATCTGCGGCGACGGCACCGAGGCGCTCTCCGCCGTTGTGGCCAGCCGGATGATCGCCTCGCGCTCCGGCAGCGTCGCAATCTTCCGGGTCCTGATGATGTCCTCGATCACGGCCAGCCGCTCCCGGTAGAGGGGCAGGGTGGCCTCGCCCGCCACCTGGCGGCTGCGCAACTCCCGGATGACGCTGGCGTAGTCGCTGGCCTCGAGCCCGAGGTCCCGCGCGACTACGGGGGCCAGGGCGATCATCTGGTTGCGGACCTCCATGAAGGCTGTCCGCGCCCGGGCCGCGAGCTCTGCCGCCGGAATGTCCACGCCCACTTCCCGCAGGCGGATGGCGTACAGCTCGGCTGGCAGACGGAAGTCCTCCCGGGCCCCTGGCAGCACCTCCCGCCGCAGGAAGTCGTCGTAGGCCGCGATCTGCAACCTCAGTTCCTTCAGCGCCTTGTCGCCGTCCTTCACCTTGTACTGGTCGAGCAGTTCCGCGATGCCGTCGAGGTACAGGGAGCTGTTGGCGAGCTGCTGCTCGAGCTCGTCGCGGAGCGGATAGAGCAACCCGATCGTCCCCAGCTGCTCCCGGACCCGGGCCTCGGCCAGGACGGCGATCGGGGTATAGCCCTCCTCGAGGCCGGCGTAGCGCCGCAGGCGGATGGCGGCGGCCGGGTGCCGTTCGCGGGCAACCTGTTCCGTCAGCAGGGCACGGACGCCGCTGTAGGCCAGTTCGGCGACGTCGAAGCCCGGCAGCAGGTAGCGCTGGTTCGCTTCCTGGATCGCGGCCTGCAGCAGCGCGTCCTGTCTGAGGATCTCCAGGTCCTGGACGACACGCGGATCCCTGACGGTGGCGCGTCGCTCGTCCAGCTCCCGGGCGGCGGACGTGAACGCGGCCCGGATCCGGTCGCTGAGCGCGAGCCCGAGGTCGGCGACGCGGTTGTCCACGCCGGCGACGCCGATCTCGCTGGCCATCTCCGGGAAGAAGCGCGCGTAGGTGTCGAGCAGGATCTGGGCCTCGGTATTGCTCTTCGCGATCCACACCGGCTGGCGTGCCTCGGGCTCGGCGGGGTCCGTGGCCTCCTGGGCGATGACTGCGCTGGTGGTCAGCAACAGCGCCGGCAGGAGCGCCTTTAGGCGCGACCAACGTCTTTCTGTCGCGCCTAAAGGCGCTCCTACTCGTGTATTCATCGTCATCCCTCCAGCTTAAGCCATTCGGGCAGGGCCAGGCCCCGTCCGGCGAGAAATTCCCGGTTGAAGAGCCGCTGGCGGTAACGCAGGCCCGAGTCGCAGAGGACGGTGACGATCACGTGGCCCGGGCCCAGCGCCTGCGCCAGGCGCAGGGCGCCCGCGACGTTGACTCCACTGGATCCTCCGAGCAGGAGTCCTTCGCTCCGGATCAGGTCGTAGACCAGGGGAATGGATTCGCTGTCGGGGATCTGGAAGGGGTGCTCCACCGGGGTGTCGGCGAAGTTGGCCGTGATGCGGCTGGTGCCGATGCCTTCGCTGATCGAGCTGCCCTCCGACTTCAGCTCCCCGTTCGTGAACCAGTTGTAGAGGGCCGAGCCCTGCGGGTCAGCGAGGCCGATCCGGACGGACTTCTTCCGCGACCGGAGGCCCCGGGCGGTTCCGGCCAGCGTCCCGCCGGTGCCGACGGAGCAGATGAACGCATCGACCCGCCCGCCGGTCTGGTCCCAGATCTCCGCCGCCGTGGTCCGTTCGTGGTATTCCCGATTGGCCACGTTGTCGAACTGGTTGGCCCAGACGGCGCCGTTGGGCGCCGTCGCCGCGAGTTCCTCCGCAAGCCGCCGCGAGGTGTGCACGAAATGGTTCGGATCCCGGAAGGGCACCGCCGGGACCAGCCGGACCTCGGCGCCGTAGGCCCGCAGGGTGTCCACCTTGTCCCTGCTCTGGTTGTCCGGCATCACGATGACGGTCGGGTAGCCCAGGCAGTTGCCGACGACGGCGAGGCCGATCCCGGTGTTGCCCGCCGTGCCCTCGACGATGATGCCGCCGGGCCGGAGCTGGCCGCGGCGTTCCGCGTCCCGGACGATCCCCAGCGCCGCCCGGTCCTTCACTGAACCGCCCGGGTTCATGAACTCCGCCTTGCCGAGGATCTCGCAGCCCGTGGCGTCGGAGACCTTGTTGAGCCGGATCAGTGGCGTCCTGCCGATGCTGTCGATCAGCGACGGAAAGGGGGACTGCATGCGAATTCAACCTTCGAGGGCGGCGAGCTGTTCGGCCTGGTATTCGTTGATGAGGGGCTCGACGAGGGCGTCCAGCTTGCCTTCCAGGATGTCATCGAGCTTGTACAGCGTGAGATTGATGCGGTGGTCCGTGACCCGGCTCTGGGCATAGTTATAGGTGCGGATGCGCTCCGACCTGTCACCGGTGCCGACCTGGCTCTTGCGGCGGGCTGCCTGCTCGCTGCTCTGCTTCTGCCGGGCCTGGTCCAGCAGCTTCGCCTGCAGCAGCTTCAGGGCGCGCGCGCGGTTCTTGTGCTGTGAACGCTCGTCCTGGCACTCCACCACGAGGCCGGTGGGCAGGTGGGTGATGCGCACGGCCGAGTCCGTCTTGTTGACGTGCTGGCCGCCGGCGCCGGAGGCCCGGTAGGTGTCCGTGCGCAGCTCCGCGGGGTTGATCGCGATGGCGTCGATTTCCTCCGGCTCCGGCAGCACCGCGACGGTGCAGGTCGAGGTGTGCACTCGCCCCTGGGCCTCGGTCTCCGGGACGCGCTGGACCCGGTGGGCGCCGGACTCGAACTTGAGGCGCGAGTAGGCGCCGCGCCCGATGATCCGGCTGATGATCTCCTTGAAGCCGCCGTGCTCGCCGCCGTTGGAGTTCACCACCTCGATCTGCCAGCCGCGGCCCTCGGCGTACCGGGAATACATGCGGAAGAGGTCGCCGGCGAAGATCGCCGCCTCGTCGCCGCCGGCGGCCGCCCGGATCTCCAGGTAGATGTTGCTGTCGTCGAGGGGGTCCTTCGGGATCAGCTGGAGGCGCACCCGGGCCTCCAGGTCCTCCAGTTCGCTGCGGATGCGACCGACCTCTTCCTGGCCCAGCCGCCGTATGTCGGCGTCGCTGTCGGCCAGCATCTCGGCCGCCGTCGCCTGGTCGGCCTCGGTCTTCCGCCACTGCCGGAACAGGTTCACCACCGGCATGAGCTGGGAGTATTCCCGGGACATGTCGCGAAACCTGCCCTGATCACTCATCACCCGGGGATCGTTCAGCAGCTCGCCGAGTTCCTCGGAACGTGCGACGAGTTTCTCGAGCTTTTCGACGATGGAGGGCTGCATTCCCGTTATTATCCCTGATGTGATTCCCGACGCTAACCGCGCACCTTACCTCACGCCAATCCGTAGCCGGATCCGCCGGTGGTCCGGGACGCTGCTCCTGACGATGCTGCTGGGCGCACTGGCCCCGGCCGATGCTGCCCCCGACCCCGACGAGTTGCTGCGCGACGCGGAGGCGGCGCTCGGCAACCGGGATCTGCCGGGGGCGGCGGCTGCCTTCGTCGGGGCTGCCGAGGCTTCCCCGGATGTCACCCTGGCGGAACGCGCCACCCAGTTCACGTTCGGCGCGGGATTCGATGCCCTCGCCGAACGGGCCGCCGCCCGCTGGGCGGCTCTCGCGCCGGACAATCCCCTGCCGCGGGAGGTGCTCGGGCGGCTGAAGCTGCGCCGGCATGCCGTGGACGAGGCCACCGCCGATCTCCTGGCGGCGCTCGGTCCCGGCGAGCCGCGGCGGGACGAGATTTACCTGGCGCTGGCCGCGGACCTGTCGGCGGAAGACAACGCCGCGCTCGTCACCCGGGCGCTCGCGCGGCTCACCGCCCTCGATCCTCTGGCACCGGGGCTGCAGCTCGCGCTGGGCACCGCGGCCCTGCGCTCGGGCGACTACGACCTGGCGCTGGGTGCTGCCGAAACGGCGGCGCTGGACGATCCGGAATGGCCGGAGCCCCAGCTGTTGATGGCTCGCGCCCTGGCCGCCTCCGGCCGCAGCGAGGAGGCACTGGCCAAGGCGGAGGCCATCAGCACCGCCGCCCCGAATCCCCTGATCGACCTCGAGTACGCGCGGCTGCTGGCAGACATGGGCAAGGCAGACGAAGCGCGGGAAAGGCTCGCCGGCCTGGCCGCCCGGTTCGGTGATCGCCCGGAGATCAATCGCACGCTGGCCTTCCTCGATCTCGCGGCGGGCAACCTGGATGCGGCCGACCAGCGCTTCGACGCCCTCGACGACGCGGGCGCGGACCGCTTCGAGTCCTTCTACTTCCGCGCGCAGATCGCGTCCGAACGCGGCGACCCGGAGGATGCCCGGCGCTACTTCGGTCGCATCAGCTCCGGCCCTTATCTGGTCCCGGCCCAGCTGGCGATCGCCGAGAGCCTCGTCCGGGACGGCGAGGCGGGTCAGGCCGTGGATCACCTCACGGCCTTCGGGTTCGATCACCCGGCCCAGGCTTTCGAGGTGCTGGAGTACAAGGCGCAGATCCTGCAGGCGATGAAGCGCCCGGACGAGGCGCTGGCGACTTACGGCGAGGCCCTGCAGTACAAGCCGACCGCGGTCCCGGTCCTGCTCGCCCGCGGCGGGCTGCTCGAGCAGGAGGGCCGCATCCGTGAAGCCCTGGCGGACCTCGAGCGGGCCGTGGAGATCGCCCCGGACGACCCGATGGCCGCGAACGCCTATGGGTACATCCTGGCCAATCGCACCCGCCAGGCCCGCAAGGCCTGGGGCTACGTCCGCCGCGCCTACGAGATCGAACCCGGCAGCGCCGCCATCCAGGACAGCGTGGGCTGGGCGCTCTTCAAGCTTGGGCGCATCGAGGAGGCCCGCAGCCATCTCGAGGAGGCACTGGACCTGCTGCCCGATCCCGAGATCGCGAGTCACCTCGCCGACGTACTCTGGAAGCTGGGCGACCGGGACACCGCCACCGACCTCCTCGTGTCGGCCGCGGTGGCGTTTCCGGACAGCAAGCCGGTCCGGGACACTGCCGAACGCCTGCTGGACTAGCCGATGCCGAACTGGGGTCGCCTCCCGAGGTACCTGCTGCCGGCGGTCGTGGCCGGCGGCCTGCTGGGCGGTTGCGCGGCACCGTCGAGGATCGATGCGGTCCCCGCCACGGATCCGGCGGCGCGGCGCGCCGCCATCGAGGCCGCCAGCCACTGGGAGGCCCGGGGGCGGATTGCCCTGAAGACGCCAGGCACGAGCGGCCAGGGCAATTTTGCCTGGGTCCAGACGGGTGATACCACCGTGCTCCGGGTGGCCGGTCCCTTCGGGGCCGGCGCCTACGAGATCCGCTGGGAGCCCGCGCGCCTCACGGTCCTGTCCGGTCGTGGCGAGGTGGCGGCCGACTACGCCGGCCCGGACGCTGCCCGGCGATTTCTGGAGGAACAGCTGGGCTGGTCACTGCCTGTGGCGAATGCCCGGTACTGGCTCCTGGGCCTGGCCGGTCCGGACACTTCCGCCATCGAAACGCGCGACGGCAGCGGGTTGCTGGCTGCACTGGCCCAGGACGGGTGGGACGTGAGCTATGGCGAGTACCGTGCGCAGGGCGCGGTGGCCCTGCCGCGCAAGCTGGACCTGTCGGGCAGTGCGGGGCGCATCCGGCTCGTGATCGATCATTGGGATATTGAGTGGCGGGATTTCTGACTGGCCGCCTGACAGCGTAAGATTGCGCGGGCGGCGCAGACGCACTTGGGGCGTAGCCAAGTGGTAAGGCAGCGGGTTTTGATCCCGCCATCCGTAGGTTCGAATCCTACCGCCCCAGCCAGTTTTCCAGGGAATTTTCCAGGGATTTTTCCAGGTACCAGCGATCTTCAATGGACGTAACCAACCTAGCGATCCTCTCCGGGAATGCCAATCCCGACCTGGCCCTGCGCATAGCCAAGCACCTTATGCAGCCGCTCGGCCGCGCACAGGTCGGGCGCTTCAGCGACGGTGAAGTCCTGGTGGAGGTCTACGAGAACGTGCGGGGACGGGACGTCTTTCTCGTGCAGTCCACCTGCCCGCCGGTAAACGACAACCTGATGGAGCTGCTGGTGCTTGCCGATGCGTGTCGCCGCTCGTCGGCCGCGAGCATCACCGCCGTGATTCCCTACTTCGGCTACGCCCGGCAGGACCGGCGGCCCCGGGCTGCGCGGGTGCCGATCACCGCCAGCATGGTGGCCCGCATGATCTCCGAGGCCGGCATCAACCACGTGCTCACCGTGGACCTCCATGCCGACCAGATCCAGGGCTTCTTCTCCATTCCCGTGGACAACGTCTATTCCTCGCCGGTCCTCCTCGGCGACCTCTGGCGGCAAAAGTATTCCGACATGGTGGTGGTCTCGCCCGACGTGGGTGGCGTCGTCCGTGCCCGCGCCATCGCGAAGCGCATGGACGATGCGGACCTTGCCATCATCGACAAGCGCCGGCCGCGGGCCAACGTGTCGGAAGTGATGAACATCATCGGCGAGGTCGAGGGCAAGGTCTGCGTCCTGGTGGACGACATGGTGGATACCGCGGGCACCCTGTGCCACGCTGCCGGCGCGCTTAAGGAGCACGGGGCCCAGAAGGTGCTGGCCTACGTCACCCACGCCGTCCTGTCGGGTCCCGCCGTGGAGCGGATCGCGGCCTCGCAGCTCGACGAGCTGGTGGTCACGGACACCATCCCCCTGTCCCCGGCCGCCATCGCCACCGGCCGGATCCGCCAGCTCTCCGTGGCTGAACTGCTGGGCGAGACCATGCGACGCATCAGCTCGGCCGAGTCGGTCAGCTCCCTCTACCTGGACTGAGCGCCGGTAGGAGCGCCTTGAGGCGCGACCGGGGGTCCGGCCCGTGCTATCCTTCGCGGCCCGTTCGGGACGGGCCCCTGGTCGCAGGGGGTCCGGACAATCATCCTCTAGGAGTTACCAAAATGGCACATCAGTTCAGTCTCGCCGCGGAAACCCGGCGCGATGCAGGGAAAGGTGCGAGCCGCCGCCTGCGTCGTGAAGGCAAGATCCCCGGCATTATGTATGGTGGCGGCCAGCCGCCCACGGGCGTGGCCTTTGACGCCAATGCCCTGCACCGGAACATGGCGGAAGAGGCCTTCCTCTCCAGCATCCTCAACGTCACCCTCGACGGCAGGGAAATGCAGGCCATCGTCCGCGACTACCAGCCTCACCCGGCCAAGCGCGCCATACTGCACCTCGACCTGCAGCGCATCGTCGCCACCGAGAAGCTGCGCATGACGATCCCGCTGCACTTCATCAACGAAGAGCTGTCTCCGGGCGTAAAACTGGGCGGCGCCTCCGTCTCGCACCTGCTGACGGAGCTGGAAATCTCGTGCTTGCCGAAGGACCTGCCGGAATACATCGAGGTCGACATCGCCCCGATGCAGCTGAACGACATGCTGCACATCCGTGACCTGAAGCTGCCGGAAGGCGTCGAGGTGCCGGGCTTCGAGGCGAACTCCGACAGCGACCTGCCTGTCGTGCACGTGCACGTCCTGCGCGCCGTCGAGGAGCCGACCCCCGAAGCAGCAGCCGCTGCCGAAGGCGCCGCTGCCCCGGCTGCCGGCGGCGACAAGGCGGCGACCGCGGAGAAGGCTGGCGACAAGGCTGCCGGCGACAAGGCCAAGCCTGCCGCCAAGCCGGCCGCCAAGGGCGACAAGAAGTAACGGGCGTTGTAGGAGCGCCTTTAGGCGCGATAGCCTGGTCGGTCGCGCGTAAACGCGCTCCTACACACTGCCTTGAACAGCAGCGTCGAAACCCTCGTCATCGTCGGCCTCGGCAACCCGGGGCCGAAGCACGCCGGCGACCGCCACAACGTGGGCTTCTGGTTCGTCGACCAGTTCGCGGCCCACATCGGCGGGCGCTTTTCCGCCGAGTCCAGGTTCCAGGGCGAGGAGTGCCGGGGCAGCCTGAACGGCCGCAACGTCCGGCTCATCAAGCCAGCCACGTTCATGAACCGCAGCGGCCAGTGTGTGCGCAAGGTACTCGACTACTACGGCCTGGCGGTGGAGCAGCTGCTGGTGGTCCACGACGAGCTCGACCTGCCGGCCGGCGTGGCCCGCCTGAAGAAGGGCGGGGGGCACGGCGGCCACAACGGCCTGCGGGACGTCGTCGCCACCTGCGGCCCGGACTTCCTGCGCCTGCGGCTGGGGATCGGGCATCCCGGACACAAGGACCTGGTGACCGACTACGTGCTGCACGCGCCTGGCAAGGCCGAGCGCGGCCAGATCCTGGATGCGATGGAGGCGGCGATCGGCGCGGTCGAGGTGCTGGCCCAGTCTGGCCTGGAGAAGGCCACGCAGCAGCTGCATTCAGCGACGCCGCGTAACGAGGCCACCGGGGAGTTTGGCCCGGCCGGCTAGCGCAGCGCCGTATACACTGCGTCCCGTCCACCGACTGGAGCCACCCCCGTGACGGACCAACTCCCAGACCGCCTGAGCACGAACCCCCGGAGTCCGTACTACAGCGCTGACCTCCTCGAGCGTGGCATTGGCATCCGCTTCAACGGCAAGGAGCGGCGGGACGTGGAGGAGTACTGCATCAGCGAGGGCTGGATCCGGGTTGCCGTGGGCAAGGCCCTGGACCGCCGCGGGCAGCCGCTGACCGTACAGCGCAAGGGGAGCGTCGAGGCCTATTTCCTGCAGCCTGACGCCCAGGCTGCGAATTCCCCGAACGTCAATCCCGGCTGACGAGCCGCCCGAGCGGGGCTCCGGTGAAGTTCATCAATCCAGCGACGCCAACTCGTCCCGGACGGCTCCCCCCGATCGTCGGCGTCGGCATCCTCATTCTTCTCGTGCTTCTCCAGCAGCGGCCGTACCTCGACCTCCCCGGCATGGGACGCGTCGCAAGTGCGGTGCCGGATGCGCTCCACGGTGCCTGGTTCGCGTGTGTGACGTGGGTCTTGCTGCTGATCGTGGACCGCCGCGTGCGAGGTGGCCGGGCCGTCGCGGTCGCTGCCCTGATCGGGCTCACCGTCGCTGTGGGCACCGAGCTGCTGCAGAAGAGCAACGGTGGCAACGCGGAGATCGGCGACGTTTTCTTCAATATGATCGGCATGAGCGCCGCGATGTTCCTGTGGAGTGCGCGCCGGGGATTTCTGGCGCCCCGACTCGGCGTGAGCCTCGCGATTCTGCTGCTGGCCGGATCGGTGTGGCCGGTGGTCCCCGCACTGCTGACCGAGCACTACCGCAAGGCGATTGCCCCGGAGCTCGTGCGCTTCGACTCAGTGCGGGGGCGGGGCCTTTACGCCAGCAACAGCAGCATTGCGATCACGGCCGCCCCGTCGGGTTGGTCCATCACCGGTCCGGTGTTGCGGATCGACCTTGCCGAGGAGACCTGGCCGGGGGTGCGGCTTGATCGTCCGGTCGCAGACTGGAGTCCCTATTCCAGACTCGATGTGGATCTGTACGTCGATGGCGCCGAACCGATGCCGGTCACGATATCGGTGCGCCTGGACAACGCACCGGTCGTTCAGGTGTTCGAGCGCTTTACCTGCGCCCCCGGGCCCTGTCATCTTCAGCTGCCGTTTGCCGGCCTGTTCGATCGCGCGGTCGCGCGGGTCAACATGGTCGTGATCTTCTCCGAACGTGAGCACGCCGGGCGGGTGATGTACCTCGGGCGCGTGGCGCTGGGGACCCAGGCGTTCCGCCGGCGCTAGTCGTGATGCAAGGCCAGGGTGCTGGTGGTCAGCCGCCAGAACCCGGTGCTCCCCGTGCGGCACAGCTCGAAGATGCCGTCGTCGCTGCCGGCATCCACGTCCACGCTCACCCGGAGCTTGCGGCAGGTGCCATCGCCCGCCGTCAGCGTGCTGATCACGCGCACGCCGCCCGAGTGCCCCGACTCGGGTTCCGTCCAGCCCACTGACTCGCCATCACCGAGTTCGTAAAGGGCCAGCTGAATGTTCTGGCGCAGGAGCTCCCAGTCGGCCGGCACGAGGTCGCTCGCCGAGAGCCGGTCCAGGAACCAGTAGCGGGGTCCCTCGGTGACCGGCTGCGCCGGCACGGCCGTTGCCGCGATCAGGGTCGCGAGGGCCAGCACCCCGGGGCCGGTTCGCGTCACGGGCTCAGCCCTTCCGTCCGTGGCGGAGCAGCTCGGCGCCCGCGCCCAGTGCCCTGAGCTTGCCGAGCGCGGCGTCGTAGGCGATGGGGGCCATGCCGCAGTTCGTGCAGGGCAGGATCCGCTCGAGTTCCACGTGCTCGGAGGCCGCACGCAGCGTGGCCGCAACCTCGGCCGGCGATTCCACCCGGTCCCCCGTCACCTGGATCGCACCCACCATCAGCTGCTTGTCCGGCAGCAGCCGGAGCAGGGACAGGGGCACGTTGGAGCCGGCGCATTCCAGCGAGACCTGGTCGATGCGGCTCGCGTTCAGAGCCGGGAAGATTTCCTCGTACTGGCGCCACTCGCTGCCCAGGGACTTCTTCCAGTCCAGGTTGGCCTGGATGCCGTAGCCGTAACAGATATGCACGGCGGTCGTGCACTTCAGGCCGTCGATCGCCCGGTGCAGCGCCTCGATGCCCCAGTCCTTCACTTCGCTCATGAAGACATTGAAGGCGGGCTCGTCGAACTGGATGACGTCCACGCCGGCCGCCTCCAGTTCCTTCGCCTCGGCGTTCAGGATGTCGGCAAAGGCGAGCGCCATCGCCGGCCGGCTGCCGTAGTGGCCGTCGGCGATCGTGTCGCAGATGGTCATGGGGCCCGGAAGCGTGAACTTGAATCTCGCCTTCGTTTGCGCGCGGCTGAAACGCACCTCTTCCAGGTGCACCGGCAAGGGGCGTGAGAGGGGACCCGTCACCGTCGGCACGTCGAGCTCGTAGCGATTGTTGCGGATGCCCATCCGCGTCATCTTCTGCCAGTCGATCCCGGAGAGGCCTTCCAGGAAGCCGTGGACGAAGTGCGTGCGGAAGACTTCCCCGTTGGTGACGGTGTGGATGCCGGCCTCTTCCTGGTGGCGCAGCCAGTCGGCGGCGGCCCGGCGCTTGCCGTCCTCCAGCGCCTTGCCGGAGAGCTTCCAGGCGCCCTTGAGAGTTTCCGGCTCCGCAAGCCAGTCGGGGCGCGGCAGGCTGCCGGCGATGGACGTCTCGAGCATGGCAGGGGCCCCTCAGGCCGATTCGCGCGTTATGGAAATGCGGGGTCAATCCTAGCAAAGGCCGGGCCCCGGAATTTGCAGCTTTCATTCAGGTTTCGCGATCTAGACTCGCTGCCAGAGAGAGGTGTCCCATGGCCGCCAACCGCGCAGCCGCCGCACTCGCCACACTCGCCGTATGCCTCACCGCCGTATCCGCCGACCTGGCGGCGGCAGACGCCGACTGGCCCCGGGAGGTCCGGTCGGGCAACGCCACGATCGTCCTCTACCAGCCCCAGTTCGATACCCTCGACGGCATCGAGACCCGCGCCCGGATCGCCGTCGCCATCCAGCGGCCGGACGTGCCCCCCGAGTTTGGCGCGCTCTGGGTCGCCGCCACCCTTGACGTGGACCGGGACGAGGACACAGCCCGCTTCCAGGCCTTCGTCATCGAGCGCGCCCGGTTTCCCGACGCGACGGAACAGGAGGTCAAGGAGCTCACCGCGCTGATCGAGCGAGCGGCGCCCGGCTGGGACCTCAACCTGTCGCTCACCGAACTCCGGGCCGGGCTCGAGGCCGAGGGTGGCACGGCCGACCCCGGCTTCCGCAATGAGCCGCCGCAGATCATCTATCGCGACCGCCCGGCGATCCTCGTGACGATCGATGGCGCACCGAAGCTGCAGCCGGTCAAGGACTCGCCGTACCAGCGCGTCGTCAACACGCCGTTCCCGGTCGTCTTCGACCCCGCCAGCGGGCAGTACTGGCTGTTCGGCTCGGAAGTCTGGTTCACCACCCGGGATCTCGAGCGAGGCCCCTGGTCCCCGCGGGACGCGGCGCCGTCGGGCATCGCCCGGCTGTTCTCGTCCACGGCCGAAGAAGCGCCTCTCGATGCGGGGGAGGGTGTCCCGAAGGAGCAGTTGCGCACGGCCGAGATCATCGTGAGCACCGTGCCCGCCGAGCTCATCTCCACGGAGGGCAGGCCCCAGTACCGGCCGCTCGTGGGCGACGACATGCTCTACGTCACCAATACCGGCAGCGATCTCTTCCTGGAGGTGCCGACGAAGCGCTACTACGTGGTGCTCTCCGGCCGCTGGTACCGGTCCAGCGCCCTCACGGGGCCCTGGACCTGGGTGGATCCCGGGAAGGTGCCCCCGGCCTTCGCCGACGTGCCGGCGAAGTCGGAGAAGGCCGGGGTCCTGGCGCACGTCCCGGGCACGGACGAGGCCAAGGACGCGGTCATGGACACGATGATCCCGCAGACCTCGGCGGTCCGGCGTGGCGCGGCGGACCTGGACGTGACTTATGACGGTACGCCCCGGTTCGAGCGTATTCCCGGCACGTCGCTGCTCTACGCGCAGAACACCACGGCCCAGGTGCTGAAGGTCGGGGACCGCTATTACGCTGTGGACCAGGGGGCCTGGTACGTGTCGGAGTCAGCCCACGGTCCCTGGGCGGTGGCCGAGGCGCGGCCGGAGGAGGTCGAGGACATCCCGCCGAGCAGCCCCGCCTACAACGTGAAGTACGTGTACATCTACGACTCCACGCCGGAGGTCGTCTACGTCGGCTACCTGCCGGGCTACACCTGGGCCTTTCCCTATCGCGGCGCCATCGTCTACGGCACGGGCTACCACTACCGGCCCTGGTTCGGTCCGGCCTACTACTACCCGCGCCCGAGCACCTGGGGATTCCACATGCACTACGACCCCTGGTACGGCTGGGGCTACGGCATGAGCTGGACCGCCGGCTGGTTGAGCTTCTCCTCCGGCTGGGGCAGCGGCTGGGGCTACGGCTATCCCTACGGTTACCGGCAGGGCTACTGGAACGGCTACGACAACGGCTACTGGGCCGGCCAGCACACGGGCGGCTGGTTCGGCCCGGGCGGTTACCGCCCGCCGCCGCCTCACCATTCCGATCGCGGCCCCCGGCGCGGGTTCCGTCCGCCCGATCGCACCCGGATCGGGTCGCTGCCCGGCATCGGTGGGCGGCCCTCGGCGCGCCCGCGCCCGGTGAACAACCTCTACGCCCGGCCGGCGTCGCGGCCGGAGTCGCGACCAGAATCACGGCCGGAGTCGCGGCCGGAGTCGCGCCCGGGCGAACGGCGGACCATCCAGCCCGTGCCCCGGCCAACCGCCCGATTGCCGAACGACGTGTACGTGGACCGGGAGGGGATTCCTTACCGGCGTACGAAGGACGGCTGGCAGACCCGCGAGAACCGGCAGTGGCGGCCGGAACAGCACCGGTCCACGTCACCGGGCTATCGCCCGTCGCCGCCCGTGGAACTCCGGCGGCCGGCGCCCGCACCCCCGTCCCGCGCCGACTCCCGGCCGGAGCCTGGCGCCCGGCCGGCGCCGGGCGCCGACTGGGGCAACCGGTCCGGCCCCCGGGGCGGTCCGTCGGTGCCCGCATCGAACCAGTCCCGCCTGCGGAGCCATGGCAGCGACCGGTCGGAACGACGCTGAGGGGATCGACGCTGGCGAAGCCGGTATGATGGCGCCCCTTTCCCGTCCCGGTTCCTCTCCATGGCCATCCAATGCGGCATCGTCGGCTTGCCCAACGTCGGCAAGTCCACCCTGTTCAACGCCCTGACGGCAGCGGGCATCGCCGCCGAGAACTATCCCTTCTGCACGATCGATCCCAACGTGGGCGTCGTGCCCGTGCCCGACGCGCGCCTGCAGCAGCTGGCCGCCATCGCGGGCTCGGAGAAGATCCTGCCGGCGGCAGTGGAGTTCGTGGACATCGCGGGCCTCGTGGCTGGCGCTTCGAAGGGCGAGGGCCTGGGCAACAAGTTCCTCGCCAACATCCGCGAGACCCACGCGATCGCCCACGTGGTGCGCTGCTTTGAGAACGACGACGTGGTGCACGTGGCCGGCCGCATCGACCCGATCCATGACATCGAGGTGATCAACACCGAGTTGCTGCTCGCCGACCTGGCGGGCGTCGAGAAGGCGGCCGAGAAGTCCGAGAAGGCCGCCAAGGCCGGCAAGAAGGAAGACATCGCGCGGCGCGACCTCCTTCAGAAGCTCCGCGCCCACCTGGACGCCGGCAAGCCGGCGCGCACCTTCCCCGTCCCCGACGAGCACCGGCAGGCGATCGCCGAGATGTTCCTGCTCACGGCCAAGCCCGTGATGTACGTCGCCAACGTGGACGAGAAGGGCCTGGCCGGCAACCCGTTCGTGGACAAGGTCCGCGCCCACGCGAAGACCGACGGCGCCGAAGTCGTCGTGGTGTGCGCCGCCATCGAGGCGGAGATCGCCCAGCTGGACGACGCCGACAAGCAGGCGTTCCTGGACGACCTGAAGCTCACGGAGCCGGGCCTGAACCGCGTGATCCTGGCGGGCTACCGCCTGCTGGGCCTGCAGACCTACTTCACCTGCGGCCCCAAGGAGACCCGGGCCTGGACGATCCCCATCGGCGCCACCGCGCCCCAGGCCGCCGGCGTGATCCACACGGACTTCGAGAAGGGCTTCATCCGCGCCGAGGTCATTGCCTTCGCCGACTACATCGCCGGCAAGGGCGAGCAGGGGGCCAAGGAGGCCGGCCGGCTGCGCCTGGAGGGCAAGGAATACGTCATGCACGAGGGCGACGTGGTCCACTTCCGCTTCAACGTGTAGCAGCTGTGTTGTGAGTCAAGCGGTGATGGGCGGCTGCCAGGGCGCGTTATCGCGGACCATGGCATTGAGGATCACCAGGAGTTTGCGCATGCAGGCGGTGATGGCGACCTTGGGCGGTTTGCCGGCGAGACGCAGGCGGGCGTAGAAGGCTTTGATCGGCGGGTTGGAGCGGATGGCCGCCAGAGTGGCCATGTAGAGTGCGGTACGGACCTGCCAGCGGCCACCCCAGATGTGGCGTTGGCCGCGCAGCGTGCCGCTGTCGCGATTGAAGGGCGCCAGGCCGGCCAGGGCCGCGATCTGCTTGTCGCTGAGCTGGCCGAGCTCGGGCAGGTCGCCGATCAGGGCCTGGGCGGTGACCCGGCCGATCCCGGGCACGCCAGCCAGTAGGTTCTCGCGGGCCTGCCACACCGGACTGTCCTGGATCTGCTCGCGCAGTTCGCGATCGGTGTCTTCCAGGCAGCGTTGCAGCCAGCGGATGTGGGTGGTGAGGTTACGGCGCACCAGGGTGGGGGGTGCCGCACTCAAGCGGTTTTTCTCCGCCACCAGCATCTGCATCAGCTGCCGGCGCCGCGCCACCAGGGCACTCAGCACCTGGGCCGTCTCGTCCTTCAGGGCGCGGCAGGCGGGCTTGACGGCCGCGGCGAAGGCGCACAGCACCCGGGCATCCAACTGGTCGGTCTTGGCCAGCTGGCCGGTGGCCCGGGCGAAGTCCCGCACCTGACGCGGGTTGACCACGACCACGGCGAAGCCCTCGGCGGCCAGCAGCCCGGCCAGCTGGGCGGCCAGGGGGCCGCCCGCTTCCAGGATGATCTGGTCGGGAGCATGGGGCTTGAGCCGGGTGATCAGCGCGCTGATCCCCGCCTCGTCGTGGGGCACGCGGAAGGCCTCGTGGGCGGGCTCGATGGCGACGTCGAGGTGGTGTTTACCGAGATCAATACCAACAATGGTCTGGACGGTCATGGCTTCCTCTTTCCCTGCCTTGCGGATGCGGGCTCGAGGCCCCGGCAGCTGTTCGGGTTGCTAAGGAAGACGGGCCGGGCGACCCAGCTACGTGGCGAGGTCAACCCTCGAGGAGCGCACGGTCTACCCGGCCCGGTGGCTTACCATCTGACGATAAGGGCCACGGAACCCAACATACAAGGAGCGCGTTCACGCGCGACTCGGGCTCTGTACGAGCGGCTTCAGCCGCGACCCCGCCCGTGCCACTATCGGCCGGGTGACCTCCCCCGAATCCACCCCGCCGGCCCTGGTCGTCTTCGGCGCCGACTCGGACACCGGCTACCGGCTGGTGCAGCTCGGCCGGCGCCATGGCCGTGCCGTCCTCGGGGTCGTTTCCCGGGACCGGGATCGCGGCGCGATCGACCGCCTCGGCGCCGAGTCAGCGGTGGCCGATCCGTCCCGGCGCGAGGAAGTGGATGCCGTGTTCGAGAACCTGGACGGGACCCGCCTCGAGGTCGTCTGCTTCATCGGTGGCACGCCGCAGCTCAACAGCCAGGGCAACATCAACGTCATCGATGCCGCGAGTGCGGCCGGCGTGCCCCGCTTCCTGCTCACCACATCCATCGGCTGCGGCGACAGCGCCGTTGTCCTGGACCCCTTCGTTAAGGCGTTCGCGGGCAAGGCGATCCGGGCAAAGGACTGGGCCGAGAAGCAGCTGCGGGCCACCTCCATGGCCTGGACCATCGTGCGTTCCGGCGGGATGCACGGCCGGCCGTCCCGGGGGGGTGCCATGCTCGTGGAGAGCCCCTACGTGGTCGGCTACATCAACCGGACCGACCTGGGCGACATGGTCTGGCAGGCGCTCAACAGCCCAAAATCCGTGGGCCGGGTCTTCGCGGCAGTGGACGGCGCCAAGGCCATGAATATCCACGGCGATCCCCTGGTCCCGGCGGACCTGTAGGAGCGCCTTCAGGCGCGACCGGCCCCGTCTTTCTTGACACCGTCAGGCCCCGCCCAAGACAATGCCGCCCCCGCGTGGTGATGTAGCTCAGTTGGTTAGAGCGCGGCACTCATAATGCTGAGGTCGGTAGTTCAACTCTACCCATCACCACCACTCTCTTACCAATCAAAGACTTCCGGCTGCCCGATATAACCGCACTGGGCGTAGTGCGGCGTAGAACTGTGGGGCATCCGCGCCAATTGACAAGTTTCACTTGTCATCCTAACGTACTGCCTGAAGCTGGCCACTGAGTCGCCCTTTGATCCGCAGCTTTAGCCACAAGGGCCTGTCCCGACTTTATGAGCAAGGCAGTGCCAAGGGCATCTCGGCATCGATGGTGCCGAAGGTCTCGCGGGTGCTCGCTCGCCTGGATGTGGCAACCGGCCCGGAGCAAATGAACCTTCCGGGCTGGCGACTGCATCCGTTGAAAGGTGAGCTGAAGGGCTTCTGGTCGGTCTGGGTCTCGGCGAACTGGCGGATCGTCTTCCGGTTTCGCGGCACCGATGCGGTCGACGTCGATCTGATTGACTATCACTGAGCAAGAGGAAGGGCGTTGCATGCCGATGAAAGCACCACCGCATCCGGGCCTGTCGGTCCGTCTGGATTGTCTCGAGCCGGTTGGCTTGTCAGTGACAGAGGCTGCCAGGGCGCTTGGAGTGACGAGGCAGGCGCTCAACAATGTGGTCAACGGCAAGGCCGGAATTTCGCCGGACATGGCTATCCGGCTCGACAAGGCCTTTGGGGGTACTGCGGAGGCCTGGCTCGCGCTACAGACCGCCTACGATCTGGCGGAGGCACGCAAACGTGCACGAGGGATGTCCATTCAGCGGTTCAAGGCACCGCGTGCTTCGCACCAGTCGACGGGTGGCTGAGCCGCAGGCCGCACTGCCCGGGAGCCTGCGCTGCTGTTCAATACCTTGGATCAGCCTAGTCGCCCTCATAATGCTGAGGTCGGTAGTTCAACTCTACCCATCACCACCATCCAATCAATAACTTACGAATCGGGCGATCGACTGGGTTCCCATGACAGGCAAGCGTCGATCGCGCCCCGGTTGACGTTCAGCGTGAATGTCCAGCCATTGTGCTCGCAGAGTCGCTCGACAATGCCAAGCCCGAGTCCAAACCCTTGTGTCTCCGATCCGCGGGAACGCCGTTTACTCAATTCCTCGGGATCGTCAACTTCCAGGCCGCTGTGATTGCTGACGGATACTTCGTGCTGATCGATCCGGACGCTAACCGGACCTTGACCGTGGGGCGTGTGTTCGAACGCGTTGCGTACCAGATTGCCAACTGCGATGGAAAACGCCTGCGGATGACCGAGCAAACTCGGATTAGTCAGGCGCTTCACGTCGACGGTTATGTTCTTGTTGGCTAACAGATGGCGCTGTTGCTCGATCGCCTGGTCAACCAGGGGGCCGACTTCGAAGTATTCGCTGTAACTGCTGTCATTGGATTCACGAGAAAGGCACAGGAACATATCGATTGTCGTTTGCATGTCGATCGTTGCGCGTTCGATGCGTCCCACTGCCCGGGATGCATTCGTGGACAGCTCGGCGTGCTCCAGTAGTTCCAGCGCTCCCCGAATGACGGTTATCGGCGTGCGCAGTTCGTGACTCGCGGCACTCGTGAAATAGCGTTCACGGTCGATAAACGCGCAAATGCGCTTCAGCGTCTTCTCGATGGTCCTCGCCAGCAGCCCGACCTCGTCGTCGTGAAAACACTCAGCCCTGAGGCGCCGCCAATCGTCGTCCGACAGCTGTTCCGAGTTTATGCCGCCAACCGCTTCGGCCAGGCGAACTACGGGATCGATGACGCGACGGCTGATAAAGATTCCCAGGCCGATCGCCAGCACGGTAAACATCGAGAAAAGTGTGACCAGGCCAATGATCCACCACACTTCCTCGGTCGCGGAAGCCTCTATGGCCGAAACGTCGGCTACGATGTACAGGGGTCTCGGAGGCAGGCCGGTGGTGACTACGGCGACATGCAAATCATCACTCTGGAATTCGTAGTATCCGTCATCGGGCATGTCGGCAGCCCAATCCCGCAAGACTGTTGGCAGGTCGACGGGCTCGCGATAGCTCTTCAGGTAAGCTGAGTGCGGCGTCGCCGCATCGGGATCGACCCTGGATCGGCCGATGTAGTCCGTCACGGACAGGCGAAGCTGCCTCTCCACCATACGGTCTTCGGTGACTCGCATCGCCGCGAGTATGCCCAATCCACTGGTGATGCCAAGCAGAGTCGCAAACAATCCAAACGCGAAGACGACGCGGGTACGCAGGCTATGTCGGAACATCGTCATCCGACTCCGCCAGCCGATAACCAATACGATGCACGGTGTGCAACAACTGCCGGTCAAAGGGCTTGTCTATCGCCTGGCGCAACTTGTACAAATGGGAACGAAGCGCATCGCTGTCCGGTCGCTCATCACCCCAGAGCAGGGTTTCCAGACTGGCGCGCACCACAACAGCGGGCGAAGCTTCCATAAGCCGCTCCAGGATCTTCAGGCACGCGGGGTTCAGACTGAGTTTTCGACTCCCTCGGCGGACTTCAAGGGTCTGTTTGTCCATCGTCAAGTCGCCGACCCTCAGCAATTGCGTGGTCTTTGCGTGGCCGCGTCTGTAGAGGGATACGAGGCGCGCATGGAGCTCCTGAAGAGCGAACGGTTTCACCAGGTAGTCGTCGGCGCCGGCGTCAAACCCTGCCAGTTTGTCCGGCAACGTGTCGCGCGCCGTCAGCATAAGGACCGGCGTATCCCGTTTCGCCTCGAGGCGCAATTTCCGGCAAAAGGTCAAGCCATCCATGCCGGGGAGCATGAGGTCCAGAACGATCACGTCGATTGGTTCTGTCAGCGCCAGATGCATGGCGCTGATGCCGTCGTGTGCGAAATCGGTGATATGGCCTCGGGCACCGAGATAGTCACCTATGTTCTCGCAGATGTCCCGACTGTCTTCGACCACGAGTACACGGATGCAGTGGGCACGCAGAGCCTGTGTCATCGTTGCCGTCCTCCCATTGACGTGACCGACGCGACTAGTTTCCATCGCGAAGGCCGACCAATCGGTCGCCGCAACGTGACCAAAACGTGAATGACCGAATTCCTTCTCACTCGGCTTTCACGCGCTTTTCACGCGGCCGTCACGCGGCCTGCGCCTCTAATGGGCCCAGAAGTCATGCGCGCTGAGCCTTCATGGCGACCGCGCCCGGCACAAGGAGCAGATTGGCATGAAACGGACGATTCAGCTTTTCGCGGGGGTACTGGTGATCTGCGCATCATCTGCTGCGATGGCGCAAAGCGCAAATGGAGGGATGCGCATTGCAGTAGTCAGTATGGAGACACAGCGACCTCTCGAGGGCGTGACTGTGACCGTGACCGACCGCGACGGTAAGGTCACTACCGGTCGCACGGAGGCCAACGGAACTGTCGAGCTGAGTGACCTTGACGCGGGGCTCTATGCGGTCACGGCAGATGGCCCTGGCGTGGTTGCAGCCCGGGAGCCCAGCGTACGTGTAATTGGCCGCAAGGTGACTCCGCTAAACCTCGAGATGCTCGCCCGCACGGAGGCGCTCGAGGAAATCGTAGTTCGAGCCCGCGCGCGAACTGCCGATCCGCATGGGTCGGTGAGCAACTCCTTCCTGAACCGGGAGGAATTGCGCAGTGCTCCCGGTACAGGCAGTGATGTACTGCGAGCGCTTGACGGCCTGCCGGGGCTGATATCCGACGGCGAATTCGCCAGCTTCTCCGTGCGCGGCCGCGGACCCCGAGACAACCTGATCCTGATTGACGATATCCCCTTTGACCGTGTGGTTCACTTCGACCAGACACTCGGCGAGGAGGAGGATATCGGTGGCGGTGGCCGCTACTCGATCTTTGCGCCGAACTCTATCGAGAGTGCGGAGTTCTCGCCCGGCGGCTGGAGCGCAGCGTATGGAGGGCGCTCGGGTTCGCTACTGAAGCTCGATGTGGTAGGCGGAAGCCCGACGCCCAGCGCCAGTCTGCGGGTAGACCTTGCCGGGGTCGAACTTGGCTACGAGGGGCCAAGCGGCATCCGGGATGATACGACCGCATTCTTCACGGCGCGCAATTTCGATTACGGCCGCGTCTTCGATACCATTGGGGAAGAGGACATTGGCCAGCCGGAGCTGACCGATATCGTCCTCAAGACTGTGACTTCCCTCGATTCTGGCAACACGTTTGAAGTTCTCGGTATTTACGCGCCCGAGAAATACACGCGCGATATCGACAACGTCCTTGCGTCCCCGAACTTCGAGGACGTGTCGCTGATGGACACCGATCAGGATCTGTACCTGACGGGGCTGACCTGGCGCCATCTGGTCGGGGAGACCGGTGAATGGACGAACCGGATCTACGTACGCGCGAACGACAAATGGTCAGCGGAGGGTGAGGCTTATCCGGACCTCGTGCCGGAGGGTACGCCGGCCCCGGACGTTCCGGTGCGCGAGCGCCTGATTACCGTCACCGAGAAGGAAACCGAGATCGGCTGGCAAAGCGACTATGTGACTCGCAACCGCTTCGGCCAGGGATCGGCCGGGCTGCGCGTCTGGCAGACCGACGTCGATTACTCGACGTTCCTGAGAGAGGACTGGGACTGGTTCGTCTTTCGCACGACCGACCCGCGCCCGCCCGGGCAGCAATTCATCACGTTGACACCGGATAGCGTCAATTCGGTTTATCAGGCGAAGGAGACCAGCTATGCCGCCTACGGCGAGCAGGTGTTCGAGTCCGTTCACTGGGATCTGAGAGCGGGTCTTCGTTACGACCGCGATGGCTTTTCGGACGAATCGCTCGTCTCTCCGCGGCTTGCGGCGAACTGGCGCCCCGAGCCGGGCAGGCGCGTGTCAGCAACTGCGGGCGTGTTCTATCAGTCGCCGCGCTTTCTGATCCGCGCCGCGAGCCCGGAGAACTTTGATATCGAAAGCGAGCGAATCACTCACGTGAGTGTCGGCTTCGAGCAGCAGTTCGGCCCGGACTGGTCGCTGCTCGTCGAGCCGTACTATCAGTGGCTGGATAATGTCGTCGTGGAGCAGGAGCGCACCAGTGGTCGGGTCACCAACGACGGGGAGGGCACGAATCTCGGACTGGACGTCGTTCTGTCACGGAGGTTTGACGATGGCTGGTTCGGGAATGTCGTCTACGCCTACAACAATGCCCGGATCGACGACAACGACGGCTTCGGGGACTATGACGCCGATTTCAACCGCGAGCACTTCTTCTCGATTGGCGGCAGCTGGGAGATCAGCGAACGCTGGAAGCTCGGTGCACGCTGGAAATGGGCGACGGGGCGGCCCACAGACGACTTCATCATCAACAGTGACGTGCTGGCACCGGGACAGCCGCTGCGCTACTCGAAGGAACTGACGCGGCAGAACGCACTTCGGCTTGATGACTCTCACTCGCTCAATTTCCGGGTTGATTACCGGCGTACTCTCGGCCCGGTGGACCTCGTCGCGTTCCTGGACGTAATCAACGTCTACGGTGGCCCGGTCGGTGCTTCGCAGGAGTTCGACCCGCGGCGGGGCGTAAATATCGAAGACGAAGGAGAAATATTTCCCATCATCGGTCTGATATTCGAGCGCTCTTGGTGAGAAACCTGCGTGCAAGACCCGCGCCCGAGTGCTGAGGTCGGTAGTTCAACTCTACCCATCACCACCATCCAATCAAGCACTTACGAAGCGTCTGTTTTCGGCCCGACTGCCGTAGCCGGGCTCCTTTGACCACAACCGTGGGCGGGCGTAGCCTCGACTGAAGTGGTCGGGAGAAGACGCCCATGCGCCCAACGCTCGTTGTGTGTGTCGTCTGCTGCTCCATCGCTGCCGCGATCACTCACGCGGCGACACTCCCGGTGCTTAAGTGGGGCAGCGAGGCGGCGCAACGTGGAAAATGAATATCGCTACGGATTCGACTATGCCGAGCGCGATGGCCGCAAGGTCATCCGCTACCGCCAGGACAAGCTCTGGTTCAAGGCCGGATGTGCCTGGTATGTGTTCTTCACGCTGATCTCGCTGTTTTTTCTCCTCGGCGAGCGGTGGGCGTGGCAGCTGCCCATCCCTGCCTTCGCGTTCCTGGTCTGGTGGCGCTCCCGCAAGCGCGAGATCTCGGTGGGCGAGAAGGATCTTAAGGTAGGCAAGAAAACCTACGATCGGTCCAAGATCACCCGGCTGTTTGTCGAGAACAAAGGCGTCCGGCAGGACTTCCGCCACTCCGCGCAGGACTACAACGAGGTGGCGCGACGCGCCGAGCGTGACCCGTTCGGTGGTGACCCGGCATTGGCCAGGGCTTCGGCGATGGCCGCTGATGCCACGACGGGCGTCGCCATGATCGTGGCCGGAGGGATCGATTCGAAGGGCAAGAAGGTCCGGATGGAGTACGACGGCAAGACCGTGGTCATAGCCAGCTGGCTGAGTGTTCAGCGCGCGATGATCCTGGCGAACGCGGTTGGTGGCCTGCTGGGGTACACGATGGATGGGGAGGGCTCAGTCGCCCCCAAGGTTGGGTAACGACGTTGATCAGGGACGCGTGATGGCAATTGAACGGTTCTCGCAATGGCGTCCAGTGGCAATCTGCGCACTGCTCGGCGGTTTACTCGCCGGGTGTGGCGGCGGGGCCGGTGGCAAGCCCAGTGGCGTCTACGTCGCCAAGTACCCGGACAGTCCTGCCGTGTTCATTGAGAAGTACGATTTCCAGTCCGGCGATACCGTGGTGGTCACCGCGATGGGGAACACCGAGACGGGCACCTGGGTCATGGCGGACGACGGTCGCATAACCATCACCATGCCCGGCGGCCAGCAGGCGCACCTGAAGAGGGGCAGCGGTGGCTGCCTGGTGGGAATCAGCGACGCGGGCATGACCGCAGAGGCAGCGAAAGACGGCGTGGATGTGGAGGAGATGGGGAGCTACTGCCCGGACTAGGGAGGTCCTTTTCGCGCGACTGTACGCTTGTCATAACGCACGGAATTGCAACGCGCCGCCCGCGCCGCTACCGTGGACCGCTACGAGTCGGCAGCGGGACCGGAACCATGGACCGAATCACACGATTGCGGTATGTCTCCAGAATCTTCCTTGGCCTGCTGCTGGCCGCACCATGGAGCGCAAGCCACGCCAACTCCCAGATACTGATCAACTCCGACGCCTGTGCGTCCACCCGGCAGAGCCTGCCGCCCGGCTATTCCATGGGGCCGCTGGACCTGCAGCAGACCAACGTGCAGGTCAGCTTCCCCACCGGTGTTCCCCGCATCAGTGAGGACAGCGGCTACCAGTACACCCTCAGCCTGACGTCCGGTGGCCAGACCTTCAACTTTCCCAATCAGACCTGCCCCGTACTGAAGACCTACGAGATCAGGAACACGCCCAGCGGCGCCGTTGCCGGTTTCGACTTCTACTATGTGGAGCCCGAGGTCGTGCCGACCTGGCTGGATGATCTGTTCAGGGAAGCCAATTACCTGGTGCAGGAACACCTAAAGGAGAACGCGCCGCCGCCCTGCACGGGACTCTGTAGTGGCGGAGGCATCCGCGGCAAGCTTTACCTGCCCTCCGGAGTGATGCTCGAGGAGGCGTCACCCGCCTACTTCGTGTTCCAGCTTGCGGTACCGCTCACGGGCTCCCTCGCTGTGCCCTTCATCGTCGATGCCCCCGGCGTCGGTGACTACCTGTCCATGTATTACGGCGCCACCCAGTTCTTCAAGCAACCGCTCAGCAACTTCACTCTGGGGGAGCTGTATTTTGCGTCGCTGCCGGTCGACACCCTGCTGGGCTCGGGTCCGGCGGAGAACCGGGCCATCACGCTCTGGCTGGACAGCACGGGCAGCAATGGGGCGCGGGTCTACTTCCCCACGTCGGCGACCGTAGTGCCGGCGCCGCCGGCGCTGCTGTTGCTGGCCACCGGCCTGGTGGGGCTGGGCCTCAGACGTAAACGGTGCCGCTAGCGCCTGACCACCATCGCGGTAAGCGGCCTATACTGCGGCCATGGACTCCAATCAGGCTGCGTCGGCGGAAGTCGAATCGTCGGATGATGGCGACGCATCCCTGATTCGCTGGATGCTATCGCTGACCCCAGAGGAGCGGTTGGCAGTTCTTCAGGGGTTCGTCGACAGCGCCGTCGAGCTCGGCAATGGCTACCGCGCCTAGATTCAAGGACGCACTCGAGATCCTGGCCAAGCACCGCGTCGACCTGGTGGTAGTCGGGGGTGTTGCGGCAGTGCTTAACGGCGCCCCGATCGCCACATTCGATCTCGATGTTGTGCATTCTCGCAGCCAGCACAACCTCGACCGCCTCGCCGCTGCGCTGAAAGATCTGGATGCACGCTACAGGGATGCCGGTGGTCGGGACCTGCGTCCAGATACCGCAGGCCTGGCCGGCGACGGTCATCACCTGTTGCTGACCCGCTGCGGGCCTGTGGATTTCCTGGGCCAGATTGGGAAGGGTCGGTACTACGAGGACTTGCTGCCCGACGCTGTCACGATCAACGTTGGGAATGCGATTATTCCGGTTCTCGGTCTTCCAGCTTTGATCCGAACCAAGGAAGAAGCCGGGCGGGACAAGGATCTCGCAGTACTGGGGATTCTTCGCCGGACTTTGCTGGAGTCCGGGAAAAGTGACCTGTCCTCATAATGCTGAGGTCGGTCGTTCAACTCTACCCATCACCACCATTCAGCGGGCTCCCGGGAAAGTGGCGGCACGGACAGTCGCCTGTCCGTGCCGCCCGGTTACTTCCGCAACGCGTTACTAGACCTGGTCGAGCTTCTTGCGCTCGGCGCCGTCCTTGATCAGGGGGATGGGATCCAGCACCCAGTTGCCGGAGGTCCGGCGCGCCGGGGACGGGATCGCATACGCCCTCTTCCTGTTGTGATTGGCATTGAACTTGTCGGTATCGATGCGCCAGCCCTTGTCGTCGAACTTCCCCAGCCACTTGCGGTAGGCCGCGACCGCGTTGTCGGAGGGCGTGAGGACCTCCTTCGTCGGGCTCAGCGGCGTCTGCGCCGGGCACATGGTGGCCAGGATCTGGATGTCCTGCGCGGCGATGACTTTGTTGCGCGCATGGATCGGGCCATTGTTCTTCGGATCCAGCAGGAAGTTGCGCATGTTCAGGAAGAAGATCTTCGTGTTGTTCTCATCCACCGGCGCCTCGAAGAAGTACTGGCGGAACATCTTGGTGGGGTCGATGTTGATGTAGGTCGGCATGATGTTCGGGCCGTACGTGCCGCCACCAACGTAGACCTGGCTTTCCCCGGTCCTCGTATTGCCCCAGGGCGTGTCCTTGCCAGCAGCCGTTTCGTGGTCCTTCTGGGGAAGCGGCGGCGCATCGAACAGGTGCCAGAACCAGAAGCCCCAGCCCTGGCGGTGGTCCTCGGTCTGGTAATCGCGAACCTTGTAGCCCTTGCGGTCCCGGGCCGAGTGCCCGTGGGTCGGGTGCACGAACTCGTTGTGCGCGGGATCGATGCCGTTCTCGATGGAGCGCTCGTAGTAGTAGGGCACTTCGAGAACCAGAACCTCGTTGGCGACCCAGCCAGGCTGGCCATATTCCTCGACATTGAGAAGCGGAACCCGGGTGCTCTCCGGCTCGTCGCCGAGGAACGCAAACACGATGCCGTACTTCTCCTGCACCGGGTAGGAGTCCACCTTCGCGCGCGCCGGCGGTTTCTCGCCATAGCCGATCGACGGCAGGTTCACGCACTCGCCGGCGCCGTTGAATTCCCAGCCGTGATACGGGCAAACGATGCAGCCATCGATGATCCGCTTGGTGCTGCCCTGGGACCATGCGCCACCCAGTGACGCCCCGCGGTGCGTGCAGGTATCGCTCAATACGCGGGCGTCCCCGTTCTGATCGCGGAAGGCGACGAGATCGACGCCGAGCACCCTGACCTTTGCCGGCTGGTCATAGCTGAGATCCTCACTGCGGACGATCGGGTACCAGAAGTTTATGTACATGAAGAGCCTCTTTGGTTAACGGGGAAAAGTCGTTCTATCGGTGCCATGGTATTCACTGGCCATCGATCCCCGCAGTGCGTACTTCTACTAGGGCCACCCCGCGCCACAATGCCGGGTGGGGGCGGGCCTGCGTTCGTCGAGCCGAGGCGGGGCCATCAGGGCTGCGGAATCGGCACGCCCGGGTGAGCCGGGTCCCATCCGTTGAGCAGGTAGTTGATGAGGTCTTCCACCGGCCGGATCGCCGAGCCGAATGGCAGCGTTTCCGAACCGCGGAAGAACAATCCCTTCTTCACGTCACCCTTGAGCGCATCGGCCAGGCGCCGCTCGATGCAGAACTGGCCGAACTTCGCGATACCGCTGCGCAAGCCGCAGACGGTGAGGCATTCGAATCCCGGCACGCACCGCCGCGGGTCATCCTTGGCATTCGACTGGAGCTTCGCTTCGCGCTTCAGGTAGTTCTTCAGCCAGGGGGTGGCGACGGCACGCGCCGGAAGCCCGGCCACGCTGATGAAGGTGACGATATCCTCGGGCTTCGCCTCGGCGAGCACCTTCTTGAAGTTCGGATGCGCATCCCCCTCCTCGGTTACTGCAAACGCGGTTCCGAGCTGTACGGCGGAGGCCCCGAGCCCAAGCAGCTCGACCATCTGCTCATGGGTGTGAACACCGCCGGCCAGGATCAGCGGGATGCGTTCACGCTCGATGCCGAGTTCACGGAAGGTGGCCTGAACAGCCTCCAGTATCAGGGGGAAGGCGAAGCGCGGGTCGGTGATCTCGTCGACCTTTGGCGCCCCCAGGTGTCCGCCCGCATAGCGTGGATGCTCGATGACGATGGCATCGGGCAGCCGGTTCTTGCGCATCCACTTCTTCACGACGATCTGGACGCCACGCGCGTCCGACAGGATGGGAATCAGCGCAACGTCCGGAAAATCCGCCGCCATCTCGGGCAGGTCGAAGGGCAGTCCTGCCCCCATCACGATGGCGTGCGCGCCGCTCTCGCAGGCCTGGCGTACGTAGGCGGCATGCTGGCTGACCGCCTTCATCACGTTCACGGCAATGGCGCCGCGCCCTTCGGAGAGCGCCAGCGCCCTGGTCACTTCGCGATCGAGGGCGATCAGGTTGGTGCGATCGATGGCAGCCTTGTCCCTGGAGTCGGCCGACATCTCGAGGAGATCCGGATGATGGTGCCGGAGGTCGATGCTCGCCACCGTGCCCACCGCGCCGGCGCGCGCCACCGTGCCAGCGAGCCGGTGGGCGGAGACGCCCACTCCCATGCCGCCCTGGACGATGGGCAGCAGTTCACGCCCCTTGAGGTGCCAGTGGCCTGGAGAATTGCGGCTCATACATTTGCTCCAATCGCCGGAATTACCAGCTTACAGGTGCAGGCCGACAACCGGCCATGACCAGGGTCAAATCAGTGGTGAACCGGACGCTGGTGGCCACGAACACAACTACAGGTGGCGTTTCACGACGTCGGCAATCTCCCGGGCCGTCGCGCCGTAGGGAATGGTCTCGACAATCTCGTCAGACGGGCCCAGCAGGAAGAGGCTGGCGGTGTGGTTCACCATGTACCCGCCATCCTCCGTCGCCGGCAACTTCTCGAAATAGACGCCAAAGGGAGCTGCCACCGCACTGATCGCGGCTGGCTCGCCGGTCAGGCCCTTGACCCGGGGGCCGAAGTTGCCAACGTACTGCCTGACGACCTCAGCCGTGTCGCGCCCGGGGTCAACCGAGATGAAAAGGACGCGCAGGCCCTTCCCGTCCAGCGCCGGGTCGGCCAGGGCCTGCACCGCATTCGCGAGGGTCGTCGGGCACGCTTCCGGACAGTTCGTGAAGCCGAAGAAAACGAGCTGCCAGCGACCGGCAATATCGGGCCACCGGACCACATTGCCGTCGGTGTCCAGCAGTTCGAAGTCACCGGCAACCGGCGGCCGCATGATGGCGCCCGCAAGGGGCGCCTCAGCGGCCGGCCGCTGCCCACCCGGCAGCAGCGAGCCTACGACCCACCCGAGCGTTCCGGCAACGACCGTAACGCCCGCCATCAGGCCGGCACGACGGGCGCCGCTCAGGCCTTCTTCTCGACCCAGGCGCTGCACCAGCCCTTGGCGGCCACCAGCTTGCCCGGGAAGGCAGTGCAGCCGCGCCAGTCGCCGGTAGTGCCCTGCAGCTGTGCGCAATTGAGGCAATTGCTGCCGGGCTTGAATGTCGGCGCCTTGGCCTTGTCGACCGTCGCAGCGTTCTCGGTATACAGGAGCGCCTTGGCGACGGGATCGGTCAGGCTGAGCCGTGGCATGGTGGCCTGGGCTGCCGCCTCGCGGCTGCCAAAGATTGCTGCCACCGGGATCGCCACCGCAGCGGCGCCCACGAAGCCCCTTCTCGTCATGTTCGTGTCAGTCATCGGTTGTCCTTCACAGTAAAGCCGTCCAGATGCTACCAGCGGCGGCACGGCCAGCCATCCGTACAGCTACCTACAGCCACGCCATCAGCCGCCGGCCAGCCCGGCGGTATGGAAGCGCGCGTCCTGCAGCCTGAAATGCTCGCTGAACCACGGGGCCAGGCGCGAGGCCAGGCGCTCCTCGATGATCTCACTGCCGGCCTCGTGCTCATCCATCATATCCCGGATCTCGTCGAGCAGGCGCTCGTGGTCCCGCTTGTGCTCGGCGAACTGGTCATAGTTCCGCGATTTCATCACGTGCTCCTCGAGGGCAAAGTGCGCGGAAATCCGGGCGTAGATCTCTCCCAGCAGGTCCGTGACGGCATCCTTGGCGCCACCGGCCTGGCTGCAGGCCGCCAGCGTGCGGTTGATCCACTCGATCATCTCCTGGTGCTCGTGGTCAACGTCAGGGATGCCGGTCGCAAACGACGGCCGCCATTCGATGTAGGTCATAGAACTATCCCCCGCTCCTACTTGAACGTGAAGCCACCCGGCTGCTTGAACTCGATGACCAGGTTCTGGCCGGGTTCCAGATCGAGCTCGGCAGTGGCGCTGGCGTCGAAGCCGCTGGTACGCCCGCTGTCGCGCAGGCCCACGCGCGCCTTTTGTGCACCGGCGGGAACCTGGAAGCGTGCGAAGAGGGTAGAGGGGCCATCCTTCCAGAGCCCCGCGGGCTGGCGTGTGCCGGCGTAGACCACGCGGCCGTCCAGTTCGAGCTGCATGAACACCGGCCAGCGGCCGCGAGGACAGTCGCCCCCGATCTTCCGCATGTTGGGCTGGAGCTTCGCCGTCTCCTCGGGATTGAACCGCTCGCACTCCTGCCGGTTGCGTCCGGCATGACTGAAGCTCAGCGTGACGATGGCGTCCGTGTCGGCCCGCTGCCGGATGGTGGGCCGGTTGGAGAAGAAGCCGAGCAGTACGATCGCGGCGCTCACCAGCACACCCAGGGCGGCGTAGCGAACCGGTGCAGCCGGTCGTGTCAGTGCCTGGCGCCATGCAGCCCGCTGCTGTGCCGGCGCTCCTGGTTGTGTAGCTGCCTGTCCGCCAGTGAGTGCGCTGGCAAAGCTCGCCAGGGCCTGCGTCCGGTCAGCGCCCTGGCCGGGACCAGCCCATGACACGGCGACCCTGTCGCGCGACACCCGGTCGCGCAGATACGGGTCACGCTCACCGGCGATGCGCTGTTCCGTCCAGCGTACGCCGAGTCGCTCGTAGCAATCCCCCTCGCGGCAGCCCGCGAGCATGGCACCATCGGCGAGCCGGCGAGAGACCACGAAATCGATGAACGGCGGCGGCACCATGCCGGTGCACGGCACGTCGATGATGCCCACGGCGGCACCGGCTGGCGGCGCGACGGGTGCTCCGTGCGGGCACCTGAATACCAGGATGCGCGCATCGCCGGTGAGGGACCCGGCAACAGCGGTCACCCGGTCACGGAGCGTCTCGAGGTCGAATTCCGGCAGCTCGATGCCCGGCACCAGGGCCGTGGCCCGGCGGAACGGCGTGGCCGTGGGGCAGGCACCGACGCAGATCCCGCAGCGGACGCAGAGGTCGGGGTCCACCACCGCTTCTGCGGTAAAGGCAGCCCCGTCGGTGCGGGGACCCATGGTGATGGCACCGAAGGGACAGTCGTCAAAGCAGCGGGAACAGCCGTTGCAGTGGTCCAGGTGGACCGTGGCAGGCGGCGGCTCCCGCAGTCGGGGCAGCCAGGGCAGCGCCACCAGCACGGCGAAGACGGCCAGCACCAGCCACCACAGGCCGGTGGCGCCAATCCGGTCCATCAGCGGATAGAAGGCGAGATAGAACCAGTCCAGGCCGACGGTAGCGGCCACCTGGTCGAGGTTGGCCGGTGCCTGGCTGAGTGCCGGACTCACGAGAGACAGCAACAGGAAGCCGGCGCCCGTGCCGATCATGAGCTTCAGGGCCGGATTGACCAGGGCGTAGTTGTAGCGCTGGATGTGCACCCACATGAACAGCAGCATCAGTAGCGGCGCCGCGATGTGCAGGTACACCATGAGGGTGAAGAACCGGCCGCTCAGCTCCGCGTTGCTGAGGAAGTTCCTCGAGATGGGCTCGGCGAATATCGGCAGCGCGTCCAGCCACCGGGAGGTGCTCAGCGCAACGTACTGGGCGAGCTGGTCCCAGACCATCCAGTAGCCGGTGATGCCGCAGACGTAGATGAAGCCGATCAGGACCAGTCCCGTGATCCAGGCGAACCATCGCCGGCCCCGCATCCGGTCCATCGCGAACTCCCGCAGCATGTGCAGGAAGGTGACGAGCACGAGGCCATCGGAAGCGTACCGGTGAATGCTGCGCAGGATGCCCCCTGCCCACCACTGGTTGCCGGAGATGGCCTCGATCGAGCTGTAGGCCTGGGTGACGCCGGTATCAAAGAAGATGAACAGGTAGATCCCACTGGCGGCGATCAGCCAGAACTGGAACCAGCCGAGGGCGCCAAGCTGCGTCAGCGGGTTCAGGTTGGGCCCGCAGACCCGGTCGAGCCCGCTCTCCAGCCACTCCAGGCAGGCCCGGATGGCCGACTTCAGCCACTGCATGGGCGGCCCCGCCTGTTGGTCAGCTGCCGGCCCGGACCCGCTGGCCGGAGGGCACACGGCCCTGGCGCCAGGCGCGCACCGCGAAGACCGCGAAGCCGATGGTGCAAGTCAACCCGATTCCAATCTCGAGAATGAGGGAGTAGTCGAAACGATAGCGCCCGCTCTTGGGGTCGTAGGACGTGCATATCAACCGAACTTTGTTGAGGAAGTCAGCCACGGGACGTTCGGGCGTGGTAATGCCCAACGCAAGCCTCTTGAGCGGGTCGACGACCATTGGCGGGTCGAAGTCGGGGCCATACACCTGCCGATGGACCCGGCCGTCAGCGTCGACGATTGTAACCTGCGCCACGTGGTCAAAGCCGCCCGCCAGCGGTGCGTAGGAGAACCCGAGGTCCGCGGCCAGACGGGCGACTGTCATCTCGTCGCCGCTCGCGAAGTACCAGCCCGGTACCGCGATGCCGCGTTCCTCAGCGTAATGCCGCATCTGCTCAGGGGTGTCCGCCAGCGTGTCGAAACCGATGCTGAGCACCGTGAAGCTGTCCGGCCCCAGGACCTCCCGTGCCAGCTCGACGGACCGTGCCAGGTTCGTGGTCAGGGTCGGGCAGACGAAGGCGCAGCTGGTGTAGATGTAGCTGATGACGAGCGGGCGGCCGCGCAGCGTGGCGAGGTCCAGCGGGCGATTGTCCTGGTCAGTGAAGCGGTAGTCACCGATGACTCGGCCGACGGCCGCCTGGCTCAGCCGGAGCGCCTCGTCCGGGTCGACGGGGCCGGCACCGGCCGGAAGCCCCGTGCCCGCCGCGGCGAGCAGGCTGAGCAGCAATGCCAGTTTCCAGGTACCGGCCGCCTGGCGTCGCCTGAATGTACTGTGGCCCATGGACTCAGGCCGTGAGCCAGTCAGCGACGACACCACTCCCAATAGCCCCGGCGAGCAGCAGCCCGAGTTGCCACAGTGAGGCGTGGAAATTGGAGTAGGCATTGGCCCGTGTCGGGGAGCGGACGAAAGCAAAGCTGGCCTTGAGAAACAGCATGCCGCCAATCACGGCGCAGACCCCATAGAGCCAGCCCGTGGCCAGCAGCGGTGGCGCCAGCGTGAGCCCCACCAGTACCACGGTATGCAGGAAGATCACGAGCGCCGTGACACGATCCGGGAGGATGTTGGGCAGCATGGGAATGCCGGCCCGCTCGTAGTCCCGCTTGTTGTAGTACGCCAGGCTCCAGAAATGCGGTGGCGTCCAGAAAAACAGGGCTGCCGCGAACACCCACGCCGCGGGCGGCAGGGCGGGATCGACGGCAGCGGAGCCCGCGAGGGCGGCAAAGCTGCCAGCGAGACCGCCGATGACGATATTGAGCCAGGTGCGCCGCTTGAGCCAGCTGGTGTAGACATAGCCGTAGGTGAAGGCCCCCAGGAAGACCTGAATGGCGACCATCGTGTTCAGCGCCGTGGCTGCAATTGCCACCGCCACGATGACAATCGCGGCAATCGCGACGAGCCACAGTGGGCCCGGCGTGAGCCTGCCGGTGACAAAGGGACGCTGACGGGTGCGCACCATCCGCACGTCCACATCCTGCTCCATGACCTGGTTGTAGGCACCGGCCGCCCCCGCCGACAGGAACACGGCTGCTGCCAAGGCGAGCAACTCGCCGAAGGCCAGGTGCGGACCCGGCGTCACAGCGGCGCCGGCAATGGCCGTCAGGGTGATTTCCAGGGCTATGCGCGGCTTGAAGACCGAGAATGCCAGCCGGGCCTGCGCGATCGCGGAGATGCGCCCGGCGGCGGGCAGGACAGCGGCCTGTTGCTCAGCCATACGCGCCTACCGCAGCGGCCAGACTTCCGCCAGGTACTTCCAGTTCACGTAGTAGTACAGGATGAAAGACACAAAGAATATGCCGACCAGGACGATGGTGCCCGGAATGTACAGGGTCTCCGCGCTGCCGTAGGTGCCCACGGTGGCCCTGACCGGTGCGCCGACCGGTGGTGACGCCTTCTGCGTCTTTGGTGCATCGGCTGTCCTCTTGCCCCAGAACACGGACGCGACGGCATTCACGACGTACATGACGCCGCCCGCAGCCGCCATGATGGCAAAGATGCCGTTGAGGGTGAGCATCAGGAACGCTGCGGCCGGGTACTGGTGCGGGAACAGGGCGTCGGACATCGTCACGTCCCAGACGCGCCGTGGTATGCCGAGGGTCCCCGCGCCCATCATGAAGAGGGAGATCCCGCTCACGCCGATGGCGAACACGTAGGTCTGCCACTTCGCCATCCGCGGGAACATCACCTCGCGCTGCAGGACCAGCGGGATCAGCAGGTAGGTCACCGCCATGAAGGTGAGCGTGGTACCTGCCACCACCGTGGCGTGGAAGTGCCCCGGCACGTACAGCGTGTTGTGCATGATGAGGTTGATCTGCTCCGTGCCCATCACCACGCCGGAGATGCCACCCAGGAAGCCGAACATCACCAGGGACAGGAACACGCCGGAGAAAGCGGGGTTGCCCCAGGGGGCCTTGCGCAGCCACTCGAACATGCCCTTGTTGAAGCCCAGCTTGCGCTGGGCTGCCTCGATGGTGCCGGGCACTGTCAGTGCATGGATCATGCTGCCCAGCACGGCGAGGTACATCGCGTAGCTCGTGTTGAAGATCTTCCACTCGGAGCTGATGCCGGGGTCCACCAGCAGGTGGTGGGCGCTCGCCAGCTGCAGGAACAGGATGTAGAGGAAGAACGCCAGGCGGCTGGCCTTTTCCGACAGGGGCTTGGCGCCCAGCAGGATGGCCGCAACCGCGTACCAGAGCGAAACGTGCACCGAGACGTTGATCTGCTGGGAGGAGTGGCCCATCGCCCACCAGATCAGCTTGTAGGTCAGCGGATCGATGTTGCTGATGTAGCCGATCGACCACAGCCATGTGGGGATGAGGATGATCGCGCCCGACGCCAGCGTGAACACGGCAATGATTGCTGCGGTGATTGCGCCGAACGTAACCAGTGGGACAGAGCCCTCGTAGGTGCGTTCGTCCTTTGCGACCACCAGGGTTCCAAAGAAATTACCGCAGGCGATCAGGGCGCCAACGGCGAACAGTATCAGGCCCAGGTAGAAATTCGGTGCGGCCTTCATCGGCACGTAAGACGTGAACATCACCGAGGACTCGCCCTGCAGCACCGTGATGTTGACCAGGACGGCGCCACCCACCATCAGTGCAAAGGCGGCCCAGGCTATGCGCGGTGCTGCCAGCCTGCAATTCAGGAGGATCGCGGAGGCAAAATACAGTACGGCCACTTCGAAGAAGATGATCCAGCAGAGAAGCACGTCCAGTCCGTGCGCCGTCAGCGCCAGGTAGAACCAGTCGAGCGGCAGCAGGTGTACGTCCGGCCAGCGGGTGAGGGCCACGCTCAGTCCGAAGAGCCCACCCAGGGCCAGGAAGATCACGGCCGCGACAACGTTGGCCTTGATCAGTGACTGGGCGGCGAGATCCACCTTGAGCCCGGTGGTGGGACAGGTGCGAAATAGGGTCGGGGCTGCCACCGTCTGCTCCTTCAAGTGCTAATTGCGATCAACGATGTACATGCGACTTGCCATCGTGTGATGGCCAAGGCCGCAATACTCGTTGCAAATGATGCCGAACTGCCCCGTATCAGTGGGTGTCATCGTGAACACGTGCTCGTACCCGGGATGCACCTGGATGTTGATGTTCACCGGTTGCAGGGAAAAGCCGTGCTGGTAGTCCACGGAACTCAGGTGCATCCGGTAGCTCTGGCCCTTCTCGAGCTCGAGAATGGGCCACCACATCCAGATCCTTGCGAGGAGATAGACATCGCTCCCCGGGGGCGGGCGCACGACCGGGATGCCAAATTCCTCCCGTACCTTGTACTGCTGCACCATCGCCTCGGCTTTCGCCGTATACGCCTGGGGCGTGGTCTTGAAGGTGGTGTTGGCGAGGTTCTGGTCACCTACCGCGTGCCAGTACACCATGGTGAAGAACATCACCAGGCCCCAGACGAACGCGATGATGATCCAGGTCAGCTCGACTTTATGGATAGGCTCTTTCCACCACAGGCGGTTGGCCGGAGACGTAATTGCCATGCTGATCTTCCTTGACGCCTATGGGGGGGAAACCGGAATCTGGACGAGTTCCATGATGCCCCAGATGATGTAGAGGACCGTGGGCATGGTCACACCGAGGAACAGCAGCAGGAAGGAGTTGTCCAGTACCCGCTGCATGACCGGGGGGCGTTCATTCCCGTCCTCGGGCTGGCCTGCCTTGGTGCCTGAAGTGCCTGTCTCCGCCATGGCGTTTCCTCTGTCTGTCGTGCCGTGAAAATCTGGAGCTAGTTTGATACAGAATCGGCGTCGGGGGGCAAACCCGGGCATAGGCGGATGTACGTATTCCGGTGCCGGGGAATCACTGTCCCAGGCCTCGAATCACGGCAAACGTTCCCAGGGCGAGCGTGAGTAGGATGGCGAAGAATACCAGCGAGCGGTACTCCAGCGTGCGGCCCGCCGCGGACTCGATCGCTCTCAGCGCCCGGTCCGCCACCAGGTACAGGAGGATTGCCACCAGCGTGAAATAGACCGCATCCATCAAGGCTTCCTCTGTCGCAATGGCGTCATTTTCCTGATGCAGATCAAGATGGCACCGTCGATCCTGGCCCTAGACTTGACCGGCGGGCGTGCCACGGGGCGGGGCCTCTCCTCGTCGCGCCGGCATCGATCAGGATCGGGAGCAAGTATGGCACGTGAACCAGCAGGCGATGCAGTGGCGGCCAGTGCGGATTTCGTGCGGATCGGTGCCCGGGACAACTTCTACCAGAGCTGCGCCTTCGTGCCGATGTCCTTCGCGATGGTGACGACCGTGAACGAGGACGGCACCACCGGAATCGGCCCGCACGCGCTGTGCTTCCCGTTCAACATCACCGAGCCCTACGCGATGATGCTGATCAGCCGGGGGACCAGCGCCACGGCAGCCAATATCCGCCGCACCCGGCGCTGCGCCCTGAACTACCTCGAATTTGATCGGGAGAGCCTTGCCGCCGTGGCGCGCCAGGGGTACCCGGGCCAGTCCGCGGAGGCAAAGCGCAAGGCAAGCCCCTTCACGATGCAATTCTCGCCGATCGAGGACAATCGCGGGAATCCGGACGTCCCGAGGATCATCGGCGAGGCATTCCAGGTCATCGAGTGCACCTGGGACGACTCCATCGACCTGTCGATGGCGGTTGATGGGGTGCGCGACTACACCGCGGGCAAGTTCGTCCTGCGCATCGACAACATCTTCCTCAAGCGCCACTTCCGGGATGGTGTGGAGGAGGGCCGGAACTTTCCGAGCATGCCGATTTTCATGGGTTTCCGCGCCAAGGGTGAATTCTGGTTCGCCGAGCACCTGCCGCCCTTTGCCGTGCAGCCCCCGAAGGTGCCTGGCATGGAGGTCCAGTCCGTCATCTACCTGGCAAACCGCCTCGACGAGACCGTGCGCTTCACGGACCAGGCCTGCGCCTCCCTGACCAACGTGCCGCGACCCTTCCTTCAGGGAGCCCTGGAGCAGGTCATAGCGGCAGCGAAGGAAATGGGGGTCTCACAGGTCGATACCGCTTTTCTCGAGGCTTTCAACAGGGACAGAAAAAAGCAGTAATCCCCATCGTGCGCCGTTGCGCACCAGGTACCTGGTCAGCCTGTGCGGCGGAACCAGTAGCGTCCGACCAGGGCGGTGCGGCCCATGAAGAGCGGCATGCCGGTGAGTACTTCGGGTCGGTAGGCCTTGAGCACCAGCTCGGGCGCAAACAGCCGGACGAGCACTTCGTAGGCCACCCGGTCGGGCCCGATGGGCCACAGGTCCCACCAGCCGCGCCGCCCGCAATGCACGAGGACGTAGTCACCCCCGGGCGCCAGCCAGCGCAGGAGCTGGGCCTTGTAGAGCGCATGGCGCGAGGTACCGAGGCTGTGCAGGCAGCCCACGTCCAGCACCACGTCGCTGGCGGTCGGCGGCGCCCAGACCAGGATATCGGCCTCGATGGCCGTGACCCGGAGGCCTGAATCGGCCGACTGCCGGCGCAGGAGTGCAATGGCCTCGGGCATGAAGTCCACGCCCGTGACGCGGTAGCCGCGCCGGGCCATGTAGGTTGAATAGGTGCCGGCACCGCAGCCAACGTCCAGGGCCGTCCCGGCCTCGCCCCGGGCGTCCAGGGCTTCCACCAGCAGCCCCGGTGGCGCAGCCTGATGCCAGGGCAGGTCTTCGGCGTGTCGTGCCGTCCGGTACAGGCGCCTGAAGACTGTCTGACTCTGTTCGCTCATGACCGACTACAGCTGGCACGAGAACCCGTGCCGGGAAAGATTCGGGGCTGGTACCAGCCTGTCAGCGTCCACTCCGTCGCCGACAGGCCAGCACCAGCCCCTCTCCTGGCAGTCTCCGGATCGTCAGGCAGCCGCTTCGTCGCGGTCCTGCTGCTCACGCTCCGCCCTGCTCTTCAGCAGCGGCACCGGATCGAGAACCCAGTTGCCGGTCGTGCGGCGGGCCGGGGACGGAATGGCGTAGGCCTTGTCCATGCCCTGGCGGGCCTTGAACTCCGTCCAGTTGATACGCCAGCCCATGTCGTCGAACTTCCTGAGCCAGTCGCGATAGGCGGCGATGGCCTTGTCCGCCGGCATCAGCACTTCCCGCGCGCGATTGAGCGGGGTCAGCCTGGGCATCACATCCACCAGGATCTGGATGTCCTGGCCTGCGATGACCTTGTTGCGGGCATGGATCGGACCATCGTTCTCCGGCTCCAGGATGAAGTTCCGCATGTTGAGGAAGAAGATCTTTGTCTTGTTCTCATCCACCGGCTGCTCGAAGAAGTACTGCCGGAACATCTTGTCTTCGCTGATGTTGATGTAGGTTGGCATGATGTTCGGGCCATAGGTGCCGCCACCCGCGAGGATGTCAGTCCGTTTCACCTTCGACTGGCCCCACGGCGTATCATCCTTCTGTGCCGTCACGTGGCCTTTCTGGGGCAGGGGCGGGGAGTCGAACTGGTGCATGAACCAGAAGCCCCAGCCCTGGCGATGATCCACCGTGTTGTATTCCTTGGTCCGGTAGGTGTCGCGATTCGTGCCCTGATGGCCGTGGGTCGGGTGTACGAACTCGTTGTGGGCCGGATCGAGGCCGTTCTCGATGGAACGCTCGTAGTAGTAGTCCACGTCGAGAACCAGCACCGAGTTGGCCCGCCAGCCCGGTTGCCCGTATTCCTCGATGTTCAGCAGGGGAGGCCGCTTGTCTTCCGGGGCATCGCCCAGGAAGGCAAACACGATCCCGTACTTCTCCTGGACCGGGTAGGAGTCGACCTTTGCCCGGGGCGGAACCTTGGTGCCGTAGCCGATGGACGGAATGTTCTTGCATTCGCCATCACCGCCGAACTCCCAGCCGTGGTACGGGCAGACGATGCAGCCATTCACGATGCGTGGCTTGCCGACATTGGACCAGGCGCCACCCAGGGAGGCCCCGCGGTGGGTGCAGGTGTCGCTCAGGACCCGGGCCTTGCCTTGCTGATCCCGGAACGCCACCAGGTTGCAGCCCAGGACCTTGACGCGCTCCGGGACATCGCCAGCGAGATCCTCGCTTCGAATGATCGGATACCAGAAATTGATATACATGATGTGTCTCGCTATTAGGGGGAAAGACGGATTCGATGCTCCTCCTTCGGGCGGTACCCAACTTGATCTACGTCAGGATCCGGCCCGGAAACCGGGCTCCGGAGATCGTGGATTTCACCTATGTGCAAGTCGGCCAGTGCTGGACGGCAGTGCCTGCCGTGCCTACAGTGACACTCCACGTCTAGGGCGCCGCATCGCGCCGGGTAGCGGAATTGCAGCGACAAATCGACCCCTGGCGGCTGTTCTTCCCCTCCGCACTGCTCCTCGCGCCAGTCAATGTGCTCGCCTGGCTGGCGCTGCGCCACGGGCTGGTTGACTGGCCCGTCAGCGTCTCCGCCGCCTGGCACGGCCGCGAAATGCTGTTCGGCTACAGCTTCGCCGTCGTCGCCGGCTACCTGCTGCAGGCCATGACCCTGCCACAGGTGCTCGTGCTGTGGCTGCTCTGGCTCGCGGGGCGGCTGCTCTGGCTGGTGCCGTCGGCAGGCCTCGACCCGCGGCTGGAGCTGCTGGTTGGCGGGATCTTTCCCGCCACGCTCGCGGTGCTGGGCGCCCGCCGCTTCCTGGCCGTCAAGCGGGCGCGCAACCTGGCCTTTCCCCTGATCATGCTGGCACTGGGGTTCGCTGCGGTGGGCAGCTATGCGACCGAGCTCGGCCTGTTGCCGGCGCCGGAGCGCAGTGCCGTGGCCCTGTCCGTATATGTGGTGGCGCTCCTTATCATGGTGATGGGCGGCCGGGCGGTATCCACCGCAACGGTTGGGGCGCTGCGCGCGCACGGGCAGGTCGTCCGGGTCCCGCCACGCCCGGGCCTCGAGGTGGCCACCGCTCTCGGCATGGTGGCGTTCATCGCCCTTGATGGGGCCGGTCAGTCGCAGGTTGCGGGCCTCGTGTCGCTGGCGATTGCGATGATCATCGTGCTGCGGATGAGGGACTGGCACGCCGGTGGCGTCCTCCACGACCCGGAAGTCTGGCCTCTCCACCTCGGGTTCTTCTGGCTTGCGCTCGGACTGGCGCTAATAGGGCTGGAAAGGCTGGAGGCGATCAGGCTGCCCGACTCCGGCGCGCTTCACGCCCTCGCGGCGGGTGGCATCGGTACGGTCACGCTGGTGATGGTGCTGCGGGTGGCGCGCCAGCGGGCCAACGAGCCAACGGTCTCCACGGGCTCGCTGCAGGTCCTCCAGCTGATCATGGCGCTGGCGGTGCTGCTGCGGGTCGGCGGTGGCTGGGCCTTTCCCGGGCAGCACAACCGCATGCTGTGGCTCTCTGCGGCTGCGTGGGCCATGGCCTTTGTGCTCGGTGCCTTTCAGCTGCTCCCGGCCCTGCGGCGGCCGGCGCGTGCAACCGGTGCCTGACCGGCCGTCTGCGGGATACCCGTATAGCCAGCCGGTCCGGCCGGTTGCACCATCGACCGCGACCTGTCATCCGGACATGCCCGGGAAATCCGGGCTGGGAACATCATGAAAAAAGGGCTCAGTCCTCCGCAGCGCCTTTACCTGCTCTTCGTCGTGGTGTTCCTGGCCTCGACGGGCTCCTTCACGGCAACCATCTGGCCACAGCGCGATCCGGGCGTCATGGCGGACCTGCGCTCCCCCGACTGCCAGGCGTGGCGCGAATTGCCGGATGGCGCATTTCCCGACCAGTACCCCGAGTCGGACAAGCCCTGCTACGCGATCCGCTCCCTGAATTTTCACGAGCATGTCATCGTCCGGTCGGAAGGTGACTACAACAGGTACCTGACCGGACAACGGGTGAAGACTGCCCTGGCCAGCCTCGCTGTCTGGGCCGGATTTTCGGTGGCGGTCTATCTGCTCGGGCGACTCAGCCTGTGGGGGAAAGGCACCCTGCCGAAATGGGGCGAGCCGAAGGCCAGGTAAATGGTCCTCGCACTCATAATCGGGTATGTGGCTGGCGCGGTGCTTGCGTATTTCGCCTCGCTGCGGCTCCTGGACACAATGGCTGGCCGCCTGGCCGCCAGTGATGCACAGCGGAGAAGCATGAAGGTGGCGGGCCTGGTGTTCGGCGCCATCGCCCTGGCGCCCTCGATATTCATGGCCATGATCATCGGCGGAGGAAGCGTGGCGGGACGTTACGCCGGGATGGCTTCCAGGGCCCTGGGCCTGGGTGAGGCCGGCGCACTGCCGCTGCTCTCGGTGGGCCTGATGGTAATCATGACCATTACCGTAACCGTCGTTGCCGCCATGGGGGCCGTCATGGGGTTTCTGGTGGCCCCGAAGGACCATCGTCCGTCATTGTCATTGCGTATCGACAATCGACCCTGAATTGCAGGAACCAACGTCATGCCATTCGTCGTCACCGAAAACTGCATCAACTGCAAGCACACGTATTGCGCGGACGTCTGTCCGGTCGACAGCTTTCATGAGGGCCCCAACTTCCTCGTGATCAACCCGGACGAGTGCATCGACTGTGCCATCTGCGTGCCGGCCTGCATCGTCGGCGCGATCGTGGAGGAGCGGGATGTGCCGAGGGATCAGCGGCCCTTTATCCAGCTGAATGCGGAACTGTCGGCTGCCTGGCCCAGGATCCCCCGCGGAAAGCCGCCACCGCCCGATGCCGAGGAATGGGACGGGGTGCTCTACAAGCGACGACTGCTCGAACGCTAGGGGACGACCCCATGGGCCATCTGGGATCACGCTCTAAAAGCTTCTGCTGTCCTTCAGTTGGCCATGTTCGTCAAAGAATTCCCAGAGACCGTCCCGCTCCCGGTCCTTGAAGCTTCCTCGCCTTTTCAGCTTGCCATTCTCGTAGTAGTACTCCCAGAAGCCGTCCGGTTTACCGTCCTTGTAGCAACCCTTTGTGCTCATGCGACCGGATTCGTAGAATTTCTCGAACGGGCCGTCGGGCTCGCCGTCCTTGTAGGCTAGCCGTTCCCACAGCTGTCCGTTCTCGTAGTACCTCTCGAAAGGACCGCTTGGCCTGCCCTCGATGGAGTTCCCTTTGATCTTCAGCCGGCCGTTCTCGTAGTACATCTCCCAGGGGCCGTCACGCTCGCCATCCTTGAAGGTCCCCTTGAATGCCAGATGCCCGGTCTCGTGGTAGATCTCCCACGGCCCGTCCTGCTTTCTGCCCTTGTAGGCCCCCTTGGCCTGCAACTCGCCGTGCTTGTTGAACCAGCGGGACGGACCGTCCGGATGCTCAGGATGCGAAAAAAGCTGTTTGATGAAAATGATGAGTTTCAGCATGGCGCACTCACATTTCTCTAACCGATGGCTCCGTCCTTGAAGGTTCCTACTTCCCTCACCTTGCCATCCGCATCGTACAACTCGTAGGGACCGGCCACGACGCCGTTCCTGAAGGTTCCCCGGGTCTTCAGGCGACCCTCCTCATCGTAGGACTCGTAAAGACCGTCGCGCTTTCCATCCCTGTAGTGTTCCCTGATTTTCAGGCGCCCATTGCCGTGAAACCACTCCAGAAGGCCGTCCGCAAGGCCATCCTTGTAGGTCCCCTTGAAGGCCAGTTGGCCATTCGCATGGAACGATTCCCATGGGCCTGATTTCTTCCCGGCTGCAAAATGGCCACTGGACTCCAATTGGCCGTTTTCGTAGTAGGACTCATACGCACCATCCCGCTGGTCGTCCCTGTGGGTGCCCCTCGATCGTCGTTGGCCGCTGCTGTAGAGGACCTCAAAGGGGCCGCTGCGTTTCCCATCGATGAAGGTGCCCCTGGATCGCAACTGGCCATTGTCGTGGAACAGCTCCCAGGGCCCATCCTTTTTCCCGCCACTGTAGGCCTGCCGTTCCCGCACCTGCCCGTTCCGGTGGAACCACTCCTGGATGCCATCCAGCTTGCCGTCCTTGTAAATTCCCCTGAATTCAACCTGACCGGTCCGGAAGTGCGAGACGCGAGGCCCGTCGGCCTCAGCCTCTTTAGGATCCGGCTTGAACCGGGAGAAGAAAGTGCCCTTCATCTCGTCCTCATTGCCCTCCTGACCGGCTGCCGGAGCTTGGCAGCCTGCGGGGTACTGTTTTCAACCGGGATTCTTGAGAGATTGCCGTCCCGGGTCAAGAGAGGCCGTCCCGGCCGGCAATCCTCGGCGCGGGGCGACAATAAGCCGCCGGGGCCAAAAATGTAGGTGAAATCACTGATGGAGTGACGGGCCTGAAAGGGCCTGCACTTGATTCAGATCAAGTCGTCAATTGCGAACGGCGAGCAACCTAGCGCCCAATACCACAGCCGTTTTTGCTCACATTATTCAGCGATCGCCAGCAGAGGAGTTGCAGATCATGACCACTCAGTCCGTCGCAAGTCCGGGCGCCACAAATCTCGCCATGTGGCTCTTGAACAAGAAGAATTGGTTTACGCATTTCCTGATCGTCTCGGTGATCAGCATCGCGGGCCTGATTTTCCTCGGTACCGAAACCTATTCAGGTGCTCCACCGCTGGTAAATTTTGTCTCGCCCACCGGGGAAATTGTGCTTTCCGCGGAGCAGATCAAGCGCGGCAAGGAAGTGTTTCACCTCAGGGGCCTGATGGGATACGGCTCATTCTGGGGTGACGGTGCAGACCGGGGCCCGGATTTCAGTGCCGATGCCCTGCACCGCACCATCCTGGCCATGCGCTCCTTCTATGAGGAGAAGGAGAAGGCCAAGACCGGGGCAGAAAGCCTGACCGGTTATGAAATGGATGCCATCGGTGCCCGGATCATCCGGGAGCTCCACAAGAACACCTACGACGAAGCGGCCGGTCATATCGTGCTCAATGAGGCGCAGATCTTCGCCATCGACGAGCTGACCGAGCACTACACCCGGATGTTCACGGACGCCACCTACGAACACCGGATGGACCCGCAGAACCAGGTGTCTGGTGCAGACAACCTGCGGGCGTTGACTGCCTTCTTCTTCTGGGGCGGATGGGTCTCGGCCGCAGACCGGCCCGGGGAAGTCTACAGCTACACCCACAACTGGCCCTACGATCCGGAGGCCGGCAACACTCCCACCAGCGCCACGTTCATCTGGACGTTCATCTCGATCTTTGCGCTGTGGGTCGGCATCAGCATGGTCCTCTACGTCTACGGCCAGATGAAGGAGCAGCCGGTTGACGTCTTCGAGTCGTCCGGCGGCACCAACGGGCATTCGCTGACCACGTCGGACCTGGAGAATGGCTACGTCCGCCCCACCCAGCGGTCCACCTACAAGTTCTTCCTGCTGGCCATCCTGGTCTTCGGGATCCAGGTGCTCGCGGGCATCATCAGTGCCACGGACTTCATCCGTCCGTTCGGGATCAACCTGAACGACATGATCCCGTTCACGGTGTCGCGCAGCTATCACACGCTGCTGCAGATCTTCTGGTTCTTCATGTGCTGGGTGGGATACACCATCTTCTTCCTGCCCCGGCTCACGAAGGTGCCGAAGGGCCAGCAGTTCCTGATCAACCTGCTGTTCTTTGTGGCCTGCGTCGTGGCTGTCGGTGCCGTGACGGGCATCTACGTTGGCCAGCGGGGCTGGATCGACGACACGATGTCCTACTGGTTCGGCAGCCAGGGCTGGGAGTTCATCGAGCTGGGCCGGTTCTTCCAGTTCCTGCTCCTGGGTGGCTTCACTCTGTGGATCTACATCATCTACCGGGGTGTGAAGCCCTGGCTGAGCAAGAAGAACTTCTGGTCGGTGCCCGCCTGGCTGCTTTGGGGCAGCGGCGTGATGGTGCTGTTCCTGTTCTTCGGGATCCTGATGGGGCCGGACGACAACTTCGCCATCTCCGACTACTGGCGCTGGATGGTCGTTCACATGTGGGTCGAGGTCACCTTCGAGGTATTCACCACGGTCATCGTGGCGTACCTCCTCGTCCAGATGGGCCTGGTCACGCGCCTGATGGCAGAGCGGATCATCTTCCTGGCCGTCATGCTGTTCCTCGTCACCGCGATCAATGGCATTTCCCATAACTTCTACTGGATTGCCAAGCCCACCGGGATCATCGCTGTCGGCAGCGTGTTCTCCACCCTGCAGGTCCTCCCGCTGCTGCTCCTGACCCTGGATGCATGGCAGATGCGGCAGGAAGGAGGACGAGCCAACAACTTCGTCGTCCAGGGCAAGCAGGTGGTCGTCATGGAGGGCGTCTGGCTGTTCATCCTGGCCGTCAACTTCTGGAACATCTTTGGCGCGGGAGTCTTCGGCTCGCTGATCACCCTGCCGCTCGTGAACTACTACGAGCACGCCACCTACATGACCGGCAATCACGCTCATGCCGCCATGTTCGGGGTGAAGGGCAACATCGCGCTCGCGGGCCTGCTGTTCTGCTGCCAGCACCTGTTCAAGAAGGAGGCCTGGAGTGAGAAGCTCGTCCGGACGTCGTTCTGGTCCCTGAACATCGGCATTGGCCTGATGATGTTCCTGGACCTGTTCCCGGTCGGCCTGTACCAGATCTGGCTCGTCGTGACCGAGGGGCTGTGGTACGCACGGTCCACCGAGGTCATCAAGGGTCCGGTGTTCGTCACCCTGACGTACCTGCGCACGATTGGCGGTGCAGTATTCGTCTTCGGTGGCCTGCTGCCCCTGATCTACTTCGTCGTGTCCCGCGGCCTCCGCCTCAGGAGCGAGGTGGATGTCGAGTCCAACGAGTGGGCTGACTACCAGAAGGAATACGGCAAGGAATACGGCAAGGAGTGGGCCGTGCAGGAGGAGCCGAAGGTCTAATCCTCCAGACTACCCAGGCTAAAGGCCGGGCCCTGTTCCGGGTTGTCCAACCAAGTGGACAACCCGGGCAGGGCCCGGTTCTTTTGGGGGATCAGGGCAGCAGCGAGCGGAGGAGGCCGAGCAGCGGGTAGGTCGCCGCGCGGCTGTCCCCGGCCTGGGTCAGGCTATGGACCAGGGCCCGCTGAAGGGGGGGCAGGGCGGCACCGGTTGCCAGGGCAGCGCGCCGCAGGAGGCGTGCCGGCCTGCTGTCGTCCGTGTAGAGGCGGGTCAGCGCGCTGGTGGCCAGGTACAGCGGGCGCGTCGCACGCCGGAGCTCACGAGCGTACCGCCCCAGATGTCCCGGGTTGCCGATATCCCCATGGCCTGCCTGTGCGTGACGAATCGATTGGCCCAGGAGATCCTGGCCCAGCAGCCCGAAGTTGAAGCCGTGGGCGGTGACCGGATGCATGCCAACGGCCGCATCACCCACCAGCGCGAAACGTTCGCCCACGAAGCGCCGTGGATAGACCCCGACCAGTGGATACGCATGACGTGTGCTGGCCAGGCCCATATTGCCGAGGCGCCTCTGGAAGCGGCTCTCGATGGCTGTGGTGAATTCATCGGCCGGTGCGTCCATCAGGCGCCGGATGTCGCCCGGCGGCAGGGTAACGACCACCGAGGACTCGTGCTCCGCCAGTGGCAGGAGGGCCAGGGTCTGGCCGTAGCCGAACCATTCCCAGGCGACCTGATGGTGGGGTTGGTCGTGCTGCATGCGGCAGACCAGCATCGTACGGCCGAAGTCGTGGCTGTCCGCGGGAATACCCATCGAGCGGCGAGTCTCGGAGAAGCGGCTGTCTGCCGCTACGACCAGCTTTGTCACCAGGGTCCGGCCTCCCGACAGCCGTACCCGTGACCAGTCGCGGCCCGGGTCAACGCCGGTCACGCGCTCGCCGCACATCAGCGTCAACCCGGCCTGGCCTGCGACAGCGGCGAATGCGGCGCGCCGGATCAGGTGGTTGGCGACCAGAAAGCCCAGTTGCGGACAGGGACCGTCCGCATGATCGAGACGCATGCCGGGCTGTGCGTCACCGTCCAGCACCTGCGCATCGCGCAGAGGGTGAATCGACCCGGGCGGTATGCGCTCCCGGATGCCGAGCTTCCCCAGCAGGTGGATGCTGTGGTGCGTGAGTGCAATCTCGCGGCCGTCAAAGGCTGCGTTTTCCAGGCTCTCTGCATCCTGGGGTTCAACCAGCGCCAGCTGCAGCCCACTGTCTGCCAGTGACCGGGCAAAGCACAGGCCTGCCGGTCCGGCACCAACGATCACGATATCGAAGTTCATGGAAAGGGAATTGACGCCACACAGGCGGTCAGCCGCAGCGCGCATAGGGGTTCATGCAGGCTGCCAGATCCTCCAAGCTGTCGGGGTCAAGAAGCGTGATATGCCTGCGATCGGCCTTGATGAACCCACTCTTCTGGAAGCGCGCCAGTACCCGGCTAACCGTCTCCGGCGCCAGCCGGAGGTAATTGGCGATGTCCTGGCGGGACATTGCAAGGTCAAGTTCAGGCGACTCCCGGTCCCGCTGGCGCTGGCGTGCAGACACCATCACGAGAAACGCCGCAGTCCGCTCCTCGGCAGTAAAATCTCCGGCCATGCTGGAGTTGCCGAGCATGTCGCGACTCAGCATCCGCAGCATCTGCACCTGGACCTCCGGCAACTCGTGAATCAGCGCCATCAGCTGGGCGTACGGCAGGATGCAAACACTGCCGTTCGACAGGGCGATGGCGCTCGACACGTGCCGGTCCGGGTAGATGGCGTCAATGCCCATTATGTCGCCTGCGAAATGGAACGAGCCAATGTGCTCGCGCCCCTCGGCATCGACGGCGCAGGTCTTGAAGCTCCCGGTATTCACGACGAATATCGCGCGGAAGGGATCACCCATGCGGAACAGGTGTTCGCCGGTGCGTAGATGCCGGGAGCGACTCACCGCCAGCTCGAAATTCTGGATCTTCACTGAGTCAAGCTGGGCTGGCAGGCACAGTCGTGCAATCGGGCAGGTCCGGCACTCGGATTGCGCCGGATCCACGCCCGGCGTCTCCTGCCGCTGGTACTGCTCCTCACCAGCGGCCTTCGGTGCAATTGCGTTATTTGACATCTGCGACATCCCAAGGGACTCCCGGTGGCATGCCGGGAGCCCGCCTTTGAACCCAGCTTTTAGGGCAACGCCAGGACCCCGAACATAAGGGGTTCTCCCTAGCGGCCCGGGTCTGGGTGGCCCTGCTGGGTGGCCCTGCTAGGGTGTGGCCGCTTCCTGCACGTTGGCCGGCTTGGGGTCGTCAATGAAGATCAATCTCCACCGCTCTATGAAGTGCGCGACGATCAGCACGATCAGCAGCCAGGCGTTGATCCCGTGCAGTTGCAGGAAGAGCGTATGCAACGCTTCGTTGTCCGCGGCAAGGGACGAATAGGGGATGAAGCCAAATCCGACCACCTTGTAGTTGATGAACCCGGCCAGCGTCACGCCAATCACCGCTTGCAGCAAGGTCAGCGGATACAACACCCACTGGAGAAGCATGGAAGGCCTCTTCCACCAGCGGGGAGGAACATATAGCTTGTGAGCCCTCCGCCACCACCAGCGGAACAGCATCACGAGAAAGATGACGGTACCTACCCCCGAGTGGATCATCAGGAGCATCTCCCTTGTTTCCAGCGGAAAGCCCCCAAGCCTCCATCCGGACAGCAGATTGAATATGATGATGATCGCCGCTGCCCAGTGAAGGACCTTGGCGACCGTGTAGTTGAACTTCCTGTTTGATGCGGTCATGGGCAAGGGTCCCGGTTGATTCCGGACCAGCCTCCCAGCAGCGGGGCTTCTTGGAAATACGTGGAAGCCGAAGAGAATTGTTATCCCGCGGCCAGCAAGGGGCTCCCGGGACGAGCGTGGCCTATTTCACGAACCTAGTGCCACGGGAGCTCCCGCCACCGGTTGTTGGCATACACGCTGTTGAAGGCCCAAAGACCCGGGTTCAGGCTCAATGGTATGTGGAAAAGCCAACCCCACCTTCGCCGGATGAGCACGCCATAACTGGCAATTCCGAAAATGACGAGATAGGCCAGTGCGATGGGGAACCAGTCCCTGTACAGGCCGGCGACGGACATGACCATGACCGATGCACCTGCGATCAATCCGCCAATGATTCCGCTATACCCCAAAAAGTAGCCCCACGTGTACGGCAACAGGTCGGGAAAGCGCTTGCAAAGTTGATCATTCCTCCTGTGCGCGAGGCCCAGGCTCACTGCGCAGCAAAGAACAAACAGCACGAAAGGCAAGGCGACGCCAAGCACTACGAGACCGTTCAAGGCCTTCCCCTCAAATATCTATCCCACCACACCGCCACGCTACACGGGCCGCCAGCCCCGGTGATCATCCGATCCGTGATGCCTCGAGCAGGAGTGTCAGGTCCTCATGCATGGCTTTCATGGCCGTGCCGGCTGGAAAGCGCAGCATCACATTGCCGCGGGGGTCCGCAACGAATACGTCGCCCTCGGCGAACTCGCCCAGGGCGGCCAGTACCGAATCCCGTGAGATGGCTCCATCGGTAACGACGACAAGCCCGGGATCATCCTTGGCACGAAACTCCGCATCGGGTGCTCCACTCGTGGCGATGAAGAAGCGCTGGACACGCACCATCTCTGTGCCGAGCGCCTGTTGGGCCTGTAGTGTCCGGGACAGCGTGTCCCTGCAGGCTTCTTCACAGTTCCCCTGGCCAACGTAGAGCAGCGACCACCTGCCACCAAACCGCGTAGTGGCCCCATCCGGCAGGCTCAGCGTCCCGGTCGGAAGTGGGCGCGGTTCGGGCAGCAGGACCCCCTGCAAGGGGCTCACTGCCGCGTAGTACATGACGATCGCGAGGATGATCGGCCCGATCAACAGCAAGGCCATCCACGGGGGGATGCGAGGCTTGAAGGGCATCCTGCCGTCGTTGTCAGATTTGTCTGTCATGAGGACTGCGGTCGCTTCCGGATGGCGGCCTGGCTTCTTGCGGTGTGCACCGTCTCCGGATTTCATCCCTGCGCGGGAGGCCAGCAGATATTCTGCCGGCGCGGGACCGTGCCGGCAATTGCGGATTCCCGCAACGGCTGCGGACGGACTATCAGGAAAATGCCGGGTTACCCGGCCCTTTGCGGGTGACGTAGAAGGGGCTAGTCTTGACAAGTCACCTCATAATGCTGAGGTCGGTAGTTCAACTCTACCCATGACCACCATACAATCAATCACTTGTGAAGTGCCGGTTTTCAACGCGCCCCCCTAGGTGCGCGGTAACTGCTTCTGGAGGTTGGGTCGGCCGATGTGGCGCGTCATTGCAGCCGTAGTGCTGATGGGGTTCTCCGCGCGGATCTGGTCGGTGGAGCCGCCGGGAAGCGCGGCGGAAGCTGCCGAGCTGGCCAGCCGGTTCCAGTCGGAACTGCAGGGCAAGCTCGAGGCGGCCATCACCGGTGGCGGGCCGGTGAATGCCATCACGGTCTGCAAGGATGAAGCCCCCGCAATCGCCAGCCGTCTCTCCCGCGAAAGTGGCTGGCAGGTCAGGCGCGTTGGCACGCGCGTGCGCAATCCCCTGACGGGATCCCCGGATGCCTGGGAGCAGGCGCAGCTCGCGGAGGTGCAGAGTCGGCTCAAGGCCGGGGAAGCGCCCCAGTCCCTCGTCGTTTTCGCCACGGTGGAGGAGCCACAGGGCCGCGTCCTGCGATACTTCAGGCCGATCATGGTGGGGCCGGTCTGCCTGACCTGCCATGGCGCTGCCGGGACGCAATCCGCCGAGTTGCAAACGGCACTTAAGCGTGAGTATCCGCACGATGCGGCGACAGGCTATGCGCTCGGCGAATTGCGCGGCGCCTTTTCGTTGCGCAAGGCGAGTCCCTAGGACCGGATTGTCGAGGCTTCCCCTTTCCGTTGGCGGAGGCCGCTTCAACGCAAGGTCGCGAGACTACCTGGCGGCGCCAGCCTTGGAGAACTCGAGCATCTGGGCGGCAAGATCCATCGGGTAAGTGATCGTCACGTCGGTGATGGCGCCCTTCGCGTCGGTCACGGCGGTCAGCTTCGGCATGACGAAGCCCGTGTACGACGGCAGCTTCAGCCGGTCCACCCGCGCGACGACCTCGTCCCGCAGTGCCGGATCGAAGTGCACGCCGTAGGTTTCGAACAGTGCCTTGGCTGCGGCGTAATCGCCCGTGCTCTTGATGCGCTGGACTTCCGCCAGCAGTTGTCCCACGCCCTCGCGAAATGCCGCTGCGTCGGTCATCACGTAGTAGGTCTTGCCCTCGCGCTGCCGGACCTCGATGGCCTTCGTGTTGGCCTTGAGCCAATGCACGATCATCTGGCGGTTGCGCATGTGGTCTTCTTCGATCTGGCTGCCCTCGCGCACGTTCCGCAGCTGGATCAGGGCTCCCCTCGTGTAGCCCTCGTACTCCGCCTGGACGATCTCGGCCTGGTCGGAAGCCTTCAGCAGTCCCAGCTCGGCGAGCTTGGGATCGGCGATGAAGTACAGCGCGACGAGGTCGGCGCGTCCCTCCTCGAGGGCGGAATACTGCTCCCTGAGTATCAGGGGCAGCTTGCCGCCGACGGCATCGCTGACCTTGCCCGAGGCATGGCCGATCACCTCGTGCATGTTCGTCGTGAGCTCGCTGACGACTGCGCTCCACTTTTCGGCTCGCGCCACTTCCTCCGGCGTCCAGGCGAACTCCCTGCGGAATTCCGGAACCGTGGACTTGTCGTAGGCCTCTGACACGTTCGACAGGGACACCGACTTGCTGCCGTGGAGCTGCCGCACCTTCTGGTCGTTCGGCAGGTTGATGCCCACCGGCGTCATCGGGCCCGCCTCGCCGGTTTCGACGACTACATCGATGGCCCTGGCGGTGATGCCCCTGACGCCCGCCTTGCGGAATTCCGGCGCCCAGGGCATGTGGTCCTCGAACCACTGGGCGTTCGCCGCCAGTTTCTCGATGTCGACGGTCTTCTGGCGGTTCACGTAGTAGACGAGCGCCTCCCAGGCGCCCTTCACGCCGCGCGCGTCCAGGTACACCTCGATGAAGCCGTTGATCGTGTCCACCGGCGACGCGTTGTCGTTCACCCAGGCGATGTCGTAGGCCTCACGGTCCGCGTCCTCCCCGGTGCGGTACCACTGCACCAGCTTCGCGAGCGCCTCCTGCATGGGCGGCGTGGCGAAGGGCTGTGCCGCCTCGAGGTGGCCGATGATGGCGCGGATCTGCCTGTCGTACCGGCCGCCCACCTTATAGACCTCTTCGACGAGCCCGCCGTCGGTCTTCACGAGACGTGAGGTGAGGCCGTACTTCTCCTCGAAGCCCTTCAGGTCGTCCAGCGAGACGCCGCTGTACAGGTTGTTGGCGCTCTCCTGCAGGATGTCCTTGCCGGCCCCGGGCGTCTTCTGCGTGACCAGCGGGTCGAACGTCGCGTCGAAGAACAGCGGACGCATCCGCTCGAGCATCTGGTCGAGCGATTCGCCCGGCTCCACCGGGAAGGTGGCCCCGTTCTTCGCCGCCTGGGCCGCTGCCGCCGCGAGGGCCCCGGGGGTGCCGTTCATCACGAACTTCCGGGCCGTGATCTTGCTGTAGGGGCCCGAGTTCAGCCACAGGAGCTTCGCGTAGCGCGTGACCTCGGCAAGCGTCGCCGGATCGATGCCCGCACTGTGCGTGAGGATCTCCTCGACCACGCGGCGCATGGCGAGCCCGTGCTCGTAGCGCTGGTCCCAGTAGATGTCGCGGCCGGCAATGGCGGCCTGGGTCAGGTGGTACGCCAGCACCTTCTCCCGGAGCGGCAGCTCCGCGAAGCCATCCGCATACAGCTGCACCACGGCAGCGTCGTCGACCCGCTCCAGCAGGTACGGGCGCTCCGTGGCGGCCGTGGCCGGCCCCGGCGCGGGCGGTTCGTCGGGGGCCGCGCAGCCGGCGAGGGCGGCGGCGAGTGATGCAGCGAGGGCCAGATGGATGCGCATCCGGCGATTGTATTCCACGGTTTCGCCCCGTCGCGAGGCCGGGGCGGACGGATCAGCGCGGGCAGGTAACCTGGCGCAGGCCCGCTTGTGCAGCACTGGCGAAGCCGCGCCCACCGGGAATCGCCAGCCGGCTCGACAACGATCGCACCTGGCCGTTCAGCCGCCAGTCGTAGATCACGCTGAAGGCCTCCACCCGGGTCACGTACTCCCGCGTCTCCCGGTAGGGGATGGTCTCGATGAACACGTCGGCGGGCAGGGTGCCGCGCGCTGCCAGCCAGCGCTGGACGGGACTCGGGCCCGCGTTGTAGGCGGCCGAGGCCAGCCAGGTGCTGCCGTCGAAGCGCGCGGCCTGCTGGGCCAGGTAGCGGGTCCCCAGCCGGATGTTGGTCTGCGGCTCCAGCAGCATGCTGGTGCCGCGCCAGTCGAGGCCCAGCTGGCGCGCCATCTGCTTGCCGGTTCCGGGCAGCAATTGCATCAGGCCGAGGGCGTTCGCCTCCGAGCGCACGTCGGGCTGCCACGCGCTCTCCGCGCGGATGAGCGCAAAGGCCCAGGAGGGGTCCAGGTTGTTGACGGCGGCCTCCCGCTTGACGGTCTCGCGCTCCGCGAGCGGGAACCGCAGGGCGTAGTGGCGCAGGTCGTCGCCGGAACTGAGCGCGAAGATGACCCGGTCGTGCCAGCCCTGTTCGCTGGCGAGGAGCGTGAGCTGGAGCCGGTCGGCTTCATCCAGGGACTCCCGGGCGAAATCCCAGGCGCGGGTAGCCTCGACGCGCCAGCCGATGGCGTGCAGTTCCAGGGCGCGGGCCACGTCCGTGCGGTCCCGCAGCGCGGCGATGCGCGCCGGTTCGGGCGCGACCTCCCGCGGGCAGATGGCGTAGGGCGCATCGAGCTGGTCGGCGGCGAGGAAGCCGTGGAAGTTGGCCTCCGTGGCCAGCGTTCCGTAGGCGGCCCGCGCATCACCGTCGCGCCGGACCCCGTCCAGTGCCCGGGCCCGCCAGTACCGGGGCCGCGACGATTCCGAAAGCGGTGCCGGCAGCCCCTCCGCGATCTTCAGCACGCTGCTCCAGTCCTGGATCGCCAGGGCCGCCCGCAGCTGCCAGTCCATCAGTTGTTCGCTGCGGCTCTCCACCGGGACCTGCTCGAACCAGCTCTCCGCATCCGGCCGGTAGGCCACCGCGGCGTACAGGGCGAAGGACTGGAGCATCGCCGCCCGGTCCCCGGCCGAGAAGCTGAAACGTGGTGCCAGCAGTTCCCACTGATCGATGGCGCCTGCCACGTTCGCCCGGGCCTGGCGCTGGAGGGCCCGGGACACCGCTTCCCGCTGCGGGGCCCGGTCGGGCCAGCCTGCCGCGGCCTTGAGCGTGCCGGCGGGGTCCGACAGCGCCCGGGCCAGGCGCTCCCCGTCCCCGCGCTGGTCCTCGGGCAGCAACCCGGCGAGGTAGCCGGCCAGGCCCGTATTCCCCGCATCCGCCGCCAGGCGCAGGCGTTGCCAGACCAGGTCGGCAGACAGCCAGCCGCGGCTGCGTGCGGTGGCGACGGGCTCGTCGCAGGCGTCCGGCAGACTCTGACCCGTGGGCCAGAGCTGTGTCAGCTCCACGCGAGCCTCCGTGCTGCGGTCCGTCGCCAGCAGCGCCCGCACGCGATGGCAACGGAGCACGTCGGTCGCCGCCGCCGCCGCCGCCGGCTCGTCGAAGGCGAGGAAGCCCGGCCAGTCACCGCGCCTCGCGAGTTCCAGCAGATAGTCGCGACGGAACTGGTTGCCGAGCTGCGTCGTGGCCTCGGCGGCAAGGAAGCGGCGTGCCGTGCCGGCATCGAGCGTGGACATCTCCTGCCGCAGGCTTGCGTAGTCCAGGTAGGGCGCAAGGACGTAGCCCTCGAGCTTCTGTCGCCGGGCCCCGTGACCGGCGGGATCCGACTGCAGCAGCGCGGCGGCCGAGACGAACGCCTGGCGATTCGCAAGGACGGGTTCCGGGCCGGCATGCACGGCGGCCGTTGCCAGCAATGTCAGGCTGGCGACGAGTACGCTCATCCGGGCGGGGCAGGCTGGAGTGGCTGGCGGCATCGGCGCCAGTCTACCAACGGGCGGTCAACGTGGCCGGCTACTGGCGTGAGCGCAACCGGTCGTCCGCGACCCTCTGGTCCGCGAGATCGCGAAGTTCCAGGCCTGCGTCGAGAAACGCTTCCGGACGAATGCCGTTGTGCCGCGACCAGGACGGTGGATAGATGCCGGCCGGCGGAGTGATGTGATTGACGTCCTCCGCATGCCGCTGGTTCATGAACCAGAGGTATCCGGCGAGCGCCAGAAGCGGCACCACGCAGGCCAGGGCCGCCGCCGGTGGCCGGTGCCATCGGCTGGCGATCCGGACGTGGAGGTACAGGGCCGTGCCGGCGATCACCAGTCCGAGGATCGTCCCGTAGGCTCGGAGGCGGGTTATGCCGGTGGCAAAGACCGTCACGTCGGTGATCCAGGCCAGCCACAGGACCGCTGCCGCTGCGCCCAGTGCCACCGCCGCATTGCGGGACCACTGCCATTTCGAGCGTACCGCCCGGCCCAGCAGGACCCAGAGAAAGATCCAGGCGCCAAGGACCCCGGCGCCGGGTACCAGGACACTGGCCGCCGCCAGCGGCACGTTGTCCGGCGCACCGGTCCAGGCCCGGAAGGCGGCAAAGGCGATGCACAGCGCGGCGCCGCCGAGAGCCACGCCATACTCCCGGTGCCGGGAGCGCAGGGACTCGAGGTCCGGCCTTTCAGGTGCCAGCCCGTCCGTGGACGTGCGCATGCGCAGGTGGCTGTGACCAATCTGGATCTCGCCATCATCCAGGTCGGCCAGGGTTGCGCGCCTCACCCGCTCACCCTGCAGGATCAGGCCATTGACCGTGTTCAGGTCGGAGATCCGGACGGTCCCGTCGGCATCCAGTGTCAGCTCGGCATGGCGGCCGGCCGCGTAGGGATCATTGACGACGATGTCGCAGGCGACATCCCGGCCGATCACCAGTGGCGGACCGGCGGATGCCAGCGGCAGGCGCTGCCGGGAGATCATCCTGCGGTGCGCGTCCAGCACGTCGACGAGAATCACTGCGTCCATCGCATCGCCCGGAGATAGCGGCTGGCAAAATCCATCGCGCCCGCGTAGTCCATCCCGCGCAGCGTCACGCTGCTGACGAAGCCCTGCTCCGGATGGTTGAGGCTGACGACGACCATCGTGATGTCGTAGAGGCCGTCGTACATCCGGTAGCTGCGCGCACACAGCGTGACCGCCGCCTTGAAGCGGTTCAGGTTGACGGCGTCGTTCTTGCAGGCAAAAGGCGTGACGTGCTGGGCAGATCCCGTCGTTGGCCTGGCCTGCGCGGCTACCTGGCGCAGTTGCTCTCCAAACTGCAGCGGGTGGAGGCCCCGGGCGACCATCACCTGGTGGCTGAACTGGAAATCACCCATCTGCAGCCCGGGCTGCACGGAGACCGAGACGCTGGCCCGGCAATTGACGCTCTGGAGCAGGAGCCCCTTGCTCGGCGGCGCGCCCACCGCGGCCGTGCAGTCGACGAACGGGGCCAGTTCCCCCGGCAATGCATAGCCCGCCGAAGTCTGGGAGGGGAACGTGCCGGGCAAGGCCGCCAGTACGGCCGCCTGATGTGCCCGGAGCTGGCGTGCGACTTCCTTGCGGGTTTCGCCGGGGGGCAGGGGGTTGCCGGCCAGCTCCAGCAGCGGCGCGACGAACTCCGCCGGGACCAGGAAGCTGATGAGCTGGCCGCGGGTGGAGATCGAAACATTGATGCCAAAGACGCGGCCCTTGCTGTCCACCGCCGGACCCCCCGACATCCCGGAGTTCATGGGTCCGGCATAGTGCAGTTTCGAGCCGTACTCGTTGTCGAGGCGGCCGTTCGCGATGCCCTCCGTGATGACGAGGCCCAGGAGCAATGGATAGCCCACCGCGTAGGCCCGGTCGCCCTTCGGCGGAATGGACGTGCGCAGCCTGAGTGGCGGGATTTCCAGCCCCTCGGCGCGGATCACCGCCAGGTCGCGCACCACGTCGATGGCCAGGATCGTCAACGTGCCGGCCTGGCCGTCGTCGGCGTGGTACTCCAGGCGGTAGTCGCCGGGGTAGAGCGCGGCGCGCGCAATGACGTGGTAGTTGGTCACCAGTATCCCGCCGGGGGCTACTGCAAAGGCGCTGCCGTGGAAAGCCTCCGAACGGTTCGTGCCATAAAACCCGCGAACCTGGACGACCGAGCCGCGCACGCGATCCAGCATGCGCTGGCCGGCGGCGGAGACGGGACCGAGGTCGACCTCGGGCTCCCCGGCGGCGTCGAAACCGTCGGCCGGGGGGGGCGTTCCGGCTTCGTCTGCCGCGGGGCCGGATCCGGGCGGAGCCACTTCTGCCGACGGGGCATCGCCGGCCACGTCCTGGGCAGCGACGGGCACCTGGCCCGCCCACGCCGCGGCAAGGCAGAGAATTCTGAGCAGGGCCGGCATTGCCCTAGTCTCGCACAGCGTCCGGTAACGGCAGATCCTGCCGTGCGGCGATTACCCGATACGCGCAGCGTTCCCGGTGAAATTACGGCTGCAGTCCCGACGGCCCCGGGGGGCTGCCGAGCAGGCTGCGGAACAGGCTGTTGTCCTGGGCATTCACGGCGCCATTGCAGTTGATGTCGGCACTGTTGAAGGTCGGGGCAACGCTGGGCATGCCAAGCTCGGCCCGGAAGAGCGCGGCATCCTGCGCGTTGGTGGCGCCGTTGTTGTTCAGGTCGCCATCGCAGCGGTTGCCGTAGCCGTCGCCGTCCGAATCGCACTGGCTCGCGTTCGACACCAGTGTGCAGTTGTCCAGCTCGTCGGGTGCCTGGTCCGCGTCCGTGTCAGTGCGCAGCTGCCAGGCCAGGCCGTAATCCCAGTTGAAGCTGCCCGTGCGGGTCACCCGCAGGGCGTACTGGGCGTTGGCGGGGACGACGAGCCAGAGGTTCTCGGAGTTCTCGAGCGCGCTGGCCGAGCTCGCGACCACGATGTTCCCATTGGCGAGGTCGATCAGCTCCAGGTTCATGTCCCTGAGCGTGGCGGTGCCGTCGAAGTCATTGCCGGCGGGACCGGCGATGTCCAGGTTCCAGGCCAGGGTCGCGGTCAGCAGCGCGGGCGTGGCCTGGACCGGCAGGGGGTAGGTGGCCGTCGCGTTGCTGCCACCCTGGCCGCCGAAGCTCGGGTCGTAGTCGAACCCGCGGGCGTTGACCGTGGTGGCGGCGTTCCCGTCCTCCGTGCTGCCCTGCTCGCCGCCGGCGATGATCCGGTAGCTGTTCCGGATGTTCAGCTGGCCCGCCCCGAAGCGCCGGTCGAGGCCATTGTCCGTCTGGTTGGCCGGCGTGCCCCGGTAGGCCATCAGGTCGGCCGATGTGCTGTTGTGGGTCACCCGGTCGGCGCCCGCCATCAGCGTGGCCTTGATCACCTCGGCGCGCTCGGCATTCCGGACCAGCACGCCCGCCCGGTTCGTAACGCCCTCGGAGACCGGGTCCGAGGACAGGGCCGCGGTGGCGTGGCCTGTCTCGACCAGCAGCGCGGCGGCAGCCGCCACGCGGGGCGTGGTGCTGAGCGTGGAATTGGCCGGGTCGACGAGGTCCGGACGCGCGCGGCCCGCGATGTAGGTGCCGTCCACGCCGGCAGAGCCCAGCAGCTGCAGGCCGTCGCTGCGGCCGACGGCGATCGCGTTGTAGGCGCTCGTCAGCAGGCCCAGGTTGGTGCCGGTGATGCCGTCGCCGTTGTCCACGGCCACGACGTGGATCGCCTCGTCGGTCTCGACCAGCCAGTCGAGGCGGCGCAGGACCCAGGTGTCGAAGCTGGAGGCCGTGCCCACCCAGCTGTGGTTCGTGATACGGCTGGTGGAGGCCTCGGGTGCCGGGCCGCCCGCAGCGGGAACAGTCTGCAGGTAGCCGCCGCCAAGCCAGTTGCCCGCGGAGAAGGCGCCGATGCTGGTGATCGCCGGCGCGATTGACGTCGGGCTGCCGTAGAAATCCCGGCCGACCGCCGTCGCGTAGGCTGAAGAGAGACCGGCGGGTGCATTGGACTCGTTGGCAATGACCTTGCCGGCGAATTCGGGATTCAGCGCGTCCGGCATCCAGGCGGCCGGGCCGCCCTCCGTCGTCGGCGTTTCGACCTGGGTGACGGCCACGTCCGACCCGTCCGGGATCGATGCGCCAAGCTCCTGCTGCAGCCGGGTGTAGCCGATGTCGTCGCGGTACGCCGCGCCGTTCACCGGCGAGGCCAGCGCCAGCGGGAAGGACACGACCGGGACGTCCGGGATGGGCGCCGGAGTCACCGCGAAGGAGCGGGAGACCTGGGCGGCCGGCAGGTAGGTGCCGTTGCCGGCCTGGTCGGCGGCCACGGTGCAGGTGCCGGTGGTGACGAGGCTGACAGTATTGCCGCTGACCGTGCACACCGGCACCGTCAGGGAGCTGAAGGTCACGGCCAGGCCGGAGCTGGCCGTGGCGCTGACCGCGAAGGGCCCGCTGTCGACCGCGCGATCGGCCAGCGGGTCGAAGGTGATGGTCTGGGGCAGCAGGGCCGGGGTCACCGCGAAGGAGCGGGAGACCTGGGGCGCCGGCAGGTAGGTGCCGTTGCCGGCCTGGTCGGCGGCCACGGTGCAGGTGCCGGTGGTCACGAGGCTGACGGTGCTGCCGCTGACCGTGCACACCGGCGCCGTCAGGGAGCTGAAGCTCACGGCCAGGCCGGAGCTGGCCGTGGCGCTGACCGCGAAGGGTCCGCTGTCGACCGCGCGATCGGCCAGCGGGTCGAAGGTGATGGTCTGGGGCAGCAGGGCCGGGGTCACCGCGAAGGAGCGGGAGACCTGGGGCGCCGGCAGGTAGGTGCCGTTGCCGGCCTGGTCCGCGGCCACGGTGCAGGTGCCGGTGGTGACGAGGCTGACGGTGGTGCCGCTGACCGTGCACACCGGTGCCGTCAGGGAGCTGAAGGTCACGGCCAGGCCGGAGCTCGCCGTGGCGGTCACCGCGAAGGGCCCGCTGTCGACCGCCCGGTCGGCCAGCGCGCCGAAGGTGATGGTCTGGGGCAGCAGGGCCGGGGTCACGGCGAAGGAGCGGGTGACCTGGGCCGCCGGCAGGTAGGTGGCATTGCCGGCCTGGTCGGCGGCCACGGTGCAGGTGCCGGTGGTGACGAGGCTGACGGTGGTGCCGCTGACCGTGCACACCGGTGCCGTCAGGGAGCTGAAGGTCACGGCCAGGCCGGAGCTCGCCGTGGCGGTCACCGCGAAGGGCCCGCTGTCGACCGCCCGGTCGGCCAGCGGGTCGAAGCTGATGGTCTGGGGCAGCAGGGCGATCCCGTAGGTCGCCACGTAATCGCCGGGCAATCCGCTGAAGACCGCGTAGGCGATGCCCTTGGTGGTCTGGTTGGTCCAGGTTACCGGGGCACCGTTCCGGGTCAGGCTCGTGAGCGCGCCTGTCGTCGCGCCGGCCGGCAGGAGCACCTGCGCCTCCGGCGTCGTGCTGCCGACCCCGGCGCCGAGGGCCACCGTGAAGGACAGGCTGTTGCCGTTCCAGGCGAGGGCGCCGAACGAGGAGCCATTGCGGCCGTCCAGCCACTCCAGCATCTGGGCGGCGGTAACGACCGGCACGCCGCGGGCCTGGGCTGCCGCCACGATGGCAGCCGCGCCGTTCACGGCCGTGTTGTTGCCCGTATCCGTGTGCATGTTGGGGGTGATCACCCCGTACCAGCCGTTGGGGCCGATGGCGTTGTCCAGCAGGGTCGTGATGTGCAGCGGGATGTCCTGGCCGGACTCGTCCGTGATCTGGGTGGTGGCCTGGTAGACGTCCACCATCGCGCCGTTGCGGGCTGCGAATCGCATGGGCAGGCCGGACCCGGTGAAGTAGCCCGGGCGGTCGTCGATCCAGCTCGGGGGCCAGTAGTAGAAGTTGGTGTCCAGGCGGATGCCGTTGGCGAGCGACACGCCGGGCTGGCTGTCGTAGTCGCTCCAGGGCAGGCAATGGGTGCGGTTGGTCCTCGGCGCCGGTACGCCGGGGAAGTTGTCCGCGAAGGTGGCGAGCTGGGGTGCATAGAAATTCTGCAGGGACACCGGATCGTCGGCGCTCCAGTCGCCGCAGTTGGTCGTCACGTGCAGGCCGATTTCGAACCCTTCGTTGACGTATGCCGCGGCCGAGGCGTTCTCGATCGGTGTGTTGCTGTAGATGTAGGAAGTGCCGCGCACGCACTCCCAGTTGTTGAGGTCGCAGTTGGCGGGGCTGCTCGCGACGAACGTTGCAAACCGGCCTTCGGTGCCATTCGTCGCGTGATCGTCGCCGGTCATGACGACCGCGGCCTTGAGGCCCCGCGGCAGGTACCAGAAGCGCGGCAGGGGCTTCTTGCTCTGGTTCAGGGTCAGGATCAGGTTGGCCAGCAGCCGCTGCTGCTCGTCGGCCTGGGGAATGGCCACCTTGCTGAAGTCGATCCAGTCGGGCTGGGGATCGAAGGCGGCGGCGCCGAAGAACAGGTTGTCCGCGCGCGTCGGACCGGACTCACCGTCGCGCCGCTGGGCGGACCAGGCGGGATTGCCCTGCCGCGTGTAGACCACCGAGCGCGCCAGGTCGTAGGTGAAGGCCGCTGCCTGGCCTGCGCCGTAGCTGTTGAGGGACACCGCCGGCGAAGGCGTGGCGGTGGCGGCGGTCGCGTACAGCGTGGCGATGCTGGTCGCACCGGCCAGGGTGTAGCGATCCGCGGTGCCGTGGAACTGGATGGTCTGGTCCACGAGGCCCGCCGCCGGCGCGGTGGCCGTGTTCATCAGCAGGTACGCATCGCCGAGCGTGGCGCTGGCATCGGCCAGGCCCAGCACCGTGGCGAGCTGCTTGTCGGGCCGCATGGCGATCAGGTTGCCGCCCCCGTTGACCCAGTCGGTGAGCAGGGACACCTGGGACGGGTTGAGCGGGAACTCGCCCAGGATCACCACGTCGTGGGCGGCCAGCGTGGCCGGCGTGACCAGGGTGATGTCCATCGCGGTGAAGGCGTTCAGGCCTTCGGCGCGCAGGATCTCCGCGTAGTAGCGGCTGAACGGGTTGACCGCGCTGCTGATGACCAGGATCGGCCCGCCCGGCCCCTCGGTGGGCGGCGGCGGCGGCGGGGCCGCCGTGGTGAAGGACCAGGAGGCGTCGGCGGCGAGGGCGTTGCCGGCCAGGTCCTTGACGCGCGGGTCGGTCGTTCCGCCCTTGAGGGTTGCGGTATACACCGTAGACCAGGCGAGCGGTGCGGCCGGGGTGAAGGTGGCGGTCGTTCCGTTGGCGGCGACCGTGCCCGCCACCGGTGTCGTGCCGGGCCCGGTCAGGGTGAAGGTGGCGCCGGTCACGCTGGCCAGGTCGAGTGCTTCGTCGAAGGTCGCGCTGATCGCGGCTGTCGCACTGACACCCGTGGCATTGCTCGCGGGCACGCGGGATGCCACTGTGGGAGGCGTGAGGTCGGGACCCACCGACTCGACAAAGGACACGTCAACCCAGTAGTTGCTCGCCTGGTACGGGCCTGTCGGGAACAGGGTCGACGGGCCGTAGGCGTAGACGCCGTTGGGGCCGTCCTCGCCATCGGCGAGGGCGCGAATCGGCGAGGTCACCGGCGGTGATTCGAAGTAGTTGACGTCCTCCACGTAATAGTTGGACGAGTGATAGGACACGACGTAGGTCGTGTTCGCCGTCACCGGCACGGGAGCCGGCAGCGAGGCCTGCTTCCAGCCGCTGCCGGTCGGGTTGCCGAAGCTCACTTCACCAAGCACGGCACCGGCAGCCGTCCAGAGACGGCCGGTGAAGGTTCCTGTGGCCGACGGAGCCTTGTAGAAGCGGAGGGCGGTGATGAAGCCGGCCGTATCGGTGCGGAATTTCATGCCCAGCTGGATTGGCTGACCGTCGTTGAACTCCGTGGCCGGCGTGCCGGTTTCGCCGAGCACCGTGCAGGGACATTCCGCTGCCTCGGCGGTGACCGTCACCGCCGGTCCGGGAGTCTCGATGTTCGCGCTGTCGTCCATCCCGCGCGCCCGGATCTCCACGGGCCCGGGCCCGGTGGGCGTGAAGCTGAAGGTCCAGTTGGTGCGGCCGGTTGCGGGTTGCCACAGTACGCCGCCATCCACCGACACCTCGATGCCGGCGACCACGCCGCCCGCATCCGAGGCGGTGCCGTTCACCGTGACCGGCCCGGAGACGCTGGCGCCGGGCAGTGGCGAGGTGATCACCGTCACCGGTGGCGTCGTATCAGTCGACGCGGTCGCGGGAATCAGGTCCAGTGCCAGGGTGACGGGCTGCGCCCCCATGTCGGCCAGCAGGTTCACGGTCGCCTGCTGCATGCGGATATCCGCCGGCGCCGAGCCGCGGTCGTGGAAGTCGTCCAGGCCCCAGGACCACTGGATAGTGCCGGCGCCAAACACCAGCGCCCCGCTCTGGTGCCGGTAGAGCGTCAGGTTGTGCGTCGCGGTGCCGGCCGAATAGGTGGAGCCGTAGTCCTGCAGGTACTGGGACACGTAGGCCGTGGTCGACGAGAGGCGGATCATGCCCGGCGGTCGGCCCGGCCCGACGACGTCCTCGTCCCACTCGTAGCCCAGCGTGTCCGGCGCGAGCGTCGCCGTCTGGCCCGGCGTCATGCCGGCGATGGCGGTATTCCGCCAGAAGCGCAGGGCGGCATATTCCGCCGGCACCTCCACGGGGTACGAACAGCAGTTCACCTGGAACAGCTGCCCGGTCAGGGCGTTCTCGGGTTGCGGACCCTCCGGATTGAACGCCCGCGGGTCGCGCCACGTGCCGGTCCAGGTCGTCCCGTTGGGGTCGATCTTTGCGTTGGCGTGGGTCTCCTTGTAGGACACCAGCGTGCGGTTCGCTGTGGAGGAGCCGTCGATCGACGTCTCGAGCCGCGTCTTCCAGAACACCTCGTTGCCGCTGAAGAACGCCAGGTTGACGCCGGCCGCGCGGGCAGCCTCGACGTTGTCCCGCTGGGGGCCTGACCAGTACTCGTCGTGTCCGACCGACACGAACGTGCCGTGCTCCAGCAGTTCGCCGCCGCGCCGGTGACTGTCGATCCCCGTGGTATAGCTCACGTCGTAGCCGTTCCGCTCCAGCCAGCGCAGCATCGGGAACTCGGCATTGAAGAGCCAGTCCTCGGGTGCGGTTGCCCGGGTGCTGAAGGGCCTGTTGTAGCTGACCTTGTAGGCGCGGGCCGGGCCCGTTCCGGGTGCCCCGACGTACAGGCTGTTGCCGCCCCAGGCGTTGTAGGCCTGCCAGGTGGTGTCCGCCGTCTGGAACAGGAGGTCGCTGCCGCCGGTGTCATCCCGCACGATGAAGACCACGTGGGATTCCCGGCCATTCTCCGGATCCTCCCGCACCAGGTGAGCCACGTAGACGCCGGAGGTCTGGTTCGTGGGGATCGCCCAGGTGGCAGAGACGCCCCAGTTCCCGCAGTCGATGAGGCCGCTGGCGGGTTCCGTCAGGCAGTTCGGCTGGTTCTGCGGCAACGCCACGGACGGCTGGACCGTTGCCACCTTGCGCGCGCCGCTGCCCGAGTACCAGCCGAGCCGGTAGATGTCCACGCGGTAGTTCGTGGACGGGGTGTCTATCTTGAACCGGGCCAGGTCACCGGGCGCGTAACTGATGTCCGTGGCATATCCCTGGATGGACGCATCTCCCGCTCCGCTGACATCCCACTCGGAATCCGGATTGCCGGGCAGCAGGTTCTCGCGCGTGATGCGGTTGCCGGCGGGGGATGCCGAGATGCTGAAGCTCATGTTCACGGGCGTCGCCGGGGAATAGGTGCCATTCCCGGGCTGCGTGGCCTGGAGCGTGCAGGTGCCGGTGGCGACCAGCGTCACGGTGGGTCCGCTGGTGGTGCAGCTGGCCGGCGTCTGTGTCGTCAGCGTGATGGGCAGGCCTGACGAGGCGCTCACCGACGGCGCGAAGGGAGCAGTGGCCAGGGCCTGCTGGGGAATCGCGGGGAAGGTGATCGTCTGTGCCACCTGCGCGTGCGCCGGGAGCGCGGTGCAGGCAAGAACCACGAGCCCTGCCAGCCAGTGGCCGAGCCCGCGAGTCACGCTTTGGCCGCGCCCGGCGAACGGGCGGGTGTTGTGGCTACGGATGACTGTCACCTTGGTTCAGGCTCTTTTTTTGATGTGATCGTGAAATGACATTATATGAACTGCACGTTCTCAGTCGCGGTAGCGCCGCACATTGCTGTAGCGACGCGGGCCGGTGAACATAAGGCCCTGCTGCCAGCCAAACGCGCGGTATCGATGCTGCACGGGATCGGGATGTGCGCTGGCAGCGTCAGTCAGTCTGCCGCGAACGGCGTCGCGCCAGGCCTAGAACGCCGACGCCGGAGATGAACAGCCATGCTGCTGCCGGCACCGGTACCACTCCTGCCGTGAACTGGACGTCGCGGAAATAGTTGTTGCAGTTGAAGCTCGAGATGGGGAAGGTGCCCGGCGTCCCGTACACGCCATTGGCATTGGCCGCGCCAATGCAGGAGCCAATACTGGAACCCGCGATGGAGGACAGGCTGCCGTTGACGATGGGATCCATCAGGCCCTGGTAGGTGTAGACGTAATAGCCGAGGGTGTTCACGGACACGGTGTAGGTGGTGTTGGCCGTGATCGCCAGCGGCGTCGCCAGGGCCTGTTCCTGCCATCCGCCACCAGCAGATTCACCCACGAAGCTGACGGACGCGAGGAGCGTCCCGGTCGCCGACCAGATCTTGCCCACGTGGGAGTCGTCGATGCAGATCTCGCTGTCGGCCCGCCAGTAGCGGATGGCGGTGATGACCCCGTCGACGGAGCTCTGGAACTGCATCCCGAGCTCGTAGGGCGCGCCGTCATTGGCATCCGTGGCCGGGGGCCCGAAACCGCCGAGGGGCGTCTGGGTGGTGTGGATTGTGGCTGCCGTGGCGGGCGCGATGAGCCCCGCAACGCACAGGGCCGCCCCGGCAAGCAGCGCGGAGCTGAAGAACCTGATCCGGAGTGTCGGCACCGACATAATTGAATATTCCGAGACGACGGGCCGCGATCCCGATGGCCGGGTGGTCCAGTCTCGACCCCACGTCTTTATCTATTGTTCGCTCAAACCAGTGTACTCAGCATTCCTGGAGGCGACATACCCTAAATCTTGGATATGTGATCTCGCTCACAGTTCCCGGGACTGTCGGGGATTTAGACATTGTCCCGAACCGGCGCGGCCGCATTGCGTCACCCGGGACCCCGCACCTCGAACGTCAGCGACGCCCAGAAACTCTCCCAGTCCGCCGCCGGATCGGTGTCCGGCACCTCGATCATTTGCACGGCCTTCACCAGCCACCGCCCGGCCCGGTCGACGGGCAGGGTGACGAGCCCCTTGCGGTCCGTTCGGGCCTGGAAGCGCTTCGCTGGCTGGTCTGCGGTGAACGCGATCACGAGCACACCGGCCAGGGGCTTGCCCTGCCAGTGGAGCGCGATCGGGAGATTCTTGCCGGGGGAGAGCGCGTAGGGATCGGCGCGCGGGATCAGTTCCAGTGGGTAGCCGAGTTCACGCTCGAAGCCCGGCCCCGGCGCGCCGCCCGCGCTGACGAGGGACTTGGCGCAGCGCGAGTAGTACTCCCGGCCGTTCGCATTCTCCTCGCCGCGCTTCCTCCGCAGCTTGCGCACCGATTCCAGGCCCTCTGTCTGCAGGTACTTGTCGAAGCGCCCGGCCTCCAGGTCCACGAAGGCGCGGGTGCTGTGAAAGCCGATCAGCCGCAGGCCCGGCGAGTCCAGCTTCAGTGTCGCCGCCGGGTCGTCGCCCACGAAGCCCTTCACGGGGTCCCGGCCGGCGGGCGAGCTCACCGAGAAATCCACGAACCAGTCCGGGACGAACGGCTGACTGGTGCCATTGAAGTCCTCGCCGACCCGCAACGTCACCGGCAGGCTGGTGCCGACGGCGGGCCGGAAGACCGCGGGCTCGATCCAGAAATCGTGGGCGAGGGCGGGCACCGGCTGGCACACCGCCGCGACGGTCGCGGCGATGGTGTACAGCAAGTTGGTGGTGATGCGCGACGTCATTGCGCTAGTCTCGCACAGGATCCTGAAAGAGATGCCGCATTGACCCGGCGACATACCACTCTGCCCTGGCTGCTGCCGGCCGTGTTCCTCGCGGCGCTGCTCACGGGGCCCGCGGCCGATGCGCACCGGCTGCGTCCGGCCATCGTCACCGTCACGTTCAATGCCGATGGCGGTTACACGGCGGCATTGCAGCTGAATCTCGAGGCGCTGCTCGCCGGCATCGGCCCCGAGCACGAGGACACCAGCCAGGCGCCCCAGGCCGACGTCTACAACGCCCTGCGCGAGCTGTCCGCCGACGACCTGCGCGCCCGGTTCGACGAAGACGCTCCCCGGCTGATCGAGGGCATCGACCTGCGCTTCGACGGCCGGCGGGTCGAGCCCCGGGTGGCGGCGGTGGACACTCCCCCGGTCGGCGATACCGGCGTGGAGCGCCTGACCACGATCCGCTTCGCCGGCGACATCCCGCCGGGCAGCGAGGCCTTCACCTGGCGCTACGCCCCGGCATTCGGCGAGAGCGCGCTGCGCCTCGCGATGCCGGGCGGCGAGATCGTGCGGGCCGACTGGCTGATGGCCGGGCAGGCGAGCGCGCCGTTCCAGCTGGACCCGAAGCTGGTGCCGGTGCGCACGACGGCGGAGGTGTTCCGCGACTACACGGTCCTCGGCTTCACGCACATCCTGCCCAAGGGCCTCGATCACATCCTCTTCGTGCTCGGCATCTTCCTCCTGTCCGTGCACTGGCGGCCGCTGCTGTACCAGGTCACCGCCTTCACCGTCGCGCACTCGATCACGCTGGCGTTGTCGCTGTACGGTGTCGTGGCCCTGCCCGCCTCGGTGGTGGAGCCCCTGATCGCGCTGTCCATCGTCTATGTGGCGGTGGAGAACATCGTCGTGAGCGGGCTGAAGCCCTGGCGGGTCTGGGTGGTGTTCGGCTTCGGTCTCCTGCACGGCCTCGGGTTCGCCGGCGTGCTCACGGAGCTGGGCCTCCCGAAGGGTGAGTTCCTGCCGGCGCTGATCGCCTTCAACGTGGGCGTCGAGCTCGGCCAGCTCACGGTGATCGCGCTGGCCTTCCTCACGGTCGGCCTCTGGTTCCGCGACCGCCCCTGGTACCGGGCACGGGTCGTGATCCCGGCCTCGACGCTCATAGCCCTGGTGGGCGCTTACTGGACGATCGAGCGGTTGGCCGGCTGAGCCGCCGGCGTAGAGCGGCCGCGATGTCCATCACACCCGGCCCGGCATTCGTGCGGGACTGTGCGGCGCCTCTCTGCGTGATGCGGGGCTGTCCGGGAATACTGTGACTGCATGCAGTCTTCCCCCACCTTCCTGCTCGGCCGGCAGCCGATCCTCGACCGCAACCAGAACACCGTTGCCTACGAGCTGCTCTTCAGGTCCGGGCGGCGGGATGGCGCCGACGTTCAGGACGACCGCATGGCCACGTCCAGCGTCATCGCCCATGCCTTCAACGAGCTGGGCATTGATGCCGTGCTCGGGGGCTGCCGGGGCTTCATCAATTTCGACGCGGAGCTGCTGATGTCCGACGTGGTGGAGTTGCTCCCGCCGGACAGGACCGTGGTCGAGCTGCTCGAGACCATCGACATCAATGCCGGGATCGTCGAGCGCTGCGAGGAGCTCCGGAAGGCCGGATTCCATTTCGCGCTGGACGACATCGTCCAGATGGGCGCCGCCCAGGAGTCGCTGCTGCACCTGATCGAGGTGGTCAAGGTGGACATCCCGGCGACGCCTGCGGCTGACGTGCCGGGCCTCGTCACACGGGCCCGCCAGGCCGGGGTCAGGCTGCTCGCCGAGAAGGTCGACAGCCTGGAGCAGGCCAACTGGTGCCGCGACCTCGGTTTCGACCTGTTCCAGGGCTACTACTTCGCGCGGCCGGTGATCCTCGAGGGGCGGCGCGCCGATCCATCCAGGCGGGTCCTCATGCACCTGCTCCAGCAGGCCCTCACGGACGCGGGTCCGGCGGCCATCGAGGAAACCTTCAAGCAGTCGCCCGAACTGAGCTACAAGCTGATGCGCCTGGTGAACTCCGTGAGCATGGGGCTCCGGAGCAAGATCCAGTCCCTGTCCCACGCGCTCGTGGTGCTCGGCAGCCGCCAGCTGCAGCGCTGGCTGCAGGTCCTGCTCTTCGCCCACCACAGCACCGGTGACTTTCCCAGCCCGTTGCTCACCATGGCGGCCACGCGCGGCAAGCTCATGGAGCTGCTCTCCGAGAGGGCGTCGTTCGACGCCGGCTATCGGGACCGGGCCTTCATGACCGGCATCCTGTCCCTCATGGACACGCTCCTGGGGGCGCCGATGAGCGACGTGGTGGCCCAGCTGAATCTCACCGACGACGTCCGCGATGCGCTGCTGACCAGATCGGGCCGGCTCGGCAGTCTCCTGCAGATCGTCGAAGCGATCGAGCGCAACGATCACGCCGCAGTCGCCGGTTACCTGGCCCATGGCAAGCCGTGCACGCTCGCCGAATTGCCGGCGATCCAGGTGGCCGCGATGACCTGGGGCAATGGCATCGCCCAGCCCGGGGCCGGGGTCGGGCCCTAGGCTGCATTCCAGTCCTCCTCGCCGCGCTACAATGGCGATCCAGTGCCGGATTGTTGGATCACCATGCCCGGGCAGCCCTCGACGTTCCTGAGCTACGCCTTCCGTCCCTTCTTCCTGCTCGGGGCGCTCTTTGCCATCGTCGCGGTGCTGCTGTGGGTGGCGGCACTGCACGCCACCGGCTTCGCTCCCGCGGATCCCGTGGCCTGGCACGCCCACGAGATGCTTTTCGGCTTCGCGGGGGCGGCGATTGCCGGCTTCCTGCTCACCGCCGTCGCGACCTGGACCGGGCGCCCGCCTGTCACGGGCGTGCTGCTTGGCACGCTCGTGGTTGCCTGGATTGCCGGTCGCGCAGCCATGGTCGTCGACGGACACCTGCCCGGCGGGATCCTCGCGCTCGCCGACCTGGCATTTCCCATGCTCCTGGCCGTGATCGCAACAAGGGAGATCGTGGTTGGCGGGAGTCGTCGGAACTTCGGGCTTGCCGGCATCGTGTCGGCCTTCGCCATCCTCGACGGGGTCTTTCACCTGGGCCGGGTGGGGCTGTGGCCCGGGGCGGACCGTGTGGCGCTGTACCTGACGGCGCACGGGTTGCTGGTGCTCATAACAATCATCGGCGGGCGCATCATCCCGATGTTCACCGGCAACTGGCTTCGGTTGCGCGGTGATCTGCGGCTGCCCCGGTCGCGGCCCTGGGTAGAGACAGTGCTGGTTCCTGTGGTGGTGCTCGCCGCAGTCGCCGACAGCGTTGCGGCACCGGCGGCGGTAGTCGCCGTGCTGTCGATCGCCGCCGCCGCCCTGCACGCCCTGCGGCTATCTGCCTGGAGGGGCAGTGCCACCATCGCCGAGCCCCTCGTCGCGATCCTGCACGTGGCGTACGCGTGGTTGCCGATCGGCTACCTGCTGCTGGGATTGACGGCGCTCGGGCTGCCCCTGCCCCGTTCAGCTGCGCTGCACGCGCTGACGATGGGCGGCATCGGCACGATGATCCTCGCCGTGACCACCCGGGTGGCTCTCGGCCACACGGGGCGGGCCCTGGCTGCCGCGCCGCTGATTACCGTCGCGTACGTCGTTCTGAGTGCCGGCGTCCTCATCCGCATCGCAAGTCCGCTGGCTCCCGGGGCGTATCTCCCGCTCATCGACGCTGCTGCGACGGCGTGGCTGGTCGCTTTTGGACTGTTTACGGTGGTGTACTGGCCAATCCTGACGCAACCGCGCAAGGGCTGACGCCCCCCGCGGCGGACGCACAGCGTCACTGGCCGGAAGGGCAACGCGAATCACGACTTGCTCTGGCATTCCAGGGAGATCCCCATGACTGACTCCACTGCAAAGGTCGCCCTGATCACCGGTGGCAGTTCGGGCATCGGGCGTGCGGCCGCGGTGGCCTTCGCGAAGACAGGCGTCCGGGTGGTCGTGGCCGCGCGCCGCCGCGCGGAAGGGGAGGAGACCGTCAGGCTCGTGGAAGCCGCCGGATCAAGTGCGATGTTCGTCCCCGCCGATGTGCGCCACGCCACCGAGCTGCGCGCGCTGGTAGCGGCGTGTGTCGAGTCCTATGGAGGACTCGACTACGCCTTCAACAACGCCGGCATCGAGGGCACGGCCTACGTGAAGACGGCGGACTACGACGAGGAGGCCTTCCGCCAGGTCATCGACGTGAACCTGACGGGCGTGTTCCTGTCGATGAAGTACGAGATCCCGGCGCTGCTCGCCCGCGGCGGCGGCGCCATCGTGAACATGTCGTCGGTTGCCGGCCTGATGGGCGGCGTGGTGGGCGCGGCTTATCACGCCAGCAAGCACGGCGTCGTGGGGCTCACCAAGACGGCGGCGCTCGACTACGCGAAGGACGGGATTCGCGTGAACGCGGTGTGCCCGGCGGTGATCACCACCGACATGTCGAAGCGGCTCTTCTACCAGGATCCCGAGATCGCCAAGGGGATCGCGGCCGCGCACCCGATCGGCCGGATCGGCACCGTCGACGAGGTGGCCAACGCGGTCGTCTGGCTGTGCTCGAGCCAGGCGTCGTTCATCACCGGCGAGATGCTGCGCATCGACGGCGGGATGCTGGCCGGCGTGTCCTGACGCCGGCCGATACCGTCGGAAGGTCAGTCCATGTTCGTCCACGTCCTTCTGGTGGCCCACATCGCCGTGCTGGGCTACTGGCTGGGCGCCGAGCTGGTTATCAACAGCACGTACCGGCATGTCTCCCGCGCCGCCGCCATGGCGTTCCCCGAGCGGGACCGGCTGATGCAGCACGTCATGGACGTGGACCAGCACGTCCGCTACGCCCTCATCCTGCAGGCGGGCCTGGGCGCCGCGCTGGCGGCATTGCTCGGGTATGCACCGGGCGGTGCGCAACTGGCCGTCACTGCGGGCGTCCTGTCGGTGGCGTGGCTGGCGCTGGTCGAGGCGGTGCACCGGGCGCGACACACGCCCGCCGGGACGGGACTCGCGGCTCTCGACCGGGCCGTGCGCTACCTGGTGATGGCCGCGCTGCTGGGTATGGCCGGCGCGGCGGCGCTCGGTGAGTTCGCGATGCCGCGGTGGCTGGCGTGGAAGCTGGCGCTGTTCGCCGGAGTCATCGCCTGCGGACTCGGGATCCGCGTGGCGCTGATCGCGTTCTTCCGTGTGTGGAGCGATGTTGCGCGGGAGGGATCGAGCCCGGCCCTCGAACAGCGGGTCCGCAGCGCCTGTTACCGTGCCACGGTAGTGCTTGGCGTACTGTGGCTTTTCATCGCTGCTATCGTTGGCCTGAGCGTACTTAAACCAGTCTGACCCCGATTCCTGACCGGGCTACTTCTTCATCCGGGTGATCTTGGATCCGTCGAGAGACACGCCGGCCATCAGTCCCGACTGGCCCACCACGAAGCCCACGACGGGCTCCTTGATCTTGCTGATGTCGACATTGGCGCCCGCGCCGACGTCGATGATGGCAACCGAGGCGTCCGCACCCGCCTTCCAGCCGTCGCTGGCCTGGAATTTCGCCAGGCTGGCGGCGTCCATGAAGACGATGATGATGTCCCGCTTCTGGGCGCCGCCCTGGAAGCCAATGGAGGCCGTGCCAATGCTGTAATAACCGGCCGTCTTGCCGCCGATGCGGAGGGCGCCTTCGCCGCCTTCGCCGGCGATGACGAACCCTGCCTTGATGACGCCCGGGAATACCAGGTAACCGGCGGACTTGCTCGTTACGGCGTCGGAGCCCTTCACTTCACTGTGCAGCCGGTCGATCGCCGCATTCACCTTGGCTTCGACCTCTGCCGCGGTGGCCGCCGAGGCGCCCTGGAACGGGGCGGCGAAAGCCAGGGCCAGCAGTCCAGTCATGAGGCCCATGCGCAGGCCGCGAGCTCGAATGGTCATCATGGTATTACTCCTCGTTGAGCCGTTTTGGCTGGCCGGTCACGCCGCGCAGGACGCGCAGCGATCCGTGTAGGGTACGGTCTTGAGCCGCTCGGGCGCGATCTCGGTTCCACAGGCGGCACAGGTTGTGTAATGGCCGGCATCGATTCGGCGCAGGGCCACCGCGATCTGATTCAGTTCACCCTGGGCAGAGTCGCTGATGGCGGCCAGCACTTCGTCGTTTCCCCGCTGGACGGCCTGGTCGGCGAAATCGGCTGCCAGAGGATCGCGCTCGTGGCGCAGGTCGGCGTTGGCGCGTTCCGTACGGTTGCGGAGCTCCGCCTGGCGTTTCAGCAGTCGGTCGCGAACTGCGCTCAGATCCGGCATGGGATACTCCTTATAGGTACGGCTGAACTCGTTGATTAAGTCATAATGGCACGATCCGGGCGGCTGATTGGATAGGTAGTGTTCCCGATGGACCCCGGGCCGCCCCAGCCACGGCTCTCCGCCACGCCCGGGTGGTTGCTCGCAGCGTTTGTCGGCATCTGGGCCGTCCTGGCCATAGCGCCACGTTATCGCGCCGACTGGCTGCTGGAAAACATCATCGTCTTCATCGCCTTGCCGCTCTTCGTCCGCGGCGCGCGGACCTGGCGCTTCTCCAACGGGAGCTACGCGTGCCTGTTCATCTTCCTCGTGCTGCACACCATCGGGGCGCACTACACCTACTCGGAGGTCCCCTACGACGACTGGATCCGGGCCGTGACGGGCGAGTCCCTGAATGGCGTCCTCGGGTGGAATCGCAACCACTATGACCGGCTGGTCCATTTCAGCTACGGCCTGTTACTGCTGCCGGCGAGTCTTGAACTCCTTGACCGGGTCGCCCCGCCGAAGGGCCTCTGGCGCACCGTGTTGCCGGTCATGTTCATCATGTCTCACTCGTTGATCTACGAGCTGATCGAGTGGGCTGCCGCTCTGCTGTTCGGTGGAGATCTCGGGCAGGCCTACCTGGGCACCCAGGGAGATGTCTGGGACGCGCAGAAGGACAGCGCACTGGCGACGCTGGGCGCCGTCCTGTCGATGGCAGTAATCCGGCTCCGCACCGGGCTTCGCTGACCGGTCACGCCATTTGCTGATCCTGGTCCTCAAGCTGGTCCTCGTCCCGTCGCTGCTCGCCACGGTGACGCTCGTGGCGCGCCGGTGGGGCGCTAACGTCGCCGGCTGGCTGGCCAGCTTCCCGATCGTCGCGGGCCCGGTGCTGCTCGTGGTGACCCTGGAGCAGGGCGCCGCCTTCGGTGCCCGGGCTGCCGGAGCCGCCGTGGCGGGAATCGCCCCGACGATGTTGTTCGTGGTCCTCTACGCGCACCTGAGCATCCGGTTCCGCTGGTGGCAGGCCGTATTGCTGGGTTACGCCGGCTGGGCGGTGGCCGTCGCGCTGCTGACCCGCGCGCCGGCTGGGCTCGGCGTGTCGGCCGCCATCGGCGGCGCCGGGCTGGCGCTGGCGATGCTCCTCGTCCGGTCACCACCGGGACCGTCATTGCCGCAGAAACCCAATCAACTGGAGCTGCCCGCGCGGATGCTGGTCGGCGTGCTGCTGACCTTCGCCACCAGCGCGCTCGCCGCTGCCTTCGGCGCGCGCCTCGCCGGCTATGCCGCCATCTTTCCGCTCGTTGCCTCCGTCGTCGCGAGCTTCAGTCATGCGCTTCATGGACGGGATGCGGCGGTGCGCTTTTTGGCGGGCATGTGCCGCGGGATGTGGTCGGTCGCCACGTTTGCGCTGGTCCTCGCACTGCTCCTGCCCCGCACGAGCCTGGTACCGGCTTTCCTCGGCTCCCTGGCCGCGACGACTGTGCTGCACGCGGCGCTGCGGCCGCGTCCCCACGGGTGACCACCTTGGGTAGGTAGTTCTCCTGATCGTCTCCCCGGTCCGGGGCGATAACCTCCGGCAAAACGGGGAGGGTAACGCCGTGTTCATCAACTTCTGGTACGTGGCCGCCGAAAGCGGTGAGGTGATATTCGGGGCCGAGAGGCCACTGAAGGTGCAGATTCTGGGGCAGCGCTTCGCGCTCTGGCGCGACTCCAAAGGGGTGGTGCGTTGTATCAGCGACACCTGCACCCACCGCTCGGGATCGCTGGCCGACGGCCGCATCCGGCGCGACTGCATCGAATGCCCCTATCACGGGTGGACCTTCAACGCCGACGGCGCCTGCGTGCGCCTGCCGTCCCTCGACCGGGAAGCGAAGATCCCGGACCGGACCCGGGTGGATGCCTATCCCGTGGTCGAGAAGTACGGCCTGGTTCATGTCTTCCTCGGAGACCTGCCTGAGGCCGAGCGCCCCGAAATCCTCCCGATCCCCGAGTTCGGCGATGCGGGGTGGCGCTTCATCGTGCTGAAGATGGAGTGGCAGATCGACTACAAGCGCTCCGTGGAGAACACCATGGACCCGGCCCACAACGAGTTCACGCACCCGACCCACGGCTTCCTCGGTGTGCGGGAGGACTACACGGTCGACGAAGTGACTCTTGTCGACAAGCCCTGGGGCACGGGGTTCTTCAACAGGATGTACGCCCCGCCGCTCGCGAACCGGGACATGCAGGAGGCCTCGGGCCGCAGCGGGAACGACTACGCCACCGGCGGCGCCGGCAATCACGGGCCGCACACCACCTGGACCTACATCCACGTTTCCGACAGGGCGTGGATGCACGGTTACGCGTTCCATACCCCGATCACGGAAAAGCTGGACCGTATCTACGTCCTCTTCGGCCGCAACTACCTGATCGACCCCAAGTACGACAACACGATCCAGCAGCGTGGCAACTTCATCGCCGAGCAGGACCGTTACGTGCTGGAGCCCCTGCACCCCAAGCTCACGCCGAGTCACAACGCCCACGAGTTCCTGGTGCCCGCCGACAAGGCCATCGGCCGCTACCGGGAGTACTGCCGCGACTGGGAGGAGCGCGGGTGGCGCATCGATGTCGCGAAGGTCCGCGCCGACGAGGACCGCGTGGCCTACGCGATTCCGAGCCCCGGTCGCCGCCAGGCCAAGAGCTGGGTCATCCCGGCGATCCCGGTGGTTGCGCCCGCTGGCAAGGCGGCGGCACAGAAGACCGCGGCCGGGCAGGAGTAGCGGCATACTCATCCACAAGCGGTAGCCCGGCGCGTGGTATTTCCCATCAGGCCCTCCAGTGTGTGCCCCGATTCATCAGGGGGGAAATATATACTGGGGCATGAGAACGCCTGGCCCGGCGATCGGCAATATCCTCTGGGCGCCAGAGAACCCGGGGCGTCCCGCCGTGGTGCGCTTCGGCTACACGATTGCCCGCCACCTGTACGCACTGGTCCGCGACCTCATCAGCGGACAACTGACGCTGCGGGCGATGAGTCTCGTCTACATCACGCTGCTCTCGACGGTGCCGTTCCTCGCCTTCAGCTTCTCGCTGATCAAGGTGTTCGGTGTCCATAACAGCCTGAAGCCCCAGCTCTACCGGCTGCTGGATCCGCTGGGACCTAAGGGCGAGGAGATCACGGATGCGGTCATCGGCGCCGTCGACAACGTCCAGGGCGGGGTACTCGGCACGGTGTCGCTGGCGTTCTTCATCTACACCGCGATCGCTATGGTCCAGAGGGTCGAATCGAGCTTCAATTACGTCTGGCAGGTCGCCCGCCCGCGCAGCCTGGCCCGGCGCCTCACCGAGTACGTCGCCGTTCTCCTGATTGGCCCGGTGGTAATGACCACCGCCCTGGGCCTTATCGCCTCCATCAGCAGCGATGTGCTGGTGCAGAAGATCCTCGCAATCGAGCCGTTCGGCTCCGCACTATTGCAGATGGGCAAGGTATTGCCCTATGTCCTGGTGATGGCGGTCTTCACGTTCCTTTACAAGTTTCTCCCCAATGCTCCCGTTCAGCTCCGTGCGGCGGCAATCGGCGGCGTGATCGCGGGCTCCCTGTGGTCATTCGTTGGCGCCGCATTCGCGTCGATCCTGGCGTTGTCCGGAGCCCGGAACGCCATCTACAGCACCTTCGCTGTCACGATCGGCGCACTGATCTGGCTTTACGTGAGCTGGCTCATCCTGCTGACCGGAGCGCAGATCGCGTTCTACGTACAGAACCCGCTGGCCCTGCGCATTGGCAGGCGGAACCTGGATATCTCCAGTGGGCTCCGTGAGCGCATCGCACTGAACGTCATGTACCTGATCGGCCGCGCGTTCAGGGAAGGCGACCCGGGCTGCACCACCACGAGCATCTCGAGCGCCATCAATATCCCGGGGCTTGCCCTCGGCCCGGTGATTGCGGACCTCGAGGCAGGGGGCCTGATCAGTGCGACCCAGGAGGAGGGGCTGGTGCCGGGGCGTGACCTCTCGCGCATCACACTGGCCGACATCCTGGCAGCCGTGCGTGGTGGCTGCGAAACTGGCGCGCTGGTCAAGCCTTCATGGTCTGAACCCGTCAACGAGGTGGCGGGAAGCGTGGAGGCCGCAATCGTGCGGGCGACCGCGGGGACGACACTCAGCGATCTGCTTGACCGGGCCGAAAACCGGAACACGCCAGCCTGAGCCCGGCAAAATCCTGCTCAGCACGTCGTTCCGGTGAATGAAACGGTGCTTCAGCCCGGCCAGTACGTGGATGCCGGGTTCACAACCATCCTCGCCGCGGGAAACCGTGACTGCATCCCGATGGTGCCTGCGCCGGCGCCACGACGGGCTACGGAGTTCTACCTACAGCGGGGCGGCCGGACTGGCGCTAAGGTTATGGCAGGCCGGGGCCTCCCCGGCATCAGGAGTGATTTCGTGAAGCAGGCAGTCCTCGTCATCATGCTCGCCCTGGTCCTGATCCCCGCGGCGCCGCGTGCGGCGGAGCCCGGTCCCGCCGAGGTGGTCCAGGCCTTCAACCGGGCGCTCTCTGCCCGCAAGATCGAGGATGCCACGGCACTGCTTGCCAAGGGCTCGGTGCAGTACACCCTGCGCGCCGCCCACCCCGGTGTCACCGGGACCGCCCCCACCGGCATCACCAGCGACCTCAAGACCCACTGGAACACGATCGGTCCCGTGGTGTTCTCCGTGACTTCCGTGTACAGCCGGGTGCCGAAGATCCTCGATACCCGGGTCGACGGCGACCTCGCGACGGTCTGGGCGCAGGTGGCGAGCGAGACAGTCGAGCGGAGCGGCAAGAGCCGCAAGGACAGCTTCAGCGAGGTCTACCTCATGGTGCGCACCGGTGGTGCCTGGCAGATCGGCGCGATCGCCGACAACCGGGGCACGGACAGCATGTCGGTGGCGCCGGCACCGAAGTAGGGCGCCTCGGCAGCCGCCGTCCCTCAATGCTGCACCGTGAAGTTTCGATGCGGCGGGCAACGAAGGCTTCCGGCGGCTGTTCCGCTACATTGCCGGCGGCTGCCGGGAGGTCGCGATGACTGAGCAGCGGCTGATCCTGACCAGCTTCGACGACGGCCGGGAGTTCCTCGCGCCGAACGCACGGTGGCGGGGCTTCAGCGACCGGGTCATGGGCGGCGTATCAGACGCCACCTTCGGCCGCGCCACGGTGGCGGGGAAGTCCTGTATCCGGCTGGCGGGCCGCGTCACGCGGGACAGCGGCGGTGGCTTCATCCAGATGGCCCTGGACCTCGCCACCCGGGACCGGGATTTCGACGCGTCGGCGTACTCCGGCGTCGAGTTCCTCATTCATGGCAATGACGAGGACTACAACTGCCACGTACGGACTGCCGACTGTGGCTGGTACGACCAGTCTTACCGGGCCACGTTCCGCGCGGCGCCCACGTGGCAGACGATTCGCCTGCCCTGGACGGCCTTCACGCCCAACGACCTGTCAGTGCCGCTGAACCCGGCGAAGATCCAGCGAATCGCGCTCCTCGGCTGGATGCGGGAGTTCACGGCGGATATCGCGCTGGCCGAGGTGGCGCTGTACACCTAGCGCGAGGATCACCACCGCCACCGGGCTCTGGCTGGATGCCCGATGACGGTGGTGCGCCGGTTCAGTCCGTCTCGTCCTCCACCAGCAGGCCCAGCGGTGCGCCGCCGCCGGTGTTGTCCCTCGCGATGACCGTGAAGATGTCACCGTTCGCGATGGGCAGCGTGGCGAAGATCGCTATCGGGGTCTTGGCGCCTGCCGGGGTCACGGAGACCTCGTAGGTGCCGCCCGCGAGCCCGACGTAGCCCGTGTTCGCCTTGAAGGGAACGTTGGGGAACGTCGGGTTGATGGTGCTGATGTCGGTCGACGGCGCGGCCACGTAGATGTCCACGTTGCCGGCGCTCGGCGAGCCGTGGACGATGCGCACGCGCGCCTCGGTGGCGATGCTGCGCCGGTCGTCGGTGAGCACCAGCGGCTCGATGTCCGCCAGCAGGCCGACTGCCAGCACCGAGTAGCTTACGCCCCGGGCGAGGGCCAGGTCCTCGTTGATCACCGTGAGGCTCTGGCTGGCATCATCCACCACCTTGATGTTGTAGGTGGCCGGCGGCACGCTCGCATAGGGAGTCAGCGACGGGAACGTCGCGGCATTGAAGAGCGGATTCGCGAGGTCATCGTTGACGATGACATCCACCGCCGGCGCGTCGGGCGACAGGTGGCCCGCGCGAACGTCTGCCGTCGTGGCCACGTCGAGCAGCTCCGCCTGGGTCGTGCCGTCGTTCACCAGCAGGGTGATCGGCGCCGGTCCGGTCGTCGTGTTTGCGACGGCCACGAGCAGCAGGTCCGCACCGCCTGCCAGCGCCACCGTGCCGGCGTCATACACGACCGCCGCGGGATTCCCCGCCAGGGTCACGCGGATCTGGTAATTCCCGGCCGGGACTTCCACCGGGCCCAGGTCCTCGCCGAAGCTGAAGGTGCCGAGCGGCGTGGCCGTCGCCAGGTCGGCGCCGGGCGCCGTGACATACACCGATACGGCTGGCGCGTCGGGCGCGCCATGGACCACCTGGGCCCGAGCCTGCCCGGACGTGACGGGGGTGTCGGGGTTCGCGATGACCAGTGGCGCCAGCGTGCCGTTGGCAACCTTGCCGATGGCGAGCACCGTGTAGTCCGTATCCGCTGCCAGGCTGGCATCGGCGACCGAGATGACGGTGGCGTCGCCGGCGGGCGTGATCGCGTCCACCGTGATGTCGTAGGTGCCGCGATCGAGGCTGGTGAAGCCGGAGCCGGCCTTGTAATCGACCTCCGTGAGCACGGCATCGCCGTCCAGCAGCACGTTCACCCTGGGGGCGTCGGGCGATGCATGGATAACACGGAGCTCGGTCTGCGGGGCGTCGTCGTCATCGCTGCCGCACGCGGCGAGCAGGAGCGATCCGGCAATGATGAGGCCGGCGGTGAGCAGGCCTCTGGTGGAAGCGGGGGTAGTGGGCGGCACGTCCGTTGTGTCGTGGTGGGTCACGGTGATGCTCCGGGTTGTTGTTGCGTGAATTCCTGTTTGGGCGCGACAGGAAGTGATTCGCGACATCCGCGGAACAGGATTCAGTGCCGCGGCGCAAGCGCGTTGCTGCGCGCGCGCGTGGCCGTGTGCTAGCCTCTGCTCATCTCAGCGTGACTCTCGCCGGAGCACACAACAACATGCCAGCGACGCGTCCACCGCAAACGATGCTCGAGACGATCACGGCAAACAGCCGGCCGCAGCCGGCCATCCCCGCCGTGCTGGTCCTCATGCTCTGCGGACTGTTCACCGGCGCCGCCGTGCAGGCGGGTAGCGGGTCCTTCGTTGCCTGGGCACTGACGGCCGGGCTGCTGGTGTCCTGCGGGCTCGCGGTGGCCGCGGGTTTCTGCTCGGTCTTTCCCACGCTGGCCTGGATCGGCCTCGCGTGGCTGCTGTTGGGAGGCGCGGCGCCGGAACTTGCCCTGCACACCCGGGTGGCGCTGGGCGCGGGCACGTTCACCGCGTTTGCCATGACCCTGTTTCAGGTCTGGCGGGTCCGGACGGGGCGGTTCGTGCCGACGATTACCGGGGACGCGCCGGAGCAGACCTAGCCGGGGCAGGCCTGGCCGGGGCAGGCCTAGGTGGGGGCGAAGGGCTCCACGTCGACAGGGCCGTAGCGCACGTCGAGGATTTCCAGTTCTTCCGTGCCGCCAGGGGCGCGCAACGTCACCGTGTCGCCGGTGCGGGCCTTCGTGAGCGCGCGGGCGAGGGGCGATATCCAGCTGATGTGCATGCGGCGGTGGTCGCTCTCGTCCACGCCGACGATGGTGACCACGCGCTCGTCGCCGCTCTCCGTGGCGTAACGGACCGTGGCGCCGAAGTACACCTGGCCGGCGGTACGTTCATCGCGGGGCGCTGCCGGGTCGATCACCTCGGCGAGGTCCACGCGGCGGGTGAGGAAGCGGATGCGCCGGTCGATCTCCCGCAGGCGGCGCTTGCCGTACTGGTAGTCGGCGTTCTCGCTGCGGTCCCCGTTGCCGGCGGCCCAGGACACCACGGCCGTCACGGCGGGACGATCCTTGTGCAGCAGATAGTGCAGCTCGTCCTTCAGCCGCTGCAGCCCGGCGGGCGTGATGTAGTTCTTCGTGCCGGGCGGCAGCGCGCTGGCGCGTTCGCGGGGATCGTCCTCGGCCCCGTCGTCGTCCTCGCCGGATTCGCGGGTGAAGGCCTTGCTCATCCGCCCGTCGTGCCCGCTAGGGAGCCTTGCGGGCTACCTTCCGGGCCTGCTTCCGCACGGTCTTCTGCACCCTGGCAGTCTGCTTCGTGACCTTCTTGCCGACGGTCTTTACCTGCTTCTTCGCCTGCCTGCTGACCTTCTTCTCCAGCGCAGCACCCTTCTTCGTGGCGGTCCGGCGGCTGGCGGCGACCTTCTTCTTCGCGGTCGACTTCAAGTCGCCGTAGGCGGCCTGGACGGTACCGGCCACCACCTGCAACGTGCCCCGGGCGGCAAGTCCCGGCTTGCCGAGCACCTTGCCCGCGACCGCCTTGGCCTTGCCGGCGACCTTCTTCACGCGTCCCTTGACCTGGTCCTTGTTCATCGTGACTCCTGTCATTCAGTTCCTGTCTGGCCTAGGCCGCTGCCGACGCGAGCTGCCCTGCCGGCCAGAATGGCCGCCAGGCGCCGGCGGAGAAGTCGTAGGTCTTGCAGATCCGGACGCACTCCCGGTAGTAGCTCCACGTGAGCCGCACCGGCTTGATCTCCGGCAGCATTTCCATGAGCCGGCGCTGCGCCGCCTTCAGGTGGTAGCAGGGGATCGTGCCGTCCAGGTGGTGCACCGGGTGGGCCATGATCTGGTGGAGCAGGGACTCGAGCAGCGGCGGCAGCGTCAGGTGCCGGGTGGCGGTGGCCTGCGCGGCCTGCTTCAGCCACTCGCGCCGGTCATCGAACCAGCGCAGGTCCGGCGCCGTGTGATGGAGGTAGATCACCAGGCCCACGGTCCAGATCCAGAGGACGAAGGGCAGGATGACCCCGAGGCCGACGAGCATCAGGGAGGACACGCCCGTCTGGCTGCCCATCCAGGCGAGGCCGCCGATCCAGGCCACGCCCACGACGGTCACCGCGGTGCAGTCGGCGACGAACTGCCAGCGCCGGGTCTTCAGGCGCGCGAGCCCGGGGAAGTAGAGGCGCTTCCACCAGATTTCGAGGAAGTAGTAGGGCGCCGGACCCGCGGCGCTGCGATACAGGCGCTCCAGGGCGCGCCGCCACCGGGGCAGCTGGCGGTAGTCCTCGGGAGACTTGGGCTCCCAGACGAAGTCCCGGCCCCGCAGGTTGTTGAAGCCGTGGTGCACCACGTTGTGGCCCACGTGCCAGAGGGAGAAGGGCGTGAGCGACGGCAGGAAGGCGAGCCGCCCCACCAGGCTGTTCAGCCGGTCGCTGTCGGTGAGTGCGCCGTGGCAGGCGTCATGGCCGATCAGGAAGAGCCGGACGATGGCGACCCAGGTGAGCAGCGAGCCCACGATACGCAGGAGCATGCCGGGGCCGAAAACCACGAGTGCCTGGGCGATCGCCAGCAGCAGGACATCGCCGGCGAACAGGCTGAGGGCAGTGCCCGTCCTCCGCCGCCGGAAGGGCGCGAGGGCGTCCCGCAAGGCCGCGAGCCGTCGTGCTCCGCCGTTTTCCGCCACCGTGCCTGCCGGCTGCCCGTCTGTCGTCTTCATTTCCAGCTCTGCTCCTCGTTTACGGCGCCTTGCAGCGCAGTCTCACCTCCTAGTGTACCTTGCCCCGCTCCTTACTGGCCGGCACCGACCAGCGGGACCGGCTGGTAAACCCAGTTGGCGGGATTCGCGCGGCGGCCCGGGCTCGGGATGACGCGGGGATCGCCGTTGCGGTCCAGTTCGTCGAGCCTGACCCGGTCGATCTGCCAGCCCTTCCCGCGCAGCTCCCGCATCAGCCGCCAGTAGGTCTGCATCAACAGGTCTTCCCGGTCCACGTTGATCACCGGCCACTCGGGCACGTCGGGTGCCCGCTTCGGGAAGTGGCCCTCGGCGATCGCCTTGTCCTGGTAGACGTTCCGGAGGTTCCGGTCCAGGTGGTCCTTGTCCTTGTCCGGCTCGAGCATGAAGTTCCGGAAGGCGATGAGGTAGAGCCTGGTGTTCTCCTCGTCGATGGGCGTGGACATGGAATAGAACACGTTGCAGAAGCCCTTGGCGATCTCCACCTTGCCGTAGAGCGTGAAGCCCGGGACATAGAAGGTCAGATAGGAATTGATCTCGGCGCGCTCCTGGCGCAGCTGCGCCCAGGAGCCGTCCCGCGGCGGCGGGCGCGACACGAGGTGCGTCCGGAAGCCGTTCTCGAGTTGTTCCACCGAATGTGCGGAGGGACGGCTCGGGTTTTCCTCGTTCAGCGGGATACCGTGCACGATGTGCAGGTGCACCTGGTCGAGATCCACCATCTTCATCCAGTGCACGTTGGCCTTCCACGTGTCGGTGAAGGTCACCTTGCGCCAGGCCGGGTCCGTGTTCTCCGGCATGTCGAAGAGCGGGTGTGCCTCTTCCGGGCAGTCGCCCAGGAAGACCCAGATGAGGCCGTGCCGCTCCTGGGTGGGGTAGCTGTCCACCTTCGCGGCCGCGGGGATGTCACCGGCCGGGTTGGCAGCCGACGGGATGTTCGTGCAGCGGCCCGCGGCGTCGAAGTGCCAGCCGTGGAAGGGACAGGACACCGTGCCGTCCTCCTGGCACTTGCCCTGGGAGAGGCTGGCGCCGCGGTGACAGCAGGTGTTGCTGAGGCAGTGCGCCTTGCCTTCCGGGTCGCGGAACAGCACGAAATCACGGCCGAGCATCTTCGTCTTCACGGGCTTGTCCGCGACGTTCTCGCTCCACTCGGCGATGTACCAGATGTTAGTCAGCAACATGGGGCTTCCTCCTCTTGATGGCCGCCGGGCGTGCCGGTGGCGCGGTTTGTTCGTCCGCCGCGCTGGCCCGCGCGGCCACTGCGGCGGCCTCCCGGTCCGGAAGGCCGAGCATGCGCAGCACCAGCTCGGCGAACTGGGTCTCCACGTCGGCGGGGGCCTGCCCCTGCAGGATGTCCTGGAGCAGCGGGTAGGCGGCGCCCCGGATCACCGAGGCGGCGACCCGGGCGTCGGCGATCCGGAAGCGTCCGCTCCGGGCGCCGGCACTGATCATGTTCACGAGGTCGTCCCCGTGCCGGGGCCGCGCCAGTTCCCGCATGGCGCCGGAGCGCACCATCACCCAGGCCACCGCCGGGTCCCGCTTCGCCACCTGCAGGGTGTGCCTGACGTTCATCGCGATGGCCTCGGCCGGGTCGGCAATGCGGCTGAACACCTGCACCTTGTGGCGGATGTCCCGTTCGAAGAGGTCCGCCGCGATGGCCTCGACCAGCTGGTCCTTCGAGGCGAAGTGGTTATAGAAGGACGGCTGGGACACGCCGGCTTCCCGCACGATCTCGAGGACGGTCGCGGCCTCCACGCCCTTGCGCGCCAGCACGCGGCGGCCGCCATCGAGCAGGGCCCGGCGGGTGCGCTCCCAGCGCGGGTCATCCCTGGCAGCCAATGCTCTCTGGGCGTTTGCCATCGTGGAGACTGTTTAGCACTGTGCTAAACAGTGGTCAACCGGGGCGTCGGCCTACCGGCGCCAGTAGCGTTCCATTTCCAGGAACGTAAACGATGCCGACCAGGTGATGAGCACGAAGCCGGTCAGCGCCATCGTGCCGCCGATGAAGCGGATCGGGCCCACCGGTGCCAGGTCGCCGAAGCCCACGGTTGTGTAAGTGATGGCGGCGAGGTAGACGGCGTCGAGGAGGCTGGTCGCCGGACTACCGAGGACACTGCCGGTGTTGGCAAACTTCAGTGCGCCCCAGATGGCCAGGCCGAAGATCCAGATCTCGGTGATGTGCAGCGTCAGCACGCCGAAGATCCCGTAGAGCACCTTGCGCCGCGGATGCTGTTCCCGGCGCTTTGCGAGCCACTGGGACAGCAGGTTCAGTCCCTCGTAGTGCACCAGCACTGCCGCGCTCACGGCGAGCACGGTGACGAAGACGACGATCAGGTTCGCTGTCCAGTCCTGGTACATGGTCACGGGCTCCCGGCGGCCGAAAGGATAACCGCCGCCAGCAGCCACAGCGAGCCAACGGCATGGATGGCGAGCGTCAGCCGGATTCCCCGCGCCAGTTGCGACCGGGAGCCGGCCAGCAACCAGCTGGCGTACAGGCCGGCCACCAGCAGCACTGCCGGCAGCAGGACACTCCATCCCGGGAGGAGCCCGCGTTCTGCCGCCACGGCCAGCGCGGCGAAACCAGCCACCTGGACCAGGCCGTGCAGCAGCGGTGTGCGGGCACCCAGGCGCACGGCCAGGGTCCGCTTGCCGGTGACGGCGTCGGACGGCGCGTCGGGGATCTCGTTGGCGAGGATGATGGCGGCAACCCAGCTGCTGACCGGGATGGCCAGCAGAACCGCCTGCGCCTCCAGCGACCCCGACTGCAGCCAGGCAGCGCCGGTGACCGGCAGGATTCCGAAGGCGATCGCGATGGCCGCCTCGCCCAGGCCCCGGCCCGAGAGCCTGATGCCCGGCAGTGAATAGGCGAGGCCCAGCAGGCCGCCTGCGACGCCAAAGGCCAGCACGCCGGGGCCTGCCCGCAGGGCCAGGGCCGCGCCGGCACCAGCCGCGAGCAGCGCGAGGATTTCCGCGAGGCGACGCATCTCCGGGAGCCCGACCAGCCCGTCCTGGATCAGGCGGGAGCCGCCCGTGAAGGGCGCGATGCGGGTCGTGTTGGCGCGGTCGGTGCCCAGTACCTCGTCGGTGACGTCGTTGTAGACGTTGCTGGCCGCGTGGACCAGCAGGGTTGCCAGCACGGCGAGGAGCAGGGCGGGCAGGTCGAGGTGGCCGGCGATCTGCGAGCCCCAGGCGCTCCCGATCAGGACGGGCAGGAGGGACGCCGCCAGGAACCGCGGCCGGGTGGCACCGAAGGCGAGTCCTGGTCCTGGCAGGTGCATCTGAAATATCCGAGGTAGCGAAGAGGGTGTGTACTGCAGCATAATCGCCCCAATCGGGGATCCGGGTTGGGCAGCGGGAGTTGCTGCCCGGATCATCGTCAATGACAAGCACTCAAGGAATCAAACCATGAAATCCAGATCGTTAAAGCTCGGCATTGCCCTGGCTGCTGCCGGGCTGTGCCTGCAGCCCCTGACCGCCACCGCCGAGCAGGGCGACTGGCTCCTGCGCGGCGGCGTCGGTGTCCTCGATCCCAAGAGCGACAACCTGACGCTGTCGCCCGAAGCCGAAGTGAACGTCGACACGGCGACGAGCTTCACGCTGGAAGGCACCTACATGTTCGCGGACCGGTGGGGTGTCGAGCTCTTCGTCCCGTATCCGTTCAATCACGACGTGGACATTGATGGCGCCGAGGGCGCCGGCAACATTGCCGAGATCGACCAGCTGCCGCCGATCCTCAGCCTCCAGTATCACTTCAATCCGGACGGCAAGTTCCGCCCGTACATCGGCGCGGGCATCAACTACACCACGTTCTTCAGCGAGGACACCAAGGGCGCGTTGTCCGATACCAGCCTCGAACTGGACGACTCCTGGGGTGCCGCCGGCCAGATCGGTGCCGACGTCAGCCTGAACGAGAACTGGTTCCTCAACCTCGTGGTGCGCTACGTCGACATGGACAGCGAAGCGGAGATCACCGACTCCGTTGGAACCGACTCGCTCGGCGACGTCGAGATCGACCCGTTCATCTACCAGGCCCAGGTGGGTTACCGCTTCGGCAAGCCGGCCCCGGTGGCCGTTGCGGCCCCGGTGGCTGCAGTCGTTGCAGCACCGCCCCCGCCGCCGCCCCCGCCGCCGGCTGATTCGGATGGCGACGGCGTCATCGACGAGAAGGACCAGTGCCCCGACACGCCGAAGGGCGAACGGGTCGGCCCGCAGGGTTGCTCCTGCGACATCACGCGGCAGCTGCAGTTCGCGTTCAACTCAGCGGAGTTGACCGAGGCCGACAAGGGGATCCTGAACGAGGTGGTGGAGAACATGACCCGCCTGAAGTTCGTCTCCGGCACGGTGGTCGGCCACACGGACAGCACCGGTCCCGAGGCCTTCAACCAGACCCTGTCCGAGCGCCGGGCGGCCAGCGTGGTGACTTACCTGGAATCCCGGGGCATTTCCGCGGGCCGGCTGAAGGCCTCCGGCGCGGGCGAGAGCCAGCCGATCGCCGACAACGGGACGAGGGAAGGTCGCGCCCTGAACCGCCGCGTGGTTCTGACGCGCACGGACTGCGACGCGCCGAACTGAACGGCACGCAGACCAAGACCTGACTAGCGAAGACCAGGGGCCCCGGTCGCCAGCAAGCGATCGGGGCCTTTTCGCTTATAGTGGCTTTCCCTGGCAGGACCGGCCGACCGGTTCATGACAGAACCAAATAAATACAAGCATCGGGGTACGACCATGCAGCGCCAATCAACACCCGTTACCGCGAAGAAACTGGCAGGCATCCTGGCGCTTGGCACCCTGCTGGCAGCCTGCGGTCCCACGGAGCCCCCGGCGCCCACGACACCGCCGGCCACCGGAACGGCGGCCCCCGCAACGGCGCCGGCCGCACCGGAGCCAACCGCCACCGATGCGGTGGAGGCCAGCCTTGCGCTGACACCCGAAGCTCTCGAGGCGCTGCTGGCGCCCATTGCCCTCTACCCCGACCCGGTGCTGGCCCAGGTGCTCACCGCGTCGACCAATCCCCAGATGGTCCTGGACGCCGGCAACTGGCTCATCCAGAACCCGGACCTCAAGGGCCGTGCCCTGGACGAGGCCGCCGAGCCGCTCGGCTTCAGTCCCTCCATGCGCGCGCTCCTCCAGTTCCCCGAAGTGGTGGACATGATGTGCATGAAGCTCGACTGGACCACCCAGCTGGGCGAGGCCTTCAACGCCGACCAGGCCGGCGTGCTCGATGCCGTCCAGCGGCTGCGCAGGCAGTCGGCGGACGTGGGCAACCTGGCCAGCTCCGACCAGCTGAAGGTCGAGACGGAGGAGCAGGACGGCAAGGAGGTCATCACCGTCGCGCCGGCCGACCCCAAGGTCGTCTACGTGCCCCAGTACGATCCCGTGGCGGTCTACGCGCCGCCGCCCGCCACGATTCCGCCACCGACCACGACCACCACGACGACGGTGGTGGAGGACAAGACGGGCTACAGCGGCGGCCAGATGGTCGCCACGGGATTGCTGTCCTTCGGGGCCGGCCTGCTCGTCGCCGAGGTCTTCGACGACGATGACGACTATGACAACTACTACCCGAACTACGGCTACGGCGGGGTCTACTACGGCGGGCGGCCTTATTATCCGCCTCCCCCCGGGGCTTACCGCCCGCCCTACGGCGGGGCCTACCGGCCCGCCAACGGCTACAACCGGCCGCCCAACTACCAGAACGGCTTCAACAACAACACGATCATCGTGAACAACCAGGGCAACGATTACTGGAACAGCTACGGCAATCGCCAGGGTGCTGACGGCAAGCGGCCCGGCCAGCCGAAGAGCCCCATCTCGACCGCGCGCCCGGACCGGCCCGAGTTGCAGTCGCTGAACCAGCAGCAGCGCACGCGACAGGCGGAGGCGAAAGCCCAGCCGCGATCGGCGGCGAGCGACAGGAGCGCAGGGTGGCAGGGGCAGAGCAGCTATGCCGGTGCCAAGACCGGGGACCGCGGGCAGCAGACGGCCCGGGCCGGAACGGCCGACCGTTCCGCGGCCAGGCCGTCGACCGGCAAGGTCCAGGGCAGCTACGCCGGCGCCACACCGGAAGGCAAGGCCGCCAGGGAGAAGATGGTGGCTGGCAGGCCGGAGGCACCCGGCATGGGCGCCAGCGGCACCCGTGCCCAGACAGCGCAGGCCAAGGGCAAGACCGACCGCGGCTACGGTGACAGCAGTCGTCAGGCCAGATCGTCCGCCCAGCAGCAGCCACAGCAACAGAAGGCGCGACAGCCCCAGCAGAAGCAGGCCAGCCGGCAGCCGCAGCAGGCGCAGAAGCCTGCCACGAGCCGGAGCAGCGGTTCCGGTGGCGGCGGCTTCGGCGGCGCGACCAAGGGCAGCAGCGACCGGGCTGCCAGCCAGCGCGGCCGCCAGAGCATGCCCCAGGGGGCCCGCTCGAAGGGTAGTGGCACGAGCCGCGGTGGCTCTGGCAAGAGCCGGCGCTAGGAGGAATCCAACATGAACGCATCGAGCTTCATCCGGACCGCGGGCATCGTGGTCGCGATGCTGGTGACAGCCCTGGCAACGGGCTGTGCCCCCAAGCCCGAAGCCCACACCTCGTTCGCAACGGCAGAAGAAGCCGTCGCGGCACTGGTCGCCGCCCTCGAGAATGACGACCTGGCCGCTATCGGCAAGATCCTGGGTCCGGGCTCGGACGAGGTCATTTCCTCGGGCGATCCGGTGGCCGACAAGGCGGATCGCGACGCATTCGTCGTGTCCTACCGCGAGAAGCACGAGCTGGTGGCCGATGGCGACGGCAAGCGCATCCTCCAGGTCGGAGCGGCGGACTGGCCCTCGCCGGTACCGGTGGTCCAGCGCGACGGCCGCTGGTACCTGGACGGGGCCGAGGGCGCCGACGAAGTCATCTACCGCCGCGTCGGCGAGAACGAGCTGGGCGCCATCGCCGTCGCCCGGGGTTTCTGGGAGGCCCAGTTCGATTACGCGGCGGAAGCCCGCGACGGCAATCCGGCCGGCGTGTATGCCCAGAAGCTGCTCAGCGATCCCGACCGGCAGAACGGGCTGTACTGGCCCACGGCTGAGGGCGAGCCGCCGAGCCCCGCGGGACCATTCGTCGCCGCCGCCAGCGCCGAAGGCTACCGGGCGGGCGCGGAGGGACAGCGCGTTCCCTACCACGGCTATTACTACCGGTCCCTCTATGGCCAGGGTCCGTCGGCCAATGGCGGGGCCAGGAACTACTTCACCGACGGCCTCCTCACGGACGGCTTTGCCCTCATCGCGTGGCCCGCCGACTACGGCGCCAGCGGCGTGATGACTTTCATGGTCAACCAGGATGGCGTCGTGTTCGAGAAGGACCTGGGCGACGACACCGCCGCCATCGTCGAGAAGATCCAGGACTTCGATCCCGACGACACCTGGCAGCCTCTCGCGGACGTACCTGGCGCCTGAAACCTAAGCCACGGCCTCAGGCCGTCGTGCGCCGGCGCGGCGCGGGAAAGCGCGACGTCACCGCGAGGGGTAGCGCCGCGATGGCCTCGCGCACGCGCCTGTTCAGCTCGAGGACGGGCAGCTTCGTGAGGTCGAGCTTGATCTCGACGGCCACCCGCTCCTTCAGGCTGGCGGGAAGGTGGCGACGGTAGGTGCCGAGCAGGCGGGGCGCGGCCACCAGCACGATGGGCGCGCCACCGTTCACGGCGGCGTCCGTCTCCAGTGCCGCAACGACCTGGCGGACGAACACCTCTTCCGCGTGTTCCTTGATCCCGTGCCTGGCCTGGAAGGCGTGGCGGGCCCCGCCAGTGCCGCTGGTCACCCGGCCGGGCCGGCCGCTGCCCAGCGCGCGTTCGGGCTGCATCCCCGCCGGATTCACGAAACTCTGCAGGGCCTTCAGGGAGCTGCGCCGGCTGGGCAGTTCGTAGAGCTGTGCCTTCACCTTGTCGGCAACGAGAACACGGAATGCGGTCATGGGATTCTCCCTGTGCCTGATAGGGTCATGCTCTGCCGCGTGCCGGGCACGCGGAATACGTGAATGCCGCAGGCGGTGCCGCTGCCTGCCCCTGGCCGTTGTATCATGAATATATTGAAGGTCCGGCAGACGGAAAGTTCAGCGCCCATGCGCCTTTACACCTTCACGATCACGCCGAACAATCGCAAGGTCGAGGCCTTCGTCCGGCACTTCGACCTTCCGGTGGAGATCCACCACGTCAGCTTCAAGGACCGGGAGACCCAGAGTCCCGGGTACCTGGAGATCAATCCCATGGGCCGGGTGCCGGCCCTGGTCGACGGCGACTTCAAGCTCTGGGAGTCGAACGCGATCCTGACCTACCTGGCCACCCTGTTTCCCGGGACGAAGGCGCTACCCACCGACCCGCAGGGCCGGGCCGACGCGGATCGCTGGCTTCACTGGCAGAGCTGCCACCTGATGCCCGCCATGGGCGCCCTCAAGGTATCTGACGAGAAGGACACCAGCGCGGTCACGCCGCTGCTGAGGGTGCTCGACCAGCAGCTTGCCGGCAGGGAGTACGTTCTCGGCCAGCTGTCCGTCGTGGACTTCGCGATCTGCGCCTACCTGATCACGAAGATGGGGCGGAAGCTCGACTACTCCGGATGCCCCAATGTCTCCGCGTGGCTCACCCGGATGGAGAACCTAAAGGGCTTCGTGGCGACACAGGTGAAGATGCCGCCGCCAGCAGCCTAGTGCCGCGGGCGGGGGTGGGTAGTTCCCACAATACCGGCCGCGTCTGCCGGTGTGGTCCAATCGGCGTTCCAGTTCACGATCCGGAGCAGACCTGTGCTGTATGAAGTGACGGGCGATATCCTCCTGAGCCGGGCGGCAGCGATCGCCCACGGCGTCAGCCCGAACGACAATTTCCACCAGGGTCTGGCGCTGAGCCTGCGCGAGCAGTGGCCGGCGCTTTACCAGGATTTCCGCCACTACTGCAAGACGCAGAAGGTGGAGGCCGGCGGCCTCTGGGCGTGGGCCGGGGCCGATGGCCGGCGGATCATCAACCTCTTTACCCAGGATCCTCCCCGGTCGGCGGGCCAGCACCCGGGCCGTGCAACAGTCCAGCACGTGGGTCATGCGCTGAAGCACCTGCACGCTCTGGCGGAGCGCGAGAAGATCACGAGCCTGGCCCTGCCGCGCCTGGCGACCGGCGTCGGCGGGCTCGAGTGGACCACGGTGCACCCGTTGCTCGAGCAGCACCTGGGGACGCTGAAGATTCCGGTGATCGTCTATACCCGCTACGAAAAGGGCGTTGCGGCGAAGGAGCCGGGTCTCGCCTGACGGCGGGCTGCGCCCGGACTCATCGGCCCGTCAGAGCCGGCCCGTCGTCAGTCCGGGCCCCAGGCGCTCCCGGGCCTTCGCCAGCGCGCGGACGAGCGCTGCGTGTTCGTGCTCGCCGTGGCCGGTGCGCAGGTAGAGTTCGGCCGCCGCGCGCACGTTCTCCAGGTCGATCAGCATGTCCGTCGCGTTTTCCGCAACCGCGCCTCCCGTGGGCAACTGGTGGAGCAGCACGGTAATCAGGTCCGTGGAGGTCACGATCCCGACCACCTTGCCCTCGGGGTCGACGACCGGCAGCGAGTGATGGTCCCCGTTCGCCAGGATCGCCGCCGCATCCTGCAACGTGCTGGTCCGGCTGAGCACCGCCGGTTCCCGCTGCATCACCTCGCCGACGGGTTTCTGGCCCGCGTCCGGGGTGTCGCGGCCGATCAGGTCGCTGGCGCTGACGATGCCGGCCAGTCGGCCGCCCTCGACCACGGGCAGGTGGTGGAGCCGTTCCCTGGCCATCAGCCGGGCGGCCTCTTCCAGCGTGGACTCCGGCCCGATGGTCCAGGCCGGCGTGGTCATGATCCGCTCGATGGGCTGGTTGCGCATTCCAGCTCCCATCATACGGACCGGCAGTTCCTACGGAAGGCCCCTCGCCGGCGTACATTCACGTATTGCCAGCTGGACAGGCCGGGCCGATTGTGGAGTATGGGTGGGTATGTCCTTGCTGCGGGCGGTCGTTAACGGAGTCGGGCAACGGGTTGCTCCCGGCACGAGCATCCTCGACCTGCTCGGTGGCATGGGCATCGAGGTGCCGTCGCTGTGCCACGACCCGCGACTGCGCCCCACGGCCATGTGCCGGCTCTGCGCGGTCACGGTAGAGGGGTCGCCGCGGCCTGTCGTCGCGTGCGGGACGCCGGTGACGGACGGCATGGTGATCACCACCCACTCCCCGGAGCTGGAGGAGTTCCGGCGCGGCATCCTGGAGCTGCTCGCCCCCCACTGCGCGCCGGAATCGCGCGCACTTTTGCCCGAGAAGCAGTTCCACAGGGCCCTCGACCGCTATGGCATCGCGGCCGCGACGGAGCGGCCGGTGGGGCCGGCCGTGGACGACTCCCATCCGTACATCCACGTGGACATGTCCCAGTGCATCCAGTGTTACCGCTGCGTGCGGATCTGCGACGAGGTCCAGGGCCTCTCCGTCTGGCACATGCTGGGCCGCACCGAAGACAGCCGGGTCGTGCCGGACTCACTGAGCACGCTGCTGGAAAGCTCCTGCACCGGATGCGGGGCCTGCGCCGACACCTGCCCGACCGGCGCCCTGGTGGACAAGCAGCGGCTCGCCCTCGGGCAACCGGAGGCCTGGACGCGCAGTGTGTGCGGCTACTGTGCGGTGGGCTGCGAGATGAACGTCGGCACGCGAAACGGGGCGGTGGTGCAGGTGACGCCGGCCCGGGACTCACCAGTGAACAAGGGCCATCTCTGCATCAAGGGCCGCTATGCCTTCGAGTTCAACGCCGCGCCCGACCGGGCCACGCAGCCGCTGTTCCGCCGGCAAGGCGGCTGGCAGGGCACCGACTGGCCGGCGGCCATCGCGACCGTCGCGGAGCGCCTGACCGGAGTGCTGGAGCGCCACGGGCCCCGGGCCATCGGCGTGCTCGGCTCGGCCCGTGCGACCAACGAGGACAACTACGTCATCCAGAAGTTCGCCCGCACGGTGCTGGGAACCAACAACGTGGACTGCTGCGCGCGGGTCTGCCACACGCCCAGCGCGGCAGCGCTGAAGCGGATGCTGGGCTTCGGTGCCGCGACCAATTCCTTCGACGACATCGAGATGGCCGGGGCGATCATGCTGGTGGGCTGCAACCCCACCGAGAACCACCCGGTAGTCGGGGCGCGAATCCTCCGACGGGCGCGCCTCGGCACGCCACTGATAGTCATCGATCCCCGGGTTACGGACCTGGCGCGGCGGGCCACGGTCCACCTGCGGCCCCGGGCCGGCACCAACGTCCCGCTGCTGAACGCGCTGGCCCACGTCATCCTGGCGGAGTCGCTCGCCGACGAGTCCTTCCTGCGCGAGAGGGTGGAGGGCCTTGCCGGATTCCGGACGCTCGTCGCCGGCTGGACGCCGGAGCGCGCCGCCGCCGTCAGTGGCGTGCCCGCCGGCGACATCCGCCGCGCGGCCAGGCTCTACGCCACCATCCGGCCCGCCATGTGCTTCCACGGCCTCGGGGTCACCGAGCACCTGCAGGGCACGGAAGGCGTGATGTGCCTGATCAACCTGGCACTGCTCACGGGCAATCTTGGCCGCCGGGGCGCCGGCGTGAATCCCCTGCGTGGCCAGAACAACGTGCAGGGCGCGGCCCACATGGGCTGCGACCCGGGCCTGCTCACCGGCGGCGTCGCCATCGGGCCCGAGCGCGCCCGCTTCGAGGCGCTCTGGGGTGCCCCGGTGCCGGCGGAGCCCGGACACAACCTGCCGCAGATGATCGAAGCGGCGGGTCGCGGCGAGCTGAAGTGCCTCTGGATCACCGGCTACGACGTGCTGCCCACGCTGCCGAACCGGACGGCGACGGTGGCGGCACTCCGCCAGGTCGAGACCGTGATCGTCCAGGACATCTTCATCAACGAGACCGCGCGGGAATTCGCCACGATCTTCCTGCCGGCGGCGAGCGTGTTCGAGCACGACGGCACCTTCATGAACTCGGAGCGCCGGATCCAGCGGGTGCGGCAGGCCGTGCCGCCGCCGGGTGCCGCTCGGCCCGACTGGCAGATCCTGTGCGACGTCGCCCGGGCCATGGGCCGCGGGTCGGGCTTCGGCTTCGGGAGCGCTGCGGAGATCTGGGACGAGGTGCGCGCGGCCTGGCCGGGCGGTGCCGGTGTGACCGGGGCGCGCCTCGACAAATCAGGGGTGCAGTGGCCGTGCCGGGAACATGACGAACCCGGCACGGAATACCTGTACGCAGAGTCCTTTGGTGTCGGCCCCCGCGCGACGCTGGCCTGCATCGACTATGTCCCGACGGCGGAGACCGTCACGCCGGAGTTCCCGTTCCTGCTGACCACCGGCCGCAGCCTCTACCAGTTCAATGCCGGCACGATGACCGGGCGCGGTAGAACCCGCGATCTGCGCCCCACCGACCTGCTGGAGATCCATGCCATCGACGCGGCGGCTGCCGGCCTCGATTCCGGCGACGAAGTCCGGGTGCGAAGCCGTCATGGCGAGGTGGTCCTGCCGGTCCGGGTCACCGACCGGGTGCAGCCCGGCGAGCTGTTCGCCACGTTCCAGGACCCGGCGGCGATGGTGAACCTCCTCACTGGCAGCCAGGGCGACCGGATCACGGGCGCGCCGGAGTACAAGGTGACGGCCGTGTGCGTAGTGCGGTGCCAGGCGCCCGGTCCTGCCTGACACGGACCCTGTGCGGCCTACATCAGCAGGTCCGGCCACAGGATGATGACGGCGCCCAGCGCCAGCATCACGGCGCCGCTGACCAGCTTCAGCCAGCGCCCGCCGCGCTCCGTGAGGCGGCGGTTGCCCAGCGCCACGACGGCTGCCGTTACCATGATCGCGTCGTCCGCCATGTAACCCAGGATGTACAGGGCGAGATAGCCGTAATAGGCGCCCGGGCGAAGGTCCTGCTGGGCAAGCACAGCGGTATAAAGCGCGGGCAGTCCCGCGGTGCACAGCAGTTCCACGAAATTGACGGCGACGGCGAGGCCGGCCACGGCCACCAGTGACGGCACCACGGCCCGGGTCTGCAGGAGGGCCCGCATGCGGGCATACAGCCCCGGCTTCGCACTCTCGGGGATGGAGAGCGTGAAGCGCGCCTCCGGCTTCAGGGCATCGCGCAGGTTGACGCCACCGATGACGAGCGCGAGCAGTCCGAGCCCCAGGCGCAGGCCGGCCGACATCCCGACGGCCAGGAACACGTTCAGCCAGGCCGCCATGAACGCGTAGTACACGGCGCCGCTGGCCAGGACGAAGGTCCCGGCAATCAGCGCCATGCGCCGGCGGTCCCGCAGGCGAACGAGCAGCGAGAGCAGGAAGAGCAGCACCCACATGGCGCAGGGATTGAAGCCGTCCAGCAGCCCCAGCGCCAGGGTGAAGAGGGGCAGTCCCAGACGGTCGAGGCTTAGCGTGCCGAAGGGTCCCGCGTCGATGCCTGCCGCCGCACCCGACTCGGCCCCGATCAGCCTGGTGAGTGCGGGCCCCGTCCCGGCCGCATCATCGAAACCCACGAGCACCCGCCCCTCATAGACGAAGGTGGGCACCCCGGGCGGCCAGGCGCCGGCGGCCTCCGAGATACGCAGCAGTTCGTCGCGGGCGGCGGCATCGGCGTCCACCGGCCGGTAGACGATCCGGAGCCCCGGGTGCCGGACGGCGAACTCCGCGAGGAAGATCTTCGCCTCGGCACAGTGCGGGCAGCCTTCCCGGACGAAGACCTGGAGTTCGCCAGCCTGGGGCGTGGACGGGGGCGTGTCGGCCAGGCACAGCGGCGCCAGGCCGAGCCAGGCTGCGAGAGCGAGGATCCGCAGCATGAGCAGGAACGCCGGGGCTTGCCTGTCAGACCAGGACCGGCGATGCGGCGGTCGCCGTCAGATGCCGAGCTTGCCCAGCGCGTCGGCAACCTGGCCGACGGCCCCGGACAGCTGCGGGTGCTCGGCTTCGAAGCGCAGCATCAGTTCCCGGAGGCGGGACTCGGCGGACCGGTGCGTCGAGGACCCCGCGGGCGCAGCGGGGATGTCCGCGAGCACCTGCTGCAGCAGTTCCTGCGACTGGGCGTCCAGCGACCGGGTCGCCTTCAGTTCACGGTCGAGTTCGAGTAGTAGCGCCTGCAGTCTCTGCTGATCCATGGTTCCGGCCTGGCTGGGGTTGACGAAGGAACGTTAATGGCCATTATGCACCCGTCACTGGAATTGCAGCCGAAGGGCCGCGTGATGGAAAAGCCGACTGTCGTAGTAACCAATGGCACCGCGGGCGAGGGGTACTGGTCGGTCCTATACCTCCTGCGCACGGGCCGGTTCCACGTGCGCGCCACGGTGCGCAGCCCCGACAGCCCCCTCGCGGAGCGCCTGCGAAAGCTCGAGGTCGGTGGGCAGCGCTGCGAGGTGGTAAGGGCCGCGACGGAGGACGAGGCCGCCCTGCGGGAGGCCTTCGCCGGGGCCGAGGGCATCTACGGCACGACCGTCTACAACATCCACGCCCGGAAGTACCGTGACGACAACCCCGAGGAGCTGGCCCAGGGCCGGGCGCTGATTGCCGCGGCCAGGAGCTGCAGCACCCTGCGGCACTTCGTCTGGCAGACCATGACGCGCTTCGAGCGCCCGCCCGAGGAACTGGGCCTCGAAAGCCCGATCCACTTCCGCACCAAGTGGCAGCTGGAAAAGCTCATCGAGGACGCGGGCCTGCCCTGGACCTGGCTGCGCCAGCCCGCCTACCTGCGGCAGGTGAAGTTCGGCCTCCAGTGGAAGAACCGGCTCGTCTGGCCCTATCCGCCGGACACGCGGCTCAGCTTCGTCGCCGAGGAGGACCTGGGCAAGCTCGTCGCGGCGATCTTCAGCGACCGGGACGCCCACCTGCACCGGGCGGTGAACGGGGTGTCCGAGGTGCTGACGCCGGTGGAGCTCGCCGCGCGCGCCCACCGGCTGAACCCGGACTTCAATCCGAAGTACCGCCAGGCGACTGCCCTGGAGAATGCTTTCTTCGACTACGTGATCGTCGGCCTGCGCCCGGCCTTCCGCTACCCGACCCAGGTCAACGGGAACCTCAAGGCCGGCAACACCTTTGCGATGACGCTGGCCGACAAGACCGCCTGCCAGCGCCTGGTCAGCCCGCTCCCGCTGACCACGCTGGAGGACTGGCTGGCGGAGTGGTTTGCGGGCCAGGGCCGCCGGCAGGGTCAGCGCGCCAGGTAGCCGACCAGGCCGCGCAACGTGAAGAGCTTCGGCACGTCGGCTTCCGGGATGTCGACGCCGGTGCGCTGGTGCAGCCCGATGACGAAGTTCATGAAGTCCATGGAGTCCAGGTCCAGCGCCGCGCGCAGGTCCTCGTCGTCGCCGACGGTGGCCAGGTCGGTCTCCGGGGCAATGCCGGCCAGCACGTCGGCGGCCAGGGCGCGGATCTCGGTATCGTTCATGCCGTCTCCGGAATCAGAGTTTCGCAGGGTCTTGTAGTGCGTCGTCGATGGCCGCGAGCAGTTTCCCGCCCAGGTGCCCGTCGCTCGCGCGGTGATCCGCCGCCAGGCTGAGCGTCACCAGCGGCCGCGCGACCACCGCGCCGGCGACGACCCACGGCCGTTCGACGACCCGGCCGAAGCCGACGATCGCCACCTGGGGCGGGTAGATCACGCCCAGCACGCTGTCGGCGCCCCGGTCGCCCAGGCTCGTGACGGTGATCGTGGGGTCCGTCAGCTCGGAGCTCTTCAGGCTGCCGGTCCGTGCCCGCTGCACCAGGTCCCGGAGGGCCGTCATGAGTTCGGGCAGCTCCTGCCGGTCCACGTCGTGCAGCGCCGGGGCCACGAGCCCGCCGCCCCGGAGCGAGATTGCCCAGCCGATGTGGATGCCGGATCCGGCCTGGAAGCCGTCCTTGCCGTAGAAGCCGTTGAGCTGCGGCACCTGGGCCAGCGCGCGGGCCGTCGCCTTCAGCAGCAGCACGGCCGGCAGCAGCCGCTCGGTGGGCGGCCGGCTGGCGTTCCAGCCCTCGAGCCAGGCCTGTGCCTGGTGGAAGTCCACCGTGGTGCCCAGGTAGTAGTGGGGAATCTCGCGCTTCGACCTGCCCATGGCCGCGGCGATGGCCTGGCGCATCTGCGCCGGATCGAAGCCGCTCCGTGCGGGGCGTGCCGGTGCCGTGGGCGCGGCCTTCGCGGCGGCTGACATCGCCAGCTCCACGTCGGCCAGGGTCACGGCGCCGTCCGGGCCGGTGCCCTTCAGGCCATCGGCATCGATGCCGGCCTCCGCGGCGCGGCGGCGCGCGGCCGGGCTGACCCTGGCGCGCGCGCCTGGCAATGGCAATGGCGATGGCGATGGCGATGGCATTGGTGCTGGTGCCGGCGCCGGCGCGGCCTTGCCACCCCGCACGTGGGCCAGCAGCGCGCCCACCGGCAGCTGCTCGTTGAGCGGTGCCAGGTCGTCGATCACGCCGTCCAGGAAGATCTCCACCTCGATGGCGCCCTTGTGGGTCTCCACCACGGCCACCACGTCGCCGGACTTCACCCGGCTGCCGGGCTTCACCAGCCACTCGACAACCTTCGCGCTCTCCATGTCGGCGCCGAGGGATGGCATGAGGAAGTCGGCAACGGCCTCGTTCATCGGGGCTTCACCAGCCCGCGCGCCGCGGCGACGATGTCCGCCACCTGCGGCAGCGCCGCTTCCTCCAGGTGGGCCGCGTAGGGCACCGGGACCTCGGCGCTGCACAGGCGGCGGACCGGGGCGTCCAGCTCGTAGAAGACGTCTTCCGCGAGCCGTGCCGCGATCTCCGCCGACAGGGAGCCGCTCTTCCAGCCCTCGTCCACGATCAGCACGCGGCGGGTTCGGGTCACCGACCCGATGACCGCCGGCATGTCGAGCGGCCGCAGCACGCGGAGGTCCAGCACCTCGGCGTCGATGCCCTCGGTTGCCAGCGCCTCTGCGGCCGCCAGCGACTTGGGCAGGCTGTTCCCGTAGGTCACGATGCTCACGTCCCGGCCGGGCCGGCGAATGCGCGCGTGCTCGATGTCCACGCCGGTCACGGCCGGGTCCAGCGCGCCCTCGGCGTTGTAGAGCACGATGTGCTCGAAGATCAGCACGGGGTTCGGGTCGGCCAGCGCGGCGGCCAGCATGTGGCGGGCGTCCTCGATGGTGCCGGGTGCCAGCACCTTCAGGCCGGGGATGTGGGCGTACCACCCCTCGAGGCTGTGGGAGTGCTGGGCCGCCAGCTGGCGCCCGGCGCCGGTGGCCATGCGGATCACCAGCGGCACCGCGAACTGGCCGCCGGACATGTGGGGGATCGTCGCCGCGTTGTTCAGGATCTGGTCGAGGGCGAGCAGGCTGAAGTTGCAGGTCATGATCTCGACGACCGGCCGCAGTCCCGCCAGCGCCGCGCCGACGCCGGCGCCGGTGATGCCCAGCTCCGCGAGGGGCGTGTCGACGATGCGCTCCGGGCCGAACTCCCCGAGCAGTCCCTTGGTCACCGCGTAGCAGCCGCCGTACTTGCCCACGTCCTCGCCCATGACGAAGCAGCGCGGGTCGGCGAGCAGCGCGTCGCGGATCGCCTGGCGGCAGGCCTCCCGGTAGGTCATGCGGAGCGGGGCGGCGTTCATCGCGGCGCCTCCTGCACCACCGAGTCCATCAGCACGAAGCGTTCCAGGTCCGTCACCGGCTCCAGCGTGCCGGCCTCGGCAAAGGCCACGGCCGCGTCGATCTCCGCGGCGATGCCGGCATCGATGTGCGACGCCTCGTCCGCAGTCAGCTGGTGGTTGTCGGTCATCCAGGCCTTGAGCCGCGCAATCGGGTCCCGCTGCTTCCAGCCCTCGATCTCGTCCCGGGTCCGGTAGGCCTGGGTGTCGAACATGGAGTGGGCGCGGAAGCGGTAGGTCCGGCACTCCAGGAAGTAGGGGCCCCCGTGGGTCCGGATGTGCTCGACGGCGGTGCGCGCGGCGAACTCCATTTTCACGGGCTCCATGCCGTTCACCTGGATGGCCGGGATCCGGTAGGCGTCCGCCTTCCGGTAGATATCGGTCTGGGACTCCGAGTCTTCCAGCGGCACGCCCATGGCGTAGAGGTTGTTCTCGCAGACGAACAGCACCGGCAGCTGCCAGATGGCGGCCAGGTTCATGCTCTCGTGGAACGCGCCCTCGGCCACCGCGCCCTCGCCGAAGAAGCAGGCCGTGACGGCCCCGGGGCGCAGCCGCTTGTCCGCCATCGCGATGCCCACCGCCAGCGGCAGGCCGCCGCCGACGATCGCGTTGCCGCCGAAGAAGCGCCGCTCCCGGTCGAAGATGTGCATGGAGCCGCCACGCCCGCGGCACAGGCCCTCGGCCTTGCCGAGCATCTCGGCCAGCAGCGGTCCCATCGGCACGCCCCGGGCCAGCGCCTGCCCGTGCTCGCGATACGTGGCGAGCACCGCGTCCCGGGGCTCGAGCGCCTGCATCACGCCGACCGCCACCGCCTCCTCGCCGTCGTAGAGGTGGAGGAAGCCGCGGATCTTCTGGGCCTGGTAAAGCTCGACGCACTTCGCCTCGAAGCGCCGGATGCGCAGCATCTGCCGGTAGATCTCCTGCAGGTGGCCCCGCTCGAGGGGGATCTTGGCTGTCATCCGGCGTGGCTCACTTCTCGTCGCTCTCCAGCGTGGACAGGTCGCCTTCGGGCAGGCCGAGCTCCCGCGCCTTCAACAGGCGCCGCATGATCTTGCCACTGCGCGTCTTCGGCAGGTTGGCCCGGAAGTCGATTTCCTTCGGTGCGACGGCGGCGCCGAGCCGCTTGCGGGCGTGGCCGAGCAGCTCCCGGCGCAGCGCCTCGCCGGCCTCGAAGCCGGGCTTCAGCGCCACGAAGGCCTTCACCACCTCGCCCACGATCGGGTCGGGCTTGCCGATCACCGCGGCCTCGGCCACCGCCGGGTGCTCGATCAGCGCGCTCTCGACCTCGAAGGGGCCGATCAGGTGGCCCGCCGACTTGATCACGTCGTCGGCGCGGCCGACGAACCAGAAGTAGCCCTCCTCGTCGCGCCGGGCCAGGTCGCCGGTGAGGTACCAGTCCCCCGCGAAGCACTTCCGGTAGCGCTCGTCCTCGTGGAGGTAGCCCCGCATCATCGAAGGCCACGGCACCCGGAGCGCCAGTTCGCCGTCGATGCCGGGTTCCTCGATGACCTGCACCGCGCCATCGACACCACGCTGCACGATCGCCGCCGTGATGCCGGGCAGCGGGCGCCCCATGGAGCCGGGCTTGATGTCCAGGGCGGGAAAGTTGGCGATCATGATGCCGCCCGTCTCGGTCTGCCACCAGTTGTCGTGGAAGGGCAGGCCGAAGGCCTCCTGGCCCCAGACTACAGCCTCGGGATTCAGCGGCTCGCCGACGCTTGCCATGAAGCGCAGTGCCGGCAGCGTATAGTTCCGCACCGCATCCGCGCCCAGCTTCATCATCATGCGGATCGCCGTGGGCGCTGTGTACCAGACGCTCACCTTTTCGCGTTCCAGCACTCCGTACCAGGTCTGGGCGTCGAACTCGGCCTCGACGACCACGCTGGTGACACCGGTGACGAGCGGCGCAATGACCCCGTAGCTGGTGCCCGTGACCCAGCCGGGGTCGGCGGTGCACCAGAAGTTGTCATCCTCGTGAAGGTCGAGCGCGTACAACGCCGTTGCCGCGTGGGCCACGACGGCCCCGTGCACGTGCATGGCGCCCTTGGGCCGCCCGGTGGTGCCGCTGGTGAAATGGAGCAGGGCGAGCGATTCCGGGTCGGTGGGGCCGATGGTGTAGTCGCTGGACGAGGCGTCGACCAGCGCGTCCCAGCCAAGTACCCCGGGTTCGGACGCCGGCGGCTCGCCGACCAGGATCACGTGTTTCAGCCCCGGCAGCCGCGCCCTGATGCCGCGCACCTTCCGCTGGTAGAGCTCCGGGGTCGTGACGAGTACCCGCGCGTCGCCGAGTTCCGCTCGCATCGCGATGGGCTCCGGGCCGAACGCCGAGAACAGGGGCGTGACGACGCAGCGGGCCTTCAGCGCGCCGAGCAGCGCGACGTACAACTCGGGCAGCCGGCCCAAGAGGAGGAAGACGCGCTCGCCGGGCTGAACGCCGAGCCCGGCCAGCGCGTTGGCGAAGCGGCTGGTGGCGAGGGACAGGTCCCGATAGGTCAGCTCCCGGCGTTCACCGGCCTTGCCCAGCCAGCGCAGTGCCGTCTTGTCCCCGCGGCCGTGCTGCAGGTGCCTGTCCACGGCCTCGTGGCAGATGTTCAGGCCCGCGCCGCCGGGCAGGCCGTCCAGCAGCTGCGCCGCACGGTCCCAGCTGAAGCTGGCGCAGGTTGCCTCGTAGTCCTGCAGGTTCGGCGGTGGTGACAGTCCGGCGGGCCGCTTGGCGATGCGCGTGCCAGTCACGCTAACGGCCCTTCTGATAGAGGCCGACGAGTTGCGCCTCCGCGAGCACGTGCCCCGCCATGGCCTCGAGCAGCCGGGCCTTCGTCGGGCGGCCCAGGTCGGGGAGCACGGCGTCGAGCGCGTAGAGCTTGTGGAAGTAGCGGTGCTCGCCGATGGGCGGGCAGGGGCCGCCGTAGCCGGTGCGCTTCCAGTCGTTCAGCCCCTCCAGTGTTCCCGCGGGCAGGCCGTGCCGCGCCTCGTCCCCGGCGATCCCCGTGGCGCCGGCCGGAATGTTGTAGAGCACCCAGTGCACCCAGGTCATCTTCGGCGCCTTCGGGTCCGGGGCGTCGGGGTCGTCGACGATGAGGGCCAGGCTCTTCGTGCCGGCAGGCGCGCCGGACCAGTGGAGGGCCGGGGATCGGTCCGCGCCCTCGCAGGTGTGCGCCGCCGGGATCTTTCCCCGGTCGGTAAAGTCGGGTGAGGTGAGTGTGAAGCTCATGGTCGTCATGCCTCCCGGCCTGGTGTTGCGCCACGTCCACGGCTGGCGTCGCCCAGCAGGCGCCGCACTTCATCATCGCTGACCTGGCCGAAGTCGCGGTACCAGTACCCCACCGCGAAGTAGGGCTCTGGAGTGTCCAGGCAGACCAGTTCATCGGCCCCGGCGGCCAGGGCGGCCGCCGCCTCCCCGGACGCGGTTGGCAGCGCGACCACCACCCGCGCCGCGTGCCGCGCCTTCGCGGCCGTGACGGCGGCACGCATCGTGGCGCCGGTTGCCGCGCCGTCGTCCACCAGGATCACGGTCCTGCCTGCAACGTCGGCCGCGGCGGTGCCAGGACCGTAGAGGCGCTCCTTCGCCGCCAGTTCGTCTTCGGCCCGGGCGGCGGCCTGCGCGAACGCGGCGGCCGGCAGGCCAACGGCCCGGATGACGTCCTCGTTGCGGATCACCACGCCGCCGGACGCCACCGCGCCCATGGCCAGTTCCGGCTGGGATGGCACGCCGATCTTCCGCACGATCAGCAGGCCGAGCGGGGCGCCCAGGGCAGCCGCCACCGGCGCCGCCACGGGCACGCCGCCGCGGGGCAGCGCCAGGACCACGGTCCCGTCGCCAGCCCGCAGGCCCGGCTGCCGCTGGTGCAGGGCTACCGCCAGCCGGCGTCCGGCGTCGTCCCTGTCGGTGAAATGCATCACGAGGGTTTCATTGGCGTGTAGAGCCAATCTGGCGCCGGTCGGACCCCGGTGGCAATACGTAGCATTCACCAGGAGCCGGGCGCCGGCAGTCTGGGAATCCGCACCCGGCAAGTCCAGAATCGGGACTGCGGACAGAGGTGAGCAACAGGGGGAATCCCATGCCGGCTCGGCTGCGCACAGACAGGAAGGGCGGCTCCCGGCCATGAATCGGGCACCGGAGGGTTCCGGCGGGAACCTGGAGGCGGCAGGCGATGGGCTGCTGGACCTGTTCCAGGGCACCCAGGTGAGTGCCATCCTCCTCGATGCAGGGCTGGCCCTCCGGGGCTTCACGCCGGCCGCAGCGACCACCCTGAACCTCCGTCCCGACGCCATAGGCTGCCCGGTTGCCGGCCTGCCGCCGGCGGTCGCGGGAGACCCTCTGGTCAACCAGGCCCGGTCCGTGATGGAGCGTCGCGCGTTCATGGAGGACGAGGTCCACGCCGGGGACGGCCACTGGTTCCTGCGTCGCATCCTGCCGCACCGGGCGTCCGACAACAGGGTAGACGGCGTCATCGTCACCCTGACGGACATCACCGGGAGCAAACGCGCGGCGGAGGCGGCCCTGGCGCAGATGAAGGCCCTTGCCACGACGCTCGAGGCGCGCGTGGAGGAGCGCACCCGCGAGCTCGGTGCGCTGGCCGGCGCACTCTCACTGGCCGAGGACCGGGAGCGCCAGTCGGTGGCGGCGGATCTGCACGATGACCTGGCCCAGCTGCTCTCGCTCATCAAGCTGAAGCTGGTCGGGCTGGGCAGGCAAAGTGCCGCCGCTGGCAGCCGGTCGGCCATCGAGGAGATTGCCGGTCTGGTTGATACCGCGGATGCGCGCGTCCGGAAACTTGCCACGCAGCTCAGCAACCCCGTGCTCCACCAGCTGGGCCTCGTGGCAGCACTCAGTGCCCTGTCGGACGAGATGCGCCGTGACTACCATCTGCACGTGGTCCTGCATGACGACGGCGTCGAAAAGCACCTGGACGCGCCGACCGGCATGATCGTGTTCCGGGGGGTCCGGGAGCTGCTGATCAACGTGGCCAAGCACGCGGGCACCCTCCGCAGCAAAGTCCGGTGCGGGGTGGATTGCCACAAGTCGGGACAGACGCTCGTCGTTGTCGTGAGCGACGATGGGCGGGGCTTCGAGCCCGGGAACCTGGACGCGCGCGGCACGGCACACAGTGGCCTCGGCCTGCCGCTGATCCGCGAACGCCTCCGGTTCATCGGCGGCAGGTTCGACATCGTGAGCAAGCCGGGTAGTGGCGTCGAGGCGACCATCATGGTGCCGCTGTCCGAGCCGGGTGCGGCGCCGGGCTCCCGGCCATGACCATCCGGGTGCTGCTGGCGGATGACCACGTGGTGCTTCGCGAGGCCCTGGCTCACGTCCTGCAGCATGAGCCCGACTTCGCGGTGGTCGGCCAGGCCGGCGACGGCCGGACGGCCGTCGACCTGGCGCGGGACCTGGCCCCGGACGTGGTGGTGCTGGACATCGCCATGCCGGACCTCAACGGTGTCGGTGCGACGGCACGCATCCTGGCGCGCAACCCGGGGGTCAAGGTGATCGCCCTGTCCGCCTACTCGGACCGGCACTTCGTCACCGAAATGTTCAAGGCGGGGGCCTCCGGCTACGTCGTCAAGAACGCTGCGGGCACGGAGCTGCTCCGTGCCATACGGGCCGTGTGTAAGGGCCAGCACTACGTCTGCGCGGCCCTTGCCGAGATCCAGGTCACCAGCCCGCAGGACCCGGCGAGCAGTCCGTCCCGGCCACTGCCGCGGCCCGAGCTCGGTCGCCGGGAGCGCGAGGTGCTGCAGCTGATCGCGGAAGGCCTGCGGGGCGCCGAGATCGCCCGTCGGCTGCACATCGCCGAGTCCACGGTCGAGGTCCATCGCCGGAACATCATGCGCAAGCTGGACCTGCACGGTGTTGCGGAACTCACCCGGTACGCGATCCGGGAGGGCCTGAGCCCGCTCTGACCAGGGACCTGGCTACCGGATCCCGGGTAAGGAAATTACTGCCTAATGTGTATTCCCTCCCGGACTCACGGGCGTAGTTTGGCCGTTCAGCCTCTGTTCACGGGTGGGGCCGGGATCACGGCGGAAAGGGGTACAGGTGCCCATGGCCGGCGCTTTGGCGTCTTCCTGCACCGGGCCGCGTCCGGGCGTCATGTCGCGCCTTTTGCTGCTGTCGAGCGCACAGCGGGAGTTCACAACAATGAAAAGAACAGACGAACTGATCAGGGCGGACGTCTTGCAGGCATTGCAGGATGATCCGCGGTTTGCCGGGGCCGAGCTGGGCGTGCACGTGACCTGCGGCATCGTGACTCTCGCTGGCACCGTCGGTAGCTGGGCGGTGAAGATGGCCGCCCAGGAAGTGGCCCGTTGCGTGCCGGGAACCACCGCCGTCCGCAACTGGATCGTGTTCCCGATGGGCGACGGCGCCGGGTTACGGGACGCGGACGTGGCGAGAGCCGCACTCACAGCACTTCAGAGGGACCTGCCGGCCCTGGCGTCGCGCGTCTCCTGCACGGTCTCCGCAGGGTGGGCCACGCTCGAGGGCGCGGTAGACCACTGGAAGCAGCGGGGCGACGTGGAGCGCGTGGTGCGCAAGCTACCCGGCATTCTCGGGGTCGCGAACCAGCTGGAGCTCCGGACCAGCGGGCCCCGGCGCGATGATCGCCAGCATTCGGGGACATCAGCCTAGTGCGATGGGGACGATGGAACATCGCTGCGGCGAGCGGCTCTCACTGAGCTTGCCGGCGATCGTCCACAAGCCGGGTGGTGAGCAGGTTGCCGTGACCATACGCAATCTGAGCACCGGTGGCGCCTTCGTCGCAGCGTCTGCCGACCGCGTTGCGCTTAGCGGCGTGGTGCAGCTGGAGATTCGGGTGGCCGGCAATGATCCGGAGTACTTTGTGTGGCGGGCCTGGGTCATACGCCAGCAGGCAGACGGGGTGGCACTGATGTTCGACGATCGCCAGAGGACGGCCCGCCTGTCGCTGCTCGCCGCCCGGCGTGATCTCCCTGGGACACCGGCGGGCTGAAGCGGCATGCGGGCCATGGTCCTCACCGGCCCGGCCCCGGTCGGGTCGGCGCCGCTCTGCCTGACCGAGCTGCCGATGCCGGAGCCGGGCCCCCGCGAGGTGCAGGTGGCCGTTGAGGCCTGCGGCGTCTGCCGCACCGACCTGCACGTGGTGGAGGGGGACCTGCCGGTGCGCAGGCCGGGCATCATTCCCGGGCACGAGGTCGTGGGCCGCGTCACCCGGCTGGGCGCCGGCGCCCGGCGCTTCGCCATCGGCCAGCGGGTCGGCATCGCCTGGTTGCACGCGTCCTGTGGCCGCTGCGGGTACTGCCGGCGGGGCGCCGAGAACCTGTGCGTCGAGCCGCGCTTCACCGGCTGGACGGATCCCGGGGGCTACGCGGACGCGCTGTGCGCGCCGGAGGACTTCGTCTACCGGCTGCCTGATGCGCTCCCCACTGCGGTGGCAGCCCCGATGCTCTGCGCGGGGATCATCGGCTACCGGGCCCTCGTGCGCTCGGCGATCCGCCCGGGGCAGGCGCTGGGCCTCTATGGCTTCGGCGCCTCGGCGCACATCGTTCTGCAGATCGCGCGGCACTGGGGCTGCAGCGTCCACGTGGCGACGCGCGGGGAAAGGCACCAGGCGCTGGCCCGGGAAATGGGCGCCGCCTGGGTGGGCGGCGCGGACTCGGTGCCGCCCGTGAAGCTGCAGGGAGCCATCCTCTTCGCACCGGCCGGCGAGCTGGTGCCCGTGGCGCTCGCGGCGCTCGACAGGGGCGGCACGCTCGCGGTGGCCGGGATTCACCTGTCCGACATCCCGTCACTCGACTACCAGGCGCACCTCTTCCAGGAGCGCACCCTCTGCAGCGTTACCGCCAACACGCGGGCCGACGGCGAGGCGCTGCTGCACCTGGCGGCGACGATCCCGTTGCACGCGAGCACGGAGGAGTTTCCGCTGGAGCAGGCCAACGAGGCGTTGTATCGCCTGCGGCACGACGAGATACGGGGAGCGGCGGTGCTGCGGGTGCGCTAGCCGACCGCCTGCCGCCGGGGCCGCCCCCGGCCGCGATGCCGGGGATTTGCCGGGTACGCCCGCCGCGGTTCGGCGCTGTAGCGCGGGCGTTCCTCCGCCACCCCCGCACGAAAGGGATGGCGCACCCGGACGCCATCGAAGTCCATGCCGTCCTGGAGGTCCTCGGTGAGCAGCGTGGTGCAGTCCTGCAGCTGGGCCGCGGCCACGATCAGGGCGTCCCACCAGTTGATGTGATAGCGGGCCTCCACGTCCCGGGCTTGGATCAGCAACCAGCGGTCAGTCGGTAGCGGCCCCCAGGCGAGCAGGTCTTCGGTGATTCGCCACGCAACGTCCCGCGGCAGCGGGTGCGGGAGCTTGCGGGTGAGCGTGACGTAGAGCTCGTTCAGGACCTGCATGCTGGTTCGCCCGGAGTGCTGCTGCCACACCTGGGCGAGAAGAGCTTCTGCAACCAGTTTCCTTCGTCCCTGGGCCGAGTCGTGGCAATACGCCAGGATATTGGTGTCGACGAAGACGACCAGGCTGGAGCTGACCACCGGGTCAGCGAAGGCCACGGCGGTCATTGACCTCTTCCCGGGTGGGGTAGGGTTCACCGGGATTGCTGAGCGGCCTCGCCTTGCGCGCAAGAAAACGCTTCATGGCCCGGTCGTACTCCCGCGCCTCGCCCATCTTCTCGTTGAGCACTTCGCCGATGAACCGGGACAGGCTCAGGTTGCGGCGGGCGGCTGGTGCCTATCCTTCACGTTGGAACCAGCAAGACCGAAGTCCGGGAATTTCTCCACAAAAGAACTTTCCACCAACGAGACGTCTCAGCAGGACTGTGAGAGGAGTCGCAAAGCAAAACACCAGTGCCCGGGGCGGGTACATGCATGTCCGGGTACCAGTACGAAAGTTCCTGAACCCGATAGAAAGTGGAGTTCACGTCACTTTCTACCTCGATGCCGAGGATTGGCTGGTCGAGTATGGCAAGCGCGTAGCACACAGCTTTCTCTAGAAGGGATCTAGAACCCGCCCCCGCCCATGTCCGGCGCCGCCTGCTGCGGCTTCGGCTCCGGGATTTCCGTCATGGTCGCCTCGGCCAGCAGCAGGATGCTGGCCACCGACACGGCATTCTCCAGCGCCACGCGCACCACTTTCGTCGGGTCCACGATGCCGGCCTCGTACAGGTCCACGTACTGCTTCGTCGCCGCGTCGAAGCCGACGTTGCCCTCGCCGGTGAGCATCCGGTTCACGACCACGCCGCCATCCACGGAGGAGTTCTCGGCGATCTGCCGCGTCGGCGCCTCCAGCGCCCGGCGGAGGATCTGCATGCCAGTGCGCTCGTCCCCCGTTGCGCTGGCCTCGTCGGCCTCGATGGCCCGGGTGACCCGCAGCAGGGCCAGCCCGCCGCCCGGCACGATGCCCTCGGCGACCGCCGCCTTGGTGGCGCTGATGGCGTCGTCCAGCGCGTCCTTCTTCGCCTTCATCTCGGACTCGGAGGCCGCGCCCACCTTGATCACGGCCACGCCGCCCGACAGTTTGGCGAGGCGCTCCTCCAGCTTCTCCCTGTCGTAGTCGCTCGTGGTCTTGCCGATCTCCAGGCGCAGCTGCTGCAGGCGGCCTTCGATCGCCTTGCGGTCCCCGGCGCCGCCGATGATCGTCGTGTTGTCCTTGTCCGCGATCACCCGCTTCGCCGTGCCCAGCTGGGTAAGCTTCGCGTCCTCGAGCTTCGTGCCCAGCTCCTCCGAGACCAGCTGCCCGCCGGTGAGCACCGCGATGTCCTCCAGCATGGCCTTCCGCCGGTCGCCGAAGCCCGGCGCCTTGACGGCAACGCACTTCAGGACGCCGCGGATCTGGTTGACGAGCAGGGTGGCCAGCGCCTCGGACTCCACGTCCTCGGCAATCAGCACCAGCGGCCTCCCGGCCTTGGCGACCTGCTCCAGGAGCGGCAGCAGGTCCCTCACCTGGCCGATCTTCCGGTCGGTGATCAGGATCAGCGGGTCCTCCAGCACGGACTCCATCTTCTCCATGTCCGTGACGAAGTACCGGGACAGGTAGCCCCGGTCGAACTGCAGGCCCTCGACGACGTCCAGGATGGTCTCGGTCGTCTTGGACTCCTCGACCGTGATGACGCCTTCCTCGCCGACGCGCTCCATGGCCTCGGCCACCAGTTCGCCCACCTGCGGGTCGTTGTGGGCGGAGATCGTGGCGACCTGGGCCTTCTCCCTGCGCTCGCTCACCTTGCGGGACATGGCGTGCAGCGCCTTCACCGCGGTGGCAAAGGCCCGGTCGAGGCCGCGCTTCAGGTCCACCGCGCTGGCCCCGGCGGCCACGTTGCGCACGCCGTCGGCGAAGATCGCGTGGGCGATGATGGTCGAGGTGCTGGTACCATCCCCCACCAGGTCCCCGGTCTTCTCGGCGGCCTGGCGCAGCATCTGGGCACCGAGGTTCTCCTCGGGATCCTTGAGATCGAACTCCTTGGCAATGGCCACCCCGTCGTTGCACACGACGGGGGCGCCGAAGTGCTTCTGCATCAGCACTGACTTGGACTTGGGCCCGAGCGTGATGCGCACGGCGTCCGCGAGCTGGGTCGCGCCGCGCAGGACCCTCTCCCGCGCGGCGGACCGGAACAGCACCTGCTTGTGTGCCATTACCGCACTACTTGATCGGCACGTCGATCTTCGCGGGCTTGGCCGCCTTCGTCTTGGGGATGTGCACCGTCAGAGAGCCGTTGCTCTGCTCGGCGTGGATGTTCCCGGCGTCGGCGTTATCGGGTAGCGCGAAGGTCCGGGAGAAGGTTCCGTGGAAGCGCTCGATGCGGATCTCGTTCTCGTCCCTGGCCTTCTGCTCCGTGGCGCGTTCGCCGGTGATGCGGAGCTGGCCGTTCTCGACCGTGATCTTCACATCCTTCTTCTCGACGCCGGGCAGGTCGGCCTTCACCAGGTACTCGGTCTCTGTCTCGCTGATGTCGGCGGCCGGGCTCCAGTTGAAGTCCTTGCCGGCCGTCTCGTCGAGCTGGCGCATAAGGCCCGTGCGGAAGAAGGGCGAGTAGCGGCTGACCATCTCGTCCAGGTCGCGGAAGGGGTCCCAGGTGGTGAGCTTCATGGTTGTTCTCCTTGCAGGGATGTTCTGACCGACAATTCCCGCGAGGATCTCCCGCGGGCACGGTCAACATGGGTGCGGAAGGCTCGCTGCAACATACCTACAATCCGGTAATGCGGCGCAGGACGTGACTCTCTGCTGGGCTGTCCGGCCTCGATCGGGTCGGCGCCACTCCGTCATTCCGCGCTTCAGGGCTTGAGCGCCGGCCTGACGTCCGTCTGGTTGAAATCACCGCCCTTGAAAAGCAGCGAATCACCGAAGGCCTGTGCGAGCGCGTAGGCAAAGCAGTCGCCGAAATTCAATCCTGCGGAATGGCGTCCCTTGCCGAAGCGCGCAAAGGCCCGCCGGGCCAGTTCGCCCTGTTCGCGGTCCACACCGACCACGTCGATGCCGGCACGTTCGACCAGAGTGTCGAGAAGCCGGGCTGCCGTCGATCCACGCCGTGCTTCCAGCACGATGCTGGCCTCCACCAGGTTGACGACCGAGAGGCACCGGCGATCGGCGCTCTCGATGGCCTCAACCAGAGCGCGCCGTTCGGGTTCGTCCTGCAGGATCGCCAGCAGTGCGGACGAGTCGATGACCATCAGCCTGGCGTCCCCGTGCTGTCGTAGCCGAGGATCTCGTCCTCGCTCCGCTGGTCCAGCACGGGCAGGCGGGCGCACTGCAGCGCCAGTTCGTCGAGTTCGTCCGCAAGGCGCCGTTTCGCGCGCTCGCGCCGGACACGGGCCAGTCGGTCCCGCAGGGCCTTGGTGACCGCGTCGGTCTTGGTCTCGCCGGTGAGGCGGGCCAGGGTGTCGGCCAGCTTCTCGGCTTCGGGATTGCGGATGTTCAGGGCCATGGATCTACACGTATAGATGACGAGCTACACGGTAGGCGCACGGGGCAGGCATTGCAAGTGACGAACGTCCCGGTTTCGCCGGGAATCAGTCGGCGCGCGAGTCCCGCGGGACGACCGGCGTCCGGTCCGGCGCCACCACCAGCGCGATGGCCCGGCCAACGACCCGGGCAAACCCGGACTCACCGCGTGTCCAGGCATGCAGCGCACCGGCCACCGCCAGCTTCCCTTCCGTCGCGGTCGTGCGCTTCCACGCGCCCGCCGCGAACTTGTTGGCCTCGGCAAGCGTCGGGTAGGTGTGGATCGTGCCGAGGATGCCGTCCAGGCCGAAGCCGTGCTTCATGGCCGCCACGAACTCGATGAGCAGGTCGCCCGCGTGCTCGCCGACGATGGCGGCGCCCAGGATCCGGTCGGTGCCCGGCTTCGTGAGCACCTTGACGAAGCCGTGGGCCTCGCCCTCGGCGATGGCCCGGTCCAGGTCGTCGATCCCGTAGCGGTGCACGTCGTGGGGGATGTTCCGCGCCTTCGCTTCCGTCTCGCTCAAGCCCACCCGCGCCACTTCCGGATCGGTGAAGGTCGTCCAGGGCACGACCCGGTAATCCACCCTGAACCTCCGCAGCGCGCCGAACAGCGAGTTCACCGCCGCGTACCAGGCCATGTGGGCCGCCGTGTGGGTGAACTGGAAAGGGCCGGCCACGTCGCCGCAGGCGTAGATGTTCGGGTAGTTGGTCTGCAGGTGATCGTCGACCTCCACGAACCGGCCGGCGGGAATGCTGAGTTCCTCGAGGCCGAAGCCCGTCGTGTTGGCCACCCGGCCCACCGCGCAGAGGATCTCGTCGAAGGGGATGCGCTCCGGGCCGCCGGGTCCCGCGACCAGCAGGAATTTCCCGCCATCCTCCCGGACCACGCGGGTGGCCGTGGTGCCGGTCAGGACGCGGATGCCCTCGGCCTCGAAGCGCGCCCGGACGACCGCCGACACGTCCGGGTCCTCCCGGGGCAGGAGCCGCGGGCCGCGCTGGACCAGCGTGACGGCGGAACCGAAGCGCGCGAAGCACTGGGCCAGCTCGCAGCCGATCGGGCCGCCACCCAGCACGACGAGCCCGCGGGGCAGCTGGCGGAGGTGCCAGACGGTGTCCGACGTGACGGGGTTCACCTCGGCAAGTCCGGGGACCGGCGGGACGAGCGGGCCCGAGCCGGTGGCGATGACGATGTTGCGGGTGGTGAGGCGCTGGCTCGTGCCGTCGGCGCGGGAGATCTCCACCTCCCAGGGCGTCACGATCCGGGCGGTGCCCTGCACGCAGTCCACGCCGAGCTTCGAGTACCGTTCGACCGAGTCGTGGGGCTCGATGTCCCGGATCACGCGCTGGACGCGTTCCATCACCTCCGCGAAGTCCCACCGGGCGCTGGCCTCGGCGATGCCGAACTCCTTCGCCCGCGCGATGTGGTTCAGCAGCTTCGCCGAGCGGATCAGTGCCTTCGACGGCACGCAGCCGGTGTACAGGCAGTCGCCGCCCATCCGGTGGCGCTCCACCAGCGTCACCTTCGCCCGGACGGCGGCGGCGATGTAGCTGGTCACCAGGCCCGCGGAGCCGGCGCCGATCACCACCACGTTCCGGTCGAAGCGGCGTGGCCTCTGGCCAGCCCACCGGGCGTAGACTCGCCGTGCCCGGAAGGCGTCGATGATCTTCCGGGACGCCAGCGGCAGGATGCCGAGGAAGGCAAAGGCGAGCAGAACGCCGGGCGAGAGGATGCCCTGCACGGACGTGAGGCGTGCCAGTTCCGTGCCGGCGTTCACGTAGGCCGCCGTGCCGAGCAGCATCCCGAGCTGGGACACCCAGTAGAAGGTCCGCACCTGCATCGACGTCAGGCCCATCAGCAGGTTGATGACGAAGAAGGGGAAGACCGGCACCAGGCGCAGCGTGAACAGATAGAACGCGCCTTCCCTGTCGATGCCGCGGTTCACGGCAGCCAGCCTGTCCCCGAACTTTGCCTGCACGGCATCCCGCAGGAGGAAGCGGGAGGTGAGAAAGGCCAGCGTCGCGCCGATGGACGAGGCGAAGGACACCAGCACCAGGCCCCAGCCAAGCCCGAAGAGGGCGCCGGCCGCCAGCGTGAGCACGGCGGCGCCCGGGATGGACAGCGCCGTCACGGCCACGTAGACCAGCATGAAGGCCGCACCAGTGGCGATCGGCGCCACCGTGACCTGGCCTTCCAGCGCCGCCTGCTGCGAGCGGATGAAGTCCAGGCTGAGGAAGCGGCCGGCGTCGGTGGCGAAGTACGCGGCGATCGCCGCCGCGACCGCCGCCAGCAGCAGTGCCCGCCGGCCGATCATTGGCGCAGCAGGGCCAGGGGATCCTTCAGCACGTCCGGGTGCAGGCGTTTCGTCAGTTCCAGGTAGTAGGGGGGCAGCTCGTGGATGCCTGCCACGTGCTTGCCGGCGCCGCGCGCGAGGGAGTGTCCCGGCGTGTCGCCGAAGCCCATCCAGGGCCGGTAGGTGATCAGGCTCTGGTACTGCACCTGGGTGGCCACGTTCGCCCGGGCGGGATCGTCCAGCTCGGACTTGCGGGCGTGGAAGGTGGTGAGTTCGTTGTAGACGAAGGGCCGGGGGCCGGGCGGGCCGTCCACGTTGATCTGCTCCGTGATCCAGACGTTGTCGCCGACGACCACCGGCGGCTGGAACACGTGCTGCAGCCTGAGGCCCGCGGCCTCGCCGGAGGGATTGGCCACGGTCAGCCCGTCGGCGGTGAGCGTCACGCTGGACGGGCCCATGCGCGTCCGCGGCACGTCCACCGTCGTCCCCGTCACCGGGTTCTTCCACTTCTCGAGCAGCTGGCCCGTGGTGAGGTCCGTGAAGTAGGCGATTTCCAGGGCCCGCGCCTCGAAGGCGTCGTCGCTGACACGCCGGTACTGGCTGAAGGTGGCGGCCATGATCCCCATCATCGGGACCAGCCGGTGCTCCGGCACGGCGTAGCGCGCCCCGATCACGTAGCCAATCACGAGCCGGTCGTCGGTGGCCCCGCGCAGCTTGGCGATCGCCGTCAGCAGGTTGCGCCGGTCACCGAGATCGAGGCCCGCCCGCTCCGTCCCTGCGAGCGGCCAGGCCGGGCGCATGACGGAGCCTAAGGCCACGGCGCCGAGGCCATGGAGAATTGATCTGCGCGCGAGCTTCATCTGGATCTCTCCCGGGAACCTGGACCTGAGACGGGGCATTATTGCAGTTCCTTACGGTATTGCAGCCGCCCCGGGGAAGAACTGGCCATGCAGGACAGCGCACTTTCAATCGTCGGCCATTTCTCGTGACCGCCCGGCGCCGCCTGGCGGTAATCGCCGGCCTGGTTGCCGTCGCGGCCGGGGGGATGGAGATCTGGACGCGCCAGCCGGTGGGGAATGCGACTCCCGCGCTGGACGTGCCGGAAAACGTGAGCACCCTCGTGCTGGTGATCCACGGCAGCGCCGACGCCGACAACCCGCTGCTGGCGGAGATCGTCTCGGGCCTCGCCACCCGGTACCAGGACGTGCCGGGTGCCGCGGTGCGCTTCGTCCGATGGGCGCCGGAGTCGGATGTGCGGCTGCGGGCGGCCGCCACCGCACAGGCCGTCGGCGCGCGGCTCGGCGACCTGCTCGCCCGGCGCGCCACGGTGCGCGAGCTGCACCTGGTCGCCCACAGTTCGGGCGCCTTCATGCCCGACGCCATATGCAGCGCCTTCCGGGCAGGCAGCCAGGTTCCCGCCCGCGTTGCGATGACGCTCCTGGATCCCTTCCAGATCCGCGGCTTCGTGGACTGGACCTGGGGCGCCCGCGAGCACGGCCGGTGCGCCGACTTCACGCTGGCGGTCATCAATACCGATGACCCGGCTCCTGCCACCAACCGGCCGCTGGCCCGGGCCTTCAACCTGGATGTGACGGCGCACCCCGGCCGCGCCACGTTCGACCGCAACGGCCACTACTGGCCGCTCAAGTACTACCGGGACTACCTTCTGGAACGGCAGCCGGAGATTGCGGGATGGACCTGGGCGTCCCGCCCGCGCGGCGTCGTGAGAAGGTTGCCAGGGGAACCGCCTTAAGCACCACTTAAGCTCCGGCGCCTACGTTCGCTCCAGGCAAATCGCACGGAGCTGACGACCATGATCCGGACTTCATCCGCGGCCGCCATCGGGCTACTGGTGGCCCTCGCTGCCGGCACGGCCGGCGCAGCAGACCCGCTGCCCGCCATCCAGGAGTCGGCCCGGGCGGCCGGCAATTTCACGGGCTTCTCGGCCGAGAGGGGCGCCGCGTTCTTCCGCACGAAGGGCGCCGACTGGAGTTGCGCCACGTGCCACACAGAAGACCCCCGCCAGCCCGGCCGCCACACCGTGACCGGCAAGGCCATCGAGCCCATGGCGCCCGCCGTCAATCCCCGGCGGTTCACCGACGTGGCCAAGGTCGAGAAGTGGTTCAAGCGCAACTGCAAGGACGTGCTGGACCGGGAGTGTACCGCCCGGGAGAAGGGCGACGTGATCACCTACCTGCGGTCGCTGGGCCGCTGAAGGAGCATGAAAATGACCGTCCACAGAACTGTCATCCCGGTACTTGCCAGCCTTGCGGCAATGGCGGCTGCCGCGGAGGCAGCACAGAAGGCGCCGCCTCCACCACCCAATCCGGCCTGGCTGGAGGAATGCGGCGCCTGCCACGTTGCCTACCCGCCGCGCTTCCTCTCCGCGGGCTCCTGGCAGCGGGTGATGGAAGGACTCAGCGACCACTTCGGCACCGATGCCAGCGTCGAGCCCGCTGTAGGGAAGGAAATCACCGTCTGGCTCGTTGCGAATTCCCGGAAACCAAAGGCGGGAAAGCCCGAACCCATGCCGCCGCCACTGCGCATCACGGAGACCCGCTGGTTCCTCGGCGAGCATGACGAGATCTCCGCCGGGCAGTTCAGGTCGCCAGCCGTGGGCAGCGCAGCCAACTGCGCCGCGTGCCACCGGACTGCGGAGCAGGGCAACTTCAGTGAACGGAACATCAAGCTGCCCCCGAAGTAACGGGCAGCAGAGCAGAGGAGAACTTCGATGAATGCAACCGCCACCAGCGCCACCAGCCGCCCCGACGGCACCATCCGGGTCCTGATCTGGGATCTCCCGGTTCGCGTGTTCCACTGGGCCCTTGTGGTCAGCTTCGCCGGCGCCTACTGGCTATCCGAGAGCGAGCGCCTCCGGGACATCCACGTCATGTTCGGCTATACCGTACTCGGGCTGGTGGCCTTCCGGCTGGTCTGGGGGTTCGTGGGGACCCGCTACGCCCGGTTCCGGTCCTTCTTGTTCCCGCCCCGGGAAGCGGCCGACTACGTGCGCCGGCTGATCCACCGCTCCGACCCGCGCTTCCTGGGGCACAATCCGGCGGGCAGCATCGCGATCTGGTCCATCCTCGTTGTCGCGGCGCTGACCGGGATCACCGGTTATGCGACCTACAACGAGATCGGCGGCGATGCGCTGGAGGAGTTCCACGAGATCCTGGCCAACGGCTGGCTGTGGATCGTGGGGGTCCACATCGGCGGCGTCATACTGGGCAGCCTGCTGCACCGGGAGAACCTGGTCAGCGCGATGATCACGGGCTACAAGCGCGCCGAGGCCGCCGCCGGCGTTCGGGGCACCTTCGCCGCCTTCATCGGCGTGGCACTGCTCTCGGGCGTGCTCGGCTACTGGGCCATCAGCCTGGGAGGTGTTGGCACGCCGGCCGAGGCATCGGCGGCGCCGGATCAGGTAACGCTCGCGGTGTACAACGACAACGAGGACTGACTGATGCACGTTCTGGTGGTGGAGGATGACGGCCTGCTCGGCGATGCCCTGCAGGCCGGCCTCCGCGACCGGGGCTTTGCCGTCGACTGGGTTCGTGATGGAATCGCCGCCGACACGGTGCTGCGCGCCGGCGACTTCGCCGCCGTGGTGCTCGACCTGGGCCTGCCCGGCCGTTCGGGCCTGGACGTGCTCCGGCAGCTCCGGGCCCGGGGGCAGGCTGTGCCGGTGCTGGTGCTCACCGCCCGGGACGCCATCGACGATCGGGTGACCGGGCTCGACGCTGGCGCGGACGACTACGTGGTCAAGCCGGTGGCAATTGCCGAGCTCGCCGCGCGGCTGCGAGCCCTGGTGCGGCGCGCCCACGGCGCCGGTTCGGAGCAGCTCGCCGTCGGCGAACTGGCGATGGATTCGAGCACACGCTCGGTAACTTACCGGCAGCGGAAAGTGGAGCTCAATCCCCGGGAGTTTGCCCTTCTGCACGAACTGATGCTGAACAGCGGCCGGGTGCTCACCCGGGAGCAGCTGGAGGAGCGGCTCTACGACTGGGATGCGGCCGTGGAGAGCAACACTATCGAGGTTCACGTCCATCACCTGCGGCGCAAGCTCGCGCCAGAGGTGATCCACACGGTCCGCGGCGTCGGCTACGTGCTGCCCCGCCCAAGCGGGGGCGGAGATGACTGAGGTTTCCATCCGGCGCCGACTGGTCAGCCTCGTGCTCGGCTCCGTTACCGCCGCGTGGCTCGCTGTGACCGTTGCCGCGTACTTCGATGCACACCGGGAGGCCGACCGGCTGCTGGATGCCCATCTTGCCCAGGTCACGTCGATCCTCGCTGCCGGCGCCGGGCACGAGCTGCTCGAACTTGATGCCGAGGATCTCGGCGAGTTCGCGGAGAGCGGGTCCTATGGTCACCGGGTCAGCTTCCAGGTCTGGAATGACCGAAGCGAGCTGGTGTTGTCGTCGGAGGATGCGCCGGGACAGCGCCTGTCGCCTGCCCTCGAAGGTTTCTCGGACAGCGAAGTGGCCGGGCGACGGTGGCGGGTTTTCACCACCTGGGACCGGGAGCGGGAGTTCCTGATCGAGGTGGGCGAGGATCACAGCGTGCGGGAGGCCATTGCACGGCGTGTCGCGCTCAACGCACTCCTGCCCCTGGCGGCGGGCCTGCCCGTTCTCGCCGCTCTGATCTGGTGGAGCATCGGCCGCGCGCTGCGGCCGCTCGCCACGCTCGGCGACCAGCTTGCGGCCCGGGATCCGCTCGAGCTGCGTCCGGTTGACCTGGCGGTTCCCGCCGAGACCCTGCCTCTGGTGCACCGGTTAAACGAGCTGTTCAGCCGCATCCGGCGCGCGACCGAGCTGGAACGACGGTTCACCGCCGACGCCTCCCACGAGCTGCGCAAGCCGGTGGCCGCAGTCCGGGCCCAGGCCGAAGTGGCGCGCACGACGCCGGATGCGGCCACCCGTGATGCAGCCCTCGATCAGGTTGTCGTCGCCTCGGACCGCATGGCCGACCTGCTGGACCAGCTGCTCACCCTGGCCCGCCTCGAGGGAGGCGACGCCGTCACGGCAACCGGGATTGTGGCACTGGACCAGGTGGCCCGCTCCGTGATCGCCGACGTGGTCTCGTCAGCGTCAGGCCGGGAGCCCGACATCGAACTGGACGCAGAGATCGCCACCCGGGTGCAGGGCAACGCCACGCTCCTCGGCATACTCGTACGCAACCTTGTGGTCAACGCGCTACGGCACGGCGCGCAGCCGGTTGTCGTGCGCATCTTTGGGGAGGATGGCCGGGTCACGCTGCAGGTGCGGGATGCCGGGACGGGCGTTTCGCCGTCCGAACTCGAGCGCCTCGGTGAACGATTCTTCCGCGGCGACTCAGCTGCAGGCGGCGGGTCCGGGCTCGGCCTGTCGATCGTCCGGCGTATTGCGGAGCTCCATCACGGGACGGTCGGCTTCTTACCCGGAGCGGAAGGCCGGGGCTTCGAGGTGCTCGTGAGCCTTCCTGCCGCCGGCTGAGGCTCCGTGCCCCGCGACGGAGCGCGACGTACGGCTCCTCAGCGCGGCGTGACGGGCGCGTCGTCCGCCGTGGTGATCACGGTGCCGGGCTTGATCTCTCCCCTGGCCAGCGCCTTCACGTAGTCCACCGTGGCCACGTGGCAGTAGCTCTGACCCTGCACCTGCCAGGGCAGGAAGCGGGTGATCCAGCTGTCGTAGTTCTGGTAGAGCCCGAACGAGTTCAGGTGCACGGTGCCGGCTTCGGATTTGAAGCTCAGCTCGAAGTCGGCCAGGTAGTCACGGCCCGTCAGGTAGGGCTCGTTGTCCTCCACGACGAACGCTGCCGCACGGGCTGCTGCCTCCGCATCCCCGGCCGCCGTGAGCTCGTCGACCGCCTGGCGCTGGACTCGCCGGCCGAGTTCCGGACAGAAGTACTGGGTACCGGCGGCCTCCGGCCCGTATACGGCGCGCAGGTGGGCCGCGGTCTTCGTCTTGCAGGACACGACGATGGGCATCGCCCGGTCGTAGGTCACGACCTGGTAGACCCGGTGGGGATCGGCGGACGGCTTCGAGTGCCGGTACTCCGGCATGTCCGTGAAGACCGTGTTGCTGCCCGTCAGGGTGGTGCTGGCCAGGATCTGCTGGGCCGCCTTGCAGTAGTCTTCCGATGCGGGCGGGGGCAGCGCGATGCCCGTCGTGTCGTCCAGCCGCGCCACCCGCGGTGCGATCGGCTCCGTGGACTGCCCGGGCGGACCGGAGCAGCCCGCAGCGGCAACCGCGAGCGCGACGCCAACGAGGATCCGATGGGCGTTCATCGCTGTTTCGCCGGCCTGATGTCGTTGATGCCCCAGGCCTCGAGCTCCCGCTCGAAGGACCAGCGGGGATGGATGCGCTCCAGGTCGGCCAGGTCATCGTTGCTGGCGAAGTCGTAGGCGTTCCCGTCGTCGCCGTACCACTGGGCGTAGCGCAGGGGATACACCACCTCGTCGGTGAAGACGCTGAGCAGTTTCATGAGCCAGCGCGGGAACTGCTTGTACCGGAACCGGGTGCCGTGCCGGTTGCTCTTCTCCGCGATTGCAATGAGTTCGTCGCCGGTGTGCGCCGACGAGGCAATCGAGAAGTCCTGGTTCGAGAAAACCTCGGGGTACTCGAAGACGGTGCCCACCCACTTGCCCACGTCCCGCACGTCGATCCAGTTCACCAGGAAATCCGGGTCCGTGACGCCGGGCAGGTTGTTCTCCCGGATCATGGTCCTCGACAGGCTGCTGTCGCCCCGGTACTGGGTCTCGGTCGTGGCGTAGTCCACGCGGTGCATGGCGTAGTAGTAGGCCGGCCGATGGATGCAGGTGACGTTGATCCCCTGGCCGCGCAGGAAATTCGAGAGGCGCAGCTTCTGGAGGATCCACCAGGGCACGGGCGGCGCGTCGTCCGCGATGCCGGTCACTTTGTCCGTCGGGAAGATCAGCGTAATGACGTGTTTGACGGAGGGGTTGGCCTTCAGGGCGCCGAGCGCCGCCATCACCTGGCGCATCACGGCCGCCCGGCCCCCGGCGGGGTCGTTGCCGTGGTTGGTGATCTTGCCGGCCTTGCTCGTGTTGGCCGTGTTGTAGAGCACCACGCCGTCGCAGCCGGCGAAGCTCCGGGTCAGGGCCTCTTCGGAATTCATGTCGACGCCGGAGTGCAGGGTCAGTATTCCGGGATGCTCCTTCTCCGCGCGGGCGTGGAGGGCCTCCAGCCGGGCCGCGGCCTGGGTGCCGGGGGTCCGGTAGAGGGCCCGTACCCGGAACTTCCCGGTCTGGACGAGTTCGTCCACGATCGCGTAGCACTCCCAGCCCGTGGCGCAGGTCACCGCGATGGTCGGCAGCCCCGTGACCGGACCCGGCGCGGCATCAGTTCCGCCTCTTTGTGCGCGGATGCGGAGCACCGCTTCCACCAGCCTCCTGTTCTTCGCCCTGATCGCGTCCTGGGCGAGCCTGACGGCCGTGTCCCTGTTCATGCTGGTGAGCCGCCCGCTGCGAGGTGTGCCTGGCCGGGGCTGAAGCGCAGGATGGTGGCCAGCACGCCGGCGGTGAACAGCATTTCGCCGAAGTTGGCCACCGGCAGGGCGTAGACGCCCCACAGCGGGGCCCCGCCCGCGGCGATGAACATCAGGCCGGGGCCGATGACCAGCCACTTCCAGCCGCGGCGGACCCACAGCGCGATGCCCACGCCCACCATGACGATGTTCATGAGGATGGCCGGCAGCGGGCTGGGACCGTTGGCGAAAGCCACCGCATCGGGGCTGCAGAACTGGGCGGGCGACACCCGGGTGGTGTACCGCAGCGTGTCGGCGATGCAGCCCGGCCGGAGTTCGACGGCCGGGAACGGCCCTACTTCGCCGAACAGCAGGCCGATGACGTAGGGCAGGTCCTTGACGAACAGGGCCACCGCCCCCAGGCAGAACAGCCCCATGACCAGCCGGCTCCGCGCCCACTCGAGCCCGGCGAGGCGGGCGATCGATCCGGCGACGATCATCAACAGCGGCAGCATGGTCCAGTGCCACAGGAAGGCGGGGATGCTCAGGTTGTAGAGCAGGTCGCCCTCGCCGACGATACGGCCCACACCGATGCGGAAGTTGTCGTACCAGAGCAGGGTGTTCGCGAACAGCGTCAGGGACAGGGCCACGGGCCGGCCGGCCGGGGTCCATCGGTGCCAGCCCCAGGTCAGCAGGCCCAGGTGGATTACCGCGTAGACCAGGAAGATGTTGGACAGCATCTACTTGCGCTCCTTGTTGAGCACCTCGAGGAATTCAGGGCCGATCTCGGCCACGCCCCGGTTCTTGGCCTGCCTGACGATACCTTCCAGTACCTGGCGCAGGAAGGGCCGGGGAATGCCCGTGAGCTGCTTCGACGCGTCCAGCGTGAAGCGCACGTTGTCGTCGATGCGGTTGGCCTCGTAGTGGACGACTTCGTGGCGGGCGCCCAGGTCCGGGATGGGCAGCTTGTAGGCCGGCTGGGTCTCGCCGAACCAGAAGGTGGCCCCGCCGCGGAAACCGTAGGTCAGCGGTATGCGGGGCATGTTGTCGCCGCTCCCGTCGATCCGGCCCTTCCAGAGCTGCTTGACCAGGATGTTGTCGATGTTGAGCAGCAGGTGGGCGGAGGCCGAGTCCCTGAGGATCGGGTTCTCCGCGATCCGGTCCACGTCCAGCGTGCATTCGAACACCTGGTAGGCCTCGCCGATGATCTTGGGCAGGCCTGGTCCGGTGCGGCCCGGCGTCGGGCTGTCCACCAGCGTGAACGTGTTGTAGGCCATCTTCTCCGCGGGCGGCTGGCCGGGATAGCCGAACTTCAGGATGGTCTCGATCTGCGCCTTGTCGTACTCGACGAAGTTCAGCGCGCACTTCAGCGTGCGGCGCACGTTCGTGACGGTGTTGGAGCTCGGGCGGCTGATCACCATCCAGGACCGCCGCTTGATCACCTCGAAGGGGAAGCTGAGCTGGTAGGGGCCGATGCTGGTGACGCCAGCCTCGTCCACCGAGGTGATGAGGGCGAAGGACGAGCCGTAGAACGAGCTGGACTGGTACCAGTTGTCCCGGAGCGGGCTTGGGACAAAGCTGTCGGGTGCGATATCGCTGTTCATGCCGTCACGTTGCCCCGGTATGCAGCGCCGGCACCACGCGCTCGCCGATCAGGCGGATGGCGTCGGCCTGGTCCTCGTGCAGCTTCAGCGCCACCTCGTCCAGGCCGAGCCGGCCGAGGGTGCGCAGGCGCTCGATGTGCTGGTCCAGGTCGTCGGGCGTGCCGGCCAGCCCCAGGTTGTCCGCCAGCTTCTGCATCACCGACTCGGGGACACCGGGCACCACGTCCGTGCGGTTCTTGTAGGCCTTGAAGAAGGCGTTGCGGTTCTTGTCCACCAGATTGCACTCGTCCGGAGTCAGGAACTCCTCCAGGTACCAGGGGTCCAGCATGCCGCGGAGAGCGAGCTGCTGGCGAGCTTCGGACATGGACTGCTGGCGGTCCGCCTTCACGTGCCAGGCGACGAGACCGCTCACGGTGACCTGCCGGCGCGTGCGACCGGCCCCGGCCAGGAACCCGTCGAGCATCGCCATGGTGCTTTCGAAGCGGCGGGGAAGGGGATCGCCCACCATGATGTGGTCCGCAATGCCGGCCGCCATGCGCATCATCTGCGGCTTGTTGGCGCCCACGTAGATGCGCGGTGGCGCGTCGGTCGCCCAGATGGGCTGGTAGTTCCAGACCTGGAAGATCTTGCCCGGGTAGTTCAGCGGCCGGTCGGGGCCGGCTGCCTTCAACACCTCCACGGTCTCCCGGACCCTCCCCACCATGCGTTCCACGCCCATGCCCATCGCGGCGTTCACGCCGGTGGGGCCGCCGATCAGGATGTTGGCGCGGCCGTGGCAGAGCTCGTTGAGCGTGGCCAGGGCCTTGGCGGTCTTGAAGGGATGCTGCTCGTAGGCCGTGACGACCAGCGGCCCAAGGCGGATGCGGTTGGAGGCGAGGGCCAGCGGGGCGAGAGTCAGGAAGGGGTCCCGGGAGGAGGGGTAGTTGGAGCTCCACACGGCGTTGATGCCGAACTTCTCGGCCAGCAGTCCCAGCTCCTTCACCTCCCAGGGTGAAGTGCCAGGATCCAGGATGACGTCGACCCGCATCAGGTCGGCGCGTCGAGCCAGGCCCGCACGTCCCTGCCGATCCCGGCGCCGGCCTGCTCGACGGCCATGTGCCCCACGCCGGGATAGCTGATGAATTTCAGCGACGGGGCGTTCTCCAGCAATTCCCGGAACTCGGACGACTGCTCGAACCTGGCAGTGGTGTTGGCCTCGCCCCAGAGCAGCAGCACGGGCACCCGGATCGAGCGCACCAGGCCCTCGATGTCTCCCGACTCGTACTGGGTCAGCCGGTCCAGCTGGGCTTCCCGCTGGCCTTCGCGCATCCACATGTCATACCAGCGGTCGATGAGTTCCTCCGGCGGCTCCGCCGGCGCGGCGAAGCCGCTGCGGAGCATGGACTCCGGCAGGGCCCGGGGCAGGATGTACTTGAGCACGTAGGCGGCCTTCGGCACATTGCCCCGGCGCTTCTGCTCCCGGCCTTCCAGCGAGCCCGGGCTGAGCAGGATCAGGCGCTCGACGCGCTCCGGGTGGGCGGCGGTGTAGTGGATGGCGACGGTGCCGCCGAGGGAGGTGCCGCCCAGCGTCGCCTTTTCGATGCCGAGGGCGTCGATGAACTTCTCGGTAAGCGCCAGCGTCCGCGGCAGGGTGTAGTCCCCCGTCGGGTCCGGCCCGGTCAGGCCGTGGCTCGTCATGTCCACGCGGATGACCCGGTACCGGTCCTTGAGCGCATCCACCCAGGGGTCCCAGTCGATCAGGTTGGAGAAGTTCGCGTGGAACAGCACCACCACGGGGCCCGTGCCCTCGTCCCGGTAGTGCATGCGGACGCCGTCGATGTTGATGAACCTCGACGTGGGCCCCGCGTAGCGGGCCTCGAGTTCGGCGGCGGGAATGTCCCGGTAGGTCCAGAGGGCCCACCCGAGCGCCACGACCCCCAGCAGGGCCAGCACGAGCAGGGAGCGGCCGATGAAACGCCACATGGTGATCCGTCCCTGACTCAGGCCGAATTTTTCTTCTTCTGGAACCGCTCCATCAGCTCGGGCGTCATGCCCTGCTCGATGGAGTACTGGGTGAAGCGCGCGTGGCTCACCTTGTCGTCGCCCTTCGAGCGGCAGTATTCCTCGGTCTGGTCGGTGACCATCTTGCGCACCATCGGCGGAATGGTCATCAGGGTCTGCAGGGCGTCCGCGTCCCAGGTCATGCCCAGCCGCACTTCGCCGCCCTTGAAGGCGTCGGGCGCCTCGCCCAGCTGGTGCATGGAGATGTGGCCGAGCGTGGTGTGGAAGTAGTCCTGGCGGTCCTCGTCGCCGAGGCCGATGGGCAGGTTCATCTTCCGGATACGCTCCTCCCGGCCCATGTCGATGAGTTCCTCGTCGAACACCAGGGCCTTGATCTTCGCGATCACGATGCCGCTGCTCTTCTCCAGCCGGACGATTTCCTCCGCCTCGCACTCGGCGATCTGCGGGCACTCCTGGATGGAGGGCGGCTTCACGTGCAGGGACGGGATCATGGTGAAGCGCGTGTGCTCCAGCTCGTTGACGCCTTCCGGGTAGAAGCGCGCCGTCTCCATCATGTCGTCCAGGTAGTCGGCGGGCGGGCAGTTGACCACGAACTGCTTCGTCGCGCAGATGTTCTGGAAGGTGTGGGAGTCCTGGCGGAAGCCGACGATCATCCGCGGGTTCTTCGCCATCACGTCGTACTGCATGATGTGGGAGTAGGGGGCCGCGTTGACCTTGCCGTCCTTGTCGAGGCTGGTGATGATCGTGATGAGCTTCGGGAACAGCCACACGTCCGAGTACCAGAAGGGGCGGATCTTCGCTTCTTTCTTCACGGGCGTTCTCCCTGGTGAATGCGGCAAGACTAGTCGCCGCCTGTTGACCTCACTGTAACAAAGTGTATCGCCCGGGCCCGGGTCCTGCCTTCTGGGCGATACTCAACCGCCCCCGGCGACCTCCGGGTGGACAGGGAGACATGCAGCAGTGAGCAACACCGTATCGGCCGCGCCGGGCTACCGCCTGGGCCCCCTCGAGTTCGCCACCGGCATGAGCGGCCTGAATGCCTGGACATACTTATATGTATGCCTGGCCATCATGCCGGTCATCAGTTTCCTGAGCTTTTCCCAGCCCTACGTGCTGACCGAGATCATCGGCATACCCCCCGAGCGCCACGGGCAGGTGACGGGCCTCCTCATCACGATGCACGAGATCGTGGTGCTGGCCCTGGTCAGCTTCGCGGGCGGGCTGTCCGACCGGGTCGGGCGCCGGCCGCTCTACGCCACGGGCACGCTGATCGCCGGCGCGGGCTTTGCCATCTACGGCATGGCCAGCACGGTCGGCGACCTCTACGCGGGCCGCTTCGTGTATGCCATCGGCCTGGCCTTCGTGGGCGTGATGATCGCCGTCACCGCGGCCGACTACCCGGCGGAGAACTCCCGCGGCAAGATCGCGGGCGTGTCCGGCGTGCTGAATGGCCTGGGCATCGGCATCGCGACGGCGCTCTTCGCCGCCCTGCCGGCCATCTTCAAGGCGCAGGGCATGACCAGCGCCGAGGCCGGACGCTACATGCTGTTCGTGATGGCGGGCCTGGCGGCGGTCACGGCGATCATCATGCAGGTGGGCCTCAAGGGCGGTACGCCGTCGGGCAGGAGCGCCCGGATCGGCCTGCCCCGTATCCTGCAGATCGGCATTCGCCAGGGGCTGGATAATCCGCGCCTCATGGTCTGCTACGCGGGCTCCTTCATCTCCCGGGCGGATCTCACGCTCGTGGCCACCTTCGTCTCGCTGTGGCTGCAGCGGGTCGGGCGGGACGAGGGCCTGGACGGCCCCGAGGCGCTGGCCAAGGCGGGCCTGATGTTCGCGCTGATCCAGGGGTCCGCGCTGCTGTGGGCGCCGGTGGCGGGCGCGCTCATCGACCGCTTCCATCGCCTGGCCTGCGTGGTCGCTGCGCTGCTGCTGGGCGCGGTGGGCTACACGCTGCTCGGCCTGCAGGACCAGCCGTTCTCACCGATCGGCTACCTGGGCTGCGTCCTCGTGGGCATGGGCCAGATGAGCGTGATCCTCTCGGTCACGGGGCTCCTCGGCCAGGAGACGCCGCTGGACGTCCGCGGCTCCGTGATCGGCCTCGCCGGCTTCTGCGGTTCGCTGGGCATCCTCATCACGAGCCTGGCCGGCGGGTACCTGTTCGACTACTGGCGGATCTCGGGGCCGATCATCCTGGTCGGTGCCGCGAACCTGGTGGCATTCGCCTTTGCCTTCCATGTCTGGCTGAAGAGCGGCCGCCCGCTGAAGTTCGATGCCCGGGAGGCCCGGTCATCGACCATGATCGGCCTCGGCCACTAGACACGGCCGGCACGTTGCCGATTTTCACGCCGAGTTCGCGGGACTCGACGATCGGAGAATGTCAGCGCTGCAACAAACACTGCACGCAGACGAAACATCCCTTCCCTTTGGATGAAACATAACGCCGCCAAGCTTCCCCCCGAACCTTAACTCGTTCCCAAAGGGGGAAGTACATGACGTTCAAGAGGACAGCCCTGGCGGCGGCAGTTGCGATGATCTGCGCCAATGCCCAGGCAATCGAGCCCTTCACACCGCTGACCGCCTCCGCGACCCTGCTGAACACGAATGAGGATGCCAATCCATTCCTCCTGCCCCCGGGCTGGGTGCAGGCCGAGCTGACCGACGTCGGCGCGATGAATGTCCTCTTCGGGGGCGCCTACCCGGGCACCTTCCGGGCCTGGGACATGCTGGACATCGGCGGGGCGAACTCCGAGTTCATCTACATTCCGCACGAGGTCCAGACGGGCGCCGGCGTGACGCGCTTCAACCGCGACACCAACACCGCGGTGATCCTTCTCCAGGGCAACAATTCGGCGATCTTCGACGCCAACCCGGGTGACGGCTGGAGTCCCCTGGCTGACGACTTCGGTGCGTTCGATCCGGCAGTCCTGACGCCGGTCAACACCCTCCTTGCTGCGGAAGAGTGGTCCGGCAACGGTCGCATCTTCGAACTCCTGAACCCCGAGACCGCAACAGGCGTCGCCGATGCGAACTGGCGCTGGCTTTCCGGAATTCCGTCCGTCTCCCACGAGGGCCTCAAGTTCGACGACGCGGGCAACCTCTACTTCGTGGACGAGAACAATTCGGGCTCGCTCTACAAGTTCGTGCCCAAGGTCCCGGGTGACCTGAGCGTGGGCCAGACCTTCGTCCTGCGGGATGACGACCAGCTGCACAACGCAGCGCTCAACTACAACGGGGGCACCAACACGGTGGCCGCCAACCGGACCGGTCCCGCCACCTGGGTGGCGATTACGGACACGGACGGCAACAAGACCACCGTCCAGGATCCCTTCGTCTTCACCAACAACGGGCCTGCCCGCGGTGGTGTGCTGGCTGCCGACGAAGTTGGCGGCACGCCTTACGGGCGCCCCGAGGACCTGGAGGTCGGCACGCTCGCCAACGGGCATGAGGTGCTGTACGTCGCCACGACCAGCGAGGCGGCGGTCTACTCGATCGAGCTGGATGCCAACGGCGACGGCAACGGCACCGACGCGATCGTCCGCCTGTTCGTGAAGGGTGGCGTCACGTTCAACTCCGCCGGGGTCGTGGTGCCAGCCGGCGCCCAGTCGACCTATGGCCTGGGCTCCCCGGACAACCTGGGCGTCGATGCCAACGGCGATGTGCTGGTCCAGGAAGACCAGAATCCCGGTGACACCTGGGTGGCCCGGGACACGGACAAGGACGGCGTCGCCGAGACCCTGGACCTCTGGACGAGCCTCGGGCCTTTCGGCTCGGAGCCGACCGGCGTCATCAAGGACCCGCGCGGCGGCTTCCTGGTCAACGTCCAGCACCCGTCCTCCAACAACGACGCCCTCTGGTCGCTGCTGCCGGATTCGGACCTGGATGGGAAGCCGAACAACGCCGACAACTGCTCGCGGAAGTCAAACGCCAACCAGCGCGACACCAACGGGGACGGTTTCGGCAACGCCTGCGACGCCGACCTGAACAACGACGGCATCACGAACAGTCTCGACTCGGCGCTGTTCCGCGCGTCCTTCGGCAGCACCAATGGCGATGCCGACTTCAATGGTGACGGTGTGGTCAATGCGGTCGATGCCGGACTGTTCCGGGGCCTGTACGGCCTCCCGCCCGGGCCGGCCTTCACCAAAGAGTGATCGCTGAAAAACACTTACAGATAGCAAGACTCAACAGGAACCGAAAATGAAACTCGTTCACAAGACACTGTCCGCCCTGGTTGTCGGGGCAATGCTGGGTGCCGGACCGGCGGCGCAGGCCGCAACGATCACCTTCGACGCCCTGAACTCGTCGGTCGTCGCCGGCCAGACCATCGTGGTCAAGCTCGTCGGCCGGGACTTCATCGAGGGTGCCGGCGGCACCTTCGGTGGCGGCGTCTCGATCGCCTGGGACCCCACGAAGCTCTCGCTCCAGGCCTTCGATACGAGCGTGTTTGCCGGCGACCAGCTGCTGGCGACGTCCAACACGAACACCGTCGTCAACAACGTCGCGGGCACCCTCACCGACCTGAGCGTGGCCAGCTTCTTCGACGGCGTCGAAGCGGCTGACTTCGACATCGCGCTGCTGACCTTCCAGGCCCTCACCCCGGGAGTCTCCTCGCTGAACGCGTCGATCGGGTTCTTCACCAGCGGCTTCGAGAACATCTGGACGGACTCCGATCCGTTCGAGCCGACGGTGCTGGACCTGGGCTTCGGCCAGGGCAGCGTCAGCGTCGTGCCGGTGCCCGCCGCGGTCTGGCTGTTCGCCTCCGCGCTCGGCGCCCTCGGCATCGCCCGCCGGAAGATGGCTGCCTGATTCGCCGGAACGTGCGTTGAAGAACCGGAAGCGCGGTCTCCCCGGGGAGGCCGCGCTTCCACCGCGGGAGAACGGGGGACGGACGACGATGAAGCCGACGGCTAACGTGTTGTGGATGCGGTCAGCCCTGGTGGCGATGCTCGCCGCGCTGGCGACGCCGGAGACGGCCCGCGCCGACGAGGTGCCTCTCTACCAGCAGATCCTGGAGCGGCTGAAGACCGATTCCGACGTGATCATTCCCTGGCTTCCCGAAGCCCAGGACATCGCCACGATGTACAACCGGGAGACCCCCATCCCGCCCCAGTGCTACACCGACACCAATGGCGAGCACAACCCGTGCTATGCCTGCCACCAGGATGCCATTCCCGGCCGCGAGAACACTAAGAACGATCGCGACCTGCAGGAAGCCTACAGTTTCAGCGACGAGGGGCTCCTGAACCACTGGCTGAACCTCTTCGAGGACCGGAGCGCCCGGGTCGCGGAGATCAGCGATGCGGAGATCCTCGAGTACATCAACCAGGACAACTACTCGGAGCTGGCGCAGCGCCTCGCCGGCGCCGGCTTCACCGGCTGGATTCCTGACCTGGCCAACCTGGCCGACGGGCCTGCCGCATTCGACCCGGAGGGCTTCGCACTGGACGGCAGCTGGTGGGTCGCCTTCACCTACAAGCCGCTGCCGAGCACCTTCTGGCCCACCCAGGGATCGACCGACGACGTGATGATCCGCTTGCCCCCCGGGTTCTACAGGACCGCCGGTGGTGCCGTCTCGCGGGAGGTCTACAAGGCAAACCTCGCCCTGCTCGAGGCCAACATCAAGGGCTACGGCGAGATCGGCTCGCTGCCGATCGACGAGAACGCGGTCGGCACCGACCTCAATGGCGACGGCTTGCTGGGCATAGTCAGCACCGTTTCCGCCGATCGCGAGCACTACGTCGGGGGCGCCAGCGAGGTCGACCTGATCCCCACCGTCTATCCGCTGGGCACCGAGTTCCTGCACACCGTCCGCTACGTCGGCGTCCGTCCGGATGGCACCATCTTCAATCCCCGGCGGATGAAGGAAGTCCGCTACATGAAGCGGCGCATCCAGAGCCGCCAGTTCCAGCTCCAGCACTACTACGACGAGGAGAACCTGGAAAAGGAGCAGGGGTCGCTGCCGACCTACCAGAACTTCGGCCAGGACGGCCTCAGCACCAATTTCGGCTGGAACATCACGGGCTTCGTGGAGAATCGCCAGGGCCGCCTGCGCTGGAACACCTACGAGGAGAACGTGTTCTGCATGGGCTGCCACACGTCCATCGGCGCCACCATCGACAAGACCTTCAGCTTCCCCCGCAAGGTGGATGGCCAGCCGGGCTGGGGGTACATCAACCTGCGCGGCATGCGGGACGCCGCCAACGTGGGCGAGACGCTGGGCGAGGTCGCCACCTACTTCGGGCGCGTGGGCGGCGGCACCGAGTTCAGGAGCAATCCGGAGCTGGAAGCGCGGTTCTACCACCCCGATGGCAGCGTCAATACCGTGGCCCTGGCCACCGCCAGGGACTTCTACGAGTTGACCGCGCCGTCGCCCGCGCGTGCGCTCCTGCTCAACAAGGCCTACAAGGCCATCGTCGAGGAGCAGGACTTCATCTTTGGCCGGGATGCGACGGTCACGCCGCCGGAGCGCGTGCTGGCCTTGGTGGACAACGAGACTTCCCCGACGCTGCCGCCGGAGCTGCAGCGCGACTGGAACATGCTCCTCGACTGGGATGCCGCCGCAAGCGCGCCCTGCAACTACAGCGGGGACGTGGATTTCAGCCCGCTGGCATCGGCGCATGTGGTCACCCTCCGGGGCACGGCGCCGACGGCCTACAACGGCCTCTGTGCCGGGGGAGCCGTCTCTCTCTCGGGCGACCTGAGCGTGGTGCTCGACGGCCAGTTCCAGCCGGCGCTGGGCGATGAGTTCGACATCGTCCGCGGCGGAACCGTCTCCGGCACGTTCGCTGACGTCCAGCTTCCGGGCCTGCCCTCCGGGTTCTTCAAGCTGGAGCAGGACGCCACCTCCGTTCGCCTGCTGTTCACCCGGGACAGCGACGCCGACGGGATTTCCGACGACGCCGACAATTGCGTCCTGAAGGCCAATGGCCCGGCCATCGGCGATGCGGGCGGGTTCGTGCAGCGCGACACCGACGGCGACGGCTTCGGCAACGCCTGTGACACCGACCTGAACAACGACGGCGTCACCAACCAGGCCGACTCGGGGATGTTCCGTGCGGTATTCGGACTCGGCAACGCGAATGCGGACTTCAATGGCGACGGCGTGGTGAACGCGGTGGACGCCAGCGTGTTCCGCTCGCGGTTCGGCCTGCCGCCCGGCCCGGCCCGGCAGTTCACGGCGGAATAGGGCCAGCGGCGTCCCCGCTCAATTATGGACACCCGGTGCCCCGCCACTGGCGCCGGCCGGGCATCTCGCTGATCATTCCGCGGTCGCAGGGATCGGGCGGGGTGAGCAGATGGCTGGCGTCGAATTCGGCATCGTGATGGAGCCCTCCGCGGGATATACCGCGCGTCTGGCCGTGGAAATCGAGGCCATGGGCTTCGACGCGCTGCTGTGCCCCGACACCCAGTGCCTCAGCCCGGAGCCCTACGGCCAGCTGAGCCTCGCCGCCGCGCGCACGACCCGCCTGTTCCTCGGCACGGGCGTGACGAACCCCGTCACGCGGGACTCGTCCGTCACCGCCGGTGCCCTCGCGACGCTCCAGATCGAGTCCGGCGGCCGGGCCCGCTGCGGCATCGGCCGCGGCGATTCCTCCGCAGCCCACATCGGCCAGCGCAATGCCACGACGGCGCAACTGCGAACCTACGTTGAGCAGGTTCGCGGTTACCTCCGTGGCGAGACCGTGATGCGCGGCGAGACGGCGAGCCGCATGCGCTGGCTCGAGCCCGGCCAACTCCCGACGGTGCCGCTGGACCTGGCCTGCACCGGCCCCGCCACCATCCGCATGGCCGCGGACGTGGCAGACCGCATCACTTTCGCCGTGGGCAGCGCGCCCGAGCGCATCGAGTGGGCGCTGAGGACGCTGCACGCGCGGCTGGAGGAGACGGGCCGCGACCGGGCGACGCTCAGCGTCGGCGCCTACGTCAACCTGGTCTGCGACCCCGATGAGAAGCGCGCCATCAACCTGGGCCGGATGATCTCCGGCATGGTGGCGCACTTCGCCGGCATGAAGGACTCGCCCGTCGAGCACCTGCCCCCGCAGCTCAAGGATCTGGCCATCCGGATGAAGTCGGGCTACGACATGGCCCGGCATGCCCAGAACGAGGGCGGGCATCTGCAGATGGTGGACGACCAGTTCGTGGACTGGTTCTCCATCTGCGGGCCGCCTGCCAAGTGCCTCGATCGCCTGCAGGCCCTGATCGGCCTGGGGCTCGACCACGTGAACCTGCTGGGCGGGTCGCCGGTGTCGTCGCCCCACGGGGCCCGGCAGGAGGCGATGATCCGCCAGACGCGGCTCTTCGCCGAGCAGGTGCTGCCCCGCCTGCGATAGGCCTCCCTGCCGCGTGCCAGCCGCGTCAGCCGCACGCCGCGAAGATGGACTCCACGTGCCGGTGGTCCGTTCCGCAGCAGCCACCCAGCACGTTGAGCCAGGGCAGGCGGCGGCGCAGCTCCCGGTACTGTTCGCCCAGTTCGGCCGGGTCGCCGATGTCGAGCACCGTGGACTCGTCCAGCTCGGCATGGCTTTTCCGGGACGCGTTGGCCCGCAGTCCCCGGATCCGGGCGAGGACCTGCTCATCCTGGCCGGCCAGGTCCCGGAGATGGGTTGGATGGGCGCAGTTCAGCATGTAGTAGGCCGCGTAGCCGCCGGTCTCCCGGTCGGTGCGCCGGATCGCCACGCCCAGGCTGTCGCCCGACGGCAACCTGCCGTCGGTCTCGACGGTGAAGGAGATGACGACGGGCATGGCGGCATCCCGCGCTGCCTGCACGATGCCGATGGCTTCCTCGGGGTAGTTGAGGGTGAAGGCCGAGACCAGGTCGGCGTCGGTGGCGGTGAAGACGCCGACCTGTTCCCCGTGGTAGCGCCGGGCCTCGTCCGCCGTCATGCGCGCGTCCGCCCGGTAGCCATCGCCCCGTGGCCCGAGGTTCCCGCTGATCACCATGGGCCTGTCCGCGGTCTCGTGGCGGGCGCGGAGTTCCAGCATCAGCCCGATCGCCCTCCGGTTGGCATCGGCGAGGGCGTCGGCGTCGTAGCCCAGCCGGGCAGCCCAGTCCGGATTGGCGCGCCAGGTTGGCGATTCCAGCACGGCGCCCACGTTATGCTCGCGGGCGACGGCCAGGTAACGGTCGTAGTAGCCGGCGAGGAGGGTCAGCCCGCCCTCGTCCTTCAGCAGGTCGAAGGCGGCGAAGTGGGGCAGGGCGAGTCCCTCGTGAAACACGAGGGTCGTCTCCAGGCCGCCGTCGGTGAGGAACAGCGTGTCGCCCAGCTGGGGCAGGTTGTTGCGGTATTTGCTCATCGCATTCACTCCGGGTAAGAATTGCTCGATCCGGCGCGTATCGTCGCGCCGGTCCGGCCCGGCGCCTCAAGCCGTTCGTGCAACGAACCGGACAAATCGGCCAGGGGGAGACCGGCCATGGCAAAGGCCCCGGTCAGTGTCGCGATCCTCGTCTTTCCCGAGACCACGGCGTCAGTGGTCTACGGCCTCTACGACCTCTTCCGGTCGGCGGGCCGGGACTGGGGCGTCGTCACGGAGGGCCGGCCAGGCCCGGCGCTGATCCAGCCGCTGCTGGTGGCCCGCCAGCCCGGCCCGGTTGAGGTGAGCAATGACGTCCGCATCACCCCCCACGCGACGCTCGCTGACAGCCGGCGAGCGGACATCGTCTGCGTGCCCGAGGTCAACGTCCCGCCCGGCGAGCCGCTCGGCGATCGCCTGCAGGACGAAATCGACTGGCTGCGGGATTGCCACGCCCGCGGCGCACTGCTCGCCGCATCCTGTTCCGGCGCCATGCTGTTCGCGGAGGCCGGCCTGCTCGACGGCCTCGAGGCCACCACCCACTGGGCCTGGTGCGACGTCCTCCAGGCGCGGTTTCCGACCGTAAAGGTGCATGCCCAGCGGGCCCTCGTGGTGAGCGGCGAGGGCCAGCGGCTAGTCATGGCCGGCGGCGGCACCTCCTGGCTGGACCTGGCGCTCTACCTGATCGCACGCAGCGTGGGCGTCGAGGCCGCAATGCAGGTGGCGCGCATCAACCTCATTGACTGGCACCAGGTGGGCCAGCAGCCATACGCCCGGCTCGCCCGCACGCGCCAGGTGGATGACGCGGTAATCGCCCGTTGCCAGGCATGGATTGCCAGCCACTACCCGGAGTCCAACCCCGTACGGAGCATGGTGCTGCTCTCCGGCCTGGCCGAGCGGACGTTCAAGCGTCGCTTCCACCTGGCCACCGGCATGGCTCCACTGGAGTACGTCCACGCGCTGCGGCTGGAAGAGGCCAAGCAGATGCTGGAGGCAGGCACCGCGCCGATCGAAGCAATCGCGAACGAGATTGGCTATGAGGACGCAGGCTATTTCAGCCGGCTGTTCCGGCGGCACGTCCGGCTCACGCCGGCCCAGTACCGCAAGCGCTTCGGCGACCTGCGGAGGGCTATCCGCGGGCCGGAATGACGTTCACGGCCGGGTTCAGTCCGGCCTTCAAAGCCCCAGGCTGCCGGGATTCATGAGCCCCAGCGGGTCCACCTGCCGATGCGGCGGACCAACGTCGCGGACTTCATGGGACTGACCACGGAGACAGTCAGCGGCCGGCGGATGCGAGGGGAAGGCCGGCCGGATCCGGCGCCACCCGGCAGATCTTCACGCCCGTATTGCCGCCGGTAAAGAGGCTTGCGAGTGCCAGCGGCATATTCTCGAGGCCCTCGGCCACATCCTCGCAGTTTTTCAACAGACCCTGCCGGAACCAGGCGAGCAGGTCGCGTTCCGCCTCCTGGTAGCGGTTCCAGTAGTCGAAGACCACGAAGCCTTCCATCCGGGCGCGCTTGTAGACCATGCACTGGTAGTTTATCGGCCCGTGATGCGGGCCCGGCGAGTAGTCACTCGAGATGAAACCGCAAATCACGATGCGGGCGCGCATCGCCAGGTGAGCGAGGCCTTCATTGAGCATGTCGCCGCCCACGTTGTCGAAGAAGACGTCGATCCCGTCGGGGAACAGCTCCGCCAGGCGCGCGCCCACGTCCTCCGTGCGGTAGTTGATGGCGGCGTGATAGCCGAGCTCCTCGCGCAGCCACCGGCACTTGGCGTCCGAGCCTGCCGTGCCCACCACGCGCTTCGCGCCCCTGATCCGCGCGATCTGGCCCGCCACCGAGCCGACGCCGCCCGCGGCCGCCGTGACCAGCACGTTGTCGCCGGACTTCATGGCGCCGACCTCCAGCAGGCCGAAATACGCCGTGGCGCCAGCCTGGCCCAGGACCCCGAGCTCGCTGGAGAGGGGGCTGACAGGGTGGGCAACTTTCTTCGTGCTGAACACAAACTCGGCGCCCCGCGGGCGCTGGACCGAATAGTCCTGCCAGCCCAGTGAACCGACGAAGATCTCGCCGACCCGGTACTCCGGGTGGCGCGACGCGACGATCTGGCCGACGCCGCGGCCGCGCATCACCTCGCCGATGGGCAGGTTCTCCAGGAAGGAATGATGGCTTTTCTCCAGATAACCGCGCTGGGCCGGCACCGGCGCCAGGCAGATGGTTCGCACGACGAACTCCCCGTCAGCCGGCTCGGCGACGGGTTCGCTGGCCCAGGAGAAGTGCTCCGGGCCGATGACCTCCTCGGGGCGTGGATACCGCGCTACCCGCCATTGCCGGTTCATTTCCGCACCCATTGGTCCTGAACGCGCGACTCCGCGAGGACCCGGCCGATCAGTGCATCCTTGCGCAGCCACAGCTCGTGCAGCCAGCGCTGCACCTGCTTGCGGACCCTGGGATCTCCCGAGTAATCCCCGGCGCTGAACTCTCCCGGGATGGAAAGGCGGTCGATCCGCACCACGACCTTCGCGACGTCACCGCACAGGAACTCCCAGAACGTGGGTGCGCCGGCGGGATAAACGATGGTCACGTCGATCAGCGAGTCGAAGCGATGGCCCAGGGCGTGAAGGGCCAGCGCCAGGCCCCCTGCCTTCGGCTTGAGGAGGTGCCGGTACGGTGAGTTCTGCGCCGCGTGCTTCGCCGGCGTGAAGCGGGTTCCCTCGACGAAGTTCATCACGCTGGTGGGGACCAGCGCGAACTTCTCGCAGGCGCGGCGGGTGGCTTCCAGGTCCTGGAGCCGCTTCTCCGGGTGCTTACGCAGCACCTGGTCCGAATGTCGCCGCATGAACGGGAAGTCGAGCGCCCACCAGGCGAGTCCCATGACCGGCACCCAGATCAGCTGCTGCTTCAGGAAGAACTTGAGCAGCGGGATGCGCCCGTTGAACACGCGCTGCAGGACGAAGATGTCCACCCAGGACTGGTGATTGCAGTTGACCATGTACCAGCCCCGGTAGCTGAACTGCTCGAGCCCCTGCACGTCCCACTCCGTGGGCTGCGTGAGGCTCATCCACCAGGTGTTGCAGGTGACCCACCGGTTCGCGATCCAGTTGAGGACCGGGTCGAGCGCCTGGCGCACGACGCGGAAGGGCAGCAGCAGCCTGAGGAGGGCGAACACGAACAGCAGCGAGCACCAGAACAGCGTGTTCACCACCAGGGCGGTGACGGCGATGAGTGCGCGGAGGACGGACGGCAGGAAGGCGAGCATGGCGCCAGGGATGCTCAGTATTGCTCAGAGCTGCTCAGGATAGCTCAGAGCAGCGGCCGCCAGCGGGCCGATGCGCCCTGGCCGCGGCGGACCATGGCAGTGCGGTACTCGTACATGTCGGGCCGGTACTGGCCCTCGAGGAGGGCCAGCGGATGGTCGTCCTGGTCGGAGAAGAGGCTGGTCATGAAGATGAGCGGCGCGCCGATGGGCAGGCCCAGCGCCGAAGCAGCCTGCTCGTCGGCCGCCTGCGCGCTGATCGACTGCTCCGTGCGCGCCAGGTAGAGGCCGGCCTGCTCGATGGCTGTCAGTGCGGGGAGCTTCTCCAGCGCCCTTCGCCCGACCTGGCGCGCGACGTGGTCGGGCAGGTAGACGGTGAGCAGGGTGAAGGGCTCGCCGCGGATGTGCCGCAGCCGCTGGAGGAGGAGCACCTTGCGTGCGCTGCCGAACTTGAGGGCGACGTGGGCCGGTGGCTCGATGCTGGCGACCCGCAGGTTGCGCGACTCGGTGGCGCCATCGTCGCGGACGCCCGACTGCAGCAGCCCGCCGATGTTGTACCGGTCCCGGAACTCGACGGGGTTGGGGATGGCGAACGTGCCGACGCCCCGCCGGCGCTCGATGAGGCCGTCGAGTTCCAGGGCCTGCAGCGTCCGGCGGATGGTGACGCGCGAGACGCCGAACTCCTCGGCCATCTGGTGCTCGCCGGGAAGGGGCTTCGCCGGGTCGAACTCGCTGTTGCGGATCTTCTGGCGCAGGACGACATAGACCTGGTGGTAGAGCGGCACGACCGTGCGGTCGGTCGAGCCGTCCACCTTCCGTCGCCCCACGAGTGGCTGTGGCTTGCTCATCGTGGCACGACCGCGACGACCTGTGCCATCAGGTAGACCACTGCCTCGATTGCGGCCGGGATGCCAATAGCTCCGAACATGCCGCCCATGATAGCAACGACCGAGGCGCCGACCGCGGGACCCATCAGCATGTCGGTGAATTCGAGGATGCGGATGCCCTCGAGGGGCAGTCCGCCAGCTTCAGGCCCTGTATCGGTCATTGGGAATCATTCTGTATTAGTTTAGATACAAGTATGATGGCACGATGATCCTCGACACGCATCTGCTCTGGGCCTATGCCCACATCGTCCTCTTCGTGTACTGGCTCGGCGCCGACGTGGGCCTGTACGGCGTCATGATCCTCGTCAAGAACCCGAAGCTTTCCTACGAGACCCGGGCGACGCTGATCAAGCTGGCGTTCTACATCGACCTGTTTCCCCGGGTCACCTTCGCGCTGCTGCTGCCCGTCGGCATGCACCTGGCGCGGGACCTCGGCCTGTACCCGTTCCCGGACTGGCTGATGGCGCTTGCCTGGACGGCGGGCATCCTCTGGAGCCTGCTGCACCTGGCGGTGGTCTGGTACAAGGGCACGGCCTTCGCCCGCGCGCTCGTCCGGTTCAACCAGTTCTACGAGCTGGTGCTGGGCGGGTTCTTCGTGACCGTCGGCGCGGTCTCGCTCGCCACCGGCGCGCCCATCGAGGCGGGCTGGTTCGCGGCCAAGCTGCTCATCTTCGGCCTGATCTTCTGGGTGATCCTCGGGATCGACGTGGTCTTCCAGCCCTTCACCACTATCCTGCGCATGGGCCCGGACGGGTCCACGCCGGAGAAGGAGCGGGAGGTCACCCGGGCCACCAACATCACCATGGCCTGGGCGGTGCTGCTCTACCTGCTGGTGCTGTCCGTCGCCTTCCTGGGCAAGCTCAAGCCGTTCTGGTGACGCGGCGCGGCCGCGTCACACCACCCGCAGGCTGAAGTCGGCGACGCCGAGGCGCCGGCAGCCGTCCGCGGTGATCTGCACGGTGTCTTCCATGTGCACGGATCCCCAGCCGATCTCGGTGTGGGGCATGTCCACGTTGACCACCATGTTCTCGCGCAGTACCTGGTCCGGCCGTGTCTGGGGCTGGACGCCCGCGGGCTTCGGGTCGTCCGTGTGCTCCAGGCCCAGGCTGTGCACGAGGGGCTCCCGGAAACCGGGGATGCCCTCGCGGCGGACGACGGCCGCCACGGCGGAGGCCAGTTCGCTGTAGCGGACGCCGGGTCGCAGGTATTCCTGGGCCGCCTCCCAGCCGACATTGATGGCGCGGTGCCGCCTGCGGTGCTCCGCTGATGGCTCGCCGAGCACGGCGCACCGGCCGAAGTCGCCGTGGTAGCGGGCCACGTGGCCGAGCGCGTCGAACATCACCGGCTCGCCGGGGTGCACCCGGCCGTGGGGCAGCTCGCCGACGCCGCAGGTGAGGTACACGCCCCGCGCACCCTGGCGCAGCATCTCCATGAGGTAGACGCTCTCGAGCTCTTCCCAGGTGATGCCGTCCCGGAGCGCGCCGGCGGCGGCAAGCAGGGCATTCTCGTTGCTGCGGGCCGCCCGGGTCATGAGTTCGATCTCCCGGGGCGTCTTGACCAGCCGGATCTCGTTGAAGAGCTGGGGGTCGTACCGGCACTCCACGCCGGGCAGGCCCGCGGCGGCGAGCCAGCCGGCGATGCGCGCATCGTCGGTGGCGATGCAGGCCTTGCCGAGGCCGGCTGCCTTGAGGGCCCGGGCGAGGGCGTGGAAGGCGTCTGGCGACATCCGGGGCCCGAGCCGTTTCACGATCCCGGTCCAGCGCTGCTCCAGGTCACCGAGGGATGCGCCTGCCCGTACGGGCCAGCCGCTGTAGTCGGCGCCCTGGACGGTCCCGTCCGGGAAGCGGCGGTCGCCCTCCGCGTGGGAGTGAGCGAACACGTTGGGCATCCAGGTTCCGCCCTTCGTCTCGAGCCGGCGGATCTCCAGCGCGGGGACCACGAGGCCCGCGGGCCGGCGGCCGTCCCGGGGCAGGACGGCGAAGTAGGCCGCATCGTAGCCACCCGGAGTGTTGAACATTCCCCAGTACCCGGACAGGTAATAGGTGTTGAGGGGGGTCACGGCGATCAGGCCGTCCAGCCCGTCCCTTTCCATGAGTTCCCTGGCGCGGCACTGGTTGAGGAGCATTGCGGGAATTACCTATTCAGTCGATTTCGCCGCGATGTTACCGTCCGGCCGCGATGTATTACAAGTAATACAAGTCAGTTCCACAGGCACACCACGGAGATCCCGCACATGTTCATCAATTTCTGGTATGCGGCTGCCCTCGGCAAGGACGTCAATGCCGACAAGCCGCTCAAGGTCCGCATGCTGGGCCAGAACTTCGCGCTGTACCGCGACAGCACGGGGGTCGCCCGCTGCGTCAGCGACATCTGCATCCACCGCTGCGCCTCCCTGTCGGCCGGGAAGGTGAAAGGCGACTGCGTCGAATGCCCCTACCACGGCTGGCGGTTCAACGGCGACGGGACGTGCACGGCCATCCCGTCGCTCGGCATCGATGCCAAGATTCCGGCACGCGCCCGGATCGATGCCTACCCGACGCAAGAGAAGTACGGCCTGGTGTTTGCCTTCCTGGGCGACCTGCCGGAGGCCGAGCGCCCGCCGCTGCTGGAAATCGCTGAGTGGGGCCGCGAAGGCTGGCGCTGCATCAATCTTGAGTACACCTGGGCCGCCAACTGGGAGCGGTCCATGGAGGCGGGCCTGGACCCCGCGCATGCGGAATTTGTCCACACTGGAATGAAGTTTGCCGGAACAGACGAGGAGTACTCCATTCCATCGACACTCAAGGTGGAACGCCAGACCTGGGGCACTACCATGGATGCCACGCTGAGGACCGTCGCGCTGAAGCAGCGCCCGGAACTCGGCAACGCGGATCTCAGCCCGACCAAGCCACAGGCCCGGGAGAGCAGCGTGCGCAGCATCTTCTACGGGGCGAACTGCACGGTGACACGGCTGAGCTTTAGCGAAACCGACCATGTCTGCCAGTACATGTGGGAGACGCCCATTGACGAGTTCAACGTAGCCAAGCATCTCGTGAGCGTCCGGTCGATCATGACGGACGGGGCCTTCGATGAGTCGTTCAACAAGCGGAACCTCTTTGTTGCCAACGAGGACAAGGTGATCATGGACGGCATCGATCCGATGGTCTTCCCGGACTCGGGCATGAAGGAGGTCTTCGTGCCCGCCGACGTGCAGATTGCCGCCTTCCGGCAGTACATCAAGGACTGGGAGTCCCGTGGCTGGCGGATCGACAGCCGCAAGGTCGAGGCCGACAAGGGCCGGGTGGGCTACGCCATTCCATGCCCGGCGCGGCGCGAGTCCCGGAACTTCCCGCTGGACACCGTCCCCCTGCTGCCCGGCACGGCCGGGGCGAAGCAGGCGGCGGCCGGCTGAGCTGACGCCCGTCTGCCGGGGCCCGGATGGAGCTGGGCTCCGGCAGGCGACTTTCCAGCGAAAACACGAGGTTTCGGCGTTTGCCAGGACCAAAATGGCCATTTACAATATCAAAATGGACATTTCGATCACGGAGTTCAAGCAGCGCTGCCTGGAGATCGTGCGTGGGGTCGAGAAGACCCGCAGGCCGGTCACGATCCGGCGTCGTGGCAAGGCCGTTGCCCAGCTCGAGCCATCGCCGTCCGGCGACCTGGCCGGACTGAAGCCCTGGGAGCAGTTGCGGGCGCTCGGCGGCCACCTCCAGGCGCAGCCCGGCGAATCGGTACTGCGTGATGAGGACTTCGAGGCGCTGCGTTGAAGCTGCTGCTGGACACCCATATCTGGGTGTGGTGGCTGACTGGCGATCCTGCACTCACTGCCCGCGAGCGTTCGGCACTGGATACCGCCGCGAATGCGGGGGGATTGTCCCTGGCGGCCATCAGCCTCTGGGAAGCCCAGATGCTCCATGCCAGGCAGCGACTTGAACTCCCGATCCCTCTCGCCGACTGGTTGCAGCGCGCGGCAGCAGCCGCAGTGGTGACCGTGCTGCCCCTGGACGTGCCGGTGATTGTGGCGCTCGACAGCCTGCCCGGGCGCTTCCATGGCGATCCGGCCGACCGCCTCATCGTGGCGACGGCAAGGACTCACCGGCTGCCGCTGGCTACCCGCGACGTCCGGATTCGCCGCTCGCGGACCGTGCGGCTGTGGAAGCCCTGACTAGAACTTCACTTCCGGCGGCAGGTTGGCCATCGACCACACCTCGTAGGGCACCACCTTCCGGGACATTGTGTCGGCGAAGAGCTGGTCCTCGAGCCAGCGCTTGCGCATGCCGGCCTGCTCGGCGAAGTCCGCTTCCGTCGCCCGCTGGCGCTTGCGTTCGTCCAGGATGGCGAAGTACTCGTTGGTGAAGGCCTCGAAGGCGTCCATGACGAGGTTCAGGTTCCGGTCGTCCACCTTCATCATGGGCCGGGCGTAGAGGCTGACACCCACGCAGGCCGCCCGCAGCGCGTCCCGGTGGTGCTTCTTGCCGAATTCGCTGTCGCAGAGTTCGGTGCGGAAGCGGTTGATGTCCTCCCCGTGCCTGGCGAAGGCCTTCTCGACGGCAACCTTGAGGCGCTGGTTGTCCTCCTCGTGCACGACGCCGGGCACGTAGTCCATGTAGCCGGCGAGCAGGCCGGCCCCGTTCTTCAGGTAGGTGAAGTACACGGTGGCATGGAGCATGCCCACATGGGGCGTGGCCGGGTGCACGTTCATCTCCATGTAGCGCGAGAAGAGGGGATCCGGGACCATCGGCGGCATGCCCTTCTTCTGGACGTTGATGTACCAGCCGGCCTTCTCGATCACCTTGCCCCGGGACACTTTCACCGTGTGGGTGGCCATGTCGTAGTCGAAGACCTTGTCCTCGACAGCGGCCTTGCCGTTGAAGTCCTTCACGCGCTCGAAGAATGCCGCCTCCGTCTTCTCCTGGAAGGCCTCCATCCTGTCGGCAAGCGCCCTCTGCCCGGGTGTCAGCACCGGGGCCGGCTTGGGAGCGGTTGCGGGGGCGGGGGTCGGGTCCGCGGCCCGGGCCGGTCCGGCTCCCGGCACGAGGGCCACTGACAGCGCCAGCCCGAGAGCCAGCGTGGCCACGGCCTTGCGCAGCGGCGCCACGGGCAAAACCCAGCCCTTCGGTTTCTCCCGGCGCGCCGGGCTCGGAATGGCGTAGGCCACCGTCTTTGCGTCGTCCGCGAGCTGCTTCCGGTCGAGTCGCCAGCCGCGCTCCTCCCAGTCCCGGCAGAATTCCCGGTAGCGGGCGATGCAGGCGTCCGACTGCACCAGGAACTCGTGGCGGTTGTGCTCCGGCGTCAGCGTGGGAGCCATGGTCTCGAGGACCACGCGGTCCTGCTCCGCGACGTACCAGAAGCGCTTCTCGAAGTCGGCGTCGTGCTTTGGGTCGTGCATGAAGTTGCGGTACATGATCACGTACAGGCGGTCCGTCGTCGCGTCCATGGGGGTATGGAACGTGATGTTGTGGAACATCGCCTGGGGCGACAGGTGGATGTAGGTCCAGGTCACGTTCGGGCCGTGATTGCCGGAGCCTGCCTCCGCCCAGCTGGCCTCGGGCCGCTTCGACGCCTCGTGCATCTTCTGGTCCGGCAGCCGGGGCGCATACATGGGCAGCATGAAGCCGGACCCCCACGGGGTTTCCTTCAGTGCGACCTCGGCGACCTTGTACTCGTCGCTGCGGCCCTTGAAGCCGTGGGTGTCGTGGACGAATTCGTTGTGCGCCGGATCGAGCGTATTCTCCACCGACCGCTTGTAGTCCACCTTCCAGTCCGTCGTGAAGGTCTGGCCGTACCAGGTCGTGCCGTCCGCCTCCGGCAGCTCGATGATGGGCGGGCGCTCCTCCTCGGGGAGGTCACCCAGGAAGACGTGCACCAGCCCGTACTTCTCCTGGACGGGATAGGCGTCTACCCGGGTGCGCTCCGGGATCTTCGCGTCCTTGCCGAGGGAGGGGATGCGCACGCAGGCGCCCTCGGCGTTGAAGGTCCAGCCGTGATAGGGGCACTCGATGCAGTCGCCGTTGATCCTGCCGCTGCCAAGTCCGCCGCTGCGGTGTGTGCAGGTGTTGCTCACGCAGTGGACGGCGCCGGCGGTATCCCGCCAGAGCGCGAAGTCGTGGCCCAGCATGCGGGTCGTCAGGGGCTTGTCGTTCGTGACATCCTTGCTCTGCGCGGCGACGTACCAGAAATTGATGAACATGGCCTTCCGTCCTGTCTGCAGCTGCGGGCGCCGGATGGCTCCCCCTAAGATGTCTTAAGAGTAATACAGGTAGAACCGGAAGCGCCATCGTGAAGATAGACATCATCCTGGAGGCGGGCCTGCCCGCCAGTCGCGTCGAGCACCTCGGGCAGCTCGCCGAGGGCTACGGCGTCCAGACCCTCTGGGTGGCGAGCTTCCCGTCCCGGCGCGACCCCGTTCCCGCGCTGGCACTGCTGTCCCGCTGCACGAGCCGGATACGCCTCGGCACGCTGCCGGTCAGTCCGTACGAGATCCACCCGCTGCGGATTGCCGATGGCCTGCTGACGCTCAACGAATTGTCCGGCGGGAGGGCGACGATGCTCATCGGCGGCCTCGGCCATTCCGTCACCCGCGTGACCGGCCTCGAGCCCGTGAGGCGCGTCACTGCGGTGCGCGACACCATCCGCATCCTGAAGGGCCTGCGGCCCGACGAGATGCTGAACTACGAGGGCGAGCTCTATACCCTGAAGAACTACCAGGCCGAGTGGGCCACCCAGCCGCCCCCGCGCATCTACGCCGGAGCGACATTCAAGAAGATGATGCGCATGGCTGCCGGCGCGGCAGACGGCACGATGCTCTCCGACGTGCCGCTCCAGCGCATGTCCGAGGTCATGGGCTGGGTCGCGGAGGGCCTCGCCGCTTCCGGACGGCAACGCGCGGACTTCCGCCTCAACAATTTCATGGCCTGGCACGTCAAGGAAGACCGGGCAAAGGCCGTCGCCGAAGCCCGGCGCGAGCTGATCTGGCGCGGCCTGCTGATGACCTGGTTCACCGAGCTGTTCCTGGACCCGGCCGATGCCGCGATGGTCGAGCAGAAGCGCCCCGCATTCCTCCAGGCGTTCCTCGGGCGGACCGACCGCATCGAGGGCGTGCCCGAGGCCGTCATCGGCAAGCTGGTCGACAACATGACCCTGACCGGCGGGCCGGGCGACATCGACCGGATCGCCGGCCACCTGAAGGCCCTGGAGGCAGCGGGCCTCGACGAAGTGTCGCTCAGGCTCCACGACGAGCCCGAAGCGGGCCTGCGACTCATCGGCGAGCGGCTCCTGCCGGCGCTGGCCTGATCATTCCCACCACCCCGTCACACCTGGGGTACGATTTCAGGAGGCTGCCCTGGTGAGGTCCGGCGGCGGTGAGCGGCACACTGGCACTCGGGGGGAGGCTGCCGTGCACGTGACGCGTGCGATCCCGGTTCCGTTGTCCCTGGCAGCAGCAATGCTGCTCCTTGCGTCCCCGGGTCTCGGGGCCCAGGAGCTTGAGCCGCGGGCCTACGCCAACACGCCGACGGGGCTCAACTTCCTCCTGGCGGGGTACGGGTACACGGAGGGCGACCTGTCCTTCGACCCGACGGTCCCCATAGAGGACGCAGATCTCCGGACCAACTCCGGGACCGTGGCGTGGGCGCGGTCCCTGGCAGTCCGGGGCCGTTCCGCCAAGGTGGACGTGATCCTCCCTTACACGTGGCTCTCCGGGTCGGCCTTGTTCGATGGCGAAGTGCGGCAGCGGGACGTGTCCGGATTCGCCGACCCGCGCTTTCGCTATTCCGTAAATTTCTACGGTGCCCCCGCGCTGTCCTTCGAGGAGTTCCCGGGCTTCGAGCAGGACGTCATCGTCGGCGCCAGCCTGCAGGTCTCGGTCCCGGTGGGCCAGTACGACGACACCAGGCTGGTCAATATCGGGACCAACCGCTGGGCCTTCAAGCCCGAGCTGGGAATCTCCAAGGCCTGGGGCCGCTGGATCGTGGATATCGCCGCGGCCGTTGCGCTCTATACCGACAACACGGACTTCCTCGGCGGCGGAACGGTTTCCCAGGAACCGATGTATGCGCTGCAGGCGCATCTCGTGCGGGGCTTAAGTTCCGGCATCTGGATGGCGCTGGACGGCACCTGGTACCGGGGCGGTGAGACCACGGTCAACGGCGTGAATGCCGACTCACTGCAGGAGAACACCCGGTTCGGCCTGACGGTGGCGGTGCCGCTGGACCGCCGCAACTCGGTGAAGTTCTACGGCAGCACCGGCGTCTCCAGCCGGACCGGCGATGACTACGACGGCTTCGGCGTCGCGTGGCAGTACCGCTGGGGTCGCGGCTTTCCCCGGTGAGAATGGTTATGCCACCATCGACTCAGTACCTCGTCCCGGAGAACGCCATGACCAAGTCCGCATTGCTCGCTGTCGCAGCGCTGGCACTGTTCACGCCGCCGTCCCAGGCGGCGGAACCCGCATTGCCGCTCAGCGACCCCTCCGTACAGACCGAGGTGGAGGCCGTGATCCGGCAGATGTCGGCAATGTACACCGACCTGAAGGGACCGCAGCCCATCGAGCTCTTCGACCGGTCAGAGCCCGCGCCCCAGTACCTGGGCGAGGAACAATCCGACTGGATGATCGGCTGGCAGAAACTGGAGTGGTACTTCAACACGCCCCAGCGCTATGCGGCCGTGCAGGCCATGGACATGAACCCGTCGAACATCCGGGTGCGCTCCCTCACGCCGGACCTGGCGCTTGCCACCTGGGACATCTTCGCCGAGATGAAATTCCGCTGGAGCCCGGCGATGGGCGAAAAGCTCCGGGCCAATGCCATCCTCCGGAAGACGGCTGACGGCTGGCGCTTCATCTACTACGCCGAGGCGCCCAAGTCGACGCTGTCCTACGTGCAGGACATGTACGAGAACATGGCGACGCCGGAGTTCAAGCAGCGCTTCGAGACCCCGGCTGCAGCGCCCGGCAAGCAGCAGGCAGCGCCTCCGGTCGAAAGGTGAATCCATGAACCTGGCCGAAGTCCTCTGGACGATTGCGTTCTGTTCCTTCCTGCTCGGTGGTGCCTGGTCGTTCCGGACCAACGGTGCCTGGCCGGCGGTGGCGCTCATGGGCGCGGGAGCGCTGCTGGACGCGTCGGTCGCCTTCCTGCCCCAGATGGGGGTGGAGGCGCTCAGCTATGGCCTGCAGCGAATGAACGGGCTGATGCTCGTGTCCATGGGCGCCGGCATCGGCGTGTACGGGCTCTTCCTGACGGGACTCTGGTTCCGTTGGCGGGAACGGCGCCGGCCGTTTCACTGGTGTATCGCCCTCGCCCAGCCGCTGTGGTTCCTGAGTTTCATCGGCTTCCTCTACGCCCTGTACATCATTCCTGACGCGCTGCTGCGCTGACCCGGGTACGGCGGCGATTCAGAACGTGTAGCCCAGGCTGGTCACGATCCCGTAGTCGTTCTTCTCGCCGTCATCCGGCGGCTGGCTGTCGTAGGAGTCGTAGACGCTGATCTCCACGAACAGGTCGGTTATCAGTTCCCGCCGCAGGGCAAAGTCGAGCTGGCTGCGGACGCGCCCGCTCTCCGTGAGGCTGGGGAATACGGTCAGCGAGGTGGTCAGCGTGGTCTTTGGCGTGTCGTAGGTGAAGAATTCGTAGTCCGCGCTGAACAGCGCCTCCACGCTCGTCCGGGCGTCCTCGTCGCCGGCCAGCTGTTCGTTCACCAGGGCCAGGCCACCGGTAACGGACCACAGGGTGCGGCCCGTCTGGACGAGGAAGCGTCCGTAGCCGGCGCCGCCCAGGGTTCGCAGGTCGATGCCGAGCTCATCGTTGCGCTCGAACGTGCCAAGGGCCGCCCAGAACCAGCGGTCCTCCAGCAGGCCCCTGTAGATGGCGTTGAAATCGGCGCGGACGCTGTCCTCGACGCCATCCTGGGACCGCGAGTACACCGAGCCGCTGAAGTTGAGCACGAAGTCCTCGGCCCGCCGGCGGGCGTCGAAGCTGGCGCTGAGCGACGTGTCGTTGTTGGCCTTGGTGGCGTCGAAGCCGGCGCTGACCGAGCCGTCCCAGCGTTTGATGATCTGCTCGTCCAGCTTCAGCGGGTCCAGCCAGACCACGCTTGCCATGGCCACCTGCCGGTCCTCGCCTGCACCGTTGCCGTCACGGAGCAGCAGTTTCCCATCGGTGTCGGCCTCCGCGAGCGTCCCCTGCAGGCGGCTGCCGTCCTGCTTCTCGATGACATAAAGCTCCTTGCTGGTGACCCGGACCACGTCCTTCCACTCGATGTAGAGCGTGCCCATGCTGTCGGTGCTGACCTTCAGCTGGCCGCGCTCCAGCTTCTTGATCTCGCAGGTCACGCGGTCGCCATTGCGGAGCTGCACGATGTCGGTCTTGTCGGCCAGCGCCGGAACCGACCCGGCGAGGAGGGCCAGGCAGGCGAACCAGCGCGCGGAATTGCGGGTAACTCTTATGGTTTTCATGACGTTTCGGGAGCCCAATGACGCCAGTAGCCGGATGGGCGGAAAGGTATCACGCCGCTCCGCACCGGATGCACGGGTGCCGGCAATCGCGCCCGTGCCGGCCCCGTATCGGCTGTGCTAGCCTGAGAGCAAGTCCCCGGAGAAAGGGCCTGTCATGACCGAGTCCAAGCACACACCCTGGGTACGGCACCTCGACGCGATCGGCGACGAGCTGCTGCACCTGTCCATCGCCTGCGACGTGAAACTGCGTGAGCCTGGCGTCGTCGAGCGCATCCTGAACAACGACGAGACCGTGTGCGGCGTGAAGAACCCGATCGGCTTCCGGAAGCTGCACAACCTGCTCAAGGCCACCTTCGACTCCATCAACAAGGCAGTGGGCCGCATCGGCCCGGATGAGACGGCGATGATCATCGACGCCCTGAGGGAACGCCTCGACCAGCGGCGCGCCCTCGGCGGCTCCTCCACCTGAAGGAAGCAGTCATGAAGAAGTCCCAGCGCGAGCGTATCGACAGGTTTACCTCGCCCTACCGCGTCACGAGCGGCAAGGGCTTCCGGCTGAAGGACGTGGATCCCGGCGATACCGCGCACCTCAAGTCGGAGGACAAGGCCGAGGCGAAGGAGATGCTGGCCCGGGGCGTGGAGTGGCTGGCGGAGGAGCAGGACAAGCTGTACGCGCAGGATCACTGGGCCGTGCTGCTGGTCTTCCAGGCCATGGATGCCGCGGGCAAGGACGGCACGATCAAGCACGTCACCTCAGGGATAAACCCCCAGGGCTGCACGGTCACGTCGTTCAAGCAGCCGTCCAGCGAGGAACTGGACCACGACTACCTCTGGCGCTACATGCGGAACGTGCCGGCGCGGGGCCAGATCGGCATCTTCAACCGCTCCTATTACGAGGAGTTGCTGGTCGTGAAGGTGCACCAGGAGCTTCTGGCTCGCCAGAAGATGCACCCGTCGCTGGTGACGAAGAAGATCTGGGACGAGCGGTACCAGGACATCAGTAATTACGAGAAGTACCTCAGCCGGAACGGCGTGGTGGTCCTCAAGTTCTTCCTGCACGTGTCGAAGGCCGAGCAGAAGCGCCGCTTCATGGAACGGCTCGACAACCCGGAGAAGAACTGGAAGTTCTCGTCATCGGACGTGGCGGAGCGGGGGCACTGGAATGACTACCAGGACGCCTACGAGGACGCGATCCGCAACACCGCCTCGAAAGAGGCGCCCTGGTACGTGGTGCCCGCGGACAACAAGTGGTTCACCCGGCTCGTGGTGGCCGCCGCCGTAGTGGACGCCATGGCCGGCCTGAAGCTGCACTACCCGGTGGTGGGGCCGGCCAAGCGCAAGGAACTGGCGGCGGCGCGGAAGCGCCTGGACGCGGAGTAGGCGCCGGCTCAGGACGGGGGTATGTCGAAGCTCCCGCCGAGCGCGAGGTGCAGGTTGATCCGCTGTACGAGCTGCTCGCTCTGCACCCGGAGCAGGGCACTCTTCGCGCTGAACAGGCTCATCTGCTGCTGCTGGACGGCCCGCAGGTCGTCCGACCCCACCCGGTAGCGGATTTCGGCCAGCTTCAGCGCCCGGTCGTTCTCGGCGACCGCCCGTTGCAGCAACGGCTCCCGGGCCTCGAGCGCGTAGCCCGCAGACAGGGCCTGCTCCACCTCGGCGAACGCATTGGCGCCGGCGCGGCCGTACTCCGCCACAGCTTCCTTCTGCTCGGCGGTGCGCACCTTGATCTCCGCCTTCAGTCCACCGCCCAGGTAGAGCGGCACGCTGAGCCGGCCGCCGAAGCCCCAGACCGGGTCATCCTGTTCCTTGAGCACGACGAGGTCACTCGACAGGCTGGAGAAGCTGGTGTTGAGCTTGAGCGTGGGAAGGCGGGCCGCCTTGGTTTCCTGCACCCGGAAGAAGGCAGCGGCGACGCGCCGCTCCGCCGCGATCACGTCGGGGCGCCGTTCGAGCAGTTCGGAGGGCAGTCCCGCCGGCACCGGGCCGGGCAGGACCGGCAGTGCCGCAGGGACGTCGAGCTCGGCGGCCGGATACCGGCCCACCAGCGTTTCGATGGCCTGCACGGACTGGCGCAAGGAGAGACCGAGCTGCTCGGCGGCGTCCCGGGAGGTGGCGAGCGAGGCCTCGGCTACGGATACGTCGTACGCGTTGCCGATGCCCACCCGCTGACGCTCGCGGGCGAGGGCCACGAGCTTCTCCGCCGCTGCCACCATGTCATCGGCGACGGCCTTCTGCATACGCGCCTCGCTGGCGACGAACCAGGCCCGGGCCACCATGGCGGCCATCGACTCCTGCGCCCAGGCCTGGGCCAGTTGCACCGAGACCAGCTGCAGGCTGGCGGCCTCCCGCCCGGAACGCACCTTGCCCCACAGGTCCAGCTCCCAGCTGGCAAACACGCCGTAGTAGTCCACGGTGCCGCTGCTGCTGTCCTTGCCGCTGACGTTGCCCATCGCGGCAACCTGCGGGTAGAGGCCGGAGGCGGCGGACTCGACGTACGCGGCAGCCTGCTCCACGCGGGCGGCGGCTGCCAGCAGGTCCGGGTTGTTGGCCAGCGCCTCGGCCACCAGGGCATCGAGCCGGGGATCGGCAAAGTCGGCGAGCCAGGCATCCTCCACGGTACCGGCGGGGGAAGCGCCGGAGCGCCAGCTGTCGGGCGCCTGTACTCCCGGCAGCGCCTCGGCCTGCACCTCGGCACGCTCCGGCGGCGACTTGAGCGTGCATCCCGCCGGCACGATCGCCACCAGCGAGAGGAGCAGGACAGCCCGCGCGTTCATCGGCGCCGCGTTCATCGGCCTAGTGCAGCTTGAGGATCAGGAAGTTGGTGTACGACCCGACGCGCAGGATGACCTTCCGCAGGATGTGGATCGCCTCGACGCTATCGGTGTAGATGGCCCCCTGGCCCACGGCGCCGGCCGCCAGGAACCGGTCTGCATCCTTCGGCGCCATCTTGAGTTTCACGGCGAAGCGGCCCGGCGGCAGCGCGGTGGGGCCCGTCTGGGGCACCATCCCGGACTGGGCCATCTGGCCCTGGCCCTGGGCCCAGACGATCGAATCGACGGTCGCCTTGATGATGTCGCCGGGATAGGTGCTGAGGGCGATCTCCGCCTCGTTGCCGGGCGCCACCTTCCAGAGCTCATTCTGGTCGAAGAGGGCGATCACCTGGAATTCGTCCTCGACGAAACTCATGGCCGGCGCGAGCGGGATTGGATTGACGAAGGAGCCTTCCCGGAGCTGCACGTTGATGGCCGAGCCGTTGGCGGGGGCGTACATCACCGTCTGGGAGAGGTCCCAGCGCGCCTTGGCGAGATTCGCCTTGATCGTGGCGACGGCAGCGAGGTCGCCGTCGACCACCGCGGCCAGCTGGGCCTGGGCCCGCGCCTCGTTGGCGATGGCCGATGCGACCTGGCCCTGGAGGTTCGCCAGGTCCGCCCGGGCCTTCTCGAGGTCGAAGCGATTGCCGGCGCCGCTGGCGCTCAGTTCCTCGAACTGCTTCACCCGCAGCTTCGTCAGGTCGATCTGCGCCCGCAGGGCCGCGGTGTTGCCCTTGGCGACGTTCAGCTGCTCGCGCAGCTCCTGGGCCGAGCCCTCCGACTGCGCCAGCTGGGCCTCCAGGGCCTTCACGTCCAGCTCGTAGGGCGTCGGGTCGATGCGGAAGAGCACGTCACCCTTCTTCATGGGACGGTTGCCTTCCGCCGGTACCTCGATAACCCGCCCCTTCACCTGGGGAATCACCTGCACCACGTACTTGATGACGCGCACGTCGGCGGAGGAGGGCGCTACCACGTTGAGGGTGAGGATCAGCACGGTCAGGCCGACGATCGGGATGATCGCGACCACCACCTGCGTGCCGGTGTTCCACGGCAGCAGCTTGAACTTGATGAAGATCAGCCAGACGAAGAAGCCGTAGATGCCAAGCAGCAGGAGTTCCATCAGGCACCTCCCTCGCCGGCAGGGGGCGCGACGACGCGGGACTCGACGGCCCCGAGGCGCTCGCGCAGGTCCTGCAGCTCGGCGGGCAGCTTGCCGCGGGCCGCCAGCGTGTCCAGCTCCGCGCGGAGCCGGGTCACTTCCGTGCTCAGCAATGCAGCGTCCTTGGCGTCCGTCGCCGCGAGGTGCTGGTAGTAGTCGTCGTGCCTGTCCTTCCCGTACGCCATCTTGTACATCACGGGCTTGGTGTAGGCGAGGATCCAGGCGATGGGCCAGAGCAGCCCGCCGAAGAACAGCGAGAGCAGGCAGATGACCTTGATGACTTCCTTCTGGGGATGCTCACGCTGCTCGGCAACCTTCTCGGGCAGGATGTGGACGAACCAGAACCCGGCGACCAGCACGATGGGCACGACGATGATCACCACCCAGGTGAGGACGTCGGCGGCCTTGTCCAGGGCTTCGCCCTTGAATATCGAGGCGCTGGCGGCCGGCGCGGCCAGCGACGTGGCGGCCGCCAGCAGGCAGGCCAGCGGTGCAGCGCCCCTCCGCATGCCGGCGCCTACTTTCCCGTGCCCGCGAAGGTGGGGATTGCCGCGGCCAGTGTGGCGAGCGCCAGCAGGACAGCCATGCCGGGCTTGTTGTCGGTAAAGGCCGAGTACGCGCCGTAGGCCAGCGCGAGCGTGGCGAAGCCGGTAAGTACGCGGGACAGAGTGCTGTTGACGTTCATTGTGGATACCCCCGTGCGGCTGAGTGTGGCACCAGACCCGTTACGTTGCACGGGAGATAACCTCCGATCAAGTGGGATTTGCCTAAGGCGGGCCACGGTGAGGGTGGGTCCGTTGCGCTGCGAGGTGCGGTAGTGTGTCGGCTGGGAACAATCAAGGGTAGGCCACCGATGCTCGCCTGGTTGCGTAACTACCGCCCCGAATGGCTGCGCCCGGACGTGCTGGCCGGCCTGATCACGGCCGCCGTCGTCATTCCCCAGGCCATGGCCTACGCGACCGTGGCCGGGCTGCCCGTGCAGGTGGGGCTGTACACCGCCTTCGTGCCAATGGCGCTCTATGCCTTGCTGGGCTCGTCCCGCGTGTTGAGCGTGAGCAGCACGTCGACGATCGCCATCCTCACGGGCGCGGCCCTGGCGGCGGTGGCGCCGGACGGCAACATGGCGGTCATCATGCCCGCGCTCGCGACCCTCACCCTGCTCGTGGGAATCCTGCTGGCGCTGGGCGCACTCCTGCGGCTCGGGTTCCTCGCCAACTTCATTTCGGCGCCGGTGCTGATCGGCTTCAAGGCCGGCATCGGGCTCGTGATCGCGGTGGACCAGCTGCCCAAGCTGTTCGGCGTGCATTACCCGAAGGGCACCTTCGGCGAGAACCTGCTGGCGCTGGCCCAGAGCCTGCCCGGGACCGTGCCCGTCACACTGGCCGTCGGCCTGCTGACCATCGGGTTGCTGGTGGGCATGGCGCGGTTCACGCCGCGCCTGCCGGCGTCCCTCGTGGCGGTCGGCGCCGGCATCGCCGCCATGGCGCTGCTGGGACTTGCCGCCGCGGGCGTCGAGACGGTCGGGCAGATTCCCCGGGGCCTGCCGGGACTGCAGTGGCCCGACCTGTCGCTGGCCGCCGCGCTCTGGCCCGCCGCCCTCGGCATTGCCGTCATGAGCTTCACGGAGACGGCCGCGGTGGGCCGGGCCTTCGTGGCACCGGGGGAGCCCACGCCGAACCCCAACCGGGAGCTGCTGGCGACCGGCATCGCCACGGCAGGCGGCGCCGTGCTCGGGGCCATGCCGGCGGGTGGCGGCATGTCCCAGACGGCGGTGAACCGGCTGTCCGGCGCGCGCAGCCACCTGGCGGGCCTGGTCACGGCGGGGGCGACGCTGCTGACCATGCTGCTCCTGGCCCCGTTGATCAGCCTGATGCCCCAGGCCACTCTCGCGGCGGTGGTCATCGTGAGCGCGGTGGGGATGATCAAGCCCGCCGAATTCCGCTCGGTGCTCGCGGTCCGGCGCACGGAGTTCATCTGGGCACTGGCGGCGATGGCGGGCGTGATCACGCTCGGGACGCTCAAGGGCATCCTGGTCGCGATCATCGTTTCGATGGTGGGGCTTGCCCAGCAGGTGGCGAACCCGCCGGTGTACGTGCTGGGGCGCAAGCGGGGCACCAACGCCTTCCGGCCCCTTTCACCCGAGCACAAGGACGACGAGACGTTTCCCGGCCTGCTGATGCTGCGCCTAACGGGGCGCCTCTTCTTTGCCAATGCCGAGCGGGCGCGTGACCGGATCCGGCCGTTGATCGAGGCGGCCGGACCGCGAGTGGTGGCTCTCGATCTGAGCGGCGTCTTCGACCTGGAGTACACGGCCCTGAAGATGATTACGGAAGCGGAAGCCCGCCAGCGGGAGCAGGGCATCATGCTGTGGCTCGTGGGGCTCACGCCGGATGTGCTCGAAGTTGTGCAGCGCTCACCGCTGGGCCAGGCGCTCGGCAACGAGCGCATGTTCTTCAACATGGAGCAGGCCGTCGCACGCTACCAGGCGCTGGCGCCCGCTACCGGGTGATGATCGCCATCGCCGTGTCGAGTAGCAGCCGGCGCTGCCCCAGTGTACCGGCGGCGTCAAACACCGCGCTGCCGTTCCCGTGCGTGATCCAGGCGCCGAGCACGAGCGTCAGCAGCGCGTAGGCCCTGCGGTTGCATTCGGCTTTGCCCAGGCCCGGCCGCATGATGCCGATCAGCCGGGCGTACTGGTTCATCAGCCAGCGGTAGAACTGGTCGCGGGTCTGGCGAGGCTGCGGATGCCGTATCCAGTAGGCCGAACCCTCCAGCCAGAAGGCGGTATCGACGTGCTCCATGTACTCCAGATGCCAGGAAATGCAGCATTCGAGCTGTTCCCGGGCGGGCAGGTTCCCGGCTTTCAGAAGCCCGGTTACCTGCTTGCGGAACCATTGGCTCGCGGAAGCGAAGAAGGCGAAGAACAGCTTCTCCCGCGTGGGAAAGTGATGGCGCAGGGCGGCCTGCGACAGGCTCGCGCCATTGGCCACAGCCTCCAGCGATGTCAACTCCAGGCCCCGGGCGACGACCAGGTCGCGGGTGGCGGCGAATATGGCGCGGCGGGCTCTGCGGCCCTTGGGCGTGCGGCCCGCGGCGGCGAAATGCTCTTCGATCAAATCCATCGGGACAGTCATCACGGCCTCGGGCTACGTCCAACAAAGAACCGCATATTCCCGTCCCGGAGCATTCAATGCAATAAAACCGCTTGACCGGAGGTTTCCGTCGGCGCACCGTTCGCAACTGACACGACGCCGGTCAAGTGTTGGCTCTTAGCAACAGGAATCGACAAGGGCCGGTAGGTACATTCCGCCTTGGCCCTGCCTTGACCGGGGGGGGCTGATGGGTGCGGAATGTCGTCTGGCGCATACACCATCGAGGAGAGCCGCATGAATCTGCCAACCCACTCCCTGCGACCGCAAGTGGCGCTTGCCGCCGCGCTGGCGCTTGCGGGGTCGCTCCAGACGGCCTCCGCCGCCGAGGGCGAGAAGTCCTTCGAGGTCTACGGTTTTGCCCAGCTCGACTACACCCAGGACTTCGGCCGCGTGAACCCGGACTGGGAGGACGCGCTGCGGCCATCCCGCATCGGCATCGACGAGGAACAGTACGGTGACGATGGCCAGTCGTCATTCAGCGTCAAGCAGAGCCGCCTGGGCGTCAAGGCGACGGTGCCCACCTCGAAGGGCGACATCAACACCAAGTTCGAATTCGACATGTTCGGCGTGGGTGACGATGCCGGCCAGACCACGATCCGCCTACGCCACGCCTACGGCGAGTTCGGGCAGATCCTGGCGGGCCAGACCAACTCGCTGTTCATGGACGGCGACATCTTCCCCAACACCGTGGAGTACTGGGGCCCGAGCGGCATGGTGTTCCTGCGCAATCCGCAGATCCGCTGGACGCCGGTCAAGGGCGCCAACAACTTTGCGGTCGCCATCGAGAATCCCAGCAACGACATCGACGCCGGCCAGTTCCGCGAAGTGGCGGATTTCCCCGGCGCCCAGGGCGACCAGGAATGGCCGGACTTCACCTGGCAGTTCCGTCACGACGCCGACTGGGGCCACGCCCAGATCGCCGGCATCCTGCGCTGGGTCGGCACGGAGGTCGTCGCTGACACGGACCCGGGCCCGGCAGAGGATCTGGGCGTCGTCTACGACGACAATGATACCGGCTGGGGCATCAACCTGACGACGGCCATCAACGTCTTCGAGCGCGATGCCATCCGCTTCGGCTACGTCTTCGGCGAGGGCATCGCCAGCTACATGAACGACGGCGGCATGGACGCCGGCCCCAACCAGGGCCTGCTGCCCGATGGGACCTTCCCAGGAGGCACGAAGATCGAGGCCGTCGAACTGACCGGCCTGACGCTCTATTACGACCGCTGGTGGAACGACCAGTGGAGCAGCTCCGCTGGCTACTCCTACACGGAGGTGGACAACACGGCCGGCCAGACCGGCGATACCTTCGAGAAGGGCCAGTACGCCTCGGCGAACCTCCTGTATTACCCGGTGGAGAACGTGCTGGTGGGCGCCGAGTTCATCTGGGGCGAGTTGTCGGTGAAGGACGGCCGGGACAATGATGCCCCCCGCGTCCAGATCACCTTCAAGTACAACTTCAGCGCAAAACTCTGACCGACAGCCAAGCGGAGCGATCACAATGAAAAAGTCAGTCGCAGTCCTCTCGATGCTGGCCGTTGCTGTCCTCGGGTCCGGGGGCGCCAGCGCCGCCGATCCGAAGCCGAAGGACTTCCAGCGCGTGGTGGATGCCGCCCACGCGCGCTACAAGGACCTGAAGGAAGGCAAGAACGCCGACTACATCCCGATCCTCACCAAGACGCCCAGCGAGCTGTTCGGCGTGGTGATCGCCACCCGGGACGGGAAGATCTACTACGCCGGCGACGTGGACTACAAGTTCTCCATCCAGTCGGTTTCCAAGCCCTTCACGGCCGCGCTCGTCATGAAGCAGCAGGGCCCGAAGGTCCTGGACGACAAGATCGGCGTGGAGCCCACCGGCCTGCCCTTCAACTCGCGACTGGCGATCGAGACCTACAAGGACAAGCGCTCGGTCAACCCGCTGGTGAACGCGGGCGCCATCGCGGCGGTCAGCCTGGTGCAGGCGACCTCCGAGCAGGACCGCTGGAACCAGATCCTGCAGAACATCAGCGACTTCGCGGGCAGCCCGACTCCGCTCACGGTGCTGGAGGACGTGTACGAGTCCGAGTACACGACGGCCTTCGGCAACCGGGCCATCGCCAACCTGCTCTACAACTACGAGCGGCTGTACAGCGACCCCGAGGAGGCCATGCGGGTCTACACCCGCCAGTGCTCCATCGGCGTCAGCGCCAGGGACCTGGCGATCATGGGCGCGACGCTGGCGAATCAGGGCGTGAATCCCCTCACGAAGAAGCGGGTGATGCCGGCCGAGGACGTGCCCGAGCTGCTGGCCGTGATGGCCACCGCGGGGTTCTACGACGAATCCGGCGAGTGGATGTACACGGCCGGCCTGCCGGCCAAGACCGGCGTCGGGGGCGGCATCGTCGCCGTCGTGCCGGGCCGCTTCGCCATCGCGGCGTTCTCGCCGCGGCTGAACGAGGCCGGCAACAGCGTGCGCGCGCTCAACGCCATCCGTGACATTGCGGGCGAGCTTGGAGTGGGAGTCTTCGGGCCGAACCCGAAATAACAACAGCCGGGAGGCCGCGTCTCCTCCCGGATTCCGGGAGCGGGCGGCGCGGATTTCCTGCCCTTCGCCGAAGGAGAAGAATGATGGCCGACCAGGCAGCAACCGGGGCCACGATGCCCCTGAGGCAGGGCTTCTCGATACCCGACGCCCGGCACGACCTCTGGTCCCAGCTGGCCGTCGTCGCCAGTGCCTGGGCGGCGGCGTCCGGCCGCGGCGAGAACTCCGCGAAGTTCGTCGCGGAGGCGCGCACCGCGCTCACCGAGCTTGCACCACTCGAGGAATTCAGCGCCTTCCCGGGTCTCCGGCTCATGCGGCTGCTCCGCGAGAGCCTGGAGGAGGGCGATGCCACCGGCTTCGCCCACCAGGCCCGGCGCATCAATGCCGCGCTGTCCTCCGGCGCGTTCCGCCACGAGATGGCCTTCTGGGAGTCCGCGGACGAGGGCGACGCCCAGGTCGCGGACTACCTGCCGCCCACGGCCGAGGCCGACGAGAAGCACCGGCCCTACTTCGAGGTGCTGAGCGTCACCGCCGTCGACCCGTCCCGCTACGAGCAGTTGCGCCACGACATCCGGCGGCTGCGCCGGGTCGACGACCCCTTCGTCTACGAGCTGGTCCAGGTCGGGTGCTTCGAGGAAGCGATCGTGGCCGTGCTCGCCAATCCCGAGCTGCAGGCCGTGGTCATCGGCGACGGCTTCGGCTTCCGCTCCCAGCGCGAGTGGACCGAGCTGCGGGACCTGCTCGACCGGGCGATGCCCTTCGATCCGGACGCGGTGGACGTGCGGGATTACGGCCTGAAGCTGGCCTGGGCAGTCAAGCGCATCCGGCCGGAGCTGGACGTCTACCTGCTGACGGAACGGGGCGCCGAGGCGATCGCCGCCCGCCCCGAGGCCGCGTGGCTGCGCCGGATCTTCTACGGCGTCGAGGAGCTGATGGAGCTCCACCTCTCGATCCTCGACGGTGTCGGCGACCGCTACGACACTCCCTATTTCACGAACCTCAAGCGCTACAGCCAGAAGCCGGTGGGCACCTTCCACGCCCTGCCGGTGGCGCGGGGCAAGTCCGTGTTCCGTTCCAAGTGGATCCGGGACATGGGCCACTTCTACGGCGCCAACCTCTTCCTGGCGGAGTCGTCCGCCACCACCGGCGGCCTGGACAGCCTCCTGGAGCCGACCGGCAACATCAAGCGCGCCCAGGAGATGGCGGCGCGGGCCTTCGGCGCCGACCGGGCCTACTTCGTGACCAACGGCACGTCCACGTCCAACAAGATCGTCCTGCAGGCGCTGCTGGCGCCCGGCGACATCGTGCTGATCGACCGCAACTGCCACAAGTCGCACCACTACGCGATGGTGCTTTCCGGCGCCCAGCCGCTGTACCTCGAGGCCTACCCGATGACGGCCTACTCGATGTACGGCGCGGTACCGCTCCGGTCCATCAAGAAGGCGCTGCTGGCCCTCAAGGCCGAAGGCAAGCTGGACCGGGCAAAGCTCGTTGACCTCACCAACTGCACCTTCGACGGCCACATGTACAACCCCGAGCGCGTCATGGAGGAGTGTCTGGCCATCAAGCCGGACCTGGTGTTCCTCTGGGACGAGGCCTGGTTCGGCTTCGCGCGCTTCTCGCCGTTCCACCGGCTGCGCACGTCCATGCACGCGGCCGAAAGCCTGGCCGAGCGCCTCCACACGCCAGAGTACCGGAAGGAATACGACGCGTTCCGGGCCCGGGCGGGCGACCTGGACCCGGCGAACCCCGACCTGCTCGACATGCGCCTGCTGCCGGATCCCGCCAAGGTGAAGATCCGCGTCTACGGCACCCAGTCCACCCACAAGTCCATGTCGGCGCTCCGCCAGGGCTCCATGATCCTGGTCCGCGACGAGGAGTTCGGGGCCGTGCACGGCGCCTTCGAGGAGGCCTACTTCACGCACACCTCCACGTCGCCGAACCTGCAGATCATCGCGTCCCTGGACCTGGCCCGCCGGCAGATGGAGCTGGAGGGCTACGAACTCGTCATCCGTGCCACCGACCTGGCGCTCCGGATCCGGCGGCAGGTCAACAGCCACCCGCTGATCTCGAAGTACTTCCGCGTGCTCACGCCGGCCGAGATGGTGCCCGCCGAGTACCGGGAGTCGGGCATCTCCGACTACGGCTGGCCCCACAACACCCGCGCCCAGCTGATCGACTCCTGGAAGCGCGACGAGATCGCGCTGGACCCGACGCGTCTCACGCTCGTCTGCGGCACCGCGGGCTACGACGGGACGGCCTTCAAGGGCATGCTCGCCGAGCGCTACGACATCCAGATCAACAAGACCTCCCGCAACAGCATCCTGCTCCAGACCAACATCAACAACACCCGCAGCGACGTCGCGCACATCGTCAAGGTGCTGAGCGACATCGCACGGCAGATCGACGAGGAGCTGCGCCAGGGCGGCGAGTCCGCCCGGACCGCATTCGCCGCCCGCGTGAAGTCGCTGATGGAGGACGTTCCCGACCTGCCGAACTTCAGCCGCTTCCACGCCGGCTTCCGCGACGATGCGAAGAGCGCCACGTCCGAGGGGCACATGCGGGAGGCGTTCTACACCGCCTACCGCGCCGAGGACTGCGAGTATCTGCCCCTGGCGTCGAAGGAAGTGGACCAGCGCGCGAAGAAGGGCCCCGAGATGGTTGCCGCGGACTTCGTGATCCCTTACCCGCCGGGCTTCCCCATCATGGTGCCGGGCCAGGTGATCACGGCCGACACCATCGAGTTCATGCGCAAGCTCGACGTCAAGGAGATCCACGGCTATCACGCCGAGAAGGGCCTGCGGCTGCTCCGCACGTCGGCCCTTCCCGGGCGCCGGCGCCGCTCGGGCGCGTAGAAGTGCTGGCCGGCAGGTCAGGGGAGTAAGACAGCATGTGGCAATGGCTGGTTGAAACGCTCCGGACCTACCCGGAGATCGCGATTTTCCTGACCCTGGGGCTGGGCTTCTGGGTCGGCAAGTTCAAGGTCGGCACCTTCAGCCTGGGCGTGGTCACGAGCACGCTGCTGGCGGGCGTGCTGGTCGGCCAGCTCGAGATCACCATCTCGGGCCACGTGAAGTCGACCTTCTTCCTCATGTTCCTGTTTGCGGTGGGCTACGGCGTCGGGCCCCAGTTCTTCCGGGGCCTGAAGGGTGACGGCATCCAGCAGGTGCTGTTCGCGGTGATCCAGTGCGTGGCGGTGCTGGTGACGGCGGTCGTCGTCGGCAAGTTCCTGGGCTATGACGCGGGCGGCACCGCGGGCCTGCTGGCGGGGTCCAGCACGATCTCCGCCGTGCTCGGCGTGGCCTCCAACAGCATCGACCAGCTCGCGATCGGCGCTGCCGAGAAGAAGGCGATGCTCGATGCCATGCCGGTGGCCTACGCGGTGACCTACCTGTTCGGCACCGCGGGCTCCGCGTGGATCCTGGCGAGCCTCGGGCCGAAGATCCTTCGCGTGGACATCGCCGCCGAGTGCCGCAAGTACGAGGAGGAGATGGGCGGCTCGCTGGCGTCCAGCAGCGACCGCCTGTCCGGCTATACCCAGTTCGTGCTGCGCGCCTACCGGCTGACTGACCCGGCCTGGGCCGGGCGCACCGTGCGCGACTTCGAGGCCAGCTTCGGCAGCATCGTGCCGGGGTCAACCCGGTCCCGGCTGGTCGTCCAGCGCCTCCGCCAGGACGGCCAGATCATCGAGCCGAAGCCAGACACGCTGCTGGCCCGGGACGCCGTCATGGCGATCGCGGGCCGCCGCGAGTGGGTGCTGGAAGCCGCCGACCGCCTCGGTGCCGAGGTCGACGATCCCGAGCTGCTCGACCTGGAACTGCTGATCCTTGACGTGGTGGTCACCAACAAGTCCTTCGCCGGCCGGACCCTGGCCGATCTGGTGAAGACCGACCTCCAGCAGGAGGGCCGCGGCGTGTTCCTGCGGAAGATCCTCCGCACCGGCGTTGAAATGCCCGTTACTGCCAATTTCAAGCTGGAGCGTGGCGACACCCTGACCCTGGCGGGCTCCCGCGCCGACGTGGAACGCGCGGCGCCGATCATCGGCTACGCGGACCGGGCCACCGAGGAGACCGACATGGTGGTCATGGGTGCCGGCATCGTCATCGGCGCCCTGATCGGCGCGCTGACCTTCGAGCTGGGCGGCGTTCCCCTGAGCCTCAGCACCAGCGGCGGCGCGCTGATCGCCGGCCTGGTCTGCGGCTGGCTGCGCTCCGTGAACCGCACCTTCGGGCGCATTCCCGCCCCGGCGCTCTGGGTGTTCAACAACATCGGCCTGAACACCTTCATTGCCGTGGTCGGCATCAGCGCGGGGCCGGGCTTCGTCGCCGGGCTGCAGGCCCAGGGCCTGCAGCTGTTCCTCGCCGGCCTCGTCGTGACCACCGTCCCGCTGGTCATCGGCCTGCTGGTGGGCAAGTACGTCTTCAAAATGAAGGCGCCGATCTGCCTCGGCGCCTGCGCGGGAGCGCGCACGACCACGGCGGCGCTGGGCGCCATCGAGGCCGAGGCGAAGAGCAAGGTGCCGGCCCTCGGCTACACGGTGACCTACGCCGTGGGCAACACGCTCCTGACGGTCTGGGGCGTGGCGGTCGTGCTGCTGATGAGTTGACGCCCCAATCCGGAGAGAACAATGGAAAAAGTGCACCTGCGGAAGTACGAGGCGCTGGGCCCGTTCGAGATCAAGAACGACCTGGCGAAGCTGGCAACGGCATCCGCCCAGGCCTCCGCTACCAGCTACCTGAACGCCGGGCGCGGCAATCCCAACTGGATCGCCACGGAGCCCCGCGAGGCCTTCTTCCTGCTCGGCCAGTTCGCCATCACCGAGAGCAAGCGTGTCCTCGACCTGCCCCCCGGCGTGGGCGGCATGCCCCGCAGGGAGGGTGTCGCGGCCCGGCTCGAGGCGTGGCTGGCGAAGCACGCCGACATGCCGGGCGCTGCCGTCCTCGCTGCCATGGTCCCGTGGACGGTGAAGAAGTTCGGCTTCGACGCCGATGCCTTCGTCCACGAGCTGGTGGACTCGATCATCGGCGACAACTACCCGGTGCCGGACCGGATGCTCGTCCACAACGAGCAGATCGTCCGGGAGTACCTGCAGTGGGCCATGTGCGGCGAGCCGCGCCCCAAGGGCACGTTCCACCTCTACGCGGTCGAGGGCGGCACGGCCGCCATGTGCTACATCTTCAAGACGATGAAGACCAACCGGCTGCTCAATCCGGGCGACACCATCGCCCTGGCCACGCCGATCTTCACGCCCTACCTCGAGATGCCCCACCTCGAGGACTACGACCTCCACATCGTCAACATCCAGACGCGGCAGGAGGAGCGCTGGCAGTTCACCGAGAAGGAACTGAAGAAGCTCCTGGACCCGAAGATCAAGGCCTTCTTCCTCTGCAACCCCGGCAATCCCAGCGCCAATGCCCTGAGCGAGGAGTCGATCGCGAAGATCGGCGCCATCCTGAAGAAGCGGCCGGACCTGATCCTCCTGACCGACGACGTCTACGGCACTTTCGTCCCCGGGTTCCGCTCGCTGATGGGCGCGTTCCCCTACAACACCATCGGCGTCTACTCCTACAGCAAGTACTTCGGCTGCACGGGCTGGCGCCTCGGCGTGATCGCGGTCAACGAGAAGAACATGTTTGACGACATGATCGCGCGGCACCCCGAGGCGGTGAAGAAGAAGCTGGACAAGCGCTACGGTGGCCTGACCCTGGAGCCGCGGAAGATCGCCTTCATCGACCGGATCGTCGCCGACAGCCGGGACGTGGCGCTCAACCACACCGCCGGCCTGTCCCTGCCCCAGCAGGTGATGATGTCCCTGTTCTCGATCTACGAGCTGATGGACGAGAAGAAGGCGTACCAGAAGGCCTGCATCGGCATCGTCAAGAAGCGGGTCTACGCAACCATCGAGGGCCTCGGGATCAAGGTCGACGAGAATCCCAACTTCGACTGGTACTACGGCATCATCGACCTGGAGTTCTGGCTGAAGAAGTACGTGGATGCCGACTGCGTGGCGTGGATCCGGAAGAACATCCACCCGCTGGACATCGTCTTCCGGCTCGCCGAGGACTACGGCATCGTGCTTTTGAACGGCGGCGGCTTCGAGGCCCCCGACTGGTCCGTCCGGGTTTCCTTCGCCAACCTGGACGATCACGTGTACGACGACATCGGCCGCGCGGTGCGGGCCATTGCCCGGGGCTACGTGCAGGCCTATGAGTCTGCGAAGGGTTCGCCGCCCGCGGGTGGCAAGGTGAAGCCGAAGGCGTTGCCGCGCCCGGTCACCAAGGCAAAGAAGAAGGCCGGCACCCGCAAGGCGCGCTAGCAGTCCTGTCCAGATCAAAAGGAAAATCATCATGAAACTCGCAGCATCAACATCCATGAAGAGCAGCAAGGTTGCGGCGCTGGCCCTCGGCCTGGTGACGGCGTTTGCCGCCTCCTGGTCAGCAGTCGGCCAGGCGGCGGACCTGCCCCGCGTCCGCGTCCTGGCCACCGGCGGCACCATCGCCGGCGCCCAGGCGAGCTCGACGGACTACGGCTACAAGTCCGGCGCCTACGACGTGAACACCCTGATCAACGCCGTGCCCAACCTGGGCAAGCTGGCCCAGATCAGCGGGGAGCAGGTGGCCAACATCGGCAGCCAGGACATGAACGACGAAGTCTGGCTGAAGCTGGCGAAGCGGCTGAACGCCGTGCTGGCCTCGGGCGACACGGACGCGGTCCTGATCACCCACGGCACGGACACGCTGGAGGAGACCAGCTATTTCCTGAGCCTCGTCACGAAGAGCGACAAGCCGGTCGTGATGGTCGGCTCCATGCGGCCTGCAACGGCCACCAGCGCCGACGGCCCGGGCAACATCTACAACGGCGTGGCTGTCGCAACGAGCCCGCAGGCGAAAGGGCGGGGCACGCTGGTCGCCCTCAACGACGAATTCCACTACGCCCGCAACGTCGTCAAGACGGACACCACCAGCGTGCAGACCTTCAGGAGCCTCAACCGCGGCCCCGCCGGCGTCGTCCACACGGGCAAGGTCGAGTGGTTCCAGCCCATGGACAGCAAGCTGGGCCCCCAGTCGGAGTTCTCCGTGGACGGCCTCGACAAGCTGCCACGCGTGGACATCATCTACGCCCACGCCAACATGAGTCCGGACCTGATTGACGCAGCGGTGCGCAACGGGGCGAAGGGCATCGTGATCGCCGGGGTCGGTGACGGCAACATGACCACCGGGGCGCTGGAAGCGGCGAAGAAGGCCGCGAAGGCCGGCGTGGTGGTGGTGCGGAGTACCCGCCTGCCCATGGGGCTGACCCTGCGCAACAACGAGGTCAACGACGACGAGATGGGCTTCGTAGCCTCGGGCGAGCTGAACCCGCCCAAGTCCCGGGTCCTGCTGCAGCTGGCGCTGACGAAGACGACGGACGTGAAGCGCATCCAGGCGATGTTCTACGAGTACTGAGCTGACGGACCGGCGGGCCGGAGGTACACTGCGGCAGCAGCTGTTCCCCCGGTCCATCCCACTGGAGAATGAAGACAATGAACCACGGTTTGAAGCTGGCCCTCGTCGCGGCGTCGATGACTTTCCTGGCCGCCTGTTCGAGCCCGGAGTACATCATCAGCACCACCGACGGCACGATGATCCCCACGAACGGCAAGCCGAAGCTCGACGAGGAGACCGGCATGTACAGCTACAAGGACGCCGAGGGCCGGTCTACGTCGATCAAAAAGGACGACGTCAAGCAGATCATGCAGCGCTAGGCGAAGTACGGCGCCCGGCCTGATCCGGGAAGGGCAGTGCCATGAACGACCTGCGTTACGACCTCGCGCGCACGACCCTCGGGGTAATGTTCCTCGGCGGGCTCACGCTGGCGTCCTTCTGGATCCTCCAGCCGTTCCTGCCGGCCTTCATCTGGTCGGTGATGGTCGTCGTTGCGACCTGGCCGATGCTCCGGCGACTCGAACGCCGGTTCGGCGGCCGGCGAGGCCCGGCCGTCGCGGTCATGACGGTGGTCATGCTCATGGTCTTCGTCGTGCCCCTGGTAGTGGCGATCGGCCTGATCGCGGATCAGGCTCCCAAGGCCGCCGCCTGGGTGCAGGGGTTCGCGAGCCGGCCCCTGCCGGCGCCACCCACCTGGCTGGCCGGACTGCCGGTGGTGGGTGAGCGGGCTGCCGGGGCCTGGGCCGAGGCCGCCGCCAGCGGCCTCCCCGAGGTGGCCGCGCGTGTGGAGCCCTACACCCGGGACGTCACCCGCTGGTTGCTCACGGAGGCGGGCACCGTGGGCCTCGTGATCGTCCAGTGCCTGCTCATCGTCATCCTTTCCGCGGTCCTGTTTTCGAGCGGTGAGTCCTGGGCCCGGTGGATGCTGGACTTCGGCCGGCGCCTTGCGGGTGATCGGGGCGAGCAGTCCGTCATCCTGGCCGGCCAGGCCATTCGCGGCGTTGCGCTCGGCGTGGTCGTCACCGCGCTTATACAGTCAGCGTTGGGCGGCGTCGGCCTCGTGGTGGCGGGAGTTCCCATCCCGGGATTCCTGACGGCGGTCATGCTCGTGCTCTGCATCGCCCAGATCGGGCCCCTGCTCATTCTCCTTGCCGGCACAGCCTGGCTGTTCGCCAATGGTGAGCAGGGGTGGGGCTCGTTCATGCTGGTCTGGTCCTTCGCGGTGGGGTTGATGGACAACTTCCTCAGGCCCGTGCTCATCAAGATGGGCGCCGACCTCCCGCTGCTGCTGATTTTCGCAGGGGTGATCGGCGGACTCCTGTCCTTCGGCCTGATCGGCCTGTTCGTGGGCCCGGTCGTGCTCGCCGTGACCTACACGCTGGTAGACAACTGGGTGCACCCCGGGGAAGCCGCGCCCCCGTGAGCCTGAAGCCCTCGCTGAACTGGCTGCTGGCCCTCGTGCCGGTGGCAGTCGTGCTGGAGATGCGGCACGCGGCGGCGCCCTACGTGTTCTTCGCGGCGGCCCTCGGGATCGTGCCCATCGCCGCGTTGCTCGTGCACGCGACCGAGCAGCTGGCGGTGCGCACCGGCGACGCGGTGGGCGGGCTGCTCAACGCGACCTTCGGCAACGCGCCGGAGCTGATCATCGCCATCGTGGCGCTGAAGGCGGGCCTGATGCAGATGGTGCTGGCGTCCATCATCGGCGCCATCCTCGCCAACCTGCTGCTGGCCCTGGGGCTGGCTTTCCTGCTTGGCGGCCTTAAGAAGCACGACCAGGAGTACAACGCGGGCGCGGCGCGGGTGTACAGCAGCATCATGCTGATCACGGTCATCATGCTTGCGGCCCCCGGCGCCTTCGAGAACCTTTTCGGCGCGGAGGCTGCCACGCTGCGCTCGGACACGCTGAATGTCGGCCTGGCCGTGCTCCTCCTCGGGCTCTACGTGCTGTACCTCGTGTTCATGCTCGGGACCCACCCAGAGCTCTTCGTCAGCAAGGGCGGTGGCACGGAAGCCCACGCGGCGGAGTGGAGCGTACCGCGGGCCGTGACGACCCTGGTCGCTGCGTCCGTGGGCGCCGCTTTCATGAGCGAGATCCTCGTCGGCGCGGCGGAGGCCACCGGGGAGGCTCTCGGGATGTCCCAGGCGTTCATCGGCGTGGTGCTCCTGGCCCTCATCGGCGGCGCGGCGGAACTGGGCGCTGCGGTGACGATGGGCATCCGGGACCGCCTGGACCTCAGTATCGGCATTGCCCTCGGTAGCTGCATGCAGATCGCGTTGTTCGTGGCGCCCGTGCTGGTGCTCGTGAGCTATTTCATTGCCCCGGTACCCCTGCGCCTCGAGTTCGGCCAGACGGCGGTGGGCGCCTTGCTGCTCAGCGTCCTGATCGGGGCTGCGGTGTGCGCCGACGGCCATTCCAACTGGTACAAGGGCGTCCAGCTGGTCGCGGTCTACCTGGTGCTCGCCCTGATCATGTACCTGGCGCCTGGGCTATGATCGGCTGATGACGCACTTCCGCAATGCCCTGTTGGTGGGCGCCCTGATCGTCTCGTTGCCCGTGCTCGCCGCACGCGCTCCGGCTCTGCCACCCATCACCGACCCGCCGACCGGTGAGTACCGTCCGGGCAAGTTCGTGTGGATAGACCTGGTCACGGCCGATCTCCCGGCCGCAGAGATGTTCTACGGCCAACTGTTCGGCTGGACGTTCGACCGGGTTGGCGACGGCCCGGCGCGCTACACGCTTGCCCTGCAGGCGGGCAATCCCGTCGCAGGCCTCGCTGCCCGGGAGCCGCCCCCCGGACCGGAGACGAGTGCGGTCCGCCAGGCCTGGTGGATCGCCTACATGTCGGTGGCCGACGTGGACCGGGCCGCCGCGGACGTCATCGCCAAGGGCGGCCAGACGCTGATCCCGGCGCGCACGCTGGAGGGCCGTGGCCGCATGGTCGTGCTGGCCGACCCCGACGGCGCCCCCTTCGGACTCCTGAACTCATCCAGCGGCGACCCGCCGGATTTCCGGGCCGAGCCCGGCGAGTGGATCTGGGCCGTCTACCAGAGCGCCGACGCCGGCAGGGCCGCGGCCTTCTACCAGGACCTGGGCAACTACGAGGTGGTGCCCGGTGATCCCGTCGGCTATGCCGCGAGTTTCGCGCTGCAGGCGGAAGGATTCGCGCGGGCCAGCCTCGTCGAGATTCCGCCCGGCCGGACGGAGCTGCGTCCGGAGTGGATCTACTTCGTTCGCGTTGCCGATGTGGCCGCGAGCACCGGGAAGGCGGTCGAGCTCGGGGGGCGCGTCATCGCGGCGCCGCGGCCCGACCTGCTGGACGGCCGCCTGAGTGTCGTCACGGATCCGGGCGGCGCCCTGCTCGGGCTGATGGAGTGGGACCATGACGACGGGGAGGGGAACTGACATGCGCCGCGCAACCCATCCGTCCCGGGCCGCCGTCCTGATCGCCGTGCTGGGCGTCATCGCGGCGGGGTGCTCTTCCGACGGCTACAGCGGCGGCGGCTCGTCCTCCGTCAGCTCCAGCTTCTACTACAGCAACGGCTGGTACGGGAATCCCTACTACTCCGGGTACTACCCGCCCGGCGTGGTGGTGGTGCCCCCGCCGGTGTATCCGGTCCAGCCGGGCCGCCCCGTGAGCCCGGAGCAGCCCATTGCCCGGCCGCCGGGCGGGGCAACCACGCTGCCCGCTCAGACCCCGGGCGGCGCCACGACCCTGCCGGCGCGGCCGTCCAACAACGTGGGAGCTAAACCGTCCACCCGGCCGGCGCCGTCGGCTTCCGCCTCCAGCCGCTCCCGGATGCCGTCGTCCCAGCCGCGGATGTCCTCGTCGTCCCGGGCATCCATTCCACGGGCACCGCGCGGCGGCGGCGGCCGCCGTCGCTGATCTGTGTAGGAGCGCCTTCAGGCGCGACCCCTTCCCGCGAGAATCGAGTCCGCGAGTCTCGAGTGGGAAGGGGTCGCGCCTGAAGGCGCTCCTACATCCTGATCCCTAGTTCAGGTCGTCGTCCTTGTAGTACTTGGTGCCCTTGGCGGTGAGCTCCGCGGCGAGCCCATCGTCCGTGATCTGGTAGAGGTACACGCCGGGCTTGATGGACACGGCGCCCTCGAGGCCACCGCCCTTGTCGCCCGTCTTCGCGGTGGCGCCAGCCTGGGCCCCCAGCTCCCATCCCGAATTGACGAACGCGTCGAAGTCGGACTTGTTCTCGAAGACCCACACCAGCCTGAATTTCTTGACGCCCATGCCCAGGCCGGCCTGGACCTCGACCATCTTCATGTAGGTAGGGGCCTTGGTCTTGTTGTTGACCGCCATGCCCTTGCCGGACCCGCCACCCGCCACGAAGATCTTCATGCCGAAGTTGCTGAACACGGCGTAGCCCGCCGACTTCGCGATGGCGGACTTCGCGCCCGGCTGGGCCGCGTACAGGCGGCTGAGGGTCTCGTCGGTGGCCTTGCGGATCTCGGCCCGCTCCTCGTCCTCCTTGGAGGCGGCGGATGTCGTCGTCGGCAGGGCGGTGAAGAGGGTGACCGTCGCAAGCAGTGCGAGACCCCAAGTCGTGACCGTATTCTGTTTCATTGTTCGATCCTCCTGTGACATGGGACACATTCCGTCAAATCCTGCAGCAATTGGGGCCGGATTGCACTCCTTATATATGCCCGTATCGGGGCGCACCCTGGCCCGCCTCAGCCCAGCCCCAGCAGCAGCCGGGTCTGCCGGGCGATCAGCAGCTCCTCGTTGGTCGGGATCACCCACGCCGAGACCCGGCTGGGCGGGTCCGAGATGCGCGGCCCGCCGGCCTGGTTGGCGGCCGCGTCGAGCCCCATGCCCAGCCAGGCCGACGCCGCCACGATGCGCGCCCGGATCTCCGCCGAGTTCTCGCCGATGCCCCCGGTGAACACCAGCGCGTCCAGCCCCCCGAGCACGGCGGATAACCCGCCGATCTCCCGGGCCGCGCGGTAGACGAAGTAGTCCACGGCCAGCTTCGCCGCCGCGTCGCCGCTCGCCAGCAGGTCGCGCATGTCGCTGCTGATGCCGGAGATCCCCAGCAGCCCTGACTTCCGGTAGAGCAGATCCTCCACCTGGCCGGGCGACAGGCCCAGCGCCTGGAAGAGGTGGAGGACGATGCCCGGGTCCAGGTGGCCGGGACGGGTGCCCATGCACAGGCCGTCCAGGGGCGAGAAGCCGAAGGTGCTGTCGACGCTCCTGCCGTCCCGGAGCGCGCAGAGGCTTGCGCCGCTGCCCAGGTGCGCGACGATGACGCGGCCGCGGGCGACCGCCGGGGCAACCTCCGGCAGCACGGACGCGATGTATTCGCAGGAGATCCCGTGGAAGCCGTAGCGCCGCACGCCCGCCTCGCGGATCTCCCGCGGCAACGGCACGATCTCGGCGACGGCAGGCTGCCCGCGATGGAAGCTCGTGTCGAAGCAGGCGACCTGCGGCACGCCGGGCAGCTGCTCGCCCAGGGCGTCGATGACGGCCAGACTGTGGGGCTGGTGGAGCGGCGCCAGCACGGCCAGCCCGCGCAGTTCCGCCAGGACTTCCGGCGTGATGACCGCCGGACCGGCATGCCGCGGGCCCCCGTGGACGACCCGGTGGCCAATGCCCAGGACGCGCGCCCAGTCCAGTTCCGTCCGCAGCCGGAGCATCAGGATGCCGAGCGCGGCCATGCCGGTTCCCTCGACCTGACCACGGGCCGCGGCCTGCCAGGAGCCGGGGCTGGTCCGTTCGTGCACGCCGAACTTCAGGCTCGACGAGCCGGCGTTCAGGACCAGCACGCACTCCCGCGCCACTCAGCCGGATCCCTGCTGGCGAAGCCTGCGGCGCCGGTCGTGGGCCATGAGCATCGCGATCGCGCAGCTGGCGATCCGGGAGCGCACGTTGTCGGCCCTGCTGGTCAGGATGATGGGCACGCGGGCGCCCAGCACCAGGCCGGCGCTGTCCGCCCTGGCCAGGAAGCTGAGCTGCTTCGCCAGCATGTTTCCAGACTCCAGGTCCGGCGCGAGCAGGATGTCGGGATCGCCGGCGACGGTTGACTCGATGCCCTTCATGCGGGCGGCTTCCAGGCTGATGGCGTTGTCGAAGGCCAGCGGGCCATCGATGAGGCAGCCGGTGATCTGGTGCCTGTCGGCCATCTTGCACAGCGCCGCCGCATCGATGGTCGCCGGCATCTTCGAGCTCACCGTCTCCACGGCGGCGAGCACGGCCACCTTGGGGCGCTCCACGCCGAGGGCGATGGCCAGGTCGACGGCGTTCCGGCAGATGTCTGCTTTCTCTTCCAGTCCCGGGTTGATGTTGATGCCCCCGTCCGTCACCAGCAGCACCTTGTGGTAGGTCGGGACATCCATGATGAACACGTGGGAGAGGCGGCGGCTCGTGCGCAGGCCCGTCTCGCGGGCCAGCACTTCCGCGAGCAGTTCGTCGCTGTGCAGGCTGCCCTTCATCAGCAGTTCGGCACGGCCCTCCCGCACCAGCTCAACGGCCCGGGCGGCGGCGGCATGGCTGTGGGGCACGTCGACGAGTTCCACCGCCCCGAGATCGATCCGGTGCCGCGCGGCGAGCTCGCGGATCCGGGCCACCGGGCCCACGAGGATCGGCGTGATCAGGCCCCGCCGGCCCGCTTCCAGAGCGCCGGCCAGTGCCGTTTCCTCGCAGGGGTGCGCGACGGCCGTCGTGACCGGCTCGAGTCCCGCGCAGCGGGCCAGCAGCTGCTCGTACTTGCCGGTTCCGGTGTCATCGTTCATGGGTTCAAGGCCATCGTCTGCGGGCGCATGGGTTGCCTGCGCCACAGTTTACGGGCGAAGCGCTTCGCCCGCATACTGCAACAGGTTTCCTCAGGGGTCGGGCCATGCCAGCAGATATCACCAGCGTGCAGGCCGGCGTCGTCACCCTCCGGGTCAGCGGCCGCCTGACCCAGAAGGAACTCGCCGCCGTCCAGGCCGAGACCGCCGGGATCATGGCTTCCGGCGGGAAGATCAGGATCCTCGTGCTCGCCGAAGACTTCGCCGGATGGGAGAAGGGCGGGCAGTGGAGCGACTTCTCCTTCCAGCAGGACCACGACGACGACATCGTGCGCATGGCGATCGTCGGCGAGGAGCAGTGGAAGGACCTCACCCTGCTGTTCACCTCCCAGGGGCTGCGCCCGTTCCCGATCGAGTACTTTCCGCCCGCGCGGCTCGCCGATGCGCGGGCCTGGCTTGCCGCCTAGGGCGAGGTTGACCTGGCGCGCGTCGTTCCTTCCCCCGCAGGCACGAAATCGATCCGGTCGATGCTCCAGTTCTCGACATCCGGATGGTCCGGGATCATCCGGAAGTCCACGATCTCGGTGGCCTGCCCGCGGAGCGCGATCTCCATCGGCGCGAAGCGCACGTGCCCCAGGCGGTTGCTGCCCTTCACGGTGATCTGCAGCATGCCCGGCACCGCCGAAGCCAGGACGCGGCCCCGCAGCCACAGCAGGCGGTCGTTCACGTCGTAGCCGAGGGATCCGTCGATGCAGACGATCCGGTCGGCGTCGCAGATGATTTCCTCGCGGGCCAGGTACAGGGTGCGGGAGGCGAGGGCGGCTGTTGCCGCCAGGGCGGCCAGGAGCCCGGTGAGCATCGCCAGGCGCCGCAGTGCCGGGTGTCTGGACCTCGGGAGGGCGGGCCGGTAGGCTGGGCCGCCGGTCGCCTGCGACACTCCCTTAAAACAACAACGGGCCACCGCGGAGTACATCGTGGATTCCAAGGTTCATCCTTCCGTGCGCGCCCTTATCCTCGCACTGCCGCTGGCGATTGTCGCCGCCTGCGGCAAGGGCCCGGGCCCCGCGGGGCCGCCCGTGCCGAAGGTGCCGGTCGTCACCGTCGCGAGCAGCGACGTGCCCATCTACAGCGAGTGGGTGGGCCAGACCCGGGGCGAGGCGGACATCGAAATCCGCGCGCGGGTCTCCGGCTTCATCGAGGCCATCCATTTCGAGGATGGCAGCCCGGTGAAGGTGGGGGACCTCCTCTACAGCATCGACCCCAGCGAACTGGAGCAGAACCGCGCCGCCGCCCAGGCCGGCCTCGCCCAGGCGGAGACGCTCTACGCCGACGCGGCTTCCAACCTGGCCCGGTACCGGCCCCTTGCCGCGATGAACGCGGTGAGCAAGCGTGACCTGGACGAGGCGGTCGCGCGTGAAGGGGCCGCCCGCAACCAGGTGAAGGCCGCCGAGGCCCAGCTGCGCGTCGCCGACATCAACCTGGGCTATGCCAGCGTGCGGGCACCCATCAGCGGCCAGATCGGCATCTCGAAGGTCAAGGTCGGTGACCTCGTGGGCCCGACGTCGGCCTCGCTGCTCAATACCGTCTCGGCCATCGACAACGTGCACGTGCGTTTTGCCATCAGCGAGCGCGAGTACCTGGACTACACCCGCCGGTTCGGCGCCGAGCTGAAGCCGGAGGGTGATCCCAAGGCTGTCCCGCTGCAGCTGGTCCTTGCCGACGGCGTCGTGTACCCGCAGCCGGGGCGCGTGATCTCCATCGACCGCGGCGTGGACTCGACCACGGGCACCCTGCAGCTGGAAGCAGCATTTCCGAACCCGGACCGCCTGCTCCGGCCGGGACTCTTCGCCCGGGTGCGGGCTGCCACCGAGCAGCGCAGCGGCGCCATGCTCGTGCCCCAGCGGGCCGTCAGCGAGCTGCAGGGTCGCCACCAGGTGTTCGTGCTCGACAAGGACAACAAGGTCGAGGTCCGGGCCGTCGAGACCGGGCCGCAGATCGGCGGCGACTGGCTGATCGAGAAGGGCGTCAAGCCCGGTGACCGCCTGATCCTGGCCGGGATCCAGCGCCTGCGCGCGGGCATGCAGGTGGAGCCGGAGCCGGTCGCGGAGCCACCCGCACCACCTCCCGCCAGCGGGGCGCGCTAGGGCCGATGGCCGAGTTCTTCATCAATCGCCCCATCGTGGCGATGGTCATTTCCATCGTCACCGTGCTGCTCGGGGTCGTCGCGCTTCAGGGCCTGCCCATCGCCCAGTACCCGGACATCACGCCGCCGGAGGTGCTGATCCAGGCCACCTACACCGGCGCGGACGCCGTCACGGTGGAGAACTCGGTGGCCAACCCGCTCGAGCAGCAGCTCAACGGGGTGGAGAACATGCTCTATATAAAGAGCACCAACTCCAATGACGGCGTGAGCCAGATCCGGGTTGCCTTCGAGGTGGGCACCGACCTGGACATTGCCAACGTGCTGGTCCAGAACCGGGTGGCCCAGGCGGAGCCGTTCCTTCCCGAGGACGTGAAGCGCCTCGGCGTCAGCGTCAAGAAGTCGCTGGCCTTCCCGCTGATGCTCGTCACGCTGACGTCACCCGGCGGCAGCTACGACAGCGACTTCCTCAGCAACTACGCCGCCATCAACCTCAACGACGCCATCGCCCGGATCAGGGGCGTGGGGCAGGTCACCATCTTCGGCGGCAGCGACTACGCGATGCGCGTCTGGGTGCGGCCCGACCGGCTGGCGCAGCTGGGCCTGACCGTGCCGGACGTGGTCAACGCACTTCGCCAGCAGAACGTCGTCGTCCCGGCGGGCCAGGTGGGCGCCCCGCCGGCCGTCCCGGGCACGGAGTTCGCCTACACCGTGACCACCCGTGGCCGCCTGACGACGCCCGCCGAGTTCGGCGAGGTCGTCATCCGCGCCAACCCGGACGGTTCGCTGCTGCGACTCCAGGACGTGGCCCGCATCGAGCTCGGCGCGCAGACCTACGCGCAGATCGGCCGGGTGAATGGCAAGCCGACGGCCGTCATCGCGATCTACCAGACGCCGGGCTCGAATGCCCTGCAGGTCGCCGACGAGATCCGCCGCACGATGGAGCGGCTGTCGGCCGACTTTCCCTCAGACCTGGAGCACTTCATCTCGCTGGATACCACTCTGGCCGTGCGCGAGGGCATCAGCGAGATCATCACGACCCTGTTCGAGGCCGTATTGCTGGTGATCCTGGTCGTGTTCGTCTTCCTCCAGAACTGGCGGGCGACGCTCATTCCCCTGCTGACCGTCCCCGTGTCGCTCGTGGGCGCGTTCATCCTGTTCCCGCTGCTGGGCTTCTCCGTGAATGTGCTCTCGCTGCTCGGCCTCGTGCTCGCCATCGGCATCGTGGTGGACGATGCCATCGTGGTGGTCGAGGCGGTGATGCACCACATCGAGCAGGGCATGTCGCCGAAGGATGCAACCCGGCAGGCGATGAAGGAGGTGTCGGGACCGGTGATCGCCATCGCGCTCATTCTCATCGCGGTGTTCGTCCCGGTAGCCTTCGTGCCCGGGATCACGGGCCGGCTCTACCAGCAGTTCGCCATCACCATCGCCATTTCCGTGGGCTTCTCCGCGATCAACGCCCTGACGCTGAGCCCCGCCCTGTGCGCGCTGCTGCTCAAGCCGAAGGGCGGGAAGCCCGGGCCGCTCGAGCCCTTCTACCGGTGGTTCAACGGCATCTTTGGCCGGTTTACCGCGTCCTATGTCGGCCTGGCGGGCGTCTTCGCCCGCAAGTCGCTGCGGGCCCTGGTACTGGTAGCCGTCTTCATCGGGGCCACGGCACTGCTTGGCACCCGGTTGCCCGGCGGCTTCGTTCCGGAGGAGGACCAGGGCTATCTTCTGATCAACGTGCAGCTGCCGGATGCCGCCTCGCTGGAGCGCACGGACGCCGTGACCCGCCAGGTCGAGGCGGTCCTCGGGCAGGTGGACAGTATCGCCAGCTACACGGTGGTGGGCGGCTACAGTCTGCTGTCGGGCGCCGCCGCGCCGAACAATGCGATCGTGTTCGTGTCGCTCAAGGAGTGGAGCGAGCGCCCGGGTATCGCCGACCGGGCCGACAACCTCACGAGGCGGCTGAACGGGCTGTTCGCCCGCGCGATCCCGGACGCGCTCGTCTTTGCCTTCGGGCCGCCTGCCATCCCGGGCCTCGGCACAGCCTCGGGTTTCAGCCTGATGCTGCAGGACCAGAGCGGCGGCACGCCCCAGTACCTGGCTGACCAGGTGGGCCGCTTCCTGGACGCGGCCTCCCGGCGGCCGGAGATCGCCAGCGCCTTCACCACCTACAGCGCCAGCGTTCCCCAGGTCTACGTGGACGTGGACCGGGAGCAGGCTCTCACCCAGGGCGTCGCGCTCTCCGACCTGAACACCACGCTGGGCGCCAACCTGGGCGGCGCCTACGTCAATGACTTCAACGCCTTCGGCCAGCTCTACAAGGTGTACCTCCAGGCGGAGCCCGAGTACCGGTCCCGCACGGAAGACATCGGGCGCTTCTTCGTCCGCAACAAGGATGGCGACATGGTCCCGCTGTCATCCTTCGTGGCCGTCGGGACGGCCAGCGGCCCGGGCTACACCAACCGCTTCAACCTGGCCCGGGCGGCGGAGATCACCGGCAATGCCGCGCCGGGCTACAGCTCGGCCGATGCCCTGAACGCACTCGAGGAAGTCGCCGCCGAGGTGCTCCCGCAGGGCATGGGCTACTCGTGGAATGCGCTCTCCTACCAGGAGAAAGCAGCGTCGGGGAGCAGCGTGGTCGTGTTCATTTTCGCCCTGGTCATGGTGTTCCTCATCCTGGCGGCCCAGTACGAGAGCTGGGTCCTGCCCCTTTCCGTTCTGCTCGGCACGCCCTTCGCGGCGTTCGGGGCCTTCCTCGGCCTGTGGCTGGCGCGCCTGGCAAGCCCGAGCTACCTGAACAACGTCTTCGCCCAGATCGGGCTGGTGCTGCTCATAGGCCTGGCTGCCAAGAACGCCATCCTCATCGTCGAGTTCGCGCGGATGAAAATGGACGAGGGCAGGACGGCCGTGGATGCCGCCCTCGAGGCGGCCCGGCTGCGCTTCCGCCCGATCCTCATGACGGCCTTCGCCTTCATCCTGGGCGTGGTGCCGCTGCTGACGGCCGCGGGCGCCGGAGCCGAGGCCCGCAAGGTCATGGGCATGGCGGTGTTTGCGGGCATGCTGGTGGCGACGGCCCTGGGCGTGCTGCTGGTGCCGGCATTATTCGTTTTCATCGAGACCCGGGTTGCCCGCCGGCGGGCGCCGGCCGTCGCCCCGGCGGCGGAACACTGACGTGGGGCGGGCCTGCCGAATCAGCCTGCCGCTCGTGCTCGCCGTGCTGGTCGGTGGTTGCGCGCTGGGACCGGACTTCGCGCGGCCGGAAGTCGCAGAGCCCGCGGCGTTTCGTGGCACGGCGGAGGGCGAGTCGATCGCCAACCTGCCCTGGTGGCAGGTCTTCGACGACCCGGTCCTGCAGGAGCTGGTCCGTTCGGCCCTGGAGGAAAGCCAGGACGTGCAGATCGCCGCGTCCCGGGTGGAGGAGGCGGCTGCCAGCCTGGGTTTCGTGCGGGCGGAGCAGTTTCCGGCGTTCGGCATCGGCGCCGGAGCGGGACGAGGCAAGACCAGCGAGCAGGTCGACGGGCTGCCCGGCACCACCGCCAGCGACTTCAGCGTCTACGCGAACGTGTCCTGGGAGGTGGACCTCTGGGGCCGCCTGCGCCGCTCGACCGAGTCGGCACGGGCGGAGCTGCTGGCCACCGAGGCGGCCCGGCAGGGCGTGACCATCTCGGTGGTCGCGGCGGTCGCGGACCTGTACTTCCAGCTGCGGGACCTGGACAAGCGGCTGGAGATCTCGCAACGCACGCTCGCGAGCCGCCGGGACTCGCTGGAACTCATACGCACGCGCTTCAACGGCGGCATCGTCTCGGAGCTGGACGTGCGCCAGGCGGAGATCGAGGAGGCGACGGCGGCGGCGGCCGTGCCCGTGTTCGAGCGCAACATCGTTTCGGTTGAGAATGCGCTGTCGGTGCTCCTGGGGCGGCCGCCCGGGCCCATTGCGCGCGGCCAGCCCCTCGACGATGGCCGGATTCCCGACACGGCGCCGGCGGGCCTGCCCTCCGACCTGCTCAACCGGCGTCCCGACGTGCGCGAGGCCGAGGAGCTGGCCCACGCGCAGATGGCCCGCGTGGGCATCGCGGAGGCGCTGCGCCTGCCGACCCTCACGCTCACCGGTGCCGCTGGCCTCGAGAGCAGCGACCTGGACAACCTGGGCGACAGCGGCGCGGACTTCTGGAGCATCGGCGGCAACCTGGTCGGGCCGCTGTTCGAGTTCGGGCGCAACGTCCGCCGCGTCGAGGTGGAGAAGGCCCGCACGGAGCAGGCGATACTCCGCTACGAGAGCACGGTGCTCAACGCGTACCGGGACGTGGACGACGCGCTGGAGGCGCTGCACACGGGCGCCGCCGAGTACGAGGCCCGGCGCCGCCAGGTCGAGTCGGCGCGGGCCGCGGCCGTCCTCTCCCGCGCCCGCTATGACGGCGGAGTGACCAGCTTCCTGGAGGTACTGGACATCGAGCGCTCGCTCTTCAGCGCCGAGCTCCAGGCGTCCAGCACCCTGCAGCAGCGCTACGCCGCCCTCGTGCAGCTCTACAAGGCTCTCGGCGGCGGCTGGGAAGAGGCACAATAGGTCATGCGTACCCTCACAGCACAGATCGTCCTGGCAGTGGCTTCACTCATGGCCGGACTGCCGTTTGCCCAGGCGGCCCCCGAGGCCGATCCCGACGCCTGCCTCCTGGAGCGGCTGCGCACGGCACCGGATGGCGCGACAGTCGGCGAGCTGCGGGCCGCCTGCGCCGCCGGGCCGGCCACGGTTCAGGCCACGGACCAGGCGACGGTCCCCGTGGCGCCGGTGTCGCCGGTGTCAGCCCGGCGCGCGTACGAGCGCGAGGTGACGGCGCAGCCGTTCCTGCTCACGGCCCACCGGCCGAACTACCTCCTGCCCTACACCTACAACGACAACCCCAACCAGTCCCTCTACGACGCCATCGGGGTGGACGACGTGCTGGAGAACGAGGAGGCGAAGTTCCAGGTCAGCTTCAAGTTCCCCGTGTGGCAGACGCCCTTCGACCTGGACGGCGACGTGTACTTCGCGTTCTCCAGCGTGTCTTACTGGCAGGTGTACGCCGAGGACATCTCCTCGCCGTTCCGCGAGACAAACTACGAGCCGGAGCTGTTCTACCGGAACTACGGAGGTCCTGAAATTTTCGGGATCCCGATCGTGGGCTGGGACATCGGCCTGAATCACCAGTCCAACGGCCGTTCGGACCCGCTGTCCCGGAGCTGGAACCGGGTGATCGGCCAGACGGGCTTCCAGCTGACCGACGACCTGGTCCTCGGCGTGCGCGCCTGGTACCGCCTGCCCGAGGACGAGGAGGACGACGACAACCCGAACGAATACCGCTATCTCGGCTACGGCGACGCGCGCGCCATCTGGACGCCGAACCGCAACACCTTCACGCTCATGATCCGGCCCGGCACCGAGAAGACCGGCGTCGAGGCGACCTGGAGCTACCCGGTCACGGACATCCTCCGGGCCTACGTCCAGTACTTCAACGGCTACGGGGAGAGCCTCCTCGACTACAACCAGCGCATCGAGCGCATCGGCATCGGCGTTGCGATCAATGATTTCCTGCAGCGCTGAGCGGGCTATCATCCATTGATGCCCGCCGAACGCCGACTAAGCCTCTGGTACGCGTCACATCGCTACTCGGTGCTGTTCTATTCGCTGCTACTGTCGCTGTCGCTGCCGCCGATCCTGGAGCAGGCGGGGATTACCGACGGCGGTGTCGAGTTCCTGCTGGGCGCCAATGTCCTCGCCGCCGTGTGGGCCCTGGACCGCGGCTGGGTGCGGGCCACAACCCTGGCAATCCTGCTGATCGCGTTGATCGCCCGGCCGGCTGGCGTGTGGCTGAGTCAGGAGGCACTCTCGACGATGAGTCTCGCTATCTGGTCAATCGTGGCACTCGTCGCCGCAGCGGCTGGCTTGCGCTTCGCCCTGCGAGGCCAGACAGTTGGCAGCCAGCAGGTCTACGCCGCCCTCAGCACATACCTCCTGGCGGGACTGTTCTTCGGCGTCATCTACTCGGTGCTGGAGTACTTCGTGCCGGGATCGCTGGCCGGCGGCGGCAGTGCCGGCCCACCGGGGTTGCCGGTGGCGAGCAGCATCTACTTCAGCTTCGTCACGCTCGCGTCTCTCGGCTACGGAGACATACTGCCCGTCAGCGACGCGGCGCGGGGCCTCGCCGTGGTCGAGGTAATCGGCGGGCAGCTCTTTCTTGCGGTGATGGTCGCGCGGCTGGTGAGCGCCTGGCGCTGACCAAGTCAGCCGCCGAGGGCAATCGCGGCGGCCACCATTGCGGTACCGAAGAGCGTCAGCGACGTTGCGGCGCGCCAGGGTGGGATGGTCGTGTAGCGGGCCCATCGGTAGCCGATGACGAAGAACAGTGCGATGAGGATCGCGTTGGAGACGCGGAGGGCCAGCCAGGGCTCGTCGATGAAGACGAAGGGCAGCGCCGCGGGAAAGCTCGCGAAGACCACCAGCCAGAACACCCCGAGCGCCGCCAGCCAGTCTTCGCCCCGCACCCCGGCGCGCTGTCCCGGCAACGACCTCACTTGCTCGACGATGTGGCGATACAGCTGCTGCCGCGCCGTGGGGGTTGTAACGTGTTCGACGTACTCGTCCATCTCGGCGGCCACTGCCGCGATGGCGTGCTGGTCGTCCGGGTTGGAGCGGATGGCCCGCCCGATCCGCGCGGCCCGGCCACGGTCGAAAGCGCGGCCGAGGATCAGCAGGCCGCCGTCGATGATGCCCCAGGCGATGTTGCAGCCGATCGTCGCGATCAACAGGTCCCGCGCGGCATCCCGGCCGTCCCCGACGACGAAGCCGGCGGTCAGCGTGAAGGTGAGTGTCATGATGAGGCCGAACAGCAACTCGCCCAGCCGTTCCCCGGCGGTCAGGTGACGGGCGATGAAGTTGATCTCGAATCCTGCCATGGGGTGCCCCTTCCGGTCCGAGTATAGGTCCCGGCAGCCCGATGACAATACAATGCCGGCAGTCTCAGTGCCGCAAGGGCAGGGAGGTAAAGCGTGCTAACCGAGTTCGCCGCACAGACCGGCACCTTCATGCTGCTGGCGTTTCCCGCCCTGTTCTCGATCATCAACCCGCTGGGGGGCGCATTCGTCTTCCTCGCCGCCACCCGCGGCATGGACCAGCCCGCCCGCACCCGGCTGGCGCGCCAGGTAGCCACCTACAGCTTCATCACCCTGAACGTCTCCATGCTGATCGGCGCCTTCGTGCTGCGGATCTTCGGCATCGACATGCCGGTGCTGCGCCTGGCGGGCGGCATCATCATTGCCCTGACCGCGTGGAAACTGCTGAATGCGGAGGACAATAGCGCCGAGCGGGGCGCCGTCCTCGAGGAGGCGGGCACCCGCGACGCCAGCCATCTGGCCTTCTATCCGCTGACGATGCCGATGACCACCGGTCCGGGAACGATCGCGGTGGCCGTCGCGCTCGGCACCGGGGGCGGCGGACCGGGGGCCGACAATCCGCTCGTCTTCGGCGTCCAGGCCCTGGTGACGAGCACCCTGATCTGCCTGCTCATCTACCTGCTCTACCGGTCCTCGGGCCGGATCGCGCTGGCCATGGGCCCGACGGGCACCAACATCGTGGCCCGGCTCACGGCCTTCCTGCTCTTCTGCATCGGCATCCAGGTCATGTGGACCGGCATCGCCGAGCTTGCCGGCAGCTTGTAGAAGGCGATCGCGCCTAAAGGCGCTCCTACAGGTCGGTCAGGCAAACATGACCAGCGTGCCGGCCACGGTCAGGATCACGTTGGCAAATGCGTAGGTTCCCGTGTAGCCCAGCGCCGGGATGGTGCTGTTGGCCTCCGAGTTCACGAGGCTCATGGCGGCCGCGCTGGTCATGGCGCCCGTGAGCGCCCCGATGAGGAGCACGGGCGGCAGGCGCAGCACCTTGCGCCCGAAGGCATAGCCCAGCAGGACCGGCGTCGCGACGACGAACAGGGCGGCGGCGATCAGCGCGGGACCCGCCGTCGCGAAGGTCTCGACCACCTGCCCGCCGGCCTGCAGGCCGACGCCGACGATGAAGATCATCAGGCCGAACTCCATCAGGATCCACCGGGCCGCCTCGGGGAACTTGCCGAACGTCGGGCGGGTGGCATTGAGCCAGCCCACCAGGATGCCGGAGGCCAGCAGGCCGCCGGCCAGGCCGACGCCGATAGGCACGCCACCGATGTTGATGGCGAGGACGCCGATTGCGGCGCCGAGCGCGATGCCGAAGGCGAACGTGGTCATGTCGGTCTGCGCGATGTCCGACTCGACCGGGCCGAGCACGCCCGCGAGTTCCTGGATGGCAGACTTCGGGCCGACCACGCTCAGGACGTCACTCCGCTGGAGTTTCAGGCCGGGGCTGAGCGGCAGCGGCAGGCCGTCCCGCCGCACTTCCGCGACCACGAGCCCGTGCTGGCGCGCCAGGTTGAGCTCCTCGAGCGTCCTGCCGACGGCGTCACGGCGTGCGACGACCACGTGCGTGTATTCGGCTGTCAGTTCAATCTCCGGAGAGACGGTGATCTCTTCGCCGATCTTCTCGACGCCGCCGCGAAAGAAATTGGCATCGCCATAGGCATGGATCTCGTCGCCGAGCCGGAGGTGCTCGTCGTCGGCGGGCTTCACCCACTGGCCGTCACGCCGCAGCCTGGCCACCGACAGTGAGTCCCACAGGCGGCTGCGCAACTCCTTGATCGTCGGCTTGCAGGCCTCCGGACTGATGACCCGGTAGGCCCGGGCCTGCATCTGCCCGCCGCGTTCCTCCTTCTCCGCCTCCTCCATCTTTGCGGCCTCCGCGGCGAGGTCGATGCCGACCAGCCGCGGCAGCAGCCGGACCGTGGCGATGATGCCGAGGAGCCCGACCACGTAGGTGATCGCATAGCTAGAGGCAATGGTGGCTAGCACGCCATCGGCCGTGGCCCCGTCCGGCAAGGCCACGATGCCGGAACGGACTGCCTCCTGGGCGGCGGCCAGCGTGGGTGTCGTCGTCATCGCGCCGGCCAGGAGGCCGGCCGTGCCGCCGAACGGGAGGCCGAGCAGGGTCCCGGCGGCGATCGAGATCGCCACGCCAACGCCACCCACGAACAGGGCGAGCAGGAGGTATTGCAGGCCCTGGGTCCTCAATACTTCGAAGAAGCGGGGTCCGGCCTGATAGCCGACGGCGAAGATGAACAGTGCAAAGCCGACGGACTGGGCGCCCGGACTGATCTTGAAGTCGTACTGCCCGAGGAAAAGCGACACGAGCAAGGCGCCCGCCACGGGCCCGAGCGAGATCGGGCCAATGCGGAGCCGTCCCACCAGGTAGCCGCAGCCCAGGACCGCGAATAACGTGAAAACCGGGTTGTTGCGCAGGAAGTCGAGTACGAGCGTGCCAGTTTCCATCAGGAGTTTACCAATCGGTTCAACGGATCATCCCCGACAGCATCAGGGCACCTTCAGCCAGTCATCAACAGCACGATCACCGTGCCCCAGAGTGCCAGCAGCACGTTGCCCACAGCATAGCTGACGCCATAGCCAAGGGTCGGAATCTTGCTGCGGGCCACGTCCTGGATGGCGGCGAGGGCCGGCGCGGACGTGCCCGCACCGGCGCACACGCCGAGCAGGATCCCGGGATGCATTTTCAGCACGTAGCGGCCCAGCAGGATCGTGGCGATGTGGGGGATGCCGCAGACGAGGACGCCCGCCAGCACCAGCGGGAGGCCCGATTCCTGAAGGCCGCGCACGAAGTCCGGACCCGCGCTGATGCCGACCAGCGCCAGGAAGGCGTTGAGCCCCACCGAGTCGAAGAGCCACAGCGCCTGCTCCGGAACCCGGCCGAAGCGGCGGCTGACCGACCGCAGCCAGCCGGCCACCAGCCCGCCCAGGAGTACCCCGACGGCCAGACTGAGCCCGACTTCGAGCGCTGCGATCCGGATGGCCGGCAGGCCGATGAGGCCGCCGACGACCACGGCGATGCCGACGGTCACCATGTCGGTGGCGGCGGTGGGCCATTCGGCGTAGCCAATTTCCGGCGCGACGCGCTCCACGTTTTCCTTCGCCCCAACGACGGTCAGCACGTCGCCCCGCTCGACGACGGTGTCCATGGTGAAGGGCAGGGCCTGGCCGGCCCGGGTCACACGCCGCAGGAACACGCCGCGGCTGCGTTCCCCGAGGACCCGCGCTGTTTCGCGCAACGTCCGTCCGGCCAGTGCGCGGTTGGTCAGCGTCATGTCAACGACGACCACCGGGATGTCGAGCAGCTCGCCGTCATCGACCTCGTGGGCCGCCAGCGGATTCGTGCTGCCGAGGAGCAGGTCGCGACGGCCCGCCAGCGCCACGGTGTCGCCAGCCTGCAGCACGAGGCCGGGAGAACTCTCCAGCAGGGCATCCGCCTGCCGGACCCGCTCGACGAAGACCCGTTCGTAGCCGAAGAGGGACTCCAGGCCCTGGACCGTCCGGCCGGCCAGGTCAGCCGGCACCCGGTAAGCCCGGACGCTGTGCCGGGTGTAGGCCGACAGGACGCCGGGCTCGGCTGTCACCACCCCCATGCGGTCCTCCAGCTCGCGGCACTCGGCAGCCAGGTCCACCCGCATCAGTTTCGGCCCGAGCACCGACAGAACCCACACGGCGGTGATGAGTCCGATCAGGTAGGTGACGGCAAAGGCCACCGCGACGTTGGACACGAGCTGGTCGCGCACGGCGGGATCCAGCGCGAGCCGGGCAATGGCGTCGCCGGCCGTGCCGACGGTCGCGGATTCCGTCAGCCCGCCGGCGAGCAGGCCGGCGGCGGTGCCGACGTCGAACCCGAACAGCGTCGCGACGAGCCACGCCGTGCCGAGCCCGGTGCTGCACAGGAACACCGTCAGGCCGGTCTGGGGCAGCCCGCTGGACTTCAGGCCCGAGAAGAACTGGGGACCGGTCTTGTAGCCGATCGCGAACAGGAAGAGCAGGAAGAAGGCGTACTTGAGATCCCGGCTGACGGGCACGTCGAGCTGGCCGACCAGAACGCCGGCAACCAGACATCCCAGGACCGGTCCCACCTTGAAACTGCCGAGGCGCAGCTTGCCGAGGGCGTAGCCGAGGCCCAGTGAGAGGAACAGGGCGAGCTCCCCGTGGGTGCGCAAGGCCTCGATGAGCCAGTCGGCGAGCCGCATCAGGAAAACCCCCTACGCCGGCCTGTGGCTGGCCTGCCGCGCTTGTGCCATATTCAAAAACATACACTCAGCTGCAAGGCGATAATGCCATGAAAATACAGCACTCCCTGATCGTGATGACGGCGGCCTGCCTGCTGTCGGGTGTCGCCGTCGCCAAGAAGGACGAACTGCCCGCCGTGTCCCACGACGGCCTCGAGCTCCGCAAGGGCAAGGTGGCCGAGGTCGTCTACGTCCGGCCGGGCGTGGACTTCAGCGGCTACAAGCGCTTCGCCATCCTCGAATGCCCGGTGGCCTTCAGCAAGGACTGGGAACGCGAGCGCAAGTCCGGTGCCAGCCGCGTAAGCCCGAAGGAGATGGACGAGATCAAGGCCGGCCTGTCCGCGGAATTCCTGAAGATCTTCACCGACGAGCTGCAGAACAAGGGCGGCTACACGATCGTCACGGAAGGCGCGGACGACGTGCTGATCCTGCGCCCGGCCATCATCGACCTGGAGGTGTCCGCGCCGGATTCCATGGCGGCGGGCCGCAGCTACACCCTCAGTGAGTCGGCCGGCGGGATGACGCTGTACCTGGAGATCTTCGACTCCGTCACCGGCCAGATCCTGGCCCGCGCGATCGACCGCCAGGAGGACCGGGGTACGGGCCGGATCCAGTGGCAGAACAAGGTGACCAACAAGTCCGAGGCGGACCGCATGCTGCGCCGCTGGGCCGAGGCGCTTCGGTCGCGGCTCGACGAGGTCCATGGCAAGGCGCCGGCGAAGTGATGGGGGCGTAATGAAGGGATTAATTCTGTTCCGGTCGATATGCTCGGCTGCCGGTCTGGCGGCGACGCTGGGGCTCGCCGCCGGTCCGGCCATGGCGGCATCCAAGCCCGCCTATGAACTCCACGACTCGCACTTCCACCTGACGAACTACGTCCAGGAGGGCACGGACATCCACCGGTTCCTCGAGATCATGGGGGACAAGGTCGGCCGCGTCGCGCTGTTCGGCATTCCCCTGCAGCAGATGTGGTCCTATGAGAACTCCCAGGATTTCGCGCCGACCTACTACCTGCAGTCCGACGCGCCACTCTATTACTACTCCTTCACCGACGCCTGGATCGCCACGGCCTACCGGTCGCTGGGCAAGGCCGACCAGGCACGCCTGGACCCGATGATCACCGGCTTCAATCCCGCCGACATGTACGCCGCGGATCACATCAGGCGCGTCCTGAAGACCTTTCCCGGCGTGTTCAGCGGCATCGGCGAGTTCACAATCCACAAGGAATTCGTCTCCGCCAAGGTGGCCGGCGGCGAGCCGAGCCTGGCCAACCGGGCGCTGGATCGCATCTTCGAGTTCGCCGGGCAGGCCGGCCTTGTCGTCCTGATCCACAACGACGTGGACATGCCCTTCGCCGGGCAGGGTGCGACCCCGGTCTACCTCCAGCAGATGCGCGACCTGCTGCTGCGCCACCCCGAAACCACCGTCATCTGGGCCCACGTCGGGCTCGGCCGCGTGGTTCACCCGGTGCAGTCGGAGGCCAGCGCCCCGGTGGCCGAGCGGCCCACGAATCAGGTGGGGATCGTCGACCAGATCCTCGGCAACGCGGCCCTCGGTAACCTGCACTTCGACATTTCGTGGAGCGAGGTCGCGAAGTACATCGTCGCGACGCCGGAGACCACCCGCCGGGCAGCCGACGTCATCAACCGGCACCCGGACCGCTTCCTGTTCGGCACCGACGAGGTGGCGCCGGGCGACCAGGACACCTACCTGCGCGTGTACCGCCAGTACGATCCGCTCTGGCAGCTGCTCACCCCGGAGGCGAAGCAGAAGGTCCTGAAGGGCAACTACGAGCGGTTGTTCGACGCGGCCCGGATCAAGGTGCGAGCCTGGGAGGCGGCTAACCTCAGGTGACTTCCGGGTACCATTCGACCATGCGCAACTTCCTGGTCCCGTTTGTCCTGGTCATCCTGGGCGGCATGGCCACTGCCGGCAACGCGCAAGTCGCGGTGGAATCTGCGGAAGTCGAGGCTGAGGCCGCCACGGCGCCGGTCCGCCTCGACGGCCGCACCCTGCTGTCCGTGGCCGGCGTTTCGTCCCTGCCCCCCTCGGACCGGGCCGCCCGCATCTCACAGCGGCTCAAGGGCGTGGCCGATGACCGCAGTATTGCCGTCGACTCCCTGGCCGTCGTGCCCGTGGAGCAGGGGATCGAGATCCGCGCCGGCTCCCGGCTGATCATGACGGTGACGGAGATGGATGCGCGACTGGAGGCTGCCCCGCCAGGCATCGTGGCCGCCGTCCACAAGTCCCAGTTCGCCGACGCGATCACCCGCTATCGCGCCGAACGCACGCCCGCGCACCTGTGGCGCAGCACGCTCGTCAGCCTGGCCGCCACAGCTGCGCTGGTGGCGGCACTCTGGCTGACGGTCGTCCTGTTCCGCCGCCTCGACCGGTTCCTCGAACGCCGCTATGGCACGCTGGTCCAGTCGGCCCACGGCAAGGTCGGCGACGTGCTGCGCATCGCGCCGATGCTGAGCGCCATGCGCGGGTCGCTCGTCACGGCGCGCCTCGTCGTCGGCGCCATCCTGTTCTTCGTGTGGTTCGAGGTGGTGCTCGGCCAGTTCCCCTGGACCCGCCGGCTCAGCGAGGACCTGGCCGGGTTCCTGCTCGATCCTCTGGTAACCATTGCCATCGGCATCGCGGACTACATTCCCAGTCTGCTGTTCCTCATCGTGCTGTTCCTGGTGGCGCGGTTCGGGCTGCGCCTGATGCGCCTCTACTTCGGTGCACTCGAGCGGGGCACGGTCAGCCTTCCGGGATTCGAGCGCGAGTGGTCGATTGCCACCTACAAGATCGCACGGGTGCTGGTGATCGGCATCGTACTGGTCATGGCTTACCCCTACCTGCCGGGCGCCGGCTCGGAGGCGCTGCAGGGCCTGTCCGTCTTTGCCGGACTGGTGCTCTCGCTGGGAGCCTCATCGTCCGTATCCAACGTCATCTCCGGCTACATCACCACCTTCGGCAAGGTGCTGCGGGTGGGTGACATGATCAAGGTGGGCGACGTGACGGGCACGGTCAGCCAGATCCGGCTGCTCACCATCCGCCTGCGCACGATTCGCAACGAGGAGGTGACGATCCCCAACGGCACGCTGCTCAACTCGAACGTCATCAACTACAGCGCCCTGTCCCGTGAGCACGGCCTGATGCTGCAGACCGAGGTCAGGATCGGCTACGCGGTACCCTGGCGGCAGGTGCACGCCATGCTGCTGGAGGCCGCGGGGCGCACGCCGGGACTCATGGCGGAGCCGCCGCCCTTCGTCCTCCAGCGCGAGCTTGGCGACTTCGCTGTCGCGTACCAGCTGAACGTGTACAAGTCCGAGGCCAAGGCGCTCGTGCGCACCTACTCGGACCTGCACCAGAACGTCCTCGACGTGTTCAATGAGTACGGTGTGCAGATCATGGTGCCCTCCTACGAGGGCGACCCGGAGACGCCGAAGGTGGTGCCCCGCGAGCAGTGGTTCGAGGCGCCGGCGAAGCCGCCGGCGCCTCAGGCCGGGAGCTAGCGGGCCGGCGGCGCGATCGGCTGGGACGAGGGCGCCTGGGGCACCAGCGGAATCTCGTCGGCCAGGGCGAAGTTGGTGATCGCGTCCAGCTTGTTCTCGATCTGGTAGAAGCGGGCCAGCTTCACGTCGGGGATCGCCTTGCGGAACTTGGGCACATAGGCCTTCCGGATCTTCACGACCTTCCCCTGGAACTTCAGCATGTCGTTGATCAGCTGCTTCGCGGTTTCATCGGTGAGGTTCTCGAAATTGGCGGCGTAATCGGTGATCACCTTCACGCGCAGGTCGCCGGCGGACTTCATTTCCAGCATGTACTTGTCGTAGATCGGCCAGAACGCGGTGCTCTCGTCAGGCGTCAGGGCGAGGCCCTGGCCGATGAGCAGCTTGCGCTCCGTCTGGATGATCGTCCGGGCTTCCTCCACGGCCTCGTTCAGGTCAGCGAAGGTCGGGTTGACCTGGGCGGTCGCCAGGGAGGGCAGTGCCAGGCCGCTGGCCAGCAGGGCCAGGGCGAGAACGGTGGATTTCATGGATGCAGCCTTCTGATTGTGGTTGGAGGCCGGTAGTCTAGGGCGCCATGGCGCAGGTTGTCACCGGCATCAGCCGGGAGATGTGTTTCACTTGAAGGACCCGGATTCGCGCCAGGCGCAGGAGAGCAGCCCATGAGAATGATGCCAAGGTTGACCCTGACCGCCCTGATTGGCGGCCTCCAGGGCGTGCTTCTTCCCGGGCAGGCCCTCGCCCAGGAGGCCGTTGTTCCCGGCGCTGAAGGCCCGGCCCCGGCCCGCCCCCGCATCGGCCTCGTGCTCGGCGGCGGCGGCGCCAAGGGCGCGGCCCACATCGGCGTCCTCCGGGTGCTGGACGAGATGCGGATCCCCGTGGACTGCGTCACCGGCACCAGCATGGGCGCCCTCGTGGGCGGCACCTTTGCATCCGGCATGCCGCCCGAGGAGATCGAGCGCAATGTCCTGGCCATCAACTGGTCGAAGACCGTGGGCACGGAGGGCCTCCGCGACCGCACCCCGATTCACCGGAAGCTGGCCGGAATCACCTACACCAACAGCCTCGACCTGGCGATCAAGGACGGCGAGATCAAGGCCGCGAGTGGGCTGCTGAAGACCCAGGACATCGAGGACGTCATCCGGGGCCTGGTTGCAGGCTCCCGGTACACGGAAGATTTCGACGACCTGCCCATTCCGTTCCGTGCCGTCGCCACGGACATGCTGGCCGGCGAGATGGTGGTGCTCGAGAGCGGCGACCTTTCCGTCGCCATGCGGGCCAGCATGTCGGTGCCGGGGGCCTTCTCGCCGGTGAAGATCGATGACCAGATCCTGTCCGACGGCGGGATGATGCGCAACCTGCCGGTGGACATTGCCCGGAACCTCTGCGCGGACGTGGTCATCGCTGTCTCGCTGGCGTCGCCGCCACCGAAGGCCGAGGACCTCAGCAGCGCCCTGACCCTCGCGGGCCGCTCCCTGGACGTGATGATCGATGCCAACCAGAAGGCGCAGATCGCCAGCCTGACCGGGCGCGACGTGAGCATCGTCGTGCCGATGGGCGACATCGGCTCGGCGTCCTTCGACCGGGTGCCGGATGCAGTCCCGCTGGGGCGGCAGGCGGCGCTGGACGTGCAGGACCAGTTGCGGCGCTTGTCGCTCCCCGAGGACCAGTACCTTGCCTGGCGCCAGTCCGTGGACCGGCAGGGGCCCAAGGGCGCCCGCCTGGCTGCCATCGAGATAAAAGGCCTGAAGCGGGTCAACCCGGACTACGTGCGCGCCAGCATGAAAAGCCTGAAGCCCGGTGAGGTGAATACCCGGCAGGACATCCTCGACGACGTGGGCCGGATCTACGCGCTCGGCGACTTCGAGCGGGTGACCTACAAGGTGAAGGGGCCCGAGGACGCGCGGGTCTTTGAAATCACGCCCGTCGAGAAGTCCTGGGGGCCGGACTTCATCCGCTTTGACCTGGGCCTGGCCGGCGACCTTGAGGGTGGCATCGAGGCGGTGCTCCGCGTGGACCACAACCGCACGTGGCTGAACCCGAGAGGCGGCGAGTGGCACAGCGCCCTGCAGATTGGCGAGCAGTGGATCCTGGAGACGGACCTCTACCAGCCGCTGGACGTGCGGCAGCGCTTCTTCGTGCAGCCGCTGGCGCGCTACGAGCGCAATTTCGAGGACATCTACTCCGACGGCGACCGGGTAGCCCGCTACATCATCAGCGAGGCCTACGGCCAGGTGGATGCCGGAGTGAACCTGAGCACCCGGGCCCAGGTCCGGCTGGGCGTGCGGCTCGGCGAGTTCAAGTCGGAGCTCGACACGGGCCCGACGTTCCTGCCGGAGTCGGGCTGGGAGAATGACTCGAGCGTGCAGCTGCGCGCGGTCTACGACACCCGGAACTCGGTGGCCCTGCCGACCAGCGGCACCTTCCTCAATGCCCGGCTGGTGAGTTCGGGCGACTGGCTGGGCGGCGAGCAGGACTACGGCCTGGTCGAAGGCGTGCTGACCAAGTCGTTTCCCTTCCGGGGCGACGCCCTGAGCCTGATCCTGGGTGGCGGCGACCAGCTGTCGGGCGAGCTGTCGGCGCCCCAGGAGTTCCAGCTCGGCGGCATCCGGACCTTCCCCGGGCTCCAGCGCGGCGAGCTGCGCGGCGACAGCTACTGGTTTGCCGGGACCAGCTACTACTGGAAGATGGCGGACATCCAGTCCCTCTTCGGCCAGGCGCTGTACGCCGGGCTGCGGCTCCAGAGCGGGCGCATGGGCGACCGCATCGACGGCGTCCGCGACGGCGCCTTGTACGGCGTGTCCGGCTCACTCGGCGGTCGTACCCCGGTGGGGCCATTCATCATCTCCCTGGGCTGGGTCGACAACGGCAACCTGCAGCTGCAGCTGGCCATCGGCCGCCCCATTGCTGAAGGATCGATCCTCGACGAGCTCCGATGACGTTCCTGCGCGTCCTGCTGGCGGCGGCCCTCGCCGTCCTGCTGCTCGCCGGAGCAGCAGTCGTTGCGCTGTTGACCCAGGACCTCGGCGGACTCAGCCGGCCGCTCGCCGGCTGGGCCGGCAGCCAGCTCCAGCGGCCGCTGCACGTGGATGGCCGCGTCTCCATCCGGGCCGGCCGCACCTTGCGGCTCACGGCCGACGGCGTCCGGCTGGCCAATGCGGAGTGGGGCAGCCGCGGCGACATGCTGCTCATCGGGCGGCTCATCGTGGAGGTCGATGCGGTCTCCCTGCTCCGCCGCCCGGTGATCGTGCACCGGATCGAGGTTGACGGCTTCGACCTGCTGCTCGAGCGGCAGGCCGACGGCGCCAGCAACTGGGACTTCGGCCCGGACACCGCGCGGGACGTCGAATGGCCCAACCGGCTGCCGGTCGTGGTGGACCGCGTGTCGCTGCCCGGTGCGCGCATCCGCTTCAATGTTCCCCAGCTGGACCGGACCCTGGATGTCCGCTTCGATCGCCTGCAACAGCAGCGTGGCGAGGGCGGCATGCTCGAGCTCGCCGGCGAGGGCATCGCCAACGACGAAGCGCTGGATTTCAGGGCGAAGGCAGGTCCGTTCGAGGGCCTGGTGGCGGGGCGCAATTTCGGCGTCGCCCTCGACGGGCGGCTCGGCCAACTCGACCTGGACCTGGATCTCCGGGTCGACGATCTCGCCCGGCCGGTGAATTCGAGGCTGGACCTGAAGGTCCGCGGCCCCGGCGCGGAATACCTGACCTCGAGATTTGGCGTGCGCAACCTGGGAGCCGGGCCGCTGGAGCTGGACGGGAGCGTCAGGCCCTCGGCCGACGGCGCGGGCATCGTGGGCGAGTTCACGGGAAAGGTCGGCGAGTTCACCCTGCAGTCACGAACCGAGCTGGCCGACCCGACGGAGATGCGCAGCCTCCGCTCGCAACTCGATGTCGCAGGCCCCGACCTCGGTTTCGCCGGCGGCCTGGCGGGGATCGGGCGTCTGCCGGCGGAGTCCTTCCGGCTGACCCTCGATGTCGAACGGGCCGGCGACGCGTTCCGGGTCAATCAGGCAGTGCTTGCGACGGCAGACAGCCGCGCGGAAGTCAGCGGCTCCGTCAGCCAGCTCGAAACGTTCGCCGGGAACGACCTGCGCTTCAGCTTCAAGGGCGCCGACCTCGCCCGGTTTCGCGACCTGCTCGCCTGGCCTGAAGCTCCGGCCGGCGCCTTCGACATCTCCGGCACGATCAAGGCCAGTGGCGATGCCGAGCTCGTCGACATCAAGGCCACGACCACCCGGGGCACGCTGCAGGTGACGGGTCCGCTCGGCTCCAGGCCGGACTATTTCGGGACGCGGCTCAGCGTCGCTGCGTCCGGCCCGAGCCTCGCAGGAGCGGGGGCGCTGGCCGGGGTCGGTGGCCTGCCCGCCGTCGGGTTCACGGCCAGCGGCGGGTTCGAGTGGACGGAAAAGGGAGCGCTGATCCGCCAGGGCCGGCTCCAGGCCGGCCGCAACCGGCTTGGCATGGACGGGCTGGTGGCCCGGAAGCCACTGGGCCCCGGCACCGACGTGACCTGGAGCCTGGCGGGCCCCGATCTGCGTGCCGTCGCTGGACGCCTCAACATCGACGGGTTGCCGGCCGGATCCTTTGACCTGCGCGGCAGGCTGCGCCGTGAGCCCGGGGTGTCGCGCCTCGACGGCGTGCAGGGAACCGTGGCCGGGGCCGACGTGCGCCTCTCCGGCCGCATCGGGGACAAGCCCCGGCTCGGCACCACGGTGGAATTCTCGGTGGAGGGGCCCCGCCTCGAGGCCTTCGCCGGACTGGTGACCGGCTACAGGCTGCCCGCCGGGAAATTTCGCGTGGCTGGCGGCCTGGCCCTCACGCCGAAGCGCGTGAAGCTGACCGGCATGCGGCTCGCCGCCGCGGATGCCCAGGGCACGGTGGACGCGGACATCGAGCTGCCGTTCAGCGCCGTCCGTGGCGAGTTCCGGGTGACGGCTAGGGGAAAGGATGTCACCCGGCTCCTGCCCCGGCTCGGCTCGCTGCGGCCGGCCGCCGTGCCCTTTGAGGTCCGGGTGCGGGGCCGGGCCCAGGGCGGCGCCTGGCAGCTCGACGAAGCCGAGTTCGACACCGACGCCGGCCGGGTCAGCGGCAGCGGCAGGCTCGACTGGGCGCCCGACTTCTCCGCCACGGCGCTGAAGGTGACGGCCAGCGCGCCGGACCTGGCGGCGGCCGGCCGCCTGTTCGCCCTGGACCTGCCGGCGCAGCCCTTCGACCTGACGGCGGAGTTCAGCGGAACGCCGACGGCGTTCCGGGCCGAGCGGGCGAGCGGCCGGCTCGGTACCACCGACTTCGACGGGCGGCTGCAGCTCGACCTGGGCCGGCGCACCGTGCTGGACGTGGATCTCCGCTCCGACCTCCTGGACCTGACGCCCTTCGCGGGCGCGCCGTCACCGGCGCCAGCCGGCGGTTCGCCGGGCCCGGTGCGGCGCCGGGCAAGTCCTCACCTCATCCCGGACACGCCGATCCCGCTCGGCTGGCTCGATCGCCTCGACGGCTCCCTGGCCGTGCGGGCCACCCGGGCGCTGGTCGCGGACGTGGCGCTCGAGGACCTGCGGCTGTCGGCCCGCCTGAAGGACGGCACCCTCACGCTCGATTCGCTGGAGCTCAAGGCGGCGCCCGACGGACGTCTGACCGCGAGCGGTTCGTTCGGGCGGGGAGCGCGCGGCGCCGCCCTGCAGCTGGCAGCCAGCGGCACGCGCGTGCGCCTGGCGCGGTTGAACGACACGCCGGCCGTGCGGGACGCCCGGCCCCGCGCCGAGGTGAGCATGGAAATGGAGGGGGAAGGCGCCACCTGGCGCGACCTGGCCCGGTCCGTGGACGGCAGGTTCCGGCTCACCACGGGCCCCGGCTCCATCCCGGCGGGGACCATGGGCACGCTGTTCGGCGGACTCTGGCGGGACCTGGTAGCCGCCGTGGCGCCGCGGATCGCCGCCCGCGACACCGCGAACGTGCGTTGCCTTGCCGCTTTCGTCGACGCCCGGGACGGCGTCCTGCGGACCACCCCGGCGCTGGTCATGCAGACGGACAGGGTGAACGTCATTGCCCACGGCTCGGTGCAGCTCGCCACGGAGCAGCTGGAGCTCTACCTGAGCACCGCCCCGCGCCGCGGTAGGGTCGACGTGACCGTCGCCGAGATCGTCAACCCCTACATGAGGGTAACCGGCACCCTGGCCAGTCCGGGCCTCGGCGTGGACCCGAAGGGCGTCCTGTTCAGCGGCGGCGCCGCGGTCGCGACGGCCGGCATCTCGATCGTTGCCAAGGGTGTCTGGGACCGGATGTTCCGGGCCGAGGACCCCTGCGCGGTGGCGGCGGCCGAGGCCGCGCGCCTGGAATCGGGGGAGCCGGCCGCCCGCCGGCGGCTGATTCCCCGGCTCCGCGGCGGGCGATGAAGGGCGCCCCCGGTTAGACTTCACCCTCATGGGTCTCCCAGCCTGCATCGCCTGTTGCCTGGCCACGGCCGTGCTGGCCGGCCGGCTCGCGGGCGCCGCCGAACCGGCCGCAACGCCGGCGCCCGACCCGGCGGCCGCCACCGAGTTTCTGGTCGGCAACACCGTCTTCGTGCTCGCCCACGAATTCGGCCACGCCATCATCCGGGACTTCAAGGTGCCCATCCTGGGGCTCGAGGAGAACTCGGCGGACACGCTGGCCGCCGGCGTGCTGATCCTCGCCGAGCGGTCGACGGCTGCCACCGACGCCGATCCCCAGGCGTTCTCGCGCCGCCTGGGCATGGCGGCCGTCGGCAACGTGCTGACCTGGCGGGGCGGGCTCGAGGTGGCGAACCCCGACCTGATCTACTGGTCCCAGCACGACCTGAGCGCCCGCCGGGCGGCCCGGATCCTGTGCCTGCTCATCGGCAGCGAACCCGACCGGTTCGGCTGGCTCGTGGATCCCGAACTGGTGCCGGAGGTCCGCGCGGAGAACTGCCCGGACGAGTACCAGCTGGCGGAACATGCGGTGCTCTGGGTCCTGCGCACCTACGGCCGCTTTGCCGGCGGGCGCGCGACGGACGACGGCCGGGAGATCCGGATCCAGTACTTCGACACGGACACCCCGGCTCAGGCCCGCCTGCTGGAGCGCCTCCGGGACCGCCAGGTCTACGAGAAGGTCGCGGACTTCTACGACCGGGCCTTTCGCTTTCCCGAGCCGCTGACGCTCCGCCTTCTGAGCTGCGGCACGCCGAATGCCTACTGGGATCCCGAGCTGCGGCAGTTGCGCTTCTGCTACGAGCTGCTAGAGACTCTGGACAGGCTATCCGTGGATCCCGCAGTCAACAGGGCTTACGATGCCTTGCGGCGGCATGAAAGAATTCCAACCAACAAGGCGGAATCCAACCCGCCGAAGGAGTAGTCCCTTGAATACCCGACAGATAGTCCTCGCAATCGGCGCCGTATCGGCGCTGGCGCTGGCCCAGGGCTCCCTTGCCCAGCAGCCCATGCGCCCCTACGACAAGACCTTCCTGACCAACTACGGACTCCTGGTGCCGCGCGCCGCCACCAAGACGGGCCAGCCCGGCGACATGGCCTACATCGCCCCGGGGGCCCTCAAGCGCCTGGCGGCCTACAACGCGGTCATGGTCGACCAGCCCGAGATCCTCTTCAGCCCGGATTCCCCGGTCAAGGGCATGAAGCCCGACGACCTGCGGGCCCTGTCCGAGGCCCTGCGTGACACGCTCTCGGGCAGCCTGGCCGAGGGCGGCTACTCGGTGGCCCAGAAGCCCGGTCCCGGAGTCATCTACCTGCGGGTGGCCCTCACCGACGTGATGGTCGAGAAGAAGAAGCGGGGCCTGCTGGCCTACACGCCGGCGGGCGCCGTCATCAAGGCGGGCTCCGATCTCGTGAAGGAGTCGTTCAACAAGGTGGACTTCATCGAGACGACCTTCCAGGCCGAGCTCGTGGACAGCATGAGCAACGACGTTCTGGCGGCCCTGGTTGCCGAGCGCGGCACGCGCAAGGCAGAGGGCCAGAAGGAAACGCGCATCGACATGGACGAGATGCGGCAGAACATGCGTGCCTGGAGCCATCGCCTGCGCTGCCAGCTGGACAATTCGAAGCTGCCCGAGGACAAGCAGACCAACTGCGCCGACGACGACGCGAACACGGCGCGCTACGGCAAGAAGTAGGACCGCACGGCACGACGCGGGGCCGGGATCTGCCAGGGCGGCGGGTCCCGGCCCTTCTCGTTCCTAGTACTTCACCATGTACTTCTTGGCCTCCAGGCACACGCTGAAGGCCTTCTTGAAATTGTCGATCTGGCCCGCGGAGGCCTGGGCGGTGGCCTGGCCCTCCTGCTCGACCTGGGCTGTGGCCTCTTCCTTCTGGCGCCTGCCCTTGGCCCGGCCTGCGACCAGGCCGACGCCGGCGCCAATCGCTGCACCCTTGCCGGCATCGTCGCTGGCGATCTCACCGATCAGCGCCCCGGCGGCGGCCCCGCCCAGCGCGCCCTTGGCGCCGGTGCCCTTGCCCGCCTCCTTGGCCTGTTCCTGCTGCTGGGCTGTCTGCTGCTTCTGCTGCTCTGCCTGCTTCGACACGTCGAACGGATCGCTGCCGGTGTTCTGCACGGCCCAGCTGTAGCACTCGCCCTCGTCCTTCGACTGCTGGGCGGGGGCCTGGCCCGCGTTGGGGAAGACGTAGACGTTGAGGGTGGAGGCCAGGGATTTCCCGCTGGCGGGGGCGGTCTGGGCGACGGCGGAGGAGGCCGTGGCTACTGTCAGAAGAAATGCCAGGGTGAAGGGGGTTTTCATCGTGCTGTCCTGAGTTCGGTGGGCGGGGGTTACGGGGGTCGCGCCGGTCGGCGCTCCTACGGGGAGGGGGTGCAGGCGCCGAACACCGTGACGGTGATGCCGTCCAGGGCGATGGCCGACGACGCGAGTCCGGTTTCCTCGTTGATCACCATGCTCAGCGCGCGGCCGTTCTCGGAGCCCTGGACGATGATCTGGCCCGCCTCCCGCTGGACGTGGGTGAGCGGGGAGCGGCGCTGCTCCGCGCTGGCGGCCGGCGTGCTGAGCGTCTTCTTCTTCAGGTCCACCTGGATGAAGGAGGGCATGTTCCATTCCCAGGGCGGCCCCGAGTCGCAGTCGCCCACCGAGTAGCAGCGCACGACCCGGGACGAGGCGCAGAGGAAGCGGTCGGCGCCGGCGAGGTTGTCGGCCTGGGCAATGACGGGCAGGAGTGTGGCGATAAACGCCAGACTGCGAGACAGGGTGTTCATGTTGAGGAGTTCCTGATGCGGGTCACGGGTACGGGCAGGATTATCGGGTCGATGGTCCCCGCGCCGCAAATCCCGGGCGGCGGCGGTGCCTGTGGCTTCTACCTGGGGCGCAGAACATCGGAATCTCCTATGCTAGCCGTTTCCCCCGGAGATGCCGATGAGATCCAGGTCCCCACTTAGCCTCGCCGCCGCCCTGCTTGCGGCCCTGCCGCTCGCGGCCACCGGCGCCACCGGCCCGGCGATCACGGGCCTGACCGCCACCGCCGATGACGCCGAGACGGCGGCCAGGAACCCCGCAGGCCTCACCCGCCTGGACCGGGCCGAGTGGGTGGGCGGCGTGCGGGTCTTCTACGCCGATTCCGAATCTGATACGACGCTGGACGGTGCCCCGGCCCTGGCGGACGACTCGAGCACGACGCTGTTCATCCCGTCCGTGTACTACGCCCGGCCCCTGAACGAGGACATCACGCTCGGCATTTCCCTGACGGTCCCGTCGGGCCTGGGGTCCGACCCTGGCAACGAGACTGTCGGGCGCTACCTGCTGGACGAGTGGTCCCTGGGCTACGTCAGCCTGGCTCCGGCCGTGGGCTACCGGGTCAATGAGAGGCTGTCGGTCGGTGGCACCGTGAACTTCAACTACGCCGCCTACGATTATGAGACCGCGGTCTTCAACGGCACCGGTGAACCGGACGGCACGATGGAACTGAGCGCCAGCGATTTCGGCGTTGGCTTCCAGTTCGGCCTGCTCTACGAGTTCACGCCGGCAACCCGCGTCGGCCTGAACTATCGCAGTTCCTCGTCCTCGGATTTCTCCGACACGCCTGAACTGTCGGGCCTCACGCCGGAACGGGAAGATGCGCTGGAGGACGGCATTCGGAACCAGGAGTTCGACCTGGAGAGCGACTTCCCCCAGTCGCTGGTCGCGGGCGTCTATCACGAGTTTGCGGACGGCCGGTCCGCGACGCTGGATGTGGCCTGGATCGACTTCAGCGAGTACGGGCTCACGAGCGCCACCGTGGGCGAGACCACCATCGAGCTGGAGGACGGCGAGTACGAGGACATCTGGGCAGTGTCGGCGGGGTACAGCTGGCCGCTGGACAGCCAGTGGACGATGCGCGTCGGCGCGGCCTACGCCAGCTCCGGCATCGAGGACGAGAACCGCACCTTCGCCTTCCGTCTCGACCGGGTCATTGGCGCGGGTGTCGGCGCGGAGTACCAGTGGGACAGGGACCGGGTGCTCGGATTCAACCTGACCTACTACGACCTGGGTGAAGGGCAGGTTGAGGCCGACATTCCGCTGGTGGGTACGCTGTCCGGCGAGTACAGCAGCAACTACGCCCTGGGTCTGGACTTCACCTTGCGCTGGCTCCGGTAGCTGGTTAATGGCACCTGCGTGGTGCCCTGACATGGCGGGCGGTCAGCGGGTTCGTCGAGGCGTCGTGCGTGCCACCTTGTGCGTGGCTCTGTGCATTTCGAACAGCTTCTGCTCGATGGTCGCACAGACGCGGGATACGCTGGCGTCCGCCTCGAGCAGCAGCCGCATGAAGTCCTCGGCCGACGGCGGTGGCGTCCGGTTGGCGAGGCGGATCAGGCCGAAGTCCGCCCGCACCGACGGCTCGACCAGCGGCAGCACGGCGAGGGTTCCTTCCTCCAGCTCCCGGGTGATGACATTGAGGGGCAGGAGGGCAACCCCGTCGGAGCCGGCTGCAATGGACTTCATCATGTCCAGTGACTCGCAGGTCACCGCCGGCGCCCCCGCTACCGGCTTGCCGGCCTGGCGGGTCGTGGCGACTGCGGGCGCCAGGCGGCGTGCCACGTTCCGGGCGGAGGAGATGACGGGCCAGGCCAGGACGTCGGCGATTTCCGGCGCGGCCAGCGCCAGCAACGGATGGCCGGCGCGGCAGACGAAATAGCCTTGCCGGCTTGCGAGCCTGGTGACGTCGAACTCGCCATCGTCGGCGATCGCTGCGACGTCGCCGACGACCACGTCCAGCTCCCGCCGGCGCAGCAGGGGCACCAGGTTGAAGACGCTCTCCACGATCACCTGCAGCTGGACCTCGGGGCGGAGGCGGAGCAGGGCCCCCACGGCATCACCGACCACCATGCCTGCCGGATACGTTCCTGCGCCCACGCGAAGCGTGCCGGCGCCGCGCCCCTGCAGGAATTCCATCTCGCGCCCGAGGTCCATTGCCCGGGCGAGAAGGTCTGCGGCCCGGTCCAGCAGCAGCCGGCCCATGTCGGTGGGCTCCACGCCGCCGGGTCCCCGGTCGAAGAGGCGGACGCCGGCCTGGCGCTCGAGTTCGGCGATGCTCCGGGACAGGGCGGGCTGGGTCAGACGGAGGGCCCGGGCCGCCCGGCCGAAGTGGCGGTGCTCCGCCAGCGCCCGGGCGTGTCGGAGGTGTCGCAGGTCGATGTTCATTCATGAAAGTTATCATGGAAATTATTCCGATGCATTCGACGCATGAACCTCGACCTTCCATAATCCGGCCTCACCGGACCAGAACTGGAGAACAACAATGCGTTCGAACCGACTGCTGCGCGGGGCCGCCGGACTGCTCGGCCTGTTCCTGCTGGCTTCCGCCGCCCAGGCCCAGACGGCGAAGAAGCCCAACATCCTCGTCGTCTGGGGCGACGACATCGGCACCTGGAACATCAGCCACAACAACCGCGGGATGATGGGCTACCAGACGCCCAACATCGATCGCATCGCGAAGGAAGGCGTGGCCTTCACCGACTACTACGCGCAGCAGAGCTGCACGGCGGGCCGGGCGGCGTTCATCGGCGGTTCGGTCCCCGTCCGCAGCGGCATGACCAAGGTGGGCCTGCCGGGCGCGCCCCAGGGCTGGCAGAAGACCGACATCACGATGGCGACCGTCCTGAAGGGCCAGGGATACGCCACCGGCCAGTTCGGCAAGAACCACCAGGGCGACCGGGACGAGCACCTGCCCACCATGCACGGCTTCGACGAGTTCCTCGGCAACCTCTACCATCTGAACGCGGAGGAGGAACCCGAGAACGAGGACTATCCCCGGGACATGGTGCTGAAGAACGGCAAGACCTTCCTCCAGCAGTTCGGTCCCCGTGGCGTGGTCCATTCCTGGGCCGACGGCAGGGGCGGGCAGCGGATCGAGGACACGGGTCCGCTCACGAAGAAGCGCATGGAGACCATCGACGACGAGACCTCCGAGCGGGCCATCGCCTTCATCCGCGAGCAGCAGGCCGCGGGCAAGCCCTGGTTCGTGTGGTGGAACGGCACGCGCATGCATTTCCGTACCCACGTGAAGGCCGAGTTGCGCGGCCAGTCGGGCCAGGACGAGTACTCGGACGGCATGGTCGAGCACGACATGCACGTCGGCAAGTTCCTGAAGCTGCTGGATGAGCTTGGCGTCGCCGACAATACGCTGTTGATGTACTCCACCGACAACGGCCCCCACTACAACACCTGGCCGGACGCCGGCACCACGCCCTTCCGCAGCGAGAAGAACTCCAACTGGGAAGGCGCCTACCGGGTGCCCGCCTTCGTCCGCTGGCCCGGCAAGGTCCAGGCGGGCGTGACACTGAACGGCATCGTGGCCCACGAGGACTGGCTGCCCACCTTCGCGGCCGCCGCCGGGGACACGGATGTGAAGGAACGCCTGCTGACGGGCACCACCATCAACGGCCGCAGGTACCGCAACCACATCGACGGCTACAACCAGCTGGACTACCTGGCCGGGAAGACGAAGGAGTCACCCCGGAAGGAGTTCTGGTACGTGAACGACGACGGCCAGATCGTGGCGGCCCGCGTCAACGACTGGAAGGTCGTGTTCCTCGAGAACCGGGGTGAGGCCTTCGGCGTGTGGCGCGAGCCTTTCATCGAGCTGCGGGTGCCGCTGCTCTTCAACCTGCGCCGGGATCCCTTCGAGAAGGCCCAGCACAATGCCAACACCTACAACGACTGGTTCCTGGACCGGCCCTTCGTCATCACGCCGATCCAGGCCCTGGCGGCCCAGTTCCTGCAGAGTATGCAGGACTACCCGCCCAGCCAGTCCCCGGGCTCGTTCAACCTGAGCAATATCGAGGAGCAGCTGCGCTCCGGCGCCGGCGCCCGGTAGCCGGTTCCTTCGAATCCGGGCCAGTGGCTGCCTGCAGTCACTGGCCCGTTTCTTTTTCACCATCGTTAAGGGAGTCGGCCGTCATGCGCCTGCTGGTAGCCCTAGTCGCCCTCCTGCTCAGCCCCGTTGCCCCCGCCACCGACCTGCTCCCGTCCTGGAATGAAGGCCCGGCGAAGGCCGCCCTGGGATCGTTCGTATCCCGCACCACCGACCCCCGGTCCCCCGACTTCGTGCCCCCCGCCGAGCGCATCGCCGTCTTCGACAACGATGGCACCCTGTGGGCCGAGCAGCCGATGTACTTCCAGCTGGCCTTTGCCCTGGACCGGGTGAAGGCGCTGGCGCCGCAGCACCCCGAGTGGAAGGACAAGGAGCCCTTTGCGTCCCTGCTGAAGGGCGACCTGAGGGGCGCCCTGGCGGGCGGTGAGCACGCCATCCTCGAGATCGTCATGGCCACCCACGCGGGCATGACCACCGAGGAGTTCGACGCCACCGTCCGCGACTGGCTCACGACGGCGAAGCACCCGAAGACCGGCCGTCCGTACACGGAAATGGTCTACCAGCCCATGCTGGAGCTGCTGGCGTACCTGCGGGCGAACGGCTTCAAGACCTTCATTGTGTCCGGGGGCGGCATCGAGTTCATGCGCCCCTGGACCGAAGCGGTCTACGGCATCCCGCCGGAGCAGGTGGTGGGCAGCAGTATCCGCACGACGTACGAAGTGCGGGACGGCAGGCCGGTGCTGGTGCGCCTGCCCGAAATCGACTTCATCGACGACAAGGAAGGCAAGCCAGTCGGCATCCAGCAGCAAGTCGGCCGGCGCCCGGTGCTGGCGGTCGGCAATTCCGACGGCGACTTCCGGATGCTGGAGTGGACGACGGCGGGCGACGGCCCGCGGCTCGGCGTGCTCATCCATCACGACGATGCCGCCCGGGAGTGGGCCTACGACCGGGAGTCCGGCGTGGGCCGGCTTGCCCGGGGGCTGGACGAGGGGCCGCGGCGGGGCTGGGTGATCGTCAGCATGAAGGACGACTGGGCGCAGGTCTTCCCCGCAGTCCGGCCCTGACAGCGCCGCACCCTGCCGGCCGCGCCGGCTAATGCAAAGGGCTGGGTGAGGGCCTACACTTCCCGGCACCAACACTGTCACAAGAATCAACAAGCTGGGGAGAATGCGAATGAAAGCCGCTTTCCCGATTGCCGCCTTCGCCCTGGTGATGGCGACAGCGCTGCCTGGAACCGTCCAGGCCGCCGACGAGCACACCGGCGACATGGGGACACTGACGGCCGAGAAGGTCGGCAAGTCGTTCCCGGCCCGGCCCTATTCGCCCTATGCGGGGCGCAACTTCCCGACGCGCCCACTGTTCGGCGACACGCACCTGCACACGTCCTATTCCATGGACGCCGGTGCCTTCGGCGCGCGGGTCGGGCCCCTGGATGCCTACCGGCTCGCGCGGGGCGAGGAGATCACCGCCTCCAGCGGCCAGCCGGTGAAGCTGTCCCGGCCCCTGGACTTTCTGGTCGTGGCCGACCACTCGGACAACATGGGCTTCTTCCCGGATCTCTTCGCCGGCAAGCCCGAAATCCTGGCCGACCCGACCGGCAGGAAGTGGTACGACCTGATCATGTCGGGCCAGGGCTCCACGGCGGCGCTGCAGATCATCAGCGCGTTCTCCCAGGGCACATTCCCCGAGACGCTGATGTACCGGCCGGACACCCGCGCCTACCGGGCCGCCTGGCAGTCCACCATCGACGCGGCCGAGAAGTACAACGAGCCCGGCCGGTTCACGGCCTTCATCGGCTACGAGTGGACCTCCAACACCGGTGGCAACAACCTGCACCGGAACGTCATCTTCCGCGACAACGGGGACAAGGCGAGCCAGGTGGTGCCCCTGACCGTGTATCCGCCGACGGGCACCGACAACCCGCGGGACCTGTGGAAGTGGATGCAGGCCTACGAGGACAAGACCGGCGGCAGCGTCCTTGCCATCGCCCACAACGGCAACCTGAGCAACGGCCGCATGTTCCCGATCATCGAGCCGGGCACCGGCAAGAGAATCGACCGCGGTTACGCCGAGACCCGGGCGAAGTGGGAGCGGCTCTACGAGGCGACCCAGACCAAGGGCGACGGCGAGACGCACCCGTTCCTCTCGCCCAACGACGAGTTCGCCAACTTCGAGCGCTGGGACAAGGCCAATCTCGACGGCAGCGTGGTCAAGACCAAGGACATGCTGGAGTTCGAGTACGCGCGGTCGGCGCTGAAGCTCGGCCTCAAGCTCGGCAGGGAGCTGGGCACGAACCCCTACAAGTTCGGGCTCGTTGGAAGTTCCGACGCCCACACGGGCCTCTCGGCGATGGAGGAGGACAACTTCTTCGGCAAGGTGTCGTCCGGTGAGCCGAAGCCCGAGCGCCTCGGCGCCACCTTCATGAACAACCCGAAGACCGGCGTGCAGATCATGGACTGGGAGGTCAGCGCCTCCGGCTACGCGGCCGTGTGGGCCAACGAGAACACCCGGGAGTCCATCTGGGACGCCATGCAGCGGCGGGAGACCTACGCCACCACGGGCCCCCGCATGGCGGTCCGCTTCTTCGGCGGCTGGGATTTCGACGCGGCGGATGCCGCCACCCGCAGCCCGGCAGTCGCCGGTTACACCAAGGGCGTGCCCATGGGCGGCGACCTGCGGACGGCGCCGGCCGGCAAGTCGCCGACCTTCCTCGTGGCGGCGCTGAAGGATCCGATCGGCGCCAACCTGGACCGCATCCAGGTCGTCAAGGGCTGGCTCGACGCCACCGGCAACCTGCAGGAAAAGGTCTACGACGTGGCCTGGGGCGGCGACCGCAAGCCGGGTGCCGACGGCAGGCTGCCATCAGTCGGTAGCACCGTCGACCTGGCCAACGCCACCTGGACCAACACTATCGGCGCGCCGGAACTGATCGCCGTCTGGAAGGATCCCGACTTCGACCCGAAGGAACTGGCCTTCTATTACACCCGCGTCATCGAGATCCCGACGCCGCGCTGGACGGCCTATGACGCCCAGCGGTTCAATGTGCAGCCGCTGCCGGGGACGATGATGACCGTCACCGAGCGCGCCTACACCTCGCCCATCTGGTACACCCCGTGACAAGGAACAAGAGATTCATGAATACCCGCTCAACCGCACTCCTGGGCCTGCTGGCAGCCACCGCGCCCAACCTCGCCGCCGCCAACGAGTGGGAGCACACCGCCGTCGTCTACATGATCGGCGCCGCCATCGACGGCACGGCCGGCGTCGGTCCGGTGGAGGGCGACGTGGACATCAGCTTCAGCGACATCCTCGACAACCTGGAGTTCGGCGGCATGGCCGCCTACCGGGCCGACAACGGTCCCTTCGCCGTCGTGGCCGACCTCATCTACATGGACCTGGAGACTGACAAGGACGGTCTCGGTCCCTTCGGCCGGACCCGTGCCACCGTCGAGCTGGACCAGCTGATCGCCGAACTCGACGCCTCCATCGCCGTCACGGACCGCCTGGATGCCTACGCCGGCCTGCGCTACTGGGACGTGGACTCCACGGTGACAGTCGTCGGCGGCGGCCCGCTGGGCCAGACCATCAACGGTTCGCTGGGCGAGGACTGGGTGGACCTCCTGTACGGCCTCCGCTATGCGCTGCCCCTCGGCAAGAACTGGACCTTCATCGTGCGCGGCGACGTTGCGCCGATGGGCACCGGCAGCGACTTCAGCTGGCATTCCAGCGCCTTCGCCAACTGGCGGCTCGGCGAGCACGCCAGCGTGGTCATCGGCTTCCGCTGGCTGGACGTGGACTACGACGATGGCGAAGGCGCCGACCGGTTCCTGATGGACGTGGGCCAGGGTGGCCCAACCGTCGGATTCGCCTGGACGTTCTAACCATGCATATCTTCCGAACCGCAGTCCTGGGCCTGCTGGCCACCGCCGCGCCTGGCCTTGCCACCGCCAGCGACTGGGAGCACACCTTCTTCCTCTACGGCGTGGGCGTCGGCATCGACGGCACGGCGGGCGTCGGCCCGGTGGAAGCCGACGTCGACGTCAGCTTCAGCGACGTGCTCGACAACCTGGAATTCGGCGCCATGGCCGGCTACCGGGGCGACAACGGCCGCTTCGGCGTCATGGCCGACCTCATCTACCTGGACCTGGAGAACGACAAGACCGTCCAGACGCCGCTCGGCCCCGTCACCGCGACCCTGGGCGCCGACCAGCTGATCCTCGAGCTGGACGGCTCGATTGCCGTCACCGACCGGCTGGATGCCTACGCGGGCCTGCGCTACTGGGACGTGGACGCCGAGGTGAGCGTCAGCGGTCCGCTGGGCAACTCCTTCGGTCGCGAGCCTGGCGAGGACTGGGTGGACGTCCTCTACGGCCTCCGCTACATGCTGCCCCTCGGCCGGAACTGGACTTTCGTCGTGCGCGGCGACGTGTCGCCGTTGGGCACGGGCGCCGATTTTGGCTGGCATGCCACGGCCTTCGCCGACTGGCGGTTCGGTGAGCACGCGAGCCTGCTCGTCGGCTTCCGCTGGCTGGACGTGGACTATGACGATGGCGAAGGCGCCGACCGCTTCCTCATGGACGTGAGCCAGGGCGGCCCGGCCCTCGGCCTTGCCTGGAGCTTCTAGGATGCGGTTCTTCCGGGCCCGGCTCCTGCCGATCCTCGGTCTCGTCTGCGCACCCGCCCTGGCCCAGCAGGACCAGGCGGAGCTGGCCAAGAGCCTGTCCAACCCGGTGGCGGCGCTGATCAGCGTGCCGTTCCAGCTGAACTACGACCAGGACATCGGACCGGCAGAGGAGGGGGAGAAGTGGACGCTCAACGTCCAGCCGGTCGTCCCGATCACCCTCAACGAGGACTGGAACGTCATCTCGCGGACCATCCTGCCGGTGGCGTACCAGGATGACATCGCACCCGGCGCTGGCAGCCAGTTCGGGCTCGGGGACACGGTGCAGAGCCTGTTCTTCTCGCCCAAGGCGCCCACGGCGGCAGGCTGGATCTGGGGCGCGGGGCCCGTATTCCTCCTGCCCACGGGCACCGACGACCTGCTTGGCGCCGACCAGTGGGGCATCGGTCCCACCGCCGTCCTGCTGAAGCAGGAGAACGGCTGGACTTACGGCGCCCTGGGCAATCACCTCTGGTCGGTCGCGGGGGATGATGACCGGGGCGACGTCAACGCCACTTTCCTCCAGCCCTTCCTGTCCTACACGACACCCACGGCCTGGACCTACACTCTGAACACCGAGTCCACCTACGACTGGGAGGGCGAGGAGTGGTCCGTGCCCGTCAACGCGCTGGTCACGAAGGTCACGAAGGTGGGCGGCCAGCTGGTGAGCGTGGGCGGCGGCCTGCGGTACTGGGTGGACAGCCCCGACAACGGCCCGGAGGGTCTCGGCGTGCGACTCGTCGTTACCCTGCTTTTCCCAAAATAGAATTGCAGTCTGACCCTAACTAACAGGTGAGTCTCATGCGTAAGGTCACGGTTTCCTTGTTCGTTGCCTGTCTGCTTGCCACCACCGCCTGGGCCGACGAGCCCCCGACGAAGGAGGCGCTGGCCCGCGTCACCGGGCCCCAGTTCTCGCCCTACGCCGGCCGGAATTTCCCCACCCGCGTGCTCTGGGGCGACACCCACCTGCACACGTCCGTGTCGGTGGACGCCGGCACCATGAACCGCGTGGGCCAGGAGGATGCTTTCCGCTTCGCGCGGGGCGAGGAGGTCACCAGCACCGGTGGCCTGCGGGCGAAGCTGTCCCGGCCGCTGGATTTCCTCGTCATCGCCGACCACGCCGAGATGTACGGCCTGATGCCGCAGTTGCTGAGCGGGGATCCCGAAGTCCTGTCCACCGAGATCGGCAGGAAGTGGTTCGCCGAGCTGACGAGTGGCGACTTCGACCGGATGTTCGCCACCGCCATGCAGATCGTGGAATCGCTGTCCGGCGACGTGGCGCCCATCAAGAACGACAAGGCGGTGCGCAATGCCTGGCAGGCCTACACGGCCCTCGCCGACAGGTACAACGAGCCGGGCCGCTTCACGGCCCTGATCGGCTTCGAGTGGACCGCCATCGGTGGCAACAATCTGCATCGCAACGTGATCTTCCGGGGCGACGCCAGCGTTGCAAACCGCACGCTGCCCTACTCCCAGTACGACAGCAAGAACGCCGAGGACCTCTGGAGGCACCTGGCGGCCTTCGAGGACGAGACCGGCGCCGAGGTGCTGGCGATTCCACACAACGGCAACCTCAGCAACGGGCGCATGTTCACGGTGGAGACCTTCGACGGCAGGCCGTTGACGAAGGAACTGGCCAGCCTGCGCGCCCGCTTCGAGCCGCTGATCGAGGCGACCCAGATCAAGGGTGATGGCGAGTCCCACCCGTTCCTGTCACCCAACGACGAGTTCGCCGGCTACGAGACCTGGGACCGGTCCAACCTGAATGGTACGGAGCTGAAGACGAAGGACATGCTCCAGTGGGAGTACGCCCGCTCGGCCCTGAAGACCGGGCTGCAACTCGAGCGCAAGCTGGGTATCAACCCCTTCAAGTTCGGCATGGTCGGCAGCACCGACTCCCACACCTCCCTCTCCACAGCCGAGGAAGAGAATTTCTTCGGCAAGCACTCCGGCGTCGAGCCGGGGCCGCACCGCTGGGAGCACGTGGTCATCGCCGCGCCGGATCCGAAGCTGAACGTGATGGGCTGGCAGCAGGCGGCGTCGGGCTATGCCGCCGTGTGGGCCACCGAGAACACCCGGGAGGCCGTCTTCGACGCCATGAAGCGCAAGGAGACATACGCCACCACCGGTACCCGCATGACCGTGCGCTTCTTCGGCGGCTGGGACTTCACGGCGCAGGACACGGCCACCCGGCTCCCCGCCAGCACCGGTTACGCCAAGGGCGTCCCGATGGGCGGTGACCTGCGCAAGGCGCCCGCGGGCAAGCGGCCGACATTCCTGCTGGCGGCGATGAAGGACCCCTACAGCGGCAATCTCGACCGCATCCAGGTCGTCAAGGGCTGGATGGACAAGTCCGGCAAGACCCAGGAAAAGGTCTACGACGTCGTATGGTCCGATGACCGCAAGCGCGGCGCCGACGGCAGGCTACCCGCGGTCGGCAACACGGTGGACGTGGCCAGTGCCACCTGGACCAACAGCATCGGCTCGCCGGAACTGATCGCCGTCTGGAACGACCCGGACTTCGACCCGGCGGAAAGCGCGTTCTACTACGCCCGCGTGATCGAGATCCCCACACCGCGCTGGACCGCCTACGAGGCGAAGCGCTACGGCATCACGATGCCGGCAGAGGTCCCGATGACGACGCAGGAGCGCGCCTACACGTCGCCGATCTGGTATTCGCCCTGACAGGACCCGCGGTCAGTTGCCTCCGAAGTCCTTCCGGAAGGTGACCAGCCAGGTGCGCGGGTCCTGGTAGTAGGGGACGCCGGCCAGCGCCGACACGAGCATGAGCCGGTCGTTGCAGTTCCGGCACTCCAGCGTCAGGCGCCAGTCCTGCTCCGTGGCACGGAGCTGGAGGCTGCCGTTCCAGGTGGTGTAGCCGTCCACGAGGAAGCGGGGGTCACCGCTGGTGAACACGCTGTGGTCGCCCACTGAGTAGACGTAGGCGGCGGGTTCCACCTCGAAGCCGCTGCCGACGTCGAAGGTGTAGAGGGCGCCCACGGTGGCGGTATAGTCCGGGATGCGGGTGGGATCGGCGATGCCGCCGCTCGGCGTGATGATGCCCACCCCGCAGGAGGCCGTGGTGCCGCCCAGGCACTCATCCTGCTGGGCCTGGACCTCGGGAGCCAGGTTCTTGTACTCGCCGTCCTGGAAGCCCACGTTGGCAAGCAGGGTGAGGCTGTCCATCGGATTGGCCACCAGCTCGAACTCGATGCCCTTGTTCTCCAGGTCGGCGAAGTTCCGGGTGATGAACTGCACCTGCCCCGTCTGGGCGAGGAAGGCGGTGGGGATCTGGAAATCCGACACGTCCGTGTAGAAGGCGGTCACGTTGGCCCGCAGGCGGTTATCGAACCAGGTTGAGCGCATGCCGATCTCGTAGGACCAGACTTTCTCCGCGTCGAAATTCACGAGCTGGTCCGGCGTCGTGCCCCGGGCGTTCCAGCCGCCTGACTTGAAGCCCCGGGTGGCCGACGTGTAGAAGTTCAGGTCGTCGCTCACGGTGTACTGGAGGGCCACGCGGGGCGTCCAGAGATCGGTGTCCAGGTCCCGCGGGATGTTGAACAAAGCCAGGTTGGCGTTGGCCAGGTCGTTGTCCGAGATGCCGTCGCCGTTGCTGTCCACGAACTGGCAACCGGGCGCGCCGGTGCAGTCAGCCTGGGGGATGTTGTCCGTGAAGGACACGTCCTTCTGCTCGTCCGTGTAGCGCACGCCCAGCGTCAGCGTCCAGGCGTCGAGGAAGTCGATATCGGACTGCACATAGGCCGCCCAGCTCTCGGTGGTGTTGTCGAGGACCCGGTCCGCCAGCACGAGCGGTATGAAGGTGCCCGGCGGGCCGAGGCCGAGGATGCTCAGGTCGAAGTCGAAGACGTCGCCGAAATCGGTGCGGTTGTCCTCGTCCAGGTAGTACAGCCCCGTCGTGTAGCGGATGTCCTCGCTGATCTCGCCGTTCAGCTTCAACTCCGCCGTGAACTGCTGGTGCTCGCCGTCGTTCGCGATGGAGAAGCCGCCGTAGGACGGCGGTTCCTGACCGAAGGCCGCCCGCCCGGCGGCGTTGCCATCCAGGAAGTCCAGCGCGAATTTCTGGGTCATGTCGCGCCAGCCCACGATCAGATTCACCGTGCCGAGTCCCGCGTCCCACTCGATGTTGGACGTGACATTGGTGGATTCCACGTCGTTGCCGAAGCCGTAGCCGGTCTTCCCGCCGGTGAAGAGCGTGCCCAGGGGGTTACCGCCCCGGGTCAGTCCCGTCCGGCTGATCCGGTCGTTGCCCGACTTGAAGTTGGCGATGTTGGCGTCCTCGGTGTCCTCGTAGTCGATTGCCAGGTCCCAGGTGAGCCCGTCGGCGATCTTCCAGAGCACGGCGCCCCGCACGCCGCGATTTTCCTCGCCGTTGAGGGTCTCGCCGGTGGTGACGTTGTCGACGAAACCGTCCTCGTCCACGTAGAACGCCGAGAACTTGGTGAATATCGTGTCGCTCACCGGTAGGTCGACGCTGCCCCGGGCGACGTAACGGTCGAATTCGCCGATGCCCAGCTCGGCGTAGCCGTCCAGTTCCTCGGCTGGCTTCTTGAGCAGCACCCGCACGGCGCCACCCGTGGTGTTGCGGCCGAAGAGCGTGCCCTGGGGGCCGCGCAGGACCTCGATCCGGTCGACGTCGAAGAGGGTGAAGTTGTTGGCGTTCTGCCGAGCCACGTAGATGTCGTCCACGTAGCTGCCCACCGGCGGGTCGAAGGTGGCGATGGACTCGGTATTGTTCAGGCCGCGCAGCGAGTAGGAATTGGCGGTGCCGAGGCCGGTGTTGTTGTGGGCGATGAGGTTCGGCACGAGGCGGCCCAGGTCGAGGGCCTGGTCAACCTGCAGGGTCTCGAGCTGGGCGCTGGTGAAGGCGGTGACCGCCAGCGGGACGTCCTGCAGCAGTTCCTCCCGCCGTTGGGCCGTGACGGTGATCTCCTGCATGATCCCGCCATCTTCCTGGGCCGCTGCGGTGAGCGGCGCGCCGGCGGTGCCAAGCGACAGCCAGCCAAGGCCGGAGAGCAGGCCCCGGGTGCAAATCGAAGTCTTCATGACATTCCCCTCGACATTGGACGATGATCGGCGCAGGCCGCGTGGCCAGTCACTGCAATCAACACTATCACCAAATGCTGAAAACCATCGCCATCGTGACCCTCCTGGTCCGCCAGCTGGCCCCGGTGGAGGGCGCCTATCGCGAGCACCTGGATTACCGGACCGTGCACCGGGGCGAGATCTCCGCAGAGCTGGCCGGAGCCTGGGACAGTCCCCCCATGACTGGCCGGGATTACGTGCTGATGGGTCCGGCCAGCGGAGCCGAGGTGTACCTGCGCTTCGTGCAGGCGGACTCCCGCCGAGACAGCCCCAGGCCCTTCATGACCCACGGCTGGAATGCCACGGAGATCCTGGTGGAGGACCCGGATCTCCTCGCCCGTGAGCTGGCCGGCTCGCCCTTCCGGGTCATCGGCCCGCCCGCCGACCTCATGGCCACGAAGGATTCGCCGCGGGCCATGCAGGTCCTGGGCCCCGCGGGGGAACTGCTCTATTTCACGCGCATCATCCCGGGTGGCTCGGGCTTCGACCTGGGCGCGGCGAGCGTGCCGGTCGACCGGGTGTTCATCACCGTGGTGGGCGGCCCGTCGCTGGCGGAGCTGAGGCGATTCTACGGGCAGGTCCTCGGCCTGCCCCTCGGAGACGACCTGCATTGGCGTATCGATGTGCTGGCCCGGGCGCACCGGCTGCCGGTGGAAACCACCTTTCCCCTGGCCGTGGCGATCCTGCCGAAGGACTTCCTGGTGGAGATGGATGAGTACCCCGCCAGTGCCAGGCCCCGCAGGCAGCGGCGTGGCGAGCCGCCGCCGGGAATGGCGATCGTCTCGTTCACGGCGGACAGCCTGGACGGAACCGCCGTGCGCTGGCGAAGTGCGCCGCGGCCTGTCGCGGCATTCCCGTACCTTGGGCGCCGGGTGGCAGTCACCGTAGGGCCGGCCGGGGAGTGGGTGGAGGTCATCGAGACGCCGGCCGAACCGGGTCCTCCGTTGCGCTGACTGACTGACGGGGGGCAACCCCGTCAAATCACAGTGATGCCACGCGGTTCCGGACGTCGTGGATATCCTGCCTCAGCCCCAGGTAGTCGGGCCGGAGTTTCTTTGGCACTTTCAGCGCCATGCTGATGCGGTCGATCTCATCCAGTTCGGACAGAAGAGCACTCTTTTCCGCACCGGTCCCGAGTGCCTTCTCAGCAGTCTCCAGTCGCTTGTAGAGCGCGAGGCTGGTCCGCTTGTAGGGGAACGAGAGCACTTTCGGCAGAATGCCGAACAGCGCCAGCGCCGCCGACGCCACGGTGGCAGCGACCCAGATGAAGCGGTCCACCAGCGTTGCCATCCGGAAGGGGAGTACGCGCCACAGGGGCGACGGCCCGCGTTCGAAATAGCGAACCGCGGCGCGGCTCAGTGGCAGTGACACCAGGTCCGTGCTCGGGAACTCGCCGCGCTTCGTAAAGAGCCCCTTGTCGCCGTGCACTTCGTGGGCGGCCTCGAGGAGCAGGTCCCCCAGCGCCCCCGGCAGGCTGGCCGGGACAACCAGTTGCACCGCAAGGCCCATCAGGTCGAGATCCTGAGCCGGGATGTTGGCCACGAGATCGAGACTGCCCTCCGGCAGCCGCAGTGGCCTGATCCCCGGGTAGCGGAACGCGAAGCTGTCGAGGCGGCGCAGGGACACCGGCTGGAAATCCGGCCAGCGCAGCAGCCCGTCGACCAGCGGCGAGTCCGGCTCTCCGGAGGCAAAGAGCGCATCCACCTTGCCGGCCTCGACGGCCACCCGGAGATCGGCCGCCGTCAGTGCGTCAGCATCCACCAGCGTCACGTTGCCGGTCAGTCCATTCGCCTTCAGCAGTGACTCGGCGAAGATCCGGACGCCACTGCCCTTGTTGCCGGGTGCGATCGCAAGCCCCTTGAGGTCTGCAACTCCGGCGACCGTGAGCCCGCGCCGCGCGAAGACCCAGAAGGGCTCGACGTAGAGGCTGCCGAGCGCCTCGAGCTGGTTGGGACCAGCGCCCTGCAGCTTCTCCGGGTATCCGGTTGCTTCCGCGAAGCCGGCACAGGCGCCGCATCCTGCAACGAGTCGCTTCAGATTTTCCACGGTGCCCTCGGTGGCCACCAGATCGACGACGACCCCGTGCCGGGCCAGGATCTCCCGGTAGCGGAGGCCGTCCTGGTAGAACGTGGAGCCCTTTGGGCCCACCAGCAGCGTGATGGTGCCGGGGACGTCGGGCTTGGCGAAGCGGAGTCCCAGCACGACCGCTGTCACCAGGAACAGCACGGCGCCGATCCGGGTCCAGTTCCGCTCCCGCGATCCCCCTGTCGTCTCATTCATGCGCATGCCTCCCGGTGAATCCGGGGGCGATTGTGCACCCGATCGGGTGCGGGAGGGCGAGGTGGCTAGGAGTCGGCGATTCCCGCCTCGACGTCCCGGAGGACCCCGATGAAGAGCTCCAGGGCCGGCGACGGCGTGCGGTCGCGGCGCCGGACGATGCCGTAGTTCGTCTGCATCATGGGAATGCGGAAGTCCAGGCAGACCAGGTGCCCCGCTGCGAGGTCAGCGGCGAGCATCGCATGGGTTCCCGGAAACAGGGCGTCGCACTCACGCGCAATCTGCCGCGCGAGGCCCAGGGAGTTGACCAGGATCGCCGGCGCGAAGTTGCCGGTCTGCCGGTCCAGGTGGCCGACCGCGGAGTTCTGGCCGGCGACAGCCGCCACGATTCCGCGCAGCGTCGTCGTCACCAGCGGGAACTGCAGCGCCTCCTCCAGCTGGAACGCGCCGCGCCCGGCCAGCGGGTGCCCCGGTCGGCAGGCGAGATGCACCGGGTGCGGCGGCAGGGCCTCCACGGCCAGGTCCGGCTCATGCTCCAGGCCGGCGATGTCGACAATGCCCACCTCGCAGCGGCCCTCCTTGACCAGGCGCACGATGTCTTCCGGGTCCAGGGAAGCAATTTCCATTCGCAGGCGCGGGTGTGCCGCGGAAACCCGCGCCACGGCCCGGCCCACCGAGATCTCGCTGGCATAGGGGCCGGCGCCGATGACGAGGGCCCCAACCTGCAGTCCCGCCAGGGCCTCGATCTTCGAGTAGAGGGCGGCCTCGTTCGCGAGCAGCACCTTGCCCTCGGCGAGGAAGACGGCGCCAAACGCCGTGGGCTCGATGCCGCGCCGGTTGCGGTCGAAGAGCTTGACGCCGAGGGAAGCCTCGATGGACGCAATGCTGCGCGTGAGGGACGGCTGGCTGATGCCCAGCGAATCGGCGGCCCGACCGAAATTGCCGAACCGGGCGAGCGCCAGCGCGTGCTGAATGAGGCGCAGTTCAATCACGATGCGTCCAGCGTATCAAAGTCAGTCGCCGACTGTATTGGACACGTGCGGTCACCCGGCCAATACTCGCCGCCGCGGCTGATACTTGCTCTGGCTGAACGAAAACAATCGACAGGATAGCCCTTCCGGGCGTGCGTCCTGCGTGACTCCCGTTTCACCGGATCCGGAGACATCTAATATGACTGCCGGCCCTCAGACTTCTTGGTTCTCAGGTCGCGCGCTAGTGCGTGTGCTAATGGCCACCAGCGCCCTGGCAGTGGCCGTGGCCGGCTGTGGTGGCAAGCCGCCCGCCAGTTCCACGCCCGCCGCTGCCCCGGCGACTGCCGAGGCTCCCCCTCCGGAAGCCGCACCCGCGCCGCTGGCCGCCACCGACACCACCTGGACCCCCGAGGCCCTCGAGGACCTGCTGGCCCCGATCGCCCTCTACCCGGACGTGGTGCTGGGCCAGGTGCTCGTCGCCGCCACCAATCCCCAGGAGGTCCTGGACGCCGGCAACTGGCTGCTGGAAAACCAGAAGCTGGAGGGCAGGGCCCTCGATCAGGCCGCAAGGGCCATCGGCTTCACCCCGCCCATTCGCGGGTTGATCCAGTCACCCGAAGTCGTCGACATGCTCTGCATGCAGATGGACTGGACTACCGAGCTCGGACAGGCCTTCGTCAACGACCAGGCCGGCGTGCTCGATGCCGTCCAGCGGCTCCGGGCCCAGGCGAAGGACGTGGGCAACCTCGCGAGCTCCGACAAACTGACGGTCGAGACGGAGCAACAGGACGGCAAGGACGTGATCACCGTGGCGCCGCCCACCCCGCAGGTAGTCTACGTGCCCCAGTACGATCCGGTGGCGGTCTACGCACCGCCCGCGCCGGTCCCGGCGCCCGCCACGACGACTACCGTGGTGACGGAAGAGAAGAAGGGCTTCAGCACCGGTGCGATGGTCACGACGGGACTGCTGGGCTTCGGCGGCGGACTCCTGGTCAGCGAGATCTTCGAGGATGACGACGATGACTGGGACAACTACAGCCCGCGTTACTACGGCCCGCCCATGCCCTACTACCCGCCGTATCCCTATCGGCCGCGCTACGGTAATGGCTATTACCCCAACAACGACTACCGTCGCCCGGCGAACTACAGCAAGGGATTCAACAACAACACGATCATCGTCAACAACGGTAACGACGACTACTGGAACCGCTACGACGGCAAGTCCGGCAACAACCGGAACTCCCGCAAGGTGGAGAGCCCCATCTCCGCCGCGAAGCCGAACCGTCCCGAACTCGACGCCCTGAACGCCCGGGCCAGGGAGCAGCCGAAGCGCGTCGCGCCGGCGCAGCCGGACTCGTGGAAGGGCCAGAGTGGTTACGCCGGGGCAAAGCCGGGTGCGAAGGACAAGGTTGCCGACGCGCGCCCGGGGGATCCTGCCGGACGGACCGCTGCTGCACCGAAGGTGCAGGGGTCCTATACCGGTGGCAAGGCCGCAAGCCCGAGTGCTGCGGCCAAGGCGGCCAGCGCCAGCAGGCCCGCCGTCAAGGATGCGGCGCCCAGTGTGCAGCGCCCCGCGTCGAAGGCCGCGGCCACCGATCGCGGCCGCCCTGCAACCCCGGCGAGCAAGCCGTCGGCGCCAGCCCGCGCCCCGGACCGGAGCAAGTCCAGCGCGGTTTCCGGCGCCAGCCGCGGTGGTGCCGCCGACAAGGCGGCGAGCCAGCGTGGGCGCGAGAGCATGCCAAAGGGCGTGCCCGCCAAGGCCAGGAGTCCTGGCAGCAAGGGGCCTGGCAAGAAGGCCGGGCGATAGGGCAGGGGGATTCATCATGATGCGCATTCAATCGCCACGTCTGCCCGCAACGCTGTTGCTCGGCCTCCTTCTCGCCAGCTCGCTGACGACGGCAAGTGCTGCGGACCAGTCCTTCGAGTCCGCCGAGGCTGCGGTCGCGGCTTTCGTGGCCGCGCTGGAGAAGGACGACACCGCCAGCCTGCAGGCCATGCTGGGCCCTGGCACGGAGACGCTGCTGTCCTCCGGTGATGCCATCCAGGACCAGGGTGACCGGGCGGACTTCGTCGCGGCGTACGGGAAGAATCACTTCCTGGCAGCGGACGGTCCCGACGCCATGACGCTGGTCGTCGGTGAGAACGAATACCAGTTTCCGGTTCCCGTGGTGAAGCGCGATGGCCGCTGGGTGCTGGACGGCGAGAAAGGCGTTGACGAGCTCGTGTACCGCCGGATCGGTGGCAACGAGCTTGGCGCCATCGCCGTCTCCCGCGGCTTCGTCGATGCGCAACTCGAGTACGCCGCCGAGGGGCGCGACGGCGACCCTGCGGGCATCTATGCGCTGAAGCTGGTCAGCGACGACGGTGCGCGGAACGGACTCTACTGGCCCACCGGCGCTGACGAGCCACCGAGCCCCGCGGGACCGTTCGTGGCGGCCGCGGCAGGCGAGGGCTATCGCCGCGGGGCCCGTCAGCCCTATCACGGCTACTACTACCGGATGCTTTACAAGCAGGGCAAGAACGCCAGGGGCGGTTACCGGGAGTACTTCAGGGGTGGCCTGCTCACCGAGGGCTTCGCCCTGGTGGCCTGGCCGGCGGAATACCAGGTAAGCGGCATCATGACCTTCATCGTCAACCAGGATGGCACGGTGTTCCAGAAGGATCTGGGCGACCGGACTGACGACGTCGTCGCGGAGATGGCGTCGTTCAATCCGGACGGGACCTGGACCGCGGTGGCCGAGTAGGCGGAGTGTCTGCCGCGGGTGGCTTGCGCCTCAGGAACACGGATTAAGGAATTGCGATGCAGAGTTATGGACCGATTTTCCTGTCGCTTCTGGTCAGTTTCGTGGGTGGCTGGGTTATTGGCAGGACGGCGCGGCGCGCCCTGGGCACGACGATGCTGGTTACGGGTGTGATCCTGGCGCTCCTGGCCGTGCTCGGACGATTCGGCATTGGCGGGTCCATGGCCGACCAGTGGGTTCGGTCCGGTTCTGCGTGGCTGGGCGCTAACGTCGAAGGCACCGCCCGATACCTGGGCGCGTTGTTACCCGCCGCTGCCGCGGCTACCGCCGGCGGCCTGCTGGGTTTCCGCAGGAAGTAGCCCTCCATGATGGATCGCGCAGGAGTTTGCTGGCGGGTGCGCTACCCGCTGGCCATGGCGGCGGCTCTAGCCGCTGCCATGGCAGTGGCTCCCCTGCAGCTGGCCGAAGCCGACGAGTCTGCCGACGAACTCTCCCGCCAGGCGACGGATCCCACGGCATCACTGATGTCCTTCGGGCTGATCGGCGGTTACACGGGCGACTACCACGGTAACACCCCCGGTGACGACGACCGGACGGAGATCAAGTTCCAGCCCGTCATCCCGTTCCAGGCCTTCGGCACCTCAAACATCCTCCGGCTGAGCCTGCCTTACCAGGTGAGCGGCCGGGGCGAGAACGGCCTGGGCGACGTGACGCTTTTCGACCTCATCGTGATCAACGAAAGCTGGGGTCGCTGGGGCGTCGGTCCCGTGATGACCTTCGCGACGGACGACGACGCCCCTGACGACTTCGTCCTGGGTCCCGCCATCGGCGGTGTCTGGCAGTACTCGAAGAAGTTGAACCTGGGCCTGTTCAACCAGAACGTCTTCGGCGGCGACACCGGCATCAGCCAGCTCCAGCCCATCGTGGCGTACCAGCTAGGCAGTGGCTGGTCGCTGAGCGCCGGCGACCTCCAGTTCGTCTACGACTGGGAAGACAGCCGCTGGTTGTCGGTGCCCATCGGAGCGCAGCTCGGCAAGGTGACGAAGGTCGCGGGCCAGGCCGTGCGCTTTGCGGTGAACCCCCAGTACAACCTGATTGACGACGACGGCCTGGAGAAGTGGAAGGTGTTGTTGACCTTCACGCTGCTGGTGCCGTCCAGTTGAGTACTGCACCCAGTGCAACGTAAAGAAGTTCCCAAGAGGATCCCCGAGATGATGAGATTCAAGCTTTTGACCACTGCCAGCCTCGCGGCCCTGACACTGGTGGGGTTCGCATCGACCGCCGGGGCGGCAGAAGGCGGCACGGGTGTCTACCTGCTCGGCAAGCGCGGTCCGCTCGCCGCCTTCGTGCCGAAGCCAGGCTGGTACCTGACGAATGACGTCTTTTTCCTCAACGCGGACCGATCCGATCTCACCCCGCTCGGCGACCGCGTCGTGGGCAACGTCGATGCGGAGGCACTGATCAACATCGCCCAGGTCACTTGGGTCGCGGACACGACAGTCTTCGGCGGACGTCTGGCCTTCACCGGCGTGCTGCCCTACGGGAACGTGGACGTGAGCGCGAGCGGAACCGTCGAAGGTCCGGGTGGTATCGAACTCGGCTTACCGATCTCCGACTCGGAGACAGGCTTTGGTGACCCGGCCCTCGGCACCTCCCTTGGCTGGAAGAAGCGCACCGGGGACAAGTTCCGGGCCTGGAGCACTTATGCCTCGGTGTTCATCCCGGTCGGGGACTATGAAGTTGGCCGTATCGCCAACGTCGGCAAGAACCGCTGGGCGGCCGATGTAGGTGGCGCCTACACCATGGCCAATTTCAAGGGTGGCCGGGAACTGTCGTCGGTGCTCGGGTTCACCTTCAACGGCGATAACGAGGATACCGACTACAGCACCGGCACCGAGATGCACCTCGAACTCGCGGGCAAGCAGCACCTGCCCAAGCACTGGTCATTCGGGGTGGTCGGGTACTGGTATGAGCAGCTGAGCGGTGACTCGAACAACCCGGAAATTCTCGGCGACTTCAAGGGCCGCGCGATTGCGATCGGTCCCGAGATCTCATACCAGTTCATGCAGAACCCCAAGCGCCCGGTCACGGTGGACCTGCGCTGGTACAGCGAATTCGAGGTCAAGAACCGTCTCGAGGGCGACTCGGTCTTCCTGACCGTATCCGTCCCACTCGCCATTACCGCGAAGCCGTCCTCCGACAACGTCTGGACGCAGCCCGAACGGCAGTAAAGGACGGCGACCCCCACCCGACTCCATAGGCACATCCACGACGCACGACGATAGGGGAGAGTTCCATGAAGGCAAGTCACTTGACGCTGGTCATCGGGCTGGCATTGGCGACAGGCGTGAGCCTGGCCGAACAGGGCAAGGTCGTCGAGGACCGGGACGACGCGACACCCGTGGCGACCACCGCCGCGACGCCTGCGGACCGGGGCTTCTCCCCCTACGCGGGACGCCAGTACCCGGCCCGGGTCTACTGGGGAGACACGCACCACCACACGTCGAACTCGGGTGACGGCTTCATGGCCGGTAACCGGCTTGGACCGGAGGATGCCTACCGCTTCGCGCGTGGCGAGGAAGTGGTCTCGTCGACGGGCGTGCCGGCAAAGCTGTCGCGGCCGCTCGACTTCCTCGTGATTTCCGATCACGCCGAAGGCCTGGGGCTCATGTACGAGGTCTACAACGCCAACCCGGCCTTCGTCTCCGACCCGACGCTCGCGCGCTGGGGCGAGGCCCTGAAGGCAGGGGGCAAGGCAGCGTCGGATGCCGCCAACGAACTGACCTCCGCCCAGGCGCAGGGCACCTTGCCTGCGGCGATCAAGGACCCGAAGGTGGTCGGGCCGGTGATGAAGTCGGTCTGGCAGGCATACACGGCGACCGCCGAGAAGTACAACGAACCGGGACGCTTCACGGCCATGATCGGCTACGAGTGGACCTCGGTGCCGGGCGGCAATAACCTGCACCGCAACATCCTCTTCCGGGACGGCAAGGACAAGGCCGACCAGGTGTTCCCGTTCTCCGCCTGGCAGAGCGAGGACCCCGAGAAGCTCTGGGCATGGATGGACACCTACGAGACAAAGACCGGCGGCCGGCTGCTCGCCATTCCGCACAACGGCAACCTCTCGAACGGCCGCATGTTCGAACTGACGGACTTCTCCGGCCAGCCGCTGACACGCGATTACGCGGAGCGTCGCGCCCGGTGGGAGGTGCTGCAGGAGATCATCCAGACCAAGGGCAACAGCGAGACGCACCCGACGCTCTCGCCGAATGACGAATTCGCGGGCGACCTCGGCGTCGCCGGCTGGGAGTACGGCAACCTGACGCTGGAAGACGCGCCGGAAACGCCGGAGATGCGGCCAACCATGTACCTGCGCGGCGGCCTGATGCGCGGACTCGAGCAGGAAGCGAAGCTCGGGGTCAACCCGTTCAAGTTCGGCATCTTGGGCGGCACCGACGTGCACAACTCGCTGACGGCCATCGAAGAGGATAACTACTACGGCAAGCACGTCTACCAGGAGCCCAGCGCAAAACGCTGGGAGCATGTCTCGAAGCAGGGGTTCGGCAAGACCCGCTACACCTGGCACTACATGGCCGCGGGCTACGCGGCGGTGTGGGCCACCGACAACACCCGTGAGGCGCTGTGGGATGCGATGAAGCGCAAGGAAGTGTACGGCACTTCCGGCACGCGCCTGACCGTGCGCTTCTTCGGCGGCTGGGATTATCAGCCTGCTGACCTGAAGAACCGCAACTTCGCGTGGGTCGGTTACCAGAAGGGCGTGCCGATGGGTGGCGACCTGACCAAGGCGCCCGCGGGCAAGTCGCCGACCTTCCTCGTCGCCGCCATGAAGGACCCAATGTTCGGCAACCTGGACCGCATCCAGATCGTCAAGGCCTGGGTCGGCAAGGACGGCAAGGCGCAGGAGCGCGTCTACGACGTCGCCTGGGGCGACGCCGACAGGCGCACGCCCGGCACCGATGGCAAACTGCCATCGGTGGGTAACACGGTGGATGTCACCGATGCGACCTGGACCAACACCATCGGAGACCCCGAACTCGGCGCTGTCTGGAAGGACCCGGACTTCGATCGGACGCAGCGCGCGTTCTATTACGCGCGCGTCATCGAGATCCCGACGCCGCGCTGGACCGCCTACGACCAGGTCCGCTTCGGGATCAGGATGTCGCCCGAGGTCCCGATGACGCAGCAGGAACGCGCCTGGACTTCGCCCATCTGGTACACGCCCAACTAGCTCGTCTTTGCACGGAGAAGGTCAAATGAGGCACGTTTGTCGCCCCAAGGGGTGTGGCATCGGCGGCGCCAGGATGGTGGTCCTGATGAGCGTACTGGCCCTGGCGGCCTGCGGCGGCAAGCCTCCGGCAGCCACGGCACCGGTGGCGAAAGCGCCAGCGGCCGCGCCAGCTCAGCCCGTCATCCCGTCCAACCCGCTGAAGGAGGCCTACTTCGGCGAGACGCACCTGCACACCGCCTATTCGCTGGACGCCTACCTGGGCGGCACGCGCCTGACGCCCGGCGATGCCTATCGCTTCGCCCGGGGCGAGGAGATGGAGGTGAACGGCGAGAAGGTGAAGATCGACCGGCCGCTGGACTTCGCCGCCGTCACGGATCACGCCGAGTACCTGGGCGAGATGTACTCCACCATGGTGGAGGGTGCGCCCGGCCACGACCAGGAGCTGCTGAAGGAGCTCCGCACGATGACCGGCTTCGAGGAGCGCGAGGCCTGGTTCGCCAAATACGTCGTCGCCAACAATCGCGGCAGCACGCCCCAGCATGCGCCGTTCTTCGCCGGGCCGGAAACGGTGAAGAGCGCCTGGAAGGTGATCCTCGAGGCCGCGGAGAAGTACAACGAGCCCGGCGTCTTCACGACCATTCCGGCCTTCGAGTGGAGCGCGGCGCCCAAGGGCGGCAACCTGCATCGCAATGTCTTCTTCCGGGACACCAACGTGCCGGACATGCCCATGAGCTACGTGGACATCAACCGGGAGGAGGGCCTGTGGCAGTGGATGGCAGGCCTGGAGGAAAAGGGCATGAAGGTCTTTGCCGTGCCCCACAACTCCAACGCCAGCAAGAAGATGATGTTCGCGCCGGACGACTCCTCCGGCAAGCCACTGGACCGGGACTACGCCGCGCTCCGCGCCCGGTTCGAGCCGCTCATCGAGATGATGCAGATCAAGGGCAACTCGGAGGTGCACCGCAAGTTCTGGGCGGCCGACGAGTTCGCCGGGTTCGAGAATGCCGATTCCCTGGCCGACTACAGCGGCCGCACGCTGGAGCGCGAGAACTTCGTGCGTTACGGCCTCGTCAAGGGCCTGGCCTACGAGAAGTCACTGGGCGTGAACCCCTGGAAGTACGGCGTGGTTGGCGGCACCGACAATCACAACGGCACGCCCGCCAACGTGGCCGAGGACAACTGGGCGATCGGCAGCCACGGTGGCGCGGACGGCACTGTGGAACGGCGCCGGACCGGCGAAGTCGGCGGCTGGGCGAAGGCGAGGGACTTGAACCCGGGATCCATTGCCGGCGTCTGGGCGCCCGAGAACACCAGGGCCGCGATCTGGGACGCGATGAAGGCCAAGGAGACCTTTGCGACCAGCGGCCCGCGGATCAAGGTGCGGCTGTTCGGCGGGTTCGACCTGCCGGACCAGCTGGAGGACGGAGCCGATCTCGTCCGCCAGGGCTACGCGAAGGGCGTCCCCATGGGCGGCACGCTCACCCCGGCGGCCGTGGGGGGCAAGCCCGGTCAGCCCCGCTTCGCCGTCTGGGCCAGCAAGGATGCCAATGATGGCAACCTGGACCGGATCCAGATCGTCAAGGGCTGGGTCGGGCCGGATGGTTCTCCCCAGGAGAAGATCATCAACGTTGCCTGGTCCGGGGACCGCGCCTTGAAGGCCGACGGGTCGCTGGATCCCGTTGGCAGCAGCGTGGACCTGAAGACCGCCACCTACTCCAACGACATCGGCAGCCCGGAGCTGCTGGGGACCTGGACGGACACGTCGTTCGATCCGGCCCAGGGTGCGGTGTACTACGCCCGCGTCCTGCAGATCCCCACGCCCCGCTGGAGCACCTACGACGCGGTGCGCGCCGGACTGCCGTTGCTCGACGGCGTGCCCGCGACGGTCACCGAGCGCGCCTGGACCTCCCCCATCTGGTACACCCCCTGATCAATCGGGGTCAGACCCCTATTTGCACTTAACATCGCAAGGAGATTGCACAACATGGTTACTGGAACCATCAGGACGGCCGCGTTGACCCTGGCTCTGGCACTGGCCAGCCAGGTCGCTCAGAGTGGCATCGTTGATCCGGACTGCACGGCGGAAAAGGCAGCCAAGAGCGCCGCGGCGAAGGCCACGGTCGGGGTCGGCGGCCGCTGCTCGCCCGCCGAGGCGGCGAAGGACTCCGCGAAGGAAGCCGTCGGCCTCGAGGACAAGGGCCCGGTCGAGAAGGCCAAGGAGGATGTCAGCAACCCGCTGAAGAAGGACGACGACAAGGACAAGAAGGAAAAGAAGGACAAGAAGGAAGAAGACAAGAACAAGGACGACAAGAAATAGTCCAGAATCGGGGTCAGACTGCTATTTAGTACACAATTGGAGTCTGACCCCCATTTGTTGATCGTCCTGCATGTTCCACCGTCTGCTCCGTGAACCTCTGGTCCACTTCCTCGTCCTTGGCGGCCTGCTGTTCGGCACGTACCAGTGGCTCGGCGGGGCCGGCGACGGCGGGGGCGGCGAGATCCTCGTCACCGAGGGCCGGATCCGCAACCTCACCGACACCTTCACCCGCACCTGGCAGCGCCCGCCGACCGGGGAGGAACTGGACGGCCTCGTCGAGGACTACATCCGCGAGGAGGTCCTGTACCGGGAGGGCGTCGCCCTGGGCCTGGACCGGGACGACACGATCATCCGCCGGCGCCTGCGCCAGAAGCTCGAGTTCGTCTCCGAGGACGCGGCCCGTGCCAGCGAGCCGACCGATGGGGAGCTGACGGAGTTCCTGGCGAAGAACGCGGACCGCTACCGCGTCGAGTCCCGGCTGACCTTTACCCAGGTGTTCCTGGACCCGTCGAAGCGCGGTGACAGGCTCGAGGCAGACGCCGCGGGCCTGCTGGATGCGCTCCGGACGCGCGGCGACAGGATCGACCCTTCCACCCTCGGCGACAGCCTGATGCTCGACCCGCGCTACGAGCAGGCGACGGAGGACGACATCGTGCGGCTGTTCGGCGCGGAGTTCGAGGCTGCCCTGCGGGAGCAGCCGGCGGGCGAGTGGGTGGGCCCGCTGAAATCGGGCTACGGCGCGCACCTGGTGCGGATCGAGGCCCGCACGCCCGGCAAGCCGGCGACCCTCACCGAGGTGCGGGATGCCGTGGCGCGGGACTGGTCCGCCGGGCGCCGGCAGCAGCTCCTGGACGAGCAGTACCGGCAGCTCCGCAGCCGCTACCAGGTGCGTATCGAGGGGCAATGAGCGCCCGCGTGCTCCGCGCCGTTTCCTGCCTGGCCATGTTCCTCGGCCTGGCGTCCACCGTGTCCGCCCACGAGGTGCGGCCAGCCTACCTGGAAATGATCCAGCAGGACGCGGAAACCTGGGACGTGCTCTTCAAGGTCCCGGCCGCCGGCGAGGACCTGCGCTTCGGCCTCTACCTGCAGCTGCCGGCCGATGTGCAGCGGGTGGGCCTGCCCAAAAGCGGGTTCAGCGGCCGCGCCCACGTGGAGCGGTCGACCATCCGCCGGCCCGGCGGGCTCGACGGTGCGGAGATTTCCGTTGAGGGCCTGTCCGGGACGCTCACCGACGTCCTCGTCCGGCTCGAGCGGGCCGACGGCAGCAGCCAGGTGCTGCGCCTGAAGCCTGACGCACCGTCCTTCCGGGTCGAGCCGGTTCCCGGCAGGCTCCAGGTTGCCGCGACCTACACGGCCCTCGGCATCGAGCACATCCTGCTGGGCATCGACCACCTGCTGTTCGTGCTGGCCCTGCTGATCCTGGTGGATTCCTGGCGGCGGCTCGTCTGGACCATCACGGCGTTCACCGTCGCCCACAGCATCACGCTGGCCGCCGCCACCCTCGGCTGGGTCGCCGTGCCGCCGCCCCCGGTGGAGGCCGTCATCGCGCTCAGCATCGTCTTCGTGGCGGGGGAGATCGTCCACTCGCGGCAGGGAAGGCCCGGCCTGGCCCAGCGCCTGCCCGCGCTCGTGGCCTTCACCTTCGGCCTGCTGCACGGCTTCGGCTTTGCGGGCGCACTCAGCGAGATCGGCCTGCCCCAGTCGCAGATCCCGCTGGCCCTGTTCACCTTCAACGTGGGCGTGGAGATCGGCCAGCTGCTGTTCGTGGGCGCGGTGCTGCTCTTGGCCCGTCTGGTCCGCGGCCTGCGCCTGCCGCTGCCGGCCTGGTGGCCCCAGGCGGCGGCCTACGTCATCGGTTCCGTGGCCATGTTCTGGGTGTTCGAGCGGGTCGCGGCGTTCTGACTCCCGGGCCGGGCCGCAGTATCCACCCGAAATAGCCGGAAACAAGGCCTGACGGGCCAACGGGCACGTCGAATACTGGCGCCTCCATTCGGAGACGCCAATGACCCTCTACTTCAAATCGTCGGGCCAGTCCTTACCCGCCGGACTTCGTCAATAGACGAAGATGGGCTACACTGTCATCAGGTATCCAAGCGTACCCAGGCAGGGGATATCCGGCGGGCCATCAGGAATCTGGCGGACTACGAGGTATGTAAATGAAGGCGAAACGACAAGTGCGAACGAACGAGGAGTCGCTGATCGAGATGTTCCGGGAGGATCCTTCTCTTGCACGCGACTACCTGAACGACGTGCTGTCAGACGGCAGCGATGCGGAAATCAACCTGGCGATACGTCTCGTGACCACGGCACTGGGCGGGATTCCCGCCACAGCCCGCCGCGCGGGTGTCAACGCCACCCAGCTTTATCGAACGCTCTCCAGGAACGGCAATCCGGGATTCAGGAATCTCCGCAAGGTGCTCGCTGCCATCGGCCTGAGATTCTCTGTCGCGGCCACTGCGCCGGAGAAAGTCCGGGGCCGGGCGGAGGCAGCGCCGTCACGGCGCCGGGTTACGCAGAGATCCGGGTCTACCAGGGCCTGAACCATGCTTGACGTCGCCCACCACCGCCACACCGAGCGCCGCCACATGATCCGCGTGAAGAACGCGCTCGCCGCCGGGCTGGCACTGACCCCGGTGCCGGTGGAGTTCCTGCTCGCCTGCGCCGATTACCTGGGCTACATCGTCGGCCGCTTCACCGCCCAGGGGCGGGGCAACGTGGAACGCCTGGCGCCGCGGATTGCCGCGGCCGGGGACGGGGAGGGCGCCCGGGTGGTCGCCGACATCGCGCGCACCCTGGGCGAGACCGAAGCGGCGGTGGCAGACCTGCTGGCCGGCGCCGGTGCGTTTCGCCGCCAGGGTGGCGATGCCGTGCCGGAGTTGCTGGCTGCGGGACGCCGGTTCGTCGCCTTCTACGACGCGGTGCTCGCCTCGCGCAAGGATCCCGCCCAGCAGATCATCGATCGCTACTTCACGAGCTCGGAGTACTGGGCCCTCACCGATGACGTGACCCCCCGGTCCATCGAAACGGAAGACCTGAAGTTTCGCCGCGTCGCCGGGCTGGCGCCCGCCGGGATCACGGTCGTCGACTAGCGCGGGAGTCTAGCGCCGGCGCCACCAGGCCAGCCCGAGGATCACGGTGCCCAGCGCCGCTGCGCTCAGCAGCAGCATGTACTGCCGCTGCACGAAGGCCGTGCCCAGGTAGACCGTCCCCAGCGCGTAGGGGAGCTCGGCCAGCGCCAGGCTCCCCAGGTAGATCCGCGCCCGGTAGCCGAGCATGCCGAAGAAGTACCCGGAGATGTCCGACGGCAGGACCAGCTGGGTAAGCACGGCCGCGACGAACGAGCTGGACGCCGGGATGCGGTTCTCGTAGCGCGCCATCTTTTCCTCGGACAGCATCCGGAGCACGGCGGGGCGCCCGAAGCGGCGGCCGATGGAATAGGTGATGACGCCGCCCAGGAACCAGCCGGCCCAGAGCAGGAGGAAGCAGGCCAGAGGACCCCAGGCCTCGACGCCCAGTGGCACCAGGAGCAGGCCGGAGAAGAACACGAGCATGGCGGACAACGCCGCCAGCACCACAAAGAGGACGGCGCCCAGCACGGGCATGGTCTGGATCACCGGCGCGGCGAGCTCGATGAGCCGCACCACCTGCTGGTGGATCTCCTCCGACCAGGCCAGCAGCGCGGCGACGATGACCCCGATGATGAGGAGGGGCAGCCGGCGTGAGATCGGCGAGGACCCGGTGCCCCTGTCTCCAGTCATGCGCTCGCCAGCGGTCCCTGCCGGAACTGATGGGCCACTATAAGCCACCGGCCCTGGCAGGGACGCGGACACCCGGCATAATCCCGCCATGCCGCGCCGTACCATTCCGCCGGAACGCCGTGCCGACCTGCCCGGAGGCCGGGACGGCCTGGACACGGCGGGGGTGGAGGCCCGCCGGCGGCACTACGGGAGCAACGACGTCGTCGAGGCCGGCGCCCACACCGGGCGTGACCTGATCCGCGACACCGCCGCCGACCCCATGCTCTGGTTCCTGCTCGGCACGGGCGCCCTGTTCGCCTTCACCGGCGACACGGGCGAGGCGCTCGTGCTGCTCGCGGCCCTGGTGCCCTTCATCGGCATGGATCTCTTCCTGCACTGGCGCACCCAGGCCTCGACCCGGGGACTCCGCAGCCGGGTTGCCGGCCTGGCCACCCTCCTGCGGGAGGGCGAATGGCGGGTGCTCCCGGCCACGGCCGTCGTGCCGGGGGACCTGGCGCGGGTCGCCGCGGGCGAAGCCTTTCCCGCGGACGGCATCCTGGTGATGGCCGGGGCAGCGCAGGTCGACGAGTCGTCGCTCACCGGCGAATCCCTGCCCGTGCGGAAGAGCGCGGTCGGCGACGACGCCGGCGAGGCGGCCGAGGCCCAGTGGGCTTTCGCCGGCACGCGCCTGCTCACCGGGAGCGCCCAGCAGCGCGTGGTCTACACCGGCCGCGAGACCCTCTACGGGGAAATCGCCCGTTCGGCCGGGAGCAGCCGCCGGGTGCGCACCCCGTTGCAGCTTGCCATCGACGGCCTGGTGCGCGTCCTCCTGGTGGCGGCGTTCGTGCTCTGCGGGGTGCTGGCCTGGGTGCGGATCGCGCAGGGCCACGGTGTCGTCGACGCGATCGTGAGTGCGGTGACGCTGGCCGTCGCGGCCCTGCCTGAGGAATTTCCGGTCGTGTTCACGTTCTTCCTGGGCGTGGGCGTGTACCGCCTGGCCCGGAAGCAGGCGCTGGTGCGGCGCGCGGTCGTCGTCGAAGGCATCGGGCGCGTCTCCACGATCTGTACCGACAAGACCGGCACCCTCACGGAGGGCCGGTTGCGCGTGGCGCATGTGCAGCCCGTGACGGGACTCGAGCCGGTCGATGTCCTGCGGCTGGCGGCCCTGGCGTCGCGCCGGGAAACCGGTGATCCGCTGGACACGGCCATCATCGATGCCGCCGGCGAGCCCGCTCGCGCGCCGCAGGCCGTCGCCACTTTCCCGTTCACGGAGGACCGCAAGCGCGAGACCGTCATCGTCCACGCTGCCGGCGGCGTGGTGGCGGTGACCCTCGCCGTGACGAAGGGCGCCCCGGAAACCATCGTCGCGCTGTGCGCCGACGGCAGCGCCGACCTGCTCCAGTGGCGGGACAGCGTGGCCGCGCTGGCGCGCACTGGGCACAAGGTGATCGCCGTTGCCCGGCGTGAACTCGTGGCGGCCGACTGGGCCGGCGGCGAACCGGACCGGGGCTTCAGCCTGGCCGGCCTTGTCGCCCTCGAGGACCCGGTGCGCGCGGGCGTCCCGGAGGCGATTGCCCGGTGCCGCGAGGCGGGCATCCACGTGCTCATGGTGACGGGCGATCACCCCGCCACCGCGGCGGCCATAGCCACGGAGGTCGGGCTGGGCGACGGGCAGCCCCGGGTCATCCTCGGCGCCGAACTCCGGGAACGCCTGGAGTCCGCCGGGGATGGCGGGCTCCGGGACATCGACGTGGTCGCCCGCGCAGTGCCGGGCGAGAAGCTCGCGCTGGTGCGGGCCCTGCAGTCTGCCGGCGAGACCGTGGCCGTCACCGGCGACGGCGTCAATGACGTGCCGGCGCTCCAGGCTGCCGACATCGGCATCGCGATGGGCGAGCGCGGCACGCGGAGCGCACGGGAGGCGGCGGCCATCGTCCTCCTGGACGACAATTTCCGCAGCATTGCCGGCGCCATCGCGGAAGGCCGCCAGCTGTTCGCCAATCTCCGGCTCGCATTCCATTACCTGCTGGTCGTGCACATCCCGCTCGTGGTGACGGCCGCGCTCATTCCGCTGTTGGGCTATCCGCTGCTCTACCTGCCCATCCACGTGGTCTGGCTCGAGCTGGTCATCCATCCGACGGCGCTGCTGGTCTTCCAGCAGCTGCCCCCGGCCCGCCTGCGCCCGCGGCGGCCGGGGACCGCGTCGCGCCAGGTCCGGTTCTTCAGCCGGCGGGAGTGGGCGCTGGTTCTTGCGACCGGCCTCGCGATCGGCGTCGTCATCGTCATCACCTGGGACCGCAGCCTGGAGGGCGGCAATGCGGTGGAGCACGCCCGGGCCATGGCGCTGGTGGTGCTCACACTGGCCAGCGCCAGCGTGACGGCGATCCTCAGCCGGCTCGCGACCTGGACGGCGCGGGTGATCACGGCGGCGACGGTCGTGGCCTCGATCGTGCTGGTCCAGCAGCCCCGGCTGGCGGCCTGGCTGCACCTGGAGCCGCTCCACGCCGATGACTGGGTCGTCGCCGCGGTAGGCGGGCTCCTGGCGGCGGCGCTGACGGCGCTGCGCTGGGTGCCGGGCGGCCGGGCCTAGTCCCGGCGGCCTCGATAACGCACGTCCGGCATGCCCGCAAAGTCGGCGTCCTGGGTCCAGAGCAGCGCTTCATGGCGCCGGGCAGTGGCCAGCATGATGCTGTCCGCCATCGGCAGCTTGGTGGCGAGGCTGAGGCGCGCGGCGCTGATGGCCGTCGGTCCGTCCAGCGCCACGACGTCGCCCTGCTGCATGACTGCGATGGCCTGCAGGGCGGCGTTTTCGTCGCGCTGTTGCGCGATCCGCTTGTACACCTCATACAGGCTCAGGGACGGGACGACGAGCGCCGCCGTGTCCTCGATGGCCCTCGAGAAGAACCCCGCGTTGGGGCCATCGGCGAAATACTCGAGCCAGGCGCTCGAATCAACGACGTTCACGCGCACTACTCAGAGTGGCCGGTCATCGTCCCGGTCGACCCGGACGTCGATGCCCTTCAGGAATCCCCGGAGCTTGCGGGCCGGCCGGACGGGCACCAGTTCGATCCGGTCATCCAGCGCCACGACCTGCACCTTCTGGCCGGGTACCAGGCTCAGTCGCTCGCGCACCTCCTTGGGGATGACCACCTGGAACTTCGGGGAGATCGTCACGGGATCCATGGTCGCCTCCTCAGCCTGTCGTATGACGGAAATCCTATCGATCGTAAAATGGTATGTCAATGAATGGATGCCCGGAATCCTGCCGGTTTTCCCCGGTCCTCCGGCTGCGGGACTGTAAGGATTTCGCCGGTACACTGACCAAAGGTCGAGAGAGGTCCCGTCGCCACCTGCAGCTGATTTACCGGAGCACCCCATGACCCTGTCCCTTCCTGTCCGTCTCGACCACGCGCTCGGCGCCGGGCTGGACACCCTGCAGCCGCTGCTCGCCCTGGGAACCCGCCTGTGGGTGGGCTGGCAGTTCCTGAAGTCCGGCATCCTCAAGGCCCAGGACTGGGAGTCCACCCTGTTCCTCTTCCAGGAGGAGTACCGGGTGCCGCTGCTGTCGCCGCCCCTGGCGGCGCTGGCCGGCACGGCGGGCGAGCTGGTCTTTCCCGTCCTGCTCGGGCTGGGGCTCCTGGGCCGGTTCGCCGCGCTGGGCCTCTCGGCGGTCAACGTCCTCGCCGTCGTCTCCTACGCCCACGTCCTGCTGGCGTCCGGCTTCGAGGCTGCCCTGGGCCAGCACATCCTGTGGGGCTTCATGCTGCTGGTCGTGGCGATCCATGGCCCGGGTCCCTGGTCGGCTGATGGATTGATCGCCGCCCGCACCCGCCCGGGACACTGAGCTTGGCGGCGCCCGGGCCCGTTTCCGCTGCCAGGCTCAGCCTCGAGCCCATCGGCCTGGTCCACAGCCCGCTGCTCTCCAAGGCGGAGGCGGCCCGCCAGCCTGCAGCCGCCACGGGCGCGACGGCGCGCATCGAGCTGTACCCTGGCCGGAACTACGAGCACGCGCTGGAGGATCTCGAGGGCTGGGAGCGCCTCTGGGTCCTGTTCTGGTTTCATCTCAACGACTCCTGGCGGCCGAAGGTGCTGCCGCCCCGGAGCGCCTCGGGCCGGAAGGGCGTCTTCGCCACGCGCTCGCCTTACCGGCCGAACCCGCTGGGCCTGTCCGCCGTCCGGCTGGAGCGGATCGAGGGTCTGACCCTGTTTATCCGGGACGTGGACCTCGTGGACGGCACGCCGGTGCTCGACATCAAGCCCTACGTGCCCTACACGGACGCGTACCCCGACTCGGCAACGGGCTGGCTCCACGACGAGGCAGAGGCCGTCCAGCGCGTCCGCGCCGGGGAAGCGCCACGCGACCCGATCACGGCCTGGTCCGTCCACTTCGACCCGCTGGCCGCCGAGCAGGCGGCCTGGATCGAGGCCCGCACGGGCCTGCCGCTCCGGGAGCGGATCACGGCCACGCTCATGCTCGGCCCCCAGCCCCACGCGTATCGCCGGATCCGGCGGGACGGGACCGGTTACCGGCTCAAGGTGAAGGAGTGGCGGGTGCGGTTCGCCCGCTCGCAGCAGGACATCCGGGTGCTGGAGATCAGCTCGGGCTACCGGCCGGCGGAAATCGGCCGGTCGGCCGATCACGCGGAGGACCCGCTGGCCGTCCACCGGGACTTCCGCGCCGCGTGGAAGTAGCCGTGGCCGCCGTACAATGGCTGCCCAGGCTTCCGGCCAACCACTCGAGGCATCCGGCATGAGCACGAACCAGCAGCTACAGCAGCGGCGCGAACAGGCCATGGCCCGGGGCATGCCCAGCCAGCTCGCGGTGTACGTGGACCGGGCAGCCAACGCCGAGCTCTGGGACGTGGAGGGCCGGCGCTACATCGACTTCGGCACCGGCATTGCCGTGCTGAACACCGGCCACCTGCACCCGGGCGTGCAGGCCGCGGTCCGGCAGCAGCTCGACCGCTTCAGCCACACCTGCTTCATGGTCACGCCCTACGAGTCGGCGGTGGCCCTGGCGGAAAAGCTGAACGCGCTCGCGCCGGGCAATACGCCGAAGAAGACCCTCTTCGTGACCACCGGCGCCGAGGCCGTTGAGAACGCGGTGAAGATCGCCCGCGTGCACACGGGCCGCACGGGCGTGATCGCGTTCGGTGGCGCCTTTCACGGCCGCACGCTGCTCGCCATGGGCCTCACCGGCAAGACCGCGCCCTACAAGGCGGGGTTCGGGCCGTTCCCGGCGGAGATCCACCACGCGCCGTTTCCGATTGCCCACTATGGCATCACGGTCGCCGATGCGATCGCCGGACTGGAGCGGCTCTTCGCGGAGGACATCGAGCCGGCCCGCGTGGCCGCGATCATCGTGGAGCCGGTGCAGGGGGAGGGTGGGTTCCATATCGCGCCACCGGAGTTCCTGAGGGCGCTGCGCGCGATCTGCGACCAGCACGGGATCGTCCTGATCGCCGACGAGATCCAGACCGGCTTCGGCCGTACCGGGAAGATGTTTGCCATGGAGCACTCCGGCGTGGAGCCCGACCTGATGACGGTCGCCAAGAGCCTGGCGGGCGGCTTCCCGCTGGCGGGCGTCGTCGGCAAGGCCCACGTCATGGACGCGCCGGCGCCGGGCGGCCTGGGCGGCACCTACGCCGCGTCGCCGATCGGCTGCGCCGCGGGCCTCGCGGTGCTCGACGCCCTGGAGAAGGAGCGGTTGCCGGAGCGCGCGGTCCACATCGGCAATCTCATCACCACGCGGCTCCGCAAGCTGGCCGCCCAGCACGACTGCATCGGCGACGTGCGCGGCCTGGGCGCGATGGTGGCGATGGATCTCGTTAAGGACGGCAAGACCGGTCAGCCCGACCCTGGCCTGACCGGTGAGCTGGTGCAGGCCGCCGCCCGCAACGGCCTCGTGCTGCTGTCCTGCGGGCGGCACAAGAACGTGGTGCGCTTCCTCGTCGCGCTGACCGCCAGCGACGCGCTGGTCAACGAGGGCCTCGACATCCTGGAGCGCACGCTCGGTGAATTGCGCGGGGCCGCGTCAGCCCGCCAGCGCCAGGCCTGAACCCATGACGTTGTGGCTGATGGCGATCGCGCTGCTGATCGGCGCCGGACTCTCCGTGCAGGTCGGCCTGAATTCCCAGGTGCGGTATTACCTGGGCGATCCTGCGCTGGCTGCCCTGGGCAACTTCCTGGTCGGGACGGTGGCCATCCTCATCTACCTGCTCCTGATGCGCGCGAACTGGCCGAGCACCGGGACACTGCGGGCAGTGCCGCCCGTCAACTGGCTGGGCGGCCTGTTCGGCGCCGCCTACGTGGCAGCCTCCGCGCTGCTCGCGCCGCGGCTTGGCTCGGCACCCCTGCTGGCGCTCCTCATCGGGGGCCAGCTGCTGATGTCGCTCGTGCTGGATCACTACGGCTGGATCGGCTTCGCCGCCCACGAGATGAACGTGTGGCGCGTGGCGGGAGCCGTGCTGCTGGTCGCCGGCGTCGTGCTGATCGTGCGCAACTGAGCGGGCTGCCCGTGATGTCAACCGTGTCCCGCCACGCGCAACCCGTTGCGCTGCCGTTCGACGGCCGGCCCCGCGCGCCGGACCGTCCCGCCACCGCCGTGGTCATCGGCGGCGGCCTCGCCGGTCTCGCGGCGGCCGTGATCCTCGCCGAACGCGGCGTGCAGGTCACGGTGCTCGAGCGGGAGCAGTTCCTCGGCGGTCGCGCCGGCGCCTGGACCGACCGCCTGAAGGACGGCACCACCTTCGACATGGAGCGGGGCTTCCACGCCTTCTTCCGCCAGTACTACAACCTCCGGCAGCTGCTGAAGCGGGTGGACCCGGAGCTCGGCTTCCTGAAGCCCACGGATGACTACCCGATCCTGACGCCCACCGGCAACGAGTCCTTCGCCGGCCTGACCCACGCGCCGCTCGTCAATGTGGCCAAGCTCACCTGGCGCACCGACACGCTGGGCATCCGGGACCTGATGAAGGTCAACGTGCCCGCGGCGCTCGCCATGCTGCGCTTCGACTTCCGGCAGACCTATGCCGATTTCGACCAGGTCACCGCCGGCGCGTACCTGGACTCGCTCAACTTCCCGGCGGTGGCCCGCCAGCGGCTGCTGCACGTGTTCGCCCACTCCTGCTTCAACCCGCAGGCCGACATGTCGGCGGCCGACCTGCTCCAGATGCTGCACTTCTACTTCACGGCCAATTACGACGGCCTGGTGTTCGACGTGGCCGACCGGCCGTTCTCCCGTGGCATCTTCCAGCCGCTGGGCGCGCTGCTGGGACGGCTGGGCGCGGACGTCCGCCTGGGCGTCAGCGCCCGGGCGCTGGAGCGGCGGGACGACAACCGGTGGATCGTGGAGACCGACAGGGAGGCGCTTACGGCCGACCTCCTCGTGCTCGCCACCGAGGTGCCGGGCGTGAAGGCCATCGTCGGCGCGTCGCGGGGCCTCGACGACGCGGACTGGCGGGGCCGCATCGAGGCGCTGCGCGTGACCAACGCGTTTGCCGTGTGGCGGCTCTGGCTCGACCGCCCGGTGGCCCGCGGCCGGTCGGGATTCGCCGGCACGGCGGGGGTCGGGCCCCTCGACAACATCTCGGTCTACGAGAACCTGGAGGACGAGAGCCGGCAGTGGGCCGCCCGCACCGGGGGCTCCGTGGTGGAACTCCACGCCTACGCGCTGCCTGCCGGTTTCGACGAGGCCACGCTGAAGCGGCAGCTGCTCGAGGGTCTCCACACCCTGTACCCGGAAACAGTCGGAGCATCCCTTATTGAAGAGCGCTTCCTGCTGCGGCAGGATTGCCCCGCTTTTGCCCCGGGCAGCTACTCCCGGCGCCCGGAAGTCCGGACGCCGTTCCGGGGCCTCTGCCTCGCTGGAGATTTCGTGCAGCTGCCGTTCCCGTCCGCGCTCATGGAGCGCGCCGCGTCCGCGGGCTTCCTCGCGGCAAACACCGTACTCGGCGACCTGGGCGTTGCGCCGGAGCCCCTGTGGTCGGTCGCCGTCCGCGGGCCGCTGGCGAAGCGCCCGTGAGGACAGCGTCGTGAGCGAGCTCATCCTGTTTGGCCGGTCGCTGCCGGATCTTCCCATCACGTCGACGCTGCCGGACTGGCAGCAGGCCGACCCCCGCTGGATGGCCAGCGCCCTGCAGATCGCGCTGGGTCGCCCGGGTGGCGGCTGGTTCGTGGTGGACGAGCGGCGCCGGTTTGGCTCGGGCGGGGACGCTTCGCGGCCGCTGAAGTACCGCATCGACGACCGGGAGCTGGTCTTCTGGCACGGCCCGGACGGGCTGATGGGCGCATCCGACTCCTGCCCGCACATGGGCGCGTCCCTGGCGGCGGGCTGCGTGCGCAACGGCCGGCTCGTGTGCCCGTGGCACGGGCTCGAGCTGGGCGACAAGCCCCAGGGCGCCTGGCGGCCACTGCCGCTGCACGACGACGGAGTGCTGGTCTGGGTCCGGCTTGACGACGCCGGCGAGGCACCCACCGACCGTCCCCGGCTGCCCGTGCGCCCCGCCCGCTACATCGACGCGGTCGTGCGCCTCGAGGCCCGCTGCCGCCCGGAAGACCTGCTCGCCAACCGCCTGGATCCCTGGCACGGCGTGCACTATCACGGCCACACCTTCAAGCGCCTGCGGGTCGTGGAGCGCAAGGCCGACGAGATCACGGTGCGGGTCGCGTTCGCCGTGATCGGCCGCCTCGCCGTCGAGGTGGACGCGCGCTTTCACTGTCCCGATCCGCGCACGATCGTGATGACCATCGTGCGTGGCGACGGGGAAGGATCCATCGTGGAGACCCACGCCACGCCCATCGACGAGACGCGCTGCGCCGTGGTCGAGGCCACGCTCGCGACCTCCGACAGGCCCCAGTTCGGCCACGTGCTGCACTTTGCCCGCTGGGCCCGGCCCTGGCTCGAGAAGCGCGCGTCCCGGCTCTGGGTGGAGGACGTGGCCTACGCGGAGCAGCGGCGAATCGTGCTGGATCAGGCGACGGGCGGAGCGCAGGCTGGCACGCGCCAGGCGTCACGCACCGCAGCGGAAGAGGACGGCTCCGCAGAGCGTGGCGGACGCGGGTGATCGCCCCAGGCAGATCAGGTCGGGAGTAGGGCGGCGGATGTGCAGGGTCAGTTCCTCCACCGGTTCGTCCGCAAACTCCAGTCGCACGAGTCCGTCATCCCGCACTTCGTACCGGTAATCACGCACTTCCGGCTCGGCACCGGTCAGTTCGCGGGGCAAAGCCAGCCGGAAGTGCGAGTCTCCTTCGGCGAGCCCGATTTCCACGGGCTCCTGACAGGCCATGCCGATCTTCGCCGGCGCCCAGCGCCCCGCGAGGGTGAGCGGTGGATAGGCCTCCTTCGGCGAGCTGGCGATGAGCTTGGAGATCGTGAGCCAGCGGAACAGGTCCGGAACCTCGTTCGCCTCCGGCGTGGTGGTGACGAAAGCCAGGTCGAGATCGTTGGGACGGAACGGTACGGTGTAGAAGGGCATGCGCTTCATGTATGGCATCAGGGTGGACTCCCACATGCCGTCGATCTCCACGCCGAAGGCCGCCTCGAAGGCGGTTTCCGACGGCTCGCCCGACTTGAGCCTGTTGAAGTAGGCCTGGAGCTTCGTGGCGTTCCTCAGGTTATCGCCCAGGGTGGCGTAGTGAGCCAGCAGCCAGGCCTGGGTGTACGCGCTCGAACCGCTGCGCATGTCCTCCAGTTCGTGGGGATTGAAGCCGTCCGACAGCAGGATGCGCCAGTCGAAGATCGGCGGCCCGCTGGCCTTGAGGCGCAGCGGTGCCCGGCCGAGCCGGAATGACTTGCCGTCATCGACGACTTCCATGGCGCCGACCAGCTCCGCGAATCCCTCGCTGTACCAGGCCGGGTAGTCGTAGCCCTTGTAGCGGAGCAGGGTGTGGCCGTATTCGTGGCGGATGGTCTCCTGCGCGGATTCCGGGTCCCCCTGCGCCGGCATGACCATTACCGGAGTCCGGCCATCGGAGGTCGCGAAGCCGGCGATCAGCGGATTTTGCGCCACGGACTGGAAGGACTTCTTCGTGGCGGTGATGAGCACGACAGCCTTGGGTGCGCTTGCGGGCGTCGTGATGCTGCCCACCTGTAGAAACGCGGCCCGGAAGGTCTCGAGCTCGCCCAGGAGCGCCCGGGCCTTGCGCTCCGGCGCGTCGCTGTAGGCGACGAAGTGGCGATTTTCGTACCGGGCCCATGGATCATCGGCTAGGCACATGTTCTGATGCAGCAACAGGACGGCCGTCAAGGCCATGCAGGTTGCGGGCAGCGCTCTCATGGGTCCCCCGGGTCAGTGCCGCGGAGGCACCGGACAATGCGCGATCGTACGCACCGACTGTAACTCTGCCAGATTGCGCGGCAGGCCGGCCAGGCTAGGTAGTTCTCCTGAGTCCGGGCTGGCCTGGGCCGGTTGACGCCGTGGCTTCCCCGGCACTACCTTGCTTCGTTGGGGATCCGGAGCTGGAGTGTTCGCATGGTCAGGCCGTGGCTTCTCGTCGCGTTACTGGCGGCAGCCGGGCAGTCGCAGGCTGGCGATCCCGATCCCTTCGCCGATTACAGCGGCGCGCAGCTCTTCGCCCGCTTCTGCGCCAGCTGCCACGGCACCCTGGGCTTCGGCGACGGCCCGGTAGCACCGTCACTCAAGGTGATGATCCCGGATCTCACGGAACTGTCGAAGCGCTCCGGCGGCCGCTTCCCTGACGAGCGGGTCCGGGAGATCATCGACGGGCGGGCCGTGCTGCCGTCCCACGGCACCCGGCCGATGCCGGTGTGGGGCTACGAACTCGAGGCCCGGGCCGGCGCGGGCGACGCGCCTGCCGCCCACCCGCGCGACGCGGCGCAGACACTGATCGACCGACTGGTCGGGCACCTCCGGTCCATGCAAAGGTAGGCCATGGCTTCCACATCTTCCTGGCGCTCCATCACCGTCGTCGTCGATCCGCAGCAGAAGTCCCACCCGGGCCTGCAGAAGGCGGCCGCCCTGGCGGCCCGGTCCGGGGCCAGCCTGACCCTGCTCAACACCTTCGTGCTCCCGCAGCCGATGGCCGACGTGGCGCGCATCTCGGCCCGCGAGCTCGTCAGCGCCGCGCTGCGCGACCGGCACCGGCAGGTCGAGAGGCTGGCTGCGGGGTTGCGGCGCCGGAAGCTCAAGGTAAAGACCGTCGTGGAGTGGGATTACCCCCAGAGCGAGGCGGTCGTGCGCCATGTGCTCGCCACCCGTCCGGACCTGCTCGTGGCCGAGACCGCGCAGCACAGCCGTTTCGCCCGCTGGATACTCTCCAACACCGACTGGGAGCTCATCCGCACCTGCCCGTGCCCGCTGTGGCTGGTGCGCGGCGGGAGACTCCCCGCGAAACCCAACCTGCTCGTCGCCGTGGACCCGGCGCACGGCCAGGCCGTCCACACCCGGCTCGATGCGCGTCTCCTAAAGGCGGCCAGCCAGTTCGTGGACTGCATTGGCGGCACGATCGGCATCGTGCACGCGGACGATCCCGGGGCCAGCCAGATAGATGCCGTCGAGCGGCTCGGCAAGCGGCACGGTGTGGCGCCGGCCCGCCGCTACGTGATTCCCGGGGAGATCACCCGCGTCCTGCCGGTGCTCGTGGCACAGACCCGCGCCGACATCCTGCTCATGGGCGCCGTGTCGCGCAGCCGGCTCGGCCAGCCGTTCATCGGCACCACCGCCGAGCGCCTCATCGACCGGGTGGAGTGCGACGTGTTCGTCGTCAAGCCGGTCGGCTTCCGGTCGCCGGTCCCGCGCCGGCGGCCGCGTGTTCCCGCTTGAATCCGGAGTTTTCGCCCCCATCACCACAACCGGACGCGTAGCAAGGAGAGTTGATCATGGTCACTGCACAATCCGCTGCCAGGCCCCAGATCACCACCGCCAGGGCCTCCACCCGCCGCCCCGGGCAGACGCACGAGAAGGCGCTGGCGGGCGAGGACCGCTACCGGATGATCGCCGAAGCGGCCTATTTCCACGCCGAGCGCCGCGGATTCCTGCCGGGCAGCGAACTGCAGGACTGGCTGGCCGCCGAGATCGAAGTGGACGAGTTGCTGGCCGAGTCCCACCCCCGCTGACGGCACGCCTGTCCCGCCGGCCGGGACGGACGGCTGCGGCAATTAACTACGCTCATGGCCGCGGCAGCCGGAGACAATCTCCCGGGTGACCGTTGCACGGGAGTTGCGCACATGACGAAGACCTCCACGATGAAGCCCTTCGCACCGGGCGACATCTTCCTCGGCTGCACCTACCTCATGAACGTGCCCGGCGACGACCACGCGGGGGAGGGGCGCATCCTGCAGTTCGACCGGAACATGGTGCCGAAGGGCACCCTGTACACGGAGGGCACCACGCACCTCATCGTCAACCTGCGCTTCGGGCCGGACGGCGTGCTGTGGGGCTTTGATCCGTTTGCTCACGCCGTGGTCCGCGTCGGGCCGGACGGCAGGCAGCTGCCGGCCGTGGACTTCGGCGCCCGCGGGTGGGGCAGCGTGTGCTTCCCGCCGGACGGCGGCGTGCTCCTCTGCGAGTACCTGAAGGGCAACCGGCCCTACACCGGTGGCGACATGCGGGTGCTGCCGGGCACCGACGTGGTGGGCTACGGCCGCATCGCCCGGTTCGACGCCGGGTTCCACAAGGTGGCGGAATACGCCAACGAGACCGCGGAGTCCCTCACCGGCTTTCACGGCGTGACGCACTCCGTGCTGGAACCGGGCGGCGACTTCATCACCTACATCACGGACCTCGGCATGCGCGTGCTGCGCTTCGACCTGCGGAACGGCCGGCAGATGCCGGATCTCGTGACCTGGCCCGGCGGCGACGAGTACCGGCAGAAGTGGACCACGGGCGTCGCCTACCGGAAGGACGGCACGCTGCTGCTGCTCCGGGGCAGCTTCATCGACTTCATCGACAGGGAAGGCAGGTCGGTCCGGACGCTGCCCCTGGACGCGTACGGCTACGCGATGATCACCGCGTCAGCCGACGACCGGCACGCCTGGTGCGCCAATATCTTCACGGGTGTCATGTCGAAAGTGGACCTGGACGGCGGCCGGATAACCGGCCAGATCGACACGGGGCTGGCGAAGCCGCAGCGCAGCCTCGCGGGCGTGGCGGAGTTCCTTCCCTGACTGGAAACAAACTGCATGACGACTGACGGGCCCGGCGCCGGCGCCGCGCCGCTGGACCTGCCCTCGTGGCAACAGGTTGATGTCCCGGACTACGGTCCCGGCGTGCAGTTGATCGTGGACGGCGCGCCCGTCTGGTTCGCGTCCCCCGATGCCGCACTGGAGCCTGGACCGGAGGCGGCCACCTGCGTCCTGGCCTATCCGTGCCTGCTGGCAGGACGCCCGCTGCGTTACCCGGGGGCTACGCCTGGTGACCGCTTCCTGGCGAACGTGCGCAAGGCGACGGCGCTGATGGGCGACTGGTGGGGTCACACGCCCGCCGGGTACGTCGTCCCGACGCCGCGCCCGACGGCGGGCAGGCCGGCCGAAGCGGCGGCGCCCCCGGGTACCGCACTGTTCTTCAGCGGGGGCATCGACTCGTTCTACTCCCTCACCCGGTACCCCAGCGTCGGCACCCTGGTGTTCCTGCGGGGATTCGACGTGCGGCTGGCCAACCGGGCGGCGGCCGACACGCTGGCCGCGGCCTTCCGGCGCATTGCCGCCGATCGCGGCATTCCGCTGCTGACGGTCGCGACGAACCTGCGGGAACATGCCACCCTCGGCCGGCTGCGCTGGCCCCGCTACCACGGGTCGTTGCTGGCGGCGGTCGCGCACCTGCTCCGGCACCGCGCATCGCACTTCATCATCTCGTCGTCCTACCCCGAGAGAAACCTCATGCCCTGGGGAAGCCATCCCGAACTGGATCCGTGCTGGGGCGACGACCAGCTCACCATCACCCACTTTGGCTGGGACCGGTCGAGGGCCGAGAAGCTCGTGGCGATGGCGGGGGAGGCGCAGGTGCACCGGGAGCTGCGTGTCTGCTACCCGGCCCCCACGGTGGATGGCAACTGCGGGCGCTGCGAGAAATGCGTACGCACCCGGCTCACTTACCGCCTGGCATTGCCCGGCGTGCATTGCGCCGCGATCCCCGATTCGCCGCCACTGCCCGCGGCGATCGACGGGCTGGCTCCGCTGTGGCCCCGGACCCTGCTGGAAGACTACCGGCAGCTGCTGGCGCTCGCGGCCGGCGAAGACGACGTCACCCGGGCGCTCCGCGCCCTCATCGAACGCAGCGAGCAGAAGATGCAGTCGCCCTAGATGCCGCGGCCGCCCTGGCGGCAGGGGCTCCCCGTCATTCCTTCCACTCGAAGATCTCGACCTTCTCTGCGGCCATTATGTAGTCGGTGTCCGCCATGTCGCCCGTCCAGGGCTTGGTGGACATCAGGCCGGTGACCCAGTACGGATCCGCCATGGACTTCAGGTTGAAGGGCTTCTTGAGCTTCACGTAGACGATCTGGTTGGGCGGGGGCGGCGGCACGTGGATGCAGGCGCCGAAATACGGCACGAGCAGGAACTCGTCGATCATCCCTCCCGCATCGGATTCCAGCGGCACGATGTAGCCCGGCAGCTTGACGTACTGGCCGTCCAGTTCCTTCACCGGGTTGAAGGTGTACATGGGGACGTAGGCCGGCTTGGCGTCCGTGCCGCCCAGCTTGTCACCGGACTTGCCCGGGATCCCGGCTCCCGGGAAGGCCGCCGACGGCGGCGCGGACACCGGGGGGACCATTTCGTCCCAGGTCAGTTCCCTGGGCTTGGCGGGCGCGCCGGTGGCGCTGGTTGCCGCCAGGGACAGTCCGAGGAGCACGGCGAAGATCAGTCGTTTCATGGGCAGGGATCCTATACGCGAATCGTGAGGCCGTCAGTGAGTGCGTTCCGGTAGGCGCGCCAGGCTGGCAGCACGCCCATGAGCAGCGCGGCCGCGACGACGGTCGCCGCGATCGTCAGGTCCCACTCGCCCGGCGGCCGGAGTGTAACGAAGATGCCGAAGCGCTCCTCGATGACCGGGGCTCCCGCGGCAAGCAGCAGGTAAAGGGTCGCGAAACCCAGGACCACCCCGGTGACCGCCAGCAGCCCGGCCTCGCTCACCAGCAGCCCGAAGATGTGCCAGGGCCGTGCGCCGACCGAACGGAGGATGGCCATCTCCCGGCGGCGCTCGTTCAGGCTGGTGAGGATCGCGGTGAGCATCCCGAGCAGGCCGCCGAGCACCACGAAGCCGCTGATGGCGAGCAGGGCGATCTCCACGACGCCGACGAGATCCCACAGCTGCTGGAGCGCCACGCCGGGGATGATGGCCGACAGCGGCTCCTCGGGATACTCGTTGATGGCCCGCTGGAGACGGAAGGACGCCGCCCGCGACTTGAGCCCCACCAGCAGGGCGGTGATGGCTCTCGGTGTCAGGTCCATCTGCCGCACCTGGTCCGCCGTGATCTCCTGGCCCCGGATGCGGGTGCCGCTCTGCCAGTCCGCGTGGATGGCCTCGATGGCTTCCAGGCTCACGTGGACGGTGCGGTCCACCGGGGTGCCCGTCTTCTTCAGGATGCCCCGGATGACGAACGGCTTGTCGTCGTGGTTCATGAAGCTGGTGGCGCCGAGCCCGTGGGCGATGACGACCTCCTGGCCCAGCTGGTAGCCCAGCGTCCGCGCCACGTCGGCACCGATGACGGCGTCGAACAGGTCGGCGACGGGCCCGCCCGCGGCGAACTGCAGGGTCCGGTCGCCGGCGAAGCGGTAGTGCACGTAGTAATCCGGGCTCGTGCCCAGCACCCGGAAGCCCCGGTGGGAGTCGCCCAGCGAGAGGGGAATCGTCCAGGCGACCTCGCGCCGTTGCGCCAGGTCCTGGTAGGTCTGCCAGGTGATGTTGTTGGTGGCGGTGCCGATCCGGAACACGGAGTAGAGGAGCAGGTTCAGGTCGCCGCTGCGCGCACCGACGATGAGGTCCGTGCCGGAGATCGTGTTCGCGAAGCTGGCGCGGGCCTCGGTCCGCACGCGCTCCACGCCGAGCAGCAGCGTCACACTGACGGCGATCGAGAAGATGGTGAGCAGCGCCGTTCCGCGCCGGTTCCACAGGCTGCGCGCCGCGAGACCAAGGATGGTGCGCAGGCCGTTCATGCCGCGCGCCTGCTGCCGGGCCGGTTGAGTCCGGGGAGATCGATCTGCCGGTCGAACTGCCCGGCCAGCGACCGGTCGTGGCTGACGAAGACGATGGCGCTGCCGGCGGCCGTGCATTCGCTCATCAGGAGCCTGATGAAATCCGCGCGGGCGTCGGCGTCGAGGGAGGACGTGGGCTCGTCGGCGATCACCAGGTCGGGACGGCCGATCAGCGCGCGTGCGGCCGCCACCCGCTGCTGCTGGCCGATGCTGAGTTCCGTGACGCGGCGGTCGAGGAGGGCGGGATCATCGAGGCCCAGGTGGCCGAGAAGGCGCTCGGCTTCCGTGCGGATGTCCGTCGCCTCGGTCAGCGCCCGCGCCCGGCGCCGGGCAGAGAACCGGCAGGGCAGGGCGACGTTGTCCCGCACCGGAAGGTAGGGCAGCAGGTTGAACATCTGGAAGATGAAGCCGATGCGGTCCGCCCGCAGGGCATCGCGGCGGGCCGGGCTGAGTTCGCCCAGCGATTCGCCGAGCACGCGGACGGTGCCGCTGCCGGGCGTGAGTACGCCGCCGATCAGGCCGAGCAGAGTGCTCTTGCCGCTGCCGCTCGGACCGCTGATGAAGACCCGTTCGCCGGGCGCCACTTCCAGCTTGTCGATCTCCAGCAGGGGTTTGCCGGTTCCCCAGCCGAACACGACATCCCGAAGGTCGACCGCGCTCATTGCGGCAGCAGCACCCGCGTGGTGCCCGGCGTGAGCACCACCGCCTTCTGGCCCGCGGCGGTCACCACGCTCGTGGCGACACGCTGCGTGCCCGGGAAGGCGGTGAACAGCTTCGCCTCGACCCAGGTGAGCGCCGCGGGGCTGCCGCAACGGAACTCCCAGAAGGCCTCCAGGTCGGCGTGGCCGTCGGACCCGTACTCCGGCGGGGACACCGCCGCGGATTGCAGCCGGCACTGGGCCCCCGGCGGCGTCAGGAACAGGGCGGCGCCGTCGCGCAGCACGTTCAGCACCCGGGCGAGTTCCTGCTTCTCCTGTTCGTTGGCGGGCTTGCGCTCGAAGCCGGTGAAGTTGGCCGCGGGCCCGTCCAGCTCGATCACGAGACTCTGGCCCTCCACCGCGATGCCGAGCGCGGTGCTGCCGTGCTCGTGCCGTCCCGCGGAGCGGGTTTCGGCCGCGAGGCCTGTCGAGAAGGTCATGGCGGTAATCATCAGCGAAGGCAGCATTGCCAGTTTCATGCGTTCCGGACTCCCGTGTTGTGGTGCGCCTGCATGGCCGGCCGGGGCCACGGCACTTCCAGCGTGACTCGTCGTCGCGAGGTCAGGCGAACGGTGGGCCCCGGGCTGTGGCGCGGGCGGGGGCCGCCCGGTCGAGGGTACCGGACAGGGACGGGAAGGGGGTGGCCGCGAGGCGTGGCGGCATGTCGCACGCGGCGGTCGGGGCGACGCCGTGCTGGAACGACCCGAGCTGCAGGCAGACGTCGCAGCTGGTGTCCTCCGGGTGTGCGGAGCCGTGGGCGAGATCGGCTACCGGCAGGAGCAGCGCGAAATGGACAATCAGCGCGAAGACCAGGAAGCGACCTTGGCGGGGTGTCAGCATAAAATGACTATAACACCGCCAAGGAGAGCCCCCATGAGCACCGCCTACCGCTGGGTCGAGCCGCCCTGGCCCCTGACCGAACTGCCCCGTGAGCAGCTGGAAGACAGGATCCAGCAGCTGCTGGGGTCCACCAACATGTGCGTCATGGCGACGGTGAATGCGAAGGGGCAGCCCATCGCCAGCCCGATCGAGTTCTACGCCGACGGCCTCGACCTCTACATGCTGCCGGACCCCGGCACGCCGAAGCTGAAGGCGCTGCAGCGCGATCCGCACATTTCAGTGGCCGTCCACGGCGCCTACCACGGCTGGCACAGTGCCCGCGGCGCGCAGATCTTCGGCCAGGCCCACATCCTCGAGCCCCACGCCCCCGGCTGGGAGCGGGGCATGAAGGTGTTCCGCTGGCACGAGTGGATGAGCGACCTGGCCATGGACACCAGCAAGCCCTTCGAACGCCAGGTGCTCAAGGTCGTCCCCGACCGCATCCTCTACACCGAGACCTGGCTGTGGAAGCTGGGGTTCGGTGCGAAGCAGAGGTGGGTGCGCCAGGGTTAGCAGGCGCACCCCGCTCAGTGGCTCAGAACGCGAGGGCGATGAACCGCACGATGCCGGCCAGTGCCACGAGGCTGATGATGACGACGAAGGCGGTTTCGACGTGCTGGCTGATGGAGTTGATGCGGGTCATGGTCTTCTCCGTAAAGGATTCAGTGACGGGGAGCGTTTCGGGGCGCCACCCGCGACGGATGCAGCCAGTGGGCCATCGTTACAAAGTGTTACAGCCGCGCCGGTGGGCGACGGCCGACCTATACTTCGCTCGTCATGGCCAGCCACCCGCCCCGCCCCGCAACGGACGCCCTGCGCCAGGCCATGGGCCTGCACCGGGCCGGCCGCCTCCCGGAAGCAGACGAACTTTATGCGGCCGTCCTGCGGGACGATCCGGCCCAGGCCCAGGCCCTGCGGCTCCGGGGCATCCTGGCCCGGGACACCGGTAAGCACGAGCTCTCCCTGAAGCTGCTCCGCAAGGCCGCGGAGGCCGCGCCGGCCGACCCGGAACCTGCGGCCGAGCTGGGTCTCTCGTACCTGGCCGCGGGCTACCTGCAGCTGGCCGAGGCGGCGTTCCGCAAGGCCCTCGCCCGGGACCCGGACTCCGGGAAGGCGCTGGCCAACCTGGGCGCGCTGCTCCAGTACCGGGGCCACGTGCAGGCCTCCATCGACTGCCACCGGCGCGCGCTCGAACTGGACCCGGACGACCTGGAGGTCCGCTGCAACCTGGCCACCACGCTGGTCGAGGCGGGACGTGGCGAGGAGGCGCTGGCCGAGTGCGACGCCGCGCTGGCGTTCGCGCCGGGACGGCCCGAGCTGCTGGCCACCCGGGGTGCCGTGCTCGTGGGGCTCGGCCAGTATTCCGATGCAGTGCCCCTGCTCGAGGAGGCGCTCGGGTCGGGCCCCGACGACATGGCCCTGATCAACCTGGGTATGGCGCACCAGCAACTCGGCCAGCCTGGCCAGGCGATGGCCGCCCTCGAGACCGCCCTGCGCGTCAATCCGGACAACGCGCGGGCGACGGCGGATCTCACCGCGTTGCTGTCGGCTGCCGGCCGCGGCGAGGCCGCTCTCGCGCTGAGCGAAGAGTTCCTGCAGCGGCATCCCGGCGAGCGGCTCGTGCTCTCGTCCCGGGGCGTGGCCCTCCGGGATTCCGGACTGGCGGACGCCGCGCGGGACCTGGTGGACCTGGAACGGCTCGTCAGGATCCGCGGGTTTCCGGTGCCGCGGGGCTTCACCGGCATCACGGAATTCAACGCGGGCCTCGCCGCGCTGCTGCGCGCCGATCCCTCCCTGCTGCCGAGTCCCCTCAGCAAGTCCACCCGCGGCGGCACCCAGACCGGCGAGCTCGATCCGGATTCGTCGCCGGTGCTCGGCGCCTTCCGGGATGCGCTGAACGGGGAGCTGCGCTCGGTGATTGCCGAGCTGGCGGGGGACGGCTTCGCGGAGCACCCCGTCATGGCCTGGGCGTCGGACCGCTGGACCCTGCGGATCTGGGGCACGCTGCTCGCGCCCGGCGGTCACCAGCTTCCCCACCTGCACCCGCTGGCGTGGCTCAGCGGCGTCTACTACGTCGACGTTCCACCGGGGCTCGGCGAGGACGGCGCCCTGGAGTTCGGCGAGCCGCCGCCCCGGATTGCCGCGCGGGTCGAGCCGGAACGGCGCCGGGTTAGCGCGACACCCGGGCGCCTGGTGGTGTTCCCGTCCTGGTTCTGGCACCGGACGCTGCCCTTCGCCCAGCCGGGTGAACGGATCAGCGTGGCCTTCGACGTGATGCCGCTGGCGGGTCCGCGGTAGGAGCGGCTTCAGCCGCGACGACCCGGGTCCCCGGTGGCCGTCCCGAAAGTGGACACCGGATCCCCCCGGGCGCCGGATATCCGCCCGGGTGCATTAGCATTTGCCCATGAAAACCGTCCTCAAGGCCCTAGCCGCCGTCCTGGCCGCCGCCGTCGCCGGCGCCCTCATCTATATATATGTCCTCCTGCCCCGCCAGCGCCCGGCGCCGGATCTCCGCGTGGAAGTCACGCCCGCGGTGCTGGAGCACGGCGAGTACCTGGTCAAGCACGTGCTCCTCTGCAACGACTGCCACTCGGAGCGGGACTGGACCCTCTACAGCGGCCCTGCAATGCCGCCGCTCGGTGCCGGCCGGCCCTGCATGGACAAGGACACCAAGGCCGTGGGCATCAACTTCGGCATGGGCGGGTTCCCGGGCCGGCTCTGCATCCGCAACATCACGCCCGATGTCGAGAGCGGCATCGGCGGATGGACCGACGGGGAGATCGCCCGGGCGATCCGGGAGGGCGTGAGCCGGGACGGCGAGGCGCTGTTCCCGATCATGCCCTGGTTCATGTACACGGGGATGTCCGACGAGGATGTCGGGGCCGTGATCGCCTACCTGCGCTCCCAGCCGCCGGTGAAGTCCTTCAGGCCCGACCGGCAGCTCGACTTCCCCCTCAACATCATCTTCCGCTTCTACCCGAAGCCGCTCGACGGTCCCGTGGCATCGGTTCCGCGCAGCGACACCGTCGCCTACGGCCAGTACCTCAGCAAGATTGCCCGCTGCGAGTTCTGCCACACGGCCCGGGTCCGGGGCCGGCTGGAGCCCGTGGCGGACCGGCTGTTCTCCGGCGGCGTGCCCTTCGTGATGGGCACGCGCACCCAGTACTCGAAGAACCTCACCCCGCACGAGACCGGCATGGGCGGCTGGACGAAGGACATCTTCATCGCCCGGTTCCGCGCGCACACCGCGCCGTTCCCGGTGACCGAGGAGGAAAATTCCGAGATGGACTGGGTCGCTTTCTCCGGCATGACCGACGGGGACCTTGGCGCGATCTGGGATTTCCTGCAGACTCTGCCGCCCCTGGAAACGAAGCTGCTGGACCGGGCTGACTGAAATGAGAATCGCGATCGTAGGCGCCACCGGCATGGTCGGCGAGGCCATGCGCGCCATCCTGGAAGAGCGCAATTTCCCGGCCGATGACGTGCGCTTCATGGCGTCGTCCCGCTCGGCGGGCCGCAAGCTGCCCTGGCGGGGCCGCCAGGTCGTCGTGGAGGATGCCGACACGGCTGACTACCGCGGCGTCGACATCGCCATATTCTCCGCCGGCGGTGCCACGTCGAAGGCGCTGGCGCCGAAGGTGGCCGCTGCCGGCGCGATCGTCGTGGACAATTCCAGCGCCTGGCGCATGGATCCCCAGGTGCCCCTCGTGGTGAGCGAAGTGAACCCGCACGCGCTGGCGACCATTCCCAAGGGCATCGTGGCGAATCCGAACTGCACCACCATGGCCATCATGCCGGTGCTGAAGCCGCTGCACCGGGAGGCCGGCCTCGTCAGGCTGGTCGCCGCGACCTACCAGGCGGTGTCCGGCGGCGGCGTGGCCGGAGTAAGCGAACTGGAGACCCAGGTGCGCGCCACGGCCGCGGAGTCCGCCAAGCTGGCCCAGCACGGCGCCAGCCTCGCGATGCCGGCCCCGCAAAAGTTCAGCAAGCCCATCGCCTTCAACGTGCTGCCCTACGCCGGCGCCTACGCGGCGGACGCCATCGAGGGCGACGAGGGCTGGACCGACGAGGAGCTCAAGCTCCGGAACGAGAGCCGCAAGATCCTCGAGATACCCGGCCTCAAGGTGGCCGGCACCTGCGTGCGCGTGCCCGTCTACACGGGCCACTCGCTCAGCGTGCACGCGGAGTTCGCGCGGGCGATCAGCGTGGCCCGGGCCAAGGAACTTCTCGCGGCCGCCCCCGGCGTCGAGCTGCTGGACGTGCCGACGCCGCTCGAGGCCGCCGGGCGGGACGCCTGCTACGTGGGCCGGATCCGCCGGGATCCCACCGTGGACCACGGACTGGTGCTGTTCGTCTCCAACGACAACCTGCGGAAGGGCGCGGCGCTCAACGCCGTGCAGATCGCCGAGCTGCTGGCCGCCCGGCTCGGGCGGTAGCTGGGCAGTTGAGCTTCTGGCCTCAACGCTAGCTCTCCAGGTCCGCGGTGAACCCGATTGGACGCCGCTTCGGATTCCTCGGGGCCGTTAGTGCCCGAATTGCGCGATTGACGGCTTGAAACTGCTTTCGCGTGTTCGCGTCGAGCCGGGAAAGCGAGCGCTCCAGAACTGCCAGCTTTCGAGCCAAGTCAATGTTTGATGCGACGAGCTGCCGTAGCCTCGAGAAGGCGCGTACCACGTAAATTGACATGTCAATTGCCTGATCGCTGCTGAGCACCGTAGCGGCCATGATGGCCCCATGTTCAGTGAACGCGAACGGCAGGTACTTCCGGTGTTGGCCTCGTCCGGACTCTAAGGTCACATTCTGTGACCTTAGAGCAAGCCATTCCTCGGCAGTTAATTGGATCAGAAAATCCGGTGGAAATCGGCGGGGGTTTCGCCGCACCGCCTGATTCAGGGCCTTGGTAGCGACCCCATAGAGCGCAGCCAGACTTGAATCGAGCAATACGCGCTGGCCCCGGACGATCCTGATCGACCGGACAATATCCGGGCCTGGAGGTGCTGGCGGCCTGGCCATTGCTCTAGAGTGCTTGCCACAAGACGGTCTGGCGAGCGACGAATCGCCCCAGATCGTCAGGTTTTCCCGAGTCTCTGCGAGCCCCGCGTTATAGCCGGCCCATGATATTCGCGGCCGCTGCGTGTAGCATCTGCACCCCCTTGATCCCCCGCCAGGACTTGCCCCGTGATCACCACCGCCAACCTCACCATGCAATTTGGTGCCAAGCCCCTGTTCGAGAACGTCTCGGCCAAGTTCGGGGGCGGCAACCGCTACGGACTGATCGGGGCCAACGGCTGCGGCAAGTCGACGTTCATGAAGATCCTCGGGGGCGACCTCGTGCCCACGTCGGGCAACGTGGCCCTGGATGCGGGCGTCCGCCTCGGCAAGCTGCGCCAGGACCAGTTCGCCTTCGAGGAATACCCGGTGATCGACACCGTGATCATGGGGCACGCGGAACTCTGGCCGATCAAGCAGGAGCGGGACCGGATCTACGCGCTGCCGGAGATGAGCGAGGAGGACGGGATGCGGGTCGCCGACCTGGAGACCCAGTTCGCCGAGCTGGACGGCTACACCGCCGAATCCCGGGCCAGCGAGCTACTGCGCGGCGTCGGCATTCCGGCCGAGCTGGACGCGGGCCTGATGAGCGAGGTCGCGCCCGGCTGGAAGCTCCGCGTGCTGCTCGCCCAGGCCCTGTTCGGCAATCCGGACGTGCTGCTGCTCGACGAGCCCACCAACAACCTGGATATCAACTCCATCCGCTGGGTCGAGGAGCTGCTGAACTCCCGTGACTGCACGATGGTGATCATCTCCCACGATCGCCACTTCCTGAACAGCGTCTGCACTCACATGGCCGACCTGGACTACGGCGAGCTGCGCGTCTATCCCGGCAACTACGACCAGTACATGATCGCCTCCACGGAAGCGCGCGAGCGCCTGCTGGCCGACAACGCGAAGAAGAAGGCCCAGATCGCCGAGCTGCAGACCTTCGTCAGCCGTTTCTCGGCCAACGCGTCGAAGGCGCGCCAGGCCACCTCCCGGGCCCGCCAGATCGAGAAGATCGAGGTGGTCGAGGTGAAGCCATCGAGCCGGGTGAGCCCGTACATCCGCTTCGACCAGGCCCGCAAGCTGTACCGGCTGGCCCTGGAGGTCGAGGGGCTCGCCAGGGGCTACGACGGTCAGCCGCTGTTCAAGGGCCTGAACCTCAAGGTCGAGGTGGGGGAGCGGATCGCCATCATCGGCGCGAATGGCGTCGGCAAGAGCACGCTCCTGAAGTGCCTGGTGCAGGAGCTGGCGCCCGACCAGGGCACGGTGAAGTGGTCCGAGAATGTCGCCACCGGCTACGTTCCCCAGGACCGGGGCGATGACTTTGCGGAGGACCTCACGCTGTTCGACTGGATCCGCCAGTGGCAGCAAAAGACCGACGACGAGCAGGCGCTGCGGGCGACGCTGGGCCGCATGCTCTTCTCGAAGGACGAGAGCCGGAAGTCGGTCAAGGTGATTTCCGGCGGCGAGGAGGGCCGGCTGCTGTTCGGCAAGATGATGCTCCTCAAGCCGAACGTGCTGATCATGGACGAGCCGACGAACCACCTGGACATGGAGTCCATCGAGGCGCTCAACCTGGCGCTGGAGAACTACCCCGGCACGCTCATCTTCGTGAGCCACGACCGGGAGTTCGTGGCGTCCCTGGCCACGCGCGTCATCGAGATGAAGGCCGACGGGATCGTGGACTTCCACGGCGGGTACGAGGACTACCTGCGCAGCCAGGGCGTGGCGGAGTCCCGGGAGCCGAGGCGGATGAGCCGATGACACGCCGGTTGTTCAGTAGCGCCCCGGGTACGACAGGGAACTGACCAGCGATTCCCGGTTCACGCGCGTCGTCACCGGCGCCACGAACACGCGGTACGCCGCCGCCGCGCGCAGCAGGTCGCCGCCCAGCAGCCGGAACCCGAGGTCGGTGGAGAGCCAGGGCGGGCCGGCGCCCCCCAGGTAGGCCCGGTGTCCCGACCAGGGATAGTCCGCCGCATCCCGCACGAGACCTGCCCGCAGCGGATTGAGGTGGATGTACCGGATCAGCTGCAGCAGGTAGGCGTCCGCGTCCACGCGGAACGCCGGGTCTGGCGGCGCGAAGACCGGTTCCAAGGTTCCGGTCCCACGCTGGCGGTGCAGGGTGTGGCGTGCGACCAGTTCGTCCTGGAACGCGGCCATCCGCCCGGGCGGCAACTCCACGGCCAGGTGGAGATGATTGGTCATCCAGCAGTAGGCGTGGACGCGCGCGTCCTGCTTCCGGAGGAGGTCGCCCAAACCCGCATCGAGCGCCCGGTAGTCGGCGGGGCTGGCGAAGAGGGACTGCCCGTCCAGGCCACGCAAGGCCACGTGATGAATGGCTCCCCGCAGCCGCAGGCGGGAGGGTGGGTCCGGGCGCATGCCGCCATCCTGGGGGCGCGGCGCGCAGGAAGTCAGCCCGCTAATCTGGCGGGGTTGCGGGTATTCGCCGGTTGACGCTCGGGGCAGGCGGCTGCACCCTGTGGTCGTGCCCGGTCTCGGGTCCGGCCAGGGAGACTTGTCCTATGGATAACGCGGGTGTCAGCTGGGGAACGATCGCCGGGGTGAGCATCGTCCTCTACCTTCTGTACGTGGCAATCGGCGGCCTGATCATCGGCGCCCTGGCCCGCTGGCTGCTGCCGGGCCCGGACCCCATGAGCTACCCGCGCACCATCCTCTATGGCCTGGGAGGGTCCCTCGCCGGTGGCATCGTCGGCTGGCTGCTCGGCCTGCCGGCCTGGCTGGACCTGGGCCTCAGCGTGGCCGGTGCCGCCGGGCTGATCTGGTACTTCCGCCGCAGGACCGCTCCACCCGCGGCCTGACGCCGGCGACGGTTCAGGCCCCGGATCGACGCCGGGCGGCGCCCGCCAGCACGGTCAGGCCGGACCCGAACAGCCACGCAGCGGCCGGCACGGGAACCACCTGCGTGCTGACCGGCACGCCCTCGATGGTGAGGCCGCTGAACGCGAGCCCGGAGTCGAAGTGCATGTCGCTCCAGTTGGTAACGCCGTATTCCACGGAAAAAATACCGGCCGACGCGATGGAATAGTTCGCCTGGACCCAGCCGGTGTAACCGCAGCCGGTCGAATAGCAGGTACCGGAACTTGCACCCAGCGGGCCCCAGGCCGGTGCGCCTCCGACGATGGGCACCGATGCCGGCGAGAGCGTGGCCAGCGGTGCCGGCATGCCGAACCCTGGAATGATCGACCCGGTCGGCTTTGTGCGGGCCGTAAACAGGAGCGCAACTTCATTGTTCGACGCATCCAGCAGCCGCGCCCAGGCATAGTCAGCAAAGCCTGCGCCGTCCGACGTGACGTAGTTGAACCAGAACTGCAGGTCATCCCCGGCACCGGCGGAAAACGGGTCCGAGCGCAAGGTGGAGCCGTTGGTGTTGCCAATGCCGCCATTGATGCCCGGGACGATGTAGGGGAGTCCCCCGCCGAGGGCGCCTCCCCAGGTCGAGACCCAGCCGTAGGACGTATCGCCGTTGGGAGGAAGCGTCACGACGCCACTGGCACCCAGGGTGCCGGCATTGCCGATCACCGTGACCGCGGAAGCGTCTACAGACAGGAAAGCAGAAAGCGACAGTAACGCGATTGTTCTTTTCATGGCCGGATTCCCCACGCAGGTTGGACTCATCGATCGCCGTCCGGTGCAGTTAAGCACGATCCTCGTACCAGAGTGCCAACTTTTATGGGCGCTGAGCTGGCGAGCTATTTGGCCGGGCCGCCATTCACAGGCGCAGCGATCGCCGTCAGGATCCCCTGCAGCAGCCGGGTCGGGGACGGCGGGCACCCCGGTACCGAGACTGCCACCGGGATGACGTTGGCCACCCGGCCGCAACTGGCGTAGCTGTCGCCGAAGATCCCACCCGTGCAGCCGCAGTCCCCGATCGCCACCACGAGCTTCGGGTCCGGGATTGCCGCGAACGTGCGGAGGAGGGCGTTCTGCATGTGGCGTGAGACCGGCCCGGTCACAAGCAGCATGTCTGCATGCCTCGGACTCGCGACGAATCGGATCCCGAGCCCCTCAATGTTGTAGATGGGGTTGTTAAGGGCGTGGATTTCCAGTTCGCAGCCATTGCAGGACCCCGCATCCACGTGCCGGATGCAGAGCGCCCGTCCAAGAACGGACCAGATCTCGTCATGCAGTGCGTTGCTGGTGCGGAGTGCGTCATCGGTTGTCGGCGCAGGCTCCGAGACCCGTCCACAGGAAGCGATGGTGGCGAGTGTCTTCAGCATGGGCCTTCGAGCCTGCTAGAGGTCATGACCACTGTAGGAGAGGTTGAATGACTTGTTGATCAGGGGGAAGTCCGGAACGATGTTGTCCATTATTGCGTGCTCGAGAGCCGGCCAGTTCTGCCGCGAGGGGTCGTGGGGGTAACAGCGCCGGATGGTTCCCCCGGGGCTGGGTTCCAGTGCCACCAGCACCGGACCGCGCCAGCCCTCGATCAGGCCGAGGCCCAGGGCACCGGCTGGCGGCGTTTGCACCGGGACAACGACCGGCCCCCCGGGCAGGCCCGCGAGAATGCTTTGGGCGATCCGGCAGGATTCAGACAGCTCGTCGTAACGCACGGCCACGCGGGCGGCCACGTCGCCTTCGGTCCGGAGTACCTTCGCCGGCCGCAGTTCGTCGTAGGGCGGGCACGGGTGGTCAATCCGGAGGTCACCGCTGATGCCGCTCGCCCTGCCGGCGAGGCCCACCATGCCCAGTCGCCGGGCGAGTTCCGGCATGACCCGGCCTGCACCCGCAAAGCGATCGCGCAGGCCCCCGTGCTCGTCGTAAATCTGTTGGAGTTTTCGGCTGGCGGAATCGATGCGTGCCAGGCACCTGGCCAACGCGATTGCAGCGTCCGCAGCCAGATCGAAGCTGACACCGCCCGGGCACACGGCGTCGAGGAGGTACCGCTGGCCGATCGCCAGGTCGACGGTCCGCAGCAGGTCCTCCTTGAGCCGCGAGAACTGGGCAAGCCCGAAGGCAAAGCCCGCATCATTGCCCAGAGCGCCCAGGTCGCCGAGATGATTCTGGATGCGCTCGGTCTCCAGGCACAGCGCCCGGAGCCAGGCCGCCCGTCGCGGCACCTGCGTACCGCTGAGGCCTTCCAGCGCCTGGCAGTAAGCCCAGGAGAAGGCCACGGCCGAGTCACCCGACACGCGCGCTGCCAGTCGATGGCCCTCTGCAATCGGGAGTTCCGTGAAGCGCCGCTCGATGCCCTTGTGCACATATCCCAGCCGCTCCTCGAGTCGCAGCACCTTCTCGCCCACGACCGAGAAGCGGAAATGGCCGGGTTCGATGATACCGGCGTGCACGGGACCGACCGCGATCTCGTGGACGCCGTCGCCCTCGACACGGACGAACGGGTAACGGTCAGGCGGTGCAACCTCTGGCGGATCGGGCATGTGGCCGGTTGCCAGCGGGAAGCCTCCGGCGGGCCATGCCGCGTGCCGCAGCCATGGCCGCTCGTCGGGATCGTCCGAGCGGATGCCCCACAGGTCGTGTGCTGCACGCTGCAGGCGGGACGCCGCCGGAAACGTCGATTCCAGGCCCGGATAGGTGGCGTCCGGACCATCCAGGCGCAGCTCCGCGATCATCGTGCCCTCGTCGACCCCGTAGGCCGCCCGAACCGTAGCCGGCGTGTCAGGTGATGCACCGGCGGTGACCCAGAGGGCGATCAATCGGCCCCCGGCTGCCGCCGCCGTGGGCGCCGCCTGGCTCCATGCCAGCCGATCGCCGGAGGACAGCAAACGGACAGCCGGTGCACCGGGCACGATTGCTCCTCGGTCCCACCATGCATGGTTGGGCATGTCAGTGGCCCCCGATCAGCCGGGCCGCCTGGCGGTACCAGTCCGCCAGGTAGGGCGGGACGTAGAGTCCCAGCATCAGCACCAGAGCCAGGTGGACGAAGACCGGCAGAAGTGCGGGAGGGTGCGGCAGGCGCTTCGCCGTGGTTTCGCCGAACACCATGGACTGGACCCGGCCGAAGATGGCGGCAAACGCAACGCCAAGTGCGCCGAGGAGGATCGGCGTGGCCCAGGGCTGTTCCTGCATCGCCGTCGTCAGGATCAGGAACTCGCTCGCAAAGACCCCGAATGGGGGCATGCCGAGGATCGCCAGCGTGCCCATCATCAACCCCCAGCCGATCGTCGGGCTGATGGTGACCAGGCCGCGGATGTCATCCATGAGCTGTGAGCCGGACTTCTGCGAGGCATGCCCTACCGCGAAGAAAATCGCGGACTTGGTCAGGGAATGCACGGTCATGTGCAGTAGTGCCGCGAAGTTCGCTACCGCGCCGCCCATGCCGAAGGCGAAGGTGATGATGCCCATGTGCTCGATCGACGAGTAGGCAAACAGTCGCTTGATGTCCCGTTGCCGCCAGAGCAGGAATGCGGCCACCACGACCGACACGAGGCCGAAGCCCATGAGCATGCGGGAGGGCAGGGGAGAGTCGAGCGCGCCCTCGACCAGGATCTTGCAGCGGATGATGGCGTACATCGCGACATTCAGGAGCAGGCCGGACAGCACCGCGGATATCGGCGTCGGGCCCTCGGCGTGGGCGTCGGGCAGCCAGTTGTGCAGCGGCGCCAGCCCGACTTTGGTGCCGTAGCCCACCAGCAGGAAGACGAAGGCCAGGCTGAGGACGGTGGGTTCGAGCTGCGTCTTCACGACATCGAGATGGGTCCAGAGCAGCGCCGTCACTCCCGCCTGGCCCAGGACCTTCTCGGCGGCAAAGTACAGGAGGATCGTCCCGAAGAGGGCCTGCGCGATGCCGACACCGCACAGGATGAAATACTTCCAGCCGGCCTCCAGGCTGGCAGGGGTCCGGTACAGCGTCACCAGCAGGACCGTCGAGAGCGTGGCGGCTTCCATCGCCACCCACATCAATCCCATGTTGTTGGTCGTCAGTGCCACCAGCATCGCGAACAGGAACAGCTGATACATGCTGTGGTACAGCCGCAGGCGGCCATCGCTCAGGCGGCCGTGCTGCCGCTCGATGCGCATGTAGGGCCGGGAGAACAGGGACGTGGTCAGGCCCACGAAGGCCGTCAGTGTCACGAGGAACACGTTGAAGGGGTCAATGAAGAACTGCTCGTTCGCCACGAGCAGGTTGCCATCGGCGATCACCCGCGCGGTCAGCGCCGCCGCCGCCCCAAAGCTGATCAGGCTGACCAGGACGTTGAGTTCCGGTGCCAGGCGCCGTGCGCCCAGCAGGCCCAGCAGGCCGGCACCGACCAGCGGCGCGCCGAGAAGGATCAGGAACTCCAAGCTAGCGCTCCTCCTTCAGGGACTCGAGATGGTGCAGGTCGAGGCTGTCGAACTGCTCCCTGATCTGGAAGAAGAAGACGCCGAGCACGAGCATGGCCACCAGGATGTCCAGGGCGATGCCCAGTTCCACCACCATGGGCATGCCGTAGGTCGCGCTCATGGCGCCGAAGAACAGCCCGTTCTCCATCGACAGGAAGCCGACGACCTGGGACATGGCCTTGCGGCGCGTGATCATCGTGAGGAATGCCAGGAGGATGACTGCGACGGCGATCCCGATGGTGTTGCGGGTGGCCGTGCTGGCAAGTTCGGCGATGGGCTGGGCGAGGCCGAACGAGAACACGACGATACCCAGGCCGATGAGCATCGTGGCTGACGGATTGATGATCGATTCGGAGTCCCAGTAGACACCGAGGCGCCGGATAAGCCGGGTAAGCAGCCATGGCAGGAAAGCCACCTTGAGCCCCAGGGTGAGCAGTGCCGAGATGTACAGATGGGTCTCCCCGGTGCGCCATGCGACGAGCAGCGTGGCGACGCCCAGCAGTGCGCCCTGAGCCGCCAGCAGCTTGACCAGATTGACGACGCGGCGCTGCGAGAGCATGGCGAAGGAGATCAGCAGCACCACCGCGGAGAATGTGTTGATCAGCTGCAGATCGAACGGGATTGCGGTCATCACTGTCAGCCTCCGAGCAGCAGGAAAACGAGCAGCCCGAGGACGGCCAGCAGGAAGGCTGTGGCAAGGAACTCGGGGGCGCGGAAGATGCGCAGCTTGGCGGATACCGTCTCGATCACCGCCAGCACGGCTCCGGCGACCAGCAGCTTCAGCACCAGGACGGGGATTGATGCTGCGAGGGCGACAACGCTGGCGGATCCCGAGGCCACCCCCCACGGCACGAACAACGCGAAGCCGATGCAGGCGTAGTTGAAGAGCTTCAATGCCGCTGCCCACTCCATCAGGGCCAGATGGCGCGCCGAGTACTCAAGGAGCATCGCCTCGTGGATCATCGTGAGCTCGAGGTGCGTCGAGGGATTGTCAACAGGGATGCGGGCGTTTTCCGCGAGCAGAACTATGGTGAACGCGAGCCCGGTGAACGCAAGGCTCGGGTAGAGCGCGAGCGGCCGAATGGCGAGATCCTCGGTAATGGCCGGGAGCGCGGTCGTCTGCGTGATCAGCGAAGCGACGAAGATGATCATCAGCAGGGCGGGTTCCGCCAGGAAGCCCACCATCATCTCGCGGCGCGCGCCGAGCGAGCCGAAGGCCGTGCCGACGTCCATGGCCGCGAGGGCGATGAAGACCCGTGCCGTTGCCAGCAACCCCACCAGTGCGATGCCGTCGGCGACGGCGGTCATGGGCAGCCGGGTGCCCATCGACGGAATGATGGCCGCCGCCAGGACCATCGAGCCGAACACCACGTAGGGCGCCACGCGGAAGAGCGGGGACGCGTTCGTGGCAATGACCGCGTCCTTCTGGAACAGCTTCCGGAGGCCCCGGTAGGGCAGGAGGATGCTGGGTGCCCGGCGATTCTGCAGCCACGCCCGGCACTGGTTGACCCAGCCTACCAGCAATGGCGCCGCCAGGATCGCGGCCAGCACTTCGAGTATCTGGGTAAGTACCGGGATCGTGGTCACAGCACGAGCGCCAGCAGCACGACGAGCGTGACGAAGCTGTAGAGGAGGTAAGTGGCGATGCGGCCCTGTTGCAGGATTGCGAACAGATCGGCCAGGCGCCGCACCACAATGCTTATGGGCTCGTAGCCGGCCCGCCAGACCCGATCCACCACGGTCACCTGGTAGCGGGGCGCCGTATCGAACGGCCCAGGCAGTTGCCGTGACATGAGGAAGAAGGGCTGAAAGATGTGACGAATCGGTTGCCCGAAGCCTTCGGCGGTGTCCTGCATCCGCGTGTCGAGACGCTCGAAGCCGCAGTCCCAGGCCGGGCCGCGCCGTGTACGACGGTGGTACAGGCGCTGCACCAGCAGCATCGTCAGGCCGATGATGACCAGGCCGAGCAGCAGTATCGGCAATGGTCCATAAGACACCGGCCGCTCATCCAGTGGGACGAGCAGCCACCATTCCGCCCCGGCTACCGGCAGGCTGACACCCAGCAGGTCCTGGCTGACGCTGCTCAAAGTGCCGATAACCTGCGATGGCAACACGCCGAGAAGCAGGCAGCCGAGCGCCAGCCAGGCCATCCCCAACTTCTCCAGCAGGCCGGCGTCGTGGGCACTGGCCAGTGCAGCCTCCCGCGGTTGTCCGAGGAAGATCACCCCGAAGAACTTGACCATGACGTAGCCCGCCAGGGCTGTGCACAGGGCAATGATGGCCCCGCCGATCGGCAGCAGCATGTTGACGAACGTGTGGGGGACCTCATTGGCAAACAGGAAGGCCTGCAGCAACAGCCATTCGGACACGAAACCATTAAGGGGCGGCAGCCCTGCGATCGCGAGGCACCCGACCAGCGTCAGCCAGGCCACCCAGGGCATGCGGTGGATCAGCCCGCCGAGCCTCCCCAGGTTGCGCTCGCCCGTCGCGTGCAGGACGGCGCCCGTGCCAAGGAACAGCAGGCTCTTCATCAGGGCGTGATTGAGGCAGTGGTAGAGGGTGGCGATAAGGGCCAGCGCGGCCAGGCTGCCCATGCCGACGCCGTGGAAGACGATGGCCAGCCCGAGGCCGGTGAAAAGGATGCCGATATTCTCGATGGATGACCAGGCGAGCAGCCGTTTCATGTCGGTCTGGATGGCCGCGAAGATCACTCCGTAGAAGGCCGTGAACAGCCCCAGGCCCAGGGCGATAAGGCCCCACCACCATACCGGCGTGCCGAGCAGGTCGAAGGTGACGCGCAGTACCCCATAGATGGCCGTCTTGAGCATCACGCCGCTCATGAGTGCCGACACCGGCGAGGGCGCGGCGGGGTGCGCTTCGGGCAGCCAGACATGCAGCGGCACAATGCCGGCCTTGGCGCCAAAGCCGAACAACGCAAGCATGAAAGCGATGGCAGCCCACTCCGGGTCCAGCGTGGCGCCACGCATGGCGTCGAAGGTGAACTGCCAGCTGCCTCCCTGCATCACGCCGAAGCTCAACAGGATTGCAATGGCGCCGACATGGGCGATCAGCAGGTAGAGAAATCCCGCGCTGCGGATCTCCGGAATCCGATGCTGGGCGGTGACCAGGAAATAGGAGGACAGTGCCATGGTCTCCCACGCCACCGTGAAGGCATAGGCGTCATCTGCAAGCAGGACGAGTCCCATGCTTGCCAGGAAGAGGTGGTACTGCAGGCAAAGCAGGCCTGGTGGCGTGCCCTGGCCCTTGCGGAAATAGCCGGCGGCGAACAGCGAGATACCTGTGGCGGTCACGCCGAGCAGCACAAGGAACACGCTGGAGAGCCCATCCCGGCGCACGTGAAACGGCAGGTCAGGCAGGCCGATCGGCAGGACGGCCTGCTCCGTCGGCGTCCCGAGGCTCGCCGCCGCCACGACGGCCAGCGCCAGCCCGCACAGCGCGCCCAGCGGGAACAGCGTCCGGCCCGCAAAGGCCACGCTTCCGGGATTCAGCAGGCCCAGGGCGCCGATGAGTACCCAGCCTGCCAGCAATGCCAGGCAGGCAGTCAGCGGCGATGTGAAGTCAAATGGCAAGACGCGATCTCCAGGATTGCGGCGTTGTTCAGGATGCCTCGTCCGCGACTGCTGCTCGTACCCTGTTGAATGTACTCCTCAGCTGCGCCCAGGCGTCGTCATCGAGGCTACGGAGGCGCCGCATGGGCTTGCTGAATGGCCGCCCGGCCAGGTGCGCCGTGCTGGCGAACACCACGCTGTTGCTGCCGTCGTCGTCGTCGACCGTCACGACGGCCCCGTCGAAACTGCGCCGGATCCGCGACAACTGCTGCTGCCAGCGGGCCTGGCTGCAATGGAGGTTGACCACCAGCATCCCGTCGGGCCCCAGCATCTCCCGGCAGTCGTCGTAGAAGCGCTGGGAGCTCAGGCTCGCGGGCAGGCCCCCGTCGTCGTAGCCGTCCAGCAGCAGCACGTCGCAGGGCCGCGGCGGCGAACGGACGAACGCGGCGCCGTCCCCCTGGATGATCGAGAAGCGGCGGCTGTCCGGCGGGACCCGGAACTCGTCGCGCAAGGCGATCACGTGGGGATTGATCTCGACGACCTGGATGCGGGCCTTCGGCAGGTGGCGATGGCAGAACTTGGCCAGGGAGCCACCGCCCAGGCCCACCATGGCGACGGAGCGGGGCTCGGGGATGAAGAGGAGGAAGCCCATCATCGTCCGGGTGTACTCCAGCTTCAGTGCGTCCGGGTGGCGCAGGTCCATGCAGCTCTGGGTCTCGTGCCAGGAGAAATGCAGAGAGACAGTGGTGTCCGTCCGGCAGAGGACGGGTTTCGCGTGCTGCTCGGCGGCAGAGTCGGACATACGTGTCTAATGATAATCAAATTGTCCTTGGACACGTAGGCGATTATCATGCAGCCATCATTCACGGCTTCTGAAGGCGGGAACTGCCCGTGGCACTGGAAGAACGCACCGCGCGCCTCACGATCCTGATCGATCCCCGCAAGAAGGCCATCTTCGACCGCCTCTGCGCGGAGGAAGACGCCACGCCCTCCCAGGTCGTCCGCCGCCTGATCCGCGCCTACATCGAGGAGCGCACGGGCAAGCCCTGGACCCCCGAAACCGACGAACTGGCTTCACCAGCGGGCTGAACGCGCCCGATCCCCCGGAGACTCCTGTCGCAATGAAGACTTTCACGCCTGCCACCATTAACGCCCCCGCGAACCTTGTCCATGACGCCCTGAAGAGCTGGGTCGCCGAGATTGCCAGCCTGACGCAGCCCGAGCGCATCCACTGGGCCGATGGCTCCCGGGCGGAGTACGACCGGCTGTGTGCAGAGATGGTGCAGTCGGGCATGTTCATAAAACTCAATCCCGAGCGCCGCCCGAATTCCTACCTGGCCTGCTCGGACCCCACGGACGTGGCGCGCGTCGAGGACCGGACCTTCATCTGCTCCGCGCGCCGGGAAGATGCGGGCCCCACCAACAACTGGGAAGAACCCGCTGCCATGCGGGCCACGCTGCGCGGCCTGTTCGACGGCTGCATGCGGGGACGGACGATGTACGTCATTCCCTTCTCGATGGGCCCCCTCGGCAGCCCGATCGCCCACATCGGCGTCGAGATCTCGGACAGCCCCTACGTGGTGGTCAACATGCGCACCATGACGCGCATGGGCACCGCCGCGCTGAACCTCCTCGGCAGCAACGGCCGTTTCGTGCCGGCCATTCATTCCGTCGGGGCGCCGCTGGCGCCCGGGCAGAAGGACACCCGGTGGCCCTGCAACCGGAGCACCAAGTACATCGTGCACTTCCCGGAGACGCGGGAGATCTGGTCCTTCGGCTCCGGCTACGGCGGCAACGCGCTGCTCGGCAAGAAGTGCTTTGCCCTGCGCATCGCCTCGAGCATGGCCCGCGACGAGGGCTGGCTGGCCGAGCACATGCTGATCCTCGGCGTCGAGAACCCCCAGGGCGAGAAGACCTACGTGGCCGCGGCCTTCCCGTCAGCCTGCGGCAAGACGAACTTCGCCATGCTCATTCCACCCCCGGCCCTCGACGGCTGGAAGGTGACGACGGTCGGCGACGACATCGCCTGGATCAAGCCGGGACCGGACGGCCGCCTGTACGCGATCAATCCCGAGGCGGGCTTCTTCGGCGTGGCGCCGGGGACGTCGGAGTCCACCAACTTCAATGCGATGGCGACGTTGAAGGAAAACGTGATCTTCACCAACGTCGCCCTGACCGACGACGGCGACGTCTGGTGGGAGGGCATGACCAGGACGCCGCCCGCGCACCTGATCGACTGGACCGGGCAGGACTGGACGCCGGAGATCGGGAAGCAGACCGGCCGCAAGGCTGCGCACCCCAACTCCCGCTTCACGGCCCCGGCCAGCCAGTGCCCGTCGATCGATGCGCAGTGGGAGAATCCCGCGGGCGTGCCGATCTCCGCCTTCATCTTCGGTGGTCGCCGGGCAACCACCGTGCCGCTGGTCTACGAGGCGTTCAACTGGAACTTCGGCGTCTACATGGCCGCGACGCTGGGTTCCGAGACCACGGCAGCGGCTGCGGGCGAGCAGGGTATCGTGCGCCGGGATCCCTTCGCCATGCTGCCCTTCTGCGGGTACCACATCGGCGATTACTTCAATCACTGGCTGAAGATGGGGCGGCTCGTGGAGGCCAAGCCGCGCATCTTCTGCGTGAACTGGTTCCGGATGAACGACAAGGGCCAGTTCCTCTGGCCGGGGTTCAGCGACAACATGCGTGTGCTCAAGTGGATCGTCGAACGGGTCCGCGGCCGAGCGGGTGCCCGCGAGACCGACCTCGGCTGGATGCCGTCCTACCATGATCTCGACTGGTCCGGGAGCGACATCCGGCCGGCGGAGTTCGAGCCGCTGATGCAGATCGACGCGGACGCCTGGCACCGCGAACTGCAGCAGCACGCGGAGTGGTTCGCCGGGCTCGGCGGCCAGGTGCCGCGGCAGCTCGCCGTCAAGCTCGAGGCCCTGAAACTGCGGCTGCTGCCCGAACGGACGGCAGCGTGATCCCGGAGGGCGGGCAGCCCAGGCTCCTGCGCACCGGCGCCGTGCGCGCCGGGCGGTCCGCGCGCCAGGCGGAGAGCGACGCCGTCCTGGTGCCCGACATCGACGCGTGCGGACTCGGCCCGTTCACCGGTGAAGACCTGCACGCCCTGGCCCAGCGGCTCCAGGACCCCCGCTGGACCCGGGGCACCCGCAACATCTACGGACTGGAGGGCCTGCTGACGGCGCTCCTCGTGCTGCCCCTCGGGCTCCGGCTTGGCGCCTGGCTGCCCCTGATCTGGAACGAAGGGGGCTGGAAGGATCCGGTGGCCCTGCGGGGCGCCGGGAATTCCCGCGAGTTCCTGGACCTGACCATCGGGTTCATGCGGTACCTGGATGCAGGATTCTGCGCGTCACCGCCGCACTTCACGTCCGTCGTCGACACGCTTGCAGGGCGCTACGGCGTGAAGCCGGCGCATGCGCTGCGGGCCTGGTCCCAGGGCTTCGGCCTCGCGGTGAGCGAAGTCCGCTATCTCGACATCCCGCTCGAGCCAGCCGCGCAGAACAGCCTGCTGGCGATCGCCATGCTGCTCCACCCGTCGGCCGGCCCCGTCCCGCCCGGGCGGAAGTCCCGGGAAACCCTCGGGCAGGCCGTGCTGTCGCTGGTCAGGACCCGCACCTCCCGGGGGCCCCTTGGGCCGCTCGACGGCTCCATGGCAGGCATCCGCGGATGAAGCGGCGCGCACTGGCCTCCCTGGCCCTCGCGGGCATGCTGGCCCTGGCGGGTTGCGCGACCACGCCCGCCGGCGACGGTGAACTGGTCCTGGTGGCCGGCGCGTCGGGACGCGCGGGCCGTTACGTCGTGCAGCAGCTGAAGGAGCAGGGCATTCCCTTCCGCGCCATGACCCGCAGCCGCGCCGATGCGGAGCAGCGCCTGGGTGCAGATTTCGCCGGCGTCGACTGGGTCGAATGCGACGTGCGGCTTCCGGCGCAGGTCGCGGCCGCCATGCGCGGCGTGGATCGGGTGATCAGCGTGATCGGCGCGAACCAGGTGGGCGGCGACAACAGCGCGGAGTTCGTGGACTACGGCGGCGTGAAGAACCTGGTGGACGCCGCCGTGGCGGAGAAGGTTGAGCGGTTCGTCCTACTCACCGCCATCGGCGTGACGGACCCCGCGCACCCCTTCAACAAGGCCACCAAGGGGGCACTCGGCTGGCGGTTCAGGGGCGAGGAGTACCTGCGCGCCAGCGGCCTCACCTACACGATCGTGCGGCCCGGTGGCCTGGTGAACGAGCCCGCGGGCCGGAAAGGCCTGCGCCTGGAGCAGGGCGACAACTGGCGCCCCCTGCTGCGCAGCACCCTGTCCCGGGCCGACCTGGCCCTGGTTCTGGTCGAGAGCCTGCGCCAGCCCGGCGCCAGGAACGTGACCTTCGAACTCGTCAATGACCCGGCCTTGCCCCCGGATGCCTGGGGCGACCGGTTCGGCAGTCTCAAGCCCGATTCCCCGATCCCCGCGAATTAAGAAATCTTAAGTTGCGCGCAACGCTCCCGCGAAGGGGCGGGGCCCACTATTGCCCCGTGTCCTGGTGAGTCACCCCCCTCGCGGGGCACGACGTGAAGTGATGAGACGCAAGTGGCATCGGCGGACGGCAAAGGCGGCATCGCCTGATCTCCGTCCCCTGTATCAGGTGGCGACGCTCCCGCCGTCCGCCGGTGTCACTGACCACGCAGCCCCTATCCCCCTCTCGTGAACAGGATCGAATCCATGCGCTACCAATTCCCACTGGTGGCGGCTGCCCTGGCAGCTGCCGTATTCCTGGGCACCGTCATCTCCGGCACTGCCATTTCCGGAGCCGCACCGCCGGCGGCCGCCCCTGCGCCGGCTTCATCCCAGGCCGCGGGCCTGCCGGACTTCAAGACGATCATCAAGCGCAACCAGGCGAGCGTGGTGAACATCAGCACCACCCAGCAGGTTCGCGCGGACGCCCAGCTGCGCGGGATGCCGCCGGGCGCGTCGCCGGGGCTGCCGCCCGGCCTGCCGCCGGGCATGGAGGAGTTCTTCCGGCCGTTTCGCGGCATGCCCGGCCCGATGCCGGGGCCGCGGGAAGCGAACTCGCTGGGTTCGGGCTTCATCATCTCCTCCGACGGCCAGATCCTGACCAACGCCCACGTGGTCGACGGGGCCGACGAGATCCTCGTGAAGCTGGCCGACAATTCCGAGAAGCCGGCGAAGCTCATCGGTCTCGACAAGGCCTCCGACGTGGCGCTGCTGAAGGTCGACGCCACGGGACTCCAGGCCGTCCAGATCGGCGATTCCTCGAAGCTCGAGGTCGGCGACTGGGTGCTGGCCATCGGCTCGCCCTTCGGCCTGGAGCACACGGCCACGCAGGGCATCGTCAGCGCCGTCGGCCGCAGCCTGCCCGATGGTAACTACGTGCCTTTCATCCAGACCGACGTCGCCGTTAATCCCGGCAACTCCGGCGGCCCGCTGTTCAACATCAACGGCGAGGTCGTCGGCATCAACTCCCAGATCTACAGCCGCAGCGGCGGCTACATGGGGCTGTCGTTCGCGATCCCGGTCAACACCGCCACCAGCGTTGCCCGGCAGCTGGCCGACAACGGGCGCGTGGCGCGCGGCTGGCTTGGCGTCGGCATCCAGAACGTCAATGGCGACCTGGCGAAGTCCTTCGGCATGGAGAAGCCGGCCGGCGCCCTGGTCGGCCAGGTGGACAAGGCGGGGCCTGCCGGCAAGGCCGGCATCAAGCCCGGCGACGTGATCCTCGGGTTCAACGGCAGGCCGATCGGCCAGTCCGGCGAGCTGCCGCCGCTGGTGGGCGAGACGCCGCCCGGGACGAAGGTGGAACTGACGGTCTGGCGGGACAAGAAGTCCCGGGAGATCGACGTCACCGTCGCGGAGCTGAAGCCCGCCACTGACGAGATCGTCGCTGCCAACGCCGGCGGCGAGCAGAAGCCCGGCATCCTGAACGTCCAGGTCGCCGACCTGACGCCCGAGCAGCGGGAAGAGGCGGGCATCGAGTCGGGCGGCGTGCTCGTCGTCGGTGTCGCGGCCGGGCCCGCGGCCCGTGCCGGCGTCAATGCCGGCGACATCATCCTGCAGGTGGGCGACAAGCCCGTCGGTAGTCCCCAGGAGCTTGCGGGCCTGGCGAAGAAGCTGCCGAAGGATGAGCCGGTTGCACTGCTGATCCAGCGTGACGAGGCGCGGCTCTTCCTGCCGCTTACCATCACCGGATAAGTACTCCGCGCCGCGGGTCCCGGTCACGTCATTGATCCGGCCGGCAGCTGCTAGGATTCGGCGATGAACCTGCTGCTGATCGAGGATGACCGGGACGCCGCGGGCTATCTGGTGAAGGCGCTGACGGAGGCGGGCTACCAGGTGGACCACGCGGCCGACGGCCGGGAAGGGCTGTTCCAGGCCACCGAGCACACTTACGACGGCATCGTGGCAGACCGGATGCTGCCACATCTCGATGGGCTGACCATCATCGAGATCCTGCGCAAGCAGGGGAACCGCACGCCGGTGCTCATCCTGTCGGCGCTCGGTTCCGTGGACCACCGGGTGGAGGGCCTGCGCGCGGGCGGTGACGACTACCTCACGAAGCCCTTTGCGCTGTCCGAGTTGCTCGCGCGCATCGAGGCGTTGTTGCGCCGGGGCCAGGTTGCGCCGGCGCCGGAAATGAAGCTGCGCCTCGCCGACCTGGAAATGGACGTGCTCGCCCGCACGGTCACCCGCGCAGGGCGCCGCATCGAGCTGACGGCCCGGGAGTTCAAGCTGCTGGAGTACCTGCTGCGCCGGGCGGGGCAGGTGGTGACCCGGACCATGCTCCTCGAGGGAGTCTGGGACCTGCACTTCGACCCCCAGACTAATGTCATCGACGTGCACCTCTCCCGCCTTCGCCAGGCCATCGACAAGGGCTTCGACCGGCCCCTGATACAGACCGTCCGCGGCGCCGGCTACAGCCTGCGGGCCGACTGAGTTGCGCACCTCGGCGCTGCGCCTGTCGGTGGTCTACGCGGCCAGCTTCGCCGCGGCTCTGACGGCCCTCGTCTTCGTCATCTACGTGCTCACCACCCGCTTCATCGATGCGGAGGTGGACACGGTCATCGAGCGCGATGCGATGGGTCTCCTCGAGGCCTACGGCCGGAGCGGAACGCGCGGGATCATCAACGAGCTCGACCTCCGCGAGCGGACCTTCAGCCGCATCAACGCCGTCTATCTCCTGACCGACGCCGAGGGCTTCGTCATCGCCGGCAACCTGCCGGCCTGGCCGGTGATGCGCGGGCGTGACGGGCGCTGGGTGGAGTTCGAGATCGAGCTCCGCGAGGCTGGCCTGGAGACCGGCAGGCCGGTGCGCGCCATGGTGCTGGAACCGGGTCCCGGACTGCGGCTCCTCGTTGGCACGGACCTGAGCGACAGGCGCGACCTGGGCCGGCGGTTCGCGGTGGCCGCCGGGATCGGCACCCTGCTGGTCACGCTCGTTGCGCTCGGCATCGGCTACCGGCAGAGCCAGCGCATCCTGGCCCGCGTGGAAGCGGTGAGCCGCACCTGCAAGGAGATCGTGGGCGGCAACCTGGCGCGCAGGCTGCCGGTGGCCGGCGATGATGACGAGTTCGACACCCTGGCTGTGGAAGTGAACAGCCTGCTGGCGCGACTGGCCCGGACCACGGAGATCCTCCGCACGTCGCTGCACAGCGCGGCGCACGACCTGCGCAGCCCGATGCATCGCATGCGACTCCGCCTGGAGCAGGCGCTGAACGCCGAACCCGCCGGCGATATGGCGGGCGACGCCGTGGCAACCGCGCAGAGGGATACCCTTGAGCCGCTGTTGCGTGATGTGGACCAGATGCAGCGTGTGCTCACCGCGCTGCTCCAGATTGCGGAAGCCGAAAGCGGCACCGTTGGTGCCCGGCCCGAGCCCGTGGCCCTCGATCTCATGCTCGATGAGCTGGGCGAGCTCTATCAGCCCCAGGCGGAACAGCAGGGCGTCTCCCTCTCGGTCAGCTGCGAACCCGCCAGTCGCGTGCTCGGCCACCGGCAGCTGCTGGCGCAGGCAGTGGCAAACCTCATCGACAACGCCCTGAAGTTCACGCCGGCCGGCGGGCGCGTGGAGTTGCAGACGCTGGTCGCCGACGGGCGGGTGATCATCTCGGTGGCCGACTCGGGACCGGGGATCCCGGCTGAGGACCGCTCCCGCGCGCTGGAACCGTTCGTGCGCCTGAGCAACGTCCCGCCCCGGGATGGCTCTGGCCTCGGGCTGAACCTGGCCGCCGCGGTCGCGCGGCTCCACGGCGGCAGCCTGCGGCTGGAGGACAACCAGCCCGGGCTCGTGGCCCGGCTGGACTTGCCCGCGGTAGCACCTGTAGGAGCGCCTTCAGGCGCGATCGACAGCGGTCGCGCCTGAAGGCGCTCCTACAGGCCGGCTGCGACAAACTGCCGCGTCGCGCCGCCATTACCGTTACATCCGGGCAATACCCTCGCCGGAATGCCGCCTAGAATGCCGGGTATGAACGCCGCCATCGCTCCCCTCGCGCCGGCTGGTCCGGCACCTGCCCGGGAACAGCCCACGGGACTGAACGTGCGCCGCCTGATCTGGATCCGCATGATCGCGGTGCCGGGCTCGGCGTTGTGCCTGCTGCTGGCCCGTCAGATCTACGACCTGCCGATCCCGGCCCTGCAACTATTGATGATCGTCGGTGGCCTGATCGCCTTCAACTTCTGGGTGTGGCTGCGGCACAAGGCAGCCGAGCCCGTGACGGACCGGGAGTTCTTCATCCAGCTGCTGGTGGACCTCTTCGCGCTCACCAGCATCCTGTACTACGCCGGCGGCGCGTCGAATCCCTTCGTGTATCTCCTCGTGCTGCCGATGATCATCTCCGCGGCGGCCCTCCCGCAGACGTACACGTGGATCATTGCCGGCATCAGCGCCTGCAGCTACACCGTCCTGATGCTCTGGCGGGTCGAGGTTCCCGAATTCATCAACATGCACAGCAAGTCGGCCATGGACCTGCACGCCGCGGGCATGTGGCTGGGCTTCATCGTGCTGGCCGTGCTCATCTCCACGTTCGTGGCGGCAATGGCGGAGACCGTGAGGGAGCGGGACCGCTACCTCGCCAGGCTGCGCGAAACGGCGTTGCGGGACGAGCGTGTGGTTGCCGTGGCCACGCTGGCGGCCGGAGCTGCCCATGAGTTGAGCACGCCTTTGGCGACGATGGCGGTGGTCACCGGGGAGATCGCGAGGGAGTACCCGGCAGCGACCCATCCTGCCCTGAACCGGGACCTCGGAATCTTGCGTGACCAGATCGCCAGGTGCAAGGAAGCGCTGTCCGTGATCTCCGCGTCTGCTGGCGCCGCCCGCGCCGAGTCGGCCGAGCGCCTGGTGCTGGACCGCTTCGTCCGCCAGACCGTGGACGAAGTTCGTCACCTGCGTCCCGGCAGCAACGTACGGGTGGAGTCGCCGGCGACAGCCGGCTCGCCGCCGCTGCTGGTCGTCGAGCGGACCATACGCCAGGCACTGCTGAACATCCTGCACAACGCGGTGGATGTTTCGCCACGGGACGTGGTCGTCGTCTACAGCTGGGACGCTGCGCACCTCGACATCACCGTGATCGACCGGGGCGGCGGTCTGCGCTCGGGCCAGCCGGGATCGCTGGAGCGGCTCGGCATGTCCAGCAAGGAAGGCGGGCTGGGCCTCGGCCTGTTCCTGTCCCACGCCGCGGTCACCCAGGCGGGCGGCAGCCTGGAAGCGGCGAACAACAACGAGGGCGGCACCACGGTCCGGCTGCGCCTTCCGCTGGTAAGACTCACGGAGCACGTGGCATGAAGACCCTGGTAGTGGAAGACGATCCTGTGTTCAGCGACGTGCTGGCCACGGCCCTGCGCCGGCGCGGCTTTGATGTAACCGTGGCGCTGAGCTGCGAGCAGGCGACGGCGCTGATCAACCAGTCGCCACCGGACCTGGCCGTCGTCGACCTGCGGATCGGCACGGGCTCCGGACTGACGCTGATCCCGCTGCTCACCCGCGGGCCGCGCCCGGCCCGGACGGTGGTGCTCACCGGCTACGGCAGCATTGCCACGGCCGTGGAGGCAGTGAAGCTGGGGGCAAGCCAGTACCTGACGAAGCCCGCCGACATCGATGCGATCGTCGCGGCGCTAACGGCGCCCGACGCCCCGGCGCCCCAGCCGCTGCCCGTGGTGCCCAAGCCGCTGTCGGTGAAGCGCGTGGAGTGGGAGCACATCCAGCGGGTCCTGACGGAGAACCAGGGCAACATCTCGGCAACCGCCCGCTCTCTCGGCATCCATCGCCGCACCCTGCAGCGCAAGCTCCAGAAGCGCCCCGTCCGCCAGTAGGAGCGCCTTCAGGCGCGACCCTTCCTCCCCGTCTTCCTCCTGCGCACCCGCCTGGGCGCAGACACCGGCTCCGCCGGAAACTGGATGTTTATGGCGCTGATATCGTCCGCAAACCGAGCCGCGAGCCGCCCGATGAAGGCATGAAAGAACTGCCATTCGTGGCCGGGCTTCCGCGGGCTGATGACTTCGCAGGTGATCACGCCTTCCGATACCGACCAGTTCATCCAGCCGGGGTGTTTCGCGTGCGAAATCTTGGCTCCGCGCTTGCTGGCGTTGAAGGTCTGCAAGGCACCGGATCTCATCGCGTTCACCAGTTTTCGGTGGAGCTCGGTACCCGGCCTCTGAACGATCTGGAACCGGATCATGAGAATCACTCCTACGGCGGGAAGGACTTCGGGAACGGCTTCAGTCGGGTGAGCATCAGGGCAGCGACGATCAGCAGCCCCGCGTGCAGGTACAGGATTTCCGTGTAGTCGCCGAAGCGCTCCACTGCCGCGGCGGTGAGCAGCGGCCCGATGCCTGCGCCGGCGGAGTAGGCGCTGTAGAACCAGGCGTAGGTCCGGCTGAAGTACTTCAGGCCGAAGTAGCGGCTGGCGAGGAACGCCGTGACGTCCACCTCCGCGCCTGCTGCCAGGCCCGTCAGCATGCCCGCCAGGAATGCGCCGGTGCCGCTGGCGCCGGACGCCAGCAGGATGATGCCCACGATGGGCCCCACGAGGAACGCGATCGCCACCCGCGGTGCGAAGAACCTGTCCATCAGCACGCCAGCGGCGAGCCGGCCGACGATCAGCGCCGCCGCCACGAGGGACTGGGCCTGGGCGGCACGCATCGGTGCCACATCCCGCAGCACCAGCATCGGCACCAGGTGCAGGATCAGGCTCTGCACGGCGAGGCCGATCAGCAGGAAGGCCGCGAGCATCAGCCAGAAGTGGCCCTGCCGCATCGTCTGCGCCAGCGTGAAGCCGGTCTGGGCTGCTGCCGCCGGCAGGACGCCGGCCACCGGCTTCGGCTGCTCGTCCCCGTCGGGCCGCAGCCCCATGGCCTCGGGCGACTCCCGGACCACGAGGCCGATGGACAGCATGCCCACCGTCGTCACCGTGAGCGCCACGATCACGTAGGCCGCGCGCCAGCCGAATTCGGTGATCGCCCACTGGGACAGGATCGGCCAGATGATGCCGCCAAGCCCCAGGCCCGCGAGGGTCATGCCCAGCGCCAGCCCGCGCCGGCGGTCGAACCACACGGAGATCACGCGGGCAAAGGCCACGTGCGTGGTGCCGAGGCCGAGGATGGCGAGGGCAATGTAGCGGGCGTAAAAGGCCGGGAGGGATTCGGTCTGGGTGGCGAACGACGCAATCACCGCGCCCTGCATCACGAAGCCCACGAGGATCATCCGCTTCGCGCCGAAGCGGTCCACTAGCGAGCCGATGAAAGGGGCGGCGATGGTGACCGCGGCGGTGACCAGCAGCAGCCCGGTGAAGGTCTCCGACGGCGTCCAGCCGAACTCGGCCCGCAGCGGCCCCAGGAAGATGGAGAACGTGGCCGTGATCACGCTGGCCAGGCCGCAGGCCAGCCCGAGGCCGCAGGCTATCGCGACGTACCAGCCGTAGAAGATTTTGCGCATGGGTTCCCAATATAGGGGGAACGCGCCGGACGTGGTACCGCTAAACTGCTAGGCTTCCGCGTGGTGAAAGCCCGGAGATCCCGATGACTCGCCTCTCGAAGAGCTGGATTCCAGCTGCGGCAGCCGTGCTGGCGCTGGCCTGCCTGTCGCTGGCCCCGCCCCCGCTGCGGGCCGAGACCGAAGCCTACGGCGGCCTCGGCATCGGCTACTCGACGTTCCAGGTCGACCCCATCGATTTCGAGGGCTCCGCTTTCGCCATCCGCCAGTTCCTGGGCTTCACTTACGGTGATTACGTGGGCGTCGAGGCCGGGTACATCAACTTCGGCACCGTGAACGACCGGATCCTCGACCAGCCCGGCCAGCTGTCCCTTAACCAGGGCATCGAGACCTGGGGCTACAACCTGTCTGTCGTCGGCCGTTACCCGCTCAATGACGAACTCCACGCCATCACCAAGCTCGGCATGATTCGCTGGGACAGCGAGGCCACGATCGAGACCTTTCCACGGCCGGTCAAGGACGACGGGGATGACATCATCTGGGGCGTCGGCCTCGATTTCCGCGGCTCCGGCCGGGTCCACCTCCGGGTCGAGGGCGAGTTCGTCAACATCGAGTTTGCCGACTCCTGGTGGGTGCTCACCACGTCGGTGATGTACAGCTTTCCGTTCGGCCGGTAGGAATTTCTCCCGTAGGAGCGCCTTCAGGCGCGACCAAGAGGTCGCGCCTGAAGGCGCTCCTTGTATGTTGGGTTCCGTGGCCCTTATCGTCAGATGGTAAGCCACCGGGCCGGGTAGACCGTGCGCTCCTCGAGGGTTGACCTCGCCACGTAGCTGGGTCGCCCGGCCCGTCTTCCTTAGCAACCCGAACAGCTGCCGGGGCCTCGAGCCCGCATCCGCAAGGCAGGGAAAGAGGAAGCCATGACCGTCCAGACCATTGTTGGTATTGATCTCGGTAAACACCACCTCGACGTCGCCATCGAGCCCGCCCACGAGGCCTTCCGCGTGCCCCACGACGAGGCGGGGATCAGCGCGCTGATCACCCGGCTCAAGCCCCATGCTCCCGACCAGATCATCCTGGAAGCGGGCGGCCCCCTGGCCGCCCAGCTGGCCGGGCTGCTGGCCGCCGAGGGCTTCGCCGTGGTCGTGGTCAACCCGCGTCAGGTGCGGGACTTCGCCCGGGCCACCGGCCAGCTGGCCAAGACCGACCAGTTGGATGCCCGGGTGCTGTGCGCCTTCGCCGCGGCCGTCAAGCCCGCCTGCCGCGCCCTGAAGGACGAGACGGCCCAGGTGCTGAGTGCCCTGGTGGCGCGGCGCCGGCAGCTGATGCAGATGCTGGTGGCGGAGAAAAACCGCTTGAGTGCGGCACCCCCCACCCTGGTGCGCCGTAACCTCACCACCCACATCCGCTGGCTGCAACGCTGCCTGGAAGACACCGATCGCGAACTGCGCGAGCAGATCCAGGACAGTCCGGTGTGGCAGGCCCGCGAGAACCTACTGGCTGGCGTGCCCGGGATCGGCCGGGTCACCGCCCAGGCCCTGATCGGCGACCTGCCCGAGCTCGGCCAGCTCAGCGACAAGCAGATCGCGGCCCTGGCCGGCCTGGCGCCCTTCAATCGCGACAGCGGCACGCTGCGCGGCCAACGCCACATCTGGGGTGGCCGCTGGCAGGTCCGTACCGCACTCTACATGGCCACTCTGGCGGCCATCCGCTCCAACCCGCCGATCAAAGCCTTCTACGCCCGCCTGCGTCTCGCCGGCAAACCGCCCAAGGTCGCCATCACCGCCTGCATGCGCAAACTCCTGGTGATCCTCAATGCCATGGTCCGCGATAACGCGCCCTGGCAGCCGCCCATCACCGCTTGACTCACAACACAGCTGCTACACGGCAGGACGCAGGTTGCCCTGGTCGTCCTGGACGAAGGGGAGCCAGGCGATCCCGCAGAACTGCACCGTGATGTCCGACGCCTTCGGCCGCACGCGGATTTCCTCCAGCGGTTCGGACGAGGCATCGGGGCCCGTCCCGAGGGCCGCAACCTCCGACTCGACCCGGGCTTCCAGCTCGGCGAGCTGGGCCTGCAGCCTGGCCACGGTGTCCGTCGCGCGCTCCACGTCGCCGGACTGGCGCCGCACGTTGCCGGCCTTGCGCATGGCCGATGCCGCCCGGCCCGCCGAAGCCGACGAGATCGCCTTCCGGCCGAAGAGGGCGTCCAGCACGGCAGTACCCACTGACACCGCCGCGTCGATCTTCGAGCCTGTGGCCTGGTCCTTCTCACGCTCCACCGCCTGCCCGGCGCGCTGCAGCCTGTCCTGCAGGCTGGAGAACTTCGCCGCGTACTTCTGCCGGAGCGAGGCGATTTCCCTGTCGCGCAGCTCCCGGGCCCGGAGCTGGAGGCGCGCGCGGAATGCGCCCTCGGCTTCGTCCGGTGCGGAAACCATCCTGAACGCGGCACTCCGCCGGAGGATGACCGGCTGTTCCGTGCGCAGCCAGGTTCGGAACTGCTCCAGCGCGCCCTTGATGTTGCGCGGGTCAGCGAACCCGGCTGGCAGTTCCGCGAAAGCCGCCCCGGGATCCGGCTCCTTCACGAGGCTGGCGGCATCGATCGCCACCGGCTCCGCGTTGCGCCAGTCGATGGGCCCGGTGCCGGCCTCGAGCGCCAGTGCGAGGTCCCGCTTCAGGTCCACGCCGTGCGTCGCACTGATCCACGCCACCCGTGCCGTGCCCAGCAACCGCGGCTGGTAGACCAGCGTGCCGTCCGGTCGGGTTCCCGCCCTCGGCCGCCCGAAGGCAACCGGGATCGACGGCGGCAGCACGGGACGCTGGCCCGCGGACGGCGGCGCCGGTGCAGCCGGCCGGGCCGCCGGCAATGCCGCCGGTGCCATGGCAGGGCGGGTCGTCGTCAACGCCCGGATATCCTCCCGGGTGAGCGGCCCGCGCAGGTAGGCCATGGCCCAGCGGGTCTGCATCAGCACCGGGCCCTTATCGTGCACGTTGTGCAGGAGGAAGGTGCGCTTGCCGAGGGATGCCAGCGTGGCATCGAGGCTCTTCGGATCGAGACCCTCGGCGGGCGCCGCCGCGAGCAGTCCGTCCCGCACCCTGTTCCGGTCCTGCTCCGTCTGCAGCCGGCCGATGAACCAGGTGCCCGCGTTGGACAGCGCCTTGTAGTCGAGGTCTACGGGATTCTGGGTGGAGAGCACGACGCCGAGGCCAAAGGCGCGGGCCTGCTTGAGCAGGGTGAGCAGCAGCACCTTGGACGGCGGCGCGGCGACCGGGGGCAGGAAACCGAAGACCTCGTCCATGTACAGGATCGCGCGCAGTGACGAGGTGCCCGACTGGCTGCGCATCCAGGCCACGATCTCGTTCAGCAGCAGCGTGACGAAGAACATGCGCTCGGCATCGCCCAGGTGGGCGATGGACATGACGCTCACGCGGGGCCGGCCGTCGGCGGTGAACAGCAGCGCGCCGGCATCGAGCGGCTCACCCTGGGTCCAGGCCTGGAATCCCGGCGCCGCCAGCAGGTTGTTCAGGCGCATGGCGAGGGCGAAGCGGTCCTTCGCCGGGTAGAAGGATTCGAGGTCGAGGACACCGATCCTGCCGAGGCCCGGATCCTGGATGACACCGATGAGGCTGCCCAGGTCGAGGCTGCGCCCCTGCTGCCAGTGGCTGTCGAGCACGGAGGACAGCAGGATGTGTTCCCGGCTGCCCGCCGGGTCGGCATCGATGCCGACCATCGTCAGCAGGCCCGTGACGACGCCCGAGACGTGCTGCCTGTAGAGGTCGGCGTCCGCGCGCAGGGCCTCCGGCGGCGCGTTGAATGAACCGAGCACCGAGAGCGGCAGGCCGGCGGTGCTTCCGGGCGTGTAGATCGCGAAATCCGCTGCCGCCTTCAGCCGCGCGATGCGGTCCGGCCCCTGGCCCGAGCCGGCGAGGCCCTTGCGCCAGGCCTCCGCCTCGCCCGCGGCGAATTCCGGCACGGACTTGCCCGCTGCCTCGGCCGCCCGGGCATCCACCCAGGGCTCGAAGTCCGCCGGGCGCAGCTCGGGGAAGGTGAGCAGCAGGTTGCCCAGGTCGCCCTTGGGGTCGATCGCGATGACCGGTACCTTGTCGAGGGCAGCTTCCTCGAGCAGGGAGATCCCGAGGCCGGTCTTCCCGCTGCCGGTCATGCCGATGATGACGGCGTGGGTGGTGAGGTCTGGCGAGTCGTAGAGGATGAGGTCCTCCTGCAGCCTGCCGGCAGTGGCGTCCCAGCGGCGGCCCAGGTAGAAGGCTCCGAGCTTCTCGTAATCCTGCACTTCGATCTCCCTTGTAGCAGCTGTGTTGTGAGTCAAGCGGTGATGGGCGGCTGCCAGGGCGCGTTATCGCGGACCATGGCATTGAGGATCACCAGGAGTTTGCGCATGCAGGCGGTGATGGCGACCTTGGGCGGTTTGCCGGCGAGACGCAGGCGGGCGTAGAAGGCTTTGATCGGCGGGTTGGAGCGGATGGCCGCCAGAGTGGCCATGTAGAGTGCGGTACGGACCTGCCAGCGGCCACCCCAGATGTGGCGTTGGCCGCGCAGCGTGCCGCTGTCGCGATTGAAGGGCGCCAGGCCGGCCAGGGCCGCGATCTGCTTGTCGCTGAGCTGGCCGAGCTCGGGCAGGTCGCCGATCAGGGCCTGGGCGGTGACCCGGCCGATCCCGGGCACGCCAGCCAGTAGGTTCTCGCGGGCCTGCCACACCGGACTGTCCTGGATCTGCTCGCGCAGTTCGCGATCGGTGTCTTCCAGGCAGCGTTGCAGCCAGCGGATGTGGGTGGTGAGGTTACGGCGCACCAGGGTGGGGGGTGCCGCACTCAAGCGGTTTTTCTCCGCCACCAGCATCTGCATCAGCTGCCGGCGCCGCGCCACCAGGGCACTCAGCACCTGGGCCGTCTCGTCCTTCAGGGCGCGGCAGGCGGGCTTGACGGCCGCGGCGAAGGCGCACAGCACCCGGGCATCCAACTGGTCGGTCTTGGCCAGCTGGCCGGTGGCCCGGGCGAAGTCCCGCACCTGACGCGGGTTGACCACGACCACGGCGAAGCCCTCGGCGGCCAGCAGCCCGGCCAGCTGGGCGGCCAGGGGGCCGCCCGCTTCCAGGATGATCTGGTCGGGAGCATGGGGCTTGAGCCGGGTGATCAGCGCGCTGATCCCCGCCTCGTCGTGGGGCACGCGGAAGGCCTCGTGGGCGGGCTCGATGGCGACGTCGAGGTGGTGTTTACCGAGATCAATACCAACAATGGTCTGGACGGTCATGGCTTCCTCTTTCCCTGCCTTGCGGATGCGGGCTCGAGGCCCCGGCAGCTGTTCGGGTTGCTAAGGAAGACGGGCCGGGCGACCCAGCTACGTGGCGAGGTCAACCCTCGAGGAGCGCACGGTCTACCCGGCCCGGTGGCTTACCATCTGACGATAAGGGCCACGGAACCCAACATACAAGGAGCGCCTTGAGGCGCGACCAGCCGTCGGGTCGCGCCTCAAGGCGCTCCTACGCCAGCGTGTTGAGGTCCACGCGCATGCCGCGCTCGGCAACGACAGTCCGCGGAGCGCCATCCTTCTTCAGCCGTGCGGCAAGCCCCTCGGCGGCGGTGGATTCTCCATGCACCAGGTACACCGGCGGTTTTGGGCTGAAGCTGCCATACCAGCGCGCCAGGTCGTCCTGGTCGCCATGGGCGGAGAGGCCGCCGACCGTGTGGATGCGGGCCCGCACGCGGATGTTTTCCTGGTGGATCCGGACATAGGTGTTGCCGTCCACGAGCTGGCGGCCCAGCGTGCCATTGGCCTGGTAGCCCACGATGATCACGTCGCATTCCGGGCGCCAGAGATTGTGCTTGAGGTGGTGCACGATGCGGCCACCCTCGCACATCCCGCTGCCGGCAATGATGATGGCACCGCTGCGGATCCGGTTGATCGCCTGGGAATCCTCCGCCGACCCGGAGAGCATGAGGTTCGGCAGGCGCGGCATGCCCCCGGCGTCATGCAGTTCCGGCGTGTCCCAGTAGATCTGGGACGTGCGGATGGCCATGGGGCTGTCCAGGAAGACCCTCCAGCGCGCCAGGTTCCATTCCGCGTAGTGCGTGGCGAAGAGGTGCAGGAGTTCCTGGGTACGGCCCACGGCGAAGGCCGGAATGAGGACGTTGCCCCGGCGGTGGTCGGCCTCCTGGATGATCGTCGCCATTTCCCGGACGGTGGCTTCCCGGTCCCGGTGCAGCCGGTCCCCGTACGTGCTTTCCATCAGCACCAGGTCGGCCGTCGTGTTCCGCGCCGGGTCCCGGAGGATCGGCGTGCCGTACTGGCCAAGATCACCGCTGAAGACCAGCTTGCGTTCGATGCCGTCGTGCCTCAGCCAGACCTCGACGCTTGCGGAACCGAGGATGTGGCCCGCATCCACATAACGGATCGCCACGCCCGGCAGGATCTCCCGGCGCTCGAGGTACGGCAGCGTGACGAACTGTCCGAGGGTCTGCTCCACCTCTGCAGTCGTGTACAGCGGCTTGACCAGCGGCAGGTCCTTCCGCTCCCTCTTGCGGTTCTCGCGTTCCGCGTCGCCTTCGGCGAGGCGGGCGCTGTCCTCGAGCATGATCTCGCAGAAGCGCGCCGTGGTTGCCTGGACGTAGATCGGCCCGCGGTACCCGCGATGGATGAGCAACGGCAGCCGGCCGGAGTGATCAATGTGGGCGTGCGATAGGACCGCCGCGTCGATCCGGGCGGCTTCGAAGGGAAACGGCTCCCGATTGCGGGCCTCGCGCTGCCGGCCGCCCTGGACCAGCCCGCATTCCAGGAGGATCGTCCGCTTGCCGATCCGGAGGATGTGGCAGGAGCCGGTGACCTCGCGGGTGGCGCCGTAGAACTCGATTTCGAACGGGTCTGCCATGTGATGGTGGTTGCGGTCCTCTGCCCCGGGAGCTTAACCTAACCGCCAACGCGCAAAGGAGCCAGTGATGCTGAAGGAATTCAAGGAATTCGCGATGCGGGGCAACGTCGTTGATCTCGCCGTCGGCGTGATCATTGGCGCTGCGTTCGGCAAGATCGTGACGTCCATGACCAACGACGTGATCATGCCGGTCGTGGGCCTGGTCCTGGGCAAGGTGGATTTCAGCAACCTGTTCGTCAACCTGGGTGGCGGCGACTTCGCCACGCTGAAGGCAGCCACCGATGCTGGCGTCCCGGTGCTCCGCTACGGCACGTTCATCAACACGATCCTGGACTTCGTGATACTCGCCTTCATCATCTTCCTGATGGTGCGGGCCATGAACCGGATGAAGGCGGCGGCGCCGCCGCCGGCGCCCCCGGGTCCCACGGCTGACCAGCAGCTGCTGACCGAAATCCGCGACCTGCTGAAGAGCCGCTGAACGCCGGCGCGCAGCTGCCCGGTCAGGCAGCACCGATAACGGTGACGGTCAGTCCGCGCGGCGCCAGCCGCTGGGCTGCGGGGCACCCGTGGATCTACCGGACGGATACCCGCCTGCCCCAGGGCATGGCCAGTGGCGCCATCGTCCCGGTGCAGGACGAGCGGGGCCGCTTCCTCGGGCAGGCCTGCGTGTCGCTGCAGTCGAAGATCGCGCTGCGCCGGATCTCCCGTTCGGACCAGCCTGTCGGCGTGGACTTGTTCCGCGAGCGAATCGCCGCGGCCGCGCAACTGCGCCGGAACCTGTACCCGGGTGACAGTGCGTACCGGGCCATCCATGGCGACGGTGACGGCCTGCCCGGCCTGGTCGTCGATCGCTACGGCGACTGGTTGAGCGTCCAGTTCCTGATTCCGGCCATGGAACACCGGCGGGAGCTGCTGGTGCCGCTGCTCGTGGAGCAGTTTGCCTGCAAGGGCATCATGAACCGCTCCGACGCCAGCGTGCGCGGGCTCGAGGGCCTGCCCCAGGAGAAGGGGCTGCTGTGGGGCTCCGTGCCCAACCCGGTGGTCGTCCGCGAGGGCCAGCTCGAGTTCGCGGTGAGCCTCGAGCACGGGCAGAAGACGGGCAGCTTCCTGGACCAGCGCGAGAATCACGTGGTGGCGGGGCGGTATGCCCGCGGACTCGCGCTCGACTGCTTCAGCTACATCGGCGGCTTCGCCCTGCAGATGGCGCGGCGGTCCGAAAGGGTGACGGCGGTGGACAGCTCGGAGCCGGCCTGTGAGCAGATCCGCGCCAATGCCGCCCGGAACGGCATCGCCAACGTGGACGTCCTGGCCACCAACGTCTTCGACTTCCTGCGCGCGGAGGTGGATGCCGGGCGCCGGTACGACACTATCGTGCTCGATCCCCCGGCCTTCACCAAGAGCAAGGATGCCATCACATCCGGGCTCCGCGGCTACAAGGAAATCAACCTCCGGGCCATGCAGCTACTGAATCCGGGCGGCCACCTGATCACGTCCAGCTGCAGTCACCACGTGGACGAGGCGGCCTTCGAGACAATGCTGCAGGCCGCGGCGGCTGACGCGCGGCGCGAGGTGCAGATCATCGAGAAGCGGGGCGCTGGCCGGGATCACCCCGTGCTTCTGGCCCTGCGGGAAACCCGCTACCTGAAGTGCTACGTCCTGCGCATGATGTAATAAGAGGTATTCCATGAGCCGCCCCCACATCGAGCCCTACTCGGAAATCGACCAGCCCTACAAACGGTTCACCCTGAAGGCGTTCCCGAAGGGCGCCTGGTACAAGACACTGAGCATGGACCAGGATACCGGCGCCTGCTCCCTCAAGATGCGGTTCGACGCCGGCTTCCGCCGGCCGCCCGGCCTGGCCTGGTCGGACCTGGAGCTTTTCGTGCTGCGCGGCTCGGTGCGCATCGGCGGCGTGCTCTGCGGCGAGGGCCAGTACTTCTTCGTGCCGGCCGGCTTCGCGCTGGGGGCGATGTCATCTCCGGAGGGATTCGAGGCTCTGGTGCTTTGGAACGACGGCCTGCCCAGCTTCGCCGAGTCCGACGAGCACCACCGCTACGCGCTGACCGCGGCCTTCGTCACCACGAACGGCTACGAGGAGGCGCCCTGGATCGCCACCGCACGCTTCCAGCCCGGCGTGGCCACGGGCTGCTGCGTGAAGCCGCTGCGGGTGGACCCGCTGTCCCGCGCCACCACGTTCCTCTACAGCATGGTGCCCGCCTACCGGCAGGACAACATCTCCTACCACGACTGCGCGGAGGAGAGCTACCACATCTGGGGGACGTCCTGGATGATGCAGTTCGGCGAAATCCCCACCGGCGGCTACTTCTGGCGGCCCGCGTACATCAACCACGGCGCCTTCGCGTCCCGCTTCGGCTGCATCGCCCTCGGCCGCACCGACAGCGAGCTGTACAACTACTTCCACTACGACCCCTGGACCACGCCGGACGACAACGCGGCGCGGGCGGCCTCCCACGTGTACCGCAAGCGGCCGAAGCTGTGGGACTGGCAGGTCAGCGAGGGGCACAACCACCCGGAAGGGCCGCCGGATTTCGAGCTCCAGGTTGGGCAGCCGCCGTAAGGGCGCCGACCGGCACGACAGTCATCGTTGCGCATGGCGATCGGGCTGCATAGTCGTGGCGAAAAGCCCTGTTTACTTGGGTTCATTTAGGTCTGCAGTGAATCCGATTCCTCGCCGTCTGGCTTCGGTCGGCTTCGTCAACTCGCGGATGGTCGAGAGGATGGCGGCGATTGCTTGATCGTGGTGCCGGTATTTCTGCTCGAGTTCATCGAGCTTGCGGGCCAAGGCGGAGTTGGCGGCCAGCAGCTCGCGCAGCCGGATGAAGGCGCGCACGACGTAGAGGCCGGTGTCGACGGCGCGGGGGCTGTTCAGTACGGTTGCGGCCATTATGGCGCCGTGCTCTGTGAAGGCGAATGGTGGAAAGCGCGGGTCGCGGTGTTTCTGTGAACCGGTCGCAACTTGCGACCGGTTCAGGGCCTCGGCTTCCTGGGTGGTGAGGCGAAACATGAAGTCCGCCGGGAACCGCGCTGTATTTCGCTTGACCTGCTCGTTGAGACGCTTGGTGGTTACCCCGTAAAGGGTGGCCAAGTCGGCATCGAGGATGATGCGCTGGCGGCGCAGAACGAGGATGGCGTGGGTGATCTCACTGACCGGCACCGCCATGGCCCGGGCGCGCGCTCGTCGTGGGTCATGGGCCATTCGCAGTCCCGGATGGCTGATGCGGAGTTCTTACCCTATCCGGCGCAGATTGACAGTGCCACCGCCAAACCACCCCGTTTTGCCCAAAAATGACCCGTGGAGAAGCTGCTCAGGTGAACGGATATAGGAAGCAGTCCTGACGTCCGGCCAGCCATGCCTCCTCGTCCATTTTCGCCAGCGCATCCAGATCCCCCGGCATCGCCGCGGGATCATCCACCCACTCCCGCAGCAACGGCCCCCCGTTGATCAGGTCGATGGCCAGCCGCCCGCGCTCGTACTCGTAGGGGAAGTCCCGCCAGAGCGGGTAGTCGGGGCGGAGCTGGCGCAGGGCCTTGAAGGCGAGCGCCTGCAGCCGCCAGGGCCGGAAGCCGGCGTGATCGTAGGCCGGGTCGTCCACGTGGATCTGCAGGCCGTTGCAGAGCTGGCCCGCGTGCTTGTGGAAGGTTGGCTCGAACCAGCAGGGCCGCAGGCGGCAGCCGGCGAGCCAGTCCGGCGCGAGCACGCGCATCCGGGCGAGGAGGGCGGCGGCATCGAGATCCGGCGCGCCGAACAGTTCCAGCGGGCGCGTGGTGCCCCGGCCCTCGGACAGGGTCGTGCCTTCCAGCATGACGGTGCCGGCATAGCAGCGGGCCATCGCCAGACCGGCCGCGTTCGGGCTCGGGTTCACCCAGCTGCGCTCGTGTACCGGCCACCCGAAGCCCGGCGCGGACCCGGGCTGCCAGCCCGCCATCGGCACCACCCGGTATTCGAGTTCCAGCTTTAGCAGGTGCAGGAACCAGTGGCCCAGCTCGCCCATCGTGAGTCCGTGGCGCATGGGCATGGGGCCGGCGCCCACGAAGCTCTCCCAGCCCGGCCGGAGGCTGAGCCCCTCGACGGGACGGCCGGCCGGATTCGGCCGGTCGAGCACCCACACCGCCTTGCCCGCCCGTGCGCAGTCCTCGAGCACGTAGCGCAGGGTGGTGATGAAGGTGTAGATGCGGCAACCCAGGTCCTGCAGGTCCACCAGCAGCACGTCGAAGGTGTCCAGCATCGCGGCCGTCGGCCGGCGCACCTCGCCGTACAGGCTGTACACCGGGATGCCGTGGACGGGGTCCGTGAAGTCGGGCGACTCCACCATGTTGTCCTGCTTGTCGCCGCGCAGGCCATGCTGGGGGCCGAACGCGCTCGTGACGTCCAGCTCCGGCAGGCCCATAAGCGCGTCCAGGCTGTGCCGCAGGTCCGCGGTGACCGACGCGGGGTGGGCCAGCAGGGCGACACGCCGCCCGCGGAGCTCCCCGCGCAGCGTATCGTCGGACAGCAACCGGTCGAGGCCGGAGTTCACGGGACGACCTGCAGCACGAAGGCGTCCGCGTGATGAAAGTCGGGCTTCCCCGCCGGGTGGCGCAGCGCCCACCAGGTCAGTGCGCCCTCGTCCGACTCCAGCACGGCGGCGAGACCCACGCGGAGCGCCACCGGTGGCCGGGGCCCCGGCGGCCCCGGGAGCGCATCCATCCGGAAGTCCACCGCCAGGGTCAGCCTGTCGGCCGCCTGGTGCCAGCGGGTCGCGGGGATCCTCTTCAGCGGGAGGGTAGCCATGCCCGTCCGGTAGCTGCGGAAGCCGTAGGCCGCCCAGGCGCCAGACGGGGAGAAGTTCAGCTCCAGATAGCCGGAGGAGTGGGGATCTGCCACGAATGCCTCGAAGCAGGTGTGCCGCCACAGTTCGTCGGCGTGGTGCGGAGCCGTCGCCGGGGGAATCCGCAGCCGGGACAGATCGGCCCGGAGGTTCCAGGAGAGCTGCAGGGCGCCGTCGGCCCCATACGCGGCCGTCCCGTCGAACTGGCGGACCGGCCCGGGGGGCGAGTCAGGGTGGGGCAGCAGCTCCATCCGCCCAGTCTAGGCCACCGCCGGTGATTCCGCTGCCAACGGCGCCCGTTCCTACCAGGGAATGACGCGCCCGTCCTTGTAGTCCAGGAACTGCCCGTTCTGTGCGGGCGTCATGCCGTCGATCACCTTGATGATGCCCGCCACGCTCTCGGTTGGCGTGATGGTGTTCGGCTGCTTGAAGTTCGTGCCATAGCCGAGCTCGCCCTCCACGGGCTTGGTGTCCACCGAGCCCGGCGAGATGGCCGCAATGGTCACGCCCTTCTTCGCGGTCTCGAAGCCCAGGGTGTAGACGATCATGTTCAGCGCCGCCTTGCTGGTGCGGTACTCGTACATCATGGACATCCTGGGGCTCTCGGCGAAGGAGCCGGCCTTGCTGGAGATCACGGCGATCTTCTTCTGGTTCGACTTCTGCACGTGGGGCAGGAAGTCGGCGACCAGCTTGGCCGGCCCCAGCGCGTTGATCTCGAAGCTGTTCCGGGCCTCCTCGTAGTCGATCGTGGCCGCGCCCTTCATGGCGGACATGTAGCGCGGCGTCTTGGCCGCGTTGCTGAGCAGGACGTCGATCGGCTGGTCCTTGTACTTCGCCGCCAGGGCATCCACCGCGGCGTGGTCGGTCACGTCCAGCTTTTCGATCGTGATGTCCGGGTCGGCTTTCGCCAGGGCCTGCAGGTCCGTCGCTCCCGCCGGGTCCCGCGCCGTGGCGATGATCTTCCAGTCCCGGTCCGAGTACTGGCGGACGAGCTCCAGCCCGATGCCCCGGTTCGCTCCGGTGATGAGCACGGTGGGCTTGGCTGCGTCGGCAGCCGATGTGGTCATCAGGGGGGCGATGGCGGACAGCATGCCGGCGGCAACGAGAGCAATCAGGCGCATGGCGGGGAGTCTCCGGGGGCGAATGTGTAAAGAGCTTCGGCGAAGGGCCGGGCACCGTCAAGGCGGTCGCGCCGGCACCCCGGCAGGTGGTTACGCCGGTTGCCGGTTGCTACCCTAGGACCCTGGTTGACGAGGGGCAGCAAAGCGTGACGGACGGAGTGCTGATTGTCGGGGCCAGCAGGGGCACCGGGCTCGAGGTGACCCGGTTGCTGGCGGCGCGGGGCGAGCCAGTCACGGCCTTCGTCCGACCCACGACGGACATGGCCGGCCTGCTCCGGCTCCGGGTGAAGCTGTACAAGGGCGACGTGCTGGACCCGCGGTCGGTGGAGGGCGCTTTCGCCTCGGGCGACTTTCGCGCCGTGATCGACACCGTCGGCGGCAAGCGCGGCGAGCCGCGTCCGGACTACCACGGCACCCGCAATCTGGTGGATGCGGCCCGGAAGGCCGGCGTGTCCCGCTTCATATTCGTCACGGCGATCGGCTGCGGCGACAGCCGGGGTACCGTCGGACCCCGGGTACTGGAGTTCCTCGGTGCGGTCCTCGAGGAGAAGACCCTCGGCGAGGACTACCTGATGGCGAGCGGCCTCGACTACACCATCCTGCGGCCCGGCGGCATGAGCCACGACGCCGCCAGCGGCACGGCGATCCGCACGGAGGATCGCAAGGCCATGGGCGTCATCAACCGGGCCGACCTGGCCAGGCTGGTGGTGGACTGCCTCGACGATCCGCTCTCCGTCGGCAGGGTCTACCACGCCATCGACCCCGCCATAAAGCGCGAGGCTCCGCTCCAGCGGGGCGAGGAACTGCCCGGTGGGCCGGTCAGGTGAGTACCACCGCACAGTCCGGCAACCCGGGTGCGCCGCGGTGAATCCGGGCCGGGTCCCCTGGCGAAAATCGGGCTAGTTACTGCGTTTTTCGAGGCAGATCAGGACCATGGCACGAGCCCAACCTTCCTCCGGCAACGCCTTCGCGGGCGATCTCCTCGAGCGCGGCGCTGCTGGCTACGCCGGCTTTGCCGCCTCACTGATGCTCGAGCGGGACCCCGGCCTGGGCGAGCGCCAGGGCCCGAACGCGCTGACGGCCTGGCGGTCGCACCTGACCCAGCGGGTGCTCGAGCTCGCTGCCGCCGTCCTGGCCGGTGACGCGCGGCTGTTCCTCGGCAGGGTCACCTGGTCCCGCAAGGCCTTCCGGGCCCGCGGCCAGGACGACCAGGACATCCGCCACAGCATCCAGGCGCTGCGGGACGTGCTCGTCGAGCGACTGCCCAAGCCGGCCCTCGGCCTGCCGGTCGAGTATCTGGATCTCGCGCTCCGGCTCGTGGCGTCGCCGGCGCCGGCGCCGGATCCGTCGGAGCTGGACCCGAGGCATCCGCCGGACCGCCTTGCCCTCGAGTACCTGCAGAAGATCCTGGAAGGCAACGTGGCCGATGCCATTTCGATCGTCACGACGGCGGCGCTGAATGGCCTTGGCCCTCGCGCGGCCTACACCGACGTGCTCCTGCCCGCCCAGCGGGAGGTCGGGCGGCTCTGGCATGCCGGCGAGATCAGCATCGCCGAAGAGCACATGGTGACCTCCGCGACCCAGCGCACCATGGCCGTGGTGGCCAGCCAGGCCCCACGCCAGCCCGCCAACGGGCGCACGGTCGTGGTTGCTGCCGTCTCGGGCAATGTCCACGACGTCGGCCTGCGGGCACTCGCCGACATGTACCAGCTGGCCGGCTGGCGCGTCATCTTCATCGGCGCGGATGTGCCGATGCTGGACCTGCCCACCATGCTCGCGTTCTTCGAAGCAGACCTGCTGATGCTGGGCGCCACGCTGGCCACCCACGTGCCGCGCGTCGAGCAGGCGATCCGCTCCATCCGCGAGCGCTGTGAACGGCCGGTGCGCGTGGTAGTGGGCGGCGCGGCCTTCGACGAGGTGCCGGACCTGTGGTCACGGATCGGCAGCGACGGCTACGCGCCGACCATCGACCAGGCCCTGGACGTGGGCGCCCGGCTCGTGGGCCTGCAGAGGGCGTAGGGACCCCGTGCGCCGCCTCGCCACGATGCTCCTCATCCTGTTCGCCACCGGGGCCGGGGCGGCCGAGCAGGAGGATGCACAGGCCGAACTGGACAAGCGCTGCGAGGCGGCCCGGGAAGAAAAGCTCGCGCCGATCCGCGCGGAAATCTACAACGAATGCGTCGGCGACAAGCGGGGCGACGAAGCCTACTGCCGGCGCTACGCCGATGGCTACAACGGAGAGCGCATCGGCGGTGGACCCCGCTTCTACGAGCTGCCCGAGTGCGAGGAAGCGTTCCGTTTCCGAAACCGGAACCGGAAGCCCGGCAGCACACCCTAGCCGACCCTGTCGTCAGACCACCGTCACGAGCTCCGAGTACTGGCGGAGTGTGCTGTCGGCGGTAAGCAGCCGCAACGGCTCCGTGATCGCCTGGGCGACCAGCATCCGGTCGAAGGGATCCCGGTGATGCAGGGGCAGGCCGGCGAGGGTCGCCACGTGGGCGGCCCGGATCGGCAACTCCCGAAAGCCGCTGGCCTCGATGCCGCCGATCAACTCGCCGACGTCGGCATGCAGCTTGCCGAGCCCGATCTTGATCGTGGCTTCCCAGAGACTCGCGGTGCTGACCATCACTTCGTCGGCCTCGCCGAGCGCACGGCGTGCCTCCCCCGGCAGCTGCCGGGAATCCGCCAGCCACCAGAGGAACACCTGGGTGTCGACCAGCAGCCTCAAGACCGTCCGTCGAACCAGGCCTGCGCGGCCTCCGGTAGCGCGTCGTCGAAGCCCGCGGCAATCCGGATCCTGCCCCGCAGTGTGCCCGGCTTGCGGCGCCGGGGCGCCGTGCCGACCGGAACGAGGCGCGCCACGGGCTTGCCATCCCGGGCGATAATGACTTCCTCCCCGGCCGCGGCGTCGGCCAGGAGGCGCGAAAGCTGGGTCTTGGCCTGGTGCACGTTGACGGTGGGCATCGATGGACTCCCCTCGCACTGATTAGCTAAGGTTAGTCCATGTGCATGCGATGTGCCAGTGACACGGGAGTCCGGTTGCATGGCCACGAGCATGCGCGGCTGACGCGCATCCGTCAGCCGCAGAAACCGGCCGCAATTGCCAGAATCGCCGCCCTGCGTCCCTAGCCCCTGATACCCCGGCTTCCCCACTCCGCCAGCGTGGTGCCGAACAGCCGGTCCACGTCGGCGAAGACCTGGGGCGCGCCCATTTCGAGCAGCGCCCGGTTGGTCGCCGGGAAGTCGGCGCGGCCGCCTTCCTCGGGCAGCTGGATCGTCGCGTCGATGACGATCTTGCTGGTGCGGCCCTGCACGGGCTGGCTCGGGTCGGTGATGATGCCCGTGAGGTCCTTCATGATCTCCGCTGCGGGCGACGGCTGCCAGCGGGACCCCACGGCAAACAGCACCTGGGTGCGGTCCATCACGTCGATGTCCCGGTCCACCACGATGACTACCTTGGCGATCGGGTTGCGCTCTGCCACGATCCGCCCGGCCTTCAGTCCCTCGCCCGGCGCCTTCTTGTCGATGCTGAGGATCGCCACGCCCATCAGGTCCTGGGGCTGGTAGATCTCGATCAGTCCGGGCACGGCACGGCGCAGGAAGTGGTCGTAGAGCGCGTCCTGGGGTGAGGTCACCATGCCCCGCTGCATGCCCGTGAAGGCATTCATGATCCAGGGGTCACGGCGGTGGGTCACCGCCGTGACGTTGAGGAAGAAGTTCTCCTCCTTGGCGGGCCCCATGTAGCCGAACATCTCGCCGAAGGGGCCTTCCGGCTGGCCCTTTTCCTGCAGCGGGACCTCGCCCTCGATGATCATCTCGGCGTGGGCCGGCACGAGGAGGTCGTTGGTCTCCGACTTCACGACCTCCACGGGCCTGCCGCGGAACCCGCCGGCGACCGCGAGCTCGTCGATGGGCTTGTCCCCGAAGCGGTTGGCCACGCGCGTGCCGCTGATGAACCACACCACCGGGTCCTGGCCCAGGACGATCGACACCTTCGCCGTCGCCTCGCCGCGCTTCCTCGCGGCCATCAGCATCTTCCAGCCCGTCTGGTTCGGCTCGGGGTTGAGCCCGAGGAGGCGCGGGCCCTTGAGCTGGCACCGGTAGGTGCCGAAGTTGCCGCCCATGACGGGGTCGTCCATGAACACCGAGCCGGTGTTGACGTAGCGGCCGGCGTCCGTGGGATTGGTCTGGACGAAGGCGAACCTGGTGAGGTCGATGTCGTCCCCGCGCAGAACCACCTGCTTGCAGAGGGCCTTCTCGCGGGAAATCGTGACCGGCGGAATCTGCGGGTAGCTGCCGTTGTTCCTCTTCAGCATTTCGGCCAGGTATGCCTTGGCGTTCCGGTAGCTGGCGGGACCGTTGCCGGGCACCACCGTCTGCCCGAAGACGATGGCGTCCGTGTGCAGGTTGGCCTGGAGGAGGCCGACGAGCGGGCCCTGCACCCACTTGCCGCCGATCTTCACCCGCTCGAAGTACAGCGCCGGCACGCCGAAGTAGGTGAAGCGGTCGTTGGCGCGGAACACGAGCCCTGTCGCCTGGAAGGCGTCCTGGTCAATCTCGGGGATGCGCAGCAGCAGGCCGTGGGCGTCGAGGGCGGCCATGTAGTCGCGCATCGTGTCGAAGGGGGCCTGGGGCGCGTCGGCTGGGTTCCGGGCGGCGTCTGACAGTCCTCCCGATGCCGTGGCGCCACCGGCCGCACACCCGGCGGTAGTCAGCGCGGCGGCTGACAGGGCCGCGAGCGTGGAGCCGGCGGCCAGTATTTCGCGACGGGACAATAATGAATCGGACATGGGTAGTGCTCCAGCGTCGGGGTGCTTCGGATGCTGCCAATACTAGCCGGCAGCATCATGCACGAAGCGCCGTGCCTGCCAGCGGAGTACGAAAATTGCCGCGGTCACCACTACGAGGGCAGCCAGCCAGGCGCCGGTCCGGCCCTCGATGATCTGGAAGACAATGCCGTGGGCGACGGCCAGGATGAAGGCCGTCGTCGAGATGCCCTGCAGCTGCTTCCACCGGGTCGGTCCCAGCCGGCGCAGGCTCCAGTTGTTCGAGAGCAGCAGGAGGGCCAGGAACAGGACGCCGACGAGATACCCGCCCACGATGCTGGAGTTGCCGAGCCAGCCGGGCCAGCCGGGCAGGGGCGGTCCGTCCGGGCCGGTGATGTAGCGGCTGAAGTAGGCGGGTTGCATGACCTCGCCCGTGGCTGCCGCCAGGTGCGCGAGGCCGGTCAGGCCGGCCCAGATGCCGAGGTCCCGGCGCAGGAGGCTGTTCAGCGTCGGCCGGCCGGTGCGCAGTGCCGTGAGCGGGCCCAGTGCCAGGGCGGCGACGAGCAGGCCGAAGCAGAGCCAGGCGGTGAGCAGGCTGAGCCGGTCGAGGGCCGCGGCCGGGTCGCCGGTGAACCAGGCCATGGCCGCCGCGGCCGCTGTGAACAGCAGCAGCAGGGCGTGGCGCGGGAGCCGTTTACTGAAGGGGCCTGGCAGGGTCTTGGCCGGGCATCCGGCCCCGGGTGTGCAGCTGGTCGATCCGTTGCGTGACGGTGCTGGCCCAGCGCCGGGCCACCCGGCGCACCTCGCTCCAGGCCTGCACCGACGTCACGCGCGACACATTGGTGTCCATGTAGTCCACCGGGTCTGCGGCGCGGCGGTCCACGGCCCGCGCCAGCGTCTCGCCACTTTGCGCGTCCTGCAGTTCCAGCACGAGGGTGGCTTCGCCCACCTCGTCCAGGAAGATCTCATTGCGGCCGGGCTCCTCGGGCGGCACCTTCGAGACGATGTCGAGCAGGGACGTCCGCACCAGCAGCACGTCCGGCCCCGGCTCCGTCGTGAGCGTCAGGTGGCGGCTTTTCGCGAGCTCCTCGCGGAACACCCCGGTGACGATGTCCACGAGGCGCTTCTGGTCCGCCGGACTGATCGGGAACTCCCGGTCCTGGGACCGGCCGAGGGTAGTGCCCGCCGTCGGGCGGACGGCCCGGAACTGCACTTCGATGGGCAGCAGGAGCATCCGCTCGTAGCGGCTGAGGTCGATGTCCGGCTTGACCCAGGCTTCCCTGAGACCCGAGTCCCGGACGGGGACCATGCCGTCGTAGGTCGGCGCGTCCGGTTCGATGACCGGGTCCGGCGTCGTGCAGGCCGCCAGCGCCAGGATGCACGTCGCAATCAGCAGTCTCTTCATGCCGGGCACCTTGCCGGGCGCAGCCGGCACTCCGGCTTGTCGAACACCACCTGCACCGCACTGATGGCCCGCTCCAGGAAGCCGCCCTCGCAGTAGGCCAGGTACCACTCCCACATGCGGACGAACTCGTCGGGGTAGCCCAGCCGGCGGACATCCTGGACCCGGTCGAGGAAACGCTCGCGCCAGATCTGCAGCGTGCGCGCGTAGTCGAGTCCGATGTCCTGCAGCCCGGTGAGCTGCAGGTCCGTCACCCGGCCGACCGCCGACAGGATGGCGGCGCAGGAGGGCAGGGCACCGCCCGGGAAGATGTACTTCTGGATGAAGTCCACGGAGTGCCGCGCCTGCTCGTAGTTCCGGTCCGCGATGGTGATGCCCTGCAGGAGCATCCTGCCCGCCGGCTTCAGCCGTTCGCTGCAGGCCCGGAAGTAGCTCTCGAGGAAGCGGTGCCCCACAGCCTCGATCATCTCGACCGACACGAGCTTGTCGAAGGTGCCGGTGAGGTCCCGGTAGTCCTCACTGAGGATCGTGATGCGGTCCGCCAGCCCCGCCTGGCGCACGCGCGCGGTGGCGAACTCGAACTGGTTCTTCGAGATCGTGGTGGTGGTGACCCGGCAGCCAAAATTCCGCGCCGCGTGCAGGGCGAGGCCGCCCCAGCCCGTGCCGATCTCCAGCAGGTGATCGTCCGGCTGCAGTTCCAGCTTGCGGCAGATCAGGTCCAGCTTGTGCAGCGAGGCCTCTTCCAGTGATGCATCGGGGCGCGGAAAGACGGCCGACGAATACATCATGGTGGGGTCCAGGAACAGCTGGAACAGGTCGTTGCCCAGGTCGTAGTGGGCGTGGATGTTGCGCCGGCTTCCGGCCCGGGTATTGCGGTGATACCAGTGGGCCAGCTTCAGCGCCGCGCCGCCGATCCGGGCCATGCCGGATTCCAGGCGATTCATCACGTCCCGGTTGATCGTCAGCAGGCGCACTACGCCGGGCAGGTCGGAGACGGTCCACTTGCCGGCCATGTAGGCCTCCGCGGCGCCGATCGTGCCGCCGGTGGCGATGTCCAGGTAGGCCGAGAGATCGTTGATGTGCACGGACACGTCGGGCGAATGGCGGGTTGCCGCCGCGTCGGGTGTGCCGAACATCCGGCTTCCGAGCGGGTCATGCACCTGCAGCCGGCCGTGAGCCAGCGGTCGGAGCAGGTCGTGCACGCCGCGCCGGGCGAGGCGGGCTGCCGCGCTCACGGGCCCGGCCCCGACGGCCGCAGCCGTCCCGGTCACGGGGTCGTCGAGTGCTTCTTCGAGGTCATTCATGGGAGGTCAGCCCGCTGGCACATGATCGTACACCGGGGCCCGTTTGCGCCACAGCCGGAGCGCCTGCCAGTGGATGAGCGCGGTGACCCGCAGGGTCGCGAGCGGGTCCGTGGCCAGCACCCGCCCCAGGGAGCGCGAGCCGATGGCCGTTCGCTCAAAGCTCAGGTGGGCATCGAAGTTTCGCTTGCCATGCCGCCAGTTCTCGAGGGCGAGGGCGAGCCGCTTCCCCGGCGGCGCCAGCCGGCACCGGTAGTCCATGTCCATGGGCAGGAACGGCGACACGTGGAACGCCTTGGCGAAGCTGAACTTGTAGCCGCCGTTGGCAATTGGTGCACCGCGGGTCAGCACGTAGGGGTGCATCTCGCGCCATGGCATGTTGCTCACCTCGAGCACCACGGCGTCCAGCGCGCCGTCCGGCGCGAAGCAGTAGTAGGCGGAGAGCGGGTTGAAGCCGTAACCGAAGTAACGGAAGTGGGTCAGCAGCCGGACGGGCCCCGTGGGACGGAAGCCCGCCTCGCGCTGGACGAGCGCCCGGATGCTCTCGTCCAGCGGCACCGACGCCTCGCCGTAGTGATCGGCCCGCCGGAACCAGGCTGGCGCCGGCGAGCGTGCCGACCAGAGCCAGAAGCGGTCGAAAAGCTCCGGAATCTCGGCCAGGTCCACGTACAGCATGAAGATGCTGTAGCGGAAGTCGTGGCGGACCGGCTGGAAGCGCCGGTGGCTAACGCGTCCCTGATAGATACAGCTGTGCATTGGCCATTCCGGCGCCTGTCGGCGCGGTATCCGCCAGGGCGTCCGGCAACCGGGCCGGCAGCCCCTGGAGTTCCAGGGCATTGCACAGGGCGACGGCGCTCTGCACGCCGTCCTCGTGGAACCCATAGCCCCAGTAGGCGCCGCAATACCACGTGCGCCGCACGCCATTGATCTCGGCACCGCGGGCCTGGGCCTTGAGGCAGCGCGCGTCGAAGACCGGGTGGCTGTAGGTCTGGCGGTGGACGATCGTGCGCGGGTCGACGCTGTCGTCGTCGTTCAGCGTGAGCAGGAACTGGCGCCGCGTGGGCAGGCTCTGCAGCCGCGTTAGGTTGTAGGTGACGGACACCCGGCCGCTGGTCGAGGAGCCGTTCCGATGGTAGTTCCAGGCCGCCCAGGCCCGCCGGCGGCGCGGCAGGAGGCGGACGTCCGTGTGCAGGATCGCGTCGTTGTCCTGCCAGGTGATGGCGCCCAGCACCTCCTGCTCCGCAGTGGTCGGATCGGCGAGCAGCGCCAGGGCCTGGTCGCTGTGGCAGGCGAGGACGACCTGGTCGAAGTCCGCCGCGGGGCGCCCACGCGCTTTTACCACCACCCGGTCCGAGTGCCGCTGCACCCACTCCACCGGCGTGTCGAGCAGCAGCCGGTCGCGGATCGGGCGGAGCAGGGCGCGGACGTATTCCCGGGAGCCGCCGGTGACGGTCCGCCACTGGGGGCGTCCGTCCACCTGCAGCAGGCCGTGATTGCGGAAGAAGCGGCCGAAGTGGCTGGCGGGGAAGTCGAGGATGCGGGACGGCTCGGCGGACCAGATCGCCCCGGCCATCGGCAGCAGGTAGTCGTCGACCATCGGGCCGCGGAAGCCGTGCCCGGCCAGGAAATCGCCAAGGGTAACGTCCGGTTCCGAGGCAACCAGCGCGTCAGCCATCCTGTTGAAACGCAGGATGTCGCGGATCATCCGGTAGAAGGACGGACGCAGAGCGTTCCGGCGTTGGGCGAAGATGGCGTCGAAGGTACTGTCGCCCCGGTACTCGAGGCCCCTGTCGCCGCAGCGGAAGCTGAAGCTCATGTCGCACGCCTGCGAGGCGACGCCCAGTTCGCGCAACAGCGCGGTGAAGTCCGGGTAGGTCTTCTCGTTGAAGACGATGAAGCCGGTGTCGATGGCCAGTCGCTGCCCGTCCATCGCGACTTCGACCGTATTGCTGTGGCCGCCCGGGCGGCCCTGGGCCTCGAAGAGGGTCAGTTCGCAGCGGGAAGCCAGCTGCCGGGCGGCGTACAGTCCCGAGATTCCAGTGCCAATGATCGCAACCCGCACGCCGCACGCCCGCTTTCTGTTCTTCTTCCGGAAGGGAACCACTACGTCGGCGGCGGTCATCTGGATTCAGGCTGCGTCCAATAGCCGACCCGGCGCGAAACTGTATACGCTTCGTCCCGGGAATCCCCTCGTCAAGGGAGTTGCACATGCAGACAGGATTGCAGGCTGGCGCCGTGGTGGTGCTTCTGTCGCTGCTGGCTGGCTGCGGGGCGCCGCCGGTGCCGCTGGCGGACCTCAATGCGTCCTATGAACGCGCCCTGGAGCGCACCGCGCCGCTGGCAGTTACCCTCGTGCCGGGTTCCGAGGCGGAGCGCCGCGCCTTCGACGGCATCCAGCGGTACTTCGCCGGGATGACCGCCGACTCGGTGCGCGAGCAGACGGCCAGCGTCTACGCGCCCGGGGCTTACCTCAACGACACGCTGGTGGGCATCGACGGCGCTGACACCATCGAGGCGTATTTCAGTCACACGATGGAGCGGGCCCGGCTGCTCAACGTGGAATTCCTGGAGAAGGCGCCCGCCGGCACCGACTGGTACGTGCGCTGGCGGATGACCGTCGCGGCCGACGGGCTCAACGGGGGCAAGGAAGTCGTCACCTACGGCGTCACCCAGTTCCGCTTCGACGCGGACGGGCGCGTGCTGATCCACAAGGACTTCTGGGACTCCGGGACCGGCCTCTACGAGCAGTTGCCCGTGCTGGGCGGCGTGATCGGCCGCGTACGGGCCACGGTGGAGAAGGGCGCGAGGTGAGCCTGCTGATCGACCTGTGCGAGCGCGGGCTGATTCCCGATCCGCTCACCCGGCTCGGGATGCGCCGGCTCATGGCCCAGCGCCTCGCCGCCGAGTCGCAGGACCGGGGCGAAGCGGAGTTCGGGGAGTTCCGCCGGCGCCTCGCCGGCCTGCGGGAGAGCCCGGTGGCCATCGAGACCGCCCGGGCCAACGAGCAGCATTACGAGGTGCCCGCGGCGTTCTTCCAGTGTGTCCTGGGCCCTCACCTCAAATACAGTTGCTGCTGGTACGGCGATGGCGCGCGGACGCTTGGCGAGGCGGAGGAGGCGATGCTTCGCCTGACCTGCGAGCGCGCGGAGCTCACCGATGGCCAGCGGATCCTCGAGCTCGGGTGCGGATGGGGTTCCCTCACCCTGTGGATGGCGGCGCAGTACCCGCTCAGCCGGATCACGGCGGTCTCCAACTCCGCATCCCAGCGCGAGTTCATCCTGGGTCAGGCCCGGGAGCGGGGCCTGCGGAACGTGGTGGTCCTGACGGCTGATGCGAACGTCTTCGCCACGCCGGAGCGCTTCGATCGCGTGGTCTCCGTCGAGATGTTCGAGCACATGCGCAACTACTCGACCCTGATGGAGCGCATCGCCGGCTGGCTGGACCCCGGCGGCAAGCTCTTCGTGCACATCTTCTGCCACCGGTCGCTCATGTATCCGTTCACGGTGGAGGGCGACACGGACTGGATGGCGCAGCATTTCTTCACCGGCGGGCTGATGCCTGCCGAGCACACGCTGCTCCACTTCCAGGAGCACCTGACCCTGCAGGACCAGTGGCGCGTGTCCGGCACCCACTACGAGCGCACCGCCAATGACTGGCTGGCGAACCAGGACCGGGAACGGGATGCCGTGCTCGCCGTGCTCCGGCGGGCCTACGGCCCCGCCGGGGCCAACCTCTGGTTCCAGCGCTGGCGCATGTTCTTCATGGCCGTCGCGGAATTGTTCGGGTACGCCGGCGGCACCGAGTGGCTGGTGGGCCACTACCGTTTCATCCGATAATCCGACCATGTTGCAGCTGGCGCTGTCTGGCCTCGCGACCACCGCAGGACTCATGTTCGCGGCCTGGCTGATCAGCCTCCTGCTGCGCAACGTGGCCATCGTGGACATCTTCTGGGGTCTCGCGGTGGCGGCTGCCGGCGTCACCTGGCTGCTGCTGGCCGTGCCGGGTCCCCGGGGTGCCCTGGCGGTGCTCCTGGCCGTGGTGTGGGGCAGTCGCCTCGCGCTCCACATCCTGTGGCGCAGCCGGGGCAAGGCCGAGGACCGCCGCTACCGGGAGATCCGGGCACGGAACGAGCCGAACTTCGCGTTCAAGAGCCTGTACCTGGTGTTCCTGCTCCAGGCCGTGCTCGCCTGGATCATCGGGGCACCCCTATTCGGCGCGGTCGTGGGCTCATCCGTGCCGCTGGGAATCGTCGATCTCGTCGCCGCAGCCCTGTGGTTCGCAGGCTTCCTGCTCCAGGCCGTCGCCGACCTGCAGATGGCCCGTTTCCAGCAACGCCCGGAAGCGGAGCGCCGCGTAATGGACCAGGGACTCTGGCGCTACAGCCGTCACCCGAACTATTTCGGTGAGACGCTGATGTGGTGGAGCCTGTGGCTCGTCGCCGCCGCGGGCGGTGCCTGGTGGACCTTCGTCGGGCCGCTGCTGCTGACGGTCCTCCTGCTCAAGGTCTCCGGCGTGGCGCTCACCGAGAAGGACATCGCCACGCGCCGGCCCGAGTACCAGGCCTACATCCGGCGCACCAGCGCCTTCGTTCTGCTGCCACCCCGAGCGGATTACTGACCTGCTGTCGTCGGGGAGACCAGCACAACCCGTGGAAAGTACTTCCGGTACCGCCGGGCGTCACGGGTGATGATGCCCCAGCCCGTCACCGCCGCGTGCGCGCCAACGAAGAAGTCGGCAAGTACGTTGGCCTTGTGGCCGCCGGAGCGCCGGTACTTCACAAATGCTTTCCCGGCCAGGAACAGCGCCGGTCGGGGCACCTCCCTGAACTGAAGATTAAGCCCCTCGACTGCGGTGTCCAGCGCTCCAAAGGAATCGAAGCTCAGGGAGAGCTCGGCGTAGACCACCGGGTTGATCGCGAGTTCGTGCACCTGCGACTGGGCCCGGAGCTGCTGAAGCGACCACTCTGCCCACTCCGGATCGTCCTGGAACACGTCTACCAGGACGTTGGTGTCTACCAGCAGCACGTGATTACCGCCCTGCCGGACATTCAGTCGGATCCCCGCAGAAGCGCCATCAATTCATCCGTGCGCCACTTCACCTGGGCCTTGCCGCGGGCGGCCTCGAAGCGATCGCGCCTGCGGGCTGGCCGGCCACTGGTGCCGCCGCCGGCCTTGTGGACGACCACCTCGCCAGCGGGGTTCACCGCGAACTCGACGCCGTCGCCGGGCGCGAGGTGGAGTGCGTCCCGCACGCTCTTGGGAATGGTGACCTGGCCCTTTACGGTCATGGTTGTGGCCATGGCTGGCTCCGGAGGTAATACCTGAGTCATGAGTGTATTACTTGGGGCGGTAATGGGCCAGATGAGCGTGGCGGCATGATTTCCATGCGCCGAGACCGCAGGGCCGGACGCTGCCCCGCCAGAGCCAATTCAATTGAGTTTGGCTGGATTTGACCCGGCCGGCTGATGCCGTGCAGACGCTGGCGGATTGAAGGCACCAGCCGCGGGAACTGGCATCGTCACTTCCGGCTCCGGACACGGGCCGCGACCGCACCCAGGCCCGTCAGCAGCAGCAGCGCCGTACCGGGCAGTGGCACCACAGTGGCGTTGTCGAAGGCCACGCGTACGGGCTGGTTGCCGAAGTACGAGTCATCCGACCAGGCCGCGAAGGCGACGCTCACGTCGCCACTGGTCACTGTGTCGCTGCGCAGGAGGGACCACTCGGCGCCCTGCAGGTACCAGGCGGAGACTGTATTGCCCTGGCGCGCGATGCGCAGGCGACCGGTGACATCTGCCGTTGGCACCAGGACACCGATTGACGTGTCGTAGTCCGTCAGGTACACCTCGTCGAAGGCCTCGATGGCGCCACCACTCACGCGTTCCATGTTCCAGAACGATGTCGGGAGCCAGCCCGTCACCAGCGACAGGCCGACGCGGACCCCGTTGGTGCCTGGCCAGTCCAGCAGGCTGAAGGAAACTTCGGCATCCACGTCACCGCTGAATACCGCGTTGCTGCGGTAGCCGCCGAAGAAACTGCCGGCTGCGTCTGCCGCGAGGGTCACCTCGACGCGCTGGTTCGTCTCGGCCACCGTTACCCCGCTGCCCTCGTTGATGATGCTCCAGAGCGAGTTATCGGTAAGGTTGTCATCGAAGTCGTCGTGGATGCTGGCGGCGCCGGCCGATACCATCGGGGCCGCGATGACGGACAGTGCGAGTGCAAGTGTTTTCATGGGGCCTCCCCGGGTCATTGGCGAAACGCAAATGGGAGCCGCATGGCCCGCACCCCTGCGGCTCATGCGGCCGCTTCCCGACGGTTTCACCATATCCGGGACCCTGTTCCCGGGTCCATACGTGCTTCTGGCAGCCAGGCCCGTCCCCGGGCACGGGCTGCGGGCAGGGCTCCTGAGGCTTTATGCTCCAGGGGGATTCACGTTTGCAAGGTATGCCATGCGAAACCTGGTCAGAACATTGCAGTCGTACTGGTTGGCGGACGCCAGTTTCGTCACATTGTTGATCATGCTCGTTGCCGCAGTATTCGTACTCCCGGTAATCATGGAAGTCAGCAGTCAGGGAGTACTGCTGTTCAACGTGCTTTTGCTGAGCGTGTTTTTTTCGGGGATATTCTCAACACGCAGTGTGTGGCTGATATCCGCCTCCGCAATTCTGTTCAGCATTCACCTGGCGCTGCGCATCATCCGTTTCGGGGAAAATCCGTATTCATTCTTCGTCCTGGAAAATGTCATAGGGATCGCCAATGCGCTGGTATTCATCTACATCAATTTCCGGCTTCTGTTCCGCGACCAGATTGTGAATACTTACCGGATTATCGGAGCGGTCAATGTTTACCTCCTGCTGGCGCTTATGGGAGCGCTGACCATGGAAGTCATTCATGCCGCTACCGGCGTTTCCATAGGGGGGAATGTCGTGCTGAAGGGGACAGACGATGACTATGCCAATTTCATCTATTTCAGCCTGGCTTCACTGACTACGGTGGGCTTTGGCGACGTTTATGCCGTAGGTACTCCCGCCAGGATGCTGGCCACTTTCCTGGCTACTTTGGGCGTCCTGTTTCCGGCCATAGTCATTGCGCGCCTGGTCGGACTCGCCTCCAGTCCGCGTTGAATGGCATTTTCACCGACCGTGAGGAGACCCCTGATGATGCATCGTGTGCTCGCCACCGTCGTCCTGTCGTCCTGGAGCGCCGGGCTGCTCGCCGGACCGTCCCTCTGCGCTACCGCCGACCAGTCGGCGAGAGTCCGGGAGACCTACGCGACTCCGCCGGCGTCTCCCACCTTCATGGCCGCCGGCAAGCTCGCCCTCTCCGAGGCCGTGGTGCTGAGCGCGCTCGCGGGCCAGGGGGCCACCGGCACCACGGCCGCCGGTTTCCAGAAGGTGTGGGCCTCGCTGCAGGACTGGGACGATGCGACGGTCGTACTGGTGAAGGGCGGGAACGTCGTGGAGGTGCGCGGGCGGATCCCGCCGGGCGAGCCATCCACCAGGAGCCAGTTCTTCAACCTCAAGCAGGAAGGCGCGGGACTCGGCGGGCATTTCCGCCCGGACCTGATGGGCGCTATCTACGCGGTCGAGCTGGCCGGCGCCCAGGGCCCCCTGCGCGGCGTGACCTTCGTGGATCTCGCCGGCGAGAGCCTGTTCGGCGTGTACCTGCCCGAGGGCGCGGGCGGGAAGCCGGAACTCGTGGCCGCATTCGGCCGCACCCGGGAGCTGATCGCGGGGCTGCCAAGGGCCTGCCCTTAGCGGAGCAAGGCGATTGGCGATGGTCCATGACTCTTGCCAGTGCTAGATTCGGTCGCACGGCATATGATTGACACTGAAACCGAGGGTTCCCTGGACATGCCAACCCGCACTGACGGCCGTGGTCCGATGAAGCTGGCCCCACTGGTAATGGCCTCGGCCATCCTGGCCCTCGGGCCGGGTGGCGTCGCGGCCCAGGACCGCATCGACGTCCTCATCGAGCAGCTCCAGCGCCAGAACCAGGAGATCGAGGCGCTGAAGAAGGAGGTGGCTGAGTTGCGGGCGAAGGTGGAGCCGGCGGCCGAGCTCCCCGAGTACTTCAAGGAGGACGGCGACGAGCCATTGACCCAGTACGACAACCCGGGCCTGCAGATGACCGTGGCGGGACAGGTGAACCAGGCCTACAACCTGGCAGACGACGGCGAGAGCACCCGGGGCTATTTCGTCGACAACGACAACAGCAACAGCCGCATGCGGCTGGCCGCCGTGGCCAGCTTTGCCGACGGGCCGCAGGTCGGCAGCACGCTGGAGGTCGCCTTCAGCGGCAACAACTCCTTCGACGTCAGCCAGGACAACGAGCGATCCGATGACTTCATGGCGGTGCGTCGGGCCGACGTCTGGCTGCTCGACGAACGCTACGGCCGCATCATGTTCGGCCGGGGTTCCGCCGCCTCTGACAACACGGCGGAATTCGACCTCTCCCTGGTCAGCGCGGCGGTGATGCTGTCCGGGGTCGCGTTCCCCATGGGCGGGCTGCAGTTCACCGACGGCGATGCCCTCACCGGCGTCGCCATCGGGGACGCCTTCTTCAATTTCGACGGCGACCGGATGAACCGGTTCCGCTACGACACGCCCATGTTCGGGCCCCTGCAGGTATCCGCGTCGGCAGGTTCGGACCAGCGCTATAGCCTGGCGCTGACCTATGGCGGTGACTACGACCACTGGACGGGCGTCCAGCTCGGCGGCTTCACGACGCTGGGGGCGCTGGCCATCGCGGACCCCAACGTGTCCGGGGTCGACTACCGGTGGTCCGGGTCCTGGTCCATGCTCCACAACGACACGGGCCTGAGCCTGACCGTGTCCGGCGGCCTCGACAGCGGCACGGAGGGTGACACGCCCTACAACATGTACGGCAAGATTGGCTGGGATACGCAGCTGCTCCGCTTCGGTCCCACCGGCTTCGGCTTCGACTACACCTACACCGAGAACGTAACGGCCGACGGCGACGAGGGCCAGTCCTTCGGCGTCGCCGCCGTCCAGGTCTTCGAACGCTTCGGCATCGAGCTCTACAGCCAGCTGCGCTGGCTGAGCCTGGACCGGGCCACAGGGCCGGACTTCGAGGACATCCTGGTGTTCACCAACGGCACGCGGGTGCGGTTCTGATGGCGGGTACGCCGCTGCTGCTGGTCGTCCTGGCCCTCACGACGGCCGCCTGCACCTCGCGGCCGCCGTCCCACGACCGCAGCGGGGAGACTCACTACAACCGCCGTGAAATGCCGGCGAGCCCGGGGGTGTTCACCGGCAAGACCGGTGAGTGGACCGTCAGCCCTGACCGGGCCGGGGACGGCGACGACGAGCCCGGTGCGGAGTGCAAGGGGCGCGACCCCGCTCAGTGCGACAGCAGTCAGCGTCACTGACGCTCGCATCCGGCACCGGCAAGCGGGCGACTTAATCTGGTATCGTCTGGCTGGCTCAGGGCAGGGGGACGGGCAACATGTCTGCAAACGAACAAAAAATGTCACGGGCAATGCTCACGGCGATGGTCGTGGGCGGCATGGTCGGCGCGGGAATCTTCTCCCTGCCGCGGACCTTCGCCGGGGCCACCGGCCCGCTGGGCGCTGTCATTGCCTGGGTAATAGCGGGCTCCGGCATGTACATGCTCGCCCGGGTATTCCAGGCCCTGGCCGAGCGCAAGCCCGACATCGACGCCGGCGTGTATGCCTATGCCCGGGAGGGCTTCGGCGACTACCCGGGCTTCCTGTCGGCCTTTGGCTACTGGATCGGCAGCTGCATCGGCAACGTGTCGTACTGGGTGCTCATCAAGTCGACCATGGGCGCATTCTTCCCGATCTTCGGCGACGGGAACACGGCGGTCGCGATCGCGGTTGCCTCGATCGGTATCTGGCTCTTTCATTTCCTGATCCTGCGCGGCGTGCAGCAGGCCGCATTCATCAACAGCATTGTCACGGTCGCCAAGGTCATCCCGATCCTGGTCTTCATCGTCATCCTGATCTTCGCCTTCAAGATGGACCTGTTCAGCTACAACCTGTACGGCGGGGACCTGACCACCGGCCTGTTCGAGCAGGTCCGGGCGACGATGCTGGTGACCGTGTTCGTGTTCATCGGCATCGAGGGCGCCAGCGTCTACTCGCGCTTCGCCAAGGAGCGCTCCGACGTCGGCAAGGCCACGATCCTGGGCTTCATCGGCGTCACGACCCTGATGGTGCTCGTGACCCTGCTGCCCTTCGCCGTCCTGCAGCGCGCCGATATCGCCGGCATGCGCCAGCCATCGATGGCTGCCGTGCTCGAGTCGGTGGTCGGACCCTGGGGCGCGATCTTCGTCAGCGTGGGACTGCTCGTCTCGGTGCTTGGCGCCTACCTGGCCTGGGCGCTAATCTGCGCCGAGGTGATGTTCGCCGCGGGCAAGTCGAAGGACATGCCCAAGGTCTTCGCGCAGGTCAACAAGAACAACGTGCCGGTGGTGGCCCTCTGGGTGACCAGCATCATCATCCAGCTCATCGTGATCACCACCTACTGGTCCCGGGACGCGTTCTCGCTGATGCTCAACCTGACGAGCGCAACCACGCTGATTCCCTACCTGTTCGTCGCCGCCTACGGCTTCATGATTGCCCGGCGCGGCGAAACCTACGAGGTGCGGCCGGAGGAGCGCCAGCGTGACTTGATCCTGGCGACGCTCGCGGTGGTCTACACGCTGTTCATGATTTATGCCGGCGGCCTGAAGTTCATCCTGCTCTCGGCCATATTGTTTGCGCCGGGCACCATGCTGTACTTCTGGGCGCGGCGTGAGCAGGGCAAGGTCGTTTTCAGCAAGACGTCGGACTGGGTTACCTTCGGGGTCATCGTTGCCGCCGCCGTCTACGGCGTGTACGGGCTGGCAACCGGCGTCATCACCATCTGACCGTTATCACCATCCAACCAAGGAACAGCGGAGCGCATCATGGCGAGTGAAAAAAAAGAAGTTAAGTACGGTGTGCATTCGGAAGTCGGGCAGCTGCGCAAGGTCATGGTCTGCGCGCCGGGTCGTGCCCACCAGCGGCTGACCCCCAGCAACTGCGATGCGCTGCTGTTCGATGACGTGCTCTGGGTCGAGAACGCCAAGCGCGACCACTTCGACTTCGTCGCCAAGCTGCGCGACCGCGGTGTCGACGTGGTCGAGATGCACAACATGCTGGCCGAGACCGTCGCCGTCCCCGAGGGCAAGAAGTGGATCCTGGACAACCAGATCATCCCGAACCAGGTGGGGCTGGGCTTCATCGATGAACTGCGGAGCTACCTCGAGGGCCTTGACGACCGCAATCTCGCCGAGACCCTGATCGGCGGCCTTTCGACCCTGGAGTTTCCCGAATCGGTCGGCGGCAAGGCGCTGAAGGTCGTCAAGGAAGCGGCGGGCGGCACCGAGTACCTGCTTCCGCCGTTGCCGAACACCCTCTACACGCGGGATACCACCTGCTGGATCTACGGCGGCGTCACGCTCAATCCGCTCTACTGGCCGGCACGTCACGAGGAGACGATCCTCACCACGGCCATCTACAAGTTCCATCCGGACTTCAAGGGCAAGGTCAATGTCTGGTGGGGCGACCCGCTGGAGGACCACGGGCTCGCGACGCTCGAAGGCGGCGATGTGATGCCGATCGGCAAGGGGAACGTCCTGATCGGCATGAGCGAACGCACCTCCCGCCAGGCGATCAGCCAGCTCGCGGCCACCCTGTTCAAGAAGAAGGCGGCAGAGCGTGTGATCGTGGCCGCGATGCCGAAGATCCGCGCGGCGATGCACCTCGACACGGTGTTCACGTTCGCGGACCGGGATTGCGTGCTTGTCGCGCCCGACTTCATGAACAAGACGACCACTTTCTCCTACCGGCCGAGCAACCACCCGAGCGGCGTGGAACTGCATGCCGAGAAGAAGCCGTTCGTGGACGTCGTCGCCGAATCCCTCGGGCTGAAGAAGCTGCGCGTGGTCGAGGCGGGGGGCACCGACTACCAGCGCGAGCGGACCCAGTGGGACAGCGGCGCCAACCTCGTCTGCGCGTCACCCGGCGTCGTGTACGCCTATGACCGCAATACCTACACCAACACACTGCTGCGGAAGGAAGGCATCGAGGTCATCACGATCGTGGGCGCCGAGCTTGGGCGTGGTCGCGGCGGTGGCCATTGCATGACCTGTCCGATCATCCGGGACCCGGTGGATTTCTAGACGCCGCGGGCAGGCGGAAGTGGTCCGGTGAAGAATGTTCAGAGTCCTGGCCCGGTGAGGCCTATTGCCGCCGGGCCCGCCGCACGCAGGCTCCCAGGGTCATCAGCCCCCCGCCGAACAGCCAGGCCGCCGCCGGCACGGGCACCGGCTGCAGCGCCATCGCCGTGCTGTCCCGGTGCGGGCCGCTGCTGAGGAAGGTGGTTGCGGCTGTGGCCGGCGACACGCTGTAGAACCAGCGGTGGAACCAGGTGACGGCGTACAGGGTGCCCGCCCCGTCAAAGTCGATGTCGGCGATGTAGCTGAAGCCGTCGCCGTGGGCCATCGTGCCCACCAGCAGGGCCGAGGTGGTGGACGCCGCCACCCGCAGCAGCAGGTCGTTGTTCAATCCGTCCCAGGCCGACAGGTAGATGTCACCGGTGCCCGCGTCATGGGCGACGCCGGAGACGACGGCGCCCGGCGACAGGCTGCCGGGCAGCGTCAGCGTGGCGGCGTAAGTGACGCTGCTGCTGCCCAGGTCGAAGTAGAAGAGTTCCTGGGACGCGTTGCTGTAGCCCCAGAGGCCATTGGCAGCCCAGTCCAGGTCGGCGATCTGCGTGCGCAGTGTTGCGCCGACCGGTATCGGCGGGCCGGTCACGTCCCACAGGTTGCCGAACCCGTCCGCCGCGAACAGCGTTCCGCCCGGCGTGACGGCCAGGCTGTCGCTCGGGAAGGGCGTGGTGTTGTAGGGCGCGTCGGCGTTGGTAGCCACGTTCACCAGGTCGAGCGTCTGGTTGGTGTTCAGTACCCAGCCCAGCGGCGCCGCCTGCAGGGAGGGAATGGCTCCCAGCACCAGGCCGGCCAGTGTCAGGCGCAGTGCGTTGGGGATGCGGCCGGGTGCGGGCGGGACATGCATGGCAATCTCCTTGGCGATGGCGTCAATGTACGCCCTGGGGCGTAGGATTACATTGCCACGGCGCCTGGCGCGCATGCACCGTGACGACATAATACATACGCGACCGTTCCCGGACTCCGGTCATACACTTGATGAAGACGACTCCGACTCCCCCGCCCCCCGATCAGCCCACGTTCTGGAACGAGGAGGGCGGGCGCCGCTGGGTCCAGAACATCCAGCGCGTGGAGCGCATGATCGAGCCCCTGTCGGCGCGCCTCCTGCAACACGCGGCCCCGGGGCCGGGCGAACGGGTTCTCGACATCGGCTGCGGCGGCGGGGTGACCAGCGCCGCCCTGGCCCGTGCGGTTGGCCCCTCGGGCCGGGTGCTCGGTGTGGACGTGTCCGCGGTGATCCTGGACGTGGCCCGGGAACGTTTCCACAGCATCGGCAACCTGGACTTCGCCCTGGGCGATGCGGCGGTGATGCCGCTCGAGCGCGGGGGCTTCGACCTGCTGATGTTGCGCTTCGGCGTGATGTTCTTCGCCGACCCGGTGGCGGCCTTTGCCCACCTGCGGACCGCCCTGGCGCCGGGCGGCCGGCTTGCCTTCATCTGCTGGCGCGCGCTGGACCAGAATCCCTGGATGGCCGAATGCGTGCGGGCGGCCTTCACCGTGCTGCCCCGGCCCGAGCCCCAGCCGCCCCACGCGCCGGGACCCTACGCCTTCGCCGACGACGCGCGGCTGCGCGAGATCCTGGGCGCGAGTGGCTATCGCGGCGTCACTATCGATCCGCTCGATCACCCGCTGGACCTCGGCAGCCTCGACGAGGCGGTGGTGCAGATGACGGGGATGGGCCTTGCCGCCAGCGCCTTCGCAGCTGCCGGTCCGGCGGAGCAGCAGGCCACGACGGCGGCGGTGCAGGCCGCCCTCGGGCCTCACGTGGCTGGCGGCACGGTGCGGATGGCGAGCGCCACGTGGCTCGTGCGGGCCGTCAGCGCCGGACCGTGAAATCCGTCACCAGCACCGCGTTGGCAGGCACCGGCGTCTCGGGAATGCCCTTGTAGTTTTCCGGGCCGAGCTTCAGCGACGACAGGTCCATGACGTGGGAGTAGAGGCCCTTCAGCGGGCCATTGCTCGCCATCCGCACGAACACCATCTTGCTGCTGTCCCTCGAGAACGACTTCATGCCGTCGAAGCCGGGATTCCAGGTGAGCCGCCGGGGCGGGCCGCCCGCCAGGTCGCCGAGGAACAGCTCGTGGTTGTTGCCGTCGATGATGCGCGTGAAGATGTAGTGGCGCCCGTCGGCGGCCGGCCCCGGCCCCCAGGTCATGTCCCGGTCGAAGGTGCGCTGGGTGAGCCCGGTGCCGTCGGCCTTGATGGTGAATACCGTCATCGGGGTCGGCGTGACCTTGCCGAGTTCGCTCGCCCGCCAGGCCTGGAAAATGATCGTGTCATTGTCCGGCAGGTAGAACGGCGCGCCGGGCTCCCAGTCTCCCGTGAACGTGACCTGCTGTTCGCCAGTCCCGTCCGCACGCATCCGCCAGATGTCGGCGTTCCCGTCGATCACCCGCGTCCACACGATCCACTCGCCGTTCGGCGACACGGTGACCTCGGCGTCGTACCACTTGTTGCGGGTGAGCCGCTTGACGTCCTTCCCGTACAGGTCGGAGGTGTAGAGCTCAGCGCCGGGCGGGTAGTCCTTCGGATCGGACCAGTTGCCGAGCGGCATGTCCATGTTGTCGCGCGTGGAGGTCCAGATCACGCGCTTGCCGTCCGGGAAGAAGAAGGAGCAGGCGTCCTGGCCGCGGTCGTTGATCCGCCGGAAAGTCTTGCCGTCCTCGGTGAAGATGTAGGTCAGCGCACTGCCGATGCGGGCGTCTCCCGACTGTTGCGCGTCCGGGTCGCGGACCTGCGCGATCAGGGTCTGGCCGTCGGGGGCGTAGTAGGCCTCGGCCGCGGGCGGAATTTCGGGGATCCGGCGCACCGGCAGTTCCTTGCTGCTCTCGGCCGCTGAAGCGACGGGGCTGGCGCCGGACATCGCGTCGGTCTTGCCTGGGGTCTGGGCCCCGGCGGCTGCCGCGAGCAGAACCGCGGCGAGGGCGAGCGTGCAGCGGGAAAGCGGACGAGCGGTGTTCATCGGGCTGGACCTCGGGGTGGTAACCGCCCCCAAGATATCACCCGCTGAGGGCGGGGATCACCTGCTCGCCAATGAGCCGGATCGCGTCGGCCGGGTCGTCGTGCAGCCGGAAGTTCAGTTCCATGACGCCGGCCGCCGCGAAGGCCCGTAGTTCCGGCAGGCGCCGCCCGATCTCGTCCGGGGTGCCCGTGAAGGTGAAGTTGGCGATGAGCCTGTCCACCAGCGCGTCCGGCACGCCCTTGATCACGCCGGAACGGTCCCGGTAGGCCTGGAAGAAGGCGCGCTTCTCCCGCGCGACGAGTGCGCAGTCGTCGGCATCCAGGAATGACTCCAGGTACCAGGGTTCCAGCAGGCCCCGGAGCAGCAGCTCCCGGCAGGCCTCCCGGCGCGCCACTTCCCGGTCGGGCTTCACGTGCCAGGCCCAGATGTTGTTGATCGCGTAGCCGTCGGTACTTCGCCCCTTGGCCGCCAGTGCCTCGGTGGTCCGGCCCACGGTGCCGGCGATGAGCTGGCGGGTCATGTCGCTGTACATGACCCCGTCGGCCGCGGGTGCCGTGGCCTTCAGCATCTGGGGCTGGTTTGCACCGGCGTAGACCCGCGGGGGTGGGTGGTTGGTGCCGAACTGGGGCCGGTAGCCGTAGACCTTGTGCAGCTCGCCCTGGTAGGTGAGGGGCTTGCCGCTCACGCCGCCGCGCACCAGTTCGATGGCCTCGCGCACCGCCCGGACGCGCTTCACGGGCTCGATGCCGAGCCTTGCCAGCCACTCGCCGCCGCCGCCAATGACGAGGCTGGCGCGGCCCTTCGAGTACTCCTGGAGCGTGAGCAGCGAATTGGCCATCTTCACCGGGTGCATTTCCCAGGGGCTGATGACGCACACCCCGAGGCCCACCCGGCGGGTGGCGAGCGCCGCCGGCACCAGGGACATGAAGGCGTCCCGGCACGCGACATAGTTCTGCAGCCACATCGTCTGCACGCCGACCTCCTCGCAGAGTTGCGCGAGCGCGGTCAGCTGCTCCGGCGACTGGTCCGGCTCAAGCAGGACGTCGATCTTCATGGGGCGGTATCTTAGGCGAACTGCGCCGGTTGGGACTGGCCCGCGCCGGCCTGCTGCGTGCGGCCGGCCTCCCGCTGGGCTTCCACGGCGCGTGGGAAGAGCGCCTCGTTTTCCTTGTACATGTGCTCCTGGAGGTCCCGGTCGAATTCCCGGAGGAGATCCAGCATCGCGCCGGCGCTCGACGGCGTCGCGTAGTCGTCGGTGAGCTCGCGGAAGCGGAGGAGGGCGCGCTCCGCCAGTGCATGGTCGTTCTCCATGCAGGCGATGGGTCCACCGACGGCACTGCCGCAGCGGGTGGCAACCACCGTGCCGGCAGCCAGTCCGCGGATCAGGGGAAACAGCGCTTCTTCCTCGTGGGCGAGGTGGGTGAGGAGTTCGTCGGCCAGCTGGTCGATGCCCTCGCGGAGTTCAATCAGCCGAGGGTCGTCCGGCGCCGAGCCGGCGGCCTCCGCAGCGAGCGCCCGGAGTCGCGGCAGCTGGTCCCGCAGGCCGGCGTGGTAGACCTCCTCGAGGTGCGTGACGAAATCCGGCAGCGGCATGCCAAGGAACGGAGTGATATCCAGCGGCGGCGGCGCCTTGACGACGTTCGCCGGCGCGAGCATGGCGAGCAGGATCCCGGGATTCAGGCCCCAGGACAAGCACAGCTGGCTGATCGTCAGCGACGCGTCGTCCCCGTCCCGGAAGATGCCGGACGACTTCAGGATCTGCATGAGGGCCGGCGGGCCTTCCTGGAGTTCGCGGATGGTGGTCTGGGCGCCAAGGTTCAGCACGGTTACATCCTCCTGCGGGGACAGTGCCCGTTTGGGGCGGGGCGGGACATAAGGGTTTGTACGAACGCCGCGTACCGTCAGCCAGCCTTGCGCTTCCTGCGACCGGTCCCACGATGGCCAATGGGCACCACCCGTACTGCCACCCGCTCCCGCTTCTGGAGGTGGTGGAGAATGGCAAACAGCCGTTCGGCATGCGGATTGCCACTGACACTAAGCATGCGCATCAAGCTCTTAGGGGAGGTTTGTACGGCCTTGCCGAGATTGCCGAAACCCAGCGTGCCATTGATAAGATCCCGAAGCATGGCCTTGCCCGTGGCGAGGTCCCCGGAGTGGAGGCAGCCTATAGCCTCCTCGAGGTATGCCACGCGGAAAGCCCGGTCATTACGGAGTTCGTCACCGAGCGTCTCGCGAAATGCCCGTGTAACTGGCATCACTCAGGGTTCCAGCGTCTTGCGCAGTTGGTAGTCCCGCCAGCGCTCCTGCGCCAGCCTGATGTCCGAGGCTTGCCGGCGTTTGATCCCGCCGGCGAGAAGGACGACAACTTCATGGCCATCCCTGCCGAAGTAGATCCGGTACCCGGGCCCGGCGTGAAGCCGGATCTCGACAACGCCCAGTCCCACACCATGGTGATCGCCGGTATTCCCGGCTGCGAGCCGCTGAAGCACAGCGGCGACTCGTGCCCGCGGGGCTGGATCGAGATCTCGAAACCACTTCCGAAACGGGCTGAAGCCATCAGCGGTCAGGTACTCCCGGACGTCGCGCACGTCATTGGTACCACGGAGGTTACTAATTGGCAAGGTATCCAGCGTGGCTGCTGACGTTGCCTTTGTCGCCTGACGAAAGTGCCCGAAATCACTGGAAACGCCGGTAAGCTAGGCGCATGACGGCGCGGCGAGGTCCCGGCAATGACGACTCAACCGAACTCCGTGTTGGGCCTGTGGTCCAGGTTCGCGACCGTGCCTGGCGGCAAGTGGCTGTTCAGCCGCCTGATCTGCCTCAAGGCGCCGTATTTCTCCTCGGTACGACCCCGGTTCGTCGCCCTCCGGCCCGGCTACTGCGAGGTCGCGATCCGCAAGCGCCGTGCGGTGACCAACCACCTGGGCACGGTCCACGCCATCGCCATGTGCAACATGGCGGAACTGGCCGCCGGGATCCTGAGCGAGGCGACGGTCCCGGGGAGCCACCGCTGGATTCCGAAGGGGATGAGCGTTGAGTACCTGACGAAGGCGGGCAGCGACCTCCGTGCCGTGGCCGAGCTGCCCGCCATTCCCGACTTCGGTCCCGCCGCGGAACTGCCCGTGCCGGTGACCATCACGGACACACAGGGCGAGGAGGTTTGTCGCGCCGTGATCCGGATGTGGGTTTCGCCCCGGAGGAAGGACCATGCGCAGGCGGCTTGAGGCGCTGGTCGCAGTTCTGGCCGCGGTTCTGGCCTCGGTTCTGGCACCGCCAGTAGTGCTCGCCGGCCCGGACGCCGCCGGTGATCCGCCGGGGACCCTCGTCTCCGCCGAGGCCCTGGACCTGGGCATCCGCGGTGTCGGCGAAGTGCGGTTCGGCGCGCGCTTCCAGTGGCGGCTGGTCACGGAACCCCCCGACGAGCCACGGGCGGGGCAGGGGGTCAGGCACGGCGGGGTGTACCTCCAGTCGGTGAGTGGCAGCACCCGTCACCGGTTGCCGGAACCCGCCACCTACTCTTATGCCGAGAACGGACCGGCCTGCAGCGTCGTGCGGACCGGCGTCCACGCCATCCTGCGTTGCCTCCGGGACTACGTGTTCAACACGGAGACTGGTGCGGCGCTGGTACCGGTCTGGCCCCAGTTTGCCGATCGCGCCAATCCCTCACCGGCCTGGCTCGCGGAGCTGCCGCTGCCCTGGTGGCGCATCCAGGGCACCGCGGTCGCGGGCAAGCCCCTCGTGTTCCTGGACTACGGCTACGTCAATTACGGCCAGTACATCGAGTCCACCGAGATCTTCCGTGGTCCCGCCCTGCTTGACCTGGTCACCGGCCGGATCGCCATCGCGCGGTTCGGCAGCAGCGCCGACGGCCCGGTCTACGACGCCAGCAGCGCGGCCGGTTCGGAGCCGGTCGCCCTGTATCCCGAACGGGTCACGGCCGACGCCGTGGCGGACCACCGGCGGGTCATCACCGTCCTGACCGTGTTCGACCGGTGCGCGGGCGCCGCTTGCCAGGGCGACCGGGTGCCCGGATTCCGCCGGGTGATGCCCCTGACCTACGTTTTCGACTGAGCCGGGATCTTTCCCTGGGCGTCGCGGTCCAAGCGGCATGAAAACCGTAGCCAGGGCCCTGCGCCGCCACCACCTTTCCCGCGTCAAGGACCGCTGGCGCGTCGTCGTGGCGAGCCATTCCTCGGTGTGCGGTGTGCCGCGGGATCCCGAGCGGGAGGTCGGCCGCCGGGCGACCACGGGGACGCCCTGCAGCTGCTGGATGTGCGGCAACCCGCGGAAATATTTCCGCGAGGAGTCGGTGCAGGAACGTCGCTGGCGGAACCCGCCGGAGTAGCAGCCGCCGGAGGCGGTTTCGGCCTACTCGTCTCCCGGCGCCACCGGCAGCACGCCCTGTTCACGGGCGTTGTGGAACAGGTTGCTCAGGGTCATCCCGCCGGCGAGGTAGAGCGTGGCGTAGGCGTCCAGGCCGAAATCGAGACGGTCGTAGATGAGGTGCCGGAAGGAGCCACCTTCCCGGGCGTGGGCACACAGTTGCCGGAGAACCCAGGCGGTAACGGCCAGACGGGTGTCGTAGGGACAGCCGGCCAGCAGCGCCTCCAGTTCGTCCTCGGTGGCGTCACGCTGTTCGGCCAGCTGGCTGCGGAGCCTCTGCCATTCGTCCGCGGTCAGCACCCGCCCTTCGCCCGTCCGGGCGACGTCCAACAGGGCGTTGTCGATCGGGTGCAGCCCTGCCGGAACTTTCTCCGCGACCTTCTTCGCGGACTTCTTCCTGCGCTTCCTGACGGTGCCGGGCGCCACGGGCAGCTTCAGTCGTCGAGCACGAAGGTGACCAGCATGTTCACCTGGTACTCGACGATCTTGCCCTTGGAGACCCGCACGTGCTGTTCCTTGACCCAGGCGCTCCTGATGTTCCGCAGGGTCTTGCTGGCCCGGGACAGGCCCTTGTTCATGGCCTCCTCGAAGCTCTTCGAGGAGGTGCAGCTGATCTCGGAAACCTTGGCAACGGACATGGTGCGCTCTCCCTGGTTCGTTCTTGTTGAGGCAGCGTCACTCCGAGGCTAGGCCCGCTGCCGCGGGCTGTCAACGAGCCGGTCAGCGTGCCTCCAGCACCACCACGCTCCGCGGCTGGCAGAGGTAGCGGGGCGCCACCCAGGTGATCTGCGCGTCCCGCGCGACGATGTCCCAGGGGGATTCCCGCGCGGTGTCCGCCGCCAGGTGCCAGCGCCGGCCGGGAATGGCCGGGAGTTCCACCGACTCGCTCCGGTCCGACATGTTGATCAGTGCGTGCAGGTCCTCTTCCTCCGGGCTGCAGCCTGCCAGGGTGAAGGCCAGGTAACGGGACCCGTTGTTCCAGGGCGACTCACCCGGCAGGTTGCCGTGCCAGGCTATGTCCGCCATGCCCCGGGCCGGGTCGATGCGGCCGGTGAGGAACCCGGGCCGGGACAGGCTGGGGTGGCGGCGCCGCAGGGCAATCATCTGCCGCACGAAATTCAGCATGTCCCCGTTGGTCTCCGTGAGGCGCCAGTCGAACCAGGACGTCTCGTTGTCCTGGCACCAGGCGTTGTTGTTGCCGCGCTGGGTGCGCAGCACCTCGTCGCCGGCCAGCAGCATCGGCGTGCCCTGGGACAGCAGCAGCAGCGCGATGGCATTGCGCGCGTACTGGCCGCGGAGGCGCAGCGTGGGCTCGTCCAGCGTCTCGCCCTCGGTGCCGCAGTTCCAGCTCAGGTTGTGCTCCCAGCCGTCCCGGTTGTCCTCGCCGTTCGCCTCGTTGTGCTTCTCGCGGTAGCTGACGAGATCGTGCAGCGTGAAGCCGTCGTGGCAGGTGATGTAGTTGACGCTGTGCGCGGGACGCCGGTCACTCGCCTGATAGAGGTCGCTGCTGCCCGCAAGGCAGGTGGCGATCTCGCCGGTAAGGCCCGACTCACCGCGGAGGAAGCGCCGCATTGCGTCCCGGTACCGTCCGTTCCATTCGCTCCAGCCATGCCCCGGGAAATTGCCCACGTGGTAAAGCCCCGCCGCATCCCAGGGCTCGGCGATCAGCGGCGTGCCGGGCAGAGCCTGCTCGATGGCCCAGGGCGCAGGTGGCTCTGCGAGCGGCACGCCGTCGCTGCCTCGCACGAATACGCTGGCCAGGTCGAAACGGAAACCATCCACGTGCCGCTCCTCCGCCCAGATGCGCAGCGTCCGCAGGATGACCTGCATGACCAGCGGGTGATTGGTGTTGATGGTGTTTCCGCAGCCGGTGTAGTCGCGATAGTCCCGCCCGTCCCGGATGTAGAAGTCATCGGGCATGAGTCCCTTGAAATTCAACGTCGGTCCCCCGGTGCCGCCTTCCGCCGTGTGGTTCAGGACCACGTCCAGCAGCACGCCGATGCCGGCCGCGTGAAAGGCCTGGACCATCGCCAGGAATTCAGCCTCGTGGGTTGCCGGATCCGCTCCGGTGGCATACCCGGGGTGCGGGCTTGCCAGCGCCACGGGGCTATAGCCCCAGTAGTTCGACAGGCCGAGCGCGGCGACCGGGGCGGGGACGTCCTGCCCGTCGAATGCCGCGACCGGCAGCAGCTGCACATGGGTGATGCCCAGGTCCAGCAGGTAGGGAATCTTCTCCGTCAGCCCGGCGAACGTGCCTGGCTGGCACACGCCGGAGGACGGGTGGCGGGTGAAGCCGCCGACGTGCAGCTCGTAGATTACGGCTCCGTCGAGACCGATCGGCGCAGGGCGGGGCGCGTCGGAGGGCGGCACCACGACGCCCCGCATGCCGAGGGGGCCGCCGGCACGCCACGCCTGCCGCCGCCAGCCGGCCAGGCTGACCGCCCGGGTGAAGGGATCGAGGACCTCCAGCCCGGTCTCACGGCCGTCGGCGTCCGGCAGCGTCACGCGCCAGGTGTAGCGGGTGCCGGCCGGCAGCTTCTCGACGGCCACGTGCCAGAAGAAGGAGTGGCGATTCGCCGGCGGAGCCAGCGTGATTTCCTGGAATGGCGCCTCATCGACGTCATCCCGGTACAGAAGCAGGGCCATCCCCGCGGCCTGGCGGCTGAAGACGGCGAAGTTGGTCCGCGCCCGCGTGAAGGATGCACCGCAGGGGCCGGGCGTGCCGGCCGAGGTGGCGTACTTACTCCGCACCGAAGATCCGCAGCCAGTCGTAGCGCATGCTGACGACCAGCCAGCCGTTGGCATTGGCGGCCTTCACCGAGGCGCCGTCCGGCTCGTCGTAGGCGTATTCGCGCTCGAAGTCGTCATGCCGGATCAGCACCTGCAGGTTCGGGACCCCGGGTTGCTGGCTGTACCGGAGCATGTCGATGTCGCCTCCCGAACGAACGTTGCCCACGGCCAGGATCGGGCGCCGTCCCACGTGCAGGTCGAATGCCAGCGGCTTCATCGGCCCGTCATTCAGTCCGTGCACGGTCGCCAGTCGGCGGAGGACCAGGCGCCCGTCCTCCTCCCGGAGCGTGCTGACCACGCTGCTGCCGAGCACGTCGTCGGCCGGAATGCCGTACATGTCCTCTGCCAGCACCCTCGCCAGGTCGACGCTGCCGGTGGTGCTGATGAACACGCGGAACCCATTGGCCTTCAGGTGCGTGATCAGCTCGTGGATCGGACCGTAGGCCAGCTGCGTGTAGGGACGGTCGAAGCGGGGGTGTCGGGCGGTGGCGAAGTACTCGCGCACGTCCTGGCGGAAGGCGTCCTGGGTGCGTCCGGCGTGGGCCGCGGCCACCAGCTGGAACACATCCGCGTCGGTGGCTTCCTGCAGGTACTTGCCTCCGAGCTCGAGGGCTGCCACGTAGGGCATGCGGGTCCGCCACTCTGCGTGGTCGCCGGCCATGCCGCGAAGGCGCTCCATGGCGAACATGCCCTGGGCGCGGGGCTTCTCGGGCCAGAGGGTACCGTCGTCGTCGAAAACCGCGATGCGCTCGGAAGGTGTGACATAGCCGCTCCCGCCGGGGGCGGTAACCTCGGTGACGAAGTCGAGGATGCGCTGGCGCACCGGCGAGTCCCGCCAGCCGGGCAACGGCCCGGCGATGCCCCGGTCGGGCGCGGCCAGGGCCAGGACGAGGAGGATTGCTGCAGTTCGCTTCACCATATCAAGCATTCCGGCGACTCATCCTGAGTGCGTCCGCTACCGAAGGCCGCCATTCCCGCCGGACCTGTTCCGGTGGCGCTGCGCCGGCAGTATAGTCAGGTCTGTGAAACCTGAAACGTCCCGCGTCACTGACCGGCGAGTGTTACTTGCCCTGCTGGCGGCGCTGCATTTCGTGGCGGCGCCCTGCGCCATGGCAATGACGGCAGACGCCGGCGAAGAGCCGTGCGAGCACTGCGGCGCCGGCCCTGACATCGGGCCCTGTGCGTCCACCGGGACGGACCCGGGCAGCGACGACAACGCGCCCGCGCCCGGCAGGTACCGGCTGCCGGATCCTCCCGGGCTGACGGCCCTGCTGCCCGTCCCGGTCATGCTGGTGGCCGCCGGCCTGCCGCCCGCCAGTCCGGTGGACCGCATCGGTCGTGAAACCGGCCGGCACACAGGCGACCCCCCGCTCAACGTCCTCTTCGGGAAGTTCCTCAACTAGGCGGCTCCTCGGCGACACGCCGGCTCATCCGGGCCGGCCAATCTCGAGGAGACTGTCCATGTCCATCATTCTGCCGCCCGACGCCGGGCGACGACGTTTCATCCAGGGCCTCGCCGCCGGGGCGACGGCCCTGTCCCTGGGCCTGCGGCCTCTGCGGGCGGCTGCGCCGGCCGCCATGTCGCCGCTGGTTCTCGAGGGGCCCGACTTCGACCTGCGCGTCGGCACGACGCCCGTCGACTTCACGGGCCGCCAGCGCGAGGCGATCACCATCAATGGATCCCTTCCGGCGCCCGTGCTGCGCTGGCGCGAGGGTGACACGGTCACGCTGCGGGTCACCAACACGCTGGACGAGGTCACGTCCATCCACTGGCACGGCATCCTGGTGCCCACCGGAATGGACGGCGTGCCGGGGCTGAGTTTCCCGGGCATTGCGCCGGGTGAGACCTTCGTCTACCGGTTTCCCGTGCTCCAGAGCGGCACCTACTGGTATCACAGCCACTCCGGCCTGCAGGAGCAACTGGGCCTCTACGGCGGGCTGATCATCGAGTCCCGTGAGCCGGATCCGGTGGCAGTCCACCGGGACCACGTCATCGTGCTTTCCGACTGGACGGACGAAAGTCCGCACCAGTTGCTCGCGCATCTCAGGAAGCAGCCTGATTACTACAACTTCCGGCAGCGTACGTTGGCCGACTTCTTTCGTGACGCCCGGCGCGATGGCTTCCGCGCGACGGTCGCCGACCGGGCGATGTGGGGATCCATGCTCATGAACCCCACGGACCTGGCCGACGTCAGCGGCTACACCTACACCTACCTGATGAACGGCCAGGCTCCCGCCGCGAACTGGACGGCGCTGTTCCGGCCCGGTGAGACCGTGCGCCTGCGTTTCATCAATGCCGCCGCCATGACCTTCTTCGACGTGCGCATCCCGGGGCTGGAGCTGACCGTCGTGGCCGCCGACGGCCAGCCGGTGAAGCCGGTGACGGTGGATGAGGTCCGCATCGGCAACGCCGAATGCTACGACGTGCTCGTCACGCCGGGGGCCGACCGCGCCTACACCATCTTCGCCCAGTCCATGGACCGCACCGGCTTCGCGCGGGGAACACTCGCTCCCCGGCCGGGCATGGTCGCGGACGTGCCGGCAACCGATCCCCGCGTGGTCCTCACGATGGCCGACATGGGGCACGGCGTCGACCTGACGGGTCACGAAGGCCACCAGATGCCGGCCGGCGAGGGAGGCCCGCCTCCCATTCACCACGCGCCAGCTGAATTTGGTCCATTCGTGGACATGCGCGTCGCGAATCCGTCGCCGCGGCTGGACGACCCCGGCGTGGGGCTGCGGGACAATGGCCGGCGCGTCCTCACCTACGCCGATCTCGCGAGCCCAGGGCCGGATCCCGACGGCCGGGAGCCGGTGCGCACCATCGAGCTGCACCTGACGGGCAATATGGAGCGCTACGCCTGGTCCTTCAACGGCCAGAGGATGTCCGAGGCAGGCCCCATCCGGCTGCAGCTTGGCGAGCGTGTCCGCTTCCTGCTCGTCAACGACACGATGATGGACCACCCGGTCCACCTGCACGGCCTGTGGAGCGACCTGGAGGACGAGGAGGGCCGGTACAAGGCGCGCAAGCACACACTCGTGGTGAAGGGCGGCCACCGGCTGAGCTGTCGCGTGACCGCCGATGCGCCCGGCGCCTGGGCCTACCACTGCCACCTGGCGCTGCACATGGACACCGGGATGTTCCGCACGGTGATCGTGGCGGATGGCGCCGTCCGGCGGGAGCGCGAACATGGCTGATCCGGCCGGTTACCGTTCGGCATTGCTCGCTCTCATCACGATCCCGGCGTTGGCCGGCGCGGGCGAGCCGACGGGGATGACGGCGCACATGGACGACGATCCCTGGCACGCGATGGTGCTGCTCGACCAGCTCGAGTGGCAGGACGCGGAGGAGGGCGATGCGCTGGCCTGGGACCTGGAGGCCTGGGCGGGTACGGACAACCATCGCATCCTGCTCCGTGCGGAAGGTGAACGCGTGGATGGCGAGACGGAGGAGAACCGTCTCGAGCTGCTCTGGTGGCGACCGGTGTCCAGCCGCTGGGACGTGGTGGCGGGACTGCGCCAGGACCTCGAGCCGGAATCCGCGCGCAGCTACGCGGCGCTGGGTGTCCAGGGGCTGGCCCCCGGCTGGATCCACGTGGAGGCCACGGCGTATTTCGGCGAGCGGGGCCAGTCCGCCGTGTCGCTCAAGGCGGGACCGGAACTCCTTCTGACCAACCGGCTGCTCGTCACGCCGATGGTGGAGGCCGAGGCTTACGGCAGGGATGACGTGGCCAACGGTATCGGCAATGGCCTGAGCCGGCTGACGGCCGGCGTGCGGATGCGCTACGAGATCCGGCGGGAAATCGCCCCCTACGTGGGTCTGGAATGGTCCGGGAAGCTCGGCGACACGGGCGATCTGGCCCGGGAAGCTGGCAGAAGTGTGCGCGATGCACGGTGGGTGGCAGGACTCCGCGCCTGGTTCTAGGCCCGATGACTGCCGGGGGTGTGAAGGCCATCAACGGCGGGGTGGCGGAATTAAGTCATGCTCCTCCCCGATGCGCCCCTTTGCCAACAGCCCGTACTTCGTCGCCAATCCCCTGCAGGCGAACGCGCTCGCCCGCCTGCGCCAGGCGGCGACGTTTCCCGGCGGCGTCGCCGTGCTGTCCGGTGGTCCCGGCGTCGGCAAGTCCGCCTTCGTGCGGCACGCCCTGGTGCCCGCCGACAGCGACGTGCAGCTCCTGCCCGTGGACCTGCGGAGTGCGGAGCCCGCCGAATTCCTGGAATCGATACTGGATGGCCTCGGTGCAGCGTCGGCCGGGTCCGCCGGCGTCCCGGCGACCGCCCGCCTGCGCGAGGCCCTCCTGGCCCAGCGCACGAGCGGACGGCAATTGATCATCCTGCTGGACGTGTCCGGACTCAACGTGGACCTTGCCCGCCGCCTGCTGCGCTTCGTGCACCTGTGCAGCGAACAGCAGGCTCCCGTCTCACTGGTCCTCCAGGGTCCCCACACGCTGCACCAGCTGCTGGACGTGCCGGGACTGATCCAGCTGCGCCAGCGCCTCAGCTTCCGCCTCAAGCTGCGCCCGCTGACTTTGCTCGAGACTTCCGGCTACCTGCGCCACTGCCTGACGGAAGGCGGCGCCAATCCCGACGACGTCATGGCAGTGAACGCGGCGGCCAGCGTCTACCTCTATGTCGCTGGCGTGCCTCGACTGGTCAATACACTGATGGATGCGGCGCTTGGTGAGGTCCACGCGCGCAAGGGCGGCAAGATCGACGCCGACCTGATCCGGCAGGTCGCGGAGCAGCTGGGATGGAAGCCCATCGGCAACCGCGGGCCCGCCGACCTCGTGACGAAGCCGCCTGCCTCGCCCACGCGGCGCACCGCCGACCGGGTCGTGCCGCGGCCGCCCGTGCCGGAGGCGGCACCCGCGCCGCTGCCGCCCGCCGAGCCCCTGCCGGCCAGCGACATCACGCGCCGGCTGCAACTCGGCCGCACGCCCGTCAACCCGCCACCGGCCCTGCCGGCCGAAGCTCCAACCCCCGTTCCCGCCGCCGAGCGTCGCTCGGCAGCCGCAGAGTCCCGCCCGCCGCCGCCGGTCCCCATGGACGAGACCGACACCGGCGCCACGGGCATGCTGCGCCTCGAAGACCTGGACGAGCGCTTTGCCGAGACGCTGTTCTCGGAGGATTCCGGTCACTTCAAGGCGCTGATCGACGCCGGCAAGACGGACTGAGTAAACTGCTCCTCGTTGCTGACGCATCGAGGAGACGTACCGTGAATCCAACGACCACCCCGGACAGGGTCCAGGCCTGGCTGCCGATGCTGGCTGCCGTGGCACTGTTGCTGGCCGCTGCCTTCCCGGCCCGTGCCGCAGAGGACTACGTTCCCACCGTCCTGGTCACCGGGGCGAACCGGGGCATCGGCCTGGAGTATGTCCGCCAGTACGCGAATCGTGGCTGGACGGTGATCGCCACTGCCCGCAAGCCCGGGGAGGCGACCGAGCTGAAGGCCCTCGCGGCCGCCAACCCCGCGATCCTCATCGAGCAGCTCGATGTCAGCGACCTGGCGACGGTGGATGCCCTCGCGCAGAAATACCGGGGGAAGCCGGTGGACATCCTGATCAACAATGCCGGCATCACCGGCGCGCCCACCGACCAGGTGTTCGGCAAGCTGAACTACCCGGTTTTCGAGCAGGTCCTCCGCACCAATGTGATCGGCCCGCTCAAGGTGGCCGAAGCGTTCCTGCCGAACCTGGAGGCCGGCCAGCAGAAGAAGCTCGTCAACGTGTCCAGCAGCGAGGGCTCGATCGGCTCGGTAACCGCCGGCCGGACCTACTTCTATCGCGCCAGCAAGGCGGCGCTCAACATGGAGATGAAGAACCTGGCCGCCGTGCTGAAGGGCAAGGGCATCGCGCTGGCCCTCATCAACCCGGGCCCGGTGGACACGGACATGATGAAGGGCGCACCGAAGAGCATGCTGCGCTCGAAGGAAGTGGCGGTCGCGGACATGGTCCGGATCACCGACCGGTTGAGCGTGAACAACACCGGGCTCTACTGGAACTACAGCGGCGAGTTCCTGCCCTGGTAGCCGTCGCCGACTGCCCGCTCTGCGCGTCCGGGGATGCTCCCTCCCTCTGGCGGGACGCCCGGGTGCGCGTGGTCAGCGCCGGCGATCCCGACTACCCGGGGTTCCTGCGCGTCATCTGGCATGAGCACGTGCGCGAGATGACCGATCTTGCCCCTGCCAGCCGCGAGCACTGCCTGCGCGTCGTATTCGCGGTCGAGCAGGTTCTGCGCGATACGCTCCGGCCGGACAAGATCAACGTGGCGTCGCTTGGCAACCAGGTGCCCCACGTGCACTGGCACGTGATCCCGCGCTTCGCAGACGACGCGCATTTTCCCGATCCGGTGTGGGCGGCAAGGCGCCGGCACGGCGTGGCGCGTGCGCTGGATGCGGGCGCGTTCGAGGCGCGGCTGCGGCAGATCCTGGAGCGCCCGGCAGGGCTGCCGGCGGGGCCTCCGGCATGAGGGCCCGCGTCCTGACACTGCGTGGACCGGCCGGCCTGCTCGCCAGCGTGCTGCTGGTGACGGTCGGCTGCCAGCGGCAGGATCCCGAGGCGGAGAGGCGCGCCCTGGAGTACCTCGCGACCGCAGCGCAGGAGGAGGGTGCGGTCCGCACCGAGACCGGCCTCGTCTACAGGATACTGACGCCGGGGACCGGGCCATCGCCGGCCGCGACCGACACCGTGCGTGTCCACTACCACGGCACACTGCCCAACGGCAGTGTGTTCGACAGTTCGGTGGACCGCGGGCAGCCCGCGAGTTTCCCCCTCGACCGGGTGATCCCGTGCTGGACCGAGGGCATGCAGCGCATGCGGGTCGGTGGGAAGGCAAAACTGGTCTGTCCCGCCGGGCTCGCCTACGGTGAGCGTGGCGCGGGAGGCGTCATACCGCCCGGCTCACCGCTCGCGTTCGAGATCGAGCTGCTGGGAATCGGCGTACCTGACGGCGAGCCCTGAGGTCCTCACGCCACCAGCGGCAGCCGCTCTCCGTCGTCGTAGACCAGTTCCCGCTCCGGCCAGCGGACGGCGCCGAGACGCCCGATGAACGGCTTGCCAGGCCCGAGGGCCCGTTCCCGGTAGCGCACGCCGACCGAGAAGTCCACGCAGAAGGCGTTGCGCCGGGGGCCGAGCCACTGATTGCTGGCGACGCCCGCAAAGAGGTCCCGCTCGCCACGGGAGAAGCGCGCAGCGCCATCCGGACCGGACCAGCGCCAGTAATGGCCGAACAGGACCGGCACGTTGTCCGCGTAATCGTGCCACCAGGGGATGCGGTCCACCATGCGCCACCTGCCGCTGGCGAAGAACGGCTCGTTAGCCAGGCGTTCGACACCGGACGTGGGCACGCGGACGGGGTTCGACATCTGGAACTGCTCGTCCATGGTGCCGATTGCTGCGAGGAGGGGCACCTGGATGGTCTCGTCGGCGAGGTGCAGGCCCCAGTCCTGGTACTCCTGCTTGGCCGCGTGCCGGATGGGGGTGGTCCCGGCCCAGCGTTCCGCAGCCGCCGCATGCTCCCGGTAGACCTCGAGGACCGATCTGCCGGGAAGTTGCTCCCGCAGTCTGGCGAGCGATTCCCCGTGCCAGGCGGCATGGACCACCCGCAGGTCGTCGCGCTCGAGCGCCAGCGGCAGGCCGGCGAGGAACCCGGCGAAGCGCTCGCGGTCTGCTGCGGTTGCCCGCGTGCTGTGCAGGAACTTGCCGGCGGCGCGGTCGTGGTCGTCGGCGAAGTACCAGCCATTGGCCGGCTTTGGCGAGCCGCGCAGCAGGTTCAGTTCGTGATTCCCGAGCACGCACTGGGCGCGGCCCGCGGCGATCAGTTCCGCGACGCAATTGATGACCCCCGGGCTGTCCGGGCCCCGGTCGCAAAGGTCGCCGACGAATACCAGGCTGCGTCCGTCCGGGTGGAACCCGTCGGCGTCATAACCGAGCACGTCGAGCAACGCCTGCAGCGCCTCGAGTTCGCCGTGGACATCGCCGACGATGTCGAGCGGGCCGGGCCGGAGGGCCGCGGGGACGGGATGGATGTGGACCTGGGCAGAATCAGCCATGTGCTTTCACGTTAACACTTAAAATATGGGCACGTCGGTCCCGGTATTCAAGGAAAGCAGATGCCAGCCATCCTCATCACGGGCGCGAATCGCGGCATTGGTCTCGAGTTCGTGCGCCAGTACGCCGACCTCGGGTGGCAGGTCATCGCCACCTGTCGCGAGCCGGCCGCCGCGGCGAATCTCCGGGAGCTTGCAGGTTCCGGGCCGCGCATCCGGATCGAGGAACTGGACCTCGCCAGTCCGGCGTCGATCGACGATCTCGCCGGCCGCCTCGGTGGCAGCCTGCCGCTGGATGTACTCCTGCACAATGCCGCGCTCCTCGGCCCCGGCGGACCACAGCTGCTCGGGGCCTGGCAGGAAGCGGCGTTCCTGGAGGCCTTCCGGGCGAATGCCCTCGGGCCGGCCCTTCTGACCCAGCGGCTCCTGCCGCTCGTCGAAGCGGGGAGCCAGCGGAAGATCATCTTCCTGGGCAGCGCGGCCGGGTCGATCAGCCTCCTGCAGCCACCGGCCAACCTGTATGCCTACCGGTCCAGCAAGGCGGCCCTTCACCTGCTCGCGCGCAATCTGGCCCTCGACCTGAAGCCGCGCGGCCTGATCGTCGGCCTCGTCAATCCGGGACTCGTGGACACCCGCGGGCTGCTCGACCTGGCGCCCGCCGATCCGGGGCCGCCGGACCTGCAGCACGTGGTCAAGCTGGTACGGGCGGGTGTCGTGCCACTGATCCGGCCAATGGCCAGCGTGACGGGCATGCGCGCGCTGATCGAGGCCTGGACCCTCGACCAGTCCGGCGTGTTCCTCAATTACGACGGGCAGCCAGTGCCCTGGTAGATCGGGCGATCAGATGGGGACGGTGACGGCGTCATAGCTGGCGAGGTCCAGCGATTCCTCGTTCCGGTGCGATTCCCCGTCATAGCGGTCGGGGTCCGTCGTGGTGAGGTTCAGCCCGTTCTCGCGGGATGCCACCAGCACGCCGTTGGCCCGCACCACGCGGGCCTTCTCGTACCGGGCCAGGGCCTCGCCGACCGAACCGGCGGCGGCAATGGCCCGCGCGAGCACCATCCCGTCTTCCAGTGCCATGGCGGCGCCCTGGCCGAGGAAGGGCGTGGTCGGGTGGGCCGCGTCACCCAGCAGCGTGACGCGACCCGTGGACCAGACCGGCAGCGCGTCCCGGTCGAAGATACCCCACTTGAAGCACTGGTCAGGTGGCGTGGCCATGAGTATCGAGCGGGCCGCGGGCTCGAAGTCCCGGAACTCCGCCAGCAGCGCATCCACCGTGGAGCGCACCGACCAGCCTTCCTCCACCCAGTTGTTGGTGCGTGCGATGGCAATGTAGTTCAGCAGTTCGCCGCGGCGGATCTTGTACCGGGTCAGGAAGTGGCCGGGACCGATCCAGACGGCGGAGTCGGGCACCACGAGGGATGCCGAGAGCCGCTCCATCGGCACGAGACCGCGCCAGGCGACATAGCCGGTGAAACGGGGATCCTCGGCGCCGAAGAGGCGCGCGCGGACGGTCGAGCGGATACCGTCGCCGCCGACCAGGATGTCGCCCCGGGCAGTCTGGCCATTGCCGAACAGGGCTGTAACGCCGTGGGCGTCCTGGCCGAAATCCTCCAGCGTGAAACCGAGGTGCAGGCAGCCCCGGTCGGCGCTCTGCACTGCCGCGACCAGCGCCTGGTGGAGGTCATTCCGGTGGATCTGGCAGTAGGGCGCGCCGAAGCGCTCGAGCTGGGTCGTGCCCCGCGGGATGTCCACCAGCGTCCTGCCGGTACGGTAGTGCTTGACGGCGCCGCGCGCGGGAATCACGGCAAGGTCTGCGAGGACGGCGCCGAGCCCCAGGTGCTGAAGGATGCGCGACCCGTTGGAGGCCAGGGTGAGGCCGGCGCCCACCTCGCGGAGCACCGGGGCCTGCTCGTAGACCGACACGCGGCATCCGGCCTGCTGCAGGGCCAGCGCGGTGGTGAGTCCGCCGATGCCGGCCCCGGCGATGAGTACGTGAATATCCCGCACGTTGTCCCCGGGTCCCGGCCGTCTACCGGGCCGGCGCCTGGGCCGGCAGGGGCACGTCCCGGCCGACGGTCACGCCCGGCCTGACCTTGCCGGTGAGTAGGCGTGCCAGGTATTCCGGGGCCGCCAGGTGGCAGTACTGGACCCCGCGGAAGCGCCCCGGCATGGCCGCAAACTGCGGGTCTGTCCAGTCCACCCGGAAACCCTTGCTGCGCAGGTGAAGCACGCCGGCCTCGTCGCGCCAGGTCATTTCGTAGGGCTTCAGCCAGTCGGGCCCCGTCATCCCCGGGTTTTCGGTGTTCCGGACCTCCTCGGCGGGGTCGAACACCACGGTCTCCACGTTCGCGGCCCCCAGCGAAGCCCGCACCCGGTCGTAGGTGAGCCGGTTCATGTCCTGGCAGCGGCCGTCACCGGCCGACGTGCCGGCGCCGAAGGCCTCGTTCAGGTGGTCGGCGCTCTTCAGCTTGCAGGAAACCATCACGGGCCGGGCGGGGTCGTCGTCTTCGTACCAGATGTATTGCTGGATCGTGAGCGGCTCGATGGCTGCCTTGGACTTCACAAAGCCGTCGAAGTCCGGGTGCACGATCAGCGCCGGGGTCACGTTCGTTCGCACGATGACGCGCTGGGCTTCCAGGCAGAACTCCATCAACGGGGGTGACCCGGCAAACTGCGGGGGTTGCGAGGCGCAGCCGGCGGCCGTTGCGGTGAGGGCGGCTGCTGCAAGCAGCCGTGCTTTTAACGGTCCAGGGGGCATGCCAGGTTCCTCGGTTAAGACTGTCAGGGCGCCAGGCGCTCGATCGTCCAGCCCGCGCCCCCGCGACTGTAGAGGAACCGGTCGTGCAGCCGGTTTTCCCGGGCCTGCCAGAACTCCACGGTGTCCGCATCCACACGGTACCCCCCCCAGAAGGACGGCAGGGGAACCTCGCCGGCCGCGAAGCGGCCCTTGATCTCGGCAAACTTCGCTTCGAGGAGCTGACGCCCCTCGATGACCCGGCTCTGTTCGGACACCCAGGCGCCGATCTGGCTGTCCCGGGGGCGCGAGAGGAAATATCGCAGGCTCTCCGCGGCCGGGACCCGGCTGGCGGTGCCCGTTATCCGCACCTGCCGGCTGATCTCCGCCCAGTACAGCAACAGGGCGACGCGGGGATTGCCGGCCATCTCGCGCGCCTTGCGGCTGTCGTGGTTGGTATAGAAGACGAATCCCTGCGCATCGAAGTGCTTGAGCAGGACCATGCGCAGCGAGGGCTGTCCATGGGCGCCCACGGTTGCTACGCCCATTGCATTGGGGTCCAGCACGTTGGCGTCCAGGGCCTCCGTGAACCACTGCTGGAACTGGGTTACGGGGTCAGCCGCGAGGTCGCTGCGCGCCAGGGGACGGGTGCGATAGTCGCGCCGCAGGTTCGCCAGGTCGATGGGGACGATCATGCCGCCATTCTAAGGCGGCCGGGCGCCGTTTGTGATGCGAGTCTCATGGCCTGTTGACCTAATCCTTCTGTGACGGCGGCACCGGTGGCTCCCGGCGGATTCCGGTATCAAGTATTGATGAAGACCGCCATGGAACTGCCGCTCGCGGCCCGTATCACGCTGGTCCTGCTGGCGGTGATCGCCGTGTCGGCCGCTGGCCTCGCCTGGTTCGGCCAGCAGATCGTCCTGGACAAGTTTGTCGAGACCGAGATGCAGCTGGTCCGGCAGAACCGGACGATCCTGGATCGCGTCATCGCTTCCGAGGTCGAGCACCTGGAGGCGATTGCCACCGACTGGGGCCAGTGGGACGACCTCTACGACTTCATCCAGGGGAGGAATCCCGGGTTCCGGACTTCCGAACTGGGCAACGTGGTCCTCGATCGCCTGGAACTCGACGCGATACTGCTTATCGAGCCCTCGGGCCGGCTCTTCTACGGCGAACTGCGGCCGGAGGGTACCGGCGGTGCGGGCCCGGCTGGCCTGGACGCGCCCGCCGCCCTAGCCACGTTGCTGACCGGCACATCCCCCAGCGGCGAAGTCACCCACCCGGCTCCTGCGTCCCTGCTCCCGCCAGGGGGCAGCCGGGAGACGCGCGGCGGGCTTATGGACACACCACGGGGTCCCCTGGTCCTGTCAATGCGGGCCGTGTCCCGCACCGACGGGTCGGGTGAGGTGGCGGGCACGCTCGTGATGGGCCGCTACCTTCACGTGGAAAAGCTCTTCACGGAGCTCAGTGTCCTGCCGTCCCACGTCATTCCCCATGGAAGTGGCCAGGACGCGATGAGCAGGGAGATGCACACGCTAGCTCGTAAACTCGTGGAGTCCGGTGCAGGCTCCCGCCTGGTCACACGCCAGGACGACATGTCGGATTTCAAGATCTTTGGCGACCTGTCCGGCAGGCCGGCCTTCATGCTCGAGACGCGCATGCCGCGTACGATCGTGGCGACGGGCCGGGACACGGCTCAGCTGCTGCTGATCGGCGTGCTCGTGACCGCGGCGCTGACGATCCTCATCCTGATTGCCCTGATCCGCGGGCTGGTCTCCGCGCCGCTGCGTCGCCTGACGGGGCACATGCTGGCGTTGCAGGAGGGTGTGGAGGAGCAGGCCACTCCGGGACTCGGCCGGAATGACGAGATCGGCAGCCTGGCCCGGCGCTTCGACGAACTGGTATCGGCGCGCCAGCAGGCCCAGGTCCGGCTCGGGATGTTTGCCGCCGCGGTGGAGCACGCAGGCGACGCCATCGCCATCCTGGACGCCGATGGCAGGATCAACTACGTGAATCCCCAGTATGAGCGGCAGACAGGCTTCGGCCGCGCCGAGGTGATCGGCAAGGCGCCCGGGCGGGGACACCGTTCGGACAAGACGTATACCGAGCTGTGGCGGACTGTCCGGGAGGGCCGGATCTGGTCCGGCACGCTCCAGACCACCCGGCGGGATGGCGCGGTCTGTTGCGAGCAGGTGACTGTGGCGCCGATCCGGGACGCGAGAGGCCAGGTCGCCAGCTTCATCGCCGTCATGCACGACGTCACGGAGCGTATCCGCCTCGAAGAGCAGCTGGCCCAGGCTCAGAAGCTCGAGGCCGTGGGACAGCTGGCCGCCGGCGTGGCCCACGAGATCAATACGCCAACCCAGTACGTTGGCGGGAACATCCGCTTCCTGCGGGATGCCTTCACGAGTGTCACGTCGCTCCTGGCCGAGATCGCCCGGCTCGTGCACGGTGCGGGCAACGGCGCCATTCCGGCGGGCGACCTCGCGACCGTCCTTGCTGCCGCCGACGTGGACTACCTGCAGGCCGAGGTGCCGGTGGCCATCCGCCAGTCCCTTGAGGGCGTGGAGCGGGTCAGCGAGATCGTGAAGTCCATGCGGGAGCTGACGCATCCGGCCAGGGACTTCACGCCGACCGACCTGAACAGGGTCGTCGAGAGCGCCGTGCGGGTGGCCAGCGGCGAATGGCACGGCCTTGCCGAGCTCAGTACCGAGCTGGATCCCGGCCTGCCCCTCGTACCCTGCCTGGCAGGCGGCATCAACCAGGTGATAGTCAACATGCTTGTCAATGCGGCCCATGCCATCGAGGCCCGGGGCTCCGGGCAGCCGGGCAGGATCGTCGTGGAAACCCGCCAGGCGGGCGACTTCGCCGAGATTCGCATCACCGACAATGGCTCGGGAATGTCCGAGGACGTTCGGGCTCGGGTCTTTGACCCGTTTTTCACGACGAAGGACGTCGGCCAGGGGACGGGACAGGGGCTGGCCATCGCCCACAGCGTCGTGAAGAAGCACGAGGGGTCCATTACCGTCGACAGCGAGTGCGGCCGCGGTACGTGTTTCACGATCCGGCTGCCACTGGCAGCGGCGTACGTCAGGCGGGAATCAGCACCCGGAGCTTCTGGGAGATAGCCGTAGTGCCGCCCATGTCCGGCGCCTGGGCGGCCGGACGCAGCTGATCGAGCAGGGTGCGGGTGACTTCCTCGCCGCGGAATATCACGGTATCGCCCGTGTCTGTCACCACATCCTCGTCCAGCACCATTCCCGGGGCCAACTCCGTGAAATCCACGAAGCGGATATCCATGTAGGCACTGTGCAGGTGCACGGCACGGACCGCGGCCATCACGGCCTTGGGCACGCCAGGCATCGACTGCTCGATCCGCTGCAGGGCCGTGGCCGGCTGGTCACCGGTGGCCAGCAGCTCGTCGAGCGCCGTTGCCACGGCCAGGATCACGGTTGCGGTGATCCCCGCATTCCAGTCCGCTACGTCCGGCGACAGCGCGGCAAAGTCGATGCGCTGCTGGCGGCCTATCATGTCCGCCACGGAGCCCAGCTGGGGGATGCGTGCGATCAGCGACGCCGCGACCTCGGGGTGGCGCGCGTACAGGCGTTGCTCGTCTGGCGAAAGTGCCGTTCCGGCATAGAGCTTGTCCAGGATGGACTCGGGCAGCGTGATGCAGCCGAGCTGCGACAGCAGGGTCGCAAGGCGCAGTTCCCAGGGCATCGAGAACCGCAGGGCGCCGGCGATGGCGGTCGCATACTGACGGACCCGCGCGGTCCTGCGCCGGGCCATCGGGTTGGTCAGGCCGAGAATGTCGTTCAGGGTCTCGACGAGTCCCTGCAGCGTTTTCTCGACGAGTTCCTTCCGGGTCGTGACGAGCAGGTACTGCTCGATACCCGCAGCGACGGCGTTCCTCAGCGCCTCCTCACCGCAGGGCTTGGTAAGGAACCGGAAGATGTGGCCTTCGTTGACGGCCGAGATCGTCGACTCCAGGTCCGCCTGGCCTGACAGGATCATGCGCACGGTGTCCGGGTAGAGCTCCCGGACCCGGGTCAGGAGTTCGGCGCCGGTCATTCCGGGCATGCGCATGTCCGAGACCACCACTGCTACGGGGCCGAGCTCGTCCAGCAGGCGCAGCGCTTCGTCGCCGCTGGCGGCGGTGTGGATGTCGACGGACTTCCGCAGCTGGCGCCGGATGCTGTCCAGCACTTTGGGCTCATCGTCGACAAAAAGGACCCGCATACGCTACCTCCCGCCGTCAGATCCGGCGTCAGGCATGTTATCGGCCGCGTGCCCCGGACCCGGCGTGACCCGGGTCACAGATCCGCAGCGCTTCAGGGAGCCGGCGGGATACGGGTCGGGAACTTCTCGAAGATCTGCGTCATCACCTTGTCCACCGCCGGCTGGAGGTTCTTCCGGGCCTCGTCCCGCACGCGGCCAACGGCGGTGCCGTCCCAGGCCAGCTGCTTGCGTGCGGCGTCGATGACATCCACCGTGAGCGTGCCCTCGGTGTACTGCGTCACCTGGGTCTCGTAGCCGCCCCACGTCCCGTAGTAGCCGGACCGGTAACCGTAGTAGCCGCCGTAGGCCGGGCCCGAGGGCATGGTGCTGCTCTGGATCTTTTCCTTGGTCTGCAGGTTGAAGTTGATGAGCAGGTCCGGGTTGTCGCTCTTCTGATAGCCCCGCGCCTCGAGTTCCCGGGAGGCGGCCGTCCTCAGGTATCCGCTCAGTACCGAGGAGTAGCCTGGACGGTCGGTACCGAGAGGATTCATGAAATTGTAGGTGCGGTAGCCGCTGAAATCGGCGCCAGGATCAGCGTTGACATAGATCGATGGTCCCGACGCGCAGCCGGCCAGGGTGATCGCGACGAGCAGGCCCGCGATTGTGTATCGACGGCACCGGACGAGAGACAGATTCACGATGGACCTCCTGGTCCGCAGGGACAGCCTGGAACAATGCATTACAGTAAGTCAGCCGGGGGTGGCTGTCACGCCGCCCGGTGCTGGCAGTGTGCCCTCTCAGCGTGGTCGGAGGGCTGCCAGCTGGAGCGTCACGACGCCAACGATCTTCACATTTCCCGACAGCTGCAGCGGGGCCCGGGTGGCCGGGTCCAGCAGCAGTTCGAGACGGCCCCGGAGACCGAGCAGCTCCAGCTCGTCCTCGTCCGGGTCGCCGCCGGGAACGGGCAGCCCCTGGAGCGACAGCCGCAGCGGACGGACCCTGCCGCTCCGCTGCACGGCCCCCCTGGGCCACAGCTCGTCGTACTGCACGCTGATCTCCCGGGATGGCAGCACCTCGACGCGCACGACCTGGGTATCGCGGCGCCGGAATACCAGTACGTCGAGGGTGTCGCCGGGTTCGTCCAGTGATGCCGCCGCAATCGCATAGAGCAGGCCGGTGGGCTCCACGACCGGCCGGGAGCCCGGCGGTATCGGGTAGGCACGGAGGCCCTCGCTGGTCCGGGTCCAGCGGGCGGGCATCAGGGCCTTCTCACTGGCATTTGCCGGCCAGAAGGTGCGCTGGTAGGCGCCTTCTGCCCCGAAGCGGTAGGTGCGGAAGCGCTGCTTACCCTGCTGGTCGTGCTGGGTGCGCTGGAGCGCGGCGCCCGACCGGGGGTCCATGAGCAGGGTCAGGCGGGACACGCGCCCGGCCCCGCGGGCGTCGTAGAGGAGCTCGAGGACGTCCGCCCCCGGCATCAGCGGAGTGAACTGGCCGGCGGGGACGTCCAGCAGATCCGGCAACACCGCAGCACCTGGAACGGCGCGCAGGGCCAGCCGGGCCTCCGCGGTCAGAAAGAGCTTGCTGGCGGTCATGCGGATCTCGGACCAGCCTACCCGGGCCGGATCGAAAGCTGCCTCGGCTCCCGCGGCTTCCGACGGCCGGGGGGTCACAGCGAGCAGTGTCGTAATGAGGGCGGCCAACAGGCTGCCGGAGACCGGCATGCGGGTGCTCATTCCGAGATAATAGCGCGCCCGCTACCGGGCATGGATTGGCCGTTCGATGCGAGCTTCGCAGTTTGGTGCCACGCTGGCGGTGATTGTGGCACTGGTGTTGACCATCGCCATGGCCGCGCCGGCCCACGCCGAGGTGGTACTCAAGGGCCTCAGCCGCACCACGGAAAAGATCGTGCGCGCCAACCTGACCCTGGCTGACGAGCCTTGCAGCGCACCGGCGGCCCGCGTCCGGCGCCAGTATTGCAACGCCGACACGCAGATCCGCCAGGCCCTCGAGGTCTACGGTTACTACGCGCCGACCATCGACAAGACCCTGGACTGGGACAAGGACTGCTGGCAGGCAGTCTTCACGATCGACCGGGGCCCCCGCGTGAAGCTGCGGAACGTCCGGATCGGAATGACGGGTCCGGGTGAGTCCGATCAGGAGCTGGCCGCCGCGCTCCGGAAGACGGATGACCTGGTCGTCGGCAAGGGCCTCAACCAGCGTGCCTACGACGAGTTCAAGGCCACCTTCGCGAGCGTGGCCCAGCGGCGGGGGTACTTCGACGGCCGCTTCGCCGTGAGCCGCATCGACGTCCATCCCGCGGAGCTGGCGGCGGACATCACGATCGATTACGTCACCGGGGAGCGCTACCGCTTCGGGCCCGTCACACTGGACCAGGACGTCGTGGATCCCAAGCTGGCTCTCCGCTACGTGAACTTCAAGCCCGGCGACCCCTACGACGCGGAACTCGTCAACGAGCTCTACACCGACCTGCTCGCCGGCGGTTACTTCCAGAACGTCGAGGTGCGGACGACGCCGCGGCCGGCGCCCGACCTGGACGTGCCGGTCACCATCGTGCTCACGGCCAGTGCTCCCCGTACCTGGAAGACCGGCGTGGGATACGCGACCGACACGGGAGCCAAGGTGCGCCTGGATTTCCTGAACGAGCGCCTGAACCGGAAGGGGCACCAGCTGGAGTTCAACAGCACCTTCGCCCAGGTCACCGGCGAGGCGACCCTGGCCTACCGCCTGCCTCGGGGCAGCCCGCGCGACGAGTGGCTGAGTTTCGAGACCGGCTACAAGTACGACAACCCGGAGGACAGCACCAGCAACGAATTCCGGCTGGGCGTCAAGGACGTCAAGCGCCGCCGGGGAAACTGGCGGGAAACCCGCTCCCTGGACTACGTGAGGGAGACCTTCCAGGTGGGCAGCGAGGAGGAGACGACGAGCGACCTGGTGCTGCCAGCCATCAGCTGGGCCGACCAGCCCCGGCTGCTGCCGCCCCGGCCGCGGAAGGCCCACCGCCTGAGCTTTACCGTGAGCGGCACGGACGAGATCCTGGGGTCCGATACCGCCTTCGTGCAGCTGGAGTCGGAGGCCAAGCTGATCGTGCCGCTCTGGACCACGGCACGACTGCTGCTGCGAGGCGACGCCGGCTGGACCATCAAGGACGAGTTCAAGGACCTGCCATTCTCCGTGCGCTATTTCGCGGGCGGCGACAACAGCGTCCGGGGCTATGATTACAAGACACTGGGGCCCACGGACGACGCGGGAAGCGTGGTCGGCGGGGCGGACATCGTCGTGGGCAGCGTCGAGATCGACCAGCGGGTCTTCGGCAACTGGTCGGTGGCGGCCTTCGTGGACATGGGGAACGCCTTCGATTCCTTCAAGGACATGTCGCTCAAGACCGGCGTCGGTGCGGGCATCCGCTGGTACTCGCCCCTTGGTCCGATCCGGCTCGATGTGGGCGTACCGCTCGACGACGCGCCGGACTCCTTCCGCATCCATATCACGCTGGGGCCTGACCTGTGAACGCACTGCAGGCACTGGCGACAGCGGTCGTGACCGTGATGATCGCGGCGGGGCTCAGCCTCCTGCTGCTCGCCACGCCGGCGGGCAGCGCCTGGCTGGTCGGGGTCGTGTCCGATCTGGCGGGTGACCGGCTGACGCTGACCGGTATCCGCGGGACCCTGCTGGAAGGTCTCGCCGTGGACCGGCTGCATCTGACGGCAGGGCGCACCACGGTCGTCATCGAGCCCGCCGAGATCAGCATGAGCTGGCCGGACCTGCTTCGCCGGCGGTTGCGACTGACCACCGCCCGTGCCGATGCCGTGTACATCGACATCGCGCCCCGGCCGGCCGACCAGCCGGACTCGGAGGTGCAGCCGCTGATCCTGCCCGTCGTGATTGCCGTGGATGCCCTCGAGATCGGCCGGCTGATCATCCGCAACGGGGTCAGCAAGGACGGCGGGGTCACGGCAGATATCGTGCCGGTGGAGATCGGCCCCGTTGCCCTACGGGGCGAACTCGTGGAGGGCGATCTGCGTTTCGAGGAATTGCGGGTGGAGTTGTACGGGCTTGGCGTTGAGGCCACCGGCGAGTTCGGCACGGGCGAGCCTTTCCCGCTGGAAGCCCGGGTCGAGTGGGAGTTCCCCTTGGCGGGAGCACCGGTGACCGGCAGCGGCAAGCTCGCCGGCGACCTGGCGAGCCTGCGCTTCGAGCAGGTGGTGCGGCTGCCATCCGTGGTGGGCGTGGGCGGCGTCGTCCAGCTGCTGCAGGACCGGCCAGCCATCTTCGCGGAGGCCCGCTGGACTGGCCTCGAGAGGCCGCTCGGCGCAGACCCCGACCTGCTCCTCCGTAGCGAGGCCGGGCGCCTCAGCGTGCGCGGCTGGATCGACGATTACACGGCAGAACTGGTTGCGGCCCTGCGCCTCGGCGACAGGCCGACCGCGCAGGTCGCGGCGACGCTGGACGGCGACACCCGCCAGGTCCGGGTCCCCGGGCTCCGCGTGGATGGCTTTGGAGGCAGGATTGCCGGCTCCGGAAGCATCACGCTCCAGGACGAGCTCACTGGCAGGTTCCGGCTCTCGGGGCAGCGGATCAATCCCGCGTTCGTGGATCCGCGGTTTGCCGGCCAGGTGGATTTCAACAGCGAGGTCAGCTTCGACGACGAGGGAAATTTCCGCGTGGTCGTGCCCGACGCGCGCGGCACGCTCTTCGACCGGCCGCTGCGCGCGTCCGGGACTGTCGCGCGCGTGGCCCAGGTGCTGTCCTTCGATGACATGCGGGTCGATGCAGGCGCCAACCGCGTCGAGTTCACCGGCAAGTGGGGCGCCAGGATCTCCGGCCAGTTCCGGATCGACGCCCCGGAACTTGCCACTTTGTGGCCCGATGTCCGCGGCAGGCTGCGCGGTACCGGCAGCCTCGGAGGCACGACGGCGCGGCCGATACTGAACCTCGACCTGACCGGGAGCGAACTCGCCGCCGGCGACCTCAGGATCGGGTCCCTGCAGGCCCTCGGTGGACTGGATGACCGCCAGCGGCTGGCGATCGACGCGCAGGTCCAGGGAATCGCCTACGCCGGGCAGCAGGCGGGGAACCTCACGCTCGGCGTCGCCGGCCCGCTCACCGCGTATTCGCTGGAGCTGGCCCTCTCGGGTGGCGACGTGGAGGTCGCCCTGGCCGGCACGGGCAGCTATCGCGACGGGATCGTCATCCAGACCGCGACGACGGGCCTCGTCACTGTCCTGGGCGACCAGCGCTGGACGTTGCGCGAGCCCGCGACGGTGCGCGTCGCCGGCGAGGATGTCGCCCTGACGGCTCATTGCTGGGAAATGCAGGATGCGGAGATGTGCCTGGCGGACTCCGGTTCCGGTGCGCAGGGCTTCAATGCCGGACTCGACCTGCGGCGCTTCCCACTGGTCACCCTGTCCCCATGGCTGCCCGACGAGGTCGAGCTGGCCGGCACCGCCACGTCCTCCATGACCATCCGGAGCGAGCGGGGCGTGGTCACCGGTTCGCTGGCGGGCAGCCTCGCCGATGCCGTCGTAACCTGGCGGGATTCCTGCGACGAGGATGTGCAGACGGAGCTCACCGAGTTCCGCGTGGATGTCGGGCTCGCGAGCGACGTGCTCGATTTCGAGGCCGCGGTTGCGGAGAGCTTCGGCCTTCGCCTGGCAGCGGAGGGCCGGGTCACGGGCGCGCTGGGGGAGTCGCCCGTGATCACGGCAAGCATCTCCGGCGGAGTACCCGACCTGGCGTCGCTCCGCCCCCTGGTGGAGCAGCTGGCGGGCGTGGGTGACCTGCAGGGGCGGCTCACCGTGGATGCCACCCTGGCGGGGAACGCGAGCCGGCCGGATATCACCGGTGGCTTCGAGCTGGAGGACGGAGCATTCACCGTGCCCGCTGCGGGTATCCGCGTGGACCGCGTCAGCCTGTCGGCGCTGGGGCGCGAGGACGGCCAGGTGGCGTTGAAGGGCAATGCCCGCTCCGGCAAGGGTTTCGTGGCGCTCGACGGGGCACTGGCCTGGCGCGATCAGGTTTTGCCCAGTGCCGAGGCCACGGTGAAGGGCCGCGTGATCGACGTGATCAACCTTCCCCAGGGCATCGTGCAGGTGTCGCCGGATGTCCGTGTGGTCCTGCGCGAGGGCCAGTTCTGGGTCGGCGGCGACATGCTCGTGCCCAGGGCCACCATCAAGCTGAAGAGGATCGAAACAGGCGCCGTGCAGCCGTCGCCCGACACGATCGTCCACGGGCGCGACCTCGTGGCCGCGCAGAAGGCGCCCCCCCTCTTCGTGCTCGATGACCTGCAGGTGCGCCTTGGCGAGAAGGTCACCTTCGATGGCTTCGGCCTCAGGACCGGCCTCACCGGCGGCCTGCGCCTCAACCAGTCGCTCGGCGCCGATCCCGCCCTGGTCACCGGTGACGGTGTCGTCAGCCTGCGCGATGGCCAGTTCACCGCGTTTGGCCAGAAGCTGGAGATCGAGCGCGGATCGCTCATCTTCTCCGGGGTCGTGACCGATCCCGGGCTTGACGTGAAGGCCAGCCGCGACGTGGACTACGAGGGCCGGGAGGTGACGGTGGGTGTACTGCTGTCGGGCAATCTGTCGCGGATACAGACCCGGGTGTTCTCCGAGCCGGCGATGGGCGAGCTGGACGCCCTGTCGTACCTCACCACCGGCAAGCCTCTTTCCGCTGCCGGGGCCGGCGACCGGTCCCTGGTGGCCAGCTCAGCGATCAGCCTCGGCCTCTCCCAGGCCCTGCCGGTGGTGCAGGAGCTGGGCTCGGCGCTCAGCGTGGACGAAGTCGCCTTTGGAACGAGCGAAACCGGCGACACCGCCGTCGTCGTCGGCGAGCAGCTGGGCAAGAACCTGTTCATCCGCTACAGCTACGGCATCTTCGACAAGCTGGGCACGGTGGAGGCCACTTACAAGCTGGGCCGACGGGTCAGCATCGAAGCCAGCTCGGGCCAGGAGCAGGCGCTCGATCTCATCTACTCGTTGAACTGGTGAAAAAGCAGGGGAGCAACCGATGAATGCAGGACATCCGAGCAGGCGCCACGTCCTCGCCTGCGTGCTTGCCGTGGTCCTGGGTGTCGCGGCGGGCCCGACCCGCGCCACGGCGCCGGTACCGCGCGAGGTCCTGGTCCTGGGCGGCACCGGCCAGCTCGGCGCCGAGATCGTGCGTCGTCTCCTGGCTCAGGGTGACCGGGTGACGGTCTTCACCCGTCCCGGCTCCGATCGGTCCCGCCTTGCCGGGCTGGCGGTGCGCTACGCCGAGGGGGACCTGCTGAACGTGGCCGACGTCGCGGCGGCATTCCAGGGCCGTCGCTTCCAGTACGTCATCGTTGCCGTGCGGGTCGAGGATGGGAATCCCCACTTCTACGAAAAATTCCTGCCCGGTCTGACGGCGCAGGCGAAGGCCGCGGGAGTCGGGCAGATCATCCATCACGGGGCCGTGGGCGCCGGCCGGAATGCGGAGAAGTTTCCGGGCCTGGGCTGGGAAAGGGTGCCAGGCCTACTCGACCGGCTGAAGGACCAGGGCGTGGGCGAGGATATCCTGCGCGCCAGCGGCGTGCCTTTTACCGTCATCCGCAACACGCGTCTCTATCCGGATGGCACGCCGCCCACGGGCAAGGCGGAGCTGACGGAGGACGACACCGTGATCGGCCCGATGACGCGGGCCGACCTGGCTGTGCTTACGCTGCGCTGCCTCGGAAATGCGAAGTGCCTGGGGAGGACGTGGCACGTGCGGGACCCGTCCCTTGCATGGCCGTTACCGAGACCCCCGACGCCCGGATCCTGAGGCAAAAAGCCCTAACCTTGACCGGAAATGACAGGAGTTGGCAGGCGCGCTGCGTAGGATTTCAGCTCCCTTGCCGTGGACCGCCGAACTCCCCCGCGATGCGCGATCTGGATCCCTTCACCGGAATTGTCGTTGCCGCCACGGCCTGCCTGGCCTTCTGGGCCATCGTGCTGCTGGGCTACTGGTTCAGCTCGTCGTTGTAGCGGCCGGGTCCGCGGCCAGGGCTCCGGCCAGTCCAGCGCCGGTAGGCCCGCGAGAAGTTGCTCTGGTCCGAGAATCCCAGCAGGTAGGCAATCTCGGCCTGGCTGAACCGCTTGTCATCCAGATAAGCCTCCGCCAGCGTGCGGCGTGTCTCGTCGAGCAAGGTCCTGTAGTTCACTCCCTCCGCCTGCAACTGCCGCTGCAGGGTGCTGAGGCTGCGGTTCAGCCGTCTCGCCACCGTCTCCTGACCGGCTTCGCCGGTGGGCAGCAGCCCGCGGAGTATTTCCCGAACTGTTGCCGCCACGGGCTGCGGCTGCAGGCTGGCCACGTAGCGCTCGGCCACCTGGTCCACGGCGGCCGCCACGTCCGGATTGTCGGTGGGCAATGTGGCTTCCGCGATGGCGGAGTCGAGCACGAACCCGTTGGTGCGGGCTCCAAACTCGACGGGACACCCGAACGTGGCGACGTAGGGATCGGGCTGCGTCCTGCCGGGGTGTTGCACCGAAACCGAGCGCGGCCTGACCGGCTTCCGGGCTGCCTGGCTGGCGAGTGACAGCACTGCGACCAGTGTCGCGTCGATGCCTGCCTCATGGGGCTGATGGACGGGATCGGGGAACTCCACCATGAGGTGGTGGCTGCCTCGGGAGACCGTCACGCCGACAGTGACGGGGATGGTGATCAGCACCTGAACGTAGCGCGCGAACCGGTCGAGTGCCTCCGCGAGTGTGCGGCTGCTCATCCAGGCGTAGCCGAGGGCATGGAGGCTCTCGGGCCGGATCCGCGGGCCGACCTTCAGGCCGATGGCCGCGTCGCCGGTGGCGGCGATGCTCAGTTCCCACAGCCGCCGCGTTGTTCGCTGTGGCACCCGGGCGCCCGGCTCCCGCGTCCGCTCCAGGGGGAAACCCGCCTTGGCAAACAGCGGCACGGGATCCCTCTGGTAGTCCTGCTCGAGGGTATCGGCCAGGTACCGGAAGGCCGTCGCGAGCGTGGTGGGTTCCAGCAGCATGTTCGCGGGCCATTGAATACACGCTGACCTGAAATGACAAGTCACCGTCGTGGCCGGGCAATACCCTTTGGCCCATGAAATCGGAGCTGCAGGGGTCGGTGTCCCTCGTCGAGGCCGTGGACCGGGTTACCCGGGCGGTACACATTGGCGCGCGTCTCCCCGGTGCGCCGGGGCGCCCGCTCGACAGTGCAGATCGTGCCTACCTGGGCGGCTTTGTCGCTTCACTCGTCGAGGCTCTGGCCCTGGAAGAGGGGTTTGCCGAGCTCGTCATCTACGCATTCCTGCTGCAGGAGGGCCTGGAGGCCGACGCGGCCCGGTTGTCCGGGATGCTCCTCAATCGCCCACCTGCCGGAGAGTTGCGCGAGGCGTTTGTTCGCGGGCGGGACGAGGCCCGGGCTTACCTCCAGGACGGGGGCGGGCGGTAGGCGCCCCCGGCGGCAGGATCCCGGGCAAAAAAATGCCCGCCAGTTCCGGGGGGAGCGGAAGTGGCGGGCTTCACGGGGGCTACCCGGGCCGTCTCTGCCTTGTGGAGGGGGGGTAAGGCAGGGGGGGGTGACGTGCCGCGGGTCGCCCGGTGACTGGAACTTCCTGCGTTACAGCAGGAAGAGGGGAAGCGCTACAAGGGGAATCGCGACGGCAATGACAGCCAGCAGCAGGTCACCGAACTCGTACAGGAAGCCGGTGTCTTCAGTGCGGGTCGAAGCGTTCATTCGGTGTCTCCTCTAAACCCTGGTCCTCGTCAGTGAGGGCCAATTCGATGGTTGAGAGGTTAGGCCTGTCCCGCCAGGGGTTCCTTTCCGGGGGGTAACACTTTGTATCGTTGTGTAACCGGGCCCCTTCAGGCCCCCGCGCCGGGGCGCGCCGAGACCCGCCCGTACCAGCGTTTCAGCGCCGGCCGGTCCCGGGTGGGAATGATGTCGACCCAGCCGGCGAAATCCACGGTCACCAGCAGGCTGATGTCCGCGAAGGAGAACTCGCCGCCCGCCAGGTGCTGGTGCTGCTGCAGTTGCTGCTCGACGCGGTCGAAGAACTGCTCCGTGCGCTGGCGGCCCCGGCCGACGAGTGCCGGAATCTGGGGGTAGGGGACGGGCCCGGGCAGCACGTGGTCCCGGAAGCCCGGGGACAGGTTCCGCAGGACCTCGGCGATGGCGAACAGGCCGTCGTTCTCGATGATGTTCGCCCACATCAGGGTCAGTGCTTCCTGGCGCGGCGTGCCGCCGAACAGGGCCGGCTCCGGCTGCAGGTGTTCCAGGTAGCGGCAGATGGCCACGCACTCGGCCAGGAACGTGCCGTCGTCCGTCTCCAGCACGGGCACAGTGCCGCCCGGATTGATCGCGAGGAACTCCGGCGACAGCTGTTCCCGGCGAAACAGGTTCACGTTCACCCGCGGGATGTCGAGGTTCTTCTCCGCCAGGAAGATGCGGACGCGGCGGGGATTCGGCGCCCGGTCGAAGTCGAAGAGCCGCATCGCCTAGGCCTGGCGCTCCCGGATCGCGGCAAGCGCCTGCTTCAAGGCTGCGACCTCGTCCTCGAGGACCCGCACGCGATCCGCCAGGCTTGCCCCGCGGTTCCCGGCTGGCTGGTGTTCGGGTGGTGATTCGACGTTTCCGGCGACCGCGATTTCGCCGGTCAGCAGCTGCCCGAAGCGTGTGTCCCGCGTGCCCGGCAGCCGCGGCAGGCGCGCCACGAAGGGGCCGCTGGCGTGTTCCGCCAGGCTACGCAAAGCAACCTCGACTTCGGCCACGTCGGCGACGCTGGCCATGCGGTTGCAGCGGGTCCGCAGCTCGCCGGCGCTCTGGTGGCCGCGGACGAGCAGCTCGCACAGGATGGCGCGCTCCAGGTCCGTGAAGTTCAGCAGGCCGAACTCCGAATTGCAGAACGTCTGCTTGTACTTCGTTACCCGGCCGCCGTAGCCCGACCGGTCGCTCACGAGGTGCTTCTTCATCAGTCCGTCGACGATTGCCTGCACCGCCGATTCCGAGAGGTCCAGCACCGGATCCCGGTTGCTCTTCTGGTTGCACGCGCTGGTCAGCGCATTGATCGACAGCGGGTACTGCTCCGGCGTCGTGACTTCCTTCTCCAGGAGGCAGCCGATGACCCGGGCCTCGAGTGGCGTCATCTCGATTTTCACGACAGTTCGGCCGCTTCCCGCGCCAGGGCCCGACGGATCGCTTCTTCCCGGGCATCCTCAATGGCGAGCAATGTGCCTGCCACGTCAGCGGCGGTTTCGTCGCAGACGAACACGCCCGTGAGCGGTGTCTCCGGCAGGAGCAGGCCTTGCTCGAACAACGCCCACATCTCCTCCCCGAAGCTGGTGGCCGGCAGCTCGGGCGCGAAGCGGCCGAGCGTGGCCGAAACGTTATTGACGTCGCGGATCAGCATCTTCCGCGCGTTGTTGTTGCCGGCCGCGCTGACGACCTGGGGCAGGTCGATGATCACCGGGCCCTCGGGGCCGACGAGCACGTTGTATTCGGAGAGATCGCCATGGATCAGGCCGGCGCACAGCATGCGCACGATCTGGCCGATGAGGAAGGCGTGGTACTCCCGCGCCTGCTCCGGCGTCAGCTCGACATCGCCGAGGCCGGGCGCCGAAAAGCCATCGGCGTCGGTGATCATCTCCATGACGAGCACGCCGTTGAAGTAGCCGTAAGGCGCGGGCACGCGCACGCCGGCGCTGGCCAGCTGGTAGAGCGCGTCGACCTCGGCATTCTTCCAGGCCGCTTCCTGCTCCCTGCGCCCGAAGCGCGTGCTCTTGGCTCTAGCCCGGGCCTGGCGGCTGCCCTTGACCTGGCGGCCTTCCTGGTAGGTCGTCCGCTGCTGGAAACTGCGCTGGCCCATGTCCTTGTAGACCTTGGCGCAGCGGATGGTGTCGCCGGACCGGACGATGTAGACCGAGGCCTCCTTGCCGCTTTTCAGCGGCCGGAGCACCTCGTCGATGATGCCGTCGTCGATGAGTGGCTGGAGGGCCTTGGGGATCTTCATGCGCCAGTTTAGCCGATCAGCACCAATGCCGGCTCGACCTCCGCAATCCGCGGGAAGTCGCGATCCTCGTGCAGCAGCGGCTGCCTGGCCTCGATGGCGCAGCAGGCGATCAGGCAGTCGTTCCCGCTGCGGGGCGTAAAGCCGGCCCAGCGGCAGCGTGCATACAGGTGCGCTGCGTTGCGTGCGAGCAGCCTCGGATCGGCCGGTACGAGCCTGGGCAGGGTCAGGAACGCCCTCTCCAGACGGAGGAAGTTCCCGGGGCTGCTGGCCCCCCGCAGGATCTCGTGCAGGACAATGTCGGGCAGCGGGATGGTTTCCCGCCGGCCCAGGGCGGCCGCCAGCCGGCGCGCGCCGGGGGAATTGGTTCCGCGGAGATGAGCGATCCAGACGGAGCTGTCGACGATCACTGCCGTGCCGGCCGCTTCCGGACCGGATCGCGGCTGCCATAGGCTCCCGCCGACTCGGCCACCTGCGCTGCCAGACCGTCGCCCGCCTTCGGGTCGTAGGCGGCATCGATGGTTCCGGCGCCGGCCAGCTTCAGGAGCGCGTCGTAGTCCGGCTTGCTCACGTACTCGCGCAGGGCGATGTCGATCGTCTCCCGCATTGTCCTGGAGCCCGACTTCTTCATCGCGCGCGCGATCAGCTTTGGATCGAGGACTATGTTGGTGCGCACTACTCATACACCTTTCATGTGTATGAACAGGGTACGAGGGAAGGCTGAGCGGGGCAAGCCCCGGAATCCGGCGTCCTGGTGCGGAAATGCAATGCGAAATGCTACCGGGCCATCAGGTGGCGGCGGCCTGGCCCGACGGTCGGGCCGGGGATTTGTCCTCCCCGTCGACAACGCCTCTGGACCGCGGCGTGCCCGAGCCGCCCCAGCGGTCCGGCACCTTGATGGTGAAGGCGTAGATGCTGAGGGCCGAAAGCGCGATCGCCCCCACGATCATCGGGCCGTGGTGGCCCACGTGGGTGTAGATCTGCGTCCCGATGATGGGTCCGAGGATCGCGCCGAGGGTATTACCTGCGCCCAGGAATCCCGCGGTGGCGCCCTGTTCCCAGGGCTCGACGCACAGGCTGGCGCAGCCATTGATCCCCGGGTTCGCGCAGGCAAACGAGATCCCCAGCACCGCGAAGCCGATGGCCATCACCACCAGGTTGGGCGCGTTGCCAATGATGATCAGGGCAACGACGAAGAAGGGGCCGAGCAGGCGCAGCAGCGTCTTCGGCCTGGCCTTCACCACCTGCAGCACGCCGATCTGCACGATCACGATCATGGACGCCATGCTGACCAGCATGAGGCTGGACTGGCGCACCAGGTCCTTCGGATCGTTGATGCCGTACTCGTCCTGCAGGTAGAAGCTCAGGACGAGCTGCAGGGCCATGAAGGTGAGGAAGTAGACGAACCACATGATGAGGAAGGGCCGCAGCCGGCGGTCGTTCAGCGTCATGACGACCTTGTTGCGCGGGTCGGCGTGCCGCACAGGTTCCCTGAGCAGCAGCCAGGCCATCACGGCGCCGCCGAAGCCGATTGCCGACGCCACGTACATGGGTACGAGGGGGCCGAAGAAGGCGAGGGCGCCCGCCATCACGGGACCGAGCACCGAGCCCATGCCATTCGCCGCACCGATGATTGCCAGGCCCTTGCCGCGGTTCTCGACGTTCGTGACGTCCACCATGTACGCGGTGGCCGCGGGGTAGATCGCGGAGGCGGCCGAGCCGTAGCTGGCGCGAGCCAGCGCGAACAGCACCAGCAGCCAGAAGCCCGTCAGTATTCCGCTGACGCCCAGCTGCAGCACGAGGGCGACCAGCAGCGTGCCGACGGCCGCGCCGGTGACGCCGATGATGAACACGGGCTTGCGGCCGATCACGTCGCTCCGCTTGCCCCAGAAGGGCGCGCCGAAGATCAGCGGCAGGCTGGCCAGTGTCAGCGCGATGCCGAAGGACTGGGGCGTGAAGCCGACCTGGCGGGCCAGGGGCGTCACGATGATGAACGTCAGGGACTGGCCGATGGCGAAGAGCAGTACCCCGAGCCCGAGGAGGAGTCGGGCCTTGGCTGGCGCCTGGCCGGGAGTGTCAGTCATCAGGGTTCCATGGAAGTCAGGGCTCCTGCAGCTTCGCTGCAGGAGCGTGGACGGATGCCGGCTGCATTGTGGTCCCGCCGGGGGATGGCCCGGCCAGAGTCTCAGCGCCTGTCCGCAGGGAGGGCGAAGGCGGTGATCTGGTCCCCCGGCTTCTGGTAAACGAAAGCATGCCCGCCGGAGGCAATGACCACGAACTGCCGGCCCTCGGCCTCGTAGCTCATGGGCACGGCGAAGGCCCCGGTCGGCAGTGTGGCCTGCCACAGTTCCCGGCCGGTCCGGGTCTCGAATGCGCGGAAGCGATCATCCCCGGTGGCGCCGATGAACACCAGGCCGCCGGCGGTCAGCATCGGGCCGCCGAAGGTCGGCGTGCCCCAGTTCAGGGGCAGCGGCAGCGAGAAGGGCGAGGCCATCGGCGGGGGAAGGCTGTGGTCCCACACGCCCAGGGTCGACTTCCACAGGATGGTGCCGGCCTGCAGGTCCACGGCCACGAGCTGGGCGTAGGGCGGGGCGGTGCAGGGCATCTGGTTGGTGGGCGACAGCAGCGCGCCCTGCTTGAGCGCGTAAGGCGTACCCAGCAGCCGTACCGGCGCGCCCAGCATGTTCTCCTGGGGGCTGCTCTTCACGCCGACGGCCTCGCTGGCCGGAATGAGCCTGGCATAGTGGCCCAGGCGAATGACGTTGGTGACGAGAATCCGCGACTGCGGGTCCACCGCGACGCCGCCCCAGTTCACGCCCCCGGCACTGGACGGCCAGATGATGGAGCCTTCCAGTGAGGGCGGCATGAAGATCCCGCCGTAGCGGAACCCGCTGTAGGCTTTCCTGCAGGCATTCCGGTCCCAGGGCGTCATGCCCCAGAAATCGGCCTCGGTGAACTGCTGGGGCACCAGCGCCGGCGGCTTGACCGGGAAGGGCTGCGTCGGCGAGAGGACTTCGCCGGGCACGCCCCCCTGGGGCACCGGCCGTTCCTCGATCGGGAAGTAGGGTTCGCCAGTCTCCCGGTGAAAGATGTAGAGCATCCCCGTCTTGGTCGCCTGGATGACAGCGGGGAAGGGCTGGCCGTCCCGCATCAGCTCGACCAGCGTCGGCTGGGCCGTGTTGTCGTAGTCCCAGACATCGTGGTGGACGGTCTGGAAGTGCCACACGACTTCGCCCGTCGAGCCGCGCAACGCGACGATCGAGTCCGAGTAGCGGTTGTCGCCTGGTCGCGTGCCGCCGAAGAAGTCCGGCGACGGACCCGACGTGGGCAGGAACAGCAGATCCCGGGCCTCGTCGGCGCTCATCGTGCCCCAGACGTTCCCGGCGCCGGTGTTCTGCGCGGCCTCGGGCGTCCAGCCGGCATAAGCCGGGTCGGCGGCCGTGCGCGGCACGGGATCGAAGGCCCAGCGACGTGCGCCGGTGCGGGCGTCGAAGGCGCGCACGGAGCCGTTGGGCGCGTTGGCCCGGTGGAAGTCCCGCACTGTCGTGCCCAGGGCGATCACGTCGTTCACCACCGCGGGCGGGCCGGCGAACTTAACCTCGCCCTTCACCGCCGGCGGCTGCGAACTGAGAACCTCGGGCTCGACGTCCACGCGGCCGCCGGTGCCGAAGTCCGGGCAGGGCTTGCCGGAGGGCGCGTCCAGGGCCACCAGATTGAGGTCGTGGGTGGCAAGGAAGACCCGGTGCTTGCAGAACGCCCCCGCCGGCGCCGCGCGGTCTTCCCACCAGGCCACACCCCGGCAGTTGGCGAAGCCGGGGCTGGCCAGTCCCTCCGGGTCTTCCGCCGTGGCATAGCCGCCGATGCGGGCGCCCGGGTCGTAGACCCAGCGCTCCGTGCCCCGGGCCGGGTCGAGGGCCACCACGCGACCGAATGGCGTGCAGATCATGAGGTGGCCCCCCGCCGCGGCCGGCAGCAGGATCGGGTTCACCTGGACCTTGGACAGCGCCGTCTGCAGTTCCGGATGTCGCTGAAGCTCCCCGGTGCGGTACTGCCAGGCGACGGTCACTTGCCCGACGTTTTCCGTGTTGATCTGGCGCAGCGGCGAGAATTTCTGGCCGCCGGCATCGCCACCGTAATGCTGCCACTGCTGGGCAGTGACGGGCGATGCGAGGGCGATAGCCGTGAGCGTCCCGAAGCAAAGCGTGCGGACCGGCGACATCCGGTGTCCTTCCACCTAGGAGCGGTTCGTGGGAGCGCCGACCGGTGCGATATCGTCGTCCGCCAGCATGCTGGTCGCGGCTGAAGCCGCTCCCACGCTGGTCGGTCCCTGGTGGCGGGTCGGGGTGGGCAGGCCCACGAGGCTCGCGGGCAGCGGCAGCGCGCTGACCAGCGACATGATGATCGCCGCGATGTAGGGCACGGTCTGGATGATCAGCACGACGATCCACACGGCCAGATCCGGGCTGCCCATCAGGTCGATCTCGCTCACGCCCCAGGCGGCCAGCAGCAGTGCGATGGTCATCAGCCATTCTTCCCGGGCCGAGACCAGGGCCTGCACCAGGGCGTGCCGGGGCGCCTGCTTCGGCGTGCGGAAGAACGGCTTGTCCTTCGTGAACAGTCCGGAGATCACGGCGACGCCCACCGTGTGGGACAGGCCGAGGCCGGAGAGCGCCGCCGCAGCGATCTGCCGGGGACCCGCCCCAACGCAGGTGCGGTACAGGTCGACGAGCTTCAGCGCCTTGAAGGCGAACAGGGACAGGGGCAGCACGGAGAAGATCATCAGCGGCGGGTCGACGGTGCGCGGGGCGAACACCATGCCCGTCGACCAGGCGAGCGCCGCAAAATTGAACGCCAGGTTCGCGCCATCGGCGACCCAGGGCAGCCAGCCTGCCAGGAAGTGGTAGCGCTGGCCCGGGGTGAGGGCCGGGTCGCGCCAGTTGAACAGCACCGCCGCATGGCGCCGAAGGATCTGCATGGCACCGTAGGCCCAGCGGAAGCGCTGCTTGCGGAAGTCCATGAAGGTATCCGGCATCAGGCCCTGGCCATAGGACCGGGGGATATAGGTGGCGTCCCAGCCCTGCTCGAAGAGGCGGAGCCCGAGTTCCGCGTCCTCGGTGATGCACCACTCTGCCCAGCCACCCGAGGCCTGGAGCGCCGACCGGCGCACGAGGGTCATGGTGCCGTGCTGGATGATGGCGTTGCGTTCGTTGCGCGTGACCATCCCGATCTGGAAAAAGCCGGCGTACTCCGCGTAGCAGCTGGCCTTGAAGGCGCTGGCGAGCGGATCGCGGTAATCCTGTGGCGCCTGCACGATGGCCATCTTCGGGTTGCTGAAGGCCGGTACGAGGTCACGCAGCCAGTTGCTGGCGACGATGTAGTCGCTGTCGATGACCGCGACGATGGCGGCCTCGGGCGCTGTCTGTGCAAGGGCGAAGTTGAGCGCACCCGCCTTGAAGCCGGCCAGGGGAGCGACATGGAAAAAGCGGAAGCGCGCGCCGAGCTCCGTGCAACGTGCCTCGACCGGGCGCCACACCGCCTCGTCCCGGGTGTTGTTGTCGATCACCAGCACTTCGTAGTCGGGGTAGTCCAGCCGGGCCAGGGCGTCGAGGGTCTCGATGACCATCTCGGGCGGCTCGTTGTAGCAGGGCACGTGGATTGAAACCCTCGGCAGTACGTTGGGCTGCGCGGGCGCATCCGGGGGCCGCTGGAGCAGGCGGCGCCAGCTGGTGGCCCACTGGGCCTCGGCCCACTCGTGGGCCTCGGCCAGCAGCACGGCCAGCACACCGGTGGTCCCCGCGAACATCAGCAGCCCCACCAGCACCGTGGTGATCGTCATGTACTGCTGGGAGTACTCGTACATCACCCAGACAACGGCCGTCGCGGTGGCGTAGGCCACCACGGCCAGGAAACCCCTGCCGAAGTTTGCGAGCTTGCGGCTGTCGACGGAGAAGACGGCGAGCATCAGGATGGCGAGGCCCACCGCCACGGCGGCCAGGGTCCGCCATTCCGGGATGCGGACGATGTCCGCCGTGAACGGGAACTTGGCTTGCCGGTCGACGTCGTAGACGCCCCAGTAGGCGCCGACGGAACCCTCGCTCTGGGCCTTCCAGGGCTGGTCGAAGGCTTCCATCAGGTAGTACACGTAGCCTTCCTCCTTGGCCCGGGCCAGGAAGCGGCGCAGGAACATGGCCTCGTTCGCGTCGGAAGCCACCGCCGCTTCGCGTGTGCGCCCGTTGCTGGGCCAGCCGACCTCGGCGAGTACGATCTTCTTGCCGGGAAAGGCCTTCTCGAGCTGGGCGACCTTGTCGTCGATGTAGCCGATGGACGCCTCGGCGGAGACACCTTCCCAGTAGGGCAGCATGTGGACGGCGAGGTAGTCCACGTGGTCCGCGAGCTCGGGATGCCGGAGCCAGACGTGCCACGGTTCGGCGGTGCTCACGGGTTGCTTGACGGCCGTTCGCACCCGGTCGAGATAGGCGGTGAGTTCCGAGACCGGGATATCGCCGCGCAGGACAACCTCGTTGCCCACGATCAGGCGGATGACGTTGGAGTTCTGGCGGGCCAGCCGGATGGCCTGCTCGACCTGGGCGGCGTTGGTGAACCGGCGGGCGTCGATCCAGGCGCCGAGCGCCACCTTGATACCGTGCCTGCGCGCCAGCGCGGGCACTTCCGCGAGCGTGCCTTCGGTGGTGTACGTCCGGACCGAGCGCGTGCGCCCCTTGAGCAGGGCCAGGTCCTCGTCGATCTGCTGTGATGTCGGGAAGTCCCCCGCCACCGCATCCTGGCCGGCGCGGTAGGGCGAGAAGGCGAAGCCCTGGATCTCCCGGGGCCAGGGCGGCTCGGCAACGGGCCGGTTGGCCAGCCCCCAGAGCGTGACGGTAGCGGCGCCGAATGCCACCGCGATGAGCAGACCGGAGATGCGCATGGATTTCCGAATTGTCCGGCCCCGTGACCCGCGGCCTTTATTTGAGGGCGTATTCTAGAGATCTCAAGGCTTCTTGTGGAGTATCGGAAGGAATCTCTGAACCGGTTCTGAATCGGGCACAATCCAGACCCGCGGCTGCCACCTGTCAAACCCGAGGTGTTTCATCATGCATGTCGTCATCACGGGCAGCACCCGGGGGATCGGCCTCGGGTTGGCCCGGGAGTTCCTCCGGCGGGGTCACGACGTGGTGGTCTCCAGCCGCGGGTCGGCCCCGGTGGAGAAGGCTGTCGCCGAGCTGCGGGCCGCCTTCCCGGGCCGCAAGGTGATCGGCAAGGTCTGCGACGTGGCGGACTATGCGCAGGTGCAGGCCCTCTGGGACGCTGCCGTTCTTGGCCTGGGAAGCATCAACATCTGGGTGAACAACGCGGGCCGGGACGGCACCAAGGTGCCGTTCTTCATGATCCCTCCGGATGACTACGTCAAGACCATCAATACCAACCTCATCGGCCTCATGAACTGCAACCGGGTGGCGATCCCCGCCATGTACAAGCAGGGCTCCGGGATGATCTGGAACATGGAAGGCTTCGGCAGCAACGGCGCCGTGCGCCCGACGATCGCACCCTACGGCGCCACCAAGTACGCCGTCCGCTATTTCACCAAGGCGATGATCCAGGAACTCAGGAAGTCCCCGGTGAAGGTCGGCTATCTCAGCCCCGGTATCGTCATCACCGACCTGCTGGTGCCGCCGCCTGAGCGTCGTAACAAGAACTGGGAGCGCTCGAAGAAGATCCTGAACATCCTTGCCGACACCGTCGAGACCGTCACACCCTGGCTGGTCGACGGGATGCTTCGCGACCATGGCAGGCACGGCGCGGCAGTGCGCTGGCTCACGCCGGCAAAAGTGCAGGGCCGCTTCCTGATGAACCTGGTCCGCAAGCGGGACGTGTTCGGCCCGCTCGGGATCTAGCTGCGGGCGAGCCCGCTAGCGGGGATCGAAGCGGACGCGGATCTCGCTGCTCACGGGCCCCGCCGGGGCGCCGGTTCCGTCGGCATCTTCCGTGACCGCGAAGCGCCAGCGGCGCACGGCGGCCAGCGCCGCCTCGTCAAACACGCCGGGCGGATCGCCGCCGACCACCCGCACGTCCCGCGTCCTGCCGGCCGGCTCCACCGTGAAGGCGACGTCAACCCAGCCCGGCACCCGCCGCGCGGCCGCGTTCCGCGGGTAGTCCGGCTGCACGTACCGGCGCACGGTGAGGCTGGAGAAGGGCACGGTCCGGCCGGTGCCCGCGGTGTCAGCCGGTGCGCCGCCGGGGTGTACTGCCGCCGGTTCGGGCGAAGTCATGGGAGTCGCTTCGGCGACGGGTTCCGGAACGGGTGGGCCTGCCAGTTCGACGGGCGGCGCGGGTGTGTCGGCCCCCGCCGGGCTGGCCGTTGCCGCAAGCAAACGGGGCGCCGGGGTTGCCGGGAGGGGTGGTGCCGGCGTTGTCACCCGCTCCCCGGGTGGCGGAGTTGCGGTCGGGGCAGTCCCGACGGACGGGGATGCCGGAAGTTCGGTGGCCAGCGGGGCAACGGCGTCCTCGGCGACTGGCACCGGCAATTGCCGGCCGGCCATGGGCTCCTCCGGGAACGGGTCCGCCGGCACGGCCGCTGGCGGCGGCGCAGGGTCCGGGTCCCGTTCGACCCACAGGAGGCTGGCGGCGCCCGCGAGGGTCACGGCCAGCAGCACGGTTGCCGACCGGAGCACGGCGCGACCGCCGGACGTGGCCGGCGCGGACGGCGGCGCTGCGGCCAGCGGGAGTGCGGTCTCCGTGGCGGGCAGGTCCGCGACTGCCAGGCTCTCGTCCCGCGCGCCCTTCAGCTGCGCCAGGAATGTGGCGACATCCGGCTGCCGCTCCCCACGTGAAAACGACAACGCCCGGTCAAGCGCCCGCCACTGGGCGGGGGACAGGTGCGGCGGCGGTGACGGCCGGTAACCATCGGCGGCGGCCTCGCGCGCCGTGGTGACGCCGAAGGCCCGGTGACCGCCCAGCATGCGGTAGGCGACGCAGGCCAGCGAGAAGAGATCGTCCGACGGCGTCGGTTCGTTGCCTGCGAGGACCTCCGGGCTGGCGTACTCCGGCGTGAAGCCGCGCACTGCCGGGAGATCGTCGGCACCGGGACCGAGGGCGACGCCAAAATCGAGCAGGGTGGCGTTGCCCTGGGCCGTCACGAGGATGTTTCCCGGCTTCACGTCCGCGTGCGTGATGCCCTGGGCATGCAGGTGAACCAGCGCGCGGCCAACGCCTTCAACGATCGGGAGCGCCTGAACACGGGTCATGGGCCGGGTGCTCCGGCTGTCGAGTATCGCGGCGAGGGACTCGCCCTCGAGCCAGGCCATGCACACGAAGGTGTAGGGGCCATCGTGGTCGATGCCGATGATGCGGGGCAGGTTCGGGTGTTCGAGGCCCTGGGCGATCGCCGCCTCCCGGCGCAGCGCCTGCAGGGCCCGCAGTTCGCGCTCGCCACTGCCCTGATCCGGCGCGGCCGTCACGACCTTCAGCACCACCCAGGGGTCCGGATCGCTGGCGGCTTCACGCCGCCGGTCCAGCGCGCGGAACAGCCGGCTGGTGGATCCATCGGCAAGACATTGGTGGAGTACGAAGCGATTCTTGAGAACATCGCCGGGCGCGGGGCCCGACACCTCCGCACGGTCGGCGGGGACCACGTCAAAGGTCCGTGTGCGCTGCTCCACGGACGACGTTGTCAGTTCGCTTTCGCCGGGCCTATTGCCAGGAACGCTGCCAGGAACCATGGGCCCTCGCGCAGGTCAGTCGCGGACACACTGACCGAAACGGTAGCAATGGTGCGGTGGCGCAGCACCCCACGGCGTCACGTTTCGGCGCCGCCCGGGGCCCTGGTGTGAACTGTGCTAGGTTTGCGGCCCGGCGAAGCGGACCGGTCGCACGTAATTATGGACATAACCATGCAGGAGACGACGGGATGAACTCGGAGCTGGTCAACGGTCTTTTTGCCGGCCGTGCATCCGCTACGGAAGCGCTGGCGGCAGCCACTGCCGGCAAGCCGCTCGACTTCGACGATCCCTATGACAACCTGTACGCGTTCGGGAAGATCTGGGGCGGCTACGACGAGCCCGTGCTCAGCGGGTTTCACGGCCTCATGTACGCGCGTATCGGCGCGCAGCGCCTGATACCGCTGTTCGGGTACACCGGCACCGGCTGCATGCAGTCAAGGATCGACGAGGACGGAAACGTCTGGATCCGCGGCAAGGAGACGGGCTACTTCACCGACCTGGCCACCGGCGAGATCCTGGAGGACTGGAAGAATCCCTGGACCGGCAAGACCGTCGAGGTCTTCAACTTCTATAACCCGGCGATGGGCGGCCGGCTGACCGCCGAGATGCCGCGGTTCGCGATGGGCGCCGCGAAGGACAGCGCCACGCTGATGAACGATGGCACCCATCGCATCCTGGGCGGCAAGGTGCCCTTCCTCCTGCCCTTCGAGACCTATGGCGATGACCTGCTGCTCGCCTGGGATTACGCCCACGAGTACACGAATCCGGTGACGCCGGAAGGCTGGCCGGAAGCCTCGACCGGACCGCGCATCAGCCCGTCCGAGCACTTCACCTTCTGCATGTCACTGGCGGAGATGCGCGACCGCTCGGTGCCGTCCTCGCGCTTCATGGCCGGCTTCTCGCGCCTTGGCCAGTGGTGGCCCTGGATGCGCATGGGCGGCCACGAGCTGGCGGAGTCCGGCGTGGTGTTCGGCCGGATGTTCAGTCACAAGGGCCTGAAGGGTCCGGGTGACATCCCGCCGAAGGTGCTTGCGTACATCGAGAAGCACGCGCCCGAGTACCTGACGGTGCCGGACGACTGGCCCAGCGTGAACCCGCACGGGACCTGGGAGGCGTTCGCCAACGAAGTGCCCAGGGAGGTGTAGGAGCGGCTTCAGCCGCGACCCCCTCCCGCTCGAGACTCGCGGACTCGATTCTCGCGGGAAGGGGTCGCGGCTGAAGCCGCTCCTACACCTCCCTGGCCTAGAAGCGCAGCGTCAGGGCGATCCCGGCGTTGCGACCACGGCGCGGGACGACGTGGAACGCGCTGGTTACTGTGGGGAACCGGCCGAAGTTCGGAAACTCCGTGGCGAGCAGCGGCGCATCCTCGTCGAGGACATTGTCCACGTAGAAGGCGGCGATCCATTTCTCGTTCTGCACGCCGATACGCGCGTTCATCAGGTTCACCTCGCCGATATACGCCTCATTCTCGGCGTCGAGCCAGGTTTTCGAGTTGTACACATAGTCACCGCGAAGGAACCAGTCGGCGCCCATGTCCCCGAGCGGGCGAATGTACATCGCCGAGCCGGTCACCGTGTGCTTCGGGACCCGTGGAGCCTCCTTTCCCGAAGCGTCGCCGTTGCCGGTGAGGCTCTCAAGCGTGAGTGAGGTGAATTCCTCGAGCTCGGTGTCCTGGAGGCCATAGTTGAGGGTCAGCATCAGGTTCCCGGTGACCGCCAGCGCCAGCTCGATCTCGGTGCCGACCACCTGGGACTCACCGGCATTCCTGATGAAGTTGTTGGGGATGATGCTGTCGAGGCCGGTGTCCGCGCAGGTCCACGGAATGTCATCGATCTCATTGATGGCCTGGTTGGTCCAGTCGATGTAGAAGACTGCCATGTTGGCCGTCAGGCGCCGCTCCAGCCATTGGGTCTTGGCGCCCATTTCGTACGTCCAGGCCTCTTCCTCCTTGATGATGGCCTTGCCGTTGGCCAGCGCGGCCTCCGTGGCGTCCCTGTTCACTGGCGCGTCGAAATAGCCATAGAAGAAGCCACCGGGCTTCACGCCCTTGGCCACGGAGCCGTACAGGTTCACGTCGTCAGCGGCCTGCCAGCTCAGGATCGCGCGGGGCGTGACACTGTAGTAGTTCTGCTTCGCGGTCACGCCGTTGGGAGCGTGCTGGGTCGGCGAGTCCTTCGCATAGCGTCCTTCCAGCGACACCGTCACCGTCTCGGTGACGTCGTAGTCGAGGCCGCCGAAGAAGCCCAGGTTCTCCTTCTCCGCCTTCAGCGTCCAGGAGGGTCTGCCGTTGATGTAGGGATTGGCAAACTCGGTGCGGTTGCAGAAGCCGGTGAACTCCTTCTGGTAGGACTCGTTCTCCGCATTGAAGTAGTACACGCCCACCGTGCCGCGGACAGGCAGTTCCTGCGGCGAAGTGGCCCGGACTTCCGCGGAATAGTCGTCCCAGGTCTGGAGTTCGCCCGCGGTGAAGACGTTGGCCCATACCGGACCCAGGTATGGCGACTGGTCCAGGTCCCGGTAGCTCTCCAGTTCCTGCTCGTTGATCGTCGCCAGGGCCGTCACGTTCCACTCGCCCAGGTTGAGCGAGCCCTGGGTCAGGTAGCGCTCGCTGGAAGTCTGGGTGCCGATGAAGGGTGCAGGGTCCGCGGAGATGGTCGTGTTGCCGAATGCGCCGTAGTTCGAGGTAACGCCCTCCCGAAGGTCGGCGATCCCCATGGCGGCCCGCAGGCCGTCGGCTGTGATCTCCCCGCAGCGCCAGCCGGGCGAATCCGGACTGGTGATGTCGGCCCGGGGATCGTCCGGGTTCCCGGGAACGTAGCAGTTCAGCTCGGGCTGGAAGAGCGACGCGAAATGCTCGTCGTCCGCCTCGGTGTATTCCGCCTTGAAGTCAACGGTGAGGTTGTCCAGCGGTTTCCACGAGAGCTTGCCCGTCACGTTCCATGTGCTCTCGCCGCCGAGCGGGGTGAAGTCGTCCAGCACGGTGGAAGGCGGGTCGCCGGCCGGGTAGAAGGCTTTGTAGTTCGGCGCGAACTCGATGCAGCCGTCGGCATCCGACTCTCCCGCCTTGCAGGGGTTCATGCTGTTCTGCCACTCGCCGTCGAAGGATTCCCAGCTGGCGGATGCGAAGAAGAGCAGCTTGTCGCCGATGAGGGGCCCGCTCAGGAAGCCCGACGCCTTGAGGTCCCTCTCCTCGCCGGCCTTCAGGTACACCTGGCCCTCGAGTTCGTCGGGATTCGGGGCCCTGGTGACGTAATTGATGGCACCGGCGAAGGCGCCCCGCCCAAACTGGGCCACCTGCGGGCCGCGCAGCACCTCCACGCGTTCCAGATTGTCGATGGTGAGGCCGCTGGCGGTACCGCTGACATATGCCCCGTCCACGTAAAAGGCCACGTTGCCCTCCGAGCCGAAGTTCTGCAGTGGCGTGAACTGGCCGCGGATGCTGGGGGCGTCGAGGCGTCGTCCGACGGAATTGCGATTGAAGCTGAAGTTGGGTGTGAACGTGGCGACGTCGTAGACGGACTGGATATTACGTTCGCGCAGCGCCTCGGTATCGAAGACGGCAATCGACAGCGGCACCTCCTGGAGCAGCTCCTCGCGCTTCCGCGCCGAGACCACGACTTCGTCGAGAGCCTCCTGGGCTGCCGCCGGCGCCGGAGCGCCCAGGATGATGGAAAAGCAGGCTGCGGCAGCCCATGGCCCGCTACTGCGGCTCGTGCTCGTCATTCACCGTCCCCCCGGAGCCGGATGAAGAATTGGCGCGTCCCCGCTTGTACACAGTCTCGCCATGGCCGGCAAATAAATCAATTTCGCCCGCCTCGTGAAGTTTCCTAAAGGCACCGGAGCTCCTGCGAGCGCTAGCCGGGCTTCGTGGCGATCACCCCGGCGTTTTCCCTGCCGTCCAACCTGCCGAGGCCGGCGAAGTCGGGTCGGGAGATGTAGGCCGCGTCGATCACGGTCAGCCCGGCTTCGGTGCAGGTGCGGGCCATCAGGTCGGGATCCAGCAGATTCATGAAGGGCGGCTTCTCGATCGGCTTCCCCGGCTTGCCCCCGGCCAGGTAGTTGTGCAGGCCGATCATCAGGCCCGGCCAGCGCTCACCACCCGCCTTGCCGGCCTCGAACTCCGGGATCTTGCCCCGCCAGACGCCGTAGGGCGTGTCCGCCACCAGGTACAGCCGGCCGCCGGGCGCGAGCCAGTCCGCCATCTTCCTCACTGCCGCATCCACGTCCTCGCCGGTGAGGAAGTGCAGCACCCGGGAGCACAGGATGGCGTCGTACCTGCCGGGCGGAAAATCCATGTGGGGAAGGGCGCCCGGTACGAGCTCCAGGTTGGAGCGGAGGTGCCGCGGCACTTTGCCACGCAGGATTTCCAGGTGTCTCGGGTCAAGATCGGAGCCGGTGATCAGGGCGCCGGCTTCGAGGGCGGGGATGGTGGAGACGCCGTAGGCGCACCCCACCTCCAGCGAGCGACGGTCCTTGCGGCCCAGTTCGCCCGCGTCCTGGATGAACGCGTCGGCAAACCGGTCGCGGATTTCGAACATGAAGCCCGTGCCGTTCAGCGTGGCGACCATGCCGCCGCCGCTCCAGCCGGGCCTGGTGCCAGGTCGCCGGATGCCCAGGCGGCCGGCGCCTGCCTTCAGGGCGTTAAGGAGGCTGATGGCGGGGTTCTCCACGCCGTGATCCTAACCCCCGGTTTCCGCGGGCGACAGCGGTTCAGCCGGCTGTCACGCGGACGGTGCACCACGCGGTTTCAGGCGGCGCGTGGGGACACTCCTTATACTGTGCGCCTGCTAATCGATGACTTAAGCCGACCCGTCGGGAGACAGCACGTTGGACAATAACGAGACCATCGAATACATCGGCGTGGCACTGCAGGTGTCCGTCAAGGGCGTGAACCGCTGCAAGGACCGGGCGTCGTCCCGGGAGCGAATCAACGAGAACATCCGCCGCATCGGCGAGTACACCACCACCGCCGCCGGCTTCCTGCGCTTCTTCTATGGCCTGCCCGTAAAGCTCGTGGCGCTGCCCGAGTACGCGGTGACCGGCTTCCCCATGAAGGAGTCCGTCCAGGAATGGCGGGACCGGGCCTGCCTGGAGCAGAACGGCCCCGAGTACGAAGCACTGGGCAAGCTTGCCCAGGACAACAACCTGTACCTGTCGGGCAACGTCTACGAGATCGACCCGCACTTCCCGGAACTGTACTTCCAGACCTGCTTCATCATCGGGCCCAACGGTAATGTAATCCTGCGCTATCGGCGCCTGACCTCCTGCTTCGAGCCCACGCCCCACGATGTCTGGGACAAGTACCTGGACATCTACGGCGAGGAGGGCGTATTCCCGGTGGCCAGGACCGAGATCGGCAACCTGGGCACCATCGCTTCCGAGGAGATCCTTTACCCGGAGATCACCCGCTGCGTGGTGATGCGGGGCGCGGAGGTCATCCTGCACCCGACCAGCGAGCCGGGCAGCGCCGAGCGGACCATCAAGGAAACCTGCCGGCTGGCCCGGGCAATCGAGAACCAGGTCTTCGTGGTCTCGGCCAACACGGCCACCATCGACGACATCCCGATCCCGCCCTACACCTGCAGCGCCATGTCGAAGATCGTGGACTTCAACGGCCACATCCTGGCGGAGGCGGCCCAGGGCGGCGAGGCCTTCAACTCGAATGCGGTCATGGACATCGGCGCGCTCCGGCGCACGCGGCGTCGCACCGCGATGGCCAACGTCATGTCCCGCCAGCCCTTCGGGATCTATGCCAAGACCTACGCGGACGCCCAGTACCACCAGCCCAACTTCCTGCTTCGCGACGGCAAGGTTATTGAGCCGCCGCCCCGGGACGCCTTCCGGCGCCGGCAGGAGCAGAATATCGAGCGGCTGGTCAAGGCCGGGCTGCTGTAGGAGCGGCTTCAGCCGCGACCATTTTGGAGTCGCGCCTAAAGGCGCTCCTACAGGTAAACTCTCAGCACTTGGGTGGGAGTGCGACTGCATGTCTGGATTGACGACTGACCGACGCGGATTCCTCAAGCATTCGGGTGCCGCGGCTGCTGCCGCGCTGTCGCTCAAGTACATGCCCGGAGAGGCGCTTGCCCAGGCGGCTCCGCCGCCGGTCTATGGCCTCTGGGAAGACGTGATGCGCCGCAAGTGGACCTGGGACCGGGTGGTCCGGGGCAGCCGGGGCATCAACTGCACCGGCCACTGCGCCTTCAACATCTACGTCAAGAACGGCATCGTCTGGCGGGAGGAGCAGCAGGGCGAGTACGGCCGCTCGGGCGAGGACACGCCCGACTACGGCCCCCGCGGCTGCCAGAAGGGCATCCGCCACTCCAAGTACATGTACGGCAAGCAGCGCGTGCTCTACCCGATGAAGCGGGTCGGCGAGCGGGGCGAGGGCAAGTGGGAGCGAATCAGCTGGGACCAGGCGATCAGCGAGATATCCGACAAGGTCATCGAGCACGCCACGCAGTCCGGTCCGGACTCGATCACCTTCGCCATGGGCACCCAGATGATCCTGAAGCGCGCCTCGTTCACGGCGCTCTTCCGCTTTGCCAATGTCACCGGCATCGTGATTCCCGAGACCTTCGCCGGTGTGGGCGACCTGCCCGTCGGGGCCTACATGACGCTCGGCTACAACCTGCCCGGCGACAACATGGCGGCCGTCTACAAATCGAAGTGCGTGCTGGTCTGGGCGTGCAACCCGGCCGCGACACGCATTCCCGACGCCCACTTCTTCTGGGAAGCAAAGTACAACGGCACGGAAGTGGTCACGATCGCGCCGGACTTCAGCGCCACGGCCATCCACTCGTCCAAGTGGCTCAACCCGAAGCCCGGCACCGACACCGCCCTCGCCATGGCCATGGTGCAGACCATCATTGCCGACGGCCTCATCGAGTGGGACTACGTGCGGGAGCAGACCGACCTGCCGTTCCTGGTGCGCACGGACAACGGCAAGTTCCTGCGGGCGAGCGACTTCGGCGAAACGGGCAATACCGCGGGCACGTCCTTCTACTTCTGGGACGAGGTCACGAAGAAGCCGGTCAAGGCGCCGGCCACCGGCTTCGGCGCATTCGGCGAGAAGCCGCCCGAGCTGCAGCCCGCCGATTCACTGCTCCTGAACGCCATCAAGCCTGCCCTCGAGGGCCGCTGGAAGGTCCGGACGAAGTCCGGCCGGGTCGAGGTCACCACCGTCTTCGCCAGGGTGAAGGAGCTGTGCAACAGCGACTACACCCCGGAGAAGGCCCAGGCCATAACCGGCGTGCACCCCGACAACATCCGCTCGGTGGCGCGCACCTTCGCGAAGTCGGGCGCCGGCATGATCTACGCCGGCTACCGCTCCTGCAAATGGCTGCACGGTGACAAGCTGCACCGGGCCTGGCTGCTGATGTGCGCCCTGACGGGCAACACCGGCCGCGAGGGCGGCGGCATGCAGACTACCCAGCTCGGCCGGAGCGACGGCTTCGCCAAGTTCGTCTTCGCCGGCATCGGGCCGCGGCTGAAGGTCGCCGCCATTTCCGTCTGGGACTACGCGCAGGGCGACGGCAAGGCGCTGAACACGAAGTCCTACGGTAACGAGGTTGCCGACCACTTCGAGAAGCACTACCGGGAGTCCATCAACAACGGCTGGCTGCCCGATTACTCGAAGACGCCGTGGAAGATGGCGTTCATGTGCGGGCACAATACCGCCAACTGGCGGGCCGCCGGCACTCGCTTCCGCGAGACCGTGCTGGCGAAGCTGGAGACGATCGTCACCATGACGCCGGACATGAGCGTGACGGCCATGTACTCCGACTACATCCTGCCCGTCGCCCAGCACTACGAGCGCCAGGACTTCGTCATGGAGGGCCGCACGCCCTACATCCAGGTACTCGACCGCGCCGTGCCGCCGCTCGGCGAGTCCGAGGACGACTGGCAGATCATGGCCCGGCTCGCAAAGTCCATCAGCGAGAAAGCCAGGGCCCGCCAGCTGCCGCCGGTGAAGGACGTGATCTTCGGCAAGCCCGTCGAGCACGACTACAGCCAGGTGCACGAGCTGTTCACCCTGAACGGCAAGATCACCAGCACCCGGGACATCGCCCAGTTCCTCATCGATAATTCACAGGGAATCCCGAAGGTTTCCTTCGAGGAGCTGGCGAAGAAGGGCTTCGTGCGCGCCGACGACTCCGACGACGTGCAGTTCGGTCCCAACTCGCCCTACAGCTACCAGGTCCTGGCCAGTACCCGCCACCGGAAGCCCTACGCCACGCTCACGGGGCGCCAGCAGTTCTACTTCGACCACGACTGGTTCCTGAAGGAGGGTGAGGCGCTGCCGGTCCACGTGGATCCCCTCGCCGTGAAGGGCTACCCGCTGCGGCTCACGATGGGCCACGCCCGGCACGGCATCCACAGCATGTGGCGGGACGACTCCCTGCTGCTGAGCCTGCAGAGGGGCGAGCCGGACATCTTCATCAACCCCGACGACGCGGCGAAGCGGGGCGTGAAGGATGGCGACATGATCCGGACCTTCAACTCCCTGGGGTCGTTCATCGCCATGGCCCACGTGAGCGCCAGCATCCAGTCCGGGTCCATGTTCATGTTCCACGGCTGGGACCCGATGCTGTTCGAGGGCCGGCAGAACTTCGGCGGGGCCATCCCCACTTCCGGCCTGCTGAAGCCCACGTCCCTGGTCGGCGGCTACGGCCACATCGGCTACCGGTCGCCGGAGTACGTGCCGAACCAGACCTACCACGACCACACGGTCGATTTCGAGAAGCACGTACCTTCGTCACCCGTCGTAGGAGCGGCTTTAGCCGCGACCGCGACCGGTCGCGCCTGAAGGCGCTCCTACAGAGAGGCAAAGAGCAATGTCCCGTCAAATCGCCATGGTCATCGACCTGAACAAGTGCATCGGCTGCCAGGCCTGCACGGCCGCCTGCAAGTCGCTCTGGACCGATGAGGAGGGCCAGGAGTACATGCTCTGGAACAACGTCGAAACCAAGCCCGGGCGCGGCTATCCCAAGGAGTGGGAGGCGAAGGGCGCCAAGTCGGGCTGGCGGGACGGCGTGCTCCAGTTCGGCGACCTACACGACCAGAGCCACTTCGGCAGCGTGTCGCCCCTCAATCACGAGGAGGTCTACTTCAAGGGCACCGAGGAGCGCCTGCAGCGCAAGGAGCCCCTGGTCCACGGCGCGAACTGGGACGAGGACACCAGTTCCGGCGACTACCCGAACAATTATCACTTCTACCTGCCGCGGCTGTGCAATCACTGCACGAAGCCGGCGTGCCTCGAGGCCTGCCCGGTGCGGGCTATCTACAAGCGGGAGCAGGACGGCATCGTGCTGGTGGACCAGGACAAGTGCCAGGGCTTCCGGCTCTGCAACCGCGCCTGCCCCTACGACAAGGTCTACTACAACTACGTGAAGCGGAAGTCGCAGAAGTGCATATTCTGCTTCCCGCGCGTGGAGGCGGGCGTCGCCCCGGCCTGCGCCCGCCAGTGCCCGGGCCGCCTGCGCTTCGTGGGCTACCTGGAGGACGCGGACGGTCCGATCGCGAAGCTGGTCTACCAGTGGAAGGTGGCGCTGCCGCTGCATCCCGAGTTCGGCACCGAGCCGAACGTCTACTACGTGCCGCCGATGCTGCCGGCCTCCTTCGACGCGGAGGGGCGCTTCAGCGACGAGCCCCGGGTGCCCACCGAGTACCTGCGCTACCTGTTCGGGCCGGGCGTGGACCAGGCGCTGATCACGCTGGACGCCGAGATGGACCGGAAGAAGGCCGGCAAGCCGTCCGAGCTGATGGACCTGCTGATCGCCAAGGACTGGAAGTCGCTGTTCAACATCACGGACGTGCAGATCACGTCATCCACCGGCGCCCCGACGTCGTAGGAGCGCGTTCACGCGCGACAACTCAGGTGACTGAGATGTCGAGCTGACCCTCGGTGCGCACGAGCAGCCGGGTGCCGTCGGACAGTTCGACGACGACCTCGTGGTCATCCGCCTTGAGAACCCGCACGATAGACAGCCCTTCAACCAGCGTGCCGATTCGGCGCGCGAGATCTTCCGGCGGCCGTTGCCGATTCTTCCGTGATTCCTCGGGCGCTGCCATCAGAACTGTTCCTTCAGGCGTCCGTCGGACCAGACTGCCCGGTCTCGTTGGCCATTCTCGAAATCCCTGGCGTTTTTTATACACCTCCCAGTGGTCGCCGTGCAGCAGGTCCTTTTGACACCTGAGGACGCGAGTCCACGCGAGAAACCCGCGGGTTAGCGCAATTTCCTATACTCGGCGCCATGCTCCCGGAACTCATCCGTCTCCTTCACGTCGTCAGCTCCGCCCTGATGTTCGGTGTCGGGGTCGGGGCCTTCTGGTTCATGGTGACGACGGTGCGCTCGGGCAGTCCGGCCGCGATCGCCGTCACCACCCGCACCGCAGTTCGCGCCGAGTGGTTCATTGCCGCGCCGGTGGCCGTCATCCAGCCGACCACGGGCTACCTGCTGATGCTGCAGCTCGGGTATCCGCTCACCTCCACGTGGTTCTATGCCGTGGCGACGCTCTACGTCGTCGCCGGCATGTGCTGGGTGTACCTGGTGAAGGCGGAGCTGAAGATGCGGGGACTGGCCGCAGCGCACAGCATGTCTACCGCACTGCCCGCTGAATTCGGCAACCTGTTCCGGCGCTGGACTCGGCTGGCCATGGCATCCTTCGGAGGGGTGCTGGGGATCTTCTGGCTGATGGTGTTCCGGCCGGGGTTGTGAGGTGGATGAATCGCTCGGAAGAGACGTGTCGACCAGGCCCCTCGAAGTGATCGTCGGCATCGCCGCGATGGCGGCGCCGGCGCTCCACTCGGTTACCGACGCCATGGAGTGGTACCACCAGGGCTTCACCGCCACCCAGCTCTGGCTCAACTACGTTGCGTTCGTGCCGATGCCCTGGCTGCTGCTCGGGGTGTATGCGGTCCACGATCCGAGGCCCGGCCTGGCCGCGCTTGCGGGCGCGGTCCTGTACGGCGCTGCCTTCTCCTACTTCAGCTACACCACGCTCTACGCCATGGAACACGGTGTCGCCACCTACGAGGCGCTGTGGGCGCGCCTGGGTGAGCCGTACACTTTTCACGGCGGGCTCATGGTGCTCGGCGGCCTGCTCTTCGGCGGCTCGGTGCTCCGGGCGGGCCGGCTGCCGCGGTACACCGTGCTGCTCTTCCTGGCGGGTGTCGTCCTGAATCTCGTGCTGGCCCTGATCCCCGCGCCGGAGATGCTGCAGACGGCCGGCAGCGCACTCAGGAACCTGGGCCTCATGGGGATGGGCCATGCCGTTCTTTTCAGGTGGTCGCGAGACGAGGTGCACCGAAGGTTCCCGAAGTTGCTGTCCTCATGACCATCGTGCGTATCGCCATCGTCGGCAATTCCGGCTCTGGCAAGTCCACCCTCGCGCGCCAACTGGCCGACGGGCGGACCGTGAGCGTGCTCGATCTCGACACCGTGGCCTGGGAGGCCGGCCAGGTGGCCGTGCCCCGGGACCCCGTCGCCGCTGCCAGCGACGTGCACAACTTCTGTACGACCCGCGACCAGTGGATCGTGGAGGGCTGCTACGCCAGCCTGATACAGGCCACGTTCGGTAGTTCGCCCCTGCTCCTGTTCGTCGAACCGGGCCTGGAGGCCTGCCTGGCCAACTGCCGGAGCCGGCCCTGGGAGCCCCACAAGTACGCATCGAAGGTCGAGCAGGACGCCAGGCTGGACTTCCTGCTCGACTGGGTGCGGGACTACTACTCCCGGGACGGGGACCTGTCCCGGGCCGGGCACCAAAGGCTCTTTGATGGTTACGCCGGTCCCCGGCTGAAGGTGACGGGCCGCGCATCCCCCGGGCTTCTCGCCGACATCCTGAAGCTGGCAGGATGAAGCCACACGGGAGCAGGGAGAGGTAGCAAGCTCATGAATATCGGAGACACCGCCGACGCCACCTTCACTGTCCAGGCCGCCGATACCGCCAGGGCGCTCTCGATTTCACCCGAGGATGAATTCCCGGAGGTCTTTGCCACCTCCCGCATGATCGCGCTGATGGAACTCGCTGCCGCACGCCTGATGAAGCCCGTGCTGAAGGCAGGCGAGCTGTCCGTCGGCGTGTCGCTCAACGTCAGGCACACGGCCCCGACTCCGGTGGGAGCGAAGGTCCGGGCCATCGCCACGTACCTGGGCCCGGAGGCGAAGCTGTTCCGCTTCCGGGTCGAAGCCTTCGACGAGGCGGGGAGCATCGGCGACGGCGAGCACCTCCGGGCAATAGTCGAGACCGGGCGCCTGCTCGCGGGCGCGGCTCGGCGGAAGCCCTGAGGCCGGTTGGCGGAGGTCCCTTACTGCCGCTTTGCGGTCGCGATCAGTTGTTCGGCGCGCGCGGTCAGCGCCACATCCCCCGTGGCCAGGCTCAGCGCCTTGCGTCCCATGCTTTCGGCCTGTGCGAAGTCACCCTCCTTTAGGCGGATGTTCCCGAGCTCCAGCCACAGCACCGGCTGCCGGGGCTCGATGCGCAGCGCGCGCTCGATGGAGGCGGCGGCTTGTTCGTAGCGGCCGGCGGCCTGGTGGGTCCGGCTCTGGGTCAGCAGGGTCTGGCTTGCGGAGCTGACGGGCGGCGCGGTGCGCGGCGGCGGCAGTGGCTCCGCCGGCGCCGGCATCGCTTCCTCCACGTCCGGCACGGGCCGGATCACCGCGACCGGTGGCGGTGGGGGAGCCGTCGTGCCTGGAGCCGGGGGACGCGGGGCGGGCCCCGGCCTGCCCATTTCGGGTGGCACGCAGCCGGTCATGAGCAGGGCGGCGAGCACCGCCATGGCCAGCGCAGGTTGTCGCCCGCTGCCTGAACGGCCGGTCAGTTGATCAGTCCCCGCAACCATTGCATGCCCTGTTCCGCGACGCCTGGCAGGCTGCCGGACCCCGGGCCGCACAAGGGATTCGGCGGCACTGCGGTCCCGGCGGGCAACGGCAGCGTCACCCGATCGCCGCAGCCTTCCTCGGCCATCATGCCAGTGGCAAAGTCGAAAGGCACATCCTGCAGGCCCTCGGCCGGCATCGGCTCGTAGCCCGCGTCGCCGTACCCGGCCACCAGCCGCGCCCAGACCGGCAGTGCGCCGGACGCTCCGGTGAATCCCGTCGGCGAGTTGTCGTCGGCCCCCACCCACACCACCGTTACGTGATCGTTGGTGAAGCCGGCGAACCAGCTGTCCCGCAGGTCGTCCGACGTTCCCGTCTTGCCGGCGACCACCAGATCCGTCGGCAGCCAGTTGCGCGCCACGCGCCCGGTGCCCCGCTCGACAACCTGGGTCAGGCTGGCATTGAGTTGTGCAACGGCAGCCGGATCCGCTGCCCGGTTGATCTTCAGCTTGTAGCGCTCCAGCGGCTTGCCGTCCGCGTCGAGTACCGCGCGCACGGCCTTCAGGGGCGAGCGGAAGCCGCCGTTCGCCAGGCTGTTGTAGATCTGGGCCACTTCGATGGGCGCCAGCGCCACGGAGCCGAGGAGCATGGAGGGGAGGGGTCGGGGCGCCTGCTCCAGGCCGAGGCCCTTCATCAGCGCCGACACGCGCTTCGGCCCCACGTCCATGCCGAGGCGTACCGTGGGCGTGTTCAATGACTCCGCCAGCGCCCGCACCGCCGGCACCGGGCCGCGATAGGACTTGTCGTAGTTCTGGGGCGACCAGGTCTTGCCGGTGTCGAGCCTGATCGTGAGCGGCGCGTCCTCGAGGACCGTGGCCGCCGTGTACCGCCCCGATTCGAAGCCGGCCAGGTAAACCACGGGCTTGACGAGCGAGCCGATGGGCCGCTTCGCGTCGAGCGCGCGATTGAAGCCCTTGAGCCGCGAGTTGCGCCCGCCGACGATGGCCACCACGTCCGGCGTCTGGGTTCCCGTTACGATGATCGCGCCGTCCAGTTCGCTGCCCTTCTTGCGCTTCTTGCGGCTGCGCTCCAGAGCGGCGAGACCCTCCGCGAGCTGGCGCTCGGCCAGCGACTGGATGCGCGGGTCCAGCGTGGTCATGATGCGCAGGCCCGCGTTCTGCAGGTCCTCTTCCTTGTAGTCCGCCCGCAGTTCGCGCCGGACCAGGTCCATGAACGCGGGGTTGTAACTGGCGAAGTTGATGGCCGTTCCCTTGACCCCGAGTTCCCGGCGCTTAGCGCGCTGCGCCTCATCCGCGTCTATCACGTCGAACCCGGCCATCAGGTCGAGCACCAGGTTGCGCCGGTCCGTCGCGCGCTGCGGGTGGCGGCGCGGGTCGTAATACGACGGTCCTCGCACGATCGCGATGAGGAGCGCGATGTCCTGGGACTGCAGCTCGGCGAGAGGCCGCCCGAAGTAAAACTGGCTGGCCAGTCCGAAGCCGTGGATGGCCCGGTCGCCGGCCTGCCCCAGGTAGATCTCGTTCACGTAGGCGTTGAGTATGTCGGCCTTCTCGAAGTGGAGCTCGAGCAGCACGGACATGAGGGCCTCGCGCAGCTTGCGCGTGAGCGTGCGGCGGTTGTCGAGGAAGTAGCTGCGAACCAGTTGCTGGGTGAGGGTGCTGCCGCCCTGCTCGATCCCGCCGGCGCGAACGTTGGCCCACATGGCGCGCATGATGGCCTTCGGCGATACGCCGCCGTGGGAGTCGAAGTTGCGGTCTTCAATCACCTTGAGCCCGTCGAGGAGCATGCCCGGCACGTCGTCCGGGCCGAGCACGATCCGGTCCTCGCCGTGGGTCGTGAAGATGTTGCCGATGAAGGGCGGGTCGAGGCGGATCAGGGCCACCTCGTTGCCCCGGGCATCGGCCAGTGCCGCTACCGTTCCGCCGCTGAAGCTGATGCTGACCCGTCGCGCGGGCTCGGGCCCGTCCCAGAACTGGAAGGGTCGCGTATGGACCGCGAGCCGCTGGCCCGTCCGGATGAACGTGCCCTGGGTATCGGCCTTCTTGGTGGCCGCGTAACCGAGGGACGTCAGTTCGCGCTGCAGGTCGTCCGGGCCCAGGCGGAGGCCCGCGTAGATTTCCAGGGGGCGGGCGTAGACCTGGGCAGGCAGGTCCCAGCGACGGCCTTCGAACTGGCTGACGATCTGCCGGTCAAGGAGCGCGATGTAGCCGGCGGCGACCGCCAGAACCATGCCGGCAGCCACGCCGAGCCCGACCAGCACACGCCGCGTGAGGTACTGGCGCAACCCGCGCCGGGACTTGCGTGCCAACCGCCGTCATCCACCCAGGGGAAGGGGGGCATGGTAGCACCGGCGCCTGAATGGCTGCTGTAGGAGCGGCTTCAGCCGCGACCGGCAAGTCTCTCAAGTTCAACGGCTGACAGCCCAAGGTCGCCGGTGAAGAGGGTGGAGGGGCGGGCCTGAAGGACCTCCAGCTGGCGCATGCCACGTTTGCAGGGGGCTGTCAATGTGGCAGGTCACTGCCACTGAACTCGACTGCACTGACCATGTGGGCGGATGTGAATCGGGAGGTTTGGGCGTGAGCAACAGGCAATCTGGTTATTCGGTGGCGCTTCCAGCGCTGGTACTTGCGACGGTCGCTTACCACCCCCTGGCCGTCGCCCAGGTGGACGAGATCATTGTCAGCGCCCGGAAGATCGAGGAGAACATCCAGGATGTTCCAGTCGCGGTCTCCGCCTTCACGGCCAGCACCATCCAGGAGCTGAACCTCAGCAACATCGACGACATCGCCAGGTTCACCCCGGGCTTCTCCTTCACGTCGGCCTTCGGCCGGCAGCCGGGCTCGGATCGCCCCGCCCTCCGCGGCATCACCACGGTGGTCAATGGCATCACCAACAGTTCCGCAGTCGGCTATTTCGTCGACGGGGTGTACCTGACGGGCTCACCCCAGTCGACCGAACTCTTCAACCTGGAGCGGGTAGAGGTGATCAAGGGCCCCCAGGCGGCGCAGTTCGGCCGCGGCACCTACGCGGGCGCAATCAACTACGTCACCCGCAAGCCATCCATGGATGGCCTCGAGGGCGGGGTCACGGGCACGGGCGCCGAGCACGACACCTGGGAGGCCTCCGGCTGGCTCAGCGGGCCACTCGTGGACAACACGCTGGCGTTCTATGTGGGCGCCGGCTATGACACCTACGGCGGTGAGTTCGACAACCAGGCCACCGGCGACGAGGTCGGCGGCACCGAGACTGCCAGCGCCACGGGCAAGCTCCTGTGGACGCCGGTCGATGGCCTGGAAGTGACGGTAAAGGGCGGGATCCAGCAGACGGAAGACGATCACTTCGCCATCTACCTGCAGGGCCGCAGCAACAACAACTGCTTCTTCCGCTCGGCCGACGCGCCCCGGAGCCGGGAGTACTTCTGCGGCGAGGCCCGGGTGAACGAAGACGGCATCAACCTGGCCACCGAGCTCCTGGAGAATGCAGAAAACGGCCGCTCCGGTGTCGAGCTCGACCGCCAGCTGGCCAGCCTGACGGTGTCCTACACGGAGCCGAGCGGCTTCAACTTCACGAGCACGACCGGCTACATCGCGGACGACGTGGAGACCGGCTTCGACGTGTCCTATGCCTTCTACGATCCGATTCCCAGCGGCGCATCCGCGGGCAGCTTCTACCAGCTGGACGAAGACGAATCCGACACCTTCACGCAGGAGCTCCGGGTGACCTCGCCGCTGGATGCCCGGGTCCGTGGCACGGGCGGCGTGTATTTCCTGAAAGCGGAGGACGAGGAGATCTCCAACCGGAAGGTGCTGGCGTCCGGCGTTGCGGAGCTCCAGACCATCGCCAACCTGACTACGGAGGAGGTGCGGAACATCGCGATCTTTGCCGGCGTGGAGGCGGATGTCACCGAGCGGCTGACGCTTGGCCTGGAGGGCCGCTACTCGCAGGACCAGATCGAGGTGTCCAATATCAAGAATGACGGCCTGGGGACCCGGGAGCCCTGCGGTCCCGACCCGACCTGCGAGGAGACCTTCAACAGCCTGACGCCCCGTCTCACCGGCCGCTACCGCCTCACCGACGACGTCAACCTCTACGCCAACATCGCCCGCGGCACCAAGCCCGGGGATTTCAATGCCACCGTGCCCAACGACCCCGATACCGGCCAGCCGGACGAGAGCTTCCGGGATGTCGACGAGGAGTCCATGTGGAGCTACGAGCTCGGTGCCAAGACCCAGTGGTTCGAGCGCCGCCTGGTCGCCAACATCGCGGTGTACTTCAATGACGTGGACGACCAGCAGCTGACGACGAACATCGAGGGCCCCGGCGGCGTGCCCCAGTCGGTGCTTGCCAACGTGGGCAAGACGGAGGTCTGGGGCCTGGAGCTCGACACCAACTTCGCCATCACCGACAACTGGACCGGCGGTTTCATTTATTCGTGGACCGATTCGGAGATCAAGGAGCGCTTCAGCTCCGACCAGGCCGACCTGGTGGGCAGCGTGGACAACTGGAGCGGCAGCGACGCATTCGTCCGGGAATTCGGCAGCGTGGCGGGCAAGCAGTCGCCGCGCATACCGGAGAACCAGTTCGCGCTGTTCACCCGCTACGAGCTGCCGGTCAACTGGGGCAACCTGTACTTCGGCGCCGATTTCACCTTCGAGGAGTCCAAGTTCGCCCAGGAGCACAACCTGATCGAAACCGGCGACCGGGGGTTGCTCGGCGCGCGGATCGGGACGACCTGGGGTAACTGGGACTTCTCCGTCTGGGGCAAGAACCTGACGGACGACGACACGCCGCTGGACATCATCCGGTACATCGACCGTCGCGCCTCGGAAGGCGGCGCGTTGCCCAGCTGTAATGCGACGCTCGGCGCGCCACCCACGCCCACCCTGCCGGAATGCGCCGGCCAGTCCACCAGTGCCCGCGGCTTCGGGCTCACGCTCCAGCCCGGGCGGCAGATTGGCGCGACGGTCAAATACAAGTTCGGTGGCTAGCCGTCCTGTGGCCCGAATTCCAGCAACTCAACGATGTTGCCGTCGGGATCCCGGCCATAGGTGACGAAGCCGCCATCCTGGGCCTGGGGCGGTGCGTGGAAGCGCATCCCGGCGGCCTTGAGGCGGCCGTACTCGGCCTGGCTGTCACGCACTTCCAGGCAGATGTGGGTGATGCCGTGGTCGCAGGCCGGACGGTCCGGGTCGCCCGGCCGCGGCGTGGGAGAACTGAACTCGAAGATCTCGAGGTGGCTGTCGCCCAGCTTCAGCAGCACGGCCCGGGCGGCGGAGTTACGGAGGCCGGTGAGCGCGTCCGCCGCCGGGATGCCGGCGGGCCAGCCGAATTCCCGCACGACCGTGCAGCCGAACAGTTCGCGGTAGAAGCGTACCGAGCGCTCCAGGTCAGGTGTCGAAATGGCGGCGTGGTGGAAGCCCCTCAGCATGGCCGGGATTCTACCCGGTCCGACGGCGGCGAGAATCTGGCATGAAACTGAATAGACGTCTGCTCATCGGGGGTGCGATCGCCGGGCTGGCGGGCGGGGCATTGCTGGCCCGCCGGCGCCCCGAGCGCGCCGACGTGCTCATCATCGGGGCAGGCCTCGCGGGGCTGAACGCGGCCCGCCTGCTCGAGGGCGCCGGGGCGCGGGTCATCGTCCTCGAAGCAGCGCAGCGTGTGGGCGGGCGGGTGAACACCCTGTACGCCGCCCCCGGTGCGCCGGAGCTCGGTGCTGCCGACGTCGGTGTGCTCTATGCCCGCGTACTGGATGCGGCAACCACCCTTGGCCTCGGCCTGACGCCCTGGCCCGCGGGCCTGCCCGAGTACTGGTTCCACCTGCACGGCCGCGCCTTCACGGCAGCCGAGTGGCCCACCCTCGAGGTCAACCCGCTGGCCGGCAGCCTGCGCAGCCTGCCGCCACCGGCGCTGGCCTTCCAGTTCCTGCCGCGGCCGAACCCGCTGCCCGACCTTGGCGCCTGGCTGAAGGACGAGCACCAGGGGCTGGACGTGCCGCTGGGACGGTTCCTGCGGGAGAATGGCGCGCCCGACGCGGCCATGCCCTACATCACGATCGGCACCCAGGCCGATTCGCTGGACGACACCTCCGCGCTCTGGCAGTTGCGGGGTGCGAAATTTGCGAGCCTGGCCTTCGAGGCATCCCAGGCAGGCAATTCGCCGCTCCGGTATTTCATCAATGGCGGCACGAGCCGGCTCAGCGACGCCATGGCCGCTTCACTGAAATCGCCGGTCCGGCTGGGGCACGAAGTCGTCGCCATCGGGAATTCAGCCGATGGCGTGACGGTCGAGTGCGGCGAAGGGCGCCGCTTCCGCGCTCCCACGGCAATCTGCGCGGTACCGCTGCCGGTGTTGCGCAAGATCCCGATCAGTCCCGCTTTGCCCGGGCCCGCGGCCGAGGCCGTGGCGCAGATTCCCTACGGCGCGGCCACCAGCGTCGTCCTGCACGTGAAGGAGCGCTTCTGGGAGGTTGACGGGATGCCGCCGAACATCTGGTCCGACCTCCCGATCCAGCGCGCCTTCGTCAATCCGTCGCCGGCGGGCGAGGGCGAGCACCTCTGGGTGTTCACCACCGGGCTGGCGGACCTTGCCCGCCGGGGCCTGCCCGACGACGAACTGGGGCGCTTCGTGCTGGCCGAGCTCAATCGGGTGCGCCCCAGCACCGTGGGGCGGCTGGAGGTTGTGGGCGTGCGGTCCTTCACCCGTGACCCGCTGACCCTCGGAACCTATGCTTCCCGCGCGCCCGGGCAGATCCGGAGGTTCGGCAATATCCTTTCCCAGCCTGTGGGGCGACTGCACTTCGCCGGCGAGCACACAGCGGAGCTCAATTCCGGAATGGAAGCCGCAATGGAATCAGGCGAGCGGGCGGCCTTGGCTGTCCTGTCGTCAACCTGATTTCTTGAGGACGAGGCAACAGGCTCTGTTCATGGCAGCTTCCTGTACGCAGTATCCACAGCGGGACAACCCGAGCACCCACGCTAAGATCCGGCCAGCGGCCACTGCCGGTGGCCCGCCATTCTGTACAGGTAGTCGCATGATGAAGTACCTCGTAGTTCCCGCCCGGGGAATCGCCTTGGGAGCCATGCTGCTCGCTGCCACCGTCGCCGTCGCAACCGATGCCCCCGCGACCGCGAACCCGGCAGGAGCCCAGCAGGGAATCAACGTTGGCGGCGGGGAACGGGGTATCGAGGCGATCATCATCGAGGGTCCGCCCATTGCCGGCACCGAGGTGATGGGCCCGGACCACGCCAAATTTGCGCGCGGCATGGTCTGTGTCGAGTGCCACAAGGTCAGCTTCCCGGTGGATGCCGTCGCCAGCGCAACCCGGCAGATGGCCGGCAGCTGGCCGCAGCTCACCCAGGAGCAGATCTGGGCAAGGATCGTCGCGTTCCTGCCGGGACGTGAGCGGTTTGCCCTCGCGACCGCCGATGGCGACCAGCCGCTGGCAACCACGGTAGACATGGTGCTCGACAAGGAAGAGCGGGTGCTCTACGTCGTTTCGGAGGTCGGTACGGAGAAGCTCAACCAGATCCGGCGCAACCCGAAGGTGAGTGCGGTGCGCTTCCACGGCTGGACCGTGGCGGAGCGCGGCAAGCAGGAGTGGCGCAGCACCCAGGTCGTAGGCCACGCCGAGGTCATACCCTCGAGCGACCCGCGCTTCATGGTGGCCGTCAAGAAATACCAGCTCGTGCGCCTCACCCCCGAGCGGGCGGTGCGGCGGTTCGACCTGATCCGCATTACTCCGGACCGGATCTGGTATTTCGATACCGAGCTCTCCGCCGACGGTGACAAGGCCGTCTACCAGCTGTGGAAGCGCGGCGCGACGGGCACGATTTCCCCCACCTCGCACTGAGTACACCCGGAGTGCCGGTTACCGGCCAGAGCACCGCGCGGCAGACAGGGCGACGGCGCCCATGATCAGCGCCACCCACCAGCGCGAGCATCGGCCGTGCCCTCGGGCCAGCCTTCGATTCGGGGTCTGACCCCATTCTTACTCTGCTATCGTCCCATCCACGGGGCGCAGCTTAACGGTTGCCGGCCTATACTCGGCGGGAGCGCCCGACCATCAACCGTGGAGGATTCTTCACCATGCCGATTGTCAGTTCACGCATCGTCCTGGTCCCGCTGCTGGTGCTTAGCGCCCTGTTCCTGTCCGGCTGCGGCTACAACGCCATGCAGGGCGGCGACGAGGCCGTCAAGGCTGCCTGGGCCGAGGTACTCAACCAGTACCAGCGCCGTGCAGACCTCATTCCCAACCTGGTCCGCACCGTCGAGGGCTTTGCCCAGCAGGAACGCGAGGTGCTGATCCAGGTCACCACGGCCCGCGCGAAGGTGGGCTCCGTGCAGGCGTCACCGGAGACCCTGAACGACCCCGAGGCCTTCCAGCAGTTCCAGGCTGCCCAGGGCGAGCTGTCCAGCGCGCTGTCCCGCCTCCTGGTGGTGGTCGAGCGGTACCCCGAGCTCAAGTCCGACCAGAACTTCCGCGACCTGCAGGCCCAGCTGGAGGGCACGGAGAACCGCATCACCGTGGCGCGGAACCGGTTCATCGAGGCCACCCGGGAGTACAACACGCTGATCCGGACCTTCCCCAACAACCTCACGGCCATGGTCTTCGGCTACGCGGTCAAGCCGACCTTCACGGTGGGGAACGAGGCGGAGATCAGCAAGCCGCCGGAAGTGAACTTCGGCAAGCAAGGCTGACGTGTCGCACGGCGTTTCCCTGCTGCCGCGGTTGATCGCGGCAGTGCTGCTGCTGATGGCCGGCGACCTGCCGGCCCAGCAGCTCCTGCCCGTGCCGGAACTTACGGGGCGGGTCGTCGACCTGACCGGTACCTTGTCGCCCGCCGAGCAGGAGGCGCTCAAGGGCCGGCTTGCCGACCTGGAGGCGCGGAAGGGCAGCCAGATCGTCGTTCTTCTCATCTCCAGTGTGCGTCCCGAGACCATCGAGCAGTTCGCCATTCGGGTAGCAGACAGCTGGAAGCCCGGACGCCTCGGTGTGGATGATGGCGTGCTGCTTCTGGTGGCTAAGGACGACAGGGAAGTCCGGATCGATGTGCGCTATGGCCTTGAGGGCGCAATCCCGGACGCGACGGCCAACCGGGTGATCGACGAGTACATCCTGCCGCGGTTCCGGGAGGGCGACTATGCGGGCGGCATTGCCTCCGGTACGGACCGCCTCATTGCGCTGGTAGATGGGGAACCGCTCCCGCCACCGCAGCAACAGGACAGCGGCAATACCCTTGAAAGCGTGTTCCCGGTGATCTTCATTCTGTCGCTTGTCGTTGGCCAGTTACTCCGACGTCTGCTAGGCCAGTTTCCGGGTGCGCTGGGCACGGGTGCCATTGCCGGTCTCGTGACCTGGTTGCTCGCCGGTGTCCTCGGCCTCACCCTGTTCATGGGTGTCGTGGGTTTCTTCATCGGCCTGGTGGCGGGCGGGAACGGGGGTCGCTGGGCGAGTCACCCGCGGGGCCGCCACGGCGGCGGCTTTGGCGGGGGTTTCGGCGGCGGGGGTGGCGGGTTCCGTGGTGGCGGAGGTCTCGGGGGAGGCGGCGGCGCGTCGGGCCGCTGGTAGATGATGATGGCCAGGCGTTGGCTGCAGAATCTGACGACGACGCACTTCGCCCTGCGGCGCAACTTTCCGCCCGCCACGCTCTCCGCCATCGACGCGGCCATCGCCGCGTCGGAGCGCACTCACCGGGCGGAGATCCGCTGCGCGATCGAGACGGCCCTGCCCGCGGGCGAGTTGTTCCGGGGGGTAACGGGCACGGCACGGGCCGCCGAGGTGTTCTCGGGCCTGGGCGTGTGGGACACGGCGGAGAACAACGGCGTGCTGGTGTACGTGCTGCTCGCCGAGCGGCGCATCGAGATCGTGGCGGATCGGGGCTTTATGGGCCGGGTGGCGTCGACGGAGTGGGAGGCCATCTGCCACGCCATGGAAGCAGCGTTTCGGGCGGGAGATTACGAGGGCGGGACGCTGGCAGCCCTGGCCCGCATCAGCGCCCTGGCCCGCCAGCATTTCCCCGCGGATGGCGAAGATCGCAATGAGTTGCCTGACCGGACCGTGCTGCTCTGACCGGGCGACCCGGGTCCGGCCGGAGTGGCCTAGAACACATCAGCCAGGATGATGAAGCGGACGATGCCGGCGAGCGCGGCGATGGCGAGTACGCCTATGATGGCGACCTCCACGTATTGACCCAGATCCTTGAACTTTGACATGGCACGCTCCTGTGATATCCCGCGAAAAAGTCTCCTGGCAACCGGTGTCCGGCGCCGGGTGAACAGTATCGCAACCGCGGCCGTCATCGCCATGTCCCTGCTCGCCGCGACCAATGCCGCCGCCGTACCCGATGGACTCCTCCGGCAGGAGACCGCCACCCTGGCGGGCCAGCGCCCGGGACTGTCGGGCGTCCTGCTGCTGGACACGGGCATCGATGCCCTCCGCCAGCGGGATGCCCTTATCGAGGCGGCGACACAGACGATCGACGCGCAATACTACATCTGGAATTCCGACGCTTCCGGCCGTTACCTGGCGGCCCGGCTGCTGACGGCGGCGGAGCGGGGCGTGCGGGTTCGGATCATCCTGGACGACATCAACGCCGCCGGGCGTGACGAGGCCATTGCGCGCCTGGCGGCGCATCCCAACGTGCAGGTCCGGATCTACAACCCGACGGCGGCGCGCCAGGGCTTCCTGCGGCTCGTCGGCTTCATCAGCGACTTTTCCCGCCTGAACCGCCGGATGCACAACAAGTCGTTCACCGCGGATGGGGCCGTGACCATCGTTGGTGGCCGGAACGTGGGCGACGAGTATTTCGACCTGGATCCGGAGATGAACTTCCGTGACCGGGAGCTGCTGGCCGTCGGGCCCGTGGTCAGCGACGTCGGCGCAGGCTTCGAGGCCTTCTGGAACAGCGCCTGGACGCGGCCGGTGGAGTCCCTGGCAATGGCGGACGGGGAGCTGGACGTCCTGGAGTCGCTCGCGGCAGCCGTCGGGGAAGTCACTGCGCTGGGCTACCGGGTGCCGGACGACCTGCCGCGCGAGGCCGTGGCCCGGACGCTCCCGTCCCTCTTGTGGGCGCCGGCCCGCCTGGTGTTCGATGCGCCGCCGACCGCGGACGAGATCGAGGCCTCGGACGCGGCGCAGCCGGTAGCGCAGGAACTGCGCAGGGTCGTGGCCGGTGCCCGCCGCGAGATCCTGGTGGAGTCCGCCTACTTCATCCTCGGCGACGAAAGCCTGGAGCAGGTGGCCCGGCTGCGCACTGCCGGCGTGCAGGTCCGCGCGCTCACCAATTCGCTGGCCTCCAACGATCTGGTGACCAATCATTCCGGCTATGCGCGCCGGCGGTCCGCGATGCTGGCTGCGGGCATGGAGCTCTTCGAGCTGCGCCCCGACGCGGCGGCCTGCCAGCGCCTCGTCACCGTGTCCCGGGCCTGCGAGCACGGGCCGGCCTTCTCGCTCCACTCCAAGACGATGGTGCTCGACCGGAGCGTGGTCTACGTCGGGTCCTTCAACTTCAATCTGCGCTCGACGTACCTGAACTCCGAGACCGCCCTGATCGTGGACAGCCCGGAGCTGGCCGAAGGGGTGGCGGTCTCGATGGAAGAGCTGCTCCGGCCCGACAGCAGCTGGCAGGTGCTGCGCCGGGAGGACGGTGGCCTGGAGTGGGTCACGCAAGTGGACGGCTGGGAAGTGCGGGAGACCCACGAGCCCATGACGAGCTTCGGTCGGCGGTTCAACTCCGGGTTCTACCGGCTGTTTCCTCTGGAGAAGTACCTGTAGAGCGACGAGTCGCGACGGGGAGATTCGGGCTGCGCCTGATGACCAGACTGGAGCCCCGTCAAGATCTCTCCCGCCAAATCAGGGGATCGCGGCGCGCGTGGAACACGCAGAGCACTACAACCCGTTCCGCTCGGGTGCGAAAAAAGATTGAGTAAGGGAATCGCCGCACCCGGACGCATCGCACGTCGGCGAGCATCCGGGGAAAGCGGTGGGGTTCTTCGCACGCCTGCTGCAATGCGTGCTCGATCTCTGCCACGAACTCGACCCCAAGCCCGGATCGTTGCGCCTCATACCAACCGGCCGCCTCGTCGTACTCCAGGCGTGCTGCGGCCCGAAAGAACGGCCTGAAGGTCACTTCCCGAGACGGGACAGTGTCGAAGCCTTGACCTGCTCCCAGGGCGTCACGTCGCCTGGGTGAGCATCATCCGCTTCCAGTCGCTTCTGCAACTCGGCGCGCTGGGAATGGGTCAACGGTACCGCGGAGCTGTCGGCTGCAATGCTGTCCCAGATCTGTTCCACCAATGCCAACCGCTCCTCGACCGGGAGTCGGTCAATTCCGAGGGACTTGATTGAAGCATTCATAGGAGCGCCTCCGACAGAAGCAACTTCAATCTAGCAGAGGTGTCGGGTTGCGGCCAGTGCTGACATAACGCCCGCGACAATCCGGCCCAGGGCCTACGCGAAGCGAAATCAGTACCACCCGGGCGAAGGAGGTCCGACGAGACAATCCATGCCTTCTTCGTCGATAGTCTTTAGTACTTCCTCGAGTGCCGCTTGCTCACTCCGGAAGGAGTAAATCCAACCGGTCAAGTTGCCGTACTCGTCCACGACCTGCAGCAGCCAGCCATCGCCACCGTCCCCATGGATTTCCACCTGGACGGTCTTGCCCTCGCGGGTCAGCGATTGACACAGTTCCGACACTTTCGGGATGGACTCTTCGGGTACCGCCCGGCCATTCTTCATGTGATGTACGGTGACCCATTGGGGTGCCAGACGGAAGCCGCATTTCTGATGATCTTGGAGAGAAACGCGGATGGGCCGTATGGGGTCGCCGTACGACGAATCTATGGCAGAACGGAGACCTTGATCGTGAGGGATGAATTGTGTCGCGCCTGAAGGCGCTCCTACTCCCGCAGGCCCGGTCTCAGGGCGCCAACCCCGACGGTCCCGGCGGTGCACCGAGCAGCTGCCGGAAGAGGCCGGTGTCCTGGGCGTTCACCGCGCCATTGCAGTTCAGGTCGGCCTTGTTGCGGCCCGTCGCCGGGCTGGGCTGGCCGAGCTGCGCGCGGAACAGCCCGGTGTCCTGGGCATTGGTGGCGCCGTTGTTGTTCAGGTCGCCATCGCAGCGGTTGCCGAAGCCGTCCCCGTCGCTGTCGCACTGGCTGGCGTTGGCGACGTTGAGGCAGCTGTCCACGGCATCCGCCACGCCATCGCCATCGGCGTCCGGGATCGGACCCGTCGTGACCGTCGAGTCGTTGAAGTAGATCGCCACCGGCGCGTCGTGGACGGTGGTCTCGCCGGTGCCCCAGGGCGTGATTTCCACCCGCCCCTCGGTCAGGTAGAGCTCGTTCACCGGGGCGCCCGGGTCGAAGCGGCCGCGGAAGGCGGTCCCGCGGACGCCGATGTTCCCATATGCCGTGTTCAGGTTGGCGTGGGCGGCGGCATCCGGGTCGTAGTCCCAATCCGGGGGGCTCTTGACGAAGACGCCCTCGAGCAGCGAGAAGAAGCTCGGGCCCGACGTAGGCTGGCCCTGGGACGGAGGCTCGAGGATGTCGTCGTCCAGGCGCATGCCGCCGGGACCGGAGAAAGTCCAGGCTGAGTTGTCGGTCAGCTTTAAGGTCCCGCCGCCGCCGGCCGGTGCAATGACGTGGTCGTTCCGGCGCAGCGGCGAGCCGAGCGCAAGCGGTGTCTCCGCACCGCCCGGGCCCACCAGGCGCAGGCCGTTGCCCCGGAGGTCCGTGACCTCGCCGACGATGGCGCAGGGAATCTCGTAGTACAGGTTCCGGGTCGCAATGGTCCCGTAGCTGTTCTGGACCTTCACCTCGTGCTGGCCGGGCGCCGCCGTCGGCACCTCGAAGCTGAACGTGAACTGGCCCAGCTCGTTCGGGTAGTTGCCGGCGGAGCCCGGGATCAGCATCCCGTCGAAATAGATGCCCGCCGCGGCACCCACCCCGAAGAAGCGCCCCGAGGCGGTGACCGTGTCGCCCGGTGCGGCGCACATGGGGGAATAGGTGAATTCGGGTTTGGCCACGTTGTAGGTGTCGGAGGCGGTCTCGCCGATGCTGTTCCGAGCCTCGATCGTCAGGGTGCCCGGAGGTCCGCCGGGCAGGTTGACGTCGAACGAGCAGTTGGCCCGGCTCTCTGCGGGGCAGGAGCCGAGCGAGGCGGTCGTCACGCCGTTGACTACCACGAAGAACGCCGTGTTGTACCCGATCCCGTCGAGGTCGAAGCCCGACGAGGTCAGCGTGACCTCTCGGCCGGCCGCGCCGGACCCCGGGCTCACGTTGAGGCTGGCGGCCAGGGCGAGCTCTCCGGTGAAGGCGGTGCTCAGGAGCCCTGCAAGGAGGACGCGCAGATGCCGGCAAAGGAACCGTTGGAAGGTTGCGGCCATGGATCTGCTCCGGGTCTGCGCCGTGGATAGCGGGCTGCGTTGCAACCGACTATAGGCTCGGCCGCGTTGGCCTGTCACGACGATTCCGTTGGCTTCTGTCAATGAGCGTGTAAGGCAATCCGACAGAACACTGTCGCCAGGAGTTCGACCTGCCCCCGGCAGCCGGCGCCGTTTCAGTCCAGCACGTGGGACAGCAGCCCGTCCGCCAGCTTCGGCTCGAACCAGGTGGACTTGGGCGGCATCACCTGGTTGGCGTCGGCCACCGCCATCAGCGCATCCAGGCTCGTGGGAAACATGGCGAAGGCCACCGCCATCTCGCCGCTGTCCACCCGCCGCTCGAGTTCCTCCAGGCCGCGGATCCCGCCGACGAAGTCGATGCGCTTGTCGCGCCGCGGGTCGCCGATGCCGAGCACGGGCGCCAGCAGGTGATCCTGCAGCAGGCTGACGTCCAGGCTGGCCACGGGATCCTTTGGGATCAGGGCGTGCTGGATGTCCAGCCGGTACCACTGGCCCTCCAGGTACATGCCGAACTGGCCGGCGTGCGCCGGGCGTGCCTGCTCCGGCACCGGCGTGACGGTGAACTCCCGGGCGATACGCACCAGGAAGTCCGCCACGGCGTGGCCGTTGAGATCCTTCACCACCCGGTTGTAGTCCAGGATCCGCATCTCGTCGTGGGGGAAGGCCACGCACAGGAAGTAGTTGTAGTCCACGTCGCCGGAGTGATGCGGGTTGCCCTCGCCCCGGGCGGCGGCGACCCGTGACGCCGCGGCGGACCGGTGATGGCCGTCGGCGATGTACAGGGAGTCCATGGCATCGACGATGCGGGTGATGGCGCTGACCTGCTCCCGGTCGCTGATCACCCAGATGGAGTGGCAGACGCCGTCGTCCGCCTTCGCCTCGCAGGCTGGCATGTGCCGCAGGTTGTCGTTGATGATCTGCCGCAGTTCCGGGTTGCTGCGGTAGGCGAGCAGCACCGGCCCGGTCTGGGCATTCAGCGCCGTGATCTGGCGGACCCGGTCGTCTTCCTTGTCCGGCCGGGTGAACTCGTGCTTGCGGATGCGGTTGCGGTCGTATTCGACGACGCTTCCCACGCAGCCAATTCCCGTCTGCAGGTGCTCGCCCATGCGGAGCTGGTACACGTAATAGTGGGGCTGCTCGTCACGGACGAGCACGCCGCCGTCGATGAGCTTTCGCAGGTTCTCCGCGCCCTTCGCGTAGACCGCGCTGGAACTGGGGTCCGTCCCCTCCGGCAGGTCGATCTCGGGCTTCGAGATGTGGAGGAAGCTCGACGGGCGGCCACGGGCCCTGTGCCGGGCTTCCTCGGTGTTCAGCACGTCGTAGGGCGGGGCGGCCACGGCGGGCGCCTGGCCGGGGGCCGGGCGGAGGGCGCGGAAGGGCTTTATGAGAGTGTGCATGGGCATATATGGTAATGGGTCTGGTGTAGGAGCGCCTTCAGGCGCGACCCCCTCCGGCGAGAATCGCGTCTGCGCGTCTCGAGCCGGAGGGGGTCGCGCCTGAAGGCGCTCCTACACGAGGCCGAGGACTTCGAACGCCGCCCGCTCCCCGGATTCCATGGCGCCTTCCATGCCCCGGTTCGAGACCGCTGTGTGCTCGCCGCAGAAGTGGATCCGGCCCAGCGGTTTGCCGACCTCGCTGGCGAAGGCCGTCACCTGGCCCGGCGCCCAGACCGCCCAGTCGCCGGCGGAGAACTGGTCCCGGAACCAGGAGTGGTAGACCTTCGGCTCCACCTTGCCCTTCGCGGCGGGCCGCACGCGGTAGAAGTCGTCCAGGATCATCGCGATGGCATCCTTGGACTCGAGCGTGTCCATCCAGGTGGCGTTGCGGCCCCGCACCCAGATCGTGAGGCTCGTGATCTCCTGGGGCGTCTTGCCCTTGCGCTCGGCCACGACCATGCCGGCCAGGCCGTTGCTGAAGATGTTCGGGCTGCGGCCGTCCTCTTCCCAGTACGGCTTCTTAACGGCCAGGTGCAGCATGTTCACCGGCTGGGAGGCGAGGGTGTTGATCGCGAGGCCCTTGGTGCCCGTGGGCAGCGGGTCCAGGCGCACCCGCCGGAGGACGGGCATCGGCAGCGAGGAGATTACGTAGTCGGCCTTGAACACGGTGCCATCGGCGCAGTGCACCTCGGTACCGCTGGCGGTCGAGCGGATCCCCGTGACATTGCTCCCGAAGCGTACGGGCTTCTTCAGGCCGTTGGCCATGGCCTCGGGGATGGACTGGTTGCCGCCGACGGCGGTGTAGCCGAAGGTCTTGCCGCCCAGCTGGGCCTGCATCATCGCGAAGGTGGTTCCGAACAGGACCATCATGGCCGACACGTCGTGGGCGGTCGTGCCGAAGTTCGGATTGGTGTTCCAGCACAACTCGATGATCTCCTCGGAGACCCCGAGGGCGGTGAGCCACTGGTGCAGCGAAACGTCGTACTTCGCGTTGGCCGGGTCGAGCCACGCGTCGGCGCTCTTCAGCGGGTTGTTCTTGCCGATGAGCGGGTTCAGGTAGGACCAGGGCGTGCTCTGCCTGAAGGCGGCGGGGAAGGGGTTGCGCGGGTGCGTGGCCCACTGGTCCTTCGGGATCGCCGTGCCGTCGAGGATCAGTTCCCGCTCGTTGAAGAAGGGCACGATCGGCGTCACGTCGATCGTGCCCACGTTGAACTTCTTGATGGCATCCATCAGCCGGGCGTAGCCGGCGCCGAAGGAAGTGCCGCCGGATTCCGGGTTGCCCGGGACGTCGCGATGGGACAGCACGCGGCCGCCCACCCGCTGCCGGCCCTCGAGCACCTGCACGTCCACGCCCTGCTCCTCGAGCAGCAGCGCGGCGTTTAGCCCGGACAGGCCGGCGCCAATGACGATGACCGTGGTCCGGTTCTGCGCCCGGACCACGCCGGCACTGCCGAGGGCGGCGGCGAGGGGCAGCGCTCCCATTCCCTTGACGAGGGCGCGGCGGCTGAAGCTGCTGGTATCGGGCATGGCAGGGTCCTGCTGGTTGGGACGCGAGGGCGCCAGCGCAAATGTTACACGGCGCCGCACCAATGCCGAAACGCGCGGTGGGAGCCGTGCTGGCCGTCAGCCGGGCGGCGGCGGGGCGCGAACACGGTACTATCGCCCCGACCGGATGATGGAGGCCTGGTATGAGACGCCGCACTCTCCTGGCAGTGGCCGGAGCTTCGGGGCTTTTGCGTGCCGCAGGCGCGGCCGGTTCCACGCCACTGGCTTCCCTGCCGCCCCTTCAGCTCGATCTTTCCCGGCCGGAGGACAACCTGACGGCCTGGATGAAGATGCGGGGCAGCCTGGAAGGGCAGGACGTGTACTTCTGGTTCACCGGCGGTCTCGATGTGGCGATTCCCGGCGAACCAATCCGGCCCTTCGTTACCGTGGAGACGCTGATCCTCCGCCGGACCCAGCGCATCGGTGCAGGCACCTTCCACGTGACGGACTGGGAGGCATCCTTCTACCGTGATCCCGGGACAGGCGCGGTCGTGGACGAATTGCAGAATCCGGTCACGGGCAGGCCGGTGCAGCCGCTCCACTACCGGGAAGGCCCCGTGACTTTCGAGTACACCGCCACACGCCAGCCCCGGCTCGTCGGCCTCGAGACGCCCTTTGCCGAGAAGAATGAACCGTTCCGCCAGCCGTGGCGCGTTGCTGGCGACACCCTCTGGATGACCAAGGCCTTCTACATCTCCGGACGGCCCCAGTGGCTCGACATCAGGGAGTTCCCGGACGAGACGCCAGCCACTCCACTCACGGTGTCCTCCATCGCCGTGATGGAGTCCCGTCTGTCGCAGGTGCTGGATCCGCACCTGTCGTCGGTACCGACCAGCTACTCCTACCAGGCCACGTCCGACTGGCTGCCCTGGATGAAGCTTGGCCAGCGGCCTGGCTACCTGGTGTGGCACGAGAACGGCAAGAAGCTGTTCAGCCTCAACGAACTGCCGGCGGATTCACTCGCGGCGCTCGAGCGCCTTCATCCGGTCTGGTTCAACCGTCCCGTGCCCTGGGAAGGATTCACGAACCTGTTCTTCCAGTACCGGGAGCAGCGCGGCCGGCGCTAGCGGTCTTGCGGCGAGCACAGTGCGACAAACTGCCACGGCACCGGCCGGTCGTGGCGCTGCAAGCGAAGGGTCCTGCGCTATGATTCGGCCAGGCAACATGCCAAGGGAAAACAAGAATGCAACGCTCCAAGGTTCTCGTCGCCACCGTCTTTTCGGCAGCCCTCGCCACTCACGCGGGATTCGCACTGGCCGCTGACGCCGCCGCACCCGCGGCTGATGCCACGGCAAAGGCCAGCACCCGCGCCGGTGCCGACAGCGCGGGTCCCGACTGGGCCTCCCGCGAGCTGCCCCATCGCAAGATTCCGAACATTCCCGAGACTGCCGAGGCGTACTACGCGCCCGACAGCATCCACGTCATCGCCCAGACCCAGGATCCCAAGGCCCTGCGGGCCCAGGACGAGAAGTCCGCCGGTGGCGCGCTCACCTGGATCTTCAAGGACGACGGTTCCGAGGCCTGGCGGGTGAACGACCGCGGCCAGGATGCCTGTTCCTGGTTCTTCCCGGACCAGAAACGCATCGTCTGGACGTCCACGCGGGACAACATGGACATGCCCATCGGCAACTGGTCCGATGACAGCGAGTATCCCCAGGGTGCCGAGCTCTACACCTCGGACCTGAGGGGCGGTGACATCAAGCGCCTGACCAAGAACAAGGTCTACGAGGCAGAAGTCACCGTCTCGCCGGACGGCAAGTGGATCGTCTTCGGCCGCCAGACCAAGGGCAACATGGACATCTGGATCATGAAGCCCGACGGCACCGGCGAGAAGCAGCTTACGTTCACGCCGGACTGGCAGGAGGGCGCACCCTATTTCCTTCCGGACAACAAGACCATCATCTTTCGTGCCTGGCAGCGGAGTGTCACCCGGGAGCTGAAGCGGATCCGCGAGGAAACCGGCCAGCGTAACCAGACGCCGATGACCATCTTCACCATGAACATGGATGGCTCGAACGTTCAGCCCCGCACTTTCACCAACGACATGAACTGGGCTCCGTTCCCGGCACCTGATGGCCGGCACTTCGCCTACGTGCGCATTGGCGAGGGCAACAACTGGGACGTCTACCTGGGCGATCTCGCCGGTGGTGAACCCCGCCGGCTGACCTGGGCACCGGCGTTCGACGGCTTCCCGGCCATTTCGCCGGACGGGAAGAAATTGCTGTTCACCCGCAGTGAGGGCCAGCGATTCATGTCCGACCTTTACACGCACGTGATGGACATCTCGTCCCTGAACATCGGTCCCGAGAACTTCAAGGGCGTGCCGCCGACGGCTGAAGCGCCGCCCGGATGGAAGCTGCCCGCCGAGAAGATCGTGTCCAGCAACTAGAGGACGGCAAGATGACAATGCGCAGGTTCTTCGTTGGTCTTGCCCTTTTCACAGCGGCGTCGCCGGGGCTGGCCGCCCCGGCGGTGACGCTGCCCAAGCTTCCGCCCCCCGACCCGCGGGAGCTGCCGTACTTCATGGTGCCGATTCCCATGGAAGCCGCCGAGGCCTACTGGGCTCCCGACTCCCGCCACCTGATCGCCCAGACGCGGGACCCCCAGGCGCTGAAGACGAAGCAGGGCACCAACGGTGCGCTGACCTGGATCTTCTCGGACGATGGCAAGGAGATGTGGCGCGTCAACGACCGAGGCCAGGACGCCTGCTCGTACTTCTTCCCGGATGGCCAGACGATCGTCTGGACCTCCACCCGGGACAACATGAGCATGCCGGTTGGCAACTGGTCCGACTCCGACGATTACCCTCAGGGCGGCGAGATCTACCTCTCCGACTGGCGCGGGAAAAACGTCCGCCGGATGACCGACAACAAGTACTACGAGGCCGAGGTCTCCGTGTCGCCGGATGGCCAGTGGCTCGCCTACGGCCGCCAGATCGACGGGAAGATGGACATCTGGGCCCAGCGGGTGAGCACGGGCGAGCAGTTCCAGGTCACGCGCACGGACGAGTGGCAGGAGGGTGCGCCGTTCTTCCTGCCCGACAACCAGACCATCATCTTCCGGGCGTGGAAGCGGTCGGACTACAAGAACGTCAAGCCGACGCCGATGACCATCTTCACCATCCGGCGGGATGGCACGGACTGGCGCCGCCACACCTTCGACGAGGGCATGAACTGGCACCCGACCCCGGCGCCCGATGGCCGGCACTACGTCTATGTCAGGGCGGTCACTCCCAACAACTGGGAGATCATGCTGGGAGACCTCGCGGGCGGCCCGCCCCGCCAGCTGACCTACTACGACAAGCTCGACATCCTGGCGCACATTTCCCCGGACGGGAAAAAGATGAACTGGGGCCGCGCCACCGGCGACGGCTTCATGGGTGGAATCCGGACCTTCGTCATGGACGTTTCCTCGCTCAACCTGGGCAAGGAGAACTACGTGCCCTTCGATCCCTCCTGGGGAAAGAAGATGGAGGCGCCGTAGGTTGTTCATCAACTTCTGGTACGCAGCCCTGCGCGGTGACCAGCTGGCGGATCAGCCGGTCAAGGTGCGGATGCTCGGCCAGAACTTCGTGCTGTTCCGGGACACGGCTGGCAAGGCCCACTGCCTGTCCAACGTCTGTGTGCACCGGGGCGGTTCCCTCGCCGGTGGCAAGGTGAAGGGCGACCGGGTCGAGTGCCCGTATCACGGCTGGCAGTTCGATGGCGCCGGCCGGTGCACGCGCATACCGTCGCTGGGTGCTGCGGCGAGCATTCCCGCGCGAGCCCGGGTGGACGCCTACCCGGTGGAGGAACGCTACGGCCTGGTGCACGCGTTCCTCGGCGACCTGCCGGAAGCGGACCGGCCGCCGATCATGCCCATCCCGGAATATGGCCAGCCGGGCTGGCATGCCCAGATCGACGAGTACCTGAACACGGCGGACTACCGGCGCACGATAGAGAACGGCCTGGACCCCGCCCACAACGAGTTCGTGCACACCACGCACGGATTCTCGGGCAAGGAGGGCGACTCCCGGGTGCCCGACCTCACCATCGAGGAGCAGCCCTGGGGATGCGGCTTCATGACCACCTACTACTCGCCGCCCCTCCAGGACGAGAAGATGAAGGCGGCGGCGGGCCGGCAGGGCGAGGCCGTGGTGACCGCCGGGACCTTCCACCACGGTCCCACCTGCATGACGACCCGTATCAATCCCGGGCCGGGCATTGCCATCAACCAGAATGTGTTCAAGACGCCCGTGGATGCGACCACGGTCCGCACCTTCCTCGTCCAGACCCGCAGCTTCCTGCTCGAGTCGCAGCACGATGCCCGCTTCAGCGAGCGGAATGTCTTCGTGCGGGAACAGGACCAGGTGGTGCTGACGGCCCTGGAACCCTTCTTCACGCCGGAAACCAACAGCCACGAGCTGCTGATGCCATCGGACCGCGCGGTCGCCCGCTACCGGGAACTCCTGCAGGAGTGGGAGTCGCGGGGCTGGCGCATCGATGAGCGGGCCCTGGCCCGTGACGCAGGACGGGTCGCCCGCGCCATTCCCGGCCCCGCCCGCCGCGACCAGCCGAAGGGGTGGGTGCTCGATACGGTGCCGGTGCTGCCCGGTGGATGGCAACGGAGTGAACAATGCCGGGATTCCGCGGTGTAGGAGCGCCGACGGGCGCGACCCGGTCGAGGTCGCACCGGTCGGCGCTCCTACTGTTGCTCACCTTGGCCACGACCGGCGCCAGCGCGCAGTCGGTGCTCCGCCGCGGCACCGCGGCCGATGCGCCCACACTGGATCCCGTCGTCGCGGCGGGCACCCTGGCCGCGCCCATCATCAACGACCTCTTCGAGGGCCTCCTTGGCAAGGACCCGTCGCTGAAGCTGATTCCCGGATCGGCGGAGACCTGGACCGTCAGTCCGGATGGCCGCACCTACACCTTCCGCCTGCGCCCGAACCTCCAGTGGTCCGACGGCGTGCCGCTGACGGCCGAGGACTTCGTCTACAGCTACCGCCGGATGGTGACGCCCGCCGTCGCCGCTCCCATCGCCGGGCAGTTCTACCTGGTCGAGAACGCCCGCGACATCGTCTCGGGCAAGCTGCTGCCGGAGAAGCTCGGCATCAGCGCCCCGGACCCGCGCACCGTCGTCATCCGCCTGTCGTCACCGGCCCCGTACTTCCTCGACCTCCTGGGCAACCTGAACGCCGTGCCGACGCCCCGGCACGTCATCGAGAAGCACGGCAAGGACTGGACCCGTCCGGAGTACATGGTGACCAACGGTCCCTACACGCTCGTCGAGCGGATTCCGCAGACGATGACGAAGTTGCGCAAGAATCCGCGCTATCACGCTGCCGCGACCGTCCGCACGGAAGTGGTCGAGTGGTACCCCACCCAGGACCTGGCAACTTCGCTCCGCCGCTTTCGGGCCGGTGAGCTCGACCAGATCCTCAATTTCCCGCCCGACGAGATCGACCGCTTGCGCAAGGAAATGCCCGCGGCGCTGAAGATTGCGCAGAGCCAGGGCGTGTACTACCTCGTCGTGAATCTCCGCAGGCCGCAGTTTGCCGATGCCCGGGTGCGGCGGGCGCTGGCGCTGGCGGTGGATCGCCAGGGTCTCACGGACAAGCTGCTCCGCACCGGCGTCAAGCCGGCCTTCTCCTTCGTGGGCCCCGACTTCAGCAACTACGACGGGATCCGCCTGCCGGAGGAAGGCCAGTCCATGGCGGAGCGCCAGGCCGAGGCCCGCCGCCTGCTTGCCGCCGCCGGCTTTGGCCCGGGAAACCCTCTGACCTTCGAGTATGTGTACGACACGAACGAGGAGAACCGGAAGATCGCCGTGGCCCTTGCGGCCATGTGGCAGGCGGTGGGCGTCAGGGCCCAGGCCGTCAACGTGGACTTCGGTCAGCTGAACCGGCAGATCCGCACCGGCGCCTTCGATGTGGGGCGGTGGAGCTACTTCGCGAGCTTTGACGACCCGATTGCCCTGCTGCAGCTCTATTCCAGCGACAACGCCAGCAACTACGTGGGCTACCTGAATCCGGAGTACGACCGTCTCCTGCTCGAATCCAACGTGACCGCCGATCCGGCGGCCCGCCGGAAGATTCTGGAGAAGGCGGAGACGATCCTCTTGCGCGACGCACCGATCATCCCGATCTACGACTACGTACGCCGATATCTCGTAGCGCCGGAGGTGCAGGGCTGGGTCACGTCGGGGCGCGGACCGACGCCGAGTCGCTATCTGTCCGTGAAGCGGCCTGCTCCGTAGGCGCACTGGCTGTAGTCGTCGGCGTCGTGGGCAGCGGCGAGATCATCGAAGCCGCCACTTCTCCGCCAAGCACCGAGTACTCGAGATGGTGCGGGCCCGGGGGTGTGACCTTAAGCCCGTGGTCGCAATCGCATTCCTCGTCGAAGAGCTTCAGCGCGCGGGTGAACATGGCGTAGCGCTGGTCCGAAGGGCCCAGGTTGACCAGCAGAGTGACGCAGCGGATCACGCTGTCGGCTGCCTGGGTGATGCTGGTCGGTGCGTGGCGCAGCAGGTCGCCGTAGGCGTCGCGGATCTGGTAGAGCATTCCGTAGTTGCCGTGTCCCTGGTTGACGGCGGCATCCACGGCGTCATTCACGCACTTTCGGAAGCGCGCGTAGACCGCGCGCCGCTCCAGGAGCCGTTGCCGCGCAGTGGCGGAGAGCTGGGGTTCACCGCTGTCGCCCGGCCGCAGCCGCAGCCGGTTTCGCTGCCAGTCGATCAACAGGTCGACGACCCGTGTCAGTGCGTACCCCAGCACCACGAGCAACAGGTAAGCCATTGACTCCGGCCAGGCCATGACGACGGTCGCCCAAAACCCCGAACAGTAGTGAAGTCGGCATGCCGTGCGCCAAGTTGAGCGACGAGCGTCACACATCGCCGCACGTGGGTCACGAGGGTGGCGGCCTCACCGGCTTGCGCGGGCGTTTTCCTCGTCGCAGCGCCGGATCTGGGCGCGGTACTCCAGGGCCTTCCGCTGGTCGACCGGCAGTCCCAGCTCGCCCCGTTCCGAGGCCTCGGCGAGCCGCTGCAGTGCCAGCCGGTGGCGGCCGGCCGCCGCTTTCTCGTACCAGGACAGTGCTACCGCCGGATCGTGGGGGAGGGCGGGACCGGATTCCGACTGCCAGGCGAGCCAGTACTGGGCTTCGGTCACTCCCTGGTCCGCCGCGGAGCGGATCAGGGGAATCGCCTCCCCGGGCTGCCAGTTGCCTGCAAGCCCGAGGGAGAAGAGGGCCAGCTGGTAGGTGGCATCGGCATCGCCCGCACCGGCCTCGGCCGAGCACAGTGCCCGCACCCGCGCCACGTCGGCGGCGGCGGGCTCCGCCTGGAGCAGCAGGGGATGCAACTCCGCGCGGCAGGCGCCCGCTGTCGCCGGCAGGGGTCCGGACGAGAGGCAGATGAGGATCAGTGACGGGAGGGCATAGGGCCGCATGGGCGCCAGTCTACCGCGCCGCCGCCTCCGGCAGTCAGGCGACGGGCTGCGGGGCGGCGCTGACGGTCAGTGGCAGCCTTATCGTGAACTGGGCGCCACAGCCCGGCGCCGACTGGATGCCGATGGTGCCCCCGTGCCTGACGATGAAATGGTGGGCTATCGCCAGGCCCTGCCCGGTACCTTCACCGACGACCTTCGTCGTAAAGAACGGCTCGAAGATGCGCTTTTGCACGTCGGTACTCATGCCGCAGCCATCGTCGGCAATCGTGATGACCGCGTGGTCGCCGCCCAGGCTCGTCGTGATCGTGATCCTGCCCTTGCCATTGCTGGCAGGCCCGCGCGCGGCCGCGATGGCGTGGGCGGCGTTCACCACCATGTTCAGGATCATCTGGTTGAATTCACCGGGCATCACCGGCACCCGCGGCAGCGCAGGGTCGAAGTCCGTGACGACCTCGGCCACGTACTTCCATTCGTTGGTGGCCACCGCCAGGGTACTCTGGATCGCCCGGTTCAGGTCGTGGGGCATCCGCTTGGTTGCGGGGTGCGAGAAGTCCCTCATGGCACGCACGATTCCCGCCACGCGGCTGATCCCCTCCAGGGACTGATCGATGGCCCGTGGGATTTCTGCCCGCAGATAGTCCGCGTCCGCGGCCGCCCAGGCTGCCTCGAACTCTTCCGGCATCGGTGGCGGAATGCTGCGCAACCGGTCGAGCAGCCCGAGTAACCCGGTAAACCCGTCCTTGACGAAACGCGTGTTGTCGCCGATGTACTGGGTTGGCGTGTTGATCTCATGGGCAATCCCGGCGGCCAGTTGCCCGATGGCTTCCAGCCTCTGGGCCTGCTGGCGCTCCTGGAGGAGCCGGTTGCGTTCCGTGACGTCCATGGTGATCCCGATGATGCGCACGGGCGAACCCTGGGCATCCCGGTGGATGATGGCGCGGACATCCGCGCAGCGCTCGCCTCCGTCGGCTCGGATCACGCGGAATTCAGCCTCGAAGTGGTTGGTGGTTGCCAGCGCTGCATGAATTGCCGTCCGGAGGCGATCCAGGTCCTCCGGATGGCAGAGGCGGGCCATCAGGTCCTTGCCGATGTCGTCGCTACGCAGGTCCGGGGGCAGGCCGTACATCGCGCGCATCCGTCCGTCCCAGTAGTTCCGGCCCGTGCGCAGGTCCTGGTCCCACACGCCAATACCCGCGGCGCTGGCGGCCAGGTCGAGTCGCTCGGCACGGCTCTGGCTTTCCTGCTCCGAGGCCTTCAGTTCCGCCGTCTGGCGGGCCAGCGCATCCTCGGTGCGCTTCAGGTTGGTGATGTCCGCATAGGCCACCAGGATGCCCGACGTCGAGCCATCCTGGCGCAGCAGTGGCATGCGGTCGACGCGGAGCCAGCGCCGGGAGCCATCCGGCCACGCCAGCTCCTCCTCCTGGTTGAAGTCGGGCAGGCCGCCTGCCATGACGCGCCGGTCCTCGGCCTGCAGTCGCGCGCCCTCCGCGGGGTTCCAGCGGAGTTCCAGGTCCGTCCGGCCAATGACGTCCGGCACGCCGGCGTCGTCGAGGAATGCCCGGTTTGCGCCAAGGATGCGCCCCTCGCTGTCCTTCCAGAGGACCCGCGTGGGCAGCAGGTCGATCAGTGACTGCAGGAACCGGCGGGTGCTTTCCGCCCCGCGCTCGGCGTGCTTCTCGACCGTGATGTTCTCGCGCTGGATCACGGTGTCGCCGTTGCCGGACCTGCTGCGGGCGAGCCGCACGCGGAACCAGCGCCCCTGGCGCGGCACCTCGTACTCCATGGCGAACTCGTCGCGCACCCCGCTGATGACGTTGCGGAGGGCCGCCAGGTAGACCCGCATCAGGGCCCGGCTCTCCGGGCTCGCGCCGGTATGGCCCGTGAGGGCTGCCTCGCAGGCCTCCAGGTAGCGGCCCTCCTGCATGAGCCTTTCGGCTTCCGGGGCCACCACGCCCTCGAAGTGCGCGCGCCAGGCGGCATTGCTGAAGCGGGTGCGCCCCAGGCGGTCAACCACGGCCACCTGGTTGGGCAGGGAATCGAGGACCAGCTGGTAGAAGGCCTCAGCCTGCGCGGCGTTGTCCGCCGTTGCCATGCCCGACATTCCAGCCACCCGATAGGAAACGACGCCAATCAGCAATGTCGTCCATCGTGATGGGGGCTTGAGGCCGGCGAACCGACGCAGGTCACAGATCGCCGTGGTCGGCGACGGGGAGGGGCTACCAGCTGCGGACGCGGCCGGTGTCGATATGGACGAAGTCGGATTCCGGGTAGTAGCCCACGCCGCCACCCGCCCGCTGGAGGGCCGCGCGGCGCAGATCCGCCGTTCTCACGCCCGGCAGGCGAACGTCGACGGCCTGGCCCTGAAGGTGCAGGCTGCGGTCCGCCACGCCGTTGCTCCGGCTGGCGAGCATGTGGTTCGTGACGGGTGAGCGGTAGGCCGAAATGATCTCGAAGTGGCGGGTCCCGCCGGTTGCCTGCTTCACGTCGTGGAGGAGGTCCAGAAGGGTGGGGTCGATGCGGTGGATATCGCCCGTGCGGAAGTCGCGGAAGAGGTGGTGGATCTCGGCCAGCGCGTCCGGCAGGTAGGTGCCATTCTCGCTGTAGACGATATCCAGTGTCTCGCTCGTGTGTGTGTGATAAAAGGCCAGCCGGCGCGGGGCTTTCGCAGCCGGTGATACGGCAGCCTGAGCCAGCCCCGCCCAGGTGCCGGGCAAGGCAGCCATCGGCGCAAACAGCAGGGCGGACCGGAGGAATCGTCGGCGGGGGTGCATGGGGTGATTGTCCCCAAGGTCGCTGCCCCGGGCAACCCCTGAATGCCACGAATGCAGGAAAACATGACGCAGGCCACGGGATGAAGGGGCTTCGGAATATGGCAAAGGCCGGGCTGTCGCCCGTCGCGGCATTGCTGGTGCTGCTGTTTGCCGCACCGGCCCGGGACGCCGTCGCGCTTCCGCCTCCGGCGGCTGTGCAGCAGCAGATCGAGGTCCAGGCGGGCCAGCTTCGCGCGAGCGGCGGCCTCTACATCCAGGGCCTCGCGCTGGCATCCGGCCAGTTGCTGCCGGACTTCTACGCGGCGCGCGATTACGCACCGGTGTGGACCCGGCCGGAGCGCATCGACGAGCTGCTGGATCTCCTGGCGACGGCCGAGTCCCACGGCCTCGACAGCGGGGACTACTACCTGCCCCAGCTGAAAGAGTTGCGGGTGCGCGGGCAGCGCAGCGACGACCCGGCCCTCGCCGCCAGCCTGGACCTGTTGCTGACGGAAAGCCTGATCCGCTTCGGCTACCACCAGCGGTTCGGCAAGGTGAACCCGCAACGCATGGAGCCCACCTGGAACTTCACCCGCCAGTTCCGGCCGGGCCAGGATCCGCTCCGCACCCTGACGGCGGCCGTCGCGTCGCCGTCCCTGTCGGCGTTCCTCGGCCAGTGGCTGGAACGGGCGCCCCTGTACCGGACCCTCCAGGAGAAGCTGGCAGCCTACCGGGCCCTGGCTGCCGCCGGTGGCTGGCCCGAGGTGCCCGAAGGGCCCACGCTGAAGCCGGGCGACGCCGACCCCCGGCTCGCCGTGTTGCGCGAGCGGCTGGTCGTCAGCGGCGACCTGCCGCGCGAGACCCCGCCATCGGAGGTCTTTGCCGGGGATCTGGTGGAGGGCGTACGCCGCTTCCAGCAACGGCACGCCCTGGACGCCGATGGCGTGCTCGGTGCGCGGACACGGGCGGCGATGAACGTGCCAGTCAGCGCGCGCGTCGACCAGCTCCGCCTCACCCTCGAGCGCGCCCGGTGGGTGCTGGAGGACACGTCCGGCGAGGTGGTCGTCGTCAACGTGGCGGGCTACGAGGTCTTCGCCGCCCGCAACGGCGTGCCGTTCTGGCGGCGGCGTGCCGTGGTGGGCACCCAGGCCCGGGAAACTCCCATCTTCAAGGGGTCCATGACCTACCTCGACCTCAATCCCACCTGGACCGTGCCGCCGACGATCCTGCGGGAGGACCTCCTGCCGAAGATCAGGCGCAATCCCGGCGTGCTCGCCAGCCAGAACATCACGGTCCTGGACCGCAGCGGCAGGGCCGTGGATCCCGCCACCATCAACTGGCAGGCCGTCGGCAACCGGCCGCCTTACACCTTCCGGCAGGGTCCCGGGCCGAAGAATGCCCTCGGGCGCATCAAGTTCATGTTCCCGAATCCCCACGCGGTCTTCCTCCACGACACGCCCGCCCGCGGATTGTTCGAGCAGGCGGAGCGGAATTTCAGTTCCGGGTGCATCCGAGTCGAGGACCCGCTGTCCCTGGCGGAGATCGTGCTGGGCGATCCCGGGCGCTGGAATCGCACCACCCTCCAGGAGGTGATCGACACAGGAAAGACCCGCACGTTGCGCCTGCCCAGGCCCTGGCCGGTGCTGATCATGTACTGGACCGCGGAGCTGGACGGGAACGGGGGCGTCCGGTTCCTGCCCGATCGCTACCAGCGCGATGCCGCGTTGCTGCAGGCGCTGGACGGCGACGTGGTCATCGATTTTCCATCGCTATAATGCCGACGATGCGCATCGCCCTGATCCTGCTCAGCCTGGTCGTCGCCGCGACTCCCATCGCCGCCCGCGAGAAGCCGCGGACGGTGGGCGTGCTCTTCGTGGTCCACGGGGGCTCCGAGGACCAGGACGTGGCGAATACCTTCGACAGCACCCTGCAGTTCTTCCAGTACGACCCGAACAACATCATCTTCAAGAGCCTGATCTGGAACGCGTCCGCCTGGCCCACGGTGGTGAAGTCCGGCGACAGCCAGAGCTACGCGAACGCAGCCACCCAGCTGAAGAAGTACCAGTTTGCCCAGTCGCGCATCGGGGGCCGCGACCCGGCGCCGGCCCTGACCGACAAGCAGTTTGCCCGGATGCAGCGGGCGCTGAAGAAGGAGGGCCGGGACCGGAACATTCGTTTCGTTGCCGACATTGCCCAGTGGATCGGTACCCAGGAGCAGACGGACCGGCTCCCGTGGCCCCGTTACCTTTACGAGCCCAAGGTTCCCAACGGGAGCCGCCTCACCTATTGCGGCAGCGCGCCGGATGGCGGCCCGTGGCCAGGCTGCGATCCCGAGCGCTACAACGTGGACGGACCCGCCGAACGCCTGCTCAGGCAGGGGGCGGAGGAGATCGTCATGGTCGACATGACGGTCGGCGGCACGCGCTTCTGGAAGACCTACGACGTGGTCAGCATGACCCGGCGGGTCGTCGCCGACTGGAATCAGCGGAACGGCACTGCGGTGCCCGTGCGCTGGGTCAACGACCCGACCGACCTGATGCGGGACAGCTATCCGTCGGACCCGCCGAACTGGACGCGGGCCCTCGGGCCGCCCAAGGCCGATTCGCGGGTGCCCCTCGACGGCCGGCCAAACCCCGTGGTTCAGGATCCGCTGCTGGTGGCCATGCACGTGGACGGCATCGTCGCCGCCTTCAATCCGAAGGTGCCGCACAAGGACACGGCGGTCCTGTTCATCAATCACGCCACCCGGGACGGCAACGAGACCTACGATCCGAAGATCGACGACACCCTCGTGCTGGACGCCCTTATCAAGCAGGAGCTGCTGCGGCGCTACCCGGATATCCGGGCTGACAACGTCATCGGTTCGTGGATGGGGATACGCGAGCCGAACCCGGCCATCCGGCTGGGCGGGCCGGTGCGCAGCAACCTGGAACGCACCCGGGCGATGCGGGGCGAGGACCTGGGCGGTGCCTGGCTCTACGAAAGCAACAAGCAGCTGCCGGGCGGCGATCACGGTTACCGGTACTGGGATGCGCTCGACCTGCTGCGCCAGCGCGGCGTCGGGCATATCGTCGTGATCTTCTCCCAGATCGTGATCGACAGTGCGCTGAACCTGGTCGAGGTCCCGAACCAGATCGCGAAGGAGATCGGCTCGGCCACCTGGCTGCACGCGAAAGGCACGCAGCGCCGGCTGTATCCTGAAACCGGCAATCCCTTTGCCGACTACTGGGGCGTGTGGGTCGAAACCCAGTGCCGCGTCGAGCCCGCCCCGGCGTCCGGCGCGGCGTCCGGGCCCTGCTGTTTCACCATGGGCGGGTGCGGCAACGAGCGCCCGTACCCGCCGCCCCGGCAGGCTTCGCTGGAGCGGCCGCTGCAGGACACGGACCCGTCGCTGGCCTTCGACATTCCGGCCTGGGGCCATCTCGGCTACGACCCCGCTGCCGGGGCTCCGGGCGACGCCGGCCCCGTCCAGGGCCAGTACCGGGGCACCTGGGACATGTGGCGTCCCCCCAACGATGACCCGCGCATGGGCAAGCTGCTCGCGCACCAGGTCGGGCTGTTCTTGCAAAGGTAAGGCTGCATGGCGAATTTCCTCCGCGTGGCCCGGCTCGTTCGGGCTCTGGCCCTGGCATTGGCCTCGAGCCTGCTCATCACCAGCTGTGGCGGCGGGGGTGATATCGACAACGAGCTGGCGTTCCGCGTCATCCATGCCTCGCCGGACTCCCCGCCGGTGAACATCCTCGTGGATGGCGTCCCCCTCCGGTCCGGCGTGGACTACAAGGGTGGCACAGGCCTCATCTTCGTGACCCCCAGGACCTACCGTTTCGGCATCCAGGCACTGGTGCCCGGCGACGACGTGCTCGTCATCGACGAGTCGGTCCGGCTCACGGCCGGCAGCGAGTTCACCGTCCTTGCCATCGGCAAGGGCGCCACGGGAACCGTGCAGTCGCTGATCATCGAAAATCCCTCCGAGATCGTTCCCGACGGCAATACACGGCTGCAGTTCGTCCACGCCGCGCCGGATGTGCCCACGGTGGACATCTACCTGACGGCCCCGGCCGCCGACCTGCTGGCGTCCGTTCCCATCGATCAGGAGACCTATGGCAATGACCCGGCAGGCCGCCAGCTCGTCACGCCCGGCGTCTACCAGATCCGCGTGACCCCGGCGGGTGACCCGGCCACGGTCCTGTTCGATTCAGGCACGTTGCCCTCGTTGCGTAACCGCGATGACCTGTTGATCGTGCTCGTGCAGAACACGGCGGCCGGCACGTCGCCGGTCTCCCTGGTGATCAACGACCGCTTCAGCACCTTCGAAGCGCTCGACATCAATTCCAGATCCGACTTCCGGGTCGTCCACGTCTCCCCGGATGCCCCGGCCCTGGACGTGGTCGGCGACCCGTCGACCGCCGCAACCCCCGAGGAGACATTTGCCAGCGGACAGACGTACCTTGGCAACGCGGGCTATGTCAGCGTGCCGCAGGAGACCTACACGATACGGGGCGTGAAGACGTCGGAGCCCAATCCGGAGACGCCGCTCTTCACCTTCACGCGGGCCCTCCTCTCTGGTCAGCGTGCCACCGTGTTCGCCACCGGGCTGCTGGCCACCATCACCGCCCAGGTGGTGGCCGACGACATCCGTTCCGTGTTCACGGAGGGGAAGCTCCGGTTCCTCGATGCGGCGCCCGGGAGCGGCACCGTGGACCTCTACGTCGTGGCCGAGGGTACCGACATCAATTCCGTGGACGCGAGCCTGCGGAACCTGGTGCTGACCAGCGTCACGGGTCACCTGTCCTTCGCGCCGGGCAACTACACGATCACGTTCACCACGGCAGGGACCAAGACGATCCTGGCGACCCAGAACGTCGCGGCGACCGCCGGCACCGTGCAGACGGTCATCCTGGCGGATGCGGTGCGCGTGGACGAAACCAGCGACGGCAAGCCGCCGGCGGTGCTGGTGCTGGACGATCTCGCGAGCTAGTAGGTCGGGATGTCCCGGTCGATTTCCCGGGACCAGGCGTCGATGCCACCCGCCAGGTTGTGCAGGTTGGTGTAGCCCTTGCGGCGGTAGCGCTCGGCAACGGCCTGGCTGCGGCCGCCGCGGTGGCAGTGGAAGACGATGGGCGCGTCGGCGGGCAGGCCGTCGATCACCTTGATGGCATCCTCGTCCCAGGGCTTCGCGGCCGGCAGCGAGGCGATCGCCCGCTCGTCGTCGCCCCGCACGTCGAACAGCCAGAGCTTGTCGCCGCGATCGAGGGCGGCCCGGAGTTCCTGGACGGACATCTGCTGCACGGGCGGCGGTGCGTTCGGGTTGTCGAAGCTGAAGCCCTGGCCCTGCAGGCTTTCCCGCACGCGGATCGTCAGGCCGTCGGCCCGGGTTGCGCTCCACCGGTCCACCTGCAGGGTGACGGGCCCGCTCGTGACGTCGAGGCTTCCCGCCCGAGGGGGGGCCAGCGACAGGGAATGGTCGAACCCGGCGTTGATCCTGAGGTGTATGGCATCCCCGGGCCTGCTCCGGAGCGCGTTGACCATGATTTCGGCCGCCGCCGGCTCGATCTCGATGCGCGGCGGCTGGTCCGTGGGCTCCGCCAGCCCGAGCACCGTGCCCAGCTCGCCGGAATCGAACATCTCGGTGACGATGTCGCTGCCGCCAATGAGTTCGCCGTCCACGTAGAGCTGGGGGACCGTCGGCCAGTTGCCGTAAACCTTGATCCCCTCGCGGATGTCGGGGTCCTGAAGCACGTCGATGGCCACGTAGTCCGGCAGCACCATGTCGAGCGCCGCGACGGTCTTCGCGGAGAAGCCGCACTGGGGCTGGGCCCGGTTGCCCTTCATGAACAGCACGACCCGGTGGTCGCGGAGGAGGCCTTCGATGGCGTCGCGGACTTCAGGATCCATGGTCGTGCCTTTTTGTTGTAGGAGCGGCTTCAGCCGCGACTCCCGGTCGCGGCTGAAGCCGCTCCTACGTGGTGCCTATACGGAGAAGCTGGAGCCGCAGCCGCAGGTCGTGGCCGCGTTCGGGTTCCGGATGACGAACCGGGAGCCCTCCAGGTCGCTCTTGTAGTCGATCTCGGCGCCAGCCAGGTACTGGATGCTCATCGGGTCGATCAGCAGGGTGACGCCCTCGTTGCGGACCTGGGTGTCTCCGTCTTCCAGCTTCTCGTCGAAGGTGAAGCCGTACTGGAATCCCGAGCAGCCGCCGCCCGAGATGAAGACCCGGAGCTTGAGGTTGGGATTGCCTTCCTCGGCAATCAGCTCGGCGACCTTGGCGGCCGCGGAACTGGAGAAGTTCAGGGTCGGCGGGCCGCCCCCTGTTTCCGTAATGGCAGTTGCAGTATCCATTTGAAAAGTCTGACGTCAGAATCCGGTGCATGCAAGGCCTTGAAACCCCGAAAACCGTCCTCACCGCCTGGAATCTCCAGGGCAGCAACGTCTCGCCGCTCGGCAGCGGCCTGATCAACCGCACCTGGCTGGTGTCTTCCGGCGTTGGCCCGGCCCCGCACCGTTATGTACTCCAGCAGGTCAACCCGATTTTCCCCGGGGCCATCAACGAGGACATCCAGGTCGTCACCGCCCACCTGCGGGCCCGGGGACTGGTGGCGCCGGAGTTGCTCCCGACGGTGGACGGCCGCCTGTGGCTGGACGACCCCGGCGGCGCCTTCCGCCTGATGACCCACGTGGACGGCGAGAGCCGCGACCGACTCGGGAGTCCCGCCGAGGCGCGGGAGGCCGGCCACCTGCTGGCGCGCTTCCACCGGGCCCTGGCCGACCTGGAGCACGAGTTCCGCAACCAGCGCCTGGGCGTCCACGACACCCGGCGGCACCTGGAGGCCCTGCGCCAGGCCCTGGTCGAGCACGAGGCGCACCGGGACATCGCGACCATCCGGCCTCTGGCGGCCGAGATCCTGCAGCTGGCCGACGCGCTGCCCCGCCTGCCGGTGCTGCCTGACCGCATCGTCCACGGCGATCCGAAGATCAACAACCTGCTGTTCGAGCCGGCCACGGGGCGCGCCCTGTGCCTGATCGACCTGGACACACTGGGCCGAATGCCCCTGCACCTGGAACTCGGCGACGCCTTCCGCTCCTGGTGCAACCCGAAGGGGGAGGACAGTCGCCAGTCGGCATTTGCGCTCGACCTGTTCACGGCGGCCGTCGAGGGTTACGCGGTGGGCGCCAAAGGGTGGATCACCCGCGAGGAGTCCGGTGCCATCGTTGCCGGGACGCTGACGATCTACGTGGAGCTCGCCGCGCGCTTCTGCGCCGACGCCCTCCGGGAGAGCTACTTCGGCTGGGACGCGCAACGCTTTCCCAGCCGGAGCGCCCACAACCAGGTGCGGGCCGCGAGCCAGATTACGGCGGCGCGGGCGTTGTGGGATGCGCGCGGGGCAGCGGAGGAGGTGGTCCGGCGGGCGTTTGGCTGAGGCCGGTGTCGACATTGGTCAAGGCAAGCAATGCGGGTTACCCGCTACTCCGCCTTCGGCCAGTCGCTGGCGTCGATGGTTTCCAGGTAGCCGTGCCAGGTCGCGTAGGCGAGCAGCGGGATCATGATCACGAACAGCAGGAAGGCGGTGGCGAAGCCGAGCAGCACGGCGGCAACGATGACGGCAGCCCAGTTGAGCATCGCGCGCTTGTTGCGCAGCACGGCGTTGACGCTCGTCACAACCGCGGTGACGGCATCGGTCTGGCGATCGTCGATCATCGGCAGCGAAAAAGCGCTGACCGCGAAGGTGATGGAGGCAAACACGCCGCCGACCATCACGCCAGCCAGCACGTAGGGCCACAACCCGGCAATCCCCGGGTCGTTTTCCATGGGCAGAAAGATGCTGATCAGGGAAACGGCACGCGCCCACACCAGGAAAATGACGAGCAGCGCCAGCGCGAAGACCATTGCATTGCTGAAAACCCGGCGTATGCCGCGCAACGAGACGATCATCATCGGCGTCTGTCCCGCTGCAACCTGGCGGCTGACCTCGTAGAGACCGATGGCCACCACCGGCGCCAGAAAAACGAATCCTGTCAGTGCGGAAAGCACGAGCACATAGCTGCCCAGGCGGAAGGCCAGCCAGGTCACCAGGTAACTGATCAGAACGACCGCAATGCCGTAGCTCAGGGTCGGGCGCCAGGCGCAGACGAGATCCGCCCACCCGAGGCGCAGCCAGCGGAACGGCGCCTGCGGGTCGAGTTGGCGGCACGGTGCGACGAATGGCAAATCGCGGGCTGGGTCCTGGGCGGGTTGATCGACGGTCACGGGCTGTCCTCCATCTAGCCGCCCAGTGGACGTTGCCTGCCGAGTATAAGCCGTCCGCTACTTGCAAATGAAAGCGTTGATCGCGTGATCGCGCGGTCAGCCCCGTGCCCAGCCCTCGGCCTCCTGGACACTGCGCCGGTAGTAGGGCAGGTGTACCGTCAGGAACGCGAGGCCGATGACGCTGGCGATTGAGCACACGATGGCCAGCGACCACCGCAGCGCGTTGTCATCCCCGAAGCCGAAGTCGGTGACCGAGGCCACGGCGGTCGGCCCCAGCAACCCGAAGATATTGATCACGAAGTAGTACAGGGCCGTCGTCTGGGCGCGCAGCTGGTTCGGGGTGATCATCTGCAGCCCCGCGGCGCCGGTGGCTGTCACCATGGCTCCGCCGATGGAAACGGGGACGAGCATGGCGAGCGCCAGCTGCGGATTCGGCATGAGTGGCGTGAGTATCGAACCCGGGATCAGGAGCAGCCACGCACCGCCGAGGCAGGTGCGCATCAGGGCATCCTTGTAGCCGCTGCGATAGAGGCGGTCGGCAATCCACCCGCCGAGGATGATGCCCAGCGGCCCGCCGATGATGGTCACGATCCCGTAAGCCAGGCTGATCTCCGGAATCGTCCAGTTCCAGGTTCGAACGAACAGGCTGGGCACCCAGAAGAAGTAGCTGTAGCCCTGGATCGTGACGACTGTCATGCCAACGAAGTGGGTGAGGTAGGTGCGCCAGCGCTGTCGCAGATAGGCCACCGTTGCGCGAACTGAAAGATCCTCGCTCACAGTGCCATCGGCCTGCCGGAGTTGCAGCCGGTCCCGGCGGGCCGGTTCCCTTACCGTCAGCATCAGCAGCGCGATCAGCAGGCCGGGAAGGCCGACCAGGATGAACACGGTCTGCCAGCTGCGCAGTTCGCCGATGCCCGGGACGGTTACCGGCGGCGCCGAGGCCACCCACGCGATCACCTGGCCGCCGAAGATCAGGGCCACGCCCACGCCCAGAGAGATGCCCATGTTATAGAAGGTCAGCGCGCGGCCACGGGCCTTGCGCGGGAAGTAGTCGCTGATCATCGACAGTGCGGCGGGGTTCAGGGCCGCTTCGCCCACACCCACGCCGACCCGCGCGATGAAGAGCTGCGCGAAGTTCCGGGCCAGGCCGCAGGCAGCGGTCATGAAGCACCAGATGGTCACGCCGGCCGCAATGATGCCCCGCCGGCTGAAGCGGTCGGCAGCCCGGCCCAGCGGCAGGCCAAGGATCGTGTAGAAGATGCCGAAGGCCAGGTTGCCGAGCAGGCTGACCTGGAAGTCGGAAATTTCCAGGTCCCTGCGGATCGGCTCGACCAGCAGGGCCAGGATCTGGCGGTCGAGGAACGAGAGAAGGTAAGCGACGGTCAGTACGCACACGACGTACCAGGCGTAGCGCGGGTTCGGGTAGCCGGCGTCGTCGTCCCGGTCGGTGTCGGTCATGGGTTGATCCTGGCTGTCGGGGATTGCAGTCAATGGCAGGTGTTGCAGGCATTCAGCTGCACCTGGCGCTGGGCAGCCGATGCGGCAACCTGCGTGGGCCACTCCGGCGTGTGGCAGGCGGTGCAGTCCAGCCCGCGCTCCTGCACGATCCGGTGCGCGACCTCGAAGTGCCAGTAGCCTGGACGCTTCGCGACTAGCAGTGGGGGGAGCGCTTCCGGCATAACGGTTACGGCGCGGGCGCGGTAGGCGGGGTCTGTCGAGACCGGGATGTCTGGTGGTGCGGGCACTGGGGAGGGATCGCGGCTAAAGCGGCTCCTACCGGCGACGGCGCGGCCGGCCAGGCGGCCAAGGTACACGGACGGGCCCAGGAAGGTTCCCTCGCCGCCGTAGCTCCCGTTGATGCCCGCGACGCCGGTGACCTCACCGGCGGCGTAGAGTCCCGGGATCGCCCGGCCTGCCCCATCCACCACTTGGGTATCCGCGTTGATCGCGAGCCCGCCCATGCTCTTGCGGGTCATGGGGAAGAGCTGCATCGCGTAGTAGGGCGCCTTGCCGATCTCACGCGCGGACGGGTCCGGCGTCCCGGGCGTGAAGCGGCCGAAGTCGGCGTCGTTCCCGGCCTGCACGGCCGCGTTCCAGCGCGTCACCGTCGCCTCGAGTGCGGCCACCGGCAGCCCGGCGATCCTGGCCAGTGATGCGATGGATTCTGCCTGGCGGATCAGTCCGAGTGCCTTGAGCGGTTCGATGCCCTCCGGGTTTCCCAGCCATACGCCGTCCCGTATGCGCAGCGTCTGCATGCCGTCCGCGTCGAAGACCAGCCAGTGCGTGGCAGGCTCGAGCTTCAGCACCGTCTCGTCCGCCTGCTTTGTTGACGCCGTCTCGCGGATGAAGCGCTGGCCGCTGCTATTCACCCAGATGGCCGACGGGTTCTGGCTGAGGAGGGCCCGGCGGCCCGCCGGGTCTCGCGGGTCCGGCAGCCCCGTGGTGAACGTTACCTGGTGGTCCATGCGGGTGGTTGCCGCACCCACGTCCGTGCCCAACCTGATGCCGGAACCCATGGCGAAGTAGCCGGCCCCCGCGTACAGCCGCGCCGGAGCCGGCACGTCGCTGCGCCATTCCCGCCGGACGAACTCCAGGTCGCTCTGCCAGCCGCCGGTGGCGATGATGACGGCGGGAGCGCGCAGGTCGCTCGTTATCCCTGAGCGCAGGTCCCGCACGCGCACGCCACTGACAGCACCTCCCGCCCGGAGCAGCGTCACCGCCTCCGTGTTCCAGCGGAACTGCAGGTTCGGCTGTGCGTAGGCCGCCCGCATCAGCGGCACCACCACGTTCAGCGCCGGGCCGTTGGCGAAATGGAACCGGGGCACCGAGTGCTCGGGGGTGTCCAGGATGAAGCCCCAGCGCACGCCGAAGGCCGTCAGCCAGTCATGGACCTCGGTGCGGGAGGCTGTCACGTAGCGACGCACCCACTCCGGGTCCGCGTTCTCGCCCCAGTCCAGCAGGTCACGCTCCGCAATCTCCGGGCTGTCCCGGTAGCCCTTCTTCTCCTGGAGCGGGGTGCCGACGAGGGCAAAGCCGCCGGCCTTGACCGCGTGCCCGCCACCCACCGAATTGGCGTCGATCACGAGCACGCTGCGCCCGGTGGCGCCGGCCTCCAGCGCCGCCGACAGGCCTGCGATGCCGCCGCCGATGATGATGACGTCCGCATCGGGCAGGGGGCGCGTGCAACCGGCAGCGACGAGGCAGCAGGCGGCGCCAGCGAGGAGAGTGCGCATCGGCCTGACCATTTCCATCGAAACGCTGCCTGTTGCCCTAAAGCCCGTGAGTATACTCACGCCACTTCCCGGGGACCCTCCGCATGGCACTGACGCGCCGGCAACTGATCGGCACCGGCATCCTCTCGGGACTCGCGGTGGGCGGCGGTCTCGGCCTCGTCTTCGTGCGTCACCGCCTCGACGACGGCGACGCCGCGGCCAAATTTGCCGCGGTTGGCGACCCGGGGGAGACGGGCCTGAACGCGTGGCTCCGGATCGGGTCGGACGGCCGCATCATCTGCGGTGTCCACCGGGCCGAGATGGGGCAGGGGGTGACCACCTCCCTGCCCATGTTGCTGGCCGAGGAACTCGATGCGGACTGGCGCCAGGTCAGCTACGAGTTCACACCGGTGGACAAGGACTACTTCAACTTCGGGATTCTCCTGCGCGGCGAGCCGCTCGGTCCGACGGAGGGGCGGTTCTGGGCACGGACCGGCACGGGGCTCATCCGCGAGGTCTTCCACCAGCTCGGCATGTCGCTGACCATCAGCAGTTCCAGCACGATCGACGCCTGGGACACGTTGCGCCAGGCAGGGGCCGAGGCCCGCGGGCTGCTATTGGCAGCGGCCGCGGAGCGCTGGTCCGTGCCGGCCGCACGGCTGCTGGCCGCTGCCAGCGTCGTCAGCGACCCGCAGACCGGCCGGACCGCGACCTACGGGGAGCTGGCAGCCGACGCGGCCCGCCAACGGCCCTCCGGCAAGCCCGTGCTCAAGCAGCCGAAGGATTTCCGCCTGCTCGGCCGGTCGCTGCCCCGCCTCGACGTGCCTGCCAAGGTGGCCGGCACCGCCCGCTTTGCCATCGACACGGTGCTCCCCGGGATGCTGTACGGTGCCGTCCGCCATGCACCGCGGGTGGGCGGCCGGATCGGCGTGCTCGACGCCCGGGCCGCGCGGGCAGTGCCGGGTGTCATCGATGTGGTGACGCTGGGCGACCGCGCCGTCGCCGTGCTGGCCGGGGACACGTGGACCGCGCAACGTGGCGCCGCTCTCCTCGTCATGGAGCCCGTCGCCACGGACCCGGTGCCGCCGGACTCGGATACCCTGCAGCGGTCCTATCGGGAAGCACTGGACGGCACCGGCACCTCGGTATTTCGTGACGACGAGGGCGTGACCGCGGCGCTGGGTACCGACCCGCTCACGGCAGTGTACGAGCTGCCATTCCTGGCCCACGCCTGCATGGAACCGATGAACTGCACGGCGCTGTTCGAGCCGGGAAGTGCAACCGGTGAGCGCCTTACGCTGTGGGCGCCCACCCAGGCGCCCAGCATTGCGCGGGATGAAGCCGCGAAGGCTGCCGGTCTGCTGCCTGCACAGGTGGAGATCCGCTCCACCCTCATGGGCGGCGGCTTCGGGCGGCGGGCCGAGATGGACTTCGTCGTGGAAGCGTCTCACGCCGCGCTGGCTGTTCCCGGGCGGCCTGTGAAGCTCACCTGGTCCCGGGAGGAGGACATCCGGCACGACATGTACCGTCCTGCCGCGACCGGCCGGGTCCGCGGCGCGCTGGGTGCCGGTGGCCTGATTGCCGCCGTCGACTACACGCTGGTGTCCGAGTCCGTCGTGGCGAGCAACTTCAGGCGGACGCCTACCGCCCGCGGCGGCGAGGCAGCGAAGGACAAGAGCGCGCTCGGCGGCGCGCTCAGCCCGCGCTACGAGTTACCCGTTGCACGCATGGCCTACGTGCCGCGGGAAGAGGGCATTCCAACCGGCTTCTGGCGGAGCGTGTCGAACTCCATCAACCCGTTTCTCCTGGAGAGTTTCATGGACGAGTTGGCCGTCGAGGCTGGCGTGGACCCGGTCGAGTTCCGCCTGCGCCACCTGGCGGGGTTGCCCGCCGAGCGGGCAGTACTCCTCACCGCAGCCCGCCTCGGGCGCTGGGGCGAGCCCTTGCCGGCTGCGCCGGGCCGGCGCTTCGGCCGTGGCGTGGCCTTCTTCGAAAGTCACGACAGCCTGGTGGCCCAGGTCGTGGAGGTGAGCGTCGCCGATGACGGGGCGCTGCGGGTCGAGCGGGTGGCCTGCGTCGTGGACTGCCGTACGGTCATCCACCCGGATGCCGTCCAGGCCCAGATCACCGGCGGCATCCTCGATGGCCTGAACGCCGCCCTCCAGGGCCGCATCACGATCCGCAACGGCGCGGTGGAGCAGGGCAACTTCAACGACTACCCGTGGCTGCGCCTTGCGGACATCCCCGAGATCATCGTCGAGCTCCTGCCCCAGGGCGGGCGCCCCGGAGGTGTCGGGGAGCCCGGCGTCCCCGGCGTCGCGCCGGCGCTCACGAATGCCATCTTCGCGGCGACGGGTCAGCGCATCCGCTCGCTTCCCGTAGGCAAGTTCGTAGGAGCGGCTTCAGCCGCGACGCCAGGCAATCGCGGCTGAAGCCGCTCCTACAGAAGAAAAAGGGGCGCCGAAGCGCCCCTTTTGCCGGCCTCTGCGGGCCGATGGTCACCCCAAAGCTGAAGCTCAGTAGTTGACCTTGAAGGACAGCATGTATTCCGTCGGCGGCAACGGCGTCCGGATGTTGGTGAAGCCGTTCGCGAAGATGCCGGACACGTTGTCTTCCTCGTCCGTGATGTTCTTCACCGCCAGCATCACCTGCCACTCCCGGTCGTCGGCGCCAAAGCCCAGGATGCCGTTCAGCCGGGTGTAGTCCTCGATCTCGACCAGGTTCCGGGACTCGGTGAAGTACTCGTCCGTGTGGTAGAGGTCGAGGCCGTAGAAGAACTCCAGGCTGTTCTGGAGCGGGACCCGGTAGTCGAAGCCGATCTTGCCCTGCCACTGGGGATTGGAGGGGAGTTCGTCGACGGGCGGAGCATTGCCGCCGAGACCGCCCGGTGGCGAGTTCGGGTCCACGTCGCCGAAGTCGCTTTCCTGGATGCCCAGGAGCGCATAGACGTTGAGGTCGGAGATCGGGGTCCAGGTAACCTCCAGCTCCAGGCCGTACACGTCCACCTCGCCGATGTTGTCGATCGGGAAGCCCCCGGCATTGTTGGTGACGATCTGCTGGATGTCGTCGTACATGGCGTAGAAGCCGGCGACGTTCACGCGCAGCGTGTTGTCGGCCAGGTCGCTCTTCCAGCCCAGTTCGTAGCTGTCCACGGTCTGGGGGTCGAAGGCCGTGCCGCCGCACAGGCTGCTCTGGTTGCCGAAGCAGAGTGTGCGGAAGCCACCGGCCTGGAAGCCCGTCGAATAGGAGGCGTAGAGGAGTTGGTCGTCCGTGATCTGGTAGTTCGCCCCGACCTTGTAGGTGGTCTCGTCCCAGTCGTCATCCAGTGCGACAGAAGCGGTGCCGGGCGTGGGATTCGGGCCCAGGTCGCTGTCGTCGAAGCAGAAGCCGCCAACGCAATTGTTGGAGTACGTCTTCTCGTCCCGCGTCCAGCGGAGACCGCCGGTCACGGAGAAGGCGTCGGTGAACTGGTAGGTGGCTTCGCCGTAGACGGCGTAGCTGTCGGTCTCGTTGTCGATAGCCTCGTCGAAGGAGGGCGTGGTGGAAATGCCTGGCACGGTGCCGGCGAATTGCTGCTGGCCGTCCTCGTTCAGGTAATAGCCGCCGAGCTGCCAGAGCAGGGCGTCGCCCAGGTTGCCGAGCAGCTGGAGCTCCTGGCTCCACTGGTCGAACTCCGAGTCGGAGCGGATGCGGAGGCCGAACTGGGCTGCCGGCACGGGGCCGAAGTCCGCGCCACCGCCGGCCAGGTCGAAGCCGAAGTCGGTGTCGATGCTGGCGAAGCTGGAGATCGACCGGAGCGTGACGCCGCCAAAGTCGAAGCTCAGGTGCAGGTTGGCACCGCCCTGCTGCGACTCGCCGTAGTTGACGCCCGGGGCGCTGAAGGTCTCGTAGAAGCCACCCTGCGGGGCGCTGTTGGCCGGCGCCGGATCGAAGTCGGGATTCGGGCTGCCGGCGATGTCGTTGCTGAAGGGCACGTAGGGAATGCCGTTGTACCCGTCGTTCTCCACGTCGGCGACCCAGCCTGTCAGTGTGACGTCGAGGCCGCTGGTGCCGTACCAGTGCAGCTTGGCACGGGCAGCCTTGTTGTCGTACTCGCCGGGTTGTTCGCCCGTAGTGCCGTTGTCCATCCAGCCCTTGTTGCGCCGGTTGTAGGTGGCGGCGATGGACCCGGCCAGCGAGCCCTCCTCGATGGGACCGCCCAGCGAGATGCCCACCTCGGTGGTCTCGAAGTTGCCAATGCCAACGGAGCCCGAGAGCCAGGTTTCATCGCCGGGAGCGCGGCTGACGATTTTAACCGCGCCTGCAATCGTGTTCCGGCCGTAGAGCGTGCCCTGGGGGCCGCGCAGCACTTCGATGCGCTCCACGTCGAGCAGTTCCATGTTCACGCTGGCGAGACGGCCGTAATAGACGTCGTCCACGTAGATGCCGACCGGCGACTCGGAAAGGTTGAAGCCCGGATTCTGGACGCTGGCACCGCGTGAGTGGATCTGGATGGCCTCCGCGCCTGCCGTCACCGTGTAGGTCTGGAGGTTGGGGACGTTCTGGCCGATGTCCTTGACCATGTCGATCTGCCGGCTGGCGATCTGGTCCATGGTGAAGGCGCTGACGGCCACCGGCACATCCTGGAGGCTTTGCTCACGGCGCTGGGCCGTGACCAGGATCTCGTCGACCTGCGCCGCGGCCGGGCCTGCCCCGATGGCGAGTGCCAGACCCGCCAGCGCGCTGGCTGCCGGCGTGGAAAAACTGCGCGTCTGCATGCTTCAAGACTCCCCGATTGCCCCAGAAGGATGCCGGGCCAGGTCCGATCAGCAGACCGAAAGCCACAATGGCGCGGCGACGGGAATGGTAGCAGAAGCTGATGCGCACCGGCCACGAGGGCCGGTGCGCATCGGGGGCGGTGCAGGGTGGGTGTTGGCGAAAAGCCGCAGTCCTAGTCCACCAGCTCGCAGGTGATCGTTCCATCTTCCTGCCAGGGGGAGACCTTCAGCGTCACGCCCATGGACGCCCCGTAGCCGGTCAGGCGCGGGATCGTCCAGGTCTCGTGGATCTCCCGGGGGGTCAGGTCGAACTGGCCGATCTTCCGGCACTGGGTCAGCACCCAGCCGAAGGGATCCTTCCAGGTCCTGCTGCGGCCATCACCCGTGGTGGTGAGGGCCAGGGCGTAGTGGCAGGCCGTCCGGTCGAAGAGCGCGACCATGGCGATCTCCTTCATGCCGGTTTTCTCGATGATCTGCTTCATGCGCAGGTTGATGGGCTCCATCGTCCTGATGTCGTGCGCGATGTACTGGTCGAGCGTGCCGTTGTTCTTCGCGAACTGGATGGCGAGCAGGTGCGCCTTCACCAGGGGGTCGTTCATCTCGTGGGCATACCCGGCGTGATTGCCCAGCATCTTCAGCAGGATGGACATGGACAGGCCGAGCTCGGCCTCGCGGCCCTCGAAGCCGCTCAGTGTCTTGTACTGGTTCAGCATGCCGGCGGACCCGGCTGCCGGTGCCCCGGTCGCCTTGGGGGCGTGGGGCGGGACCTCGCCGATGACCGGCTTGCTGGCAGTGGGTGATGAAGTCTGGGCGTTCATGGCATGACTCCTGGCGTTTGCTGGATCGCTCCTCGGGCGCAGACAATCCTACGCCCCAATTCACCCCTTCGCCGGCCGGGCCTGGCCGGTTCCTGCGCGGGCGGCCGCGGTGCGAACCGACCGGGTTGCGCCTTCCCGGGCCCGGGGCCCGCTGTGCGAGCATCTGCGGGCATTGGAGGCCCGTCATGTTCATCAACTTCTGGTATCCCGTGGTCCTGGGCAGGGACCTCGAGGCAGGGCCCCGGCTCGTGAGGATCCTGAGCCTCGATTTTGCAGTGTTCCGTGACGGGCAGGGGAGGGCCCACGTGGTCTCCAACGTGTGCCCGCACCGGGGCGGGTCCCTGGCTGGCGGCAAGGTCAGGGGCGACCGCCTCCAGTGCCCGTATCACGGCTGGCAGTTCGACGGGGCCGGGCAGTGCCACAAGATCCCGTCCCTGGGCGCCGACGCGCGCATTCCGGCCCGCACCCGGGTGGATGCCTACCCGGTCGTCGAGAAGTACGGCATCGTCTTCGCGTTCCTGGGTGACCTGCCCGAGGCCGAGCGGCCACCCATGCTCGAGGTGCCGGAGTACGGGAAGGACGGCTGGCGCGCGAGCTGGATGAACTTCCAGATTCCCTACAACTACGAGCGGTCGGTGGAGAACGGGCTCGACCCCGCGCACAACGAGTTCGTGCATCCCACCCACGGATTCTCCGGCGAGAACGCCGAATACAGGGTGAACGACCTGCGCTGGGTGGGCGACCCGGAGTGGGGTGTCGGGTTCTTCACGAAGTTCAAGTCACCGGCGTCCAGGGACAGCGATTTTGCCAGGATGAAGCAGGCCACCGATTCCCGCGAGGCAGGCACGGGTGCCATCGGCCCGAACGGCGTCTGGACGTACATCAAGTTCGCCCCCGACAAGCGGATGCACCAGTACATGTGGGAGGCGCCGATCGATGAGCGCACCACCAGCATCTTCTTTGTGAACATGCGCTCGACCTTCCTGGAGCCCGAGATGGACCAGAAGGTGAGCCAGATGAACTGGGCCATCGCCGAGCAGGACATCAAGGTCCTGTCGGAACTGGAGCCGCCCCTCACGCCGCCGACCAATACGAAGGAATTCATGGTCCCGGCGGACGAGCCGATCCTGCGTTACCGGCGCAAGCTGAAGGAGTGGGAGCAGCGGGGCTGGCGCATCGACATGGCCGAGCTCAGCCGCACGCGGAGCCGGGTTGCCTACGCCATTCCCGGCCCGGAGCGGCGCAACCACAAGGGGTGGGTGATCGATCCCGTGCCGCTGGTGGCGCCCGCTTGCGGGCAGTCCGGTTCGGTGGAACTATTGCCATCTTTTTGAGGGAGAACGAAGAATGAGTCAGGCGAGCGCCGCCAGGAACTACGCCGGTGTCTGGGACAACAGGCTCGGCTTCGGCAGGAAGTCCGCGCTGCTCGTCATCGACCTGCTCCAGGGCTACACCCTCAAGGGCGCCCCGCTGTTCGCCCCCGGCGTCGTCAAGGCCGTCGCCGAAATGCCGCCGCTGCTCAAGCTGGCACGGGCCAGGAAGATGCCGATCATCCATACGCGCGTTTTCTACAATCCCTCCGATTTTGCCGACGGCGGCGTCTGGATCAAGAAGGCGCCTGTGCTGAAGAGCCTCGTGCCAGGCAACAAGTACGCCCAGTTCTGCAAGGGCGTCGAGCCGAAGAAGGGCGAGCTGGTCATCGTCAAGAACTACGCGAGCTGCTTTTTCGGCACCTCCCTGGCGGCCACCCTGACCGCCATGGGCGTCGACACCGTGCTGATCACGGGCTGTACCACGTCGGGATGCATCAGGGCGTCGGCGGTGGACGCGGTGCAGAATGGCTTCCGGCCCATCGTCATCCGCGAGTGCGTCGGCGACCGCCACGACGGTCCGCACGAAGCCAACCTCTTCGACATCAACGCGAAGTACGGCGACGTCATCAGCAAGGCGGAGGCCATGCAGTACATCAAGGGCCTGAAGAAGCCGTAGGAGCGCCTTGAGGCGCAACCTGGCGCGACCGGATTTGAATCGCGGCTGAAGCCGCTCCTACAATTCAGGAAAACGACAAGCAGGGGAACGAGTCCATGGCCAAGAAGCCCGAGAAAGTCGACCGCAGCAAGCTTACCCAGAGCCCTCACTACGATTACGTGCCGATCATCGACCGGCCCCGGTTCAAGCTGCCGAAAGGCGCTCGGGTCGCGGTGATCCCCTACATCAACATCGAGCACTTTCCCCACAATATTCCCGGCACGGCCATCATCCCCGGCACCCAGCAGTTCAACCCGGATCCCCTCAACTACGGCTGGCGTGACTACGGTAACCGGGTCGGCCTCTGGAGGATGATCGAGCTGATGGACCAGATCGGCATGCGGGGCACCGTCTGCCTGAACTCCGAGATCATCCGCGAGTATCCGCGGATCATCGACGAGACCAACAAGCGCAAGTGGGCCTATATCGGCCACGGCATCAACAATGCGCCGGCCAACTTCCTCTCGAACATCGACGAGAAGAAGGAGCGCGAGATCATCAGCAGCGTGCTGAAGTCCATGGAGAAGGCCATCGGCCGCAAGACCAAGGGCTGGCTGTCGCCATTCCTGACGCACACCAACAATACCCCGAACATCCTTGCAGACCTCGGGGTGGAGTACCTGTGCGACTACACCGCCGACGACCACCCGTTCCCGTTCAACGTGAAGAAGGGCAGCCTCATATCCGTGCCCTACACCGTTGAATTGAACGACATTCCCGCCTTCGCCAACGTGGGCGTGAGTTCCGAGGCGTTCGGCGACATGATCGTGGACCAGTTCGATGTGCTGTACGATGAGGGTGCCGACAATGCGCGTTGCATGCCGATCTGCCTGCACACCTTCTGGGTCGGCCAGCCCAACAAGTTCAAGCACCTCAAGCGTGCGTTTGCCCACATCGCAAGTCACAAGGACGTGTGGCTGACGACCGGCGACGAGGTGAACGACTGGTACCGCAAGAGCAGGTAGACGAGGAAAACGCACATGGCCAAGAGAGTTCAGGACGCGAAGCCGGCCCGGTCGAAGGAGGCCGACGCCTGGTTCAAGGAGAACATCGCCGAGCAGAAGAAGCGCTACGCGGCGATCGTCAAGGAGCAGGATGAGCTCGCCCCCCAGCGCGAGAAGTGGGTCGAACAGTTCCTGCAGATCATCCAGACCAAGGGCTTCAATGTCACTGGCGACACCCGGCGGGTGGTCAAGCCCAGTGAGATCGCGAAGAAGCCCAAGGGCAGGCACCAGGTCGTCTTCTAGGCCCGGGCACATACCAGGAGTCTCAATCGTGGCACGACCGCATATCGAGCCTTACGTCGAACTTGACCACCCGTTCAAGAAGTTCGGTGTTTCCGGCTTCAAGGGCAGCTCCTACAAGGTGCTGTCTCTGGACACCGACACCGGTGCCTGCACCCTCAAGGTGCGCTTTGACGGCGGCTTCAGGCGCAAGCCGGGCCTTTCCTACTCCGACATGGAGATCTTCGTCCTCAACGGGTCGATGAAGGTCGGCAAGCAGACCTGGACCGAGGGCCACTACGCCTTCGTCCCCGCCGGCATGGCTGTGGGCCAGATCGAGGTGTCCCAGGGTGCCGAGGCGCTGCTCATGTTCAACGACAGCGAGCCGAGCTGGGTGGAGTCCGACAAGAACCACCAGCTGGCGCTGACCGAGGCGTTTTCGTCGGTCAACAGCTATGAGGATCGGCCCTGGGGCGGTGGCAGCATCGTGTCACCGTCGGTTGCCACGGGCTGCCTCATCAAGCTGCTTCATTACGATCCGATCACCGAGGCGCTGAGCTTCCTCTACTGCATGACGCCGCGGTTCGCCCAGGACAACATCTCCTACCACGACAGCGCCGAGGAGTCGTACCACATCTGGGGCACGTCCTGGATGATGCAGTTCGGCGAGCTGCCCACCGGCGGCTACTTCTGGCGGCCCCCGTACATCAACCACGGCTCGTTCCGCTGCAAGTACGGCACCATCGCCTTCGGCCGCACCGACTCGATACTGTTCAACTACTTCCACTTCAACCCGTGGACCAACCCGGACGAGAACAAGCTGCGCGCGGCGGCGATGCTGTATCGCAAGCGCCCACAGCTGTACGACTGGGTCGAGTCCGACGGCCACAACCACCCCCATGGCCCGCCGGACTTCGAGACACCGAACTACGTGAACGAGCCGAACGTCCGGCTCCTGCACGGCGAACCGGTCGGCGGCAGCGTGAGCCGCAGCAAGGTTGGCACGGGCGCCAAGGCCCGCAAGAAGAAGTAGGAGCGCCTTAAGGCGCGACCGGAAACGGCGGGCTTGATGCCCGCCGTTTTTTTTTGCTCAGCCGCCCGCCTTCAGCAGCGCGAAGAACTCCCGGCGGGTCTGCGGCCCGTAGGTCATGAAGGTCGGGTCCGGCCGCTCCGCGGTCCGGGCCTTCTCCTTCTGCATGTTGTCCGCGAGGAAACTCTTCCGGACGTCCGTGACCTCGAGCCCGTAGGGCTTGAGCGCATTCAGGCCGAACACCTTGGCACGCAGCTCCGGCGTCATCGCCGTGTAGCCGAATTTTTCCTGGAACTCCTGGCTGATCTGGAAGGTCCTGAAGGCCTGGATCTGGTCCTGGGGGGACCCGTACCAGATCGAGTCCGTGCCCCACACGACATTGTTCTCGCCCACGTACTTGAACAGCTTGCCCATGGCGTGCGCCGCCTCGTTGGGATCCTTCATCAGGTAACGCCAGGTCGTGCCCAGCTCGGCATAGACGTTGCTGTTCGGCTTCACGCCGTTGTCGATGAGCGACTGGACCAGCGAGTCGATGCCGATGCCATACCGGGCGGGCCCCTGTTCGCCCGGCACGTACGTGCCGGGCACGAACTCCGCGCCACGGAATTTCAGGTCGTAGCCCGAGTGGTAGATGATGAAGTTGATGTCCGGGTTCTGGCGTGCGGCCTTGCCCACGTCACCGCAGCCGCCAAACTTCCGGTTCTTGCCTGTCATGAACGGGGTCGGCAGCGGCACGCCCTTGTGGATGCAGATGGTCTTCACGCCGGTTTTGCGCGCCATCTCGATCAGGCGGGCGCCGTGCTCCTCGTCGTCCAGCCACCAGCCGGTCTCGCCGGCCGGGTCGGCCTGGGTGTAGGTCTTCCAGGCTGAGATCTTCCACTTCTCCGCCAGCTCCGGCATGCGCTCGATGTCGCCGGGCAGGTTCGGCACGACGCGCCCGTGCACCAGCAGCCGACGGCTCCCCTCGAGGGCATCCACCATCTCCTGGGTGGCCCGGGCCTCGTCCTGGGTCAGCGGCATGTCCTCATGGGTGGTCGGCGTGAACGTGAGCACCGCCATGTCGGTGTCGCTGTCGAGGAACATCTCCTTCACGAAGGCCTGGCTCGTGAAGCACTTCATGTGCCCGTACTCGGACCCGGGATCCAGGTAGTCGCACTTGGACTGGGGCATGAACTTGAGCCCCTGGGCCGTGAGCATGTTCGGCGCCTTCCAGTGCTCCAGCGCATTCACGTGGTGCCCCTGGATGTCGAAGATGAACTCCCGCTTGGCGAGGGAGGCGTCCGCCGCCGCCGTGTCCAGCGCGGCGAGACGGGGCACGTCGTAGAAGCTACCGGTCTTGCCGAGGGCGGCATGCACCTCGTTGAAAGCCAGGAGGGTGGTGGCGGCGCCGGCCGAGGTGGTGACGAACCGCCGGCGGCTCATGCCGAGGCGCCGGGAATTGATGCCGACCTGCTCCATGGCGCTCTCGTTTGCCAGCACGCTGTGGCGGGGCAGCGGCAGGGGAGCAAACTCACCATTGCTGGTGCTGTCCACCTTGATGGGCAGGCGGGCGCCCTCTGGATCGAAGCGGGAGATATCGTACTTGCGGGCCATGGGCGGGTCTCCTTCGTGCCGGTTCAACTACTCCGGCAGCATTTCTCCGCTGCCACCGAAGTCCTTCGGGAAGTCCCGGAACTTGGGCAGGCCGTCCCTCACCTGCAGCACCTTCTCGGCGTAGTGCACGTGGACAGCAGGCTTGAACACCAGGCCGGCGACCCGCCCGGCGGGAACATCAACCATGCCGAGCGACGGGTGGTCGATCATCACGGCGGTGCCACACCGGGTGCAGAACTTGCGGTGGCTCGCGTCGGTGCGCTTGTAGGTACCCAGCTTGTCGGCGCCGCTGACGACCTTGACGCTGGCGGCCGGCCACAATGTGGCGGCATGAAGGGGCGCCGCGAGCCAGCCGCGGCACGATTCGCAATGGCAATACGCCATGACCGGGGGTTCGCCGGTGAGTTCGAGCTGAACTGCGCCACACATGCAGCCGCTTTTTCGAACGGAATCAGCCATGGGTCGATCCTCCGGTTGGGTCGCAGGGCGGCGAAGCGCCGTGTGAAGCGGCGGTGTCGTTGTCACCGAGTCTAGTGGATTTGGCCCCGGTCCGTGACCCGTCCACCCGGGAGTCGCGGCCCACGCTTTCGCGGGTGCCGGGACATGGCCATCGGTTAGCATCGCGGCGGGAGTATTTCCTGGAGATCCCGGTGCTGCGCCGTCCCGCCCGCCTCGCCCTGCTGCTACTCTGCCTGCCGATGCTGGCGGCCTGCGCCACGGCGGGCCTGTACGACCCGCCGGCGGGTCCCTATGCCGTCGGCCGGGCTGAAAACCTCGTGCTCCGGGACCCGGGCCGGTCGCGGGAAATCCCGCTGCAGGTGGCTTATCCGCGGGCGCCCGGCCCGCACCCGGTCGTGGTGTTCTCCCACGGCGCCTTCTGCTACCCGCAGCTCTACGCCGCCATCACTGACCGGTGGGTGGCCCACGGCTACGTGGTCGTGCTGCCGGACCACCCGGACTCGCCCAACAACCAGCCGCCCCTCCGGCCCGACCAGATGGGGGACCTCACCGCCACCCGCATCGCGGACGTCAGCGCGATCCTCGGCAGCCTCGACCGGATCGCGGTCCTGGCGGGTATCCCCGGCCAGCTCGACACGGACCGGCTCGCCGTCGCCGGCCATTCCTACGGCACCGTGATCGCCATGGCCAAGGCAGGCCTCTGGATGCGCGCGCCCGACGGCGGCCGTCGCCAGTACCTCGACGAGCGCATACGCGGCGTGGTGCTCCTCTCCGGCGTCGGCCAGATGGACGAGCTGATGGCGCCCGACGCCTTCAGCGGCCTTGCCCTGCCGCTGATTGCCACCGGCGGCACGCTCGATGTGGGCAACACGGGCGGCCCGGTCATCCACCCGTGGGAGTGGCGCATGTCGCCGTACACGCTCGCGCCTCCCGGCGACAAGTACAGCGTGGTGCTGGAGAAGGGCGACCACTATCTCGGCGGCGTGATCTGCAGGACGGACCGGGGCGGCGATGACGACCCGGACGGGGCCGCCATCGACGCCGCCCTGACCCTGGCCTTTCTCGATGCCTACGTGAAGCAGGATGCGCGCGCGATGCGTTTCCTCGCCACAGCCGACGTCGCCACCCTCACGGCGGGTCGCGCCCGCTTCGCCCGGAAGTAACGGATGCCCGTGCTTCTCGTCACGATCCTGCTCTCCGGCATGGGCTTCGGCCTCATCCTGCCGGGTTTCCCTTTCGTCGCGGAGAAACTGGGCGTGCCTCACTGGGCCGGACCGATGGTGCTCGGCCTCTACGCCATCGGGCAGTTCATTGCCACGCCGTTCTGGGGCCGCTACAGCGACCGCTTCGGGCGGCGGCCCCTGCTCATCGGCAGCATCGCGGGGGGCATGGTCGGGCACCTGATCTGCGCCTTCGCACCGGATCCCTGGACGCTGTCCTTCGGCCGGCTGCTCACCGGGCTCATGGGCGGCAACATCCCGGTGGCCATGGCCTACGCCTCGGACATCTCCCCGCCCGAGCAGCGGGCCAAGACCCTCGGCACCGTCGGCGCATCGCTGTCCCTGGGCTTCATCGTCGGGCCGCTGGTGGGCGGGCTGCTGGGCGGCAAGGACGCGGCCTCCGCGACGCTCCTCTGGCCGGGGCTCGCCGCCGCCTTCGTCTGTGTCCTGGCGATCACCGGTGCGTTCTTCCTGCTGCAGGAAAGCCTGCCGCCGGAGAAGCGGGCTGCGGCCAGGCCGGCCGGTGAAGCAGGGGGTGGAGTCGCCGCCTTCCGGCAGGTCGTGCAGCGGCCGGTGCTCGGCCAGCTCCTCGCCGTTGGCTTCCTCGCCTACCTGGCCATGGCGGCCTTCGAGACCAACTTTCCCTTCTGGGCGGGAGACCGGTTCGGCTGGGGTCCCCGGGAGATCGGGCTCTCCTTCACCTACCTCGCCGTGCTGGTGGTGACGACCCAGGGCCTGCTCGTCGGCCCCCTGGTGAAGCGCTTCGGCGAGAAGATCCTGCTGATTGCGGGCCTCTGTTCCTACGTCGTCGGCTTGCTGGTCATGACCCAGTCCCTGTTCTGGGGAGTGATGCTCTTCGGCATCACCTTCACGACCACCGGCAGCGCGTTGTACATGACGACGATGAACAGCCTCGTGTCGAAGCAGGCCGGGGATTCGGAGCGGGGCCTCGTGCTGGGGACCTTCAACACGGCCAGCTGGCTGGGCCGCGCACTGGGCCCCGGGATGATCGCCCTGCTGGGCCTGGCGGGACTCGGCCGCGACGCGCCCCTCTTCGCCGCGGCGCTCCTTATGTTGCCGTGTATCGCGATCATGCGCGGCCTGCGTTCGCGGGCCGCGGGCGTTCAGTCTGCGGACTGACAGGCTTCCCGCAGCGCTTGGCGGGCGCCGTCCGCCGGCCTATAGTTCCATGCAGTTAAAGCACCGGTGAAGAACCATGTACATCAATTTCTGGTATCCGATGACGACCACCGCCGAGCTGACCGACAAGCCCCTCAAGGTCCGGGCGCTCGGCCAGGATTTCGTGGTCTTCCGGGACACGCAGGGCAAGGCCAGCTGCCTCGCCAATATCTGCACCCACCGCGGCGGCTCGCTGGCTGGCGGCAAGGTCAAGGGCGACTGCATCCAGTGCCCGTATCACGGGTGGCAGTTCGACGGCGAGGGCAATTGCCAGAAGATTCCCTCCCTGGGCGCCAACGCGACCATCCCCGGCCGCACGCGGATCGATGCCTACCCGGTCGACGAGCGCTACGGAATCATCTTTGCGTTCCTTGGCGACCTGCCCGAGGTTGAGCGCCCCCCAATCCTCGCCGTGAAGGAGTGGGGCCAGGAGGGCTGGCGGACGACGCTGCAGCACTTCCAGATCAACGGCTACTACGAGCGCTCCATCGAGAATGGCGTGGACCCCGCGCATAACGAGTACGTGCACGACACCCACGGCTTCAGTGGCGAGCGTGAGGAGGAATACAAGATCGGGGACATGCGCATCGAGGACGGCGGCGTCTGGGGCAAGGGCTTCTGGCACACTTTCCAGGCCCCGCCGCTGCAGGGCGACCTCAAGAAGTACCGCCCGGGCGAGGGCACGCTGGATGCCGGCACGGGCTATCACGGAACCAACCACGTCTGGACCTACATCCACCCGGGCCCGAACTTCTTCATCCACCAGTACCTCTACGAGCGGCCCATCGACGACAAGACCACGCACCTCTACCTCGTGTGCGCGCGCAACTTCTCGCTGGAGCCCAAGTCCGACGCCTACGTGGTCGAGCGCAACATGTACGTGGCAAACCAGGACATCAAGATCATCGAGAACCTGAACCCGCCGATCACCCCGGACAAGAACACCAAGGAGTTCATGGTGCCCTCCGATTCCGTGATCCTGGACTACCGTGCCAAGCAGAAGGAGTGGGCTGCGAAGGGCTGGAAGATCGACATGGAGGAGGTCGAGCGCACCCAGCGCCGGGTGGCCTACGCGATTCCGAGCCCGGCCCGCCGGCAGACCAAGGGCTGGGTGCTGGACCCGATCCCGCTGGTGGACGGCGCAAAGTTCGCCGAGAAGGGCGACCTGAAGGCGGTTGGCGGCCAGACATGAAGGACTTTTCCATCAATACCACCCGTCGCCGCGCCATCGCGGTGCTTTCCGCCCTGACCCTGGCCGCCGGCTGGCATGGAACCGTCAGTGCTGCCGCGCATAACTCGGCGGAACCGGCGCCGGCACCGGCTGCGGCCCCGATGCCCGACGGCTACGTGCCGACCGTGCTGGTGACCGGCGCCAACCGCGGCATCGGCCTCGAGCTTGCCCGCCAGTACGCCGCGCGGGGCTGGAAGGTCATCGGCACAGCCCGGAAGCCCGCCGAGGCGAAGGATCTCAACGCGCTGGCGGCAGCGAGCGATGGCAAGGTGGCCGTGGAGGCACTCGACGTCATGGACCTGGCGGCCATCGACGCGCTGGCGAAGAAGTACGAGGGGAAGCCGGTGGACATCCTCTTCAACAATGCAGGCGTCACCGGGGGCGGCGAGAACCAGCAGTTCGCCAGGAGCATGAAGTGGGATCTGTTTGACGTCGTCTACAGCACCAACGTCGTCGGACCTCTGAAGATGGCGGAGGCCTTCCTGCCACACCTGCAGGCGGGCTACCAGAAGAAGATCAGCAACGTCTCCAGCAGCCAGGGCTCCATCGGCAGCACGAAGAACGGCATGCTCTACATCTACCGGTCCAGCAAGGCGGCGCTGAACATGGTGATGACGAACCTGGCCAATCAACTCAGGAGCAAGGGAATCGCCGTGGCTCTGATCGATCCCGGTCCGGTGGACACCGACATGATGGCTGGTCTGCCGAAGAAGATGCTGCGACCGGTGCCCACCGCGGGCAGCGACCTGATCCGGATCACGGACGGGCTCTCCATGGCAAACACCGGCACCTTCTGGACCTTCGACGGCACGGTCCTTCCCTGGTAGGAGCGGCTTCAGCCGCGACCGCGTTTTTCCCGGCAGGCGCGTCTCAGCGCCCGAGGGAAATACGCGGTCGCGGCTGAAGCCACTTTTACCCGGGGTACTGCGCGAGGCCGGCGAGCGAGCGCTGCACGCCGGATTCCGCCTTCGCCACAATCTCACCCGTCTTCAGGCTGAACTTCGCCACGGTGCCCGTGAAGAAATTGCCGAGGAGGATGGTGTCCGGCTCGATGGACTGGCCCACGGCGGCCCAGCCCGGGCCGGGGAGGGGGTATTCGCGCACCACTTTGCCGTTCTCGTCCAGGTGCTCCAGGAAGAAGCCCGCCTTGAAGTTGGCGCGGATGTGCAGCAGCCTGCTGTCCCGTGTGTACATCACCGTCATGGCCATGTTGCCGCTGTCCGGCGCGTAAGTGACCAGGTTCGGCAGGGCCTGGTTGTTCACCAGGTCCCACACCCGGATGCTGTCGCTGAGCTCGGAGAGATAGAGGATCGTCTTGCCGTCCGGGCGGAGCGCCGCCCCGGTCAGTCCGAGGAAGCCCGGCATGCCGCCGTGCACAGGCGTGGGGAACTCCTTCAGCAGCTTTCCGTCCTGGGTGAACTGGTAGAGGCGACCGTCGCCGAAGCGATCTGTGCCGGGCAGCTTGGGCAGCGTGGTGCCAAGGGAGGTGCCAGGCCGGGTTCGCACCGTGTTGCCGACCAGGTGCTCGCCCAGGTAGATCGTGCCGTCCTTCGCAAAATTGATGTTGGAAAACGCCCGGTCGGCGAACTTGATGTGGGGCAGCTGCTTGCCCTGGGGGCTGACCCGCAGCACCTTGAAGCTGTTGCTGTCGAAGGCCCAGAGCGTGCCATCGGGCGCGAACGAGAGTCCACCGATCAGGTGCGTGGTGCCCTCCGTCCAGAGGACGCCCTTTTCCTTCAGGTTGCTGTCGTACTGGATGATCCGGCCGTCACCCGCGTGGTCGTCATCGGCCCGGTTCAGGACCGTGGCGCCGGCGAAGATGTCGCCCTTGGCGAAGGGCTGCATGGTGGATACGTTGGTCATTATGGAGGCCTCCGGGCCGGTTTTTCTGGCCCCCATTCTACAGGGCGGCCAGCCCCTTGTTGCCCGGCCCGTGGCCTGACCACTATCCTTTGCCCATGGAGAAGCCCGGCGAGAGCCAGATCTACAACGTCAACGTCACGGCCCGGACGATCCTGCCCCCCCCGGCGCAGGTCAAGGCCGACTACCCCTTGAGTCCCGCTCTCGAAGGATTCGTCGTGCGCAGCCGCCGGACCCTCCAGAACGTCATCGACGACCGGGACCCCCGCCTGTTCGTCGTCGTCGGACCCTGCTCGATTCACGACCCCGTGGCGGCGCTGGACTATGCAAAGCGCCTGAAGGTGCTGGCCGATGCCGTCAGCGACACGCTGATCCTGGTCATGCGCGTCTATTTCGAGAAGCCGCGGACCACAGTCGGCTGGAAGGGGCTCATCAACGACCCGGACATGGACGACTCCTTTCACATCGAGAAGGGCATCGGCGTCGCCCGCAGTCTCCTGCTCGACCTGACGAGGCTGGGCCTGCCGACGGCCACCGAGGCACTCGATCCAATCATGCCCCAGTATTTGGGCGACCTGATCGCCTGGTACGCCATCGGCGCGCGCACCACCGAGTCCCAGACCCACCGGGAGATGGCGAGCGGGCTTTCAGCCCCCGTGGGCTTCAAGAACGGCACCGACGGCTCGCTGACGGTGGCCATCAACGCGCTCAAGTCGGCGCGTCAGCCCCACCATTTCCTCGGCATCAACGAGGATGGCCGCACGGCCGTCATGCAGACCCGCGGCAATGCCTACGGCCACGTGGTGTTGCGTGGCGGGGCGGGGCGCCCCAACTACGATTCCGTGAGCGTCGCGCTGTGCGAGCAGGAGCTCCGCAAGGCGGGCCTGCCCGAGCGCATCGTGATCGACTGCAGCCACGGCAACTCCAACAAGGACCCGTCGCTGCAGCCGCTGGTGGCGCGGGACTGCATCGAGCAGGTGGTCAATGGTAACCGGTCGATCATCGGGCTGATGCTCGAGAGCAATATCGAGGCCGGCAACCAGGAGATTCCCGCCGACCGCTCGAAGCTCCGCTACGGCGTGTCGGTGACGGATGGCTGTGTCGACTGGGCCACGACGGACAGATCGCTGCGGGAACTGGCTGTGCTCCTGAAGCCGGTTGTGCAGGCGCGCAAATCCGCCTGATTGAAAACACCCGTATATCGCACCCTCGGCGTGATCGCCGTCGTGATCGGCCTGGCCGGCATCGTGTTGCCGCTGCTGCCCACGACGCCCTTCCTGATCGGTGCCGCCTACTTCTTTGCGCGCTCGCACCCGGAATGGGAGGCGAAGCTGCTGGCGCACCCGCAGGCGGGACCGGCGATACGGGCCTGGCGCGATCACCAGGCCATCCCTCTGCTGGGGAAGCAGCTGGCCACCCTGCCCCTGGCCATCAGCGCCCTTGGCGGCTGGTTTGCCCTGGACGGGCCCTGGCGCTACCTGCCGGCGACCATCACCGCCGGCGTGCTGCTCTGGATGTGGACGCGCCCGTCGGACTAGCAACAGCGTGCCCGACAGCGCCGGCAGCCCTCAGCGCAGCACCACCGACTTCTGCAGGAAGGACATGACCGAAGAGGTTGCCAGCCTCTCCCCGGAGCCGGCGACCGGGTTCATCCTTTCCCGCAGCTGGTTCCGCTCGAGTGATTATCACCTGCTGAAGTGAACGACGGTCGCGTCCGTTCGAGCCGGTGGGGGCTGCTCATGCCCCCGTCAGGTCATTGGCCGATTCCTGCCCCTGACGCGCCTGCCTGGTACCTTTGCGCCTTACCCTGCGAAGTTCTAGGATGGCCCCATCCCGGCATGATCTCCTTCTTCTTCAGGACGTGAAGCGGTATGGAAACGCAAGGTCGAAGGCAGAGTACCAACGTCGAAGATGCGCGCGGTCGAAAGATGGTCGCGGGGACGGCGTCGCTCGGCCTGCTGGTGCGCTTCGTCGGGCAACGGTGGGGGGTAAAGGGCCTTCTGGTGGTGGCCGGCCTGGGGCTGCTGGGCTGGCAGCTCGGCCTGCTGGACCCGGCGGCCCTGATGGGCGGCAGCCAGGTGAGGGAAGTCGAGTATCAGCCGCCCCCGGAGGAGCAGGAGCAGTTCAACTTCGTCAAGGTGGTGCTCGGCAGCACCGAGGACGTGTGGTCCGAGGAGTTTCAGCGGATCGGGCGGCAGTACACGCCGCCGGCACTCACCGTGTTTCGCGGCCAGTATCCGACGGGCTGTGGCGTGGGCGACGCGCGCATGGGCCCCTTCTATTGCCCGCTGGACCAGAAAATCTACATCGACCTGGGCTTCTATACCGCGCTGGAACAGGAGTTCAATGCGCCGGGTGATTTTGCGCAGGCGTATGTCATCGCGCACGAGGTCGGGCACCACGTGCAGAAACTTCTCGGCATCTCCGATCAGGTGGCGGCCCTGCGCGGCCGGCCGGATTACAACCAGTATTCGGTGCGGCTGGAACTGCAGGCAGATTACCTGGCGGGCGTCTGGGCGAAGCACAACCAGCGCTACCTGGACCGTGGCGACATCGAGGAGGCGATGCGTGCCGCCAACCAGATTGGCGACGACGCCATCCAGTCGCGCACCCAGGGCAGGGTGTCCCCGCACGCATTCACGCACGGCTCGTCGGAACAGCGCATGCGCTGGTTCAATCGGGGCCTGCAAAGTGGCCGGATCGACGATGGGGATACGTTCGACGTTCCCTACGAGAGTCTCTGAACTGACATGTAGATGCCAGTGTCCGCACGACTTTCCTGCTGCTCAATCCTTGGTGTCCTGGTTGCCGCGCTGGCCCTGTCCGCCTGCGGCCGCAAGACAGAGGCCCCCGCTCCGGCGGTAGCTGGCCCGGAAGCCGTCGATGCCGCTGACACCATTTACTCCGGTGGCGACATCGTGACCGTCAACGATGACCAGCCTGGCGCGGAGGCGCTGGCCGTCAAGGATGGCCTGATCCTCGCCGTGGGGGCGCTGGCGGACATCGAGAACGCCCACATGGGGTCCGCCACGCGCAGGGTCGATCTCGGCGGCAAGACCCTGATGCCGGGATTCATCGACGCCCACGGCCACTACATCAACTCGCTGCTGGTGGCCAACCAGGCGAAGCTGTACGCGCCGCCTGCCGGCCCCGGCAAGGACGTCGACAGCATCATCGCCGCGCTGAAGGCCTTCGCTGCGGAACGGAAAATTCCCAAGGGCCAGATGATCATGGCCTACGGCTACGACGAAACCGTCATGCCCGGCGGGCGTCACCTGAACCGCGACGACCTCGACAAGGCCTTTCCGGAGAATCCGGTGCGCGTCGACCACGTTTCCATGCACGGGGGTGTCCTGAACAGCCGCGCCCAGGAGTACTACGGCATCAGCGCCGCCACCGAGACGCCACCGGGCGGCGTGATCGTGCGCAAGCCGGGCACCAACGAGCCCTACGGGCTGATCATGGAAACGGCGTTCCTGCCCGTGTTTGGCAAGTCGGAGCCGATGACCCCGGACCAGGAGGTCGAGTGGAGCCGTGCCGGCCAGATGCTGTACGCCGAGGCCGGCGTCACGACGGCCCACGAAGGGGCCACGCACATCGCACCCTTCCAGACCATGCAGCGCGCCACCGAGGCCGGCGCCAACATCATCGACGTGGTCGCATTTCCCTTCATTACCGATCTGGACAAGATCCTGAAGGAGGCGCCCGTTGCCACGTGGGGTAAGTACAACAAGGGCTTCAAGATCGGGGGCGTGAAGATCACCATCGACGGCTCGCCCCAGGGCAGGACCGCCCTCTTCACCACGCCCTACCTCACCGGTGGCCCCGGCGGGGAGGAGAACTGGCGGGGTGAGCTGACCGCCCCGCAGGAGGTCATCAACAAGGGGCTGAAGGCCGTCTATGACCTCGGCGTCCCGGTGACCTTCCACGCCAATGGCGACGGCGCCATCGACGCGCTGATCAAGGCCCACGAGTTCGCGGCGGCCGATGACCTGACGAAGGACCGGAACGTCACCGTCATCCACGCGCAGTTCACGCGGAAGGACCACATTCCGAAGTACGTCCAGTACAGGATGCGCCCGTCGTTCTACACGCTGCACACCTACTACTTCGCCGAAGCGCACATCGCCCAGCGCGGCCGGGAGCAGGCGATGTACATCAGCCCGATGCGGGATGCGATCGACGCGGGGCTCCACCCGACCAACCACACGGACTTCGTGGTCGCCCCGCTCGACCAGATGTTCATGCTCTGGTCGGCGGTGAACCGCATATCCCGCGCGGGGGCCAAGATTGGCCCGGACCAGCGGATCACGCCCATGGAGGGCTTGAAGTCGATGACGATCTGGGCCGCCGAGCAGTACGGGGAGCAGGAGTCCAAGGGTTCGCTGGAGGTGGGCAAGCGCGCCGATCTCGTGATCCTCGACAAGAACCCCCTCAAGGTCGAGCCCATGGCCATCAAGGACATCAAGTTGGTTGAGACCATCAAGGATGGCAAGACGATCTACACGCGGTCCTGATCGCGGCGCCCGCTGGTTGCCCCGAACGGAAGCAGTCGCGCAGGCCGGCCTAGCGCCTCTCAGTTTCCCGCGTAGGTGAGTGTAAAGACGCTGTTGGCGGGAGCGGTGAAAGCGAAGGCGCCATTGGTGACGGCTACGTCGGTGCCCCGCTGCAGGTTGACGGCGCTGTCGGTCTGGTAGAACTCGAAGACCGGCACGTCTGGCAGGTTGGACAGCGTCCCCGAGAACGTCACGGCACCGCCGGTATTCCGCCCGACCAGGGTCACGCGCCCGGTTAGCGGGTGGTGGAACGCGTAGAGGGTGACGTTGCTGCTCGATTCCGTGGCGGCGACGCGCACGCTGCCCGCCGGGACGAACTTGAAGAGCTGCGCGAACTCGTACAGGGCCTTGCGGGCCGTGTAGAGGCGCGTCGTGCTGCTGTAGGCGAGCAGCGCCGGTCCATTGCCCGCATCGTTGGGCGGCGTGGTGCCCCGGCCGGCGAGAATCCCGTGGTTGTAGACCGAATCGTAGCCGTCCCAGACCAGGATCGCCGCGGCCCCCTGGCCGATGTTGGCCATGGCATCGCCGATCAGGCTGAGTTCCGTCATCCAGAAGTTCCGGTCCGGGTAGTCGGAGTTGCGGATGGCGGAGTCCGCAGTCGCCGAGTTGCCGGCATAGTTGTGGAAGGCAAAGTGGTCGACCTTGGACATGACGAGCGGGTCGGCCAGCATGGCCGGCAGGAACGCGTTGACGCCGGAGTAGATATCCGCCGTGTCGGGTCCGATCAGGCGCAGGTCGCCCAGGCCCAGCGCGTCCAGCTTCTGCGCCAGTTTCCGCATCACGCGGGTGTACTGCGCAGAGTCCATGCGGATGCCCTCGATGCCGTCCCAGTCGGACTCGTTGTTCGGTGCGAAGATGCCGAAATCGACGCCCCGGGTATTGCGCGCGTAGTAGGCCACCGAGGCAACGGTCTCCACCCATTCGTCCTCGAGTCCGGTGGGCAGGTCGGCGCCGCCCATCCAGGCCGGGCCACGCCCCATGAAGTTGAGCATGAGGTTGCTGGTGATGCCCTTGGTGTTCAGGTAGGCGAGGGTGCTCCAGAGTTCCTCGAACCGGGGGCTTGAGTAGATCGAGTTGTAGTAGGTCCAGTTGAAGGTATCCGGATCGCTGTCGTCGTTGGTGGCCTCCCAGTCCGCCATCTCGATGATCACCCGCCAGATCGTCGAGCCGTTGGCGACCAGCGTGTCGATGGCGGGGCGCAGCTCGCCGTTGTCCCAGCTCGCCGAGTTGGCACTGACGCCGAAGCCATCGATGGTCTGGAACTGCTGGCTGCCGTTGATCGTCAGCGGCGAGCCTGCGGCATTGCTCACGGTCACCGGGATCGAGGCGCTGGCTGTCAGTCCTGCCGCATCCCGCGCCACGGCGGTCAGGGTATGGCTGCCGTTCACCGTGCTCGTCGTCGCCCAGGACGCGGAATAGGGGGGCGTCAGATCCTCAGCCCCCACGTCGTTGTCATCGAGCCGGAACTGGACGCCAACGACGCCGACGTTGTCGGCAGCCGTCGCCGTCACGGTGACAGTGCCGGAAACGGCAGCACCGCTGGCCGGGGCGGTCAGGGTCACCGTCGGGACCTCGGTGTCGGCGTTGCTGACGGTGACGCTCACGGGCGCGGAGGTGGTGGTGTTACCCGCGGCGTCCCGGGCCACTGCCGTCAGCGAATGCACAGCGTTGGTGACGCCTTCGGTGCTCCAGGAGGTGGCGTAGGGCGCAGTGGTGTCCTCGGCGCCCGCATCGACACCATCGACCCGGAACTGGACGCCGGCAATCCCGACATTGTCCGTTGCGTTGGCACTGAGCGTGGTGGTGCCGGAAACGGTGTCCCCGTTGGCCGGTGCGGTCACGGCCACCGTCGGGGCCTGCGTGTCGGCGTTGTTGACGGTGACGCTCACGGGTGCCGAGGTCGTGGTATTGCCGGCGGCATCCCGGGCCACCGCGGTCAGTGAGTGCGCGGCATTCGTGGCGGCTGAAGTATTCCAGGAGGTGGCGTAGGGAGCGGTCGTGTCCTCGACACCCACATTGGCGCCGTCGATCCGGAACCGCACGCCGACGACGCCGATGTTGTCGGCTGCGCTGGCGGCGACCGGGGTGATGCCGGAAACGGTAGCGCCGCTGACCGGGGCGGTTACGGTCACCGTCGGCGACTGGGTGTCGCCCGAGCTGACAGTGACAGTGATGCTGACAGGCGCCGAGGTCGTGGTGTTGCCGGCCGCATCCCGGGCCACCGCGGTTAGCGAACGAGTGCCACTGGCGACTCCCTCCGTGTCCCAGGACGCGGCGTAGGGGGCGATGGTGTCCTCGGCACCCACATTGGCGCCGTCGACCTGGAACTGCACGCCGGCGATGCCCACGTTATCGGACGCGTTGGCACTGAGTGTGGGGGTTCCGGAGACAATTGCACCGTTGGCCGGGGCGGTCACGGTGACCGTCGGGGCCTGGGTGTCGGCAGTGCTGACGGTGATGCTGACGGGTGCCGAAGTTGTGGTGTTGCCTGCGGCATCTCTGGCCACCGCAGAAATTGAATGAACGGTGTTGGTGACACTTTCGGTGCTCCAGGACACGGAGTAGGGGGTGGTGGTGTCCTCGGCGCCCACATCGATGCCGTCGAGCTGGAACTGCACGCCGGCGACGCCGACGTTATCGGATGCTGTGGCCGTCAAGGCAATAGTACCGGAAACGGTTGTGCCGTTGCCCGGGGAGGTCACGGCCACCGTCGGGCCCTGCGCGTCGACAGTGTCGACGGTAACGCTGATGCTGACGGGTGCCGACGTGGCAGCGTTGCCCGCTGCATCTCTGGCGACCGCAGTCACCGAATGCATGCCGCTGGTGGCGGATGCAGCACTCCAGGAGGTGGAATAGGGGGCGGTGGTGTCCTCGGCGCCCACGTTGGCGCCGTCGACCTGGAACTGCACGGCCGCGACGCCAACGTTGTCGGTCGCGCTGGCGCCGAGAATGGTGGTTCCGGATACGGTTTCACCGCTGGCAGGGACGGTCACGGCAACCGTGGGGGCCTCCGTGTCGGCACTCCCATCTCCATCGCCGCTTCCGCCGCCGCCCCCGCATCCCGTTAGAACGCTGACGATCAGTATCAGACGAGCCTGTGGGTTGCGACGCTTCAAGTGGGGCACCCGGGGTCCATCAGCTCGATACCATCGTGCCACAGGATTCCGCGTTTCAAATCCATCGAAGGCCCGGGGCAAAAGGAAGGGCCCCATAAAGGGGCCCTTCGGGTATCCAGGGTTGCGTCAGGCCGCGCTTGGGACGGCACGGCCCCGGCAGTCGTTACGGGCTGCGCGTCAGGTGGCCTTGCGCCGCCGCAGGGTCGCCAGGAGGCCAATTCCCGAACCCATGAGCCAGACCGCTGCCGGAACGGGCACCACCGCGCCGAGTTGCCAGGTACCCGCATTGATCTCGCTGGAGTAAACCCCGTTGCTCTGGAGGTTGTTGGAGGCGGCACCCGGATTGACGAAGGGCAGGCCCGGTCCGTAGAAGTTGGGGACGCACACGCCGGCCGAGTTGGCCAGCTGGAACTGGACGGGTGACGCCGCCGACTTGGTGAACCCGCTGACGAGGTAGCCGCCGCAGGCCGTATAACTTGCCGCGGTGTTGGTGGCGACCGAGGCCAGGTTGATCGAGACGCCGTTGTTCCAGGTGTAGCTGAGGGCGGTGAGGGCGCTGACCGGGATGGCGGTGAAATTGGCCGGATCCACGATGCCGGGGTCGGACAACGTGAGGGTCCCGCTGCCGAACTGCCCCGGATTGGGCACCCAGTTGTAGACGACTGTGATGGCGCTGGCCGGGCCGGCCGCCAACACCGTCAACAGGAGGGCCGCGGCCAGAACGCGCCTGCCGGACCGGACCTGGGTTTTTCTCGAGTCGGAATTCATGGGAAGGCCCCCTGACGGTTATCGTTATTGCGGCCCGGCCGGCAGCTCCGGCCGTGGCATCCCCCGGGATCTTTTAATCCCTTCGGCTGACTCTTTTTAAGCTTGCCGGTTCAACCTGTAAATACCCCATATGGGTTAGAGGTTTGACATAAGGCCGGGGGCTGGACCCTGCCGGCTGCGGCTTTTGCGGCACGAACAGTCACTGACCTCGGCGGGCCAGCCGCAGCGTCCCGTCAGCGCAACACCACTGTCTTCATTCCGTTCACGAACACCCGATGCTCCAGCTGGAGTTTGACGGCGCGCGCCAGGGTCAGTGATTCGACATCGCGACCGATGGCCGCGAGATCGTCGGGCGACATCGTGTGGTCCGCCCGCTCCACCGCCTGCTCGATGATCGGTCCCTCGTCCAGGTCCGCCGTGACGTAGTGGGCCGTCGCGCCGATCAGCTTGACGCCCCGGCGGTGCGCCTCGTGGTAGGGCCTGGCGCCCTTGAAGCCCGGCAGGAACGAGTGGTGAATGTTGATGACCCGTCCCGGGTACCTCGCACACACGTCGGGGGACAGGATCTGCATGTAGCGGGCCAGGACGATCAGGTCGGCGCGGCTGTCCTCGGCGATCTCCATCAGGCGTGCCTCTGCCGCCGCCTTGTTCTCCGGCGTCACCGGCACGTGGAAGTAGGGCACCTTGTGCCAGCTGGCCAGGCCGGCGAGGTCCATGTGGTTGGAGACGATGGCCGGGATCGTCATCCGGAGCGCACCGGTGCGATAGCGGTACAGCAGGTCGTTCAGGCAGTGGTCGTGCTTCGAGACCATGATCAGCACCCGCGGCAGGATGCGCGTGTCGTACACGTGCCAGTCCATGCCAAAGCGGGTGGCGATCGCGTCGAACCCGGCGGCGAAGATCCCCCGCGAGAAGGACTGCTGCCGGGGAATGAAGCGCGTGCGCATGAAGAAGGTGCCCGTGTCCGGATCCCCGAAGTGGGTGGATTCCTCGATGAAGTATTCCTGGGCGGTCAGGTAGCCGGCCACGGCGGCCACTATGCCGACGGCGTCCGGGCAGACGACGGTCAGAATGAAGGAATGGGACTCGGACATGCGGGCGGAATGGTAGCAGGATCGACGCGGCGGCCGGGATTGGTCAGAATCGCCGCCGGGGGAAACCATGGCCACGAAACGCGCAGACGTGCCGCCGGAAGCAGCTGATTTTCTTGCGGCCAATCCCGGCATCCGGGCCGTGGAGCTGCTGCTGCCCGACCTCAACGCCATCCTGCGCGGCAAGCGCATCAGCCGGCGGGAGCTGGTCGGGCTGTTCCGCGAGGGCATCTCCTTTCCGGCCACCGGCATCCTGATGGACAGCCGCGGCTCCCTCATCGACGGCCTGGCCCACGGCAGCGATGACGGCGATCCGGACTATGCCTGCCAGCCGGTCGCCGGATCCCTGGCCCCGGTTCCCTGGTCGAAGACGCCGCTCGGCCAGTGCCTCATCTCCATGTACGAGCGGGACGGTCGGCCCTACTTCGCCGACGCCCGCCACGTGCTGTCCGGTGTGCTGGCGCGCTTCGCCGATCTCGGGCTCACGCCGGTGGTGGCCGTCGAGTACGAGTTCTACCTGCTGGAGGACATCAGCGGCGAGATCCCGCGCCCGCGGACGGGCCGGGTCCCGGGCAGCGAGCGCCGGCCGGTCGGGCCCCGCGCCTACAGCCTCGAGGACCTGCACGACCTGGACGGCTTCTTCGCAGCGGTGGAGTCGGCAGCCGCGGTTCAGCACGTGCCCGCGGGCGCCATCGTCTCCGAATACGGAGCCGGCCAGTTCGAGGTGAACCTGCACCACGAGAATGACGCGCTGGCCGCCTGCGACCATGCGATCCTGCTCCGGCGCCTCGTGCGGGGCATCGCCCGCCAGCAGGGCCTGGCCGCGACCTTCATGGCGAAGCCGTTCAAGGACCTGGACGGCTCCGGGATGCACGTACACTTCAGCCTGCTGGACCGGGACGGCCGCAATGTCTTTGGGCCCGCGCCCCCGGCGTCGACGCCCGATGCCTACCCCGACAAGCTGCGTCACGCCGTCGGTGGGATGCTGTCCATGCTCCCCGAGTCCCTGGCAATCTTCGCCCCCAACGCCAATTCCTACCGGCGTTTCCGACCCGGCTTCTTCGTGCCGATCGCGCCGAACTGGGGGCCCAATCACCGGCAGGTCGCGCTGCGCATCCCGACCTCCGATGACGCCAACGTCCGGCTCGAGCATCGCGTGGCCGGCGCCGACTGCAACCCGTACCTGGCGATGGCCGCGATCCTGGCCGCTGCCCACGCCGGCATCACCCGTCGCGTCGAACCGCCGCCCATGATCCGGGAGGGCGAGCCGGTGCGCCTGCCGACAGGCCCGTCGCCCCGCTGGGAAACCTCCCTCGCTGCCTTCGACACCAGCAACCTCTGGCCCGACTACCTGGGCGCCGAGTTCTGCCGCGTGTACAGCGCAGCGCGACACTACGAGGCGGAGGCCTACCACGCGGAAGTGCCGGGCCTGGACTACGAGTGGTATCTCGGGGCACTGTAGGGGCGCGCCGGTGGCGTGGAAGTCTGCATGCTGCGCGGCCAGCCGGGCGTCCGGTCTGACAACGCCGGCGCGACCGTACACTCCCCCTGGGCGGCCGACGCCGCCTTCCTGCTGCGCGTGCCCGAGGGCTACGCGGGTGATTTTCCGGCCTGGCCAGCATGGACGGGATCGAGTGGCACCGGGGCTGCTACGGCTTCGACAGTACCTTGGGGTCGTGCCGCGTATCTGACGCGCTGACGGCCTATTGCCGGAGCTTTCGCCGGCTGGCCTGAGCCCCCGCCCTTTCCCCGACCGGGTCCCCGGCGTAGGCTTGGCTTGACCTCTAAAATGGGGTCTGACCCCAATAACCAGACCCCGATAACCACAATAACCAGAGCGACAGGGGACTACCGTGGCCGATGCCTTCATCTTCGATCATGTCCGCACGCCGCGGGGGCGCGGCAAGCCCAACGGCTCGCTCCACGAGGTCACGCCCATCGGGCTGCTCACCCAGGTGCTCCGGGCGCTGCGTGACAGGAACCAGCTGGACACCAGCCGCCTCGACGACGTGATCATGGGGTGCGTGTCGCCGGTGGGCGAGCAGGGCGCTGACATCGCGCGGGTCGCCGTGCTGAACGCCGACTACGCCGAGACGGTGCCCGGCAAGCAGCTGAACCGCTTCTGCGCCTCGGGTCTGGAGGCGGTGAACACCGCGGCCGCCCAGGTGATGTCGGGCCAGTCGGACCTGTGCATCGGCGGCGGTGTCGAGTCCATGTCCCGCGTGCCGATGGGCTCGGACGGCGGTGCCATGGCCTCCGATCCCCAGGTGGCCTACAAGACCTACTTCGCCCCGCAGGGCATCGGCGCTGACCTCATCGCCACGAAGTACGGCATCAGCCGCGAGGACTGCGATGCCTACGCCGCCGAAAGCCAGAAGCGTGCGGCTCACGCCTGGACTTCCGGCTGGTTCCGGAACTCCGTGCTGCCGATCCGGGACACGCTCGGAATCACCCTGCTGGAGCGTGACGAACACATGCGGCCGGACACCACCGCGGCCGGGCTCGCCGAGCTGAAGCCCGCGTTCACCATGCTGGGCGAGCAATTCGGCTTCGACTCCGTGGCCCTGCAGCGCTACCCCGAGGTGGAGCGCATCAATCACGTGCATACCGGCGGGAATTCCTCGGGCATCGTGGATGGCGCCGCCGCCGTTCTTGTCGGCACCCGGGAGATGGGCAAGGTGCTGGGCCTCAAGCCTCGGGCGCGCATCGTCGGCTTCGCCTCCATCGGCACGGAGCCCACGATCATGCTCACCGGGCCGGGACCGTCGGCGGAGAAGGTCCTGAGGCGCTGTGGCATGCAGGCCCGGGACATCGACCTCTTCGAACTGAACGAGGCTTTCGCCTCGGTGGTGCTGCGCTTCATGCAGCAGCTCGACATTCCCCATGACCGCATCAACGTGAACGGCGGGGCGATCGCCATGGGGCATCCGCTGGGCGCAACGGGCGCCATGATCCTCGGTACCGTGCTGGACGAACTGGAGCGCCGGGAGAAGAGCACAGCCCTGATCAATCTCTGCATCGGTGCCGGCATGGGCACCGCCACGATCATCGAGCGGGTGTGACCATGACCAAAGCCGCGGACCAGGCCATCAACATCGCCGTCGACGCCGACGGCATCGCCACCCTCACCATCGACCTGCCCGGCCGGTCGATGAACGTCATCACACCGGCGCTCACCGCCGAGCTCGCTGCAGCCGTGGAGCGGATCGTCGGCGACCCCGGCATCAAGGCGGCCATCATCACATCCGGCAAGCCCGCGTTCATCGCCGGCGCCGACCTGATGGACATCGTCAACATCTACGGCAGCGGCGCCACCGGACCCGAGCTGATGCGCGAGATCAGCCGTTACTCGGCCGCGCTGCGCAAGCTGGAAACCAGCGGCAAGCCGGTCGCGGCAGCCATCAATGGCACGGCGCTCGGCGGCGGGCTGGAGCTCTGCCTCGCCTGTCACTTCCGCGTGCTCTCCAGCGACCCGAAGGCCGTCGTCGGACTCCCCGAGGTCCAGGTGGGCCTGCTCCCTGGCGCCGGCGGCACCCAGCGGCTGCCGCGGCTGATCGGCATCCAGCCTGCGCTGGAGCTGATGACCCAGGGCACGCACGTCGAGCCGGAGAAGGCGAAGGCGCTCGGTATCGTGCACGTCCTGGCACCGACGGCTGACGTGGTTGGCGTCGCCCGGCGCTGGCTGAAGGAGGCCGCGGACCCCGTGCAGCCCTGGGACAAGAAGGGCTTCCGCTGGCCCGGTGGCGCCGGTGCGCTCCATCCGGGCGCCCAGCAGACGTTCACTGCGGGTTCCGCGCTGGTCGCCGACAAGACCCAGCACAACTACCCGGCTCCGGTCGCCATCCTGTCCGCCGTGTACGAGGGCAGCCTGGTGCCCTTCGACACTGGCCTGAAGATCGAGGCCCGCTACTTCACGAACCTGCTCCTGGACCCCGTCTACCGGAACATGACGCGCACGCTGTTCATCAATAAGGGCGCGGCGGACAAGCTTGTGCGCCGGCCCGCTGGTGTCCCGAAGTCGAAGGTCACGCGCCTCGGCATGCTCGGCGCCGGCATGATGGGCGCCGGCATCGCCTACGTGTCGGCCCGGTCCGGCATGGATGTCGTGCTGCTGGACTCGACGAAGGAAGCAGCCGACAAGGGCAAGGACTACTCCCGCACGCTGCTCCAGAAGCGCGTGGACCAGGGTCGCACTCCGGCAAGTGAAATGGAGGCCATCCTCGCCCGCATCCATCCGACCACCGATTACGCGGACCTCAGGGGCTGCGAACTGGTGATCGAGGCCGTGTTCGAAAGTCGCGACATCAAGGCCGACGTCACGCGGAAGACCGAAGCAGTGGTCCCCGAGACCGCCGTGTTCGCATCCAATACCTCCACACTCCCGATAACCGGGCTGGCGGAGGCCTCGCAGCGGCCCGGGAGCTTCATCGGCCTGCACTTCTTCTCGCCGGTGGACAAGATGCCGCTGGTGGAGGTGATCATGGGCAAGAAGACTTCCGACGAGACACTTGCCCGCGCCCTCGACTACGTGCAGCAGATCCGCAAGACGCCCATTGTGGTGAACGACAGTCGCGGCTTCTACACGAGCCGCGTCTTCATGACCTATGCCAACGAGGGCATGGCGCTGTTGCAGGAGGGCGTCCTGCCGGCGCTGATCGAGAATGCCGGGAAGCAGGCGGGCATGCCCGTCGGGCCCCTGGCCGTGCACGATGAGGTCAGCATCGAGCTGTCGGCAAAGATCTACAAGCAGACCAGGGCGGATCTCGGCGACCGGTACACCGGGCCGTCCGCCATCGCCGTGGCGCTGAAGTTCGCGGAAGAACTGGACCGCAAGGGCAAGAAGTACGGCAAGGGCTTCTACGAGTACCCGAAGGAGGGAAAGAAGTTCCTCTGGCCGGGTATCACTGGCGTCTATCCGCCGGCGGCCCGGCAGCCGGACGTGGAAGAGGTGAAGAAGCGGCTGCTCTACGTACAGGCCGTCGAAACGGCCCGGTGCCTGGAAGAGCGCGTCGTCACCGAGCCGGCCGATGCCGACATCGGCTCGATCCTCGGCTGGGGATATCCCGCCTGGACCGGCGGCACGCTGTCTTTCATCGAAACCGTGGGCCTGAAGGCCTTCGTTGCAGAGTGCGACCGGCTGGCAGCCGCCTACGGACCCCGCTTCGAGGTTCCCGCGTCGCTCCGCGACCGGGCTGCGAAGGGGGAGACGTTCTACCCGGCGCCGGGCGCCGGCCAGCGCCGCTCGGCGGCCTGAGCAATGGAGCGGCGACTCTTCGAGCCCGAACACGACATGTTCCGGGACTCGGTGCGCCGCTTCTTCCGGAAGGAAGTAGAGCCCCACCGGGACCGCTGGCACGACCAGGGCCAGGTCGATCGCGAGATCTACCGCAAGGGCGGCGAGCAGGGGCTGCTCCTGATGCAGGCTGGCGAGGAATACGGCGGCGCCGGCATGCGGGACTTCCGCTACGAGCAGATCCTGATCGAGGAGAACCTGCGTCACGGCGACAGCGGGCTCTACTTCACGCTGCACTCCCGGCTGGTCGCGCCCTACATCGAGGGCCTCGGCACCGAGGAGCAGAAACGCCGCTTCCTGCCCGGGTGCGTCAGCGGCGAGACGATCCTCGGCATCGCGATGACGGAGCCGGGAGCGGGCAGTGATCTCGCGGGCATGAAGACCCGCGCCGAGGACCAGGGCGACCACTTCCTGCTGAATGGCGCCAAGACCTATATCTCCAACGGCATCAACGGCGACCTCTTCGTGGTGGCGGCGCGCACCGGCCCCGGCAGGCAGCTCGGCCTGTTCCTCGTGGAGCGGGACATGCCCGGCTTCGCCCGCGGCCGCAACCTGAAGAAGATGGGGCTCAACTCCCAGGACACGGCGGAGCTGTTCTTCGAGAACGTGCGGGTGCCTAAGGCCAACGTCCTCGGCGACCCGGCGCGGGGCTTCTACTACCTGATGGAGTACCTGGTGGACGAGCGGCTCATCTCCGCCGCCCAGTACGTTGCGGCCAGCCAGGTGGCTTTCGACCTGACGCTCGACTTCATCAGGGAGAGGCGCATTTTTGGCCAGGCCGTGGCCGACTTCCAGGTCAACCGCTTCAAGATGGCCGACATGCGCACGCAGATCGACATCGCCCAGGTGTTCGTGGATCACTGCGTGATGGAATTCAACGCGGGGCGCCTGGGTGCGGCGGACATCGCCCGGGCCAAGCTCTACTGCAGCGAGCTGGAGGGCCGCGTCACGGACGAGTGCGTCCAGCTGCACGGCGGGGCGGGCTACATGGACGAATACCGCATCTCGCGCATGTACCGGGACGCGCGCGTATCGCGTATCTACGCCGGTTCCTCCGAGGTGATGCGGGAGATCATCGCCAGGTCGATCGGGCTGGACCCCAGAAAGCCCGCGCCAGGAAACTGATGGGCCCGCTCGCCGGCCAGCGCATCCTCGAGGTTGCCAGCATCGGGCCAGGCCCCTTCTGCGGCATGATGCTGGGGGACATGGGTGCGGACGTTATCCGCGTAGACCGGCCGGGCGCGGACCCGATGGCGACGCTGGACCCGCTCCGGCGCAACCGGCGCAGCATAGCCCTGAACCTGAAGCACGCCGACGGCGTGCGCGCCTTCCTGCGGCTCGTCGAACGGGCCGATGCCCTCATCGAGGGTTTTCGTCCCGGCGTGGCTGAACGCCTGGGCATCGGCCCGGACGCGTGCCGGCAGCGCAATCCGCGACTGGTCTACGGCCGCGTCACCGGCTGGGGGCAGGACGGCCCGCTGGCCGCGGCGCCCGGCCATGACCTGAACTACATCGCGGTCGCCGGGGCGCTCCACGCGATAGGCGTGCCGGGTGAGCCGCCGGTGCCGCCGCTCAACCTGCTCGGCGACTTCGGCGGCGGAGGCATGCTGCTCGCCTTCGGCCTCGTGTGCGCGCTCCTCGAGGCTTCGCGCTCCGGCCGCGGGCAGGTGGTGGACGCCGCCATGCTCGACGGCGTCAATGCGCAGATGGCGATGTTCCACGGCTTCCGGGCCGCGGGCCTCTTCGACGGCATTGCCGGCACCCACTTCCTGAGCGGGGCCGCGCACTTCTATTCGGCCTACGAGACCCGCGACGGAAAGTACCTGGCGGTGGCGGCGCTCGAACCCCGGTTCTACCAGGACCTCATACGGCGGGCCGGCCTGGATCCCGGCCGCTTCGGGCCGCACGGGCTCGGCGCCTTTCCTTCTGCGAGCCCCGAGTGGCCTGACCTGAAGGCCGAACTGGCCGGAATCTTCCGCACCAGGACGCGCGACGAGTGGTGCGCGCTGCTGGAGGGAACCGATGCCTGCGTTGCGCCCGTACTGGCGCCGGGCGAGGCGAGCGCACATCCCCACAACGTCGCCCGTCGCACCTTCATCACCGTAAACGGGATCGAGCAGAACGCCCCGGCGCCGCGCTTCAGCGCCACCGCACCGGATGAACCCAGGCCGCCGGTGCCGCCGGGCGCGGACACGCGCACAGTGCTCTCGCAGGCGGGCTTCGCCGCGGAGGAGATCGATGCCCTGCTCGCCGGCGGCGTGGCGGTGCAAAGCTCATGAACGCCGATGTGGGCATTGATGCCGGTGACGGCCAGCGGCTGCAGGCAACGGTGCATGCGCCGGCAGATGCGCACACATGGCTGCTCATCAACTCCGCCATGGGCGTACGCCGCCGCTTCTACCGCCACCTCGCTGCGCACCTGGTGGAGCAGGGCATCGGCGTGATCACCTACGACTATCGCGGGATGGGCGACTCCCTGGTTGCGGGCGACGAGGCAGTGCGGGTCCGGCTGGAAGACTGGGGCCGCAAGGACTTTCCTGCGGTCTTCCGCTGGCTCCGCCACCGGCACTCGCCGGCGCGGGTCGTCGTGCTGGGCCACTCCGTCGGCGGCCAGCTGCTGGGCATCGCGCCGGAGGTGCGGGAGGCCGACGCGATCATCGGTGTCGCCACCCAGTCCGGCCACTGGCGCCACTGGGACGGCCTGGAGCGGGCCAAGGTATTTGCCCTCTGGTACGCCGCCATTCCACTGCTGACGGCGGCGAGCGACCGCTTCCCGTCATCCCGCCTCGGTCTCGGCCAGGACATTCCGTCCGGCGTCGCCCGCCAGTGGGCCGAGTGGGGCCGGGACTGCGATTACGTGCGCAGCCGGACGGTGGGTCCGCAGCCCCAGTACCACGACGAAGTGCGCTGCCGCCTGCGTACCTACCTGGCCGAGGGCGACGACCTGGCCCCGGAGCGCGCCGTGCGCGCCTGGCACGACTGGTTTCCGAACGCCGAGCGGGAGATCGTCCGGCTGGGCGCCCGCAACGGCGCCGGCAGGGCAATCGGACATTTCGGATTCTTCGATCCCGGGATCGGAGCGGAAGAATGGCCCGGGCTGACAGAATTCATTCGGGGAGGTTGATATGCAGGGTCTGATGATGCCCGGACTCATGATGGAAGTACCGCTGACGGTCACCAGCATCCTGCGGCACGCCCGGATGAACCACCCGGAGCAGCAGGTGGTGTCGATCACGGCCGATCACCCGCGGCACCGGTACAGCTACCGGGAGGCGTTTGCCCGCGCGGCGCAGGCCGCCAATGCCCTTGCGCGCATGCAGCTTCCGGCCGGAAGCCGGGTCGCGACGCTGGCGTGGAATGATTTCCGTCACCTGGAATTGTTCTACGCCGTAGCCTGCTCGGGGCGGATCCTGCACACGGTCAACCCGCGACTGCTGCCCGAGCAGATTGCCTGGATCATCAACGACGCGGGCGCCACCGTGCTCTTCGCAGCGACGGAGTTTGCGCCGCTGCTGGCGAAGCTCGCGCCGCAGCTGGCCCGCGTGAAGACGGTGGTCTACATGACGGGGCCTGGACACATGCCGGCGGCTTCGCCAGCCCCGTTGCTGGCCGAGGCCCGGTGCTACGAGGAGCTCCTGGCCGGTGAGGCCCGCGAGTTCAGCTGGCCCGACCTCGACGAGCGGACGGCGAGCGCCCTGTGCTACACGTCCGGCACCACGGGTCATCCGAAGGGCGTCCTCTACAGCCATCGGTCCACCGTGTTGCATGCCATGGCGGCATCCGGCGCCGACGTGCTGGGCGTGAGGGCGGTGGACACGGTCCTGCCGGTGGTGCCGATGTTCCACGTGAATGCCTGGGGTATTCCGTTCGTCGTCCCCATGGCCGGCGGCAAGCTGGTGCTGCCCGGCCGGGGCGCCGGCGACCCGGCCACGCTCGTCGACCTGATCAACACCGAGCGCGTGACCGTGGCACTGGGCGTGCCGACGGTCTGGCTGGCGTTGCTCCAGCACCTGGCCGCGACGGGCGCCCGCCTGCCGAGCCTCAAGCGGACGGTCGTGGGCGGCGCCGCGTGCCCGCAGGCTGTGATCGACGAGTTCCGGGACCGGCATGGCGTCGAAACCCACCACGCCTGGGGTATGACCGAGACGTCGCCGCTCGGCACCTTCAACTCGCCGAAGCCGGGCCAGGAGAGCCTGCCGCTGGCGGAGGCACGTGCCCGCTCGGCGAAGCAGGGCCGGAGCGTGTTCGGCGTGGAGATGCGCATCGTCGGCGATGACGGCCAGGAATTGCCCTGGGATGGCCGCACCTTCGGCTCCCTGCAGGTGCGGGGACCGTTCATCGCGAGCCGCTACTTCGGCATGGAGAAGAGCGACGCGCACACGGTGGACGGCTGGTTCGATACCGGCGACGTGGCCACCATCGATCCCGACGGCTTCATGCAGATCACCGACCGCACCAAGGACGTGATCAAGTCGGGCGGGGAATGGATCAGCTCGATCGAGCTGGAGAACCACGCGGTGGGTCATCCGGCCGTTGCCGAGGCTGCCGTGATCGGCGTGGCGCACCCGAAGTGGTCCGAGCGGCCGCTGCTCCTGGTGGTGCTGAAGCCCGGCGAAACCGTGACCCGGGACGACCTGCTGGCATTCCTGGCCGCCAAGGTGGCCAGCTGGTGGGTGCCCGACGACGTCATCTTCCTGCGGGAGATCCCGCACACCGGCACCGGGAAGATCAACAAGATTCCGTTGCGCGAACAGTACCGCGACCACCTCAGTCAGGAGTAAGCCATGGCCGTCCCGATCACCGCCGTCTACGCCAGCATCCTGGCGATCCTCTATGTCGTCCTGAGCTACCGGGTCGCGAAGCGCCGCATGCGCTTCCAGGTCGGGCTGGGCACCGGCCAGAACGCCGAACTGGAGCGGGCCGTCCGCATCCACGGCAACTTCGCGGAGTACGTGCCGTTCGCGTTGCTGCTGCTGGCGTTCTTCGAAGGCGGCGGCGGCCCCGCGTGGGCAGTGCACGTGGCGGGCGCGGCCCTGCTGGTTGCCCGGGGGCTACATGCGATGGGGCTGACGCGGTCGTCGGGACGGAGTCCCGGCCGCTTCAGCGGCGTCGTCATGACGTGGCTGATCATTCTCGCCCTGGCGGCCGGCAACCTGGCCCTCCGCCTCGCCTGACCAGGCTTAGCCGCCGAGGATCCTGATGCGCTGCGGATCGCCTCCGGCCCGGCTGATCAGTTTGAGGAACTTCCTGTCCGCGGTTACCAGCGAGCAATCCACAGTCTCGGCGAGCGCGAGATAGAAGCAGTCGTAGACGGGGTGTCGGAGTGTGACCGCCAATTCCGTCGCCCGACATGCCAGGTCAGCTCCCGGGATCAACCGGTTGAAAAGTGTCGGTAGCTGCAGTCCGATTTCCTGCGCCTGCCCTGCAGTGATCTGTTTAGAGACCGCCTTCTGCCACGCAACGTTACAGACCTCAGGCACGAGTAGGTCGGGTGCAATCAGGACGTCACCGGATTCCGCAAGCGCGCGGGCCTCCCGGTCGCCACTTTCGGCAAAGAACCATTTGGCCGCGACGCTGGCATCAATGACCCGGATCAAGCGTCACGCATCCTGCGGATGATCTTGGTGCTGTCCGATTGCCGCTTTGACTGGGGTCCCATCGCCCGTATGCGGTCGATGATGGCGAGTCGTCGGGTGACTTCCGGCAGTGCTGCCTCGCGCAGCAGGTCGCGCAGGGATTGCTCCAGCGACTTGCCCTCTGCGGCGGCGCGCTTCTTCAGGGCCTCCACTACGTTGTCCTCCAGGTTGCGGATCAACAGCTGCGCCATGGGCCTTTCTCCTTGGTGATAGCACGAATGCTATCACCCGGCAGCCGGGTAAGGCCATGACGCCACCAAGGTTATGGCGGGCGGGGGGGCTGGTGACAGGCGAGAAACGGCCGCAAGTGGACGGAATTGGCGGTCGCCGCTCCTACCCGCTGGTCGCCACGCGGCCGGCGCGGGCGAAGCGCATGCGCCAGTAGGCGTTGCCGAAGCTGTCCAGGGATACCTGGCTGCCCGTGCTCGGCGCGTGCACGAAGCGCCCCTCGCCCAGGTAGATCGCCACGTGGGAGGTGCGCCCGCCGTCGCGGAAGAAGAGGAGATCGCCGGCCTGGGCGTTCTCGAGGGTCACGGGCGCGGCGGCGTCCATCTGGTCCGCGGCGGTGCGTGGCAGCCGGAACCCCGCATTGGAGTAGGCGTACTGCACGAGCCCGCTGCAGTCGAAGCCCTCGGGCGTCGAGCCGCCCCACCGGTACGGCACGCCGACCATCTGCATGGCCGTGAACACCACCCGGGAGCGAACGGGATCCGCCGGCTGCGCAAGGCCGGGCGGGGGGGCGGGGAGGCTGGCGTCCACCTCCGGTGCGCGGGGCGGACTGCTGCAACCCGCGAGGCCGACGGTGATGACCGCCAGCAACGGGGCAAAGAGTCGGAAAAGACTGCGCTGCAGTGCCATTTGCGGGAAGCCCGGAGCTGCGCCAGGGCATGAGTTTACACCGGGTTGCGGCCTGACCGGCCTGGCTGCCGATCACAAAGTGTGCGTCTGACACGCCGCCCCTCTATAATCCGCGGCCTTTCGTCCCCCCGGCTCCCCCCATGAATGACCTGACGGCCCTCGACCCTTCCAGGGCGACCTCCAAGCTCCGGAATATCGCCATCATTGCCCACGTGGACCACGGCAAGACGACGCTCGTGGACAAGCTGCTGCGCCAGTCGAGCACGCTCGACTCCCGGTTCCAGCTGCCCGAGCGCGCGATGGACTCCAACGCCATCGAGAAGGAGCGGGGCATCACCATCCTGGCCAAGAACACCGCGATCCTCTGGCAGGACTACCGGATCAACATCATCGACACGCCCGGCCACGCCGACTTCGGCGGCGAGGTCGAGCGCGTGCTGTCCATGGCCGACAGCGTCCTGTTGCTGGTCGACGCCGTGGACGGGCCCATGCCCCAGACCCGCTTCGTCACCCAGAAGGCCTTCGCCCAGGGCTTCACGCCAATCGTCGTCATCAACAAGATCGACCGGGACGGCGCCCGGCCCGGATGGGTGCTGGACCAGACCTTCGAGTTGTTCGACCGGCTTGGCGCCACGGACGCCCAGCTGGACTTCCCCGTGATCTACGCGTCGGCTCTCAACGGCTACGCCGGCCTCGATCCGTCGGTGCGCTCCGGCGACATGACGCCGCTCTTCGAGGCCATCGTGGAGCACGTGCGTCCGCCCCAGGTGGATCCCGAGGGCCCGCTGCAGCTCCAGGTTTCCAGTCTCGACTACGATTCCTATCTGGGGATGCTTGGCATCGGCCGCATTACCCGCGGCCGGGCGACTGCGGGCACCAACATCAGCATCGTGGGCGCGGACGGCAAGGTCCGCATGGGCAAGCTCGCCGAGCTGTTCGGCTTCCTCGGCCTGAACCGCTACAAGGTGGACCAGGCGGGAGCCGGCGACATCGTGGTATTCAGCGGCATCGACGAGCTCTTCATCTCCGACACCGTCTGCGACCGGGAACACCCCGAAGGGCTGCCGCCGCTGAAAGTGGACGAGCCCACGATCACCATGACCTTCCTGGTGAACAAGTCGCCCTTCGCCGGCAAGGAGGGCAAGTTCCTCACCAGCCGCCACATCAAGGAACGACTGGAGCGGGAGCTCAAGCACAACGTGGCGCTGCGCGTGGAGCCCACGGGCGACCCGGACAAGTTCCAGGTGTCGGGCCGCGGCGAGCTGCACCTGTCCATCCTCATCGAGAACATGCGCCGCGAAGGCTATGAGCTGGCGGTGTCCCGGCCCGAGGTCATCCTGCAGGAGATTGATGGCGAGCTTTGCGAGCCCTGGGAGCAGCTCACGGTGGACTTCGAGGAGGCCTACCAGGGCGCGGTGATGAGCCGGCTTGCCGAGCGCAAGGGCGAGCTGCTCACGATGACCCCCGACGGCAGCGGCCGGCTGCGCCTCGAGTACCGCATCCCCGCGCGGGGCCTCATCGGCTTCCGGACGGAGTACCTCACCTGCACGGCCGGCACCGGCCTCATCTATCACGTCTTCGACAAGTACGACCGGCGCATCGCCGCGTCCATCGGCCAGCGGGTCAATGGCGTGCTCGTGTCCATGGTGACTGGCAAGGCCCTCGCTTACGCGCTGTTCAACCTGCAGGAGCGCGGCCGTCTCTTCCTCGGTCACGGGGACCCCGTCTACGAGGGCATGCTCTGCGGCATCCACAGCCGGGGCAACGACCTGGTCGTGAACCCGACCAAGGCGAAGCAGCTCACCAATATCCGGGCTGCCGGCACGGACGAGGACCTCCTGCTGACGCCGCCGATCCGGATGTCGCTCGAGCAGGCCCTGGAGTTCATTGACGACGACGAACTCGTCGAGGTCACCCCCACGAGCATCCGCCTGCGCAAGAAGCTGCTGCTGGAGACTGACCGGAAGCGGGATTCGCGGCAGCGGGCGTAGGAGCGTCTTGTAGGAGCGCCTTCAGGCGCGATACATTTCCACCTCTCTGGTCGCGCCTGACGGCGCTCCTTCGTCAATAAAAACAAAGAGTTGCCATAATGTCTGAATACCAGGCTCCAGTCCGCGAAATGCTCTTTGCGATCCGCGACCTCGCGGGCCTGGAGCGCCTCACTGCACTCCCCGGCTACGCCGAGGCGACGGCCGACACCGTCGAGGCCATTCTCGACGAGGCGGCCGCGCTGGCCGCCAACGTGATCAGTCCGACCAATCCGATCGGCGACCGGCGCGGCACGCGGGTCGAGAACGGAGGCGTGGTCGTCCCCGCGGAGTTCAAGAACATCTATCGCGAGTACCAGGCCGGTGGCTGGGCCGCCGTCACCGCGCCGGAGGAGTTCGGCGGGCAGGGGCTGCCCTTCCTGCTGGGCGTCGCGCTCGAAGAGATGTGGTGTTCGGCCAATCTCGCCTGGTCCCTGTGCCCGCTACTCACCGACGGCGCGGCCCGCGCCATCGAGGCCCATGGCAGCGAGGCGCTGCGCAAGGCCTATCTGCCGAAGATGACGGCCGGCGAATGGACGGGAACCATGAACCTCACCGAGCCCCAGGCCGGCACGGACCTTGCGGCGCTGCGCACGCTGGCCGTACCGGAGGGTGACCACTACAGGATCAGCGGGCAGAAGATCTTCATCACCTGGGGCGATCACGACATGACGGAGAACGTCGTGCACCTGGTGCTCGCGCGCCTGCCCGACGCGCCGCCGGGTGTCCGCGGCATCTCGCTGTTCCTCGTGCCGAAGTTCCTCCTGAAGGCGGACGGATCGCCGGGCGAACGCAATGGCGTGCGGGCGGTCTCCGTCGAGCACAAGCTGGGCATTCACGGCAGCCCCACCTGCGTGATGGCCTTCGACAAGGCCGTTGGCTACCTCGTCGGCGAGCTTAACAATGGTCTCGCCGCCATGTTCACGATGATGAACTACGCGCGCCTGGGCGTCGGGCTGGAAGGCGTCGCGGTCTCGGAGCGCGCCTACCAGCGCGCCCGGGCCTACGCGAAGGAACGCGTGCAGGGCCGGGTGGCAGGCGAGACGGCCCGCGCGCCGATCATTCGCCACGCCGACGTGCGACGAATGCTCCTCACCATGAAGGCATACGTCGAGGCCATGCGCAGCATCGCGTACGTCACTGCTGCCGACCTGGACGTCAGCAGACGTCATCCCGACGAGGCGACCCGGGCAAGTCACCAGTCCCGGGTCGAACTGATGACGCCGGTGGTGAAGGGCTGGTCGACCGAGATGGGCCAGGTCCTCACGTCCCTGGCCGTGCAGATTCACGGCGGCATGGGGTACGTGGAGGAGACTGGCGTCGCCCAGCACTTCCGGGACGCGCGCATCACGACCATCTACGAGGGCACGACCGGCATCCAGGCCAACGACCTGGTGGGCCGCAAGATCCTGCGGGACGGGGGCGAGTCCCTGAAGCTGCTGCTGGCCGACCTCCGCGCGTTCGAGGCAGAACTGGCGCCCGCGGCCGATCTCGCCGTCATCGGCAGGGCGCTGGCCGAAGGTCGCCAGGCCATCGAGGCGGCGGGCGCGTGGCTCGCCGGGAATCACGCACGGCACCCTGCCGCGCCAGGCGCGGCCTCTTACCACATGCTGATGCTGCTCGGCACCGTGACGGGCGGCTGGCAGCTGGCTCGGGCGGCCCTGATCGCCCGGGAGCGACTGGCCGCGGGGGCCAACGGCCCCGACCGGGATTTCTACCAGGCCAAGGTCGTCACCGCGAAGTTCTACGCCGAGCAGTTCCTGCCCCTGGCCACGGCCCACCTGCGGGCCATCCAGTCGGGTCCCGACACCCTGATGGCGCTCACCGACGACCAGTTTTAGCCGTCGCGCGTATACAATCGCCGCCCCCTGAGAAGAGCGACTGCCCATGTCCACCAAGAAGCCCGGCTTCACCACGCGACAGGTCCACGCCGGAGTCGTTCCGGACCCGGTTACCGGTGCGATCCTCACGCCGATCTACCAGACGACCACCTACGTCCAGGAGTCGGTGGATCACTATCTTGCCAAGGGGTATTCCTACTCCCGCTCCGCGAACCCGACTGTTCGCGCGCTGGAGAACAAGCTCGCGGACCTGGAAGGTGGCGCCGACACCATCTGCTTCGGAACCGGCATGGCGGCCATCAATGGCCTGTACATGACGTACCTGAACGCCGGTGACCATGCCATCGTTTCCGACGTGGTCTACGGCGGAACCTACCGCCTGAGCACCAAGGTGTATTCCCGCTTCGGTGTCGACTTTTCCTTCGTGGACACGGCCGACGCAGCCAACGTGCGCAAGGCCATCCGCAAGAACACGAAACTGATCCTGACGGAGACGCCGGCGAACCCGACCCTGAAGCTCACCGACCTGCAGGCCGTCTCGGACGTGGCCCGCGAGCACGGCATCCCGCACGCGGTGGACAACACCTTCCTCACGCCCTATTACCAGCGGCCGCTGGAACTCGGCGCCGACCTGGTCATCCACAGCACGACGAAATACTTCGATGGACACAACGCCACCGTCGGCGGCGCGATCGTCACGAAGACCGGCGAGCAGGCCAAGGCAATCCGCTTCATCATGAATGCGACGGGCATGATCATGTCCCCGCAGGTGGCATGGCTCACGCTCCAGGGCTGCAAGACGCTGTCGGTGCGCATGGACCGGCAGGCCGCCAACGCGCTGGCCGTCGCCCGGTTCCTCGAGGGCCACCGGTCGGTAACCTGGGTGGCCTACCCGGGCCTTCCCTCGTTCCCCCAGCACGAGCTGGCGAAGCGGCAGGCGTCGGGGTACGGCGCGATGTTGTCCTTCGAGGTGAAGGGCGGGGTGGCAGCCGGCAAGGCCCTGATGGACCGCATCAAGCTCTGGACGCTTGCTGAGAATCTCGGCTCCGTGGAATCCCTCATCACGCATCCGGTGACCATGACCCACGCCGACGTGGAGCCGGCGGAGCGCCAGCGCATCGGGCTGACGGATGGCCTCGTCCGGCTGTCGGTGGGCCTCGAGGACGCGGAGGACCTCATCGGGGCCCTGCGAGTGGCCCTCGATCCCCTCTAGTCACGGCGTCAGCCGGCGCCACCACTCCGAAGAAAAAACTTTTCCTCATACTGCGTCGTCGTAGCGCCGGGCACCGTCCGGATGTGCGGCGGGCGCTGGAGCATTCCGCCAACGGGCTGCCCGTCGCTTCTGCGCAACCGGTCCCGGCCCGCTCACATTCGCCGCAGTTCCCGTGAATCAAGGGAGTTGTCCCGGCAAGTTGCGGCACCTCGCGAAGTTCGTGGTGAATCAGCGTCAGTACCCTGATTGCTGATGCCTGAGCGCGACACTTCTCCGCATGCCGATGACAGTGCCCGCTGTCATCCCGATGCAATCGAGTGTTCAGGTTTCGTTATGACTGCCCCCCGTACCTTCCGCTGCCTGGGGTTTTCTGACGTGCGGGTTTCAGCGTAGCCAGCTCATCGTTGCGCAGGGGAGCGGTCGTCCGCCAGAGCGCAACGCCAGGGAGTAGAGCTGGCTCGACCGGATTCACCGGTCGCAGTCCGGGGCCCGTGCGGAAATCGGATCAATGGAAGGATCGAGCATGCATGTGTGGTGCAAAGGAATGCATTTGTCATTGGGGTTGTGGCTAGGGCGCGGGGGGCGTCGTAGTAGGGCGTTCGCTCAATCCATCGCAGTCCTGCTCCTTCTCAGTCTCGGGAGCGCTGCCAGTGCTGCGGACACCCGGTCACCGTCGATTCCCGGCGGCCTCACTGCCACCCGCGTTTCCAGCAACCAGGTCGATCTCCGGTGGACGGCATCGACTGACAACGTCGCCGTCCGTGAGTACCGAATCGAACGCTGCAAGGGGACCGCCTGCACGAACTTCCTGCAGATTGCCGCGACGACCGGTGCTAGCTTCAGCAATCGTGATTCCGCACTGGTGACCACGACGAGCTTCAGATACCGCGTCCGGGCGATGGACACCAGCGGCAACCTGGGCGGTTACTCTGCCCGTGTGACCGTGTCGGGCACCGTGAGCGGGGACACCCAGGCCCCGACGGCTCCGGCCGGCCTCAAGGCCACCCGGGCATCCTCAAGCCAGATCAACCTCAGCTGGAGTGCCGCCACGGACAACGTGGGCATCCGGGAGTACCGGGTAGAACGTTGCAAGGGCGCCGGCTGCACGGCGTTCACGCAGATTGCCGCGACCACCGGCACGAGCTTCAGCAATCAGGATTCCACGCTGTCGACCGCGACGAGCTACAGCTACCGGGTCCGGGCGGCGGACACGAGCGGCAACCTCAGCGGTTACTCCGCCACGGCGACCGTGCCGGCCAGCTCCGGCAGCGACACCCAGGCACCGACGGCTCCGGCCGGCCTCAGGGCCACCCGGGTGTCCGGAAGCCAGATCAACCTCATCTGGAGTGCCGCCACCGACAACGTGGGCCTGCGGGAGTACCGGGTCGAGCGCTGCCAGGGCGCCGGCTGCACGGCCTTCACGCCGATTGCATCGACCGTTGGGCTGACTCTGGCCAACTGGGACGCGGCGCTGGTGACGACGGCCAGCTTCAGCTACCGGGTCCGGGCGGTGGACACGAGCGGCAACCTCAGCGGCTACTCCGCCACGGCGACCGTGCCCGCCACCACGAGCGGGGACACCCAGGCACCGACGGCGCCGGCCGGCCTCAAGGCCACCCGGACCTTCGACAGCCAGATCAACCTCAGCTGGAGTGCTGCCACCGACAACGTGGGCCTGCGGGAGTACCGGGTCGAACGCTGCCAGGGCGCCGGCTGCACGGCCTTCACCCAGATCTCCTCGACCGACCGGCTGGGACTGGCCAACTGGGACCCGGCGCTGGCGACGACGGCCAGCTTCAGCTACCGGGTCCGGGCGGTGGACACGAGCGGCAACCTCAGCGGCTACTCCGCCACGGCGACCGTGCCGGCTTCGGCCTCCACGACCGTCAACCGCCCACCCGTCATCTCGGGATCCCCGCCCGCGACGGTGGTTGTCGGCAGTGCGTATACCTTCACGCCAACGGCCTCCGACCCGGACGGGCAGGCACTGGTTTTCAGTGTCAGGGGGGCGCCGGCCTGGACGACCTTCAACACGGCCACGGGCGCTCTGCGGGGCACGCCGGGCGCCACCAACGTGGGCCGCACGGATGGCATCGTGATCACAGCCAGTGATGGCACCAGTTCCGTTTCATTGCCCGCCTTCTCGCTCAGCGTCGTGCAGGTCTCGTCAGGCACGGCGACCGTGTCCTGGCAACCCCCATTGCAGCGCACTGACGGCTCAGCCCTGACCAACCTTGCGGGATACGAGATCCGCTATGGCACGAGCGCCGCTGTCCTGGACCGCACCATCCAGGTGAACAATGCGGGCCTGACGAGTTACGTGGTCGAGGGCCTCACGTCGGGAACCTGGTACTTCGGCGTCATCGCCTTCGACAGCGCGAGGGTGGGCAGTGACCTGTCCACCGTGAGGTCCAAGACGATCCCCTGAGCACGGAGGGCCCGGCCCGGCACCGCCGGGCGGGCCCGGGTGCTCCGGTACCCGCCCCGGGCACAGGCCTTGAAATCTGCCGCGGTGTCCCTAAATCCCTGCCATGCGCGGCCCCGTGCGGCGGCGCCCTAACCAGGAGGAGATCGGGACATGACGCTAGTTAACTGGAGCCCCCTGCGGGAGCTCGACGACCTGTTCAACCAGTACGGGCGGCTGCTGGGCCGTTCCGCCACGCCGGCCGCCGAGCGCGGCGATGGCAGCGTGGTCGAGTGGCGCCCCGTTGCCAACATCTCGGAAACGGCGGACGACTATGTCATCAAGGCCGAGTTGCCGGAGGTGGCGAAGAAGGACATCGACGTGTCGGTGCACGAGGGCGTGATCACCATCCGTGGCGAGCGGCGGCTGGAGAACCGCACGGGCGACGAGAAGCATCACCGCATCGAGTCGTTCTACGGCACATTTGCCCGCAGCTTCACGCTGCCGGCCGACGTGGACGAGACGAAGATCCAGGCGGAGAGCAAGGACGGCGTGCTGACGGTGCGCCTGCCCAAGACCGAGGCCCGGAAGCCCCGGCCGATCGAGGTCCAGGTTCGCTAGGACGCCATGACCAGCGGCAGGGAGCGGCCTGCTCCCTGCCGCGCGTCCATTTGACTTCTTGCAGGCCGGATTTTACCGAATCCGGAATTTTCCCCTCGCGGCGTGCCGGAACAGTGAGCCGGTTCCGGTTCCCCGGCGTTTCACTGACTACCCTCACTTTCAGCATCTCCAGGCCGCACGGGCGGCGCTTCCCTCGCTCCCGTTTGTTCTGCTCCGAGGTCCAGCTGATGAGTCGGTGGCACTGGCAGTCCGGATCGCTCTGTCGGGCAACGAGCCTGGCCCTTGCGCTGGCCGCGATCGGGCAGCTGCCCGCGGTCGCCGGAGCCGACTCACTGCTTCCCATCGGTCCCCTTGCGAAGCTGGACCTGGCGTGGGCGGCTTCGCTGGCGCCCGTCCCGTCCAGGATGGATGACGTGGCGGAGCCGCCACCCCTGCTTGTTTTCGACGATGCGCCCAACCAGCTGTTCTCGCTGGCCGAGCCATCGCCCGGGCTGCAGTTCTCCCTCGATCCCGATAATGAGGAAGTGTTCCTCGGCTGGCAGATCGAGTTCTAGGGACTGAAGGAGGACACGGCGCCCTGGTGGTTTGGGCGCCCGCTCGGTGGCCGGTACAATGCCTGCCCCGCGCCGCGTTCCGGTGCGTCCATGGCATCGCACCCGGCATGCAGACCTTCCGCCACGTCCTCCTGCTGACCTGGATCCTCGTCGCGCTGCAGGCGCCGGTTTTCGCGGCTGATGCGCGGCCGCCCGGCCCCCCCGTGCCGACGCTGCCTCCGCCGGGACCGTCGGTCTTCCGGCTTCCGCAACTCGTTCCCTGGCCAGCCGGCACCGGGCCCAGGGTGCCCGACGGCTTCCGGGTGGAGCGCTTCGCCACCGGCCTCGACAACCCGCGCTGGATGCATGTCCTGTCGAACGGCGACGTGCTGGTGGCCCAGTCGCGCACGGAGAGCATGAGCGGCATGCCGCCGGACGTGGTGGCGGTGCTGACGAAGCAGGGCGTGTTCGGGCCGAGCGCCAATTCCATCGTCCTGCTCCGGCCGTCGCCCGGCGGGCTGGAACGCCACCTGCTGGTGGACGGGCTGAACCAGCCCTTCGGCATGCTCCTGCTGGGTGGGCACCTGTACGTGGCAAACACCGACGGGCTGGTGCGCTTCCCGTTCCGGGTCGGCGACACGCGGATCACCGCGGCGCCGGAGCCGGTCATCGCCATTCCGGCCGGCCCGGACAACAACCACTGGACCCGGAACCTGATCGCGACGCCCGACGGGTCCCGCCTGCTGGTTACCGTGGGTGCCGCCACCAACGTGAACGAGGCGGGGAGGGATCCGCCCGACCGGGCCGCCATCTGGGAGGTCCGCCCTGACGGCAGCGGCAGGCGGTTGCTGGCCACCGGCCTCAGGAATCCAGTTGGGCTCGCGTACGAACCTGTCACTGGCGCGCTGTGGACCACGGTCAACGAGCGCGACGGCCTTGGCCAGGACGTGCCGACGGACTACCTGACTCGGGTGGTGGATGGCGCGTTCTACGGCTGGCCCTACGTCTACTTCGGAACCTACGTGGACCCGACCTGGCAGAAACTGGATCCCGCGGCCGTGAAGGATGCGCAGCAAAGGGCGCGGGTGCCCGACCTGGCGCTCGGGGCGCACAGCGTGCCGCTGGGCCTCCACTTCCATCGCGGGGCCGCGTTTCCGGAGCGCTATCGCCGGGGTGCGTTCATCGCGCGCCGCGGCGGCGGCAGCCGCGTGGAGTTCCTCGGCTTCGACGTGGTGTTCGTGCCCTTCACCGACGGGGCGCCATCGGCGGACCCCGAGCCTTTCCTGACCGGCTTCATCGCCGAGGGTGCCAGCGGCCAGGTGCACGGCCGGCCCGTGGGCCTCGCCGAGCTGGCCGATGGCTCCCTGCTGGTGGCCGATGACGCGGGGAATACGGTCTGGCGCGTCGTCCACGAGCCGGAATGAGGATTCTGCGCAGTTTTCTGCTGCTGCTGGCCCTGGGCTCCCTCACGGCCCTTGCCCAGGCGCCGGCGGTCGCACCCGATGCCGTGCAGCTCGCGCAGCGCGAGTTCAGCGACCAGTACGGCAATACGGATTCCCTTGCCCGGCGGAGCGGGACACCCGTGGTCGTCGTGGTGGTGAGTGTCAGACACCTGGCGATGATCGAGAAGTGGGAGCGGGACCTCAGCGAACGGGTCCCCGGCGTTCGTTTCCTCAACGTGGCCGACCTGCCGACCGACGTGCCGGTGGACCTGGAGCGCACGGCGCTCACCCTGCGAAAGCGCGTGCCGCCCGGCGTGAACGTGCTGCTGGACCCCGCACGGGAGTGGGCCTTAGCCTTCTCGCTCGATACCGCGGCACCGAACCTGCTGGTATTCGACGCCGAAGGCCAGCTGACGGCGCGCTTCCGTGGCCGGTGGACGGAGGCCCTGGCCGCGGAGGTGGCCGCCGCCATTCCCCGCCAGGCGGAAGTGCCGTGACAGCGTCCGTCGTTCTCGTTGGTGGTGGGCTGGCCAATGGCCTGCTGGCCCTGCGGTTCCGGGAAATCCGGCCTGACGTGTCATTGACGCTCGTCGAGGCCGGGGATCGCCTGGGGGGCAATCACACCTGGTCCTTCCACGGCACCGACGTGTCGCCGGATATCCTCACCTGGCTCCGGCCGCTCGCCAGCTGTTCCTGGGCGCACTACGACGTGAAGTTTCCGGGCCGCGAGCGGCGCCTGGCGGGCAGCTATCATTCGCTCACTTCGGAGCGACTGCACGATGCCGTGATGGCAGCCCTCGGCGACCGGGTCCGGCTGAACGCGGCGGTCCTGGACGTGACGCCCGGCGGGGTCACGCTGGCGGGGGGTGACCGGCTGGCGGCGGACCTGGTCGTGGACGGCCGCGGGCTGGGCGCGTCGGCGGGAGCGGGTGTCACGCTGCGCTTCCAGAAATTCCTGGGCCAGCTCGTGCGGTTGTCGAAGCCGCACGGCCTCACCGGCCCGCTGCTGATGGATGCGACGGTGCCCCAGGAGCAGGGCTACCGGTTCGTCTATCTCCTGCCGTTCACCGGGACCGACGTGCTGATCGAGGACACTTATTACAGTGACACCGGCGCGCTGGATCCGGCCGTCCTCCGCCAGAACATCGCGCGCTACGCCGCAGACCGGGACTGGCAGGTGCAGGCAGTGCTGCGGGAGGAAAACGGCGTGCTGCCCATCGTGCTCGACTGCGACCTGGCGACGTTCTGGCCCGCCGCGGACGCCGTGCCGCGCTCGGGACTGCGCGCCGGCCTGTTCCACCACACCACCGGCTACTCGTTGCCCGAGGCCGCCGCGCTCGCGGGCGAGCTGCCGGGGTTGCCGGATCTCGGCAGCGGGGCGATTGCACCCTGGATCCGCAACCGGGTCGCGCGCCGCTGGCGCGAGCAACGCATTTTCCGCCTGCTCAACCGCATGCTTTTCCTGGCTGCCGCGCCGGCGGACCGCTACCGGATCCTCCAGCACTTCTATCGGCTGCCGGAAGCCGTGATCGACCACTTCTACGCGGGCAGCCTGACCCTGGGCGACGCCGCACGCGTGCTCACGGGTACTCCCCCCGTTCCCATCCACCGGGCCCTCCGATACGTGCTGCCCTCCAGCAGCCGCTCGCCAGGTCGCCAATGAGCATCGAGAGCGGACAATGAGCAAGTCAGTGGCAGTGATCGGCGCAGGCTTTGGCGGCCTTGCCCTGGCAATCCGTCTGCAGTCAGCCGGCATCCGCACGGTGCTCCTCGAAAAGCGGGAGCGACCCGGCGGCCGGGCCTACGTGTACGAGCAGGACGGCTTCACCTTTGATGCAGGTCCCACGGTCGTCACGGCGCCGAATGCCATTGACGAACTCTTCGAATTGAGCGGCCGGGCCACGGGTGACTACGTTGACCTGCTGCCCGTGGACCCGTTCTACAGGCTCGTGTGGCCAGACGGCGTGACCCTGGAGTACAACGCCGACGCCGATGCCGTGAGCAGCGCCATCGCCCGCATCAGTCCACGGGACGTAGATGGCTACCGGAAGTTCCTGAAGTTCTCCGAGGACGTATTCCGGGCGGGCTACCTGGAGCTGGGCACCGTGCCGTTCCAGAGCTTCTGGAGCATGATGCGCGTTGCGCCACAGCTGATCCGGCTGCGCAGCGACCGCTCCGTCTACAGCGTGGTCTCCGACTACATGCAGGACCCACACCTGCGTCAGGCCTTCAGCTTCCAGTCGCTGCTCATCGGCGGAAATCCCTTCCACGTCTCGTCCATCTATGCGCTCATCCACGCGCTCGAGCGCCAGTGGGGCGTGCGCTTTCCCCGCGGCGGCACCGGCGCCCTCGTGCGCGCCATGCTCCGCCTGTTCCAGGACCTGGGCGGCGAGGTGAGGTTGAACACGCCGGTGCAGGAGATCCGCGTGCGCAACGGACGGGCCACGGAAGTCGCCACTCCCGACGGTCGCAGCGTGGTGGTGGACGCGGTGGCGAGCAACGCGGATATCGTGCACACCTACGCAAGCCTGCTCCGCGCCACCGACCGCGGCCGGGCCGTGGGCAAGAGCCTCGCACGCAAGCGCTTCAGCAACTCGCTGTTCGTCGTCTACTTCGGCCTGAGGCGCCAGTACCCGGAGATCGCCCACCACACGGTGCTGTTCGGCCCCCGCTACCGCGAGCTGCTCGACGACATCTTCGACCGGGGCGTGCTGCCGGATGACTTCTCGCTCTACCTGCACAACCCGTCCCGCACGGATTCCTCGCTGGCGCCCCCCGGCCAGGCGGGGTTCTACGCGCTGGCGCCGGTGCCCAACCTGGGCAAGGCGCCCATCGACTGGAGCGTGACCGGGCCGAAGTACCGGGACCGCATCCTGGATGCCCTCGAGAAGCACACGCTGCCGGGCCTCCGGGCAAACCTCGTCACCTCGCGCATCTTCACGCCCGCCGACTTCGCCACGGAGCTGAACGCGCACCTTGGCTCCGCGTTCTCCCTGGAGCCCCTGCTGACCCAGAGCGCGTTCTTCCGGGTTCACAACCGGGACGATCGCATCCACAATCTGTACTTCGTGGGGGCAGGCACACACCCGGGGGCGGGGATTCCCGGCGTCATCGGTTCCGCCAAGGCCACCGCGGGGCTGATGCTCGCCGACCTCCTCCGGGGCCGAGGAGCAGGCTGAGATGGACGCGGTCGTCAGCAACAGCCGGGAGATGATCCGCAAGGGATCTCGCAGCTTCGCGCTGGCGTCTCGCCTGTTCGACACCGCCACCCGCGACCACGCCTGGATGCTCTACGCCTGGTGCCGCCACTGCGACGATGAGATCGACGGGCAGGAGCTCGGCATGGCGCCGGCCACCCCGCTGGTTCCGGAGCTGTCGGCGGGCGACAAGGCGACCCGGCTCGAGCATCTCCGCACGGAGACACTGCGCGCCCTGGCGGGCGAGCCCGTCGCCGAGCCCGCCTTCCAGGCCTTCCAGCGTGTGGCTCGCGCGCACGCAATACCGGAACGGCACGCCCTGGAGCTCCTCGCCGGCTTCGGGATGGATGTGAGGGACCACCGCTACCGCACCTTCGACGAGACACTGCTCTATTGCTACCGTGTCGCCGGCGTCGTGGGCGTGATGATGGCTCTGGTGATGGGCGTGCGCGATCCGCGGGTGCTCCAGCGTGCCGCCGATCTCGGCATCGGCTTCCAGCTCACCAACATTTCCCGGGACGTGCTCGATGATGCGCGGAACGGGCGCTGTTACCTTCCGGCCGACTGGCTGGCGCAGGCGGGCATTCCGCCGGACGGCATCGCCGATCCTGCCCATCGCGCAGCGCTCGCCGGCGTGGTGGAGCGACTGTTGCAGGAAGCGGACCGCTACTACCAGTCCGCCGCCATCGGCCTGCAGTCGCTCAGTTTTCGTTCCGGCTGGGCGGTGGCCACGGCACTCGCCGTCTACCGCGACATCGGACGGGTCGTCCGCGAGCGGGGTATCCACGCCTGGGATACCCGCGCCGTCGTCAGCTCGCCGCGGAGACTGCTCTACCTGTGCGGTGGCGCCGTCAGGGCATTGCGGGCAGTGACCTGGGACCGGTGGCGCCAGCCTGCGCCGCGGGAGCGGGACCTGTGGGCCGCGCCAGACCTCGGGGCGGGCGACCGCGCCTGATGACCCCGCTGATCATCCACAGCGTGCTGGCGATCGTTGGCATCCGGCTCGGCCTCCTCTGCGTGATGACCTGGCAGCGCCTGCGGCTCCGCCACAGGGTCGCCGGCACGTCGCCGTCCGGCCGCGAGCGGGTCTTCCTGGTGGCGCTGCCGCTGTTCGCGCTGCTGATGGCCGCCATGGTCGTGAACAGCGGGATCACCGTCATCGGCCTGCTGGGCAATCCCGCCCCCTGATCAGCCTCCGACGGCCGCCGCGGCAACCGGCCGGTAGTGAACGCCGTCCGGCGTCGACACGGACTCGACCAGCGCCAGCCGGTCCACCGGCCAGGGCAGGGGATCCCAGCGCAGGCCTTCGCGTACCGACCGGACGTCCCGCGCCAGCGTCACGTGGGGCCTGAAGGGGCGCGTTTCCCGCGCAAAGCCCAGACGGTCGAGCCGCTGCCAGAGTCCGTCCACGCACTCCCGGAGGTCGTCCCGCAGGTGTGTCGTGGCGGCAACGAGTACCCGGGGCTTGGGCCAGTGTTCCAGCCGGTCGAAGGTGATCGTGAACGGCGGCACGGGGCCGGAGAGCGCCAGGAGCGCCGGTAGTCGCGCCTCGCTCACCGCTCCGAGGAAGGCGGCCGTCACGTGCAGGCCGGCAGCGGCCACCGGCCTGCCGGAGAGGGGGAACAGCCGGTTGCGGGCCGTGTCGAGTGCCTGGCGGAGGCGCTCGCCGGGCCAGAAGGCGAAGAACAGTCGGCGTGTGGTGGTCACGATGCAGGGGCCGCGGGCGCCCTCAGTACTTGCCCTTGATGGGCCGCACCGGTCCGCCATAGCGCTCGCTGGCCGGCCTCTTCGCCAGTCGGGGGAGCCTGATGCGGGCCACCGGGACCCGGGTGTCCGGCACCTGGTCGAGCAGGTGCCGGATCAGGTTCAGCCGGCTGCGCTTCTGGTCGTTGAACTCGACGATGGTCCAGGGGGCGTGCCGGGTGTGGGTCGCCGCCATCATCCGGTCCCGGGCCCGCCCGTACTCCACGTACTTCTTCCGCGCCTCCAGGTCGATGGGCGAGAGCTTCCAGCATTTCAGCGGGTCCGCCGCGCGCTCCGCAAACCGCTTCTCCTGCTGCTTCTGGTCCACGGCGAGCCAGTACTTGAACAGCAGGATCCCTTCGTCGACGAGCTGCTGCTCGAAGCGCGGCGCCTCCTTCAGGAACCGGCGGTATTCGGCATCGGTGCAGAAGCCCATGACCTTCTCGACGCCCGCCCGGTTGTACCAGCTGCGGTCGAAGAGCACGAGTTCGCCCGCCGACGGGAGGTGCGCGATGTAGCGCTGGAAGTACCACTGGGTCCGCTCGAGCTCGGTGGGCTTCGTGAGAGCGACGATGCGCACCTGGCGGGGATTGAGCGTCGCGGCGATGGCGTTGATGACGCCGCCCTTGCCGGCGGTGTCCCGGCCCTCGAAGAGCACCACCATGCGCTGGCCGGTGGCCTTCAGCCAGTGCATCAGGTTGTTGAGCTCGAGCTGGAGGGGCTCGAGCAGCGCGGCGTAGTCCTTGCTGTTGAGCTTGTCGTTCATGATTACGCCTTGACCGGCCGACAGACACTTGAGACGCGTACAGACACGAGGCTCGTCGCAGTCAGCGTTGGCATTCATCCTTCGGGCCAAAACGCGCCTCCCGCGTGAATGAACCCCTCTGGTATGGCAGGGGCCAGCCATATCGAAAAGCGCCGGCATACTCTACGCGCGCACGGAGATCGCCATCAATGCCGATGCCAAGACTTCGAAGGATCTCAGACTCCACGTCCAGAGCTTTGTACGTTTGGCTTCCAAGCCACCGACCATTGATGCATGCCATTGGCAACTCAAAGAGGTCGCGCTCGTCGGCAGGCGGATTGAGCCGCGCCCGAACGACCAGCAAATCTCTTGTGGAATTCAGATCAACGTGCATGCAGGCAACATCGGACGGGAGCGGTTGGCGGGGACCATGTTCGCTGATCGGACCGAATATCCCCTCAACCAAAGTCGTCTCACCCCCAACGCCAGTCATGTCGATGAAGTCCCCATCCCCGTCGAGACTAGTTACGACACCCAGGTATTCGTAGTCCCCACTGATGTCAATGCAGTCAGCCGACCGAGTTCCAGCGGGGATTCCATTGACGGCGCTCACAGCGTACTTCTCGAGGGAGCAGGACACCTGAGAAAGTACGAGCAATGGGAGGGCCAGACAAGGCAAGAGCATTCTTCTAACGGCATCGGACACGCTAGTCACTCCCGTTTTCCCGGTCTCGGTGTACGGTCACCTGGAACCCATCACGGTTCCAAATGTTGACCCTCCTCCTGTCGCCATCACGAGTCCTGCTCCGGCAACGGCGGATCAGGCCCGGGCCAGCGAAGCCCTCCGCCGTCGAGCCGGCTTGTCCTTCACTGCGGTCTCCAGGGGATCGACCACTGACAGGAAGTCGAAGCGGAGGAAGTCACGGTCGCGGGTGTAGAGCGTCGCCACGCCATGCTGGCGGAGCAGGGCAGCCAGGTGCGTATCCGGCACGAGGTTACCCCGGGGCAGCACGACACCGGCCGTCTTCCGGTAGTGCAGCCAGAAGCGGTCGCCCTCGCCGAGCATCTGGACGTGGGGCAGGCCAAACAGGGTGTCCACGTTGTCCATGGCCTCGTTGGGCGACAACGGGCGCCGGAACACTGCCGGATGGGTAACGATGCGGAGGTAGGCAAAGACCGTCACCCAGGCGAGGCAGAAGATCTCGGTGCCTTCGACGCAGTTCCGCAGAAATGCAACTGCACGTTCGTGCACCGGACTGTCCCGATCGGAGGCGTAGACCAGCAGGTTGGCGTCGACGGCGAAGCTCATGACTCGTCGTCCATGAGCCGGTAGAGGGCTTCCTTGTCGGTCACGTCGACTAGGGCGCCCATGGCCCGCGAGGTCCAGCGGAACGCCACCCGTGGCTGCTGCCGCGGCCGGCCGGCCAGGGCCTGCGCCAGCAACTCCGATGCCAGTTGTCCAAGGGACTTCCCGGTTGCCGCCTGGAGCTTCTTGAGCTCGCGGAGGACGGGGTCATCGATATCAATGGTGGTGCGCATGATCATCTGATGCTAGGGGCGGGCGCATCAGATGTCCATAGTTGTCAGTCCCGCACCAGTCTCCGCCCGAACCAGTGACTCAGGCCCAGCGCCGCGATCCCGATGCCGAACAGGCTGAAGCAGATCGGCACGAGTGCGAGCGCCGGCTCGCTGCGCCAGAACACGCCGCTGTAGGCCTCCAGCGCCCAGGTGTTCGGCGTGGCCCAGCCGATCTGCTGCAGCCACTGGGGCATGAAGAAGCGCGGCACCATGCTGCCGCCGACCGCGGACATGATCAGGATCACCACGGTGGGCAGCACCTGGGCCTGGGCCCGGGTCCGGCACCCGGTGACGAGCAGCAGGCCGAGCCCCGCGGCCAGCACGGCGGAACTCAGGGAGATCATCGCCCAGGGGCCGAAGTTGCCGGGCACGTCCACCCCATACGCGAGCCACGCCACGCCGAAGATCAGGCAGGTCTGAATGAGTCCCTGCGCCACCAGGAACAGGAAGCGGCCGTTGATGACCACGTCGATGCCGCCGGGACCCGCCGCAATCCGGTCGAGGATGCCGGCCTCCTGGTCGTCAAGGATGCCCAGGGCGCTCTGGGCGGCGGCAAACAGCAGGAACATGAAGGCAACCGCGCCCGCGTAGTAGGCCACGTAGTTGAGAGCCGCATTCTGTCCGGCCACGTTGTCCCGTTCCAGGAGATCGTCGAAGGTCCAGCCGGAGGGGCGGCCGCCGTCCGCGGCGCCCGCCGATTCCCGCAGGCCGGCGAGCCCTGCCTCGATCTCGGCCTGCTGCGCCGGCGTGAACTCGGTGAACTCCGTGCCGATCAACTCGGCCACCCGGCCCACGGCCAGGTCGGGGAGGGCGGCGAAGTAGGCCCTCTGCAACTGTCCGGCGAGCACGGTAGCCGTGACACTCCGGGACGGGTCGACGAGCAGCAGCAGCGGCGGCGCCGCCAGGCCGCTGGCGGTGGCCAGATCCTCGCCGTCGGCGCGAATCACGAGCCCGACATCCGCGGTGCCCCGGCGCACCATGGCCCGGGCGGACTGGCGGGTGAGCTGGCCGGCCTGCGGGCCGGGCACGGGCCTGACAGCCGGCACGTCGGTCAGGGCCTTCAGCAACCGGATCGAGTCCTCGCTCTTCACCTCATCGACGATGGCGATCCGCAGCTGTAGCTGGTCGCCTGCCGCTGTCGCGAAGATCTCCGCGAAGATCAGGAAGAAAACCACGGGCACGACCAGTGCCATGAACAGCGCGCCGCGATCGCGGAGCAGCAGCAGGAAGGCCGCGCGGAGGATTGCCAGGCTCATGCCGACTCGATCATGCGTTGGGGACCGTGCCGGTCAGCTCCACGAACACGCCATGCAGGCCGGGCTGGCGGACCCGCAGTTCGTCGATGTCTGCCCCCGCGTCGATCAGCTGGCTGCGGAGTTCCGGAAGCCGTTCGAGGCCGCCACGCAGCCGGCCGACCCAGAGCCGCGCCTCGTTGGTCGGGGAGAAGAGGGTGGTCCGCAGGAAGTCCCGCAGGTCCGGCGCCGGTTCCGACGCGAGCATCAGCAACACTTCCTGGTCCGAGCCGAACAGACGGCCAACGAGGATCGGGATCGTATCGGCCGCGCGCACCACGCCGCCGGCCAGCACGGCCACGCGATCCGCCAGGGTCTCGGCTTCGACGAGATCGTGGGTGGTCAGGATGAGGCCCATGCCCCGGTCGCGCAGGCCCTCCAGGACCCGGTGGACGGACCGGCGGGCGAGCGGGTCGAGTCCCACCGTCGGTTCGTCCAGCAGCAACAGGTCCGGACGGTGCAAGGTGCCGGCCGCAATGTTGATCCGCCGCTGCATGCCCCCGGACAGCGTTTCGACGGGTTCACCGGCCCGGTCGGCGAGGCCAGACCAGTGGAGCGCCTCGGTCACGGCCGCGGCGACCTCGTGCCGGGTGAGGCCGGCAAGCCGGCCCAGTATCTCCAGGTTGGTGCGGACGGGCAGCCGGCCCCAGAGGGCGATGGACTGGGGCACGAAGCCGACGCGGCGCCGTACTCCCGGGTCGTCCGGCGCGCCGCCGCCGATGCGGATCTGCCCCGAGTCGAGTCGCACGCGGCCGGCCAGCGCTCGCAGGAGCGTGGTCTTGCCCGCGCCGTTCGGCCCCAGCAGCACCAGCACCTCACCCTTGCCGGCGGTAAGGTCCGCGCCGGCCAGCGCCGTGCGGTCACCGAAGCGGCGCAACGCGCCCCGGACGATCAGTAGCGGTTCAGAGGCCAAAGCGGGTGAACAGGTCGCGCTTCCGGCCGAACAGCCTGGCGCCGACGAAGCGGCCGAGGAGCTTGCCGGTGGTCATCCAGGCAATGCGCTTGCCACTCTCCCGGTTGGCCAGCATCTGGTCCACGAGCCAGGGCGTCGAGGTTTCCACGTAGTCGCAGAGGATGTTGAGCAGGGGACGGATCTTCTGCCAGTCCTTGGCGCTCATTTCCTTCTGCTCGTCGAACCAGTTCTCCGTGATCAGCATCCCGGGGCTGATCGTGCCGATGACGATCTGCGGGTTCTGGTTCTCGGCCACCAGGTACTTGGTCAGCAGCCAGTCGCCGGCCTTCGTGGAGCTGTAGACGCCCATGTTTGGCGTCAGGCGCTTGCCGTCGTAACTGCCGCCCAGCATGTTGTACAGCGCGCCGAAACCCTGCCTGCGGAAGCCCGTGATCGCCACCTGGGAGCCAAAGACGCTGCCCTTGAGATTGCCGTCCACCAGGGTGTGGACCAGCTCTTCCGGCAGCTCGTGCACGGCGAAGCGGGAGGTGGCCCGGCCGGCATTGTTGATCCAGAAGTCCACGTGACCGAAGGTGGCCACGGCGAAGTCCCAGAGGGCCTGCAGGTCGGACTTCCGCGTGACGTCGCAGGTCTTGCCGACGACTTTCGCCTTGCCGATGGCCGAAAGCTCCGCGACGGCCTTGTCCACATCGGCCTGCCTGCGGCTGGAGACCACCACGCTGTGGCCCCGCTTGAGGAACTCCACCGCGAGGCCGCGGCCAATGCCCCGGGTGCTGCCGGTGATGACGACGTTGCTCATTCTCCGCGACCGCAGTCCTGCCGGATCTGGTCGAGGAAGTCCGTGGTGATGCGCTGCCACTCCAGCTTCATCCAGGGGCTGAAGCGGTCGGGATGCGCGGCGATTTCCCTCGTCAGCTCGTCCGGGCTGATCCAGCGGTGATCGGCGATCTCCGCGGGGTCGACGACCAGGGTGCCACGCGGATAGCCCGCATAGACGTAGCAGAGTTCGTGCTCGGAACCCACATCGCCGAAACGCGCCTGGTAGCGGAACTTGTAGAGGAAGCTCAGGCGGCACTCCACGCGGAGTTCCTCGCGGACGCGCCGGCGCCCCGCGGTCTCGACAGGCTCGCCCGGCCGCGGGTGGCTGCAGCAGCTGTTGGACCAGTAGCCAGGCCACAGCATCTTGCCCGGCGCGCGCTTCTGGATCAGTACCGCGCCCTGCGCGTCGAAGAGGAATACCGAGAAAGCCCGGTGCAGCGTGCCGGCGCCCAGGTGGCCTGCGGTCTTCGGCAGCGTACCGACCTCACGGTCGGCCTCGTCCACCAGGACCAGGAGGTCCTCCTTCACGGACTCGGTCGACTCGATGGACAATGCCCGGCTCATTGCGTGGCACCGGGCGTCACGAGCAGGGTGCGGAAGCCCTGGCGCTCGATGGCCTGCTGCACGTCCACCGTCGTGGCGTCGCTGCACAGGGCGATCATCGCGCCGCCGCCGCCACCCCCCGTGAGCTTGGCGCCGGCCGCGCCCGCATCGCGCGCCACGTCGATGAGGCGCTCGAGCTCGGGGGTGGAAACCTGGAGGGCATTGAGCAGGCCCTGATTGATGTTCATGAGGTCACCGAGAGTGGTCACATCCCGGTCCTGGATGGCGGAGACGGCCTGCAGCACGAGGCTGTCAATGTCATCGAAAATCTTTTCATAGAGCCGGGGATTGCGCTTCCGTGCTTCCGAGACATTTGCCACGGTGCGGGCAGTGAGGCCCTCGCTCTGGGTCATGCCGACCACGATCGAGAGGGGCCTGGGGATGTTCAGCACCTCGACGAGCGGCGGGGATCCCCTCCGGTACACCAGCGGCTTCCCGTAGGTGGCGAGCGTGTTGTCGATGCCGCTCGGCTGGCCGTGGGCAGTCTGCTCCGACAGGTAGGCCAGTTCGTTGACTTCCACGTCGTTCAGGCCAAGCCTGAAGTGCAGGTCGAGGGCCCGGACGATGGCCACGGCGAGGGCGGCAGAGCCACCCAGGCCCATGCTGCGCGGGACGTCGGGAAACACCTCGATCCGGAGCTTGCGGTCGGCGAGGCCGAGCTTGTCGAGGATGGCGCCGGCGGCCTGCTCGAAGGAGCGCCGCTGCTCGGGCGGTTTCGCCAGCTGGTACTCCACGCCCCAGCGGGGGATGAGCAGCTCGACGCCACGCTCGCCGTCCTCCACGACGGCCCGGATGGTGAGAGGCACGGGACAGCCGATGGCGTGGCGGCCGTGAACCACGGCGTGCTCACCCAGCAGGATGATCTTGCCGTAGCCGACGCCCACGCCGGCCTCGGGCAGGCGGTGGGGCGCCGTCTTCCTGTCTGCGGGGACAGAGCGCCGGACTTCTTCGAGCAACTGCTGCGCCTTCCACACCTTGATCTCGCCGCTCTGGAGGACCCGTTCCAGCACCTCGTTGAACAGTTCGGCCGGTGCGCCGGCGGCCTTCACCACGCTGCGCGCGTGCAACGTCATGTGCCCCGCCTGGATGCCGTCGGTCGCCAGCGCCCGGAGGGCCGCGAAGTTCTGCGCGAGGCCCACGGCTGCCATGACCTCGGCGAGTTCCGTGGCGGAATCGACGCCGAGAAGGCGCAGGTTCATCGCCACGCCGGGGTTCGACTCCAGTGGCCCGCCGACGATGCCGACCTTCAGGGGCATCTCGATGCTGCCGCGCAGGTTGCCGGCGTCGTCCTTCCACCACTCCGTCAATGAGCTGTAACGGCCGTGCCGCGCCGCGTAGGCGTGGGCGCCTGCCTCGATGGCCCGCCAGTCGTTGCCGGTGGCGAGTGCGACGGCGTCGACGCCATTCATGATGCCCTTGTTGTGGGTCGCCGCCCGGTAGGGGTCCGCGTGGGCGAAGTCGGCGGCGATGATCACCCCGTCCCGGACCCGCTCCCCGGCGTAGCCCTTGCCGGCCAGGTGGGTCACCGGCAGCGTGACCTCGGCGCGTGCGAGGGCGCGGTCGGCCAGGTTGGACAGGATGCGCAGGAATACCTTCCCGTCGGTCAGCTGCTCGATGAGTGAGGCCACGCCCTCGCACATGCCGTTGACGAGATTGGCGCCCATGGCATCCCGGGTGTCCACCAGCAGGTGGACCACCAGCATCAGTTCGCCCGGCATGGAGCGCAGGGGGTAGGAGTGCACCTCCAGGTCCACGGCACCGCCTCCGCGGGCGACCATTCGCGGGTGGAAGCTGTTGGCGAGGTCGAGGATCTCCTGCTTGTGCTCGAGCACCGCGGCCCGCGCCCGCGGCAGGTCGGGCAGTTCGAGAACCTGGATCTGGCCGATGAGCACGGGCGCGGTGGAACTCGTGGCGAAGCCGCCGGATTCCCGGGCGAGCTTGGCGGTGGCGCTGATGGCAGCCACGATGGACGGCTCCTCCACCGCCATCGGCACCACGTATTCCTTGCCGTTGATCAGAAAGTTCAGCCCGAGGCCCACCGGCATGCCGAGGACCCCGATGACGTTCTCGATCATCTTGTCGGCCGCCTGCAGGTCCAGGGTGGCCTGGCCGGCGGAGAGCAGGTCGAAATCGGTGTCGCTCAGCAGGCCCCGGTCTCGGACGGCGCGGACCCGCTCGGAGACTGACATCTTGTAGAAGTGCGGGATGCGGGATCGGGTCATGGGTTACCCTGGGTTTGAGGCGGGCAAACCGTAGCAGGAATGCTACCTTGTCGCCACGCCCACGAGGCCGTGAGTATGCGATCCTAAAGCCCATGGACAAGCCCTGGTTGAGCGCCTACCCGCCCGGCGTGCCCGCCAGCCTGGACCTCGATCCCACGGAATCGGTGGTGGATGTCGTGGACCGGGCCATTGCCCGTTTTCCCGGCAGGCCCGCGTTCAGCAATCTCGGCCGGACCATCACCTATCGCGAGCTGGACATCCTGCATCGCCGCTTCGCCACATGGCTCCAGAGCCTCCCGGGCGTCGGCCCGGGGGACCGCGTGGCGATCATGCTGCCCAACCTGATCCAGTACCCCATCGCCCTGTTCGGTGCCTGGCGGGCCGGGATGGTCGTGGTCAACGTCAATCCGATGTACACGCCGCCCGAGCTGGAGCACCAGCTGAACGACAGCGGCGCCAAGGTCCTCATCGTCCTCGCGCAGCGTGCAGGGGCGTTTGCGGAGGTCCAGGACCGGGTCGGAATCCGCCACGTCCTCGTCACCGGCATCGGTGACCTGCTCGGCTTCCCCCGCGCGCCCCTGGTGAACTTTGCCATGCGCTACGTGCGCCGGATGCCGGCACCCCCCGTGCCGGGATCCGTGGGCTGGTCGGCGGTGGAGGCCTGTGACCCGGGCAAATTCCGCCAGCCGGCGCCGCCGACCGGCACCGACCTGGCCTGCCTGCAGTACACCGGGGGCACCACCGGCCGCTCGCGCGGCGCGATGCTGACCCACGGGAACCTCGTCGCGAACATCCGGCAGATCAACACCTGGTTCGCCGGGCAGCGTATCGATGGCGAGGAGATCATGATCACGCCGCTGCCGCTGTACCACGTGTACGCACTGATGTGTAACTGCCTGTGCTACGTGGACACGGGCGGCCACAACATCCTGATCACCGATCCGCGGAACATCAAAGGGCTGATCGCCGAGCTCAAGCGCTGGAAGTTCACGGCGATCACCGGCGTCAACACGCTGTACCAGGCCCTTGTGGAGCACCCGGACCTTCCCGGCGTGGATTTCTCCACGCTCAAGGTCACCTCGGCGGGGGGCATGGCGGTGATGCCCGCCACCGCGAAGCGCTGGATGGAGATCACGGGGCACATGATCCTCGAGGGCTATGGCCTCTCCGAGACCTCCCCGGTGGTGACGATCAATCCGGTCACGCTCAAGGAATACAACGGCAGCATTGGCCTGCCGCTGCCAAACACGATCGTGGAGCTCCGGAGCGAGGACGGCAGCGAGGTGGCGCCGGGCGAGCCGGGCGAGATCTGCGTCCAGGGCCCGCAGGTGATGCTCGGCTACTGGAACGACTCCGTCGCCACCGCCAATTGCATGACGAACGACGGCTTCCTGCGGACGGGCGACATCGCGGTCGTGGATGCGCAGGGCTACTTCCGCATCGTCGATCGCAAGAAGGACATGATCGATGTCTCGGGGCTGAAGGTCTATCCGAACGAGGTCGAGGCCGCGATCACCCATCACCCCGCGGTACTCGAGGCGGCCTGCATCGGCGTGCCCGACGAGCGGACCGGCGAGGCGGTGAAGCTGTTCCTCACGCTCCGGCCCGGCCAGACCCTGGCCGTGGACGAGGTCCGCGATTACCTGCGTGCATCGCTCGCGCCCTACAAGATTCCCCGGCACGTCGAGTTCCGGGACTCACTGCCCAAGTCGAACGTCGGCAAGATCCTGCGCCGCGAGCTGCGCTCCCCGTCCGCCGCGTAGGAGCGCCTTGAGGCGCGACCGGCGAACCGGATACGGCGGGTTAGTAGCCTATTGTCATGTCAACATGACAATAGTATCTTTCTGCCCCTCCGGCCGGTCCGGCCCTTCACGCGCAGGAACCACCATGGCAGCTACGGCAGAACGCGTCGCGGAACACCGCATGGAAATTCGTCCCCTGACAGGCGCCCTCGGGTGCGAGATCTTCGGCGTCGACCTCGCGAATCTTTCCGGCGCTGAATTCGCGCAGATCCACCAGGCATTCCTCGACTACTCCGCAGTGATGTTCCACGACCAGGAGCTGAGCCAGGAGCAGTTCGCCGCGTTCGGCCAGCGCTTCGCGAAGCTCGAGGATGAGCCCTTCCTGCCGCACCGGGGCGACGTGCCCGGCGTCTTCTACCTGCGCGGCGCCCCGAAGAACGGCAAGACCCTGTCGACCCAGAACCTGGGCTGGCACGCTGATCACACCTACCAGCGCAATCCGAGCATGGGCGCCATGCTCTACGCGAGGGATGTTCCCGCCGCCGGCGGCGACACGCTCTTCGCGAGCAACTACCTGTCCTGGGAAGGGCTGTCGCCCGCAATGCAGGCCTTCCTCGAGGACAAGGTCGCCATCCACGATGTCCTCCAGTACGGCCTCAACTCCGGCCATCATTCCGCGGCCACGGTCGGGGCCATCGAGATGCTGTGGAAGATGCGGCAGAAGTTTCCGCAGATGGAGCACCCGCTGGTGTGCAGGCATCCGGAGACCGGCCGGAAGATGCTCTACCTCAACCAGGCTTGGACCATCGCCATCAAGGGGCTCACCCGTGACGAGAGCGATGCGGTGCTGAACATGCTCAAGCGCCACTCGGTCCGCGACGTGTACTGCTGCCGGTTCCGGTATCGCAACAATTCACTGATGCTCTGGGACAACCGGGCCGTCCAGCACAGCCCCAACTCCGACTACACCGGTCAGCGCCTCATGTGGCGACTGGCGCTGCACAGCGACTGGCAGCCGGGCAGCTGACGGCTGCCGGGGCGTCGCGGCCAAAGCCGCTCCTACGCTTCGCGGGGTCCGTTGCCGCGGCGTTCGTCCGGCAGCCGCGGTGCGAGCGCCTGCTCCGCCGCAGCCCAGTGATCCTGGTGGATCCAGCTGGCCGCGAAGCCCCGTTCCTCGGCCGCGGTCAGGCGCTCGTGCAGGGCATTGCGCGCCTCGAGGGCGAGGGTCTTGTAGGCCCGCAGCACCTGGACGGGCCGCAGCAGCAGCGGTTCCAGAACCCGCTCCGTGCAGTCCGCGAGCGACTCGTGGGGACCGCACACCCGCTGCAGCAGGCCCAGGTCCCGCGCTTCAGCCGCCGGAATGCGCCTGGCCTCGATCAGCAGGGCGAGGCCCTGGGCCGGCCCGAGCAGGGCCAGCAGGTCGATGCCGCCGCCCCAGGCCGTCGTCACGTTGAGCTGGGCCTGCAGGAAGCCGATCTCCGTCTGGGCCGTCGCGATGCGCAGGTCGCAGGCCATGGCCAGCTCGGCGCCGCCGCCCAGCGCATGGCCGTTCAGCGCGGCCAGCACCGGCACCGGGAAGCGGCGCACCGCGTCGAGCGCCGCCCGGGCCCGGCGCGACATGGCGAGCGTGTCGGCCTCGCTCCGCACGGCATCCAGTTCCTTCAGGTCGCCGCCGGCGGCGAAGCAGCGGTCGCCGGAGGCCGTGAGGACGGCGCACTTCAGCGCGGGGTCAGCCGCGTGGCGGGTGAAGGTGTCACCGATCCGGTCCAGCAGTTCGAGTGACAGCGCGTTGCGGCGCCCGGGCCGGTTGATGGTGACGTGCAGCCGGTCGCCGCGCCGGTCGATGAGGAGAATGTCGTTCAAGGTCGTGGCGGCGCGACGCTACTGGAAGTAGAGCCGCATGACGCACTCCGCGACGCAGGCGGGCCGCCCCTGGCCCTCGATCTCGACGGAGTATTCCTCCACGAGTTCGATGCTGCCCTTGGCCTCCTCAGCGGATACCAGCTTGCAGTGGGCCCGGATGCGGCTGCCGACGACGACCGCGTTCGGAAAGCGCAGCTTGTTGATCCCGTAGTTGATGACGCGCTCGACCCCGGGAGCCAGCGGCTTCTCCGCATCCACCAGTCCGCGCAGCAACGGGTAGAGCGACAGCGTCAGGTAGCCGTGGGCGATGGTCTTGCCGTAGGGGGATTCCGCGGCGGCGCGCTTCGGGTCCACGTGGATCCACTGGCGGTCGCGGGTGGCGTTGGCAAAGCCGTCGATCATGGCCTGGTCGACGGTGAGCCAGTCGCTGGTGTGGATTTCCTGGCCCACGCGGGACTGCAGGGACTTGAGGGCCTCGGCCAGTGCCATGGTGCTTGCTCCGTCAGCTGTGGTGCGGGATCTCGCTGCGCCGCGATGCTAGCAGAGTGCCCGCGCTCTGGCAGAATTGCAGCGTCATACTGGACGGGTGGTGATGATGCGCTTCAGTGGTCGGGTTCGGCAGGGCGGCGAGGCACTCTTCCTGCTGGCCCTCGTCGCGGCGCTCGCCGGCTGCGGGTCGATGTTGCCGCAGGTCGATGCGAAGATCACCCACAAGGAGATCCAGCTCGATGCTGCTGACCTGGCAGCCGGCGGCATCGGTTTCCTCACGCCGTCCGCCGCCACCGGCCGCGAGGCCGACAAGCAGGCCCTGGCGCTCAGCTTCGCGACGCAGCTCGAGAAGGACCGGCCGGATCTCCGGGTCGTGCCGTTGCCGGCCATCCTGTCGGCCATGAACGCCGCCGAACTCGACCAGGAATACAAGCAGATGTTCCGGGACTATCTGGAAACCGGCATCCTGGACGGCGCGTTGCTGAAGCGCATCGGCGAGATCGGCCAGGTGCGTTACCTGGCCCAGCTGAGCCTCGCGAGCTTCGAGCAGGCATCCCGCGGGCGCTTCAGCCTGATCGGCTTCCGGTTCGTCGACACCAAGCAGGCCAACATCCGCGTGTTCCTCCAGATCTGGGACAGCCAGACCGGCTCGGTGGCCTGGGAGGGGGGCGGCGAGGTGAATTACGCCTTTGAATCCGTGACCGAGCGTCCCGTGACCTTCCAGCAGGTGGCTGCCACCGTCGCTGACAGGATCTACGCCGGGTTGCCGCGCAGCGAACCCGTTCGCTGAACTTAACGCCACCTCCGGGTCTCCAAATGGCGGGCGGTGGGCCGGGCCCGTCGGCCCGGGCGTTATACTGAGAAACATCTGTCACCGGGCCGCAGTCCATGAACGCGCAACGGACGGTCAATCGAGTCACCGTGCTGGCCGCCGTCCTCGGCCTGGCCGCCTGCAGCAGCTCGGCCATGCAGGCTCCGGCGGGCACCACCAGCGCTTCCGGCGGCTCCGCCGGTTCGAGCCTTCCCGGCACCAGTGGAGGAGCCAGCGGCACCGGTTCCCCGTCGGGGCCGTCCGGCAGCCGTTCTGCCGGTTCCGGCCCGTCCACGCCGAGCCCAACCGGGTCGGGTCAGGCCGGTGCGGCGTCCGCCGGCAGCGCCGCGGCCGGCGCCGGCACGGGCTCTGCCCAGGATCCGGGTGCCGTGTTCGACAAGTCCCTGGGCGACTTCGACGGTGAGATCGGTCGTGAGCGGGAAGCCATGGCGAAATCGGGCCAGGGATCCGGCCGGGCCGCCGAGACCCGCCAGGAGAGCGACAGCAGCTCCGTCCGGACGGCGGGGGGCAGCAGCACCGGCGCCGCCGGCGGCCCCAACGTGGGCGTGTCCGTGCCCGGCATGGGCGGCATGAGCGGCGTGGGTGGCATCGGCGCGCCCGGCGGCATTGGCGGCGAGTCGGGCAGCCAGGAAAACAGCGGCCAGGGAGGCGGCCAGGGAACCGGCCAGGGAACCGGCCAGGGCAGCGGCCAGGTCGGCGAAGCCGGCGTGGGCCCGGACGGCGAGCCCGGCACCCCGGATGACAGCGCCGGCAGTGGTGCCGGTTCCGGCACACCGGCGCCGGAGGCGGCGGGTGGCGGCCCGGCGGGAGCCGGCGGGCCGGCCGGCGCGGGCGAAGGCCTGCCGGCTGACATCCCTCGTGACGGTTCCGGCGAAGACCAGGTGGCCAAGCAGTTGCGCGAGGCGGCGCTGGCGGAGAAGGACCCGGCGATCCGCGACGCGCTGTGGGATGAGTACCGGAAAGTGATGGGTATCAGGAAGAAATGACGAACGCGTCGCGCACCCGTCTGCCGCACGCACGCGCGGGACTGTCCGCGCTGCTGCTGGCCGTGCTGGCTTCGGCCCTGGGCGGCTGTTCCGTGGGCCGTACCATCGACTACGAGCAGACCGACCTCGTGAGGGCCGCCGGTGAACTGCCGGATGCCGAACGCCTGGATGTGGGCATCATCCTGTTCGATGCCGGGGTCGAGGCGGGCAGCGAGCCCGACGAGAAGAAGCTGATCTTCCCCGAAGTGCGCCAGGCCGAGGCGCGCTACATGCCCTACCAGCTGAAGACGACCATGGAGTCGAGTGGCCAGTGGGGCTCCGTCTGGGTGGTGCCGGAGCGCTCGGATGCCGTCGACCTGACGGTCTGGGGCCGCATCGACAAGTCGGACGGGCTCGACGTCGCGCTGCGCGTGGGCGCCTGGGATGCCACCGGGCGCGAATGGCTGAACAAGAAGTATTCGACCACCGTTCCCGAGAAGGCGTACTCCAAGTATCGGGAAGCGGGCCAGGATCCCTACCAGAGCCTGTACAACGAGATCGCCAATGATCTCCTGGAGATCCGCAACGGCATGTCGGCCAGGGAGCTGGTTACGGTCCGCAATGTCGCGGAGCTGCGCTACGGCGCCGCCCTCGTGCCGGCGGCGTTCGCCGCGTCGCTGGAGCAGGACAAGTCCGGCAACTACAAGCTCCGGCGCCTGCCTGCCGAAGACGACCCGATGGTGGCCCGGATGCGTGCCGTGCGCGAACGCGAGTACGCGCTGGCCGACACGCTGAACGAGTATTACGCGAACCTCTACTACGAGCTTGCCAAGCCCTACGAGGACTGGCGGAAGATGTCCCGGGAGGAAATGATCCGCTACCAGGATCTGCGCCGGTCCGCGTTCATCCGGGGCACCGCGGGCGCGCTGGCGCTGATCGCCGCCGTGCTCTACGAGGGTGGCGGCGGCGACAACGGCGCTATCACCATGGCGGGTGTCTACGGCGGCTTCGAGGGCATCAAGAGCGCCCTCGAGAAGCGCGCCGAGTCCAACGTGAGCCGTGACGCGCTCAAGGAAGCGGGCGCGGGCTTCAATGCCGAGGCGGAGCCCCTCGTCGTCGAGGTGGAAGGCCAGACGCGCCGGCTCACCGGCACGGCGGAGGCGCGTTACACGGAATGGCGCCGTCTGCTGCGCGAGATTTATTCCGCCGAGACGGGGATCGCACTGCCCGAGCCGCCGGAGGCTGCCGCCACCACGGGTGCGGCTGCCACGCCCCTGCCGGACGCCGCGCCGGCGGCCCCGTAGATTCCAGGGCGCCCAGCCGGCCTGCATGACACCACTCGCGGCGGGTACTGAACTGGCCGGGCGCTACCGGCTGCTGCGTCTCCTGGGCCGGGGCGGCAGCGCCGAGGTCTGGGCGGCCACCGATGCCGCCACCGGTACGGATGTCGCGCTCCGGGTGCTCGCCCCGCAGGACGACGCCGAAACAGCAGCGTTGCTCGCGGGGCTGGAGGCAGACGCCGCGCAGCTTCGCCGGCTGGTGCATCCCGGCATCCTCCGCCCGCTGGCCGTCGTCGCCGCGGACCAGGGGGTGTGCGTGGCGCTGGAGCTCGCCGACGGTGGTGACCTTGGCGCCCTGCGGGGCGCCGGTTGGCCGGCCATCGTGGCCGCGGTCCGGGAGGTGGCGGATGCCCTCCAGTACGTGCATGCGCAGGGGCTCACCCACGGCGACCTGAAGGCCGCCAACGTCCTGCGCGACCGGCAGGGCCGCTGGCGCCTCACTGACTTCCGCGGTGGGTCGCTGCCGGACGGCAACAGCCCGGTGTCGCTGTCGACGGTCAGCCCCCAGCAGCTCGACGGGTCGCCGCCGACGGCGGCCGACGACATCTACAGCCTCGGCGCCCTGCTTTACGACCTGCTGGCGGGCCAGCCGCCGCTGCACCCCGCCATCACGCCGGAACGCATCCGCACCGAGGTGCCCGGGCGGCTGGGCGTGGACGGGCAGGGCGCTGCCATACCCGTGGCGCTGACGCAGCTCGTGGCGGCAATGCTGGAGAAATCGCCGCGGCTCCGTCCGGGGAGCATTGGTGCCGTCCGCGCGCTCCTGGCCGACATCGCCGCGGAGGCGGCGCGCACGCCGGTCGCACCGGCAGCCGTCAGTCCCGGCGCGGAACCCGCGCTGCGCCGGCGGCCGGTCACGGCGCCCGCGCGCCGCCCCGGGTGGCTGATTGCCACGGGGCTGGTGGCGTTGCTCGCCGCCGTGCTCGCCGTGGTGTTCTGGTTGCCGGGTGTGGTCACCGGGCGCGGGCCGCTGGTCAACCAGGAGCCGCCAGCCACCCTGCCGCAGGTTCCGGCCGCCGCTGCGCCCGGCGCCGCACTCCCGGCAGCTCCCGATCCGCGCGCGGCCGCCGACGCCGCGCTCGCGGAACGCCTGCGCGCGGAGTCCGACGCGAAGTCCGCCGCGGCCGACAAATGGGGCGGCGCCGACTGGCTTGAGGCGCAGCGCCTCGCGGAACTCGGTGACGGGCAGTACAAGGCGCGGGACTTCGTCGCCGCGGCAGCCAGCTTCGATGCGGCGACCACCCGATTCCGGCGCCTCGCCGCCGGCGCGCCGGCGGCCTTCGACGCTGCGCTCGGTTCCGGGCGCGACGCCTTCGGCCGTGCCGACCAGCCGGCCGCCATCGCCGCGTTCGAGCGCGCGTTGCTGATCCGGCCGGGCGATCCGGCGGCGACCGCGGGGCTCGCCCGCAGCCAGAAACTGGACGAGATCCAGGCCGGCATGGCGGAGGCGGCGGCGCGGGAGGTGGCGGGTGACCCGGCCGCGGCGCTGGCCAGCTATGCCGCCGTGCTCAAGCTGGATGCAGAATGGGGCCCGGCCCGGGCCGCCATCGCGCGGATCGACGCGGCGCGGGCGGCGGGCGAATTCGAGCGCGCGATGGCCCAGGGCCTCGCGGCACTGGCTGGCGGGCGCCCGGCCGAGGCGCGCGCCGCGCTGAACCGGGCCCTCGCCCTGCGCCCCGGCGACCCGGGAGCGCGCGGCGCGCTGGCCCAGCTCGACAGCGACGAGCGACGGACGCGGCTCACCGGCCTGCAGGCGGAAGCCGAGCGGCTGGCCGCCGCGGAACGCTGGGCGGAAGCCGCCGCGCGGTACCGGGAACTGCTGCAGCTCGACTCCACGCTGGCGGCCGCCAGGGACGGTCTGGCGGCAACCGAATCCCGGGCGGCCCTGCACCAGACCCTGGAGCAGCAGCTCGCCAATGGCGACCGCTTCAATGACGATGCCGTCGTTGCCGAAGCCCAGGCGGCATTGCGCGAGGCGGACGTCGTGGCAGCGCCGGGCCCGGTGCTGGCGGGGCAGGTGAGCCGCCTCAGGCAGTTGATCGCGGCCGGAGCCACACCCGTTCCCGTGCAGTTCGAATCCGATAACCTCACCAGCGTGGTCATCTACAAGGTCGGGCCGCTGGGCACGTTCACGTCCCGCACCGTCGAGCTGCGCCCCGGCACCTACGTGGTGGTGGGCTCGCGGGACGGCTACCGGGACGTGCGCCGGAACGTGCGGGTTGACGCCGCCGGCAGCGGCGGACCCGTCACGGTGCGCTGCGAGGAACCCATCTGAGCCTCCGGATCAGCATCCGTGACTCGGGCGGCGTGAGGTCGGCCGGGGCCGCAGACCTGCCGCTCCGCATCGGCACCGGGCCAGCCGCCGCGCTGCGCGTGCCCGGCCCGGTCTCGGACGTGGGCTATGCCCTGATTGGCATGCTCGACGGCCGGCCCTTCCTGCAGCTGACCGGCAGCGCGGCGCCCGTGCTCCTCAACGGGGAGGCGGTATCCGGCACGCGCTGGCTGGCCGACGGCGACGAGATCGGCGTTGGCAGCGCGCGGATCCGCTGCGCCGTCGGCGCCGACACGCTCGACTTCAGCCTGGGCTTCAGCGGCGTGGACTACGACACGCTGCCGCCCGACGTGGGCCCTGCCGGTCCGGTGCCGCTGCCGGCCGCCGGCCGGCCCGTCACGACTGCCGGTGCCGGGCGCAGGGCGACCCGCTGGCGCACGGCTGCCATCGCGGGCGCGTTGCTGGTCCTCGCGGGTGCCGCCTTCGCACTCCTGACCTCGACGGCCGTGCTGATCGCGACCGACCCCGCCAGCGCGAGCATCGACATTCGCGGCGCGCCCGACATCCGGCTCGGCGACCGCTTCCTCCTCCGTCCCGGCCGCTACACCGTGACGGCTGTCGCCGACGGCTACGCGCCGGGCGCGCTGGACATCCAGGTCCGGGGCGAAGCCAGCGAGGACTACCGCCTGCGCCTCACGCGGCTGCCCGGCCGGGTGCAGGTACTCATCCGGCCACCCGTGGAGGCGGAGGTCAGCGTCGATGGCAAGCCCGCTGGACGTACGCCATCGGCCGAGCTGGAGATTCCCGCGGGCATCCACCGGATCGGGGTGCTGGCGCCCCGCTACCAGCCGTGGGAAGGCACCCTGAACGTCGCGGGTGGCGGCGCGCGCCAGACCCTGGAGGTGCCGCTGGTGCCCGGCTGGGCCGACATCACCGTCACGAGCGTGCCGTCCGGGGCCACCGTCCTGGCCGACGGGGTCAGCGTCGGCACGACGCCGGCGACGCTCGAACTGATGCCCGGCAACCGCACGCTCACCCTGGAGAAGGACGGCTTCAAGACACTCACCCGCCCGGTCACGGCCGTGGCGAACCAGCCCCAGTCCCTGGATTCGCTGGTGCTCGTGCCGGCTGATGGCCTGGTGCGCGTCATCACCGAGCCAGCCGGCGCGGCGGTGACCTCCGGTGGCCGGTATCGCGGCGTGACTCCGCTGGAAGCCGAACTCACACCCGGCCAGGTGCACGAGCTCGTGCTGGTGAAGCCGGGCTACGAGCCGGCTACCAGCCGCGTCGATCTCACGGCCACGCGGGGCGCCACCGTGCGCGTCACACTCACGCCCCGCCTCGGCATCGTGCGGGTCGTCAGCGATCCCGCCGACGCGGAACTCCTCGTCGACGGCAAGCCGGTGGGGGCCGCCACGCGGGAGCTGACGCTGCCCGCCGTCAGCCACCGCATCGAGGTGCGCAAACCCGGCTTCGCAACCTACGCCACCGAGGTGACTCCGGAGCCCGGCCTGCCGCGCGTACTCGAGGTGAAACTGCTGACGCCGGCGCAGGCCACCGTCGCCCCGGTCCCGCGCACGGTCGCCTCGGCCGCGGGCATGGAGATGCGGCTCGTACAGCCGGGCAGCCTCCGCATGGGCGCGCCGCGCCGCGAGCAGGGCCGGCGGGCCAACGAGACCGAGCGGGACGTGCGGCTCACGCGACCTTTTTATATCGGGGTGCGCGAAGTCACCAACGCCCAGTTCCGGGCCTTCCGTCCCCAGCACACCTCGGGGGCGGAGAAGTACCAGGTGCTCGCGGGTGGCGACCACCCGGCCGTCATGCTGAGCTGGGAGGACGCCGCCGCCTACTGCAACTGGCTCAGCGACCAGGAGGGACTGCCGCGCGCCTATGCCACCGAGCCGCTGCCCGGCGGGCCCCGGCTGGTCCTGGCGACGCCCGTCACGACGGGGTTCCGCCTGCCCACCGAAGCCGAGTGGGAGTGGGCCGCCCGCTACAGCGGCGGTGGCGGCGCACGGCGTTACCCCTGGGGTGATGCCTTTCCGCCGCCGGCCGGCGCGGGCAACTTCGCCGACCAGTCGGCCAGGGGCTTCGTCAGCGGGCTCCTCGCCGGCTACGACGACGGCTTCCCCGTGACGGCGCCCGTGGGCAGCTTCGCGGCCAGCCCGCTGGGCCTCTTCGACCTGGGCGGCAACGTGGCCGAATGGGTCCACGACCGCTACACCGTCGCCGCCCCGGGGGCCGCCGAGGCCCAGGACCCCACCGGGCCCGCGGACGGGCAGTATCATGTGATCCGCGGCTCGAGCTGGCGCCACGGTGGCATCAGCGAGCTGCGGCTGGCCTACCGGGATTTCGGTGACATCGGCCGGCTCGACGTGGGCTTTCGCGTGGCCCGGTATGCGGACCTGAAATGAAGACCTTCTGGCGAACGCTGGTGCTGATTCTCGCCGGACTCGGCGCGGCCTGGGCCGTGACCCGGATCGGCGGGGCGCCGCCGACCGTGTTCAATACCCTCGATGACGCGACGCCGGCGGCGCCCGCCGAGACCGCCGCGCCCAGCCAGGCCGACATCGAGGCCGAGATCCGCAAGGCCGAGGAAGCGCTCGGCGAGCGGGCCGATCCCAACCAGGAGCTCCCCGTCGATCCGCTCCGGGTCGACGTCCCGATCTCGCTGCCTTCGGACATCTGAAATGCACAAGACTTTCTCCAACGAGTTCCTCTTCCAGCTCTTTTCCCTGCTGCTCTCCATCCTGCTGGTGCACGCCGTCTACGTCACGGTCATCTGGCCGAATGCCCGGGCCGACATCGAGCAGAACCGGGCGATGATCAAGCAGGACCCCAACTTCACGGCGCAGCGTTCCTGGTTCATCGTCCTCAAGGACTGGGAGCAGGAGTCCTGCTTCGTGCTCGGCATCTGGGCGCTGGCCATCATGGGCTACAAGGCCCGGGGCCTGACGCGCGAGCGCCGGATCCTGGACCGGCAGCTGGTGCCGATCGCCGAGGGCATGCGCATCCTGCCGGAGGACACCCGGGACTACGTCCGCCAGCTCCAGGCGCTGCCCGACGCGGAGCGCGGGCTGCTGGTGCCGCGGGCACTGCTCCATGCCCTCCAGCGCTTCGGCGCCACCCGCAACGTGCAGGACGCGTCGTCCGCGTCCCACACCCTGGTCATGTCGGAGGCCGAGCGGCTCGAGGCTGAGCTGTCGATGATCCGCTACATCCTCTGGGCAATCCCGTCCATCGGCTTCATCGGCACCGTCCGCGGCATCGGCGACGCGCTGGGCGTCGCCAACAAGGCCGTGTCCGGCGACATCAGCGGCGTCACGGAGAGCCTCGGCGTGGCCTTCAACTCCACCCTCATCGCCCTGCTGATCAGCATCCTGCTCATGTTCCTCGTCCACCAGCTGCAGCTGGTGCAGGAGCGGCTGGCGTTCGAGACCGAGGACTACCTGGACGACCAGCTGATCCGCCACCTGCAGGCGAACTAGCGCCGTGGCCGGGCCCGCCGCAGGCTCCTGGATCGCGATCGAGCTGAACGACGCACTGCTCGCCGTCGCCGACGCCTCGGGGGTGCTGCACACGGAACCCGGCTACGCCGTCGTGGACGCGGGCGGCGTGCACTTCGGCGTGGATGCGCTGCCCCTGCTCCGGCGGCAGGCGCACCTGGCCAGCTCGCGGCACTGGCAGGACTTCTCGTCCCGGCCCCTGCCGCGGCCGCTCGGCGGTTTCCTGTCCACGGCGGACCTGGCCACGGCCCAGCTGCGCCGCCTGTGGGCGCGGCACGGCGCCGGACGAGCCGGGGTCCTGTACGCATTACCGGCGGGCTGGACCGCCGGGCAACGCGGCGAGCTGCTGGCGCTGTCCGCGGCGCTCGGGATAACCGTCCTCGCCGTCGCAGACGCCGCCGTGGGCGCGAGCCGCCACGAGTACCCGGGCCGCGAGCTCCTCTACCTGGAGGCCGGCCTGCACGGACTCAACCTCAGCCGCATCCGTCAGGCGGGAAGGGCGGCCCTGGGCGAAGCAACCGGCGACCGCGAGAGCTTTCCCACCCTTGGCATCGAGCCGCTGCTGCGGCTCTGCATGGAAATCCTGGCCCGCCGGTTCGTGGAGTGCAGTCGCTTCGACCCGTTGCACGATTCCGCGACCGAACAGGCGCTCTTCGACCAGCTGCCCGGCTGGCTGGCGCGGCTGGCGCGGGATGCGGAGTTGAAGGTGGAGCTCGCGACCCGCAGCGGCACCTTCGGTGCCGTGATCCAGTCCGCCGACTTCCGCGCCAGGATCGGCCGGGCCAGCGAGCCGCTCCTGCAGAAGCTGCGGGCCCGCATCGCCGAGCGGGGGCCCCACGTGCTGCAGGTCCATCACCGGCTCGCGGACCTGCCCGGGGTGCTCGAGGCACTGCTGCGCCTGCCCGACACCGCGGTGCACGTGCTGGGCCCGGGGGCAGCGGCGGCGGGCCTGGCCAGCCGTGCCGCGGGCCTGTTCCAGCCGGACGTTGGCCCCGCCGAGATCACCGAACTGCCCTGGGACGAGGGACCGGCCGATGCCGCTGCCGTCGCCGCGTCTCCGCCGGTCCCGCAAGTGCTGCCGACACACCTGCTCGCCGGGCACAGGGCCTATCGCCTCGGCGACGGTCCCTTCCGCATCGGCAGCGAGCTCGGCCCGGGCGAGGCGGGCGTTGTCCTCGATCCCGGGCTCCGCGGACTGTCCCGGCAACATTGCACCCTGCGCCGGGAGAACGGCTCGCTGTTCGTGTTCGATCACAGCCGCTTCGGCACCTGGCTGAACGGCCACCGCATCGAGGGCGCCGCACTGGTCCAGCCCGGCGACGTGCTCACGCTCGGCTCGCCAGCCGTCGAGTTGCGGCTGCTGGCCGAAGTGCCCGGGCCAAATCGCGGGGACGCCTGAGGCGGCGGCCATGGCACGGCGGTCCTTCAGCATCTTCAGCCTGTCGTTCCTGGACGTGATGGCCTGCGGCCTCGGCGCGACGATCCTCTTTCTGATGATCATCAGCGCCCAGGTCCGCGTGAAGGCGGACCTGGCGAACGATGGCCTGCGGGCCGAGGCGACGAAGATCGAGCAGGAGGTGCTGGACGCCAGGAAGAACCTGCTCCGCCTCCGGACCGAGACGACGGAGCGTGATACCCGCGCCAGCGGCGCCGCCGGCGAGATCGAGCGGCTGCAGAAGCTCATCGAGGAGCTGCGCGCCGCGGCGGACGAGCAGGACAAGGACAGCCTCGCCAGGTCGGAAAGCGTCGAGCAGCTGCGGGCCGACGTGCAGCGCCTGCAGGAGGGTGCGCGGCGCCTGGCGGAGGCGACGCCGCAGCCGGGAACGGGACAGCGCATCCGCAGCTTCGTCGGCACCGGCAACCGCCAGTACCTCACCGGCATGCGCATGGGCGGCCAGCGCGTGCTGATCCTCGTGGACTCGTCGGCCAGCATGCTCGGCCGCACCTACGCCAACGTCGTGCGCTACCGCGCCATGCCCGACGACCGGAAGGTGCGGGCCCCGAAGTGGCGGCAGACGGTGGACACGGTCGAATGGCTGACGACCCAGCTCCTGCCTGGCGCCCGTTTCCAGATCTACACCTTCAACGAGCAGGCCGCGACCACGGTGGCGGGCTCCGACGGCGGCTGGATCACAGCCAAAGAGGGCAGGGACTTCGACCCGGCCCTGGCCGGACTGCGCAAAGTGGTGCCGGCGAAGGGCACGAGCCTGATCAAGGCCTTCCAGGCTGCGCGGGCCATGAAGCCCGTGCCGGACAACATCTTCCTGATCACCGACGGCCTGCCCACCCAGGGCGCCACGGCACCGGCCGAGCCCGAGCCGATCCGGGCCGACCGGCGCGCGAACTTCCTGCGCCAGGCTACTGCGGAGCTGCCCGCCAACGTCCCGGTGAACGTCATCCTGCTGCCGATGGAGGGCGACCCGGAGGCGGCGATCCGCTTCTGGGACCTGGCCATCCGTACCCGGGGCTCCTTCCTCGCGCCCGCCAAGGACTGGCCATGAGACGGCGGCGCCGGCACCAGGAAACGGACAGCCTGAACCTGTCCTTCCTGGACGCGATCTCCTGCGGCTTCGGGGCGGTCATCCTGCTGCTGGTGATCACGCTGCTCTTCGAACCCGCGACGATCCAGGAAACCCGCGCCGACGTGCAGGGGCTCATCGAGAGGTTGCAGAAGGAACTCTTCGAGATCCGGGGCGAGACCGAGGCATTGACCTCGAAGATCAGCGCGCCAGCCTCCGACGAGGAGCAGGTGCTGGCCCGGCTTCGGGCAGACCTGACGAAGATCCGGGGCCAGTACAAGGCCAGCACGCAGCCGGAGACCGAGAGCGCCGAGATGGGCGAGCTGCGCGCGGCCCGCCAGCAGCTGACGGAGGAGATGCGCAGGCTGCTGGCTGACTACCGGCCCCCGGCGAATGACACCACGGTGGCCGGCATCCCGGTGGACAGCGAATACATCATCTTCGTGATCGACAACTCCGGCAGCATGCAGTCCGTCTGGCCCACCGTGAAGGCCAAGGTGAAGGAGACACTGGACGTCTACCCGCGCATCAAGGGCATCCAGGTGTTCAGCAGCAGTGGCGACTACCTGCTCCGCGGGACGGCCCGGCGGTGGATCCCGGATTCGCGCAGCAGCCGCGCCCAGATCGTCCGGGCCATGGAGAACTGGCCCGGCAGCGCGTCGAACCCGACGGAGGGCATCGTGACTGCCATCACCACGTTCTACGCCCCTGACAAGCGCATCAGCATCTTCGTGTTCGGCGACGACTTCCAGGGCCGGGTCGTGGAGGGCGTCATCCGGCAGATCGAGACCATCAACAAGCCGGACGGCAGGGGCAGCCGCCTCGTCCGGATCCACGGCGTCGGCTTTCCCACCGGCGAAGCCAGCGCGAACCCGGCCGGCTTCGCGGCCTTCATGCGCGCCCTGAGCGATCGCAGCGGCGGGACCTTCGTGGCGTTGACCCAGGTGCAGCAGGGCCCGAGAATCATCATTCGCGGGCCCGGCGGCTGACGCGAGAAACCGGAGGCACCCATGACCGACCTCACCGCAAGACGCTGCAAGCCCTGCGAGGGTGGCGTTCCGCCGCTCACACCCGCGGCGGTCGCCGAGCTGCGCCAGGCCCTCCACAAGGACTGGGCGCTCTCGCCCGACGGCAAGTGGCTCAGCCGGCGCTTCGAGTTTCCGGGATTCGGCCGGACGATGGGCTTCGTCAATGCCGTCGCCTGGATCGCCGAGTCCGAGGGGCACCACCCGGACCTGGACGTGGGCTACGGCCGCTGCGTCGTCAAGTGGTCCACCCACGCGGTCGACGGTCTCACCGAGAACGATTTCATCTGCGCCGCGAAGGTCGACCTGCTGGCCGGTTGAGCATGCCGGCGCTAAAGTGGCGCACCCCAGACGAGGAACCAGCCATGCCCGCGCGTCCTTTTTCCGCACTCCTGCTGTCCACGGTCGCCGGCCTTGCGGCGTCGCTGGCCGTCGCCGCCGCCCCGGACCTGTCGACCCCCGAAGCCCAGCTGGTCGCCATGCGCCGGATCCAGTGTTCCGAGACCGATGGCAAGGCCATGACCTTCTACTGGACCGGGGTGGCCTACAGCCGCGTCCCCGGCGAGCCGGACCGGCAGCTGTTCCGGGTGGAGGGCATGAACGTCCGGCAGTGCGGACCGCTGGCGGGTTCCGGGAACAAGGCGGAGTTCCGCCTCGTGAGCCGCGAGATCCTGCTGTACGAGGACCCGGTGACCGGCGAGGTCCTGCGCAACTGGGTCAATCCCTGGACGGGAAAGACCGTCGAGGTGCTGCACGTGGCGAATGACCCCGTCAACGGCAACTACGGCCTGGTCGGCAGGGACGGGAAGCCGACCAACCTGCCGTTCCAGGTGATCGGCAACCAGTGGTGGCTGACCACCGCGGTGCCGCTTTACTACACCAACCCGCTGGCCGGCGACTACCAGCGCTACGTGGGCGGCACCTACCACGTCACCGAGCTCTTCAACTTCTTCGGCGCCGCCGACAACCTGGCCAACCGCAAGAAGGACAACGCCGACACGGCGGTGGGCTGGCAGCGCATCTCGATGTGGCTGCCCTGGATGGAGATGGGCGACCGGGCCGGGCTGCTCTACTTCCACACGGCGGGACGCAAGCTCGACAGGTGGGACGACCTGTCGCCGGCCATGAAGGCCGAGATCGAAAAAAATTACCCGGCCTATCGCGACCCGCCGCCGCTCGACGACCAGCGCCCGAACGAGACCAGCTGGACCTTCTTCAAGAAGACCATCGACGCCCGGAAGCCGGCCCCGTAGGAGCGGCTTGAGCCGCGACACAGTCCGATGTCAGAAGCCACCGGCCGCACCGTGCCCGTGCGCAATCCGCGCACGGGACAGACTGACTGCCACATCGAGGCCCCGGGCGCCGCCGAACTGGCCGCACTCGCGGCGCGCCTCCGGGCGGGGCAGGTGGCGTGGTCCGCCATGGGCGTGGCCGGCCGCACCGGGGTGGTCAGGGCCTGGTCTGACCGTTTGCTGGCCAATGCCGGGCCGCTGCTCGACGCCCTCGCGACGGACACCGGCCGCCACCTGCTCGCGGGCAACGAGGTCCGTGCGCTCGGCGGCATGGTGGCTGGCAACGCGGCCATCGCCGCTCACGCACTCGCCGAGTCCGCTGAACGTCCGTCCATCACGCCGGGCATCGGCCTGCGCAGCCAGCTCGTGCCCTGTGGCCTCGTCGGGGTGATCAGCCCCTGGAATTTCCCTTTCCTGCTGTCCATGCTCGACACGATTCCGGCGCTGCTCGCGGGCTCTGCGGTGCTGGTCAAGCCCAGCGAGGTGACGCCGCGCTTCGTCGCGCCACTCATGGCGAGCGTCCGGGAATTCCCCGAACTGGCGGCCGTGCTGGCCGTCGTCACCGGCGACGGGCAAACCGGCGCGGCGCTCATCGAGCAGGTGGACGCCGTGTGCTTCACGGGCAGCGTGGCGACGGGGCGCAAGGTCGCCGAAGCCTGCGCGCGGCGCTTCATTCCCGCGTTCCTCGAGCTGGGCGGCAAGGACCCGGCGATCGTGCTGGAGTCAGCGGACCCCGACCGGGCCGCCTCGGTCGTGCTGCGCGCGTCGGTGCAGGCCACCGGCCAGGCCTGCCAGTCCCTGGAGCGGGTCTACGTGCAGGAAAAGATCCAGGCCCCGTTCATCGAGCGGCTGGTGGCCCGCGCCGAGGCCGTGCCGCTCAACTACCCGGACAGCCGGCGGGGCCAGGTGGGACCGCTCATCTTCGCGCGTCAGGCGGAGATCATCGCCGCGCAACTCGCCGATGCGGTGGCGAAGGGTGCGCGGATCCTCACGGGCGGGCGGATCGAGCACCACGGCGGCGGGCTCTGGCTGCAGCCGACGGTCGTCACCGGCGTGACGCACGCCATGACCCTGATGACGGAGGAGACCTTCGGGCCGGTGCTGCCGGTGATGAGCTTCCACGATGCGGCCGAGGCGGTGCGCCTGGCCAACGACTCGATCTACGGGCTCTCGGCGGCGGTGCTCGGTGACGAGGCGGATGCCCTTGCCGTCGCGCGCCAGCTGAACGTGGGCGCGGTCAGTATCAACGATGGGGGCCTCACCACCGAGGTCTTCGACGCGGAGAAGAACGCGTTCAACCTCTCCGGCCTCGGCGCGTCGCGCATGGGCCCCTCCGGCCTGCTGCGCTTCCTCCGCAAGAAGGCCCTGATGATCCAGCACGCCACGCCAAAGGACATGGCCTCCCTCGACGAGGCGGGGGTAGGAGCGCCTTCAGGCGCGACCGGTCGCGGCTGAAGCCGCTCCTACACCCCCCGTGTGTCAGGCAGCCCTGCGGCGCAGGGCGCCGAGTGCCGCGAAGGCCGACGCCAGCAGGATCGCTGCCGGCGGTACCGGGATGACGGCTGCGGTGGCGAAGTCGCCGAGATAGGCAGCCGCCGCTGCCGTCGGGTGGATGCCGTCCCAGAACACGTAACTTCCTGGCGTGGCGCAGACCGAGGCCCCGTCGAAGCAGGAAGTGTTGGTGTTCGTGATGCCGAACGCACCGGGATTGGCAATTACGTTGTTCAGGAAGCCGTACACGTCGACCTCGAAGATGTTGATGCCCAGTGAAGCTTCCAGCCCCGGAAGAGTGGCCGCCAGCTGGGAATTGAACAGCGTCGAGAGGTAGGTGGCGCCGAACACCGCCGCCGGACCCGCGGCGATTGCTTCCGGCGTCAGGCCGATATCCGGCAGGTTCGGTATGACGAAGTTCTGGGCTCCGGCCGCCGTCAATGTCGAGATGATGGCGCTGATGTTGGCGACTGAGTTGCTGATGTCCCCGTCACGGACGTCGTTGCCGCCGCCCCACACTACGTAGAGGGCATTCGGGTCGGCACTTCCACCGGCCGCCGGCAGGTAGTAGTTGTTGACCTGCTGGGTGAGCGTCGGGAAGGAACTCGTCAGCGCCGGGCCCGTGACAGCGCCGCCAAAGGCCCAGTTCGTGCCGCCCCCCGTGGCAGCGTTGGCGGTGAGCCCGAGGTTGGCGGCGAAGGTTTCCACCCACACCGGGCCATTCGAGAAGCGGCCGTTGAAATAGGGCGGCGGCGGATAGGCGCCGCCGAGCGAGTTGTAGACGTTGCCCGTGTCCGACAGGCTGTCGCCAAAGACGTAGAGCGCGCTGTAGGCAAAGGCCTGGGACGATGCAAACGAGAGGAAGAGTGCGCCGACCAGGGAAATGGCACGCACGCCACGGGCGACAGGCCGCTCCGAATATTCCTGAGACATTCTGCTAACCCCCACTGGATTGACTGGTTGTAGTTGTTGATCGGTGGTATCGGGAAATATACCTGTGTCGGCGGCGCCTGTACGAAATGAAGCAAATGACCACATTGCCAGCAGGGTCATCGGGTTAAGCGCGGCTTCGAAGGTAAGTGCCGAGGAGACTCAGGTGAATTTTCGGGCCAGGTGCCGCAAAAATGCCGCCGGGTCGAGCCCGCGCCCCGTCGCCCGGTGGACTATTTCCTCCGCATCCAGCTGGCAGCCCCACCGGTAAACGTTCGCCGCGAGCCAGTCCCTGAGCGGCTGGAGTCTGCCGCCCGCGAGCTCCCCATCGAGATCCGCACGGGCGGCGTAGGTCTCGGCGAGCTGGGCGGCGTAGAGGTTGCCGATCGTGTACGTGGGGAAGTAACCGAGGGACGCACCGGCCCAGTGCACGTCCTGGAGGCAGCCGTCGACCACGTTGGCGGGAACGATGCCCAGCCACTTGCGGCTGCTCTCGTTCCAGGCGGCAGGCAGGTCGCCGACGGGGAGTTCGCCGGAGAGCAGGGCCGTCTCCAGCTCGTAGCGCATCAGGATGTGCAGGTTATAGGTGACCTCGTCGGCTTCGGCCCGGATCAGCGTGGGTTGCACGACGTTGACCGTGCGCAGGAATCCCGCCACATCCACGTCCTGCAGCGCGGAGGGTGAGCGGGACCGGAGCCGGGGCAGATAGTGCGACCAGAACGCGGCGCTGCGGCCCACGTGATTCTCCCAGAGCCGGGCCTGGGACTCGTGGAGGCCGGTGCTCGGCGCCTCGGCCAGCAACGTGTCGTGCAGTGCCGCCGGGAAGCCCTGGTCGTAGAGCGCGTGACCGCCCTCGTGCAGCGCTGCGAAGATCGCCGACAGCAAATTTTCCGGCTGGAAGCGCAGCGTGAGCCGCACGTCGTCCTCGCCGATCATGGTGGTGAAGGGATGCGTGGAGCGGTCGGCGCGGCCCCGGGCAAGCGAGAAGCCCATGTCGGCCAGCAGTTCGCGGCAGAACGCCTCCTGCTCCCGTGCCGGAAGCGCGGCTGACGGTCCCGGCCCCGCCGGCCGGGTGCGCTCGGCCAGCACCGGGACCATGTCCCGCAGGCGCTCGCCCAGGCCGCGGAGCAGCGGGTCGAGGCGCGCCTTCGTCATGCCGGGTTCGTACTCGTCCAGCAGCCCGTCGTACAGGTCGCCACCCCGCTGCAGGGCCTGCGCGCGCTCCCGGATGAGCTTCAGGAGCGCAGCGAACGGACCGGCGAACGGGCCGAAGTCGACGGCGGCGCGGGCCTCTTCCCAGGCCGCCAGGGCGAGCGACCGGGCTTCCGCGAGCGCTCCCACCAGGTCATGGGGCACGGCCAGTTCGATGTGCCGGGTGCGCCGGAGCTCTGCGAGCTCCGCCTGGCGCAGCGGGTCGTCGCGGGTCAGGTCGCTGACCTCCTCGATGAGATCCCCCAGCGCGTCGTCGACCAGCAGGTCGTGGGCGATCGTCTCGACGGTGCCCATCTGCTGGCCCCGCCGCTCGTGGCTGCCGGGCGGGAGGTAGGTTTCCTCGTCCCAGTCCATGAGGGCCACCACCGCGTCCAGGTCACGGAGTTCACGGATCCTGTCCGTGAGGCGCTTCTCGGCGACGTCCCGCGGGATGGCTGCGCGGATCGGCGCCCGGAGATCGTCGGGTGGATAGCCGATGAGCACCGGGGCGAGCCCGCCGTGCTGGGCCACGTTGACCACCTGTTTCTGGGAGACGCGGCAGAGCATCGCCAGCCCGTGGTCGGTCGGCGCAAAGCCCAGCACGGAGTAGAACGGCTCGTAGTGCACGCGGCCATCGGTGTCGACCACCGGAAACTCCTGCACCGGCAGGTTGGCGACGGCCTGCACGACCCAGGACTGGTGCGGATCGTCCTGCAGGCGGAGCGCCTCCGCGATGAGTTCCTCCCATTCGTCCTGGAGCGTGAGGGCACCCACATGCACACCTTCTCCGCCGTAGCCCCGGTTCGGCTTCAGCACGAGTTGCTCACGGAACTCCCGCGCGAACTTCGCGAGATCGCCCCGACCGTGCGGGAGTGACGTGGTGCGGCTGGAAAGGATCCGGGTCCAGAGGATGTGCCGCTGGAACAGCAGGCGCTCCCGGTTGCTGAAGTGCCGGCGAACGAGCTTGTCGTCGGTGAGCAGTTCCCAGCAGCTCTTGTGGTCGAAGTCGCCGCCGGCCGACGACACCATCCGGTTCTGGCGGAAGAGGGCGCGCATCGCCTCGAGGGGGGCGCCCTGCTCGGCCTCCAGCTCGAGGAGGTCGCGCATCTCGTAGTCCCGGTAGGCCACGTCGATGCAGGTGTCCTGGTACCAGACTTCCTCCCCGTCGAGGCGCAGCTCGGTGGGATCGGCGTGGACCACCGTCACGCCATGCCGTTCGCGGAAGTAGCGCGCCATGGCGGACTGCTCGTTGGGCCCGTCCGTTTCATATTTCGGCTCGACGAGGCAGATGTTGCGGCCGGCGCGGCCGACCGCCCGGGCGTGGTCCAGCAGCACCTGGAGGAAGAGGTCGCGCTGGTCCCGCGGCTGGTCGATCGTAAGGCCGGGATCGTGTGCAATGATCGTGGGGACGATGTCACGGACCACCAGCGAGTCCGCCAGCGGCCCGAGCTGGATGCCGCCGACGCCGGACAGGTTGGGCTCCAGGAACTGCAGCGAGTCCTGCCAGCGCGCGCCCGTGAAGTCACAGACGGCGTCCAGCCGGCCGTAGAGCGCGTTCTGGCCGCCTTCGAGCGCCGTCCAGCAGTCCCGCAGCCATTCCTCCTCGTCGGCCGCGAGCGGGAGGATGGCCCGCACGTCGGGGTCGCTGAAGTACAGTTCCGGCAGCCGCTTCAGCGCGTCGACGATGACGGTGCAGACGTTGTGCAGGTAGGCCACCTGCTCGGGCATGACGAGTAGTGGCCGCAGCATGATGCGCACCGGCTCGATCTCGCCGGCGCGCTCGTAGACCACGCCGTTGAGGCGGGCGTCATCGGCCAGGCGGCGGGACAGCCAGTGGAGCGTGGCATCCGGAATGTGGTTGACCGCGCGCCGCACCCGGGCATCCAGCGCCGCGCCGGCCAGTCCCAGCTCTTCCGCAGGACTCAGCATGGTGTAAAGGTACCGGACACTTAGTTATTGGCTTTGCTTAGTTGTTGGCGGCCAATAACTAAGCAAAGCCAATAACTAAGTGTCCGGTACCTTTTCAGAACATGGAGCTGCTGCCGGGTGGGCTGGAACCCGGGTTGGGCGTGCGGCTCGGGATGAAGTCGCCCGTGATCATCTGGTCGTAGGCCATGCCGGGGCCGATCATGGGGTACACACAGGCCTCCGGGTCAATGATGACTTCGAGGAACGCCGGACCCTTGAACGCGATGAATTCCCGGACGACCCGGGGCACGTCAGCCTTCCGGTCGAGGCGCATCGCGTAGTCGAAGCCGTCGGCCTGGGCTGCCTTGACGAAGTCCTTCCGGTAGAGCGACTTGTCGGTCGCGGACAGGCGCCCCTGGTAATAGAGCTTCTGCCACTGCTTCACCATGCCGTCGCCGAAGTTGTTCAGCACGACCACCTTGATCGGCAGCCGGTAGGTCGTCACGGTCTCGAGCTCGCCCAGATTCATGCGGATGCTGGCGTCACCATCGACGTCGATGACCAGCCTGTCCGGGTGCGCGAACTGCGCGCCGATGGCCGCCGGCAGGCCGAAGCCCATGGTGCCCATGCTGCCCGACGTCAGCCACAGGCGCGGCTGGCGGAAGTCGAAATACTGCGCCGACCACATCTGGTGCTGGCCCACGCCCGTCGTGATGATCGCCTCGCCCTTCGTGAGCCGGTTGATCTCCTCGATCACGTAGTTCGGCTGGATCAGGGGACTCGCCCGGTCGTAGTTCATGGCGTAGGTCTTCTTCAGCACAGCCAGTTCCCGGTGCCACTCGCCGAAGTCGGTGCTGATCTTGTGCCGGTCGGCCCAGGCGACGAGCTGGCGCAGGTCCCGGTCGAGCACGCCCACGTTGTGCCACTGCACGGCCTTGACCTTGCCGATCTCGCAGGGGTCCACGTCGAAGTGGGCGATCTTCTTCGCCTTGGGCGCGAACTTCTCCGGAATGGCAGCCACCCGGTCGTCGAACCGCGAACCGACGGCGATCAGGAAGTCGCAGTCCTCCACGGCGTAGTTTGCCGCCGGCGTGCCGTGCATGCCGAGCATCTGCAGGGAGAGGGCCTCGGTCGTGTCGCAGGCCCCGATGCCCATGAGCGTCGTCGTGACCGGAATGCCGAAGCGCGCCGCAAAGCGCCGCAGCGCCTCGGACGCGTTGGCGCTGATGACGCCGCCGCCGGCGTAGATCAGCGGCCGACGGGACTCGCGGAGCATGTCGAAGAAGGACTTGGCCGAGGCCGCCGAGATCTCGCTGGCCACCAGCGCATCCACCCGCTGCCGGTAGGCGTCGATCGGAAGCAGGCCGGTACCCTGGAACTCGCCCACCCAGTTCTGCACGTCCTTCGGGATGTCGATGACCACCGGTCCGGGGCGGCCGGTGGCCGCGATCTCGAAGGCCGTGCGGATCGTTGCCTCGAGCCGGTCCGGATCCGTGACCAGGAACACGTGCTTGGCGACCGAGCCCATGATGGCCGAGATCGGCGCCTCCTGGAACGCGTCCGTGCCGATGACGGCCGTCGGCACCTGGCCGCAGATGACCACGATGGGTACCGAGTCCGCCATGGAGTCCCGCACCGGGGTGACGGTGTTGGTGGCGCCGGGCCCGGAGGTGACCATGCAGACGCCCACGCGGCCGCTGGCCCGGGCATAACCCGCCGCCATGAAGCCCGCGCCCTGCTCGTTGGCGGGGACGATGAGCGGGATCGGTGCGTTGCCGGCCTCGTCCCGGTGCTCGTCGTTGTAGCGGAACACGGCATCGTAGGTGGGCAGGATCGCGCCGCCGCTGTAGCCGAAGATCGTCTGCACGCCCTCGTCGACGAGGACCTGCACGATCATCTCGGCGCCGGTCATGCGCTTGCCGGCAAGCGGGTGGGGGGGTGTTTCGACGGTCTGGGCGCGAGGTGTCATAAATCCGGAATTGCAAGGCGATTTTCCCCGAGTTTCAACGAACTACTCCCGCATTGCAATAGAGTTTGAACTGGGCGAGTATTCCCGGTCCCATGCGTCACATCATTTCCATCCTGTTGCAGAACGAGGCCGGCGCCCTGGCCCGGGTCGCGTCCCTGTTTGCCACCCGGGGCTACAACATCGAGTCCCTGAGCGTGGCCCCGACCGACGATCCCCAGGTGTCCCGGCTCACGCTGGTCACCATCGGGTCCGACCAGATCATCGGCCAGATCAACAAGCAGCTGCTGAAGCTCGTCGACGTGGTCAATACCGTGGACATGACCCTCGGCGACCACATCGAGCGGGAGCTGCTCCTGCTCAAGCTGAAGGTCCACGACGATGGCCTCGAGCGCATCCGGGACCTGGCGAAGCAGGAGGGCGCCCGGGTCCTGGACGACTCGGAGCAGAGCTACACCCTGGAGCTTACGGGCGCCGCCAACCGGCTCGACACCTTCATCAACCGGGCGGCCAGCCACGCCGACATCCTCGCCGTGGTGCGCAGCGGGCCCCTCGCGGTGGCGCGGGGCGTGCCGGTGCTCGCCGCCACCACCTGATACCGTCGTCCATGTCCACACTGCAGGGCGCCAGCCGGCTGGTCCTCAAGATCGGTTCATCGCTGCTCGTGGACAAGGCCACGGGCAAGCTGAACCGCGCCTGGCTCGAGTCCATCGCCGACGAGCTCGCCCGGCTGCAGCAGAGGGGTCAGCAGGTGCTGGTGGTGTCCTCCGGCGCCATCGCGCTCGGCCGTCCCTACCTGGGCCTGGCCCGGGACCAGCGCCGGCTCGAGGACGCCCAGGCTGCCGCGGCCGCGGGCCAGATCCTGCTGGCCCACGCCTACCAGGACCTGCTGGAGGCCCGGGGCATCCGCATCGCCCAGGTGCTCCTCACCCTCGACGACACCGAGAGCCGGCGCCGCTACCTGAACGCGCGCGGCACGCTTGAGACCCTGCTGCGCCTCAACGTCATCCCCGTGATCAACGAGAACGACACGGTGGCGACCCAGGAGATCCGCTACGGCGACAACGACCGCCTGGGCGCCCGGGTGGCCGAGATGACGAGTTCCGACGTGCTGGTGCTGCTCTCCGACGTGGACGGGCTCTACGACGGCGATCCCACCCTGAACCCGTCGGCCCGCCTGATCCCCGAGGTGCGCGAGCTCACGCCGGAGATCGAGGCGCTGGCCGGCGCGTCCGCCACCGAGTTCGGCTCCGGCGGCATGGTCACCAAGCTGGTCGCCGCCCGCATCTGCATGAACGCCGGCTGTGCCACGGTGATCGCCAGCGGCAAGCGCCTGTACCCGCTGAAGGCCATCGAGGAGGGCGCGAACTGCACCTGGTTCCTGCCCGGGCGCACGCCCCGGCAGGCCCGCAAGCAGTGGATCGCGGGCACGCTGGTGCCCCGCGGCACGGTGACGGTGGACGAGGGCGCCGAGCAGGCCCTGCGCACCGGCTCCAGCCTGCTGCCGGTGGGCATCGTGGAGATCGTCGGGGACTTCCAGCCCGGTGACGCCGTGACGATCCGCAGCCGGGCGGGCCGGGACCTGGGCCGGGGGCTGGTGGCTTATTCCAGCGAGGAGGCCCGCCGCATCCGGGGCCGCCGCAGTGACGAGCTGCCGGCGCTGCTCGGGTACAGTGGCCGGGATGAACTGATCCACCGGGACAATCTCGCGCTGCTGGACGCCTGACCATGAACGCGACGCCAACTCCTGCCACACCCGACGTGCGGACGGCCGACCAGATCGCTGAAGTCATGACGCGCCTGGGCCGGCAGGCCCGGGAGGCTGCCCGGGATCTCGCCCGCGTGACACCGGAGCAGAAAGTCCGCGCACTGCAGGCGGCCGCCGCGGCCATCCGCGCGCATCGGGACGACATCCTGGCCGCCAACGCGCGGGACATGGAGGCCGCAAGAGCGCGCCAGCTGTCCGGCGCCATGCTGGACCGGCTGCTGCTCGACGCGAAGCGGGTGGAGGCGATGGCGAAGGGCATCGAGGACGTGGCGGCGCTGCCCGACCCTGTCGGCGACGTCATCGCCGAGTGGACGAGGCCCAACGGGTTGCGGATCCAGCGAGTGCGGGTGCCCCTCGGCGTGATCGGCATCATCTACGAGAGCCGGCCCAACGTGACGGCGGATGCGGGTGCGCTGTGCCTGAAGTCCGGAAATGCGGTGATCCTGCGGGGCGGCTCCGAGAGCTTCCACTCCAGCACCGCGATCCACGCGGCGCTGGTCGCCGGCCTCAAGGCGGGCGGCCTGCCGGCAACGGCCATCCAGATGGTGCCGACCGCCAGCCGGGACGCCGTGGGCTTCCTGCTCGGGAACATGCAGCAGTACGTGGACGTCATCGTGCCCCGGGGCGGCAAGAACCTGATTGCCCGGGTGCAGGCCGACGCACGGGTGCCGGTCATCGGCCATCTCGAGGGGTTGTGCCACGTGTACGTGCACCACTCGGCCGACATCGGCATGGCGCAGGATGTCACGTTGAACGCGAAGATGCGGCGCACGGGCATCTGCGGCGCCGCCGAGACGCTGCTGATCGACCGGGACTGCCTCGCCACCCACTGGCGGCCGATCGCCGACGCGCTGGTCGCGGCCGGCTGCGAACTGCGCGGTGACGCGGAACTGTGCCGCCTCGATGCGCGGCTCACGCCGGCCACGGAGGAGGACTGGCGCACCGAGTACCTGGACGCGATCCTCGCGTGCCACGTGGTGGCGGACGTGGACGAGGCGATCCGGCACATCACGACCTACGGGTCCGCCCACACGGAGTCCATCATCGCCAGCGACCCGCAGCCGGTGGAGCGTTTCCTCCGCGACCTGGACAGCGCGATCGTCCTGCACAATGCCTCCACCCAGTTCGCCGACGGCGGCGAGTTCGGCATGGGCGCGGAGATCGGCATCGCCACCGGCCGGATCCACGCGCGGGGACCGGTCGGGGCGGAGCAGCTCACCAGCTACAAGTACGTCGTCCACGGCAGTGGCCAGACCCGCCCGTAGGAGCGGCTTCAGCCGCGACCCCGGTTCCGCGGGAGACTCGCGGACTCGATTCCCGCGGAACCGGGGTCGCGGCTGAAGCCGCTCCTACGGTGCAGTTCGACCTGATCGTCGTCGGCGGCGGCATCAACGGCGCCGGCATCGCCCGGGACGCGGCGCTCCGCGGCCTCCGTACCTGCCTCCTCGAGCAGGGGGACCTCTGCAACAGCACCACCCGCTGGTCGAGCCGGCTGATCCACGGCGGCCTGCGCTACCTGGAGTTCGGCGAGCTCGGGCTGGTGCACGAGTCGCTTCAGGAGCGGGAAAACCTGCTGCGCAACGCGCCGCACCTGGTCCGGCCGCTGCCGCTGATGATCCCCGTCTACGAGGACGCGCGCCGGGGCATGAACACGGTGGACTTCGGCCTCTACGTGTACGACCTGCTGTCCATCGGCCGTTCCGTGCCGGGGCACCGGCGCCTGTCGAGGGACGAGGCGCTGGCGGAGATGCCCGGCCTCCGGGCCGATGGCCTGACTGGCGCCGTCGTCTACCATGACGCCCAGGTCACCTACGTGGAACGCCTCGTCGTGGAGAACGCGCTGGGTGCGGCGTCGGCCGGCGCGCGCATCGAGACCTACACGGCGGTCGAGAAGGTGCTGCTCGAGCGCAATCACGTGACCGGCGTCGAGGTGCGCAACACCCGCACTGGCGAGCAGTCGACGCGGCACGCGAAGGCCATCATCAACGCCGCCGGCCCCTGGGTGGACCGGATACTGGCTGCCGCCGGCCGGCCGCTGCCGCGATTCCTGGGGCCAACCAAGGGCACCCACATCGTGGTCCCGCACGTTCCCGGGCTGACCACCACCGCCTGCTATGCCGAGGCCCGCTCCGACGGGCGTCCCTTCTTTATCCTGCCCTGGAACGGCCTGGTGCTGATCGGCACCACGGACAGCCGCTGCGACGACGAGCCGACGACGCTGAGGGCCACCGCCGCCGAGGTGGACTACCTGCTGAACGAGACCCGCAACACCTTCCCGCATTGCGACCTCACCCGGGACGACGTGCTGTACACCTACTGCGGCGTGCGCCCGCTGCCCCGCCAGGGCCTGCGGGAAACCGGCGCCATCACCCGCCGCCACCTCATCCGCCACCACGGGCGCTCGGCCCGGGGCCTGACCTCGATCATCGGTGGCAAGATCACCACCTACCGGCACCTGGCCGAGGAGGTGCTGGACCAGGTCGCGCCCCGCCTGCACGCCGGCGCCCGGTCCTGCACGACAGCGCGCGTGCCGCTGCCCGGCGGGGAGGCCGGGCGGGACGAGGTGCTGCGGGAACTCGCCGCCTTTGCCGCGGTGCCGGCCGGCAGCCACGAGCACCTGCACGCGGTGTACGGCAGCCGCGCTCTGCTGGTGGCAGCGCTGGCCGCCGCGTCGCCCGAACTTGCCCGGCCGCTGGTGCCCGGCAGCGGGGCCATCGGCGCGGAGGTGGTCTTTGCCGTTCGCGAGGAGTTTGCGGTCGGCCTGGGTGACATCCTGTTGCGCCGCTGCATGGCGGGCCTCGGTCCGGACCTCGGCCGGGCGGCACTGCCCGCGGCGCTCCGGATCGCCGCCTCGCACCTGGGCTGGAGCGAGCCCTGGTGCCGGGCGGAGGAGGCCGCCTACCTTGCCGAGATCGCCGCGCTTGCCGCGCCAGACTGAATAACGCTCCGATCAGCGGCACAATGTGAAGTGTGACGCGCCTCGCATCGCGGGTCTCCCGGATGCTGGTGGAAGTGCGCCGCTGCCCGCAGCAATGACGCCGCGGAGGAGGCACAGTGTTCCGATGACTGCCGTGCTGACTCGCAGCGCCTGGCTCCTGGTCCTCTGGGCCCTGTCCGGAGGGCTGGCGCGTGCCGATCCGGAGTCGCTGCCGGGCGCCATCCAGGATCTGCCGGCGGGCATGTCGGAGGCGGCCCCGGTGGCAGACGCCCCGCGCGCCGAAGTCGGTCCGTCGCTGGCGTCCGACGTGCCCGTGCCTGAGGCCGAGGTCATCCACTGTGATGAATCCGGTGCAGACGAGAACGCGTGGATCGACAAGGTCCAGCGCGGCGTCTACAGCGGTGTGTGCGGGACCGCACTCTGGTTTGACGGGCTGTTCGGCAACCCCCGCTACGACCAGGACTCGGACGAGACCTTCGGGCGCCTCGGCGTCACCCAGTACTACGACCGCCGGGACGACTTCGACACCAAGGTCCGCCTGCGCGCGCGCTACTCTTTCCCGAACCTGAAGAGTCGCCTCCGGCTCACCCTGGGCCGGGGCGACGAACAGACCCTGCTCGAGGAACGCCCCACGACCGGACAGGGCCCGACGCCCTCCAGCTTCCGGGCGGTGGAGGACGACGCCTGGCTGCTGGGCCTCGGCTACTCGAAGCAGGCCGGACTCGAGAGCGGCTTCGACTTCGGCGTGGGCGTGCGCCTCAACTCGGGGCTGGATCCCTATGCCAAGGTGACTTACCGGCACAACTTCGTCTTCCGCGGGGACACGATGCTGCGGTTCCGGGAGACGCCGTTCTGGCGCGACAGCCGGGGGTGGGGCGCCACCACGCAGGTCTCGCTGGACCACCTGGCCACCGACCGGCTCATGTTCCGCTGGAACAACATCGGGACGGTCGCCCAGGACACCGAGGCCCTGGAGTGGGGAAGCGACGTCTCCCTCTACCAGAGCCTGAGCCGGCGGCGCGCCATCCGCTACACGGCCCTGCTGCGGGGCGAGACCGGCGCCGACGTGCCGGTCCAGAACTACGGGTTCGAGACCCGCTACCGGCGCGACCTGTACCGGAAGTGGCTGTTCCTCGAGCTTTCAGCCAGCGTCACCTGGCCCCGGGAGTACCTGGAGGAGGAGCGCGAGATCAACCCCGGCGTCGGGCTCGGCTTCGAGATGTACTTCGGCCCGGTGCCCGACGTGGAATTGCGCTGAGGACTGGCGGGAAATTCGGGCAGAACACCGGTACCCGGGAAGGGTAAACTGCGCGGCCCCCAGCCCAGCCCGGAGCCGAGCCCGCCGCGCATGCCAGACCAGGCCATCCACATCCTCCGCTCGGTCTTCGGCTACGACCGCTTCCGCCCGCCCCAGGACGAGGTCGTCGCCCACCTGATCGCCGGTGGCGACTCGCTGGTGCTGATGCCCACGGGTGGCGGCAAGTCGCTCTGCTACCAGATACCGGCCCTCGTGCGCTATGGCACCGGCATCGTCGTGTCGCCGCTCATCGCGCTGATGCAGGACCAGGTGGCGGCGCTCCACCAGGCGGGCGTCCGCGCCGCCTTCCTGAATTCCTCCCAGCGCGCGGATGAGTCCCGGCGCGTGGAGGCCCAGTTCCGCGCCGGCGAGCTCGACCTGCTGTACCTGGCCCCGGAGCGCCTGCTGCTCGACCGGACCCTCGACATGCTCGACGGGCCGCCGCTCGCACTGTTCGCCATCGACGAGGCCCACTGCGTGTCCCAGTGGGGCCACGACTTCCGGCCCGAGTACCTGCAGCTCAGCCTGCTGGCGGAGCGCTTTCCCGGCGTTCCCCGCATTGCCCTCACGGCGACGGCGGACGAGCGGACGCGCGCGGAGATCGTGGAGAAGCTCGCGCTCACGGACGCGCGGCTCTTCATCAGCAGCTTCGACCGGCCCAACATCCGCTACCGCATCCACGAGGGGCAGGGCAACGCCCGGGAGCAGTTGCTGCGCTTCATCCGGGACGAGCACCCCGGCGAGGCCGGCATCGTCTACTGCCTGTCCCGGCAGAAGACGGAGGACCTGGCGGAGTGGCTCACGGAGAAGGGCGTGCCGGCGCTGCCGTACCACGCGGGTCTTTCGGCCGAGGTGCGGGCACACCACCAGTCGCGCTTCATCGGCGAGGAGGGACTGGTGATGGTGGCCACCATCGCCTTCGGCATGGGCATCGACAAGCCCAACGTGCGCTTCGTTGCCCACCTCTCCCTGCCGAAGAGCGTGGAGGCCTACTACCAGGAGACCGGCCGCGCGGGCCGCGACGGCCTGCCCGCGGATGCGTGGATGAGCTACGGCCTGCAGGATGTGATCATGCTCCGGCAGATGCTCGCCGAGTCCGGCGCCGCCGAGGCCCACAAGCGGGTCGAGCGCCACAAGCTCGACGCCATGCTCGGCCTCTGCGAGCTCACCGGCTGCCGCCGCCAGGCGCTGCTGGCCTACTTCGGCGAGACCTTGCCGCAACCCTGCGGCAACTGCGACACCTGCCTGAATCCGCCGGAGACCTGGGATGCGTCGGTGGTCGCGCAGAAGGCGCTGTCCTGCGTGCACCGCACGGGCCAGCGCTTCGGCGTGATGTACCTGATCGACGTGCTGCTCGGGAAGGACGACGAGCGCATCCGGCGCTTCGGCCACGACCGCATCACCACGTTCGGCATCGGCACGGAACTCGACTCGAAGTCCTGGCGGGGCGTCTTCCGCCAGCTGATCGCCCGGGGCCTGCTGGCCGTCGACGTGGACGGGCACGGCGGGCTGCACCTGACGGACGCCTGCCGGGCGGTGCTGCGCGGGGAGGAATCCCTGTGGCTCCGCCGGGAAGCGGCGGCGCCGGCGGTCAGGCGCAGCCGCACCGCCCGGTCGCCGGCGGCGCGAATTGCGGCGGCCGATTTCAGTTCAGCGGGGGATCAGGAATTGTGGACGGCGCTTCGCACGCTGCGGATGGACCTGGCGAACGCGCAGAACGTGCCGCCCTACGTGATCTTCCACGACGCCACGCTCGCGGAGATGGTCCGGCGCCGTCCGCAGACGCTGGACGAGCTGGGCGCCCTGTCGGGCATCGGGGAGCGGAAGCTGGCCGCCTTCGGCGACCGCTTCCTGGAAGCCATCCGCAGCACGACGCCGTAGAAGCGGTTTCAGTCGCGACCGGAAAAATGGGGTCAGACTGCTATTTCAAAATAGCAGTCTGACCCCATTTTTCCGGTCGCGGCTGAAGCCGCTCCTACAGCTCGCCGAGCGGGCGGACGAAGGTGAAGCGCGCCGGGTCGACGATCAGCCGGTCGGTGGCCTCGCTCACGTTGCCGCCGATGGCGCTGAAGGGAAGGGTCACGATCCAGATGGCGGTGCCGACCACCGTGGCACCGAGACCCAGGGGCCGTGCGACGAAGCCATCCACGAACATGGCGCCATAGGTCGGGTCGCCGTAGCGCACGTTGGAGGCCTGGGCGATGGGCGAGGCCGCGAGCAGGGCCGTCGCCACCAGGGCGGCCAACGGCTTACGGGGAATCAGGCTGTTCATGGGCAGTCCTCGCTGGTTAGTCCAAGGATCAAAGCTAGGCCGTAACCCCCGGATTGTCAACGGAACCTGGGGTCAAAACCCCGACGCCATCACAGTCGGGACCCGCTCCGGTTCACGCTTTGCCGTCAGCCGGGCCCCAGCTTCTTCACGACCCGGCTGCGGGGCAGGTCCAGGAAGCCATGCCGCTGGTACAGGGACCGGACCCGCTCATGGGCGCTGTCGATCTCCAGGTCCAGCGCGGCGCAGCCGGCGGCCGTCGCCGCGGCGATGGCCGCCTCAAGCAGTTGCGTGCCCACGCCGCCCTCCCGGTGTTCCGGCACCACGTAGAGTTCCTCGAGCCAGCCGGCGTGCCCGCCATGCTCCAGGGCCCAGATGAAGGACACGTAAGCCACGCCGATGCAGGCACCGTCCCGGAGCGCGACCAGGAAGAAGCCGCGCCTGGGCACATCGATGACGCCATCAACGGCGCTCCGCAGCTCGGTGGCGGAAATCACGATGTGGTGCTCCGCCAGCTGCACGGCCAGCAGGCCGGCGATGTCGGCCGCGTGCTCCGGGCCGGCGCGGCGGACAATCACGGATTGGGTAGCTCGCTGGCCGCGCCACCGTCCCCCTCCGCCTGCTGCTTCAGGGCGGCCAGGCCGGCCGAGAAATCACCGCCCGCCATCGCGTCCATATCGATGAAGAGCCCGATGAGCTTGGAGATGAATGGCGATGGCCCGAACATGGCCCACGTGACCACCGTGCCGCCGTCCCGCGGCTCGAGCATGAATTCCGTCGTGTTGCGGGCCTCGAAGGGCGTCCGGAAGTGCAGGTCGATCGCGACCCGGGAGTCCGGCACCGACTGGATGATCTCCATCCGGCCCGAGCCCACCTCGCCGTTGCCGGCCCACTCGTACACGGCGCCGACGCCCGTGTCGGCGCCGCCGTGGGTGCGCTGCATGCCGGGGTCCTTCTTCTCCCAGGGCGACCAGAGGGCCCATGCCCGGAAGTCGTTGATCAGGGGGAAGATCCTCCCCGGCGGCGCGTCTATCGTGATGGCCCGCTCGATGCGGAAGCTGTCCGGCTGGGTCGCCGCCCAGCCGAGCACGAGTGCCGTGGCCAGCAGCAGCACGCCCGTGACCTTGCGCAACATGCTCAGTCCTCCCGGATCGCTTCCACCTGGATCAGCAGCCGGACCTTCCCGGCCTCGCCCTCGGCGAACTGGGTCATGCCAAAGTCCGCCCGGTTCAGCACGCCGGAGGCGTCGGCGCCGCACACCTCCTTCTTGTAGAAGGGGTGGTCGATGCAGCTGAACGAATTGACCGCGAGCCTCAATGGCCGCGTGACCCCGCGGAGGGTCAGCTGGCCGTTCACCGCCACCGGCCTGTCGCCGTCGAACTCCAGCGTGCCGGCGTAGGTCATCGTCGGGTGTCTTGCCACGTCGAGCCAGTCCGGCTTGATGGCATACGCGTGCATGGAGTCGAGGCCGAAGTCGATGCTGTCGGTCCCGACGCTGACCTTGACGGCGCCCTTGCGCGCCGCCGCGTCGTACTCGAAGGTGCCGCTCGTGCGATTGAACTTGCCGCGCCACACGGAAATGTCCATGTGCGAGAACTCCAGGCTCGGGAAGGTGTGGTCCGGATCGAGCCTGTAGGTGGCGGCGGATGCGCCTCCGGCCAGCAAGGCGACGGCTGGAAGTGCACCGGCGAGCAGGCCGGTCGTCAGTCTTCGGACGGCGGACATGGGCAGGCACTCCATCCAGGGCCTGCGCCTAGTCTAGCCACACCCGGGGGCCGGGCACACCTCGCCGGCGATCAGGAAGCCATCATGCCGGGGCTCTCAGGCCCCGGCATTGAGCGCCGCCAGGCGGCCTGTGGTCAGGGTCTCCTTGATCGTGTCCACGACCCAGTTGTTCAGGTTCTCATCAGGCAGGATCGCCTCCGGTTCGTTGTACAGCACGTCCTGAGGGCGATCGGAGGCGCGCACGCCCTCGCCAATGACGTCCTTCTGGAACATGTGGTCGTAGGCCACGTAGACGGAGATGACGATGTCCTTGTCCTTCTTCTCCAGGATCTGGTTGACCGCCTTTCGCGTCGGGTCGATGGAGTAGTTGACCAGGTGCCCGCTCCAGGCGTAGTTGATCGTGTCGATGCCGACGTTCGCCTGAAGGTGCTTGCCGAGTTCGCCCATCAGCGCTTCCCACTGCTGGTTGAACTTGTCGTCACCATAGGCGGCCAGAGTGACGCCATACCGGGAGCCGTCGCCATCCTTCAGCAACGCTTTCGTCCGCCGGAGGATGTTGTCCTTCAGGAACTCGGTGGAGTCGATCGTCTCGAGCAGGGTCACCCGGGCTCTCGGCCTGTAGACCGGGACACCCTCCTTGGGCAGCGCCTCGAGTGCCTTCGGGTCGTTCTTGAGGCCGACGAGGTTGGGGATGTCGGAATTGGTGTGGCCGCCCACGGTCAGGAAGAGCGGCAAGACGATGACCTCGTCGAAACCCTCGTCATCGAAAGCCTTCATCTGGGCGGCGATCGACGGTTCGGTGTACTCGTTAAAGGCGGTACGGACTGCCTTCACGTTGGGCAGCGCCAGCAGCTGGTCGTCGACCTTGTCTTCCAGGTCCAGCAGCATGTCCCGCCAGGGCTTCTGACGTGACCCGTGGTTGACCAGGAGGATGCCGATCTTGGGCGGGGCATTGGCTGCCGCCGGCGCGGACGGCTGCTCCGCCTTTTGCCCGCAGGCGGTGAGGATCAGCGCCGCCGCCGAGGCACTGAGGACGGGAACCAGTGACTTGAACATGGGAATCTCCTTGGGGCTTTGACTGGGCGCGCGGTCAGCCGCGGGCGGGTTCGGTGGTGATGGGGATGCCGGCCAGGGCCGGAGTGCTGCTGAAGGTAGACCTCCGCCTTGGGCGGGATAGCAGCGCGATGCCGTCGAGTACCGTCCCGGTCGGGCACAGCGTTCGGCACCAGAGCATCGGGAAGTAGGTGGACGTCAGGACGACGGCCAGGGACAGCCAGAACCAGGGTGAGTCCAGGATCTCGACACCGAACAGGTCAGGGAACAGCTCGAAACTGGCCCAGTCCCGCAGCCCTGACACGATGCCGATGCACAGCGCCAGCGCAATCAGCCAGCGGATGGCGTCGAGCACGCGATTCGACACCGGGAGCTTCCCCCGGAACGGCACGAACCGCACGAGCAGACGCTGAACGTTGCCGTAGGGGCACACGTAGCGACAGTAGGAATTGCCGTCCCAGATGGCGCTGGCCAGCACCATCGTGGCATACGCGCCGAGCAGCCAGGACCAGCCGGTGCCCAGGAACGGCTGGAGGAAGGTCACGTAGGTGAAGGAATTGTTCAGGTAGAAGCCCAGGTACAGGACACTCAGGATCGAGATGCCCAGGCTCAGGGCCTTCGACTGGCGCACCTTCCTGAAGCGGACCAGGAGGAACAGCGTCCCGATGAGCGCCGCACTCAGGATCCAGGTGTCCGGCAGGACGGCCTTGACATCGAAGCCCGTCGCCTGGGTGTCCACGTAGACTTCGAGGGGTGATTCCCGGGCGACGCTCACGAGCTTCGTGACGGAACGGGCGATGCCCTCGCTGGTGAGCGAAGCGCCGCTGACGAAGTCGACCTCATAGGACCTGCCATCGAGTGGCATGCCCTCGAACTGGGTATAGAAGCCGGCCTGCTCGATGTCCCGCAGGTAACTCGTCGTCTCCAGTGAGCGCAGGTGCCTGACGTTCCGGATCCTGCCGTCCATGCCTACGGTCATGCCGATGTCGATGGGCCCGGCATAGCCCTTCACGTTCTTGTTCAGGCCGGTGTTCTCCAGGTACAGCTGCACCAGCTGGCCACCCGGGTCCCGCTCCTCCGCGTAGTACATGTCGAGCGCCGTCTTCAGCGTGACGCCGTCCGGATTCCCGGCCGCGGCCTTGGCTCCGCTCAGGACCAGGGCCGCCACGTCCTCGCTGAGCCCGGGGTTCGTCCGGGCATCGCCGATGACGGCCGAGAGCCTCGGCGGCTGCTTCTTCGCCGTCATGATGTGGAAGTAGGGGTGTTCCTCGCGGGCCGCCGTGAGTCCCGAGCGGGCGGTCCGGGTCTCCTCGCCGAAGCGCACGGGCTCGGCGAAGCCGGTCATGTGCTCCTCGAATTCGAAGACCGGCTGCCGCTCCTGGAGCGGGCCGTTGATCCAGAAGAACGCATAGCAGCCCGCCGCCAGCGCCGTCAGGCCGAGTTTCTGCCACGGGAGGCGCCAGCTGGCAGCGGCCCTGGCCATCAGCAGTCCGGCTCGCAGCTCCGGCTGGGTGCCGGCACGGTCTCGCCGCCCGCGTCCTGGATGCGCTGCACGGCCTCCTGCACCTTCTCGAGGGTCCACGCGTTGACCTGGGGATCGGGCAGCACGGCGTCCTGCTTGTACCGGACCTTGGACGAGGTCGGTATTGCATTGATGGCGGCCTGGATCGTATTCAGCTGCAGCATCTCGTCAACCCCCAGCAGGACGGGCACCACGAGGACTTCCCGCTCCAGTTCCAGCAGCTCATTGATGGCTTCGACCACCGGTTCCCCTGAATAGTCCGTGAGGTTGCCGCAGAAGGCGTAGGCCACCGTGTCCATCTCGGTCTTGATCTTGAGGTACCGGCCGAGGCCCTCCATCATCTCTTCCATCTGCTGTCCGAATACCTGGTCGCCGTAGCCGACCAGCAGCACGCCCATGTCCTCGCCGCTGTCCTCGCCGCGCAGGGCCTCCACCCGGCGCAGGACATTCTTCTTTAGCACCTCGGACTGGTTCAGGGCAGGCGTCATGCTGACACGTGCCCGCGGGTAGTAGATCTCGTGCCCTTCGTTCTGCAGCTGCTTGATGACCTTCGACTCGGATTTCATCCCCGTAAGGAACTGCAGGTGGGTATTCAGCCGGGTGGACTCCTGCGCGATGAGCAGGGGCACCACGATGACCTCATCGATGCCCTCGGCATCGAAGGCCTTCATCTCGCTGGCGATGCTGGGGCCGGGCTCGTCGATGAAGGCAAGGCGCATGGCCTTGACGCCGGGCTGCGCCAGGACCGGATCCCGCACGTCCCGCGCAAGGGTCTCGATCATCTGCACCCAGGTGGAGGACTTGGAGCCATTGGCGACCAGGAGTACGCCGATCTGGACGTCGTCCTGCGCGGCGGGCGGTGGTCCGGCGTCACACCCGGCAAGAACCGCAATCCCGAGTAGAAAGAGTGCACTCGTCCGTGCAAGATTTCTGTACATTTACCTGCCCCCCACGCGGGCTAAGATACTTCGCCTGCAGTTCGTCGGCTAATCCATTGTGAAGGGAGCGACGAGACATCCGGTGGGCGCCACTCTGTGCTTCCAGTAGCCTGCCAGCAACGGCTGCGATGCGTCATATTGTCGCAACTCCGGCCGGGTGCACCACCTCCATTAATTCGGGTGATTCCGGCGGGTCCAGTAGCGGCACCGTCGGGAACTGCCAGCCCCGCAATTCCCGGCGGCCCGGGCTGGGGATCACGTGCAGGCCGGTGCCGGGGGGCTCGGCCGCGAGGCGTCCCGTGTCGATGCGCCAGCCCCGGGACTCCCACGCCTTCAGCTTGCGCCGGTAGCAGAGCTGGATGGCGTCGGCCTTCACGGAGAAATCCGCGGTGGAGTTCTCGAAGGGCACGGCGGGCTCCAGGTTCTCGATGACCCGCCGGTCTTCCTCGACGATCACCCGGTTCTGCCGCTCGGAGACGAAGTCGAACAGTGGCGCCGTGAGGAAGTTGCGGGCGCTCACCAGGAAGGAGCGGGTGGTGAAGAGGTCCACCGGCGTGTCGAAGGCGTACTGGTAGACGGACATCCGCTTGTCGATGTGGATGCGCGTGACGAACTGGGAGGGGCCGTGGAACGTCGTGCCGGCGACCGTCTCCCGGCTCTGGTCCCGGAAGTGCTTCCAGAACCCGCCCGCCTGGCTGCGGAAGCGCACCTCCATGCCGGCGCCCCAGTCGGATTCCTGCACGTCGTAGGCGGGGACCGAGTAGTTGGGGTCGGCGCCTCGCCGGCCGACGATGTGGACGAACTCCGCATGGGCCGGGTCGAGGGCGTTCTCCACCACGCGCCGGTAGTTGGCCTTGAGCGAGAACTCCGACGTGTTGCAGCGCCAACCCGGCTGGTCCCACTCGGGCACGGTCAGGAGCGGCGGCCGCTCGGCCTCGGGCAGGTCGCCGAGAAATGCGAAGACGATGCCGTAGCGTTCCAGCACCGGGTAGGAATCCACCCGCACGCGGGCGGGTACCGTCGCCTGGCCGGGACCGAGCGAGGGGATGCGCTGGCACTGTCCGTTGCCGGCGAATTCCCACCCGTGGTACGGGCAGACCACGCGGTCGCCGCTCACCCAGCCGTCCGACAGGGACGCGCAGCGGTGGATGCAGACGTTGCTGAGGCACCGGGCGAGGCCGTGGCCGTCCCGGTACAGCACGAAGTTCTGCCCGAGCATGCGCACCCGGACGGGCTTCTCCCGGAGGTTGCCCGACAGTTCCGCCGCGTACCAGAAATTGATCAGCATGGCCGGTGGCTCACCTGGACCGCTAGATGTCGGGGAACTCCGCGATGCCCGCCAGGCTCCGGCGCTGGCCACCGTGGTCGGTCTGCACGTGGGACAGGACCTCGCCGGACTCCAGGCTGAACTTGCAGGCGACGCCGGTGAAGATGTTGGCGGCGATGGCGTGGCGCTGGTCGTGGCACACCGCGACCTGTGCGAAGCCGTAGCCGAACTTCTCCAGGCTGTAGGTGCGGAGCACCTTGCCGCTCTCGTCGTAGCACTCCACGGTGCCGCCCCGGGTGACCAGCAGCCGCCCGTCCTGGCAATAGGCCAGCGCGATGAACCAGTTGCGGTCGTAGAGGTTGCCGCCGTCCACCACAGCCAGGTCTGGCATCTGACGGCGTTTCAGGACGTCGTAACGCATCAGGCGCTTGCCCGTTTCCGTGGTGTAGGCGATGTACTGGGCCGACGGGTGCAGAGACAGGTGCGTCACGCCCTTGAAGCCGGACAGCTCGACGGCGGTCTCGGTGGGGTAGTCGTCGACCAGCTTCAGGTCCCTGTCGAACCGGTAGACGTGGCCGTCGCCGATACGGTCGGTGCCGGGCACGTATTTCATCATGGAGCCCCAGTAGGGCTTCGTGCCCTTCAGGGTCTCGCCGAGGTAGATGCTGCCGTCCCTGCCGAAGGCGGCGGTGCCGAAGGCCCGGTGGGCGAAGGTGTGGTCCGGCATCTGCCGGCCGTAGCGGTCCACCCGGATCACTTTCTGGGTGTGGATATCGAAGCCCCAGAGCGTGCCCTGCGGATCGAAAGTGAGGCCCATGACCAGGTGCCGGTGCCCCTCGGTCCACAGGACGCCCTTGGGCTTGAAGTCAGCGTCGTACTGCAGGATGCGGCCGAGGCCGGCGTGGTCGTCGGTCGGGTCATTGAGGTAGGTGCAGCCGAGCACGATGTCGCCCGGGGCAAAGGGCTGGATGGTGTTCTCCAGCACGTAACTGTAGCTGCGCATCACCAGGCGGTTGAAATCGTGGGCGGGCTGGGTGTCCACCAGCTGCGCGGTGGGCCTGGCGGGATCCGCGCCGTACTTTGCAGGCGCGAGGGCGGGGGTCTTGGCGGGTTGGACGGACATGGCGGGGTCTCCTAGAACACGAAGCCGTAGATGTACATCGGGATGGCCGTGGCTCCCGACCCGAGCATCAGGATCATCGCGAGCCGGCCGAAGTAGCGGTGCGTGGAGAAGTACTTCGGTTCCGGCGGGCTGGGGAACCTGATCAGGCTCGCGGCGACCAGCAGCACCCACACGATGGTGGAGCTGATGGCGAAGGCGGTGTGGATCCAGATCCAGAAATTGAGTGTCGCCGTGCCGGCGTAGGCGCTCTCCGCCGTGACCGCGAAGATCCCGCCCATCTGGTTCAGGTCGATCTCGAAGAGCAGGACGACGACGCCGAGCACGGCCGCGGTGGCGAGCTGGACACGCTTGTGCAGGGTCCACTGCTTCTTCCGGGCCAGGCTCCAGGACCAGAGAAGGATCGGCACGACGGCCACGATGGACAGGATGCCGATGTCGATCAGGGCATCGCCGCGGGCGCCGAGGAAACTGGAGCCAAACATGGGGACCTCCTGTGGATGGAGATCCTATCTTAGCGACGTTTTATTTTAAAGTGTAACGTAAAGCGGGTCGCCACTTCCGCGCTAGCCCCCGGGCCGTTCCCCGGCCTGGCCGAGGAATATCTCCCGCATCCGGTCCGCGCCCAGCACCCGCACGAGCTCGGCCATCGTGCAGTAGATGAGAATGACCAGGCCGATGAAGATCTCTTCCGCCCAGAAGTGGGGCCACACCTGTTCCGCCAGCATCTTCTCGTTCCCCGCGACGAAGCCGCCGGCCGCCCGCCAGAACTCGACGAGCCGCTCCAGGTAGTGCAGCACCGTGGCGGCGAGGAGATAGACCGCCGTCTTCCAGGCGATGTTCCAGACCAGCGGCCTGGCCGGATAGCGATTGATGAAGGGCAGCAGGTCGGCAAGCACCACGGCCTTGGCGAGAATGAGCGCTGCCAGGGTCACCGAGGCGGACGTCGCCAGCGCGAGGCCGCTGCCCTTCAGCATCAGCACCCGGACGAACGCAATGAGGTGGAGCGAGACGAAGAAGTAGAGGGTGGGCGGAATCAGTTCGCGGATTTCCTCGCGCAGCTTTTCCATCGCAGTGCTCACGGCGTCGCTCCCTGGCTCATCGTGCTATTGATATCCAGATCTCCAGCCCGCCGAGCCCGGTGCCGGGATCGAACCGCGTGCCGTAGACCTCGAAGTCGGGCTTGTGCGCGGATTCGTGACCGCACTGTGGCAGCCATTCGTGCAGGATGCGCCGCCAGGTCTCCCGGATCTCCGTCACGGGACCCGCGTGCAGGAACACGGCGTAATACTGCGGCAGCACGCGGACGCGGCCGATCTCCGCGGGCAGTGCTGCGAACGAATCCACCTCGACGCCGCTCATGTATTCAAAGCCGCTGGCATCGGCACCGCACATGACGCCGTAGGTTGCGCCCGGTCGCTGGCCCGGCAGCGGCCCCAGCGCGCGAAACTGCTGCCACTGGGCGCTGATGCCAGCGGCCTGCCCGGCGTAGGGATGGTGGCGACGCAGGCCGGCCAGGAGCATCGGGCGGCCTTCTTCGTAGCGGTCCGGTACCGTGGTCGTGGCCCTCAGGTCCATCTGGCCAAGGGTACTGCAATCCACACGGCCCGTGCCCCGGCGACCCGGCGTCCATCCTCGCCGTACACGGCGGAGCCGGCGAGATGCTTGCGGCCTTCGACGCCGAGCGGCCATGCCGTGACCACGCAGGGCTCGCCGGCAGCCACCTCGCCGTCGATGGCGGCGCAGAGTTCGCCGAGCACCACCGCCACGTCGCCCACGGGCGGCAGCACGGCGAATCCGCCCGGGCAGTCGAGCGCCGACCAGAGGAACTCGGGCCGCACCCGGCCGTCGGCGTCGGCCAGGGACGCGTCCGGCGTCCACGGGGCCGCCAGCAGGCCGCCGGCGCCCGCACTGCCCGGGAAGATGCGCAGCCCGTCCAGCGGCTTGCGGTCCGGGCCGCAGACGAAGCAGCCGGGAAACGCGTGGCCGTGGAAGCCCACGTAGGACCGGCTGGCCTGTTCGGCGGCTGCCCGCGACGGCGCCGGCGGCGCCGGGAGGTCGAGGGTCGCGCACCGGGCCTCCGCGATGAGCGTGGTGCCGTCGTAGAGCCGCGCGTCGGTCGCGCCGGACTCCAGGCGCAAGGCCGTCCGCAGCGGCGGCGGCGCCTTGAGCCGGACTGCCACGGGCCCGGGCAGCCGGGCCGCGACCCGGCCGCACACGTAGCCGCCGTTGCCCGAGCGTGGCGGGCCGCAGAAGCGTTCCTCGATCTCGAACCGTTCGACGAGCACGCGTTTCAGGCCTGGGGCATCAGCGCCGCGAGGCGCCGGACGGCCGCCGCGCTGGCCGCGCGATCCGGCGTGGTGTCGGCATTGCCGAAGTCGCCGGGCTCCTGGGACTGCACGAGGATGCCGTCCCGGCGTGGCGCCACGAAGACGTTCCTCTGCAGGTGATACAGGCCGTAGGTCACCTCGGGCTGGGGAATCAGCCGGGTGGTCTGGCCGCGCACGGGGGTGATGGAATCGTCGCCCAGCAACTGGCGGGCTCCATAGCCGGTGGCGTTGACGATGACCTTCTCGCTCAGGTCCGCGAACTCCCGCGGGCTCTCGAAGACGCGCGTCCCGATCTCGCCCCCGTTCTTCAGGAAGTCGTCCGTGAGCAGGCGGGAGAGGGCGCCGATGTTGAAGCCGAGCATGGCGTAGCGGGCCGCGAACGGCGCCGCGAAGGGGTGCTCGCCAGCCGCGAGAGGCCGGGACACCGGCCGGAGGTCCCCCAGCAGCCGCGACTCCAGCGCCGCGTACTCGGGCTCGTCCTCCGCCTTCCTGCCGGCGCCGGGGCCGAAGGGCACGTCGGAGAGCGCGTAGCCCTCGTGCCACTCGACGGGCGCGCCGGGCAGGCCGAGCAGCGTCTGCCAGGTGCGGAACGATGTGCGCGCCATGGCTTCCCACTGGCGCTCGAACTCCGGTGTTGAGTCGGCGGCACTGCAGACCCGTGAATCCGGCGTCCACACGCCCGTGGCGTACGAGGAGCTCACGTCCGGCGGCCGCTCCCGGGCGTAGATGCGCACCCGCAGGCCCGCCCGCTGCGCCGTGAGCGCCGTGGTGAGGCCGATGGCCCCGCAACCGATGACGGCGATGTCCCGTTCGCCCGTGGCCTGCAGGAGTTCCAGCGCGCGGGCCGCCGATCCCCAGGACAGGGACCACCCGGCGCCGCCATGGCCGTAGTTGTGGACGACGGTCCTGCGGCCGACGCGCTCAGCCTCGATGCGGGGCCCCCGGGCGCGGAACGGCCGGGAGCAGACGTTGACGGCGATGATGCGGTCCGCGCTGGCGCGGATCGGGGCGAGTGGCGGGGGTGGCGCGAAGGCCGCCGTTGCACTCGCGGGTGCTGGCAGCGGCGCCAGGAGTGCGAGGCCGGCGGCGCGCAGGATGTTGCGGCGTTGCATGCGACTCATCCGGCGTGGCGCTGCCGTAAGGCCGCTATTCGGCCCGGGTAACCGCGGGCGGCGACCAGGTGCCGGAACCCGCGGGGAGGACCGACGGCGCCTCCGTCTTCGGCCAGTACAGGCGCATGACGAGGTAGACCGGCCCGTCCGGCGCCGGCAGCCAGTTCGCCTCCAGCCCCTTGCCCGGCGAATCCTTCCGGATGTGCAGCGTGAGGGAGCCGTCGGCATTCTTCGCCATCGCCGGCAGCATCGGGGAGTTGATCAGGTAGCGCCCGATCGGGTTCCTGATCAGCAACTGGGTATTGCCGTCATACATCGTGACGGACCAGAACGCGTTCACCGGCGGCAGCTGGCCGGCGGGGAAGGTGAGCGTGTAGTTGTGCTGGCTGCCGTCCAGGTTTTCGCCCGCCGAGTCCACGCGGGTCATCGGGTACACGGCTTCATCGGCATTGTTGCCGAAGATGCCGCCCTTGGCGGCGGCGGCCCGCAGCAGCCAGTCGCCCTTGTAGAAGTTGCGGTCGCCGAAGAGCGAGCCCACCTTCCAGCCGTTGACGTCCTTCATGCCGCCGGCCAGGAAGGCGTCGACCTTGCTGTCGCCTTGCTTCATGGCCAGCAGTACCTCGGCCTTGTGCCCGGCCGAGAGGTCCTTGAACTCGAAGGTCTTGCCGGGCCCGATGCCGATGGTGGCCAGCCGGGCGCGCAGCGCCTCGTCTTCCGGCGTCACCGGGACGAACTCGAGGGCGGCATCCAGGTACTGGAAGAAGTTGTCCTTGATGCCGGCGGTTGTGGCCGGAAGGAAATCGACGGCGGGCGCCGCCGGCGGGGCAGGCTGGTTCAGGAATGCGGACAGCGGGCGGACCTGGTAACCCTGCTGCACCTTCACGACGTTGGGCATGTCCGCCGCGTCGAAGAGCTGGGTGCGGAAGATCGTGAGCCCGAAGGGCGTCGTCGAGGTGAAGACCTGCCGGATGCCCGGGGGCGTCTCGCCGGACCAGCCGGGACCGACGACCAGGTAGTCGCCCGCCTCGTTGCCCGTGGCCCGGCTGCCGATGTAGCCGTAGTTGTAGGTGTTGCCGTCGATGAGCTGCACCGAGTAGTAGCGCTCCTTCGGCACGGCCGGAACGGAGATCACCACGGGTTCCGCGCGGAGATCCAGCCAGAGCATCGAGTAGGGGGTGTCGCTGTTCGGAGTGACGACCGCGGTGTCCTCCCAGGTGAACACGCGGGATTCGTTGGCGATGGTGTTGAAGGGGCCCTTGTACTGGGGCGAGCTTTTGTCGATGACAAACTCGTTCATCACCGCGTAGTTCATGACGATGGGCAGGCCGTAGATGAAGGCCTCCTCCGCGATGGCCTTCGTCTCGGCGATGCCGGGTGCCGCGACGCCTGCCTGTTGGTCCGCCTGCGCCGCGGTGGAGACGGGGTCGGCCTTCTTGCCGCAGCCAGCCAGCAGGCCGAACGAAAGGGCGACGGAGAGGGTGCCGGCGAGGAGTCTCGCAGTGGAATGCGACATGGCGTGCTTTCAGTGGTCGTGAGGTGAAGCAGAAATACTACCACCGCCGGCCGGCGCCACCATGTAGGTGCAGCCGTCGAACTCGGTCGCCGGCTCCGGATACGGCATTGGCAAAAACCCCAGCCGGCGGTACAGCCGCTCCGCCCGCTCGTTGCCCGGGAGCACGAAGAGTGAGTATGTGTCCACGCCCAGTTCCGCGGCGCCGAGGCGGCAGAGCTCGCGCACCAGCGTGCCGCCGATCCCACGCCCGCGGAGTGCAGGGGCCACGGCGAGCCGGGCGAGGTGGCAGCGCCCGAGCCGCCGGTAGTACTGGCCAAACGCGGCCAGCGCGCCGTCGGGTGTGACGAGCACCCAGGACGGGAGGCTGTCCAGCCGCGCGTCCTCCGGGAACGTCGCCGCGGTGAACGGGTGACGGAAGCCGGGCCCACCCCAGGTCTGGCAGCTGGTCCGGTCCGGGAACCAGCTCATCAGTTCCGGCAGCAGCGGCTCGCCGAAGCGCCGGAGATGCAATGAACGAGGCTGCAGCTCGACAGCCTGCAGTGACACCAGCTTCTTCCCAGCCCCCACGCGCTGCGTGCCGACCCCGGTGAAGCCGAAGCCCGCGTGGAACCGGCGCGAGGCTTCGTTGGACGGCTCGATGTCGAACTCGCAGGTGACGCGGGCGGCGCCGCTGGCCCGGGCAAACCGGAAGAGGTCCTCGTAGAGCAGTATAGCGAGGCCCTGGCCCCGGTGCGCGTCCGCGACCACGATCCTGTCGACGTAGAGAAACCGGTGGTAGTGCTCCGCGAACCAGCGGTAGTTCGGGCTGTCGTAGGCGCAGCCTTCGCGGAAGGCGAGGAGGAAGGCGGCGATGCCGGCCGGCACCTCCATCACCCGGTGGTACGCAGCCTCGCGGTGGAGCAGCTCCAGCCGCTCCCGCGTGAGCGGGCTCAGGACGTGCTCCGACCGCGCGTTCAGCCGGAGGATCTCCCCGAAGTCCGCGGCCACGGCATCCCGGATTGTCATGTGGAATGCTCCCGTGCCAGGAATATACCGGCCAGCGCGCACCAGCCGAACCAGGCGGCGAACAGGGCCCGCTGCGCGAGCCCGTAGGCGGGGCCCACGACGGACCAGGCAAAGCCGTGCCGGTCGAGCGCGGTCAGGTTGAGCGGTATGGCGACCATGATCAGGACGTACAGGACTCCCGAGAGCAGGACGAGGGTCCCTGCCCGGGGCTCCCGCCGCCAGGCGAGCGCAAAGGCCAATGGTGCCTGGTAGCCCACCAGTTCGGACATCGCGAAGACGTTGTGCAGCGGGTGCGGGTGGGCGAACAGTCCCACGCCGGCAGCGGACACGGCCATGCACGCTGTCAGGTACGCGGCCAGCGGGGGTCGGCCGGCGGCGCGGGACAGGTCGCGAAGTGCGGCGGCAAAGACCAGGATGCAGAGCGCAACGGCCCACAGCAGGAGCGCAAACGGCATCCGGGCTGGCGAGCCCAGCTCACCGATCTCGCTGACGGTCTGGCGGACGTGATCGTAGCCGGGGATCTGCAGCGCGAGGCTGGCGACCCCGGCCGCGAAGAGGGCGCCGGCCAAGGGGCCGAAGAGGAGGCGGCTAGACATAGCTGAGCCAACAGTCCCTGCGCCGCACCTTGAGCGACGCGACCCACCTCGACAACCGATAGAGCGCCATGATCACGATCACCAGGCCGCGGAGCATGTCGATGCTGCCCCGTTGAACCGCCGCTGAGCCCTGTTCAGCCCAGGATCAGTTCCATCTGGATATTGCACCGCGCGTAAGCGGATGCGGCGCCCTGGATCTCCTGGAAACCCAGTTTGCGATACAGGCTGATGGCCGGCTCGAGGATCGTGTTGCTTTCCAGGACCAGCCGCCTTCCCCCCTGGCTCCTGGCCTTCTGGATCGCTGCCTGGCCCAGGAGAAGTCCGATGCCCCGGCCCCTGATGCGGGGAGACACGCTCATCTTGGCGAGTTCGTAGGTCTCGCCATCGATCCTGATCAACGCGCAGGTTCCGACCGGTTCCGGCCCAAGTAGGGCGATCAGGATGTGGCCTCCCTTGTCCAGGATGTATTCCTGGGGCCGGTCCAGGGACAGGTAGTCGGCCTCTTCCATCCTGAACCAGCGGGATATCCACTCCTCGTTCAGCTGCCTGAAACTTTGCTGAAAGCGGGGCTCGTAGTCGACGATGCGGACCTCGCTGCCAGTTATTTCGCCTTGCATGCCAAGTCTTCGGTCTTGCCGGTGTCCGTGTCGAGCCAGTTCAGCTTCACCTCGCTGCCCTGCCGGATGAGGCTGACGTTCTGCCCCTCGTAGGTGCCCGCGCCCGCGGCGCCCACGAGCCACAGCGTGACGGTGCGGTCCCCGCGTTCCAGCCGGATCGTGGCCGGGTCGGTCGCGAAGAAGTTCGCGACCACCTCGTTGGCCGGATTGTTCTGGCAGGCAAACGCCACCGTCTCCGGCGGCATGAGCCGCCAGACCGACTGCAGCTCCGAAATGCGGAGCCTGTACTGGGCATCGACGCACCCCTTCACGGTGTCGACGGTCCAGGTCGCCGTGATCCAGGTCTGCTGGCCATTCGCCTTCCAGCAGTCATTGCGCCCCTTGACCCAGCCGCGCTGCCCTGTGCGCAGCGTCGTCGCGGGCGCACCGGTGGCCCTGGCGGTCGCCGCCCGGTAGACCTCGTCGAGCTTGCGGTCGAGACCAGCCAGCGACGCGTCGCTGCAGATCAGCTGCTCGACCTCTCCCTCCGCCTTTCCGCAGTCGAAGGCCGGCCCCTGCGCGAGCGCAACCGCCGGGAGTCCCATCGCACTGGCCACGAGGGTCAGGAGGATGATCGGCGCTCGCTTCATGGCTGCTGTCCTTCCGGAGTCATGTATCGCTCCGCAGGGTCGCGACGGAGGCCTCCGCGTTCGCCCGTCTCGCGGCTGAAGCGACTTCCTTGGTGACTATCGTCTTGCCGATCGGCGCCAGTGCAATGCCGGCCAGCTTGAGATGCTGGATGCCGAAGGGGATGCCGATGATCGTGATGAAGCAGGCCGCGGCAGAAATGACATGCCCGATCGCCAGCCAGACCCCGGCAAAGATGAACCAGATGACGTTGCCAATGACACCGAGACCGCTGGTGCCGATATCTCCCTTCTGGCTCAACTCGTCTCTGCCGATGGCCTCCCGCCCGAACGGGAAGAAGGTGAACTGGCCGATCACGAAGCACGCCTTGCCCCAGGGGATCCCGACGATGGTCACGAACGCCAGCAGGCCGGCAAGCCACCACGCGAGACCCATCAGGACGCCGCCGAGGATGAACCAGAGGAAGTTGCCGATTGCGCGCATTGGTGCTTACCCGCGTTATTGGTCACGAGCCGGGTGTGGAGTGTAACGGGTGGCGTCATCGGGATTCCGCCCCTTGAGCAGCATCACGATCGCGCAAACGACCGCCAGCGGATAGACCGCAAACTGGGCGGAAGAGGGCTCCACTCCCGTGGCGACACTCAGGAGCAGCGAACTGTCCCACAGCCCGTGAAGGGCCATGGGCAGGATCAGGGTGCCGGAAACGCGGCGGACTACATACATGCCGCTGCCGAAGATGAACGTGAGCAGCACCTGCCATGGCATCGCCGACGCCGGCAGCCCGAAGAGCGCGTTGGGGACGTGGAGCGCCGAGAACAGCAAGGTGCTGACCAGCCAGACCCAGATCTCCGGGAAGCGGCTGCGCAGGCCGACGATCATGCTCCCCCTCGTGATCATCTCCTCGCCGAAGCCGACTCCCAGGGCGCCCAGGGTCGACCACAGGAGCAGTTCGGTGGAGAGCTTGCCGGCCTGCAGGCCCAGGAAGTTATTGAGAATGATGCCGGCGATCACGACGGGCAGAATCCAGAGCCACAGGGGGCCGGACCTGGACCTTTCGAAGAGGGCCAGGCGCCACCAGCCCAGCACGCTGAGGGCGACCACCAGTAAGGCGCAGCCGAACAGGGTCGGAAGGGCATACCAGAGCCTCGTCGTCTCCGCGTTCTCGCCGATCCGCTGGTAATCGACGCCATTGATCGTCCAGGTCGTGAAGAAGATCGCGAGATAGCCCAGGTACAGCAGCAGCGCCATCCGGACGGAGGGCTGGTGCTTCGGCGAAGCCTGCCCGGTGCTCAGCGGGTCAGCCACGACTTTATCGGAGGCTGGAGGGAAGGATCATGAAGTCGCTCGTCTGCTCGAGTGACTTCATGGCCTGGAGCAAGGCCTCTGGCGGGGAGACAAGCTTCCGGGTGGTCAGGTCGAGCCACCCGCCCGAGCTCGTAACCCTGCCGCAGAGTGTCCCGTCCAGCCGGGAAATCTCGTTTCGGAGGATGAAACGGCTGCCGTCTTCCGATTGACCCGCGATGGCCAGGGTCACCGTAATCTCCTGCAGCAGGCTGACCTCCCGTCGGTACTCAACCTCATCCTTCATCACGACCGGGCCGAGGCGGAGGCGCGAGAACTCCTGCGCCGGGAAGCCATGGTCCGAGAAGTACATCACCCGGACGTCGGCAGACTTGTCGAGGAAGGCCGTGTTCCTCATGTGGGAGTTGAAGTCCATGTCGGCCCAGCCGGCGAGAAGAGTTTTCGAATACACGAACAGTGTCCTCCGTGGGGAAGGTCATGCGTCAGGTGGCTTCGCGCCCGGAAACGATTCGACATGCTGCTCACCCTGCCGCCCCAAGTATATGACGCGCTTGCCGTGCAGGAACGCATAATAGCCCTGGACTCCGGCCTGAACCGCGCGATGGGAAAACTGCCTGAACTCCTGACTGTTCCGCTGACTGTCGAAAATGGCCTCTCGCAGGGCTGGTGCATTGAACCCGGCCGCCACGGCCGGAAGGTCCTCAAAGCCCAATGGCGAAACGACGATGCCGCCCTCGCGCGTAGAACCACATCTGCCGGGCAACATAGTCGATGCGATAGACTCGACGCCTTCGAGAAGTAAAAAAAAAAAAAAAAAAAAAATTAAAACTGCCGTAGAACCACATCTGCCGGGCAACATAGTCGATGCGATAGTACTCGACGCCTTCGGCCAGAAGCCGACCGACGATGTCAGGGAATGGCAAGGTGCCCGAGAGGGTGGCGCGAGCCATCCTGTGGACGGTATCTGCGTTCATTGATGAGCCTGAAAGGATGTGAGGTGGTGACGCTGACGCCTAACGGTTGAGCTCACCGGCGCCAGTGGCTGGCGCGCGGGTTGCTCCTGCAAGCCGCGTGACAGAGCCGCAAGGCGACCGGTGGAGCGATTGATTAGCGGTCTTGAACCCGTGACGCCCAGAAATCGGGACGGCGGGACTGGTGTGCGACGGCGAAGATGACGATGCCGGAGGCCTCATCGCGGTAGACGATGGAAAAGGGAAAGCCCTGGGGCAACACCCGCCGGGTGTTGCCCACAGTCGGAGACCCGGCATGCGGGAAGGCCAGCGCGCGGGCAGCTGCTTCTTCGACGGCGGCGGTGAAGCGAGCACCAAGCCCAGGTTGCTCCTGGTTGTAGTAGACGATCTCGGCAAGGAACTCACGGCGCGCTGCCGGTACGAACCGGGCTGATCTCACCGAGACAAGCGCCGGGCTTCGGCGAATACGTCCTCGGCGGCATAGGTCTGGGTTTCGCCGCGATCGTAGGCGGCAACCCGGGCCTCGATCTCCCGATCCCAGAGTGCCTCGATATCGGATAGCGGGGCGACCTGCAGCGACGCGAGAAGCGATTCAGCCAGTTTGGCCCGTTCCTCGGCGGCGAGGGCGTGAGCCATTTTCTCGAGGTCTTTCAGGGACGTGGCCACGTTATGTCTCCCTCATCGATGCGCAGATCTTACGCCGGGATCGGTTGCCTGTCGCGGACAGCTAACGTTGGAGCTGAGCGGCCGCACGCCGCGGATTCGCCTTTGACGCCTTATCTGTCACGGTCCGCTTCAGTAATTTGATATGTGACTAAGTGCGGCTACGCCAGAACCCCGGTCGTCGACGCCGATGACCCGCCGCTATGATGACAATCTCGTCGGCGCGGACTCGATAATAAAGCCGATAGGGGAATCGGAGAATGCTTCGGACCCGAATATCACCACGCTCGATGCGTGATGCCCTCGGCCGCTCGGCGATACGCTCTCTAGCGCGACGAACCTCCTGAAGCAGAGCCAGCCCAAGGCCCAGCCGCAGCGCTTCGTAGAACCTGGCAGCAGCCTGCAACTCCTCCTCGGCTTCCGGGAGAAGTCGAATCTGCGTCATCTAAGGTGGCGCTCGATCTCGGCAATGGCTTCGTCGGCATCACGGGCCTCGGTCAAGCCCTTGTCGTAGTCCCCAAGACGGCGTTCAGCTTCGTCCAGCCAGAGTTCATCGACATTCTCGTCTGACCCCGGCTCCAGGCTCTCCAGAAGCCGAAGTGCCAACCGGGCCCGTTCCCGGTCAGGTAACCGAGATATCTGATCTTCAAGGGTCGATTGGTCCGATTTCATGTCAGCACCTTAGATCGGTCCATGGAGGGGGTCAACGCCAGAATCCACTCTTTCGCTCGGCTTTGTCACATAACTTCTGAGCTCACCGGCGCATAGCGTCTGGCAGGCGGGTTGCGAATGCAAGTCGCGTGACAGATGCGTCATGCGACCGGTGGAGCGACTTGTTAAGTCGCGCACGGTGGATTGGGCCTCGGGGTACTACGGAGGCGCATTCGGCATTTGCCGGAAGAACCACTCGTCGCAAGTGTCCTTGTAACTCTCTGCTCCAGCGCCCCAATCCTGCGTCAGGTTCACGAAACAGAAGCCGAGCACTCCATGAACGGATCGATCAACGAGCCGCGCTAAGTTCTGGCGCTTCAGGCACGTGCTGGGACCGCGTCATCAAACCGAGCATCACGATGTCATCGCCGATCGTGAACGGTTTAGCTGACCAACGACGCAACCCCAGACCAGCTCGGTGTCCCGGCGCCGCACCAACTCCAGATGGAGGATCGGCTGTCCCTTGTTCGCAGCCCACAGCCGAAAACGCTCGGCCGATTTGATCACGCGGATAGCAACCAGCTTACCGTTCAGGCAAGCAAGTTGCGTGCATGTTCTCTGAGTGTGGACGGCCCATTCGGGAGTTTCGACGAGAAGGGACACCCATGGGTTGGTCAGTGCGCAATTCCAACGGCGACGGAAAGCATCAAGGCAACAGCGGAGCGCATGCGTTTGTAGAAGACGTAACGATTGAAGGGCCGAGCGGCGGGTCGCCACTGGTTGAGCCGAGGCTCAGGCGGATTTCAGGGACTTGAACATCGACTCCATGTGGGCGTTGTCGGTCATCCGGCGCGGCCGGTTCGTGCTCTGGCCCAGTCCGGCGCGGCGCAGGCTGGCGGTGTACTCGCCGGCCAGGTACTCAACGCCGCGGTCACTGTGGAACAGGGTTCCCGGCCCCGGGCGGCGAGTCTGCAGGGCCTGACGGAGGGCGCGCCGGGTCAAGGCCGCCGTCTTCTCCGGGCCCAAGCTCCAGCCCAACAGCCGTCGCGAGTAGCGGTCCATGACCGTCGCCAGGTAGCGCCACTCGGAGCGCACCTTGAGATACGTGACGTCGCCGACCCAGACCGATCGGGTCGCTCGATGGTGGTGTCGAAGTCTGTTGCCGCGCGGCATTGTAGCACCCGTGATCCGGATCGGCGAGACAGTCGGGCCGAGCAGGCCCGGACGCCGTTCTCCCGCATCAAACGCTCGATCCGGCGGCGACCCACGCGCTCGCCGGCCTGAGTCAGCTCGGCGTGGATCCGGGGGCTGCCGTAGGTCTCCCGGCTGGCCTGGTGGGCCGCCTGGATCTTCGCCACCAGTCGCTGATCCTCGGTGGCGCGCTCACTCGGTGGCCGGTCGCGCCAGGCGTAGAAGCCGCTCGGGCTGACGCCAAGAGCTGGCACATCGTTCTCACCGGAAGAGCGCCTGGCAGTGCTCGATGAAGGCGAAGACGTCGCGTTTTGTTCGGAAGTGAACTCGATGGCTTTTTTTAAAATCGGTGCTGAGCTTCAGGCGCCGGAATCTCGCGTCATGGCCCGCAGCGCCTTGAGCTCCGCCGCTGTGTCCTTGTCGATAGAAATGCCCTTGGTCACGATCAGGCCCTCGCGCGCTTGCTTGCGCCAACGAGACAACATGAAGGGATGGATGTAAAGAGAATCGGCACATTTGCCGGCCCCCGGGCAGCTGGCTGAAACGAACGGCGGTCGCTTTGAATCGGTCGCTGTACTTGTACGTCGTTCTCGGGCCTGGTCTTGGCATCTTGGAGCACTCCTGAAGGGTTAGTTCAGGGTGTCCACTTAACCGAAGGAACTATCCGGTCGGCTGCACCGGTTGTAGCTGCCAGGCGCAGTCGCATGACTTCGAAGCCCGTCTGCTCTGGACCTTAGGTGCATTGTCTCGAAGCCCAACCTTGCGTAGAACGCTCTGCCTACCAGATTGCTCTCGAACACCTCGACCTCAAGGTCTCCGCGCAAGGCTTGTGCTCGATCCGTGAGCGTGCGCCCGATCCCGGAGCGATGGAATGCGGGATGGACGAAGATGGCACCAACCTCGTTACCAGAAGCGAAAAACGGACAACGGACCACAGCTAGCCAAACCCATGTCTCTGCCTTCGGTAGGTACACGTTGGGAATATTGTGGCGTTCCAGTTCGAGGAACTCCTCGCTGAGGAACGGGTGAGCCAAGGTCGAAGCTTGTGCCCACACTCTTAGCACGTCCTCACAGTCAGTAGGTTGGTTGACCTGAGACCCAATCTTAAGGCCAATCGAACCGTGAGTTCCCATGGTAATTTCGACCGAGGAGAACTCACTGATGAAGAAGCGGTTTACCGAAGAGCAGATCGTCCGCATCCTGCGTGAAGCCGAGATCCCGGGGGTCCAGATCCGGGAGGTGTGCCGCAAGCACAACGTCACGGAACAGCCCTTCTTCCGCTGGCGGAACAAGTACGGCGGCCTGGAAGTGGCGGACACCCGACGGCTCAAGACCATCGAGTCGGAGAACGCCCGGCTGAAGAAGCTGGTGGCCGAGCAGGCCCTGGTGATCGACACCCTCAAGGAGTTCGCGCGGGGAAAATGAGGTCCCCGATCGGTCGGCGGCGCGTACTGCGCCGGGCGATGGATCGGGGCGACTCGGCAGTCTCGCGTGCCGGTTGCCGGCGGCAGCCGGAGTGTGACCTGCTACGGCCGCGGCGCCGGTGAAGGAGAACCTTGGTGGCACAGCTTCTGACGCCGCGTCCCGCGCTTCGGTCGCGAATGGCCTTCTGGCTGACCTGGAGTCAGAAGCGGGTGCCGGTTGTGGTCCCAGCAGGGCCTGCAGCTGCCGCGGCGGCGGGGTCGGAAGCGCCGCCTGGGCACCGACGTGCGGGTGCCCGGTGCGCCGGTCCCAAACAGCGTCTGGACCTACGACTTCGTGCACGACCGCCTGGCCGACAAGACCGCCTTGAAGCTGCTCTGCGTGCTCGACGAGCACACACGGGAGTGCCTGGCCATCGAGGTAGCCCGCTCGATGAGCTCGATCACCGTGATCAACACGCTGGCCCGGCTGATGCGACTGCACGGCAAGCCGGCCCACATCCGCCGACCAAGGCGCGGAGTTCACCGCCGGCGTCGTGATGCGCTGGCTGCGGATCAGAACGTTGGTCCGGTTTTCATCGCGCCGGGCAAGCCCTGGCAGAACGGCTTCGTAGTGTTCAACGGCAGCCGCGAGAGTGTCGACCCGAGAGTGAATCCGGGATCTGCGCGAGGCGCGGATCCTGATCGAACGTTGGCGCCACTTCTACAACCACCAACGACCCCACACCGCGTCCACTTACCGGCCCGTCGGCGGTTCGCGGCGTCTGAACGGGACCACTCTTGCCAGAAACCTGACGGCTGAACGGCTACAAAAAGGGGTCTCAGGTCAAAGGCTAAGTACAGGAAGCAATGCCTAGCCAAACGACGCTGAGTAAGACCCTCCCAGTAGCACGGAAACCGCAGTGGGCAGCTCGACCAAGAAAGACGTTGCGCCGATGCCAATGGCCAGATAGTTAAGGCGCATGAACCACGTCACCGCATCGGGCCTCACGTCGATGCTGGTGGCACGAAAGGCATCATCCAAAGATCTCACCGGCTCAGGGTCTTGTTCCATCGTGACCTCTAACGCCGCAAATCAGCGACGCGCCGATGCGCGTAACCCAGAACACATTTATGCGTGATGCGCGCTCGCTGCATTTGCTTGTTATGCGCTGGCACGGCGTTCGAAAACCAGGCGAAGTGCCAGCGCTGCAAATGTGAAGGCCAACAGGCGGCGAAAATGACGGGAGAAGGTTCGACGCCTTAGGAGAGCGCGAGCTGCCGAGGCTGCCGTGAGAATGACGAGGCTATGAGCGATTGCGGCACTCACGATCTGAATCACACCCAAAAACGCGATTTGGCTGAGGATACTGCCGGCCGAAGGCACGACAAACTGGGGCAGCAAAGCTCCGTAGGTAACGACAATCTTCGGGTTTAGTAGACAGGTCAACAGGCCGCGGCGGTAAAGCGCGACAAACGATTCCTGAGGGAGGGCCGAAATCAGGTTCGAGGAGCCGTGATTGACCACCAAATTCCATGCGAGATAGAGAAGGTAGACAGCGCCCACCCAGCGAACAAGGTCGTAAGCGACGGGAACCGCTATGAAGAGCCCCGAAAGACCTGCCGCCGTGGCCAGTATGTACAAGAACATCCCCGAACACACCCCGGCGAGCGACGCGAAACCCGCCGCGCGACCTTGGCATATTGACCGCGATACGAGGTAGAACAGATTTGGGCCTGGCGAAAGCGCCATCAGGAAGGCCACTGTCGCGAAAGAAGATGCTGCCGTTAGCGTGGGCATGACGTTGTTGGCGCATAACGGCTACACTGACCGGCGCGTGCCCTTCGCCGCGCGACCGGTCGAGCGTCCAGGCACAGGCCGATCGAATGACGATCAGCATAGGTGTCCAGGAGACTCCGAATCATTCTCTGATACGGCACCTTTGAGCGTGCGGCATGCGCCTTGAAGAAGTCGACGCTCTTCTTGCTGAGGGAGATGGTCACCTTGACCCCATCTTCCTTCAGAACCAGCTGGTCTGGGGGCGGGAGAAAGTCATCAATGACCTCCAGCCGGCCGAGCGGCTCATCTGTGTACTTTTGAGTGTGCTTCATACAGTTTCCTGCCTCTGCGCCAGAAACCGGCGCCGATGATCCGGATGATGTTGCCCCGATAGGTGAACCGACGGTCAGGACACCCTCCGATACGCGGCCGAAGCAGTAGTAGCGCCGCTCAGCCTGGCTGTGCCGCATGTCGCGTGCTATGACGCGGCCGGGATCGAGAAACGCAACCTGGGCCTCGCCAAACGACACGCCGTGCTTTCGTTGATTCTCGGCATCCTTGGCCGGGTCCCAGTCGAAAGCGGCTGCCATATCGGGAGACTACCACCAGTATGGAGAAAGAGCCATACAACGGTATGGAATATGTGCGAGGCCTCTAACGTCTGAGGTCACCGGCGCGCAGCGGCCGGTGGACCGATTGGTTAGGGTGGCTCACTGGCGCAGGTCCACGTCACCTAGACGCTCGAACATCTGAAGATTCTCTTCACGCCGGTAAGCTCCAAACGGAGGATAGCGACAAGAATTCACCGTAAGCGACATCGACCGATATTGAGTCTGCGTCGACTGCCGTTCGGAGTCGACGTCATAGAATCGTAGATCGTCCCCGCAAAGATCCCAAAATTCAAAAGGCAGGAGGGGTATGACAAAGAAGTAGTGCTGCTTCTCGGTAGGCACAAACCTGAACTCGCCATTAGCGCCGGTGCGGACAGTCGTGCTGGCAATTTCTACCGCAATGTTCTCGATTGGCTGCTTTGTCGTACTGTCAATCACCCGCCCCTCGATATTGGAGTAGTGGTAGGCCTTGTGGGGATACGGCAGTGCGATACACGCTGCCGTTATGACCGACGAGATCAACACGGCGAGTAGTTTCACGAGGCACCCTAACGTTTGAGCCCACGGCGCGCATGCGACCGGGAGCGCTTGGTTAGTAGTCATGCCGCCCATTCCATCTTGAGCCTCTCTTTCTCCGCTGCGCAGTCTCTAGTAGACGATTGATCAAGTTCGGATAGGGAATTCCAGTACCGCCCGCAAGGCCCTGAAGTACTGAATGGTTGCCTCGTCAAGACGGATAGTTACCTGACGCTTGGCTTTGCGGATGTAGGGGTTTGGTTTGGACTTTGAGAAATCGTAGTGCTTCTTCATGGGAGGTACCTTGCGTATTCCTTACGCTCCGTTGGGTCCGCGCGACGTGCGGACGATAATCGAGTGGACCTGTTCGGATTCTCGATAGCAGTGGCAAACGACAGGACACGAAGGCCGATGCATTGCTAGCATCGGATCCCGTTCACCGTCTGGCTGTCCGTATCTGGGATGATCCTGGCGAACTCGTCCAGTCAACACGCTCTTGCTTCATTGAACCCAATGCGGTGCTTCTTCGGTTGGCACGGTCATTTCCGGGGGTCCAGGCGAACTGCAGGTCTGCCATACCTACAGTGTAACTACACTTTGCGCGGGGTCAACCCTGACTTCTAACTATATGTAGGGGGACGAAGTGGGGGGATGAAACTGGTCGAAAGCGTCGGATAGTCTGGTGGTGCTTGGGGCAAGGTCCTGATTCCATTCCCTGGGGGCCACGGCGATGTCGCCTAAGCGGCCGGGGGGATAGGGCGCATGGGCGAGGGGCCGGGGCTGCTGCACGTGGCGCGGGAGAAGATGCGCACCCGGCATCTGGCTTACCGCACGGAGCAGGCCTACTTGCAGTGGATTCGGCGGTACGTGCAGTTCCATGAGCGGCAGCATCCCCGGGACCTGGGTGCGGAGGGCGTGGAGCGATTCTTGACCCATTTGGCGGTCGGCCGCAAGGTCAGCGCGAGCACCCAGAACCAGGCGCTCCAGGCCCTGCTGTTCCTTTACCGTAATGTGCTGGGGGTCGAGCTGCCCTGGCTGGAGAACGTCACCCGGGCGAGCCGGCCGCAACGGCTGCCGGTGGTGCTGACCCGGGACGAGGTCCGGTCAGTCCTGGCGGGCCTCCACGGCACGGTACTGCTGGTGGCACAACTGCTCTACGGCAGCGGGTTGAGGGTGACGGAAGCGCTGCGGCTCCGGGTCAAGGACCTGGCGCTGGAGCGGGGCGAGCTGATCGTCCGGGACGGGAAGGGCGGGAAGGATCGGGTGACGGTCCTGCCGGCGGCGGTCGCGCTGCCGCTGCGGGCGCACCTCGCGCTCCTGCGGGGCTGGTTCGAGGAGCAGCGGCGCCGGGGCGAGCCCGGCGTGTCGGTGCCCATGGCGCTCGCGGCGAAGTACCCGGGCGTCGGCACCCAGTGGGGCTGGCAATACGTCTTCCCGTCGACCTCCCTGTGCCGGGATCCCTACTCGGGGCGCCCGATCCGTCATCACCTGCACGAGAAGACCATCCAGCGCTCCATGCGGACTGCGATCCGCGCCGCGCGCATCACGCAGCCCGCCAGCCCGCACACCCTGCGCCACTGCTTCGCCACCCACCTGCTCGAGGACGGCTACGACATCCGCACGGTGCAGGAGCTGCTCGGCCCAGCGACGTGAAGACCACGATGATCTACACCCACGTGATGGGGAAGGGGGCGAAGGGGGTGAAGAGTCCGCTGGACCGGGGTTAGGCCGGGCGATGCATCCCCATGGCCGTCAGCAGGCCCAGCTCCACGGCCGACAGTTCGCCAGGCAGCAGGCGCGTCAGCGGGCCCTGCAGAAGGCGTTGGCGGTCGATGGCCCGTGGCTCTGCTGTGATGACCTGGGACAGCTCCTTCAGGTTCCCGCGGGGCGGGATGGTCACCCGGACCGGTCCGGGATTCTGCCGAAGCCTCGTGGTGAGCGGCAGGATGACCACGGTGGGATAGCCCGCCGTGGTGAGGGCATCGTCCTGCACGATCACCACCGGTCGGGTCTTGCCAATTTCCGCTCCGCGCGCGGGGCCGAGCCGCGCCAGCCACACTTCGCCCCGCTTCATCCCGGCCGTCGCCTGGGCCTGGACTTGGCTTTCCTGCGCCCATAGGCCGGGCGCTTTTCACGGGCCGCCAGCACCCGGGACTTGCCTCCCGACTCGGCCAGCGCCAGGGCTTCATTCTCCAGCGGGAGGAACTCCTCGGCGCGGGCCAGGACCTCTGCCCGGTCCTCGCCCATCGCGCTCCGGACGTACTCCGCAATGAACTGCTCCCGTTCCTGCCGCGCCAGGTACTCGACGATGGCAGTTCGGGCGATTTCCGATCGACCCCGGCCGGTCCGGGCTACTTCCCGGTCGAGACGGGCCTCGAGGTCTTCCGGCAGACGCAGGCTCATTAGCGACATGGATACACCCGCTGTATTACGTTCTGTAATACGCGGGATGTTAGCACCGGTGGCCAGTTCCTGGCGCGAAGCTGGTCGCAGTCAGGGCGTCGTCAGCGGTCATGCAGGTCCGCCGTAAAGCCGATGGGCCGGCTGGCGGTGTCAGGCAGGGCCATCAGCTGCCGGATGGCGTCGAACAGGGTGGTGATCGATGCGTCATTGGAGGCGACCCGCCGTTCAAGTTCCAGGAGCCTCTCCGAAAGCTCCTGGTTGGTCGCCAGCATCGATCGAACCTGCACGAAGGCCCGCATGATCGCGATGTTCACTGCCACGGCCCGTTCGCTGGACAGCACGCTGGAGAGCATGGCCACGCCTTGCTCGGTGAATACGTAAGGCAATGATCCACCGAGATATTTTCGGGATGGTGTCACAGATTGTGACACCATCTGCCCGACTTCCTCGTCGGTGAGCTGGAACATGAAGTCGTCGGGAAAGCGGCTTCTATTCCTCTTCACCTGCTGGCGGAGCGCTCGCGCCGGAACGCGATAGAGATCAGCCAGGTCCCGGTCGAGCAGCACTCTGGCACCGCGTACGACGATGATGCAGCTTGCGATGGGAGCGGTGGAAATGTGCGGTCGCTCGGACATCGCCTCAGCTTACGGGCGGCGGCGACCCGGGCAACCCGAGAATCCCGGCTAATCCGGGAGATTCTTGTCGGGGATGATGGTGAACTTGCCCGCCGCAAGCTCGGCCTCCGCTGCGTCAGCCAGCGCATCCAGCCGACCACTGCGGGAATCCGCGTCGATCTGCTCGTCCCAGATCCTGTTGTCGATCTCGAACAGCCAGTCGCGGAGCTCGGCGAACTCTTCCGGTGCGAGTTCCAGGATCTGTTTGCGGAGTTCGTCGAGCCTGGGCATCGCTGTTTGCTTGCCGGACTTCAGGTCACGAAGTCTAGCCCCACGCATACGTCGCTTGTCCACCTTGGGCGCCGCAGCACCAAAGCAAAGGGCCGGCACCTTGCGGGGCCGGCCCTTCGTGTCGTGGCTGTGGGAGCGCTCCTACATGTTGGCGATGAGCTTGTCGCCGAACTCGGAGCACTTCACTTCCTTCGCGCCGTCCATGAGTCGCGCGAAGTCGTAGGTCACCGTCTTGTCGCCGATGGTCTTGTCCATGGCGCTGATCACCAGGTCCGCCGCCTCGGTCCAGCCCAGGTAGCGCAGCATCATCTCGCCGGAGAGGATGACGGAGCCGGGATTGACCTTGTCCAGGTTGGCGTACTTGGGCGCGGTGCCGTGGGTGGCCTCGAAGACGGCGTGGCCGGTCATGTAGTTCACGTTGCCGCCCGGCGCGATGCCGATGCCGCCGATCTGGGCGGCGAGGGCGTCGGAGAGGTAGTCGCCGTTCAGGTTCATGGTGGCGATCACGTCGAACTCGCTGGGGCGGGTGAGCACCTGCTGCAGCGTGATGTCGGCGATGGCGTCCTTGATCAGTACCTTGCCGGCGGCGAGGGCGGCCTTCTGCTCTTCATTGGCGGCCTTCTCGCCCTTCTCGGCCTTGGTGCGCTCCCACTGGTCCCAGGTGTAGGTCTGGCCGGGGAAGTCCCGCTCGGCGAGGGCGTAGCACCAGTTGCGGAACGCGCCCTCGGTGTACTTCATGATGTTGCCCTTGTGCACGATCGTCACGCTCTTGCGCTTGTTGACGACCGCGTACTCGATGGCGGAGCGGAAGAGCCGTTCGGTGCCTTCCTGGGAGATGGCCTTGATGCCGATGCCGGACGTGCCCGGGAAGCGGATCTTGCCGTACTCCTTGGGGAAGTTGGCCTTGAAGAGCTCCAGGAACTTTTTGTTGCCCTCGGTGCCCGCCTCGAACTCGATGCCGGCGTAGATGTCCTCGGTGTTCTCCCGGAAGATCACCATGTCGACTTCCTCGGGCTTCTTCACCGGGGAGGGGACGCCCTTGAACCAGCGCACGGGGCGCAGGCACACGTACAGGTCCAGGAGCTGGCGGAGCGCCACGTTCAGCGAGCGGATGCCGCCGCCGATGGGCGTGGTGAGCGGGCCCTTGATGGAGACCAGGTAGTCGCGGCAGGCGTCGACGGTGGCGTCGGGCAGCCAGGTGTTGTAGTTGTCGTAGGCCTTCTGGCCGGCGTAGACCTCGAGCCAGTGGATCTGCTTCTTGCCGCCGTAGGCCTTCTTCACCGCGGCGTCGAGGACCCGCACCGAGGCGCGCCAGATGTCGGGGCCGGTGCCGTCGCCCTCGATGAAGGGGATGATGGGGTTGCTGGGGACCGTCAGCTTGCCGTTGCTGATGGTGATCTTCGCGCCGCCGGCCGGCGGCGTGAGCTTTGGTTCTGCCATATGTGCTTCCTGGGGGACGGCCTGCGGGATTGCAGCGTCAAGCCGCGCATTATCGCAGCCTCGCGTCCCGGCCGTAAACGTCGGGGCGGAAGTGGACCACCCCCTCGGGCGTGACCCAGGAGGTCAGGTAAACCACGTATAGCGGGATCGGCTGGGGAATGGTGAGGGTCCGTGTCGTGGGAGCGGCCGTAGGAGCGGCTTCAGCCGCGACCAGGTCCAGGGTCGCGGCTGAAGCCGCTCCTACCAGGCGCTCGGCGAGCTGCTCCGGCTGTTCCAGCCGGATGCAGCCGGAGCTCAGCGTGCGGCTGTTCAGGTCGAAGAGTCGCCGCGACGGGGTGTCGTGCAGGAAGATGTCCCAGGGGTTCGCGAGCACGAATTTCAGCCGGCCGAGGCTGTTCAGCGGCCCCGGGTCCTGGCGCAGGCGGTAGGGGAACCGGTCCGGGCTGACGGCCTGCCAGTCGATCCGGGCCGGGTCCAGTTCCCGGCCGTTGCGATCGAGCACGCGGATGCCGAGGCGCGCAAGGAAGGTCGGGTCCTCCTGCTGGGTCGGCAGCAGGTCTTCGACGGCGATCGTGCGGGGCACGGACCAGGGCGGGTTCACCACGATCGCGCTGACCGTGTCCTGGAAGCTGGGCGTGGGCCGGTCCGGGTGGCCGGCGATCACCCGCATCGCGAGCGTGGTGACGCCATCCTCGACCAGTTCCAGCGAGCCGCCCGGCACGTTCACCCACAGGTAGCGCGGGCCGAAGTCCCGCGGCAGCCAGCCCCAGCGGGTGAGCGTGGCCTGCAGCTGCTGCACCCGGTCGGCGGCGGGCACGTTCAGCGCGTCGAGCGTACGCTCGTCCGGCACGCCGGTGGCAGGCAGTCCGTGGCGCGCCTGGAAATCCCGGAGCGCGCGCTGCAGGCCGCCATCGAAGAACCAGGCGTCGGCGGTGCCGGGTGTGCCACTGAAGTCACCCGTGATCCGCAGCCGGTCCCGGAGCGCCACGACACGCGCGTCGCGCTGCCCGGGCTGCAGCGTGATGCCGGCGGGCAAAGCGGGCCAGCCGCCGGTGGCGGCGAGCTGCTGGTAGCGGGAGAGGGCGTCGCGCAGGCGGAGGACGTCGGCCGGCGGCGGCTCGCCGGCGGCATGCACGGCGAGGGGAATGTGCCAGTCGGGATCCTGCGCCGGGGTGCCGGAGGCGGTGACGCCGGCGAGGAGCAGGGCCAGCGCGGCGCCAGCCCGCAACGTCACTGCCCCATCACCGTGGTTTCAGGCAGCGGCGTGCCGGAACCGGCGGCGCGCCGCGAGGGCGCCGACCGCGGTGCCGAGCAGCCAGATGCCGGCCGGCAGCGGCACGGCGGAGATGCTCACCTGGGTGCCGACAAAGGCAGGGGTGTAGGGCGTATCGCTGACGGCCTTGTTCACGAAGCTGCCGAACAGGTCGTCGCCGTCGACGAGGCCGAGCGTCGCGAGGCTGCCGACCGGGCCGATCGCGTTGAAGGAGAAGGTGCCGACCGTGCCCGTGTCCGGGGCGTTCTGGAAGCCGAGCGTGATGGTCTGGGTGTTGCCGCTGCTGGTCACTGCCAGGGGCGAAAAGTAGATCAGGCCGCTCGCCAGGGTGAAGCCGTTGTAGGCGAGAAGTGTGCTGTCGAAGTCCACGGCGATGGCGCCGCTGTGGAGGCCCGGGTGCCAGCCCGGCGCGTCGGCGGCGTTCAGCACCAGGTTCACCGTGAAGGCGCCGGTCTGCACCACCGGGTTGGCGGAGGGCACCAGGGTGAGGCTGGCCGCCTGGGCGGAGCTGCCCGCGGCGATCAGCAGGAGGGTGGCGACGGCATTACGCAGTTTCATGGCAGTTCTCACGGAAAAATTTTGCGGGTTGTTACGGCCCGATGGCCGGGCCTGTGGCCAGGTCGCGGAGCAGGCCCACGTCCTTGATGCGGCCCTGGCCTTCCAGCTGGACGTCGATGATGTGGGTGATGCCGCGGGGGCCGCCCTGTTCGCCGACGACCGCGCCCTGGACGAAGTTGCCCGAGCCCGTGACGTTGCCGGTGAACTCGTCGGCCCGGGAGATCAGGTTGGCGCCGCTCACCGAGCCGCCCGCGCCAAAGCTCCAGGCCGGGTTGTTCCAGGTGCCGGTCCAGTTCGGGTTGCCGCCGAAGTTCACGGTAATGTTGCCGGTGGTGGCGTTGTTCACCGACATGGGTCCGGTGAAATTCAGGCTGACGTTGCCGGCCCTGAGGGCGTCGAGGCCGGCCTGGCTCGTGGCCGTGCCCCAGGCGAAGTAGCCCGACCGGGCGTCCTCCCGCGTGCCGTGGGTCCAGATGTCGGCGGCCAGCTGGATCTCGCCGTCCTCGTCCTGCTCGACGCGGGCGATCAGCCGGGAACCCACATCACCCTGGCGGCCGTTGGCGCGCAGGTTGCCGTAGCCGTCGTCGGGCCGGGGCGTGACCACGGTGGTCATCGGCACGGAGTCGATCGGTTCGCCGGTCGCGGGATCGATCGAGAAGCGGGTGCCGTCGGGCGCCAGGTCGATGCGGCCGAACGCGGTGTCGTCCGCGTCGCCGGAGCTCGTGCTGCCGCTGACGATGGTGGCGAAGCCGCAGGGCGTGCCCGGTTCGCAGCCGGCCACGGGGAGCGTGGGCTCGAGCTGGGGTACGCACTGCTCGGCAAGGAGGGCCGAGCCGGCGGCACAGGCGAGGGAGGGGTTGGGGAAATCGAGGGTCGTCACGCGTGAGTCCGCGGCGGGGGCCAGCGCCGTCCAGGGTCCCCAGCAGAGCACGGAACTGGCGGCGCCGGGGCCGGAGCAGGGGTCCACCAGGGCGGCGACGGGTTCGGGCGCCGGGCCTGCCGCCGGCGCGATGGCGGCGAGCTGGTCCTTGCACGCGTTGACCTCGCTCTTCGGCGCGGCCTTGGGATCGGTGGACCAGCGCTCGAGCAGCGCGGCGCAGTCGGCGTCCGAGCGCCCGGTCGCGGCCTCGACCTGGAACGGCAGCGCCAGCAACGCAACGGCGGCGATGGCCAGAAACTTCTGCATGGAGTCTTCCCCGTCTCTTCGCTTGTTCTATTCGCGCTTGTTGTCTCCGGTACCGCGTCTCTCGGGTTGCCGGCTCCCTGCAGTGGAGCCCGTCCCTGGCGCGATTCGCCGGTATTTGTAGTGTCTCTTCTACACCATGTGCCGGCACACTTCACGACGCGCCGCGGGAAACTGGAACGCAGTTCTCATTCAACCTAATCCATACGCCCGGCCAGCTAGAAGCTCCGGGACAGGCCGAGGCTGACCTGGTGCCGGTCGTACTCGTAGATCGGCACGTCGGACTGGTTGTCGGTCCAGGTCCACGAGCCGATGAGCGACCAGCGCTCCAGCCAGCCCTCCCGGTAGTCGTGCTGGAAGCCCGCCGTGATGCGCAGCTCGTCGTCCTCCCGCGGGACATCGAAGAGCGGCTCGACGCCGTCGTAGTCGTACCAGCGGTAGCTGGCGCGGGCGAAGAGCGAGCCGTTCGTCCAGGCCTGGGCGATGACGCCGGCGAAGACCTCCGGCCCGTCGTAGCTGAGCGGCTCGGCGTCGGCGTCGAAGTTGTAGTAGCTCCCGCCGCCCTGGACGAGCAGGCTGCGCTCGCGGAAGTAGCGGCTCACGGTGACGCTGGCCGACTGGTAATCGCCGTCCCGGCCGAAATTGTCGCCGCCCCGGTAGTTCCGGTCGCTGATGAAGGCGTCGACGGCGACCTCCCAGTCGTCGCCCAGCTGCCAGGCGATGCCCGGATTGAGGCTGGTGAAGAGCGCCAGGTTCTCGTCGCCCAGGAAGATCTGGTCTGCCTGGACGGCGACGTAGGCGCGCCAGCGGCCGGGGACGATCCACGCGGGACCGGTGCGCGCGGTGAGCACGCCCAGGTTGAAGTCGGTCTCGTCGAAGTAGCCCCGGTAGTAGGCGTCGAGCTCGCTCTGCCAGACGACGGTGCCCTGGGTCTCGTCCCAGTCGAAGCGCCAGCCCGGGTTGTAGGTGTGGGCGATGCCCACGTTCAGCACGCCCGCCCAGTCGCTGGTTTCCTGGGAGTCGGGAGTCACGATGAAGTCGAGGCCGCCGATGTCGATCACGTCGCGGGCGGGGCCGATGTTGACGTTGGAGTCGTACATCACGCCGCCGTAGACGAAGGGTGACCACAGGTGCCGGGGCGCGTAGCGGCGCTCGTCGGCGTCGATCTGCGCGAGGAAGGCCAGCACGGTCGTGCGCACGGCGGGCGGCGTGTCGGGATCGTCCAGCACGCGCTGCGCCTCGCGCCGCGCGTCGGCGTAGTCCCCGGAGAGATAGTGAACCCGGGCCAGCTCGAGGCGGGCCCGGCTCAGGGACGGATTGGCGGCCAGCAGGCGGGTGAGGCGGTCGCGGGCGGTGCGCAGCCGCTCCTGCTCGATGGCGGCCATCGCCGCGTCGAAGTCCTGCTGGACGTTGTCGGCGGTTGCCTGGGCCTCTGCCGGACCCGACGTTGCCACGGCCAGGCACAGGGCGAGAAAGGCCGTGGCAGCCGCGGTCGGGATCCCGTCCCGGAGGATGGTCATAAGCTTGCTTTCCATAAGGCTTTTTGTTGTAGTTTCGAGGCCTTGCGCAAAATTACTACACCTCGCATCAAGACACCACCCGGCGTGTGTCTCGCCTCCCTGTGCTTATGTCTGGCATCGGCCGGCGCGGCCGCCTTTCCGGCGGAGCTGTTCGGCTACCGGCAACTGCCCCAGGAGCAGATCGCCGATTTCCCGCAGTGGCTGCGCGTCCTCGAACGTCACCTGAAGGACGACCTGGAGGATGGCCCGGAGGCCGGCGACTGCAGTGCGCGGGTCTTCAACCGGTGCCACCTGGCCGAGTGGCGCCGCTTCCTCGACCAGGCGAGGTCGCTGCCGGTGGCCGAGCAGCTCGGTGCGGTGAACCGCTTCGCCAACACCCGCGAATACGTGCTCGACATCGACAACTACGGGCTCGAGGACTACTGGGCGATTCCCCGCGAGTTCCTCGGCAAGGGCGGGGACTGCGAGGACTACGTGATCACCAAGATGTTCTCGCTGCTCTGGCTCGGCTACCCGGCGGACCAGATGCGCCTCGTCGTCGTGCAGGACACCAACCTGCGCGTGCCCCACGCCGTCCTGGCGGTGGCCCGCGGGCGGGACACCCTGATCCTCGACAACCAGGTGCAGGCGGTCCTGCCGGACCGGGACGTCGTGCACTATGTGCCCGTGTACTCGATCAACCAGTCCCGCTGGTGGATCCACCTGCCGCCCACATGAGCGCGGCCGTCCCCAGGCGTCCCCTGCTGTCGCCGGTCGCGATCGCGCTGCTGGCCCTGCTCGTGCTGATCGGCCTCGGTGCGGTACTCATCAATGTCTATATAGAAGGCGAGCGGCAGCGGGACCTCCTGCAGTGGGAGTCCCGGCTGGGCCTCGTGGCGGACGCGAAGGCGGACGCCATCGCGCGGTTGCTGGCGGCGGACCGCCGCGACCTGGAGGAGCTCGCCCGCAACGCGTCGTTGCAGCTCTACCTCGGCCAGGTGGTCAGGGCCCGCCAGTCCGGGGCGCCGGCGGCCGAGCCGGCCCAGCAGGCCTACCTGCGCAACCTGATCCTGGCGGCGGCGGAGCGGGGCGGCTACCTGCCCGACGCCAGCGCCCGGGTGCCGGCGAACGTGCCGCGCACCGGAACCTCCGGCCTCGCGCTGCTCGACGCGGAACTCAATTCCGTCGTGGTGACGCCGGGGCTCGCGGGCGCCATGGGCCGCTACAGCGAGGTCGCCCGCCGCGCGCTGGCGCCGCCGGCCCAGCCGGCGGTCGACCTGGTCCTGGGCGCCGACGACCGGGCGATGCTCGTGATCGCGGTGCCGGTCGGGCCGGTGTCCGGCGCAATCCAGTCCGGCGCCGGCGCAGTTGCCGCGCCGGCCGGCGTGGTCCTCGGGGTGCGGAGCGCGGACCAGGACCTGTTTCCGCTGCTGGGCCGCGGGCCCGCCTTTGCCGAGGACAGCGAAACCCTGCTCCTCGCGCGCCGGGACGAGCGCGTGGTGTTCCTCGCGCCCACGCGGGAGGGCGCCAACGCGCTCCGCCGCAGCATGCCCCTGGAGCGCCCCCAGGCCGATGCCGAGCTCGCCGAAGTGTCGGCCGTGATGGCGCCGGACCGCTTTGCGGACCTCGACAACTACCGCGGCACGCCCGTGCTGCAGGTGAGCCGGCGGATCCGCGGGCAGGCCACGGAAGGACAGACCTGGGTTCTCGCCCAGCAGGTGAACAGGGAAGAGGCGCTGGCCAGCGCCGACGACCGGCGCCAGTTCCTCATGGCCACGCTCTCCCTGCTCCTGGTCGCCATCGCCGCGCTCGCCGTGGCCGCCTGGCGCCATGGCAGCAGTGTGCGGGCGCGCCACCAGGCCGACGAGCTGCGGGACAAGGCGGCCAAGCTGCAGCGCCAGACCGACCTGCTGCACACGATCACCGACAACCTGGACGTGCTCACCGTGCTCGTCAACCGGGAGCAGGAGGTGGTCTTCACGAACCAGGCCACGGCCAGCGCCGCGAAGAGCAGCATCGCGTCGATCGTCGGCGGGCGGCTCTCGAACGTCTTCGGTCACGCGACCGCGATCCTGCTCGGTGACCTCAGCGAGGACGTCCGCCGGCAGCGCATGCCCGTGCACCGGGTGCTGCCGCTCACGCTCGGCGGGGCGCTGAAGAGCTTCCAGGTGAGCCTGATCCCCGTCGAGCGCATCGGCGAGCGCCGGCAGCTGGTGCTGCTGGTGCTGAGCGACGTCACGGAGATCAAGGTGGCCGAGCAGCTGCACGCGGACCTGCTGCGCGACCTGGTCGGCAAGCTGTCCGACGCGGTGGCCCTGCACGACCCGTACTCCGCCCATCACGCCAGCCGGATGGCCGAGGTCGTCCAGGCGGTCGCCCGGGAGCTCGGCCTGCCGGCGGACCAGCAGGAGACCCTCGGCCTCGCCGCCACGCTCGCCAACATCGGCAAGATCATGCTGCCCAGCGACCTGCTCACGAAGACGGAGCCGCTGACGTCCGCCGACCGGGAGCTGCTCCGCAGGCACGTGGACTACAGCCTCGAGCTCCTGAAGGGTCTCGACTTCGAGGGTCCCGTGCTGGACGTGATCGCCCAGAAGCAGGAACTGCTGGATGGCACGGGTTACCCGCTGGGCCTCACGGAGCAGGAGATGTCGCTTTCCGGCCGCATCCTCTCCGTGGCGAATGCCTTCGTGGCGCTGGTCAGCGCCCGCGCCTACCGCCAGGGCGTGTCCATCGACGCGGCCCTGGAGGAGCTCCTGCGCGGCGCCGGCACCCAGTACGACCGCCGCGTGATCTCCGCGCTCTTCCACGTGACCGCCAACCGGCAGGACTGGACCCGCTGGTCGTCCCCGTAGGAGCGCCTTCAGGCGCGACCGGGAATCCGTGGTGCATCCCGCGGGCATCGGCCGAAGACCCCGCCCGCTGACGTGCGGACACGTCTTGTCGCGGGCGAGGCATCGGCCACTGCCCGCTCGGATGTACCTCGGTCGCGCCTGAAGGCGCTCCTACCGGGAGGACCAGGCGATCTCGAAGAAGAGCTCCCGGTCGCGCCCCGGGAAGTACCGGTAGTCACCGAACGCGAAGTCCGCCCGGTCCGCGTACCGCTCGTCCGTCACGTTGTTCATCCGGAGCGTCGTGGTCCAGTTCGGCGTCACGGCCCAGGACGTCCGCAGGTTCAGCAGGTCGTGGCCGGGGTATTCCTGGGCTTCCTGGGCGGTAAGGTAGTAGCGGCCCTGGTGCAGCCACTCCGCCTCGGCGAGCAGGACGTCGCCGGTCCAGCCCAGGCGCAGGCTGCCCAGCGTACGGGGGGAGGTGTCGATGTCGTTGCCGTCGGTGATGGTCTCGCCGCCGGTGATCACCTGGCTGAAGGCGTAGGTCTGCTTCGCCCAGGTGGCGGCGAGCGAGGCGTAGAAGCCCTGGTCGCTGGTGAGGTCCACGCCGAGCTCGACGCCCACGTGCTCGCTCTCGCCATCGCTCGCGTTGAAGCGGTTCGAGTCCTGCAGGATGTAATCCTTCTTGCGCATGGCAAAGGCTGCCGTCTCCACCTGCAGGTGGGGTGACTGCCAGCGCCAGCCGGCCTCCAGGCTATCGATGGACTCCGGGTCCAGGTCGGCGGCGTCCTGGCCCGCCTGCAGCCGGTAGAGCTCCGCCGCCTGGGGCGCGCGGAAGCCCCGGGTCAGCGTGGCGTAGACGGCGGTGTGCTCGCCGGGGCGGTAGTTGATGCCGATGTTCGGCGCCAGGCTGGTGAAGCTGTCGCTCCGGTCGGGCGGCCGGTTGAAGAGGCAGTCGGGCGTGCAGGGCGTACCGTCGTCCCGGGTATTGCCCGGGAGCATGTTGTTGTCGTAGTCGTAGCGCAGCCACTCCAGGCGCAGGCCGCCGGTGAAGGTCAGCCTTTCGCCGAGCGGGTACTCCGCCTGCGCGTAGGGCGACGCGAGCCACTGCCACGCATCGTAGTCGTAGTGCAGCCCCTGCGGCCGCGGCGGCGTCCCGATTTCGGGGTCAGACTGGTATTCCTCGAGGAAGCCGCGGGCGATCTCCAGGTCGAAGCCGGCGGTGACACGGGCGGCGCCGAGCGTCGTGTAGCGGAGCAGCGTCACGCCGCCGCTCGCCTGGCCGTTCTTCTCGGTGGGCTGGCCCAGCAGGAAATGCTGGAGGAAATCCATGTCGGAGCGGCGGAGATAGCCGATGACGTCCCAGCCCTCGTCCGTCGTGTTGGTGGCCGGCTGCCAGCGGGCACGGAGCCGCTGGGCGTTGGCGTCCCGGTAGGACTCGGGATTGGGATTGGCGAGTCGGATCGCGTCGTCCCGGTAGCTGTCCTCCCCGAGGATGAAGCCCGCCGTCTCCTGGTCCAGCACGTTGCCGCTGAAGCCCAGTTCCAGGCGGCCGGTGGCCAGCGTCGTGGCGTACTTGATGAACCCCTTGGCCTGGCGGTAGTCGGATTCGTCCCGGAATCCCCCGTCGTGATCGAGCAGCAGGCCACCGACGAGCCCGGTGCCGTCGCCGCCGGACGTGCTCGCGAGGAGCTTGCCGCGCCAGTAGCTGTTCGGGCCGGTTTCGCCGCTCACCGTGATCCCGCGGCCGCCCGGCTCGGGCAACAGCACATTGAGCGTGCCGTGGACCGCGTTGGAGCCGTACAGGGCCGTGCCCGGCCCGCGGATCACCTCGATGGCCGTTGCCTGTTCCGAGGGCAGCTCGAAAAGCTCGTTGACGTTGCAGAAGCCGGTGGGCCGGATGGCGATGCCGTCCTCCAGGACCAGGAAGCTGCCGCAGGAGCCCGGGCCGGTGAGCACCGGGGAACGGATCGCGGTGAGGTGCTCCTGGCCGCTGCCCCGGGACAGCCACACGCCGGGTACCTGCGTGCCGACCTCGTAGATGTGCTCCGCGTTGAGCAGTTCGATCCGGTCGGCATCGACGCGGGCGGTGTTGCCGGCGAACTCCAGGGAGGGCGTGGGATAGCGGGTGGCGGTGACGATGATCTCGTCCGGCAGGTTGCGGGCGGCGGCCCGCAGCGCGCAGGGCGCGGCAAGCAGCGCGGCCGCGAGCAGCAACGGGGTGCAGCGCGCTGGCGGTTTCACGGCGCTGGCGGCTAGCGCTCGATGGACTCGAGCCGGATGCTGGGCGTGTCGCCGATCCTGCTGAAGGCGTGCCGGCTGGCCATGTCCCGCAGCGTCGCGTCACGCTCCTCGCGGGTCGGGAACCAGTGCTCCTTGTGCCAGTCGTTGCCCAGCACCCGGCGCAGCGGGTCACTGGCGGGCATGGTCACGCGGATGCCGAAGCGCAGCGCCGCCGGTTCGGGTGGCGGGCTGCGGAGATTGTGCGGGTTGCTGAATTCCATGCGGATTGCCGAAGCGGGTGAGGCGCCGGATGATAGCGGACCTCACGTCGCACCGGGAACGCCCATGTCCGAGCATCGCGCCACCATCCGCTGGCAGAACAGCGGTTCCACGCTGGACTACGACCACTTCAGCCGGGACCACGGGTGGACGGTGAAGGAGGGGCGGCTGACCGTGCCGGCCTCGTCGGCCCCGGCCTACAAGGGCAATCCGGACGTGATGGACCCGGAGGACGCCCTGGTCGCGGCGCTCGCCAGCTGCCACATGCTGACCTTCCTGGCGATCGCCGCCCGCAGGCGCCTGGTGGTGCTGGACTACACGGACCGGGCCCGGGGCTGGCTGGAGCCCGATGCGGAGGGGCGGCTGGCCGTCACGCGGGTGGAACTCAGGCCCCGGGTGCGCTTCGCGCCGGAGACAGAACTGTCAGCCGACGATCACGCGAAGCTCCACGAGAAGGCCCACCGGGGCTGCTTCATCGCGAACTCGGTAAGAGCCGCCGTGACCATCCTTCCGGAAAAGGTACCGGACATGTAGGAGCGCCTTCAGGCGCGATCCAGACTGATCGCGCCTGAAGGCGCCCCTACTGGGGCTAGAACTTGGTCTCGGGGGCGGGCTGGGCGCCGTCCTCGATGGCGTAGGTCTTGCTGCCGGTCTCGGCCGGCGCGGTGTCGGCCGGCGGCTGGCTGGCCAGGGCGGCGTTCTTCCAGTTCACCTGCGGTGCCATGGCACCCAAGGTCGCCATCAGTTCCTGGCCGGCCGGCGGGGTCGCCAGGCTGCGATCGGTGAAGATCGTGTTGGCGGTCGTGTCGCTGGCGCCCGCATACCAGTTGGCGTTGGCGACCTGGTCGATCGTGATCGCGCCACCGTCCAGCGCCACACCGGCGAAAAGTCCGCGGCTGCGGGCGTAGGTGTAGATCTCCGCCTTGAACTCGCCATCGGTCATCGCCACCGCGGTGCGGCCCACGGGGCCCGCCGAGGCGGAGGCGCTGCCGCCGAGCGTGAACTTGCCGCGGGCGATGTTATCGACGCCCTGGCGGGTCTTGAACACCAGGACCAGGTCCGCGCCCTGGGCGCCGGCCTGGAAGCCGATCCCTAAGTTGGTGAGCTTGATGAACGACGGATTGCTCCAGGCCCCGTCCGATTGCCGGACCAGCAGCACGCCCTTGCCGTAGCTGCCGCCGACGATGAAGCCGCCCTTGAGCACGTTCGGCAGCACGGCCACCGCGTAGGCGCTGTTCAGCAGGTTCGGCGGGATGGCCTGTTCGGGGATCTTCTGCAGGTCCTGCAGGACCCAGGTGGCCTGCTGGACGCGGCGGTTGAGGTCGTCGGCGGCTCGCGCGTCGGCAGGGACGATCAGGGTTGCGGCGATGGCCAGCAACGCGATCACGAGGGAGTGAATTCGGTTCATGGTTTCCTCCTTGAACTGGATGAATCGGTGCCCGTTCCGTCGGGACCTCTGTCTTGAGTGCCAATCTACAGGAAATCAGCGCCTTATGTAAACGTTCTGCGGGCCTCTGTAGACCCGGTCGAACTCCGCCGGGCTCGACGAATTCACCTTGAGGTCGCGGATCAGCCCGTCCGCCAGGTCGTAGATCCAGCCGTGCACGGTGACCTCCTGGCCCCGGGCCCAGGCGTCCTGGATGACCGTGGTCTGGCACACGTTCGCCACCTGCTCCAGCACGTTCAGCTCGCACAGGCGGTTCACCTGGTCGGTGACGGAACCCGCCTGGTCGAGGGCGGCGCGATGCTTCTGCGCCACGTCCTGCACGTGCCGCAGCCAGTTGTCCACGAGCCCCATCCGGTCGTCCTGGTAAGCCGCCCGCACGCCGCCGCAGCCGTAGTGGCCGCAGACGATGACGTGCCGGATCTTCAGGACGTCCACCGCGAACTGGAGCACCGACAGGCAGTTCAGGTCCGCGTGCACGACCACGTTGGCCACGTTCCGGTGCACGAACACCTCGCCCGGCAGGAGCCCGACGATCTGGTTGGCGGGCACGCGGCTGTCGGAGCAGCCGATCCACAGGTACTCGGGGCCCTGCTGGGCCGCGAGCTTGGGGAAGAAGTCCGGATCCTGCTGGCGGATCCGCTCCGCCCATATGCGATTGTTGTCCAGGAGCCGCTGGAGCGAGTTCATGGCGGAGAGCTTGCCGGATGGGTCACGGGTTTGCCAGCGGGCTCCAGGGTTGCGTCCGGGTGACCGGCATCCGTACCATCCCGTGCGATGCGGAATCCTGCACTGGCGCCGGCGCTCTTCGTGATGCTGATCATGGCTGCCGCGCGTGCCGGCGCGGGCCCGTGGATCGATCCCGGCGACACGGGCCTTCGCCACGACATCCAGCTGCTGGCCGATGCCGGCATCATCAAGGGTCCCGTGACCCAGTGGCCCCTGTCCTGGGGTGACATCCTGGCGGTTGGTGATGCCCGGCCGACCGACCTGTCGCCGGCCGAGGCCAGCGCGCTGGACCGCCTGGTGCGGCTGGCCCGGTCGGAGCGGGTGGTGGGCCAGTGGCGACCCAGTGCCCGGCTGAGCGGCGGCACCGAGGGCCGCGCGCTGCGCGATTTCGAGGCGACACCGCGGGAAGCCGCCGAAGTCGAGCTGGGTGTCGAGTGGACCGGCGCCCGCGCGGCGCTCCGCCTGCAGGGCCAGTTCGCGGCCGACCCCGAGGATGATCGCGAGTGGCGCGCGGATGGCAGCTACGCCGGCCTCGCGCTCGGCAACTGGATGCTCGCCGCCGCCATGACGGATCGCTGGTGGGGTCCGGGCTGGCAGAGCAGCATGATCCTGTCGAACAATGCCCGGCCGATTCCGGCCTTCACCATCGACCGCAACTCCACCGCGCCCTTCGAGTCGAAGTGGCTCCGCTGGATCGGCCACTGGGACCTGGTGGCCCTCTGGGGTTTCCTGGAGGACGGGCGCGACATCCCCAACGCGCGCTACTTCGGCATGCGGGCGACCGTGCGCCCGGCCACCTTCCTGGAGATCGGCCTCTCGCGCACCGCCATGTGGTGCGGCAATGGCCGCCCGTGCGACTTCGACACCTTCACCGATCTCCTGCTCGGCCGCGACAACGCGGGCGACAACGTGAGTCCGGAAGACGAGCCCGGCAACCAGCTGGCCGGCTACGACATCCGCCTCAGCGCGGCGGGCCTGGGCGTGCCGGTCGCCATCTACACCCAGCGCATCGGCGAGGACGAGCAGGACTTCCGGCCCTCGCTGTTCCTCACCCAGTTCGGCATCGAGGCCTGGGCCCAGGCGGGAGACCTCGGCAACCTCCGGGTTTACCTCGAGGTGGCCGACACCCTCTGCGGCGGCAACATCACCGGGGAGGGCAAGCCGAACTGCGCCTACAACCACCCGATCTACTTCACCGGCATGCGCTACCGGGGCCGGAGCATCGGCCACACTGCCGACAACGATGCGGAGATCTGGTCGCTCGGCGTGCTGCTCAATGATGCGGACGACCACAGCTGGGCGCTGACCCTGACTACCGGCGACCTGAACCGGGAGGGTGAACCGGACACGGCCAACACCCTGACGCCGGTGAAGCAGGACTACCTCGGCGCCTACCTCGTCCATGACCGCAGCCTGCCGCTCGGCACGCTGCGCGCGGGCCTCGGCTTCGAGTCCCGGGACACCCCGTCGACCGGCGCCACGGACGACGACTGGCGGCTGTTCCTGGAGTGGCGGCACCGCTGGTAGGGCCGGACTGTTCCTTCAGCGCGGGTTCAGTGCCGAAGGGTAAACAGTGAGTCCGCCATTGCCACCACGTCACCGACCCTCGACAATGCCCGCCATGCCGTTCGCTCCCCGTCGCCTCGCCGCCGGCGCCTGCCTGGCACTGCTGGCAGTCCTGGCGACCCATCTTCCGGCGTCCCATGCCCAGGATTCCGTCGCGCGGGAGGGCATTTCCCAGGACGCGGCGGTGGCCCTGGTCCGCGAGCAGACCGACGGCAAGGTGGTGCGGGTCGAGCGCAAGATGGAGGGAGACAGGGTCGTGTATCGCGTCCGCGTGCTGAAGCCCGATGGCCGCCTGCGGGAATACCGCGTGGATGCCGCCACCGGAGCCCTCCTTTGATCCCCCCGGCTTCGCCACTCCGGGGATGAGGTGACCGCATGCGCCTGTTGATCGTTGAAGACGATACCGCGCTCCGCCAGTCCCTGGCGGGCAGTCTCCGCGCGGCCGGCTTCGCCGTGGACGAGGCCTCCACGGCGGCCGAGGCCGAGTACTTCGCCTCCGAGTTCGCCGTCCAGCTGGGCATCGTGGATCTCGGCCTGCCGGACCGCTCCGGCGTCGAGCTCATCACGCGGCTGCGGGCCAGCGGCGCCGAATTCCCGATCCTGATCCTGACGGCCCGCGAGCACTGGCAGGACAAGGTCAACGGGCTCAACGCGGGCGGCGACGACTACGTGGTCAAGCCCTTCAACCTGGACGAGCTCAAGGCCCGGATCAACGCCCTGCTGCGGCGGACGGCGGGCCAGGCCCAGCCGATCCTGCGCGCGGGGCCGCTGGAGATGAACACCCACGCCCGGGAAGTGCGGGTCCAGGGCCGGGTCGTGGCCCTCACGGCCTACGAGTACCGCCTCCTCGAGATGCTCGTGATGCGCGCCGGACGGGTCGTAAGCAAGCAGGAGCTCACCGACCAGCTCTACGACCAGGACTTCGAGCGCGACAGCAATGTCGTCGAGGTCCTGCTGACGCGCCTCCGCAAGAAGCTGGATCCCGACCGCTCCCTGGGCCTCATCGAGACGGTGCGGGGCCAGGGTTACCGGATGCCGCGTCCGCCGGACGGCGACTGAGGCAGAGCCGGATGGCTGGCCGGCCGGGTTCCCTCAGCACGCGACTCCTCGTCATCACCGCCGTGATGCTGGTGGCTGCCTTCGGTGGCACCAGCATCGTCCTCGACATCGTCTTCCGGCGCAGCGCCGAGCAGGCGCTGGCCGACCAGCTGGAGACCCAGGTGTCCGCGCTCATCGGCGCCGTCGAGCCCGACGATGCGGGCAACCTGACGATCCCCGACCGGCTGCTCGAGCCGCGCCTCGCGAACCCCGGCTCCGGGCTGTACGCCGAGATCCTCGATGCCGCCGGCCTGCCGCTGTGGCGCTCCCCGTCGGCAGTGGGCCTGGAGCTGGCCACCGGTGCCACCCTGAACGCAGGCCAGCGGACACTGACGCGCCGTCGGCTCGCCGATGGCACGCGGGCGCTGCTGCTTGGCGTGGCGATCAACTGGGAACTGGGGCCCGCCGCCACGCCGGCGTTCCAGGTGTTCACCGCCGCGGACCTCGCCGCGTCGGAGCGGCAGCTGGACCAGTTCCGCCGCCAGCTGCTGGGCTGGTTCTCCACCGTGATGTTCGTGCTCCTCGTCGCCCTCTGGCTCGCCATCCGCTTTGGCCTCCAGCCGCTGCGGCGGATGTCGAGCGAGATCGCGGAGATCGAGCAGGGCGGGCGCGCGGCGCTGAGCGAGGAGTACCCGCGGGAGCTGGAAGGGGTCGGGCGCGGCTTCAACACCCTGCTGCGCTCGGAGCGGCAGCGCATGGAGCGTTACCGGACCACGATGGACGACCTTGCGCACAGCCTGAAGACGCCGCTGGCGGTGGTACGGAACGAGGTGCGCGCGGGCCACCCCGATCGCGTCGCGCTGGAGGCGCAGGTGGAGCGCATGCAGAGCGTGATCGACTACCAGCTGAAGCGGGCTGCGGCCACGGGACCCCGCAGCCTCGCCGCCCGTCCCGTCGCGCTGCAGCCGGTGCTTACGGAACTGGTGGCGAGCCTCCGCAAGATCCATCGCGACCGGGACGTCAGCTGCGAACTGCAGGTGCCGGAGGGCGCGAGCTACCCGGCCGAGCAGGGCGACCTCTACGAGATCCTCGGCAACCTGCTCGACAACGCCTGGAAGTGGTGCCGCAGCCGGATCGTCGTGACGGTGCAGGTGGGCAGCGGGCTGCTGGTGACCGTCGCGGATGACGGTCCGGGTATTCCGGACGACCAGACGGAGGCCGTGCTGGACCGGGGCATCCGGGCCGACCAGCGGGGCGACGTGCCCGGCCAGGGCATCGGCCTGGCTGTCGTCCGGGAAATCGTGGGTCTCTACGGCGGCAGCCTGCACCTCGGCCGCTCGTCCCTGGGCGGTGCCGAAATCGCCGTGCTGCTCCCGAAGACCAGGATCGGCGACATGCCCCTGATCCGCCGTTGAGGGAACTTCAGAAGCCGGGGGGGCGCTGGCTGTCTTCGTACATCTTCGTGAGGAAAGTCCGGATCGCCGGTTCCGCTTCCTCCCGCGTCATCAGCCGCTGGTCCGCCATCAGCTTCGCCATGTCGGCCACCGACCGCCGGCCGTCGATCAGCCCCATGATGAACCCGTAGATCCGCGTGGTCATGGCCTGCAGCTGGAAGGCGGGCAGCAGCGGGACGGGCTGGGATCCGGCCACGAGCCAGTCCGGCAGCGCCCGGTGCCGGGGCGGCTTGGGCACGGCCTGCTCCTTCGTCGCGGCGATCGTCACCACGAGCTCCCGCCGCCCGTGGCGGCTGGCCGGCGAGCACATATAAGGAATCTCGTCCTCCCGGACGTCGGGCTCGGCGAAGCCGCTGTCCATGACGATGGCGAGGACCTCCTCGAGGCTGTAGCGGCACGCGGCCTCGGGATGCCCGAACGCGAGGGACCCGAAGCAGACCCATTGGCCCCCGGGATTCAGCAGCCCGTTCACCCGCGCGGCGAAGTGGCGGAAGTCTTCCGGGAGGATGTCCACCACCCAGGGCGTGACGACCACGTCCACGCTCTCGGCGACGAGCGGGGGGCGCAGCACGTCCCCGAGGACCAGCTGAAAACCGTCCCGCACGGGCTCCGGCGCCACCAGGGTCCGGAGGACGGCATGGTCACTGATGGAGCGCGGCGCGACCGGAAATTCCCAGAGTTCGACGCCCTCGCCCGACATGGCCCGCGCGGCGACCAGGGCTAGCAGCGGGTTGAAGTCCAGGGCAACGGTGGTGTCCGCCGGCAGTTGCTGGTGCAGGTCATAGGCCAGCCGGCCCGCGCCGGCGCCCAGCACCACGACGTTGCCGGGTGTGCCGCCGCCGAGCGCCCCCGCCACGAGCTTCAGCGACTCCGCGTTCTCCGTGTCTCCCCAGGCCCAGTCCCGGTGGATGTTCGGGTAATAGGTGGTGAGGCCCTGGTCCGTCGGCAGGCGCGTCTGAAGTGCCAGGTGCGTGGCCATGCCGGTCGGCGAGGCCTGGAGGGACATTGGTGACAGCAATTCCGCGAGGCGCCGGGCCTGATCACCAAAAGCCCTGTTCTGCAGCGTGAGCCGCTCCTGCGTGAGGGGCCGCAGGCGCGGGTTCTGAAATTCGGCCTGCACCTCCCCGGCGTCCTGCGCCAGTTTCTCGAGCGCGAACTTCAGCCGCTGGCGCCACTCAGCCAGTGTGGCCGCCGGCTCGGCGAACAGGCACGGGACTCCGGCCAGTGACGGAAATTTCAACCCGCACCCACTGCAGCCGAAGCTGGCGTCCGCGTACCGACGGACGGCGACCTCGCAGCGCGGGCAGGCGAGCAGGGTGGTGACATCGGCGGACGACATGCCGGCGATTATGGCATCGGTAATGAAGTTGCGCCCGTAGGAGCGCCTTCAGGCGCGACCGGGTGTTTCCCGGCAGGCGCGTCTCAGCGCCAGAGGGAAATGCCCGGTCGCGCCTGAAGGCGCTCCTACGGGCGCACCGTCAGATCGTGCCGTTGACGATCGGCTCGAAGGCCGTCAGCGAGTCGCGCAGGGCCGGCGCACCGAGCCCATGGCCCGGGAACAGCGACGCGAAGTTCCCCTGCTCACCGTGCAGCGCCATGTAGTTGAGCAGCACCGTTTCCACCAGCAGGTTGACGTTGTTGGCTGCCGGCGTTGCCGCCGTCTCCACCGAGGCGTCGCTGCGCATGTAGCCGAGCTGCTGGCGCCTGGCCTGCTGGTCGGGGGTGCCGCCCATCAGCGTGGCGCGCCCGCCCGGGTTGTAGACCAGGAAGAAGGAGGCCGCCGTGGACGAGTTGTCGCTGGTCCATTCTCCCTTGCCGCGGCCGTCGACCGTGTTGTCGATGGCGCCGTCGCTGGAGAGCGAGCCGTCGCTGAACACGTACATCATCAGGGGCACGCCGACGCGGGCGGCGTACTCCAGGCAGGCGCCCATGCAGCGCCCGGCGCGGAAGTCCTTGACCTCGCCCTCGGCACGTCGGCCACCGTGGTAGTCGTAGCCGCCCATGGTGATCGTGCCGGCGCCCGCGAAGCCGTTGATCACGAGCTTCATCACCGACGCGGTCTTGCGGAACTCGTCGCTGCTGTCGAATTCCGCCTGGCTGAAGATGCCGGTCGGGCCCACGATGTCCGGATCGATGGACGGGTTCAGGCTCGACGGGTCGCCGAAGCGGTCGGCGATGTCGGCCGACTTCACGTAGCCGCAGCTCACCAGGTCCTTGATTACGTCGTCCTGGGTGACCGTGAGCCGCGTGTCCACCCGCTGCAGCTTCATGTCGCTGACGCGCTGGATGGACTCGAGCACCTTCACTGCGTCCGCCTGGTTCAGCAGGCCCACGAGGGCGCCCGTGTCCACCAGGCCGGTCACGTCGCTGGGCCTGTCCACCTTGGTGGGCCGGTCCTCGGCGTTGATCATCATCACCGGCGCCATGGAGTTGCCGCCGGAGTCGGAGTTGCGCGAGCCGATCAGGCCAAGCAGCGAACCGTCCGCACCGGCGCGGGCGATGCCGTACATCGGGTTGTGCGGGTTGTTGCCTGTGTCGTTATCCGACCGGGCCGGGATCACAGCGCCATTGGTGCTCGCGGCGGTGCCGCCGGACACGGCCGTGAGCATGCCGCGCAGGAACGCGCTGTCGCTGTGGAAGGCGAGGCCCAGGGTCTGGTCCACGTGGTCCTGCTGGGTGATCGCGCTGACGACCGGCGGGATCATGTCGCCCGGCAGGCCGAGCTTGCTGTACCCGGCGGTGGAGAGGAAGTCGAGCTGGCCGCCGGCGCCGCCCACGAGCACGTTGGAGCCGGCCATGTTGGCGCCGCCCGCCAGGTCGAAGCAGATGAACGGGATCTTGCCGGCGCCCTGGGTGGCGATGCCACAGGTGGCCTTCAGCGCCTCCAGGTCCGGGGCGAGGGCCGCGTAGGCCGCCCGCGGGTTGGCGAACAGGCTGAAGACCCCCGCGCCGACCACGGTCGCCGTGCCCGCCATGAAGCCCTGGGCGATCATCTGCCGCCGGGTGATGGGCCGCGGATGATCGGGGTGCCGCTGCGGCTCGAAGTAGTTGCGGGTCTTGCGGTTGCGTGCCATGTCCGTTGTCCTTCGCTTCGCGCCTGAAGGCGCTCCTACAGGCGCTCCTACTGCACCAGGGTGACTGCGCTGCCGATCGTCGCGGCGCAGGCTGCCTTCACGATGGTCTCCGTCCGGTCCGCGGCGCAGGAACCGCCGCAGGACGCCAGGTCCGTCGTCAGGTTGTCGAGCTCGAGCCGCACCAGCGCCTCGTCCGGCTGGCTGGCGACGCCCGTGTTCATCGCCCGGGTCAGCAGCGGGACGAAGATCTGGTCCCGCTCGGGACCGGTGTCGAAGGCCGTGTTCGCCGGTGCACTGAAGTTGAAGCCGCCCCAGAGGCTGGTGCGCAGGGCGTTGTCCTCGACGAGCGCGTTGCAGTACTCGATGGCGAGCTGGGCGATGCCCACCTGGTGCGAGGCCAGCACGGCGTTCAGGTCCACCACTGCCGGCAGCTGCTGGCGGACCAGTGCGTAGGTGGCCTTGACGGCGGGCTGGTTCGGCGAGACGCCGGTGATCGCGGCCATGGTGGCGTTGATCTCGTCGAAGGTCTTCACGCCGATGTCCGACACCGGGTCGCCGTCGGCCGGCGGGGGCGGGGTTAGCGGTGCCGGCTCCGTCACCACGTTGGTGTCGTTGCCGAACACGTCGAAGGTCAGGAAGAACTCATCCTGGTCCGGTCCCTTCTCCAGCGGGATCACGGTCCCCAGGCTCGACAGGACCTGGCCCGCAGCGGCCGTGTAGCCGTTTGCCACGCTGACGGACGTGTCCAGGTTCCGGTAGGCCTGGCTGATCGGCAGGACGACACCATTGGCGCCGATGCGCAGGCCGCGGACCGGGATCGGCGTGGACGGCGTCCAGTCCGGATCCAGGCTGACGAAGGTGGGCCTGTTGAACAGGTAGCCGTAGCTGTCGAACTGGCTGACCTCGAAGAGCACGTAGCTGCCCGGGACGCCGCTGTGGGCGCTCACGTCGAACAGCAGGAAGAACTTCTCGCCGACGCCCGCGTCGTAGTTCTGCTGGACCTGCTCGGGCGTGAGGGCCCGGTTGTGCACGGCGGCCAGGCGCAGCACGCCCTGCCACTGCCGGTCGCCCGACGGTTCGTTGCCGAGCACCAGTGCGAAGCTGTCGTCCCAGTCGCCGAGGGTGCCGCCCACGGCCGTGTCCGGGTCCTCGGTGTACACGCCGTTCACGTAGATGCGCCGGCCCGCGACGGGGTCGTAGGTCATCACGACGTGCTGGAGCGTCGCCTGGGCGTCCTCGTCGTCGTCCAGCGTCTGCAGCAGCGAGCCGTTGGCATCCGACGTGCTGCTGCGGTTGATGAAGTCGTAGCTGTACAGGGTCTGGCCCATCGTGAAGTTGCGCAGCGTGGAGCCGGCGGAGTACGTGACGATGCGCGCCTCCTCCTGGTTCACGTTGGCGGGCGCGGCCCAGGCTTCGATGCTGTACTGGCCGGTGGCCGTGATCAGGTCGTGCAGCTTGCGGCTGGCGGTGGTGGACCCCTGCGCGCGGCCGCTGCGGATGTTGATGCCCCAGCCGCCGACCCAGGCGACGTCGCCGGAGAGCGTCAGGTTGATGGCCGGCTGGACACCGCTGGTGTCGAAGGCGGTCGTCCCGCTGCCTTCCTTGAACTCCCAGAGGGCGATCTGGCCCGCCTCGTAGCGGCTGCCGCCGCTGGCCACGGTGCCGTCGTACATGGTCAGCGCCCGGCTGATGACGAGCGCCGGGTCCACCGAGGTCACGTCGATCGTCGCGGCCCAGGCGCTGATGGCATCCTCCATCTCCTGGGCGTTGGCCGTGCAGTTGTCCCAGCAGTTGTGGAACTCGTCGCGTAGCCGGAGCACGAGCCGGGAGCTCTCCGGGCTGTCCAGGTTGATCTTGGTCTTGACGGCCTGGTAGGCCGTCTCCACGTCCTCGTCGGCGAAGAACGGGGACTGCTGGGTAGCGGAGGACGAACTGTGGCAGCCCGCGCAGTATTCGGTGACCAGCGGGTACACCGTCCCGGCGAAGCCTGCCGAATCGTCCGGGAAGTTGCGGCTCTGGCCCACGTCCTTCAGGGGCGGGGCCACCAGCTGGATGGTCTTGGTGCCGCCGCTCGCGGTGCCGGACACCCAGTTGTCGACCCAGGCCTGCATCGTCGTGGCGCAGGCCTGGATGGCGGCCTGGTTGCTGCCCAGCCAGCAGTTGTGGCCCTCGGCCATCTTCTGGACGATGAGTGACATGCTGGTGTCGCTGCGATCGACGAGCTGGTCGGCCGCGGCCCAGGCGAGGTTCACGTCGTCATCGCGGGCGAAGAGCGGTGACTGGGTGTTCCCGTGGCATGCCGAGCAGTTCGCCACACCGCCGTTCCGGACGTTCGTCCAGAGGGCGTTCATGAAATTCTGGATGTCGGCGGTCTGCGGCGCCGGGCCCGTGTAGGTCGACGGCGGCGTGACGCCGGTCGGCGGCAGCCGCTCGGTGCCGGCGCCGCCCCCGCACGCCGCGAGGACGGAAGCCGCGATGGCGAGTGCCGATACCCGTAGGAGCGCCTTCAGGCGCGACCCGGAGGTCCGGGTAGCCGTGGTCGCGCCTGAAGGCGCTCCTACAGTCGATGATGCAGCGTTCACGTTCCCAAGCCTCCGTTCAATCGCCCATGCAGTACGCAGCGGATTCGGCGAAGACCTGCTTCAGCCGGTAGCCGCCGGACCGGAACGAGCCGACCATCGAATCAATCTGCGCGCGGTCCGTACCGTCCACCGGCGGGCGCAGGCACACGTTGCGGAAGACCTTCTCGACCTGGCAGCGCGCGAAGGCGGTGCTGTTGGCGAGTTCCTGGCCCATGGACTTCGCCCCGGCACCGCTCCCGGGCAGCTGGCTGTCCCAGCCCAGCAGCGCGTTCTGCCCGGTGCGCCAGTAGTTGCTCCACTGGTCGTCGGGCGTGCGGTAGCCGTACTGGAAGGTGGCATCGTTGTTGAAGTACTTGGGCTGGACCACGCCTGGTGTGTACACGAGGCGGGCCTGCACGGGATCGAAGGTGTAATAGGCGAAGGCCTGGGTCAGCGGGTCCATGCCGATGTGGCACCCGATGCAGTTGTTCAGGAAGATGCGGCTGTCGCCGCCCGGGCTCCTCGACACGTCCTGGCGGATCCGGTCGGGCACGCCCCGCGTGTCCAGCACCTGCTCCATGTCGCGGCACAGGTGGTTCAGCATCGTGAAGCGGAACATCGCCCGGTTCGTGCCGGCGATGAAGAAGGACTCGGCTGCGGCGCGTGTCGTGATCACGCCGGCCGTCGCCGAGTCTGGCAGGCCGCTGACCGCTGTCTGGCTCGAGGCCGTCAGCCGGGCCTTGAGGTCCGCATTCTGGTCCTCCAGCGCCTGGTAGTGGTCATTGCTGGTGGGCGAATAGGCGGGAATCCCGCCACCGGTGCCGACGTAGACCAGGTTGGCGGACAGCAGGGTGTTGAAGGGCACGTCGTCCCGCACCATGCCGATGACCGTCGCCGTGTAGTCGTTCAGCGGCACGAACACGCTCTGGTCGCGGTTCGTCCAGGGCGCGGCGAAGTTCTTCAGGGTCACGCTGTAGAAGCTGCTGTTCTCCATGGCCGTGTAGGCCGCGTCGGTGGCGTTGCTGCCGGCCACGTCCGCCTGCATGTCGGCCAGCACGGCCTCGGTCGGCGGCACGCCGGCCAGCCGCTCGTGGATGCGGCGCGCCTGTTCCCGCGGGCCAGCGCCCGCAGTACCTGATATCAACGAAGCGGCCAGCACCGGCAGGGCCAAGAGCGCCGTGGTGCGCAAGATCCGCCCGCGCGGGGCCGACGTAGCGACGGCAGTGCGCCGTCCTGACAGCAAGGTGATCAAGTTGTGCCCATCCCAAAAGCCTGGCGCCTTGCGCGCCGTCGTGCATTTAGCTTTGGGAGGAGTCCGGAGTTCTGTGACTCCCTTAACGGTTCGCTTAAAAGTCAATGTATTACGTTATCTCGCGCGCATTTGTGCGCCGCACATCGGCTCCTATGCATAATGGCCTTTGGTTTGGGCGGGCCGTGATGGGGATGATGATGACTGCAAGGATGCGGAGCATTCCGTCGACTGCGCTCGTGCGCGCGACGGCTCGTTTTCGGGCCGCGCTCGTGGCCGGCTTGCTGGCCGGCGTTGCGTCCTGCGGTGGCGGTGGCGGTGGCGGCGTAGGCGTCGGCAGTGGTCAGAATCCCGACCCCCTCATTGTCGACGTTCCCATCGCCTACGTTAAGCGACCGGTTCCGGTCGATGACCAGGGCGCCGTCCAGCCCTCCGACGTGCGCGAGCTACGCACCTTCAACATCGGCGCCGACCTCTTCGTGCGTGAGCGGGCCACAGTATCGGCCGCCGAGATCAATGTCACCAACCGCATCACCGGGGGTGGCGGCCTTTATGACATCCGCGACCTCGAGATGGCCTGGGATGGCTCGAAGATCGTCTTCGCGATGCGCGGACCCTTCATCGAGGGCGCGGACGAGGAGGACCAGCCGACCTGGAACATCTGGGAGTACACCCTCGCCACGGACGACCTGCGCCGCGTCATTCCCTCCGACCTGAATGCCGAGGTTGGCCACGACGTGGCCCCCCACTACCTGCCGGACGGGCGCATCGTCTTCTCGTCCACGCGGCAGCGACAGTCCAAGGCCGTGTTGCTCGACGAGGGCAAGCCCCAGTTCGACGCCCAGGATGAGAACCGCAACGAGCCGGCATTCGTCCTGCACGTGATGAACGACGACGGGTCCGACATCCAGCAGATTTCCTTCAACCAGAGCCACGACCTGGATCCGACCGTGCTCACGAACGGCCAGGTGCTGTTCACCCGCTGGGACAACGCCGCTGCCAACAACGAGATGAACCTCTACCGGATGAACCCGGACGGGTCGGGGCTGGAGCTGTACTACGGCGCCCAGAGCCACGCGACCGGCACCGACGGCGCGATCGTGCAGTTCATCCAGCCGCGGGAAATGGCCGATGGCCGTATCCTGACGATCGTCCGGCCGTTCCAGACGGACGAGGCGGGCGGCGACCTGGTGGCCATCGATGCCGTCAACTTCGTCGAGAACCTGCAGCCCACGGCGCCAAATGCCGGCCTGCTCACGGGCCCGGCGCAGGCGCGCGTGGTGGTGAACGACGTGCGCACGGACGACTCGATCTCGCCGGGCGGCGAGTTCAGCTCGGCCTATCCCCTGTTCGACGGCACGGAACGGATGTTCGTCATCTGGAGCCCATGCCGCCTGCTGAGCGCCACCCTGCAGATCATTCCCTGCACCGCGGACGCGCTGGCCGATCCAGCTGCAGTCGCTGCCCCGCCGCTCTATGGCGTCTGGATCTACGACCGGGCCGCGAGCACGCAGCAGCCGGTGTTTGCGCCGGAAGAGGGCATCGTCGTCACCGACATCGTGGCCGGCCAGCCCCGCACGGTGCCGCCGATCATCTATGACCTGGACACCACCGGTGCCGCCGACCCCGACCTCCTGGCCGAGGGCGCCGGCCTGATCGACATTCGCAGCGTCTACGATTTCGACGGCGTTGCCATCGCCGACATCGCCGCGCTCGCCGACCCGGCGGTCACCACGGCCGACCAGCGCGAGGCTCGCTTCCTGCGCCTCGAGAAGGCAGTGGCGTTGCCCGACCGGGAGTTCCGCGACTTCGACAACAGCGCCTTCGGCGTCAGCCAGGGCCAGGGCATGCGGGAGATTCTCGGCTACGTGCCGGTCGAGCCCGACGGCTCGGTGGTTGCCAAGGTGCCCGCGAACGTGCCCCTCGCGATCTCGGTCCTCGACCGGGATGGCCGCCGCATCACCAGCCGCCACCAGAACTGGCTGCAGGTCCGGCCCGGCGAAGTACTCACCTGCAATGGCTGCCACGTCACGCAGAGTGGGGTTTCCCACGGCCGCAAGGCCGCCTTCGCCAGCGTCTGGGCGGGGGCGCCCGCCGACGGCCAGCCCTTCCCGAACACGGAGGGCGCTTTCTTCGCCGACTTCGGCGAGACGATGGCGCAGGTGAAGAAGCGGATCAGCTGCGCCACGGACTGCGCGCTGATCACGCCGAGCGTCGACGTGGTCTACGACGACATCTGGACCGACCCGGTAGCCGCGGGCCGGGCCAAGGACGCGAGCTTCGCCTACCGGTACGCCGACCTGACGACGCCCGTGCCCACCCCGGGGTCCTGCATCACGGACTGGGCGCCCGGCTGCCGGATCACGATCAACTACGAGGCGCACATCCACCCGCTCTGGTCCAAGCCCCGCGTGACCCTGGACGTCGACGGTGTGACCGTGCTCGACGACGACACCTGCACGACGTGCCATTCGCCGACCGACGCGATGCAGGTCGCCCAGGTGCCCGTGGCGCAGCTCGACCTCACCGACGGGCCCTCGGACATCGACGCCACGCATTTCAAGGCCTACCGGGAGCTGTTGTCCGGCGACAACGAGCAGGAGTTGAACGGGGCGAACCTCCAGGACCGGCTGATCCAGACCGGTGTCGATCCCGTCACGGGCGATCCGGTCTTCGCGCCGGTGGGCGTCGATCCCTCGATGAGCACGGCGGGGGCCCTGGCCTCGGGCACCTTCTTCAGCCGCTTCGCGGCGGGCGAGTCCCACGCGGGCCGGCTCACGCCGGCCGAACTGCGCCTGCTTTCCGAGTGGGTGGACATTGGTGCCCAGTACTACAACGACCCGTTCCTGGCGCCCCTCGACTGATCCCTGTCACAAACCTTCATGCGCCAGTTGATCCTCATTGCAGCCCTCGTTTTCTTGCCATCCGTCACACCGGCTTATGGCAAGACGAGCCACTATGAGGCCGTCGTGGCGGAGCCGTTCCTTGAGCTCCACACGGGACCCGGGCGGGGCTTCCCGGTGTTTCATGTGGTGGACAAGGGCGAGAAGATCGACGTGGTGAAGCGCCGGACTGACTGGTTCCAGGTGCGCACGGCAAAGGGCGTCGAGGGCTGGGTGAAACTCGAGCAGATGGGCGCCACGCTGGATACTGCGGGCCGGCCCACAGCGCTGGATGATCCGACGGCCGATGACTATGTCGGACGGCGCTGGGAGGTGGGGCTCCAGCTGGGTGACCTGGACGGCGCGAACGTGATTTCCGTTTACGGCGGGTATCACTTCACCCGGAACCTGTCGACGGAGGTGCGGGTGGGCGACATCAGCGGCGACTACTCCAGCGGCTGGATCGCGACGGCCGACATCGTGCACCAGCCCTTTCCGGAGTGGCGCGTGTCGCCCTACGCGGCACTCGGCACGGGCGTGATTCACGTCGAGCCGGCGGCGACGCTGGTCCAGACGGAGGACCGCACGGACCAGGTGGCCCACGTGGGCCTGGGACTCCGGATGTACGTGAGCCGGCGCTTCATGCTCCGGGGTGAGTACAACAGCTACCTGGTCTTCACGAGCGGCGACGACAACGAGGAACTGGACGAATGGAAAGCGGGCTTCGCGTTCTTCTTCTGACCGGGATGGTGGCAGCCACGACCGGCTGCAGCCTCTTTGGCCGGGACGAGCCTCCGATGGAGGATGCCGGCGCATCGGCGCCGGTCATTTCCCCGGAGGTGGAGCGGCGCGAGATCACGACGCCGAAAATCGATACCGAAGACTTCGAGGTCACCGCCTACTACGGGATGATCAGCGTCGAAGACTTCGGTTCCAACTCGATCTACGGCGCCCGCGCGGGCTATCACGTGACGGAGGGATTGTTCCTCGAGGGCACCTACGCCATGAGCGGCGACGTCGACCTGTCCAGCGTGGAAGTGCTCGACAAAATCGACCTGCTCGGCGACGACCGGGACTACAGCTACTACAGCCTGGCGGTCGGCTGGAACCTGTTGCCTGGCGAGGTCTTCCTCGGGCGCAACCACGCCTTCAACTCCGCCCTCTACGTGACAGGCGGCGCCGGTAACACGAGCTTCGCGGGCGAAGACCTGTTCACCATGTCCTTCGGCGCCGGCTACCGGGTGCTGGCGACGGATTCGATTGCGCTGCGCTTCGACGTTCGCGATCACCTGTTCGACAACGACGTGACGGGTGAGGACAAGACCACCCACAACATCGAATTCAGCCTTGGCGTTTCCTGGTTCTTTTGAGGTGCGCATGAACAAGATATTGCCAAAGATGATGGGTTCCGTGGTGATCACGCTGGCGCTGATGTCGGCGCCGGCCGGGAACGGCAGCGCCGCCGGCGTCGTCGCCAGCCCGGCCGCCGAGTTCAGCCTGAAGTCCCGGTCCGGCGAGGCGGTGTCCCTGGGCGACCTCAAGGGCCAGGTGGTGCTGATCAACTTCTGGGCGACCTGGTGCGGCCCGTGCCGCAAGGAAATGCCGTTGATGGAGCAGATCCAGAAGAAGTACGCACCACTGGGCTTCACGATGCTCGGCATCAACGTGGAGGAGGACACCCGGCTGATGGACGCCTTCCTGAAGGATGTCTCCGTGTCGTTCCCGATCCTCCTCGACCCCGCCAACGGGGTGAGCAAGCTCTACAACGTGTCGGCGATGCCGAGCACGGTCATCGTCGACCGCAAGGGCAACGTGCGCTTCATCCACCAGGGCTTCCAGCCCGGTGACGAGAGCAAGTACCAGGACATGATCCGCCAGCTGATCCGGGAGAAGGCATGAAGTCCGGCGCCGTCATTCTGGTAGCAGGGTTGCTGCTTGCGGGGTGCACCGGCGTCGAGCCCTGGGTGAAGCCCTACGAGCGGGACCGCCTGGCCGATCCGATCATGAGCTTCGACCGGAACCCGGTGTCGGGCTCCTACATCGACCACGTGCACGAGGCCCGCGAGGGCGCCCGGGGCGCCTCCGGCAGTTCCGGCGGCGGCTGCGGGTGCAACTGATGATGGTGTCGAACCACTCCGTAGGAGCGGCTTCAGCCGCGACCCTGAACCGGTCGCGGCTGAAGCCGCTCCTACTGCTCCTGTTCACCACCTCCGCTCACTCCGGCGTGCTGCCCGAGGAGCGGGTGGACACGCTCTACCACTACTACGACGGCGGCGGCGTCGAGATAGACGGGCCGTCACTGCTGGTGCGCAAGTCCGTGGGCGAGAAGGCCTCGGTCTCGGGCAGCTACTACGTGGACACGATCAGCAGCGCCTCGATCGACGTCGTGACCACGGGCGCCAGCCCCGACGGCTACGAGGAGGAGCGCACCCAGTATGGCGTGGGCATGGATTTCCTCCGCGGCGACACGACCATGAGCGTCGGCTACAGCAGCAGCGACGAAACCGACTACCAGGCCGAGACACTGAACTTCGGCATCAGCCAGGACGTGTTCGGCGGGCTGACGACCATCACCCTCGGCTACGGCAGCGGCGCCGACGAAGTCAGCCGGCGGGGTGACGATATTTTCAGCGAAGAGGTGGATCGCCACGCCTATCGGCTGGGTCTCACGCAGGTGATCACCCGCGACCTGATCCTGGGCCTGTCTTATGAGGCGGTTGCCGACGAGGGCTACCTGAACAACCCGTATCGCCAGGTGCGCTACGTGGATCCGGACGACGCAACGAACTGGCTGACCCAGGGCGAGGTGTACCCGGAAACCCGGGTCAGTAATGCCGTAGCCATCCGCGGCAAGTACCACCTGCCGTACCGGGCAGCGGTCTCGGGCGAGTACCGCTTCTTCACGGACGACTGGGGCATCGACGCGCACACGGTCGAGGTCGGCTACGTCCACCCGTTCCGCACCCGGTGGCTCTTCGACTTCAAGTATCGCTTCTACACCCAGTCCGCGGCGGACTTCTTCAGTGACCTGTTCCCCTACGCCAACGCCCAGAACTTCCTGGCCCGGGACAAGGAGCTCAGCACCTTCCAGGCCCAGGGCCCGCACGCGGGCGTCACTTATACCTTCCTCGACCGGCAGGGCGAACGGCCGCTGAAGAGCACCGTCAACCTGTTCGTGGACTACTACATGTATACCTACGACGACTTCCGCGACCTGCGCGCCGACGTCGATGCCGGGACGGAGCCGCTCTACGACTTCGACGCTACTGTCCTGCAGCTCTTCGTCTCCCTCTGGTTCTGACGCCCCGCCGGGCGTTACCATCCGGGCCAGCATCTTCCCGACGAGCGTCCATGCGCTGCACCCGGGCCTTCGCTCTCCTGTTCGTACTCTTCTCCGCCCCCGTCCGGGCGGAGTGGTACAGCGACGCCCGCGAGAAGATGGGCACGAAGGTCGAGATCCAGCTGTGGGCCGACAGCGAGGCCGATGCGCGGCCGTTGCTGGCCGCGGGCATGGCGGAATTCGACCGCATCGAAGGGTGGATGAGCACCTACAGGGAGGATTCGGAGATTTCCCGGGTAAACCGGCTCGCCGCCCGGGAGCCCGTCAGGGTGTCGGCCGAACTTTTTGGCATCGTCCGGAAATCCCTGGAGCTGTCCGCGGTGTCGGATGGCGCCTTCGACATCACGTTCGACAGCGTGGGCAAACTTTACGATTTCCGGGCCGGTGTGCGGCCGGATGCCGAGTCGATCCGCAAGAGTCTCCCCGACATCAACTACCGCCACGTGGTCCTCGATCCGGCGGCGTCGACCATCCGCTTCACGAAGGAGGGGACCCGCATCAACCTGGGCGGGATCGGCAAGGGCTACTCCTGCGAGCGCGTGATCCAGCTCCTGCGCAAGGCCGGCGTGAAGAATGCGCTCGCGAATGCGGGGGGCGACACGCGGCTGCTCGGCGACCGGCGCGGCAAGCCCTGGATGGTGGGCATCCGGGACCCCGACGACGGCGAGCGATGGGTGACGCGCCTCGCCCTGGCCGACGAGGCCATCTCCACCTCCGGTGACTACGAGCGCTTCTTCGACGAGGACGGCATCCGTTACCACCACATCCTGGACCCGAAGAGCGGTACGTCGGCAGGCGGGGTCCGCAGCGTGACGGTGATCGGTCCTGATGCCACGGTGACCGACGGCCTGTCGACGGCGGTCTTCGTGATGGGTCCTGAGCGCGGGCTCGCGCTCATCGAGGCAACGCCCGGCTATGCCGCCGTCATCATCGACGCCGGTCGAAACGTCCGTTTCTCGACAGCGTTGAAGTCCCGCTAGCGTTTTACATAAGCGCAAGCCAATATGACTCATGGGCCGGAGGACGTGAGCAAGGTCGCAGGATTCGCCGGCGGAAATTGTCAACATTCCCGACAAGGGCAAACCCGCTGAAAGGCGGGGACGCAAAGCCACCGGTCTGCCGGCGGACGCAAGTTCGTCAATGACAGCGGAGCTGCCGGACTGCAGCGCGGTCGTCAGACTGCGCGTTCGCGCGTCCCCCACACCAGCGATCTGCCCTTGTATGCTGAACGCGGAACACGGGAAGAATCGGGATGCGCACGCTGTCTCTGACCATGCTCCTCACGGCACTCCTGTTGCCGGCGCTGGCCATTGCATCGGCCGCCGTCGTCCCCGGGCAGCCGGCACCCGACTTTGCGCTGAAGAATGCCGCCGGCGACAACCTGCGCCTGTCGGAATGGAAGGGCGAGGTGGTGCTGCTCTCCTTCTGGGCCGACTGGTGCGGCCGCTGCGGCGACCAGCTGCAGCAGCTGGAGCAGCTGCAGAAGCAGTACGAGGGGCGCGGTGTCCGCGTCGTCACGGTCAAGATCGACGGCGATGCCAGCGCGGCGCGGGAAGCCGCCGCCCGCTCGCCACTGTTGGTCCTCCATGACAGCGACCAGTCCGTTGCCCGCCAGTACGAACTTTCCAACCTGCCGTTGACAGTGCTCGTGGATGCCCACGGCAAGGTCCGGCATGTGCACGAGAAGTACCGGGGCGGTGACGACGCCCTCTACGACGAGGAGCTGGCTGCTCTTCTCCAGGAGTGAAGGACGAATCCATGGCCATGAACCGCTTCAAGCTCAACCTCATGTCGGGCGTCCTGCTGGTCGCAGGCACCCTCGGCATCCACCCTGCGCAGGCTGCCGGTGAGGAGTCGCCGCCCGCGACCCAGGCAGCCGCGAGCGTCGACAGCGAGGTCCAGGTGCTCAAGGACGAGGTCCTGGACCTCAACCGGGAACTGTTCCTGCTCGAAGAGGAGCTGCTCTTCCCGGCCAACACCCAGGTGGCCGTCTTCGTTTCGATGGACGTTGGCGACTTCTTCGACCTGGATTCCGTCCAGCTGCGCATCGACGACAAGCCCGTCAGCAATTACCTGTACACCGAGCGCGAAGTCGCGGCACTGCTGCGTGGCGGCGTTCACCGGATCTACCTGGGCAACCTGAAGACCGGGGAGCACGAGCTGACGGCCGTGTTCACCGGCCAGGGGCCGCACGCGCGCGACTACCGGCGCGGTGCGACGCTGAAAGTGGAAAAGGGCATCGGCGCCAAGTTCGTCGAGCTGCGCATTTCGGACCGGGAGAGCAAGCAGCAGCCCGAGTTCCTGGTAAAGGAGTGGGAGTAGTCCGTGGCGTCAGCGCCCGCCAGGCAGGACCGTGCCCTGCGCGCCGGTCGCATAATGCTGGCCGGTGTGCTGGCGGCGGGCATGTGCCTGCCCGTGCGGGCGGGCGACGTGGCGGCGCCGACCGCGATCCGTGACCTGTACTACGGCGAGACCCTCTTCCACTTCTACCAGGACCAGCACTTCGATGCGCTCACGCACCTTCTGGCGGCGCGGGCCGCGGGCCGTGTCGGGAACCACGAGGCCGAATCCGAATTGCTGCTGGGCGGGCTCTACCTGCACTACGGCCAGCACGTTCGCGCCGAGGAGATCTTCAACCGCCTGCTGACGGCGGACGTGACGCCTGCCGTGCGCGACCGCGCCTGGTTCTACCTGGGGAAAGTCCGCTACCAGCGCGGCTTGTTCGACGAGGCGCTTGCGGCCTTCGCGCGCATCTCGGGGGCCCTGCCCGAGGGCCTCGCTGCCGAGCTCCCCATGCTTCAGGCCCAGTCGCTGATGGCGCTGGAACGCTTTGAATCGGCAGCAGAAATTCTGGACGACTGGCAGGGGCCTGAGGGCTGGGCGCCCTATGCGCGATACAACCTGGGTGTGGCCTTCGTCCGCCTCAACCGGCTTGATGACGGCGTGCGCCAGCTGGACCGGGTGGGGCGGAGCTCGCCGTCGTCGGCGGAGCTGCTCGACCTGCGGGACAAGGCGAACCTGGCACTCGGCTACGCCTACCTCCAGCAATCCCTCTACGGCCAGGCGCGACCCGTGCTCGAGCGGGTCCGCCTCGAGAGCCCTTTCGCCAACAAGGCGCTGCTCGGCGTTGGCTGGGCGGATGCCGCTTCGAAGGACTTCCGCGGCGCCCTCGCGCCCTGGCTCGAGCTGAAGGACCGGGATCTTCTCGACAGTGCCGTTCAGGAATCCCTGCTCGCGATTCCCTATGCCTATGCGCAGCTGGACGCGCACGGCTCGGCGGTCCAGGGCTACCAGTCGGCGCTCGCGTCCTTCGACACGGAGATTGCGAACCTCGATGCTGCCATTAGCCGCGCCGCGGATCCGGGCGGCAGCCTCATCAGCGCCCTGCTCAGGTCGGACGACGCCGGCGTGGGTCGCTGGTACTGGGAGCTCAGTGAGCTGCCGGACTCCAACGAAGGCCGTTACCTCTATCACCTGATTGCCGACCACCGCTTCCAGGAGGGACTCCGGAACGTGCGGGATCTCGCCGCGCTCTCGACCCACCTCCAGGAGTGGCGGGACAATCTCACCGCCTTCGAAGACATGGTGGACACGCGCCGCCAGGCCTATGCAGAGCGCGAGCCCCGGCTCCGGGAGGGGCTCGACCGGGTGGATCTGCCGTCGCTAAAGGCCCGGCGCGACGCGCTCGCCGCGCGCCTGGACGCGATCGAGAGCAACCGGGACGTGGCAGGACTCGCCACGGACGAGGAGCTGGACCGCTGGCGTCGCCTGGCGGCGCTCGGCGCCGACCCGGGCCTGGCCGCTGCCGATGCCGCCGGACTTCGCGAGCGGCATCGCCTGCTGACGGGCGTGATGGCCTGGGATCTCGACCGGGACTACAAGTACCGGCTCTGGCAGCAGCGCCGTAACCTCCGGGAACTCGACGAACTGCTGGCCCGCGCCACGCAGGGCCAGGATGGCGCCAACCTGGCGCGCCTCGACACGCCCGCGGAGCTCGATGGCTTCGCCGCACGGATCGCGGCCGTCACGCCGCGTATCGAGCGCATGCAGAACGTGATCGCGGAGGTCCGCGGCCAGCAGGAGCAGCGGCTGCAGGCCCTTGCCATCGACGCGCTGAAGGACCAGCGGGAGCGGCTGGCTGCGTACCGGGCGCAGGCCCAGTTCGCCCTCGCCACCATCTATGACCGCGCGGCCACGGCCGCGCGTGTCGGGCCCGATCAAAAGGTGCAGCCGGGAGTGGGCAAATGACGCCTGCTGCGGCACTTTTCGTCGGCATCGCCCTGGCGGGCGGGTTGTGGCCGTTCGGCGGTGACGAGTCCGCGAAGGAGCGGGGCGCGTCCCGCGAGACTATCGGCACCCTCAAGTCCCGGGACCTGCAGGTCGACTCCGAGGCGCCGGCGGTGGACAGCGCGGCCGAGGCCATGGACCAGTACCGGCGCTTCCTCGCGCTGCAGACCGGGTCTGCCGACATGCGCGCCGAGGCGCTCCGCCGCCTCGCCGACCTCAACCTGGAGGCGGGTGTAAACGCGGAAGGCGATGGCGATTCGGCGGGCGCTGGTGCGGCCTACTTCGCCGAGGCCATCGATCTCTACACCGAGCTCCTCGAGCTGCGCCGCTCAGGTGGCGGTACTGGCGACGACGCTGAGGTTCTTTATCAGTTGTCCCGGGCAATGGAGGGAGCAGGCAGGGGCGACGATTCGCTACGTACGCTCGACACGCTGGTGGCGGGCTACCCGTCCGCGAAGTACCAGGACGAGGCCGAGTTCCGGCGCGGCGAGACGTACTTCGTCCGGCAGGACTACGCGGCGGCGGAAAAGGCCTACGCGGCAGTGCTGGCCCGGGGCGACTCGTCGGCCTTCTACGAGCAGTCCCTCTACAAGCACGGCTGGGCGCTCTTCAAGCAGGGCCGCAACGAGGAGGGCCTGCGCTCCTTCCTCAAGTTGCTCGACCGGAAGCTCGGGCCCGGCGGCGCCCGGCCCGCCGCCCTGGTCGACGGCATGAGCCGTCCGGAGCGGGAGCTGCTGGACGACACGCTGCGGGTCACGAGCATCACCTACTCCTACCTGGACGGCGCCGCGTCGATTCCGGTGTCGCTGGCGTCCGGTCCCGAGCCGGCCTGGACCTACCTGCTCTACAACTCCCTCGGTGACCTGTACCTGGACAAGGAGCGGTTCCGGGACGCGGCCGAGACCTACCAGGCCTTCGTCGCCCACGATCCGGTGAACGACGAGGCGCCGCGCCTCCAGCAGGCTGCCATCGATGCCTACACGAAGGGCAAGTTCCCCAGCCTGGTGCTGGACGCCAAGCGCGAGTACGTGGAGACCTACGGCCTCGACGCCCCGTTCTGGGCCACGCGCCAGCAGGCCGACTACGCCACCGTGGTGGCATCCCTCAAGACGCACCTGACGGACCTGGCGGCGTACGACCACTCCGAGGCGCAGAAGAGCCGGCTGCCGGCCGACTACGAGCGGGCCGCGGGCTGGTACCGGCGCTCCCTCGCCTACTTCCCTGCGGACCCGGAGTCTGCGGAGCGCAACTTCCTCCTCGGCGAACTGCTCTTCGAGTCAGGCAATTTCGCCGAGGCCCGGGATGCCTACGTGCGCTCCGCCTACGACTACGGCGACCACGAGCACGCGGCCGAGGCGGGCTATGCGGCGCTCCTTGCGTCCCGCGAGCACGAGAAGCAGCTGACAGCCGGCGCGCTTGCCGCCTGGCACGAGCAGCATATCGACTACGCGCTCCGGTTCGCCGCGACCTACCCGGCGCACCCACAGGCGGGCGCCGTGCTCGCCAACGTGGCGGAGGAACTGTTCGCAGCCGGCCAGCTGGAGCGCGCCATCCAGGTAGCGGGGCTCGTGGTCACGCTCCAGCCGCCGGCCACGCCCGACCTGGAACGCGTGGCATGGACCGTGATGGCGCACGCCCAGTTCGACCTGGGCCGTTTCGTCGACGCCGAAGGCTCCTACCAGCGGCTGCGCGCCTACAACCTGCCAACCGAGCAGCGCCGGGAGGTCGAGGGGCGCGTCGCCGCGTCGATCTACCGGCAGGCCGAGTCGGCCCAGGCCAGCGGCGACGTCGACGCCGCGGTGGCCAACTTCCTGCGCATCGCCGACGCGACACCGGACGCAGACATCCGGCCGACGGCGCTGTTCGACGCCGCCACGCTGCTGCTCACCAACCAGCGCTGGGACCAGTCGGCGGAACTCCTGCAACGTTTCCGCCGGGAATTCCCCGAGCACAAGTTCAACGGCGACGTCACCGCCAAGCTTGCGGTGGCGTTCAAGGAAGGCGGCCGGCCGGCCGAGGCTGCCAGCGAGTACGAGCGCATCGCCAACCTGGACGGGACGGCCGAGGTGCAGCGGGCCGCGCTCTGGCAGGCTGCCGAGCTGTACGCCTCCGCCGGCCAGACAGCCAGCGAGGCGCGGCTCTACGAGGCCATCGTGACGCGCTTCCCCGAGCCTCCGGCCGAGGCGCTGGAGGCACGCTACAAGCTTGCGTCCATCGCGGCCGCCGATGGCGACTGGAACGGCCGCAAGCGCTGGCTGGAGTCCATCGTCGCGGCCGACGCTGCCGCGGGCGCTGCCCGGACGGACCGCAGCCGCTTCCTCGCCGCCAGCGCCGCCATCGAGCTGGCCCGGCCGAAGCGTGACGCATTCCTGCTGACCGGGCTGACGGCCCCGCTGGACAAGAGCCTCAAGCTCAAGAAGACACGCATGGAGGAGGCCCTGAGCGCTTACGGTGCCGCTGCCGAGTACGGCGTGGCCCAGGTGACGACGGCAGCCACTTTCGAGACCGCGGAACTCTACTACCAGCTGAGCCGCGACCTGCTGTCGTCGGAGCGACCGGCTGACCTGACCACGGACGAGCAGGAAGAGTACGCCCTGCTGCTCGAGGAGCAGGCCTTCCCGTTCGAGGAGAAGGCGATCGACCTGTTCCGCGTGAATGCGGACCGGGTAACCGACGGCGTGTACGACGAGTGGGTGCGGGCCAGCTTCGCGCGTCTCAGCGTGATGTTGCCGGCGCGCTATGCCCGGACTGAAAGGAGCGAGGATGTTTCGGCCTGGCTGGACTGACGTGATCCTGCGCGCGCTGCTGCTGGGAGTCGCATTGACCGCGCTGTCCGGCTGCGCGACCCTGGGCGGTGACCCCGTAGGAGCGGCTTCAGCCGCGACACCGGGCGCGCCGTCCCCCGAACTCCAGTCCGCCTACGACGCCCTGCTGGCGCGCCTCCAGGCCGACGATCCCACCGCCCTCAGCGACCTCGAAAAATTCAGCACTGCCCATCCCGACCTGGCCGGCCCGCTACTGAACCTGGGCCTGGTGCGGGTCAGGGCCGGCGACGAGGCGGCTGCGGCGGACTATTTCCAGCGCGCCACAGCCGTCTGCACCCAGTGCGGCCCCGCGTGGAACCAGCTCGGCGTGCTGGGCCGCAAGCAGGGGCGCTTTGCCGACGCCGAGCAGGCGTACCTCCGGGCGATCGAGCTGCAACCGGACTACGCGCCGGCCTACTACAACCTGGCCGTGCTATACGAGCTGTACATCCCCCGGCCCGATCTGGCGCTGCAATACTACGAGCGCTACCTGCAAGTGGGTGGTCCGGAGGACGCGAGTGCGGACGTGGAGAAGTGGGTGGCCGACCTGCGACGCCGCGTTGGCAGCACGGGCAGTACGGCCCGGACGGAGGGGACTACATGACCCTGATTCCCGACGTGTTGCTGCCGTCGCTGCAGGCGCTTAAGACGTCCGCCCTGGCGCGCGCCCGCGTGGCATTGCTGGGGCTGTCCCTGGCCTGCGGCGTGCGTGCGCAGGAACCCGTGAACCCGGAGCAGCCGCCGGCGGTGAAACGCGCCGGGGTTACGGCGGTGGAGCCACGGCAGCCGCCGCCCGGCCCTCTCAACCTGGACGCCACGGCCATCCGCGGCAACCAGGAGCTGCCGAAGGTGCTGTACATCGTGCCGTGGAAGGACCCGGCGATGGCGGAACTGGCGGGGCGGCCGGTAAACAGCCTGGTCGAGGAGGCGCTCGCACCAGTAGACCGTGAAGTATTTCGCCGACAAACTCGCTATTTCAGTCAATTGTATGGGGTGGGGTCAGCTCAGGCTGCAGGCGTTCCGGATGGGCCCCGGGACGTGGCCACCAGCGGCCGGCAGGAAGGCGCATCGTCAGGGCAGTAATCGGGCAAGGAGGTTTGGGAAACATGAACGCTTATACGTCGATTGTGGGCTTTTTCCAGGACGGGGGATTCTTTATGTATCCCATCGCCCTGGTCTTTGCGGCGGGACTGGCCGTGGCGATTGAGCGGTACGTGTACCTCTCGAGGACCTCCGTCAGCAACCAGATGCTCTGGAAGAAGATCACGCCCTTCATCCAGTCGGGCAAGTTCGCCGAGGCGGCGAGCGTTACGTCCAAGTCGGGCTCGGCGATCGGTTCCATCCTCACCTACGGGCTGGACCGGACCAAGACGTCGACGCGCCGCGACGACATCGAGAAGGCGATGGAAGAAAGCCTCATGGAAGTGATGCCCCGGCTCGAGAGCCGCACGCACTACCTGGCGACCTTCGCGAACATTGCCACGCTGCTCGGCCTGCTGGGTACCATCATCGGCCTGATCCAGGCGTTCACGGCGGTGGCCGAGGCCAATCCGGCCGAGAAGGCAGACCTGCTGTCCGCGAGTATCTCCGTGGCCATGAACACCACGGCGTTCGGGCTGATCGTCGCCATCCCGCTGCTCCTGGTGCACACGGTCCTGCAGAGCAAGACCACCCGGATCATCGACAGCCTCGAGATGGTCTCTGTCAAGTTCCTGAACGCAGTCGACGAGCGCCGCCGCCAGCAGGCGCCGGCCTGAGGCCGGACTGAACCTGGAAACTGGAACCTGGCTGACGGGCACTGCGGGAGCGGCTGATGCGTAGCAAGTGGCGCAAGCGACGGAGCGTCGAGACACCGGATCTCGAGATCACCGCCTTCATGAACCTGATGGTGGTGCTCGTGCCGTTCCTTCTGATCACGGCCGTCTTCTCGCGGCTGGCGATCATCGAGCTGAACCTGCCGGCCGCGTCCACCGTGGCGGCGGAGGAGCCGGTCTTCCAGCTGGAAGTCACGGTCCGGAGCGACGGCCTCGAGGTCGGCGAGCGGACCAACGGCCTGCTAACCCGCCTGCCCCGGACCGACGGCAAGTACGACTTCAAGGCCCTGGCCAGCTACCTGCAGCGGGTCAAGGCCAGCTACCCCGACATGACCAATGCCACCGTTCTGCTCGAGCCGGACGTGCCCTACGACACGCTGGTGCAGGTCATGGACTCGCTCCGCTTCTTCGAGGCGAAGCAGGGCAGCAAGGTCGTCCAGGCCGAACTGTTCCCCGACATCTCCATCGGGGACGCACCTCTCGCTGGTGCCGCCACGAGCAAGGGAGGCTGAACCGTGCAGATGTCGAAGCGGGCGCTCCGGATGGAGCGCCACCACAGGCGGATGAAGAAGGGCGGGTCTGCCCTGAACCTGGTGTCCATGATGGACATCTTCACCATCCTCGTATTCTTCCTTCTGGTGAGTTCGGCGGAGACCGAGGTCCTGCCGAACCCGAAGGAGATCCAGCTGCCCGAGTCCGCCGCGCTCCAGAAGGCCCGGGAATCCGTGGTGGTCATGGTCACCGACGACCAGATCCTCGTGCAGGGCCGGCCGGTGGCCAGCGTGGCCTCCGTGATGGCGGGCAAGGAGCTCGTCATTCCGGAGCTTAAGAATGCTTTGCGCCAGCAGACGGACCGCGTGCTGATCCAGCAGGCGAAGGCCGACATCGCCGCCCGCGAAGTCACGATCCTGGGCGACAAGGAACTGCCTTATCACCTGCTCAAGCGCGTGATGGCCAGCTGCACGGCAGCCGAGTTCGGGCAGATCTCGCTGGCGGTCGTGCAGAAGGACGGTGCTCCGGCGTCCTCGACGGTGGCAGTCCTGTGAGCGCCGCCATCCCGATGAAGCCCGCAATGCTGGTCGCGCCCTACCGTACTTACCAGCTGCCCTGGGACGGTTCGGCGGACGAGGAGCAAAGCTTTCGCGCCATCGCGAAGCGCGTCGGAATTGGCGCTGTCGTCGCCTGCATACTGATGTCCCTGCTGCCGGTGCCCGAACGCGATCCCACGCTGACGCGTCCCGTGCCGCCGCGCCTCGCGCGCCTCGTCCTCGAGAAGCCGGCGCCGATTCCGCCGCCCGTCGCCCAGCCGGAGAAGCCCGAGCCCGTGGCCGAGACCAAGCCGGAACCGGTTGCGCCCACCGAGAAGCCGGTCGTGGACCAGGCCAAGCCAGCGCCCGACCGCAAGGCTGCCGTTCGTGAGCGGGCCGGCAAGGCGGGCCTGCTGCCCTTCGCCGACCAGCTTGCGGACCTGCGTGACAACCAGGCACTCACCAGCATCACGTCCGGTGGCACGTCCTACACGGGTGCCGTGGGTGACGCGCCACAGGTGGAGCGCGCCCTGATCACGTCGAAGGCCGGCGTCGGCAGCGGCGGCATCAACACGGCCGGATTCAGCCGCAACACCGGCGGCTCGGGGCTCGGTGGCCGCTCCACTACCCAGGTCGCGAGCGGCGTTGCCGCCCTGGGAGGCGGCAGCGCCAGCGCAGGTGGTGGTGCGGAGGACGGGAATGGCAGTGGCCAGCGCGCGTCCCGCAGCCGCGAAGAAATCGAGATGGTCTTCGACCAGAACAAGGGCGCGATCTACGCGCTCTACAACCGCGCCCTGCGCAGCAACCCGTCGCTCCAGGGCAAGCTGGTGCTGAAGCTGACGATCGAGCCGTCGGGCCAGGTGTCGGCGGTGGAGATCGTGTCCAGCGAGCTCGGTGACGAGGAACTGGAGCGGAAGCTGGTCCAGCGCATCCGGATGTTCACCTTCCTGTCGAAGGACGTCCCGCCGGTCACGACGACCAAGCCCATCGACTTCTTCCCGGCGTAGGAGCGCCGACCGGCGCGACCGAGGTAAAAGGGGGTAAAAAGGTACCGGACACTTAGTTATTGGTTTGCTTAGTTGTTGCGATCGCAACAACTAGGCAAACCAATAACTAAGTGTCCGGTACCTTCTTACCCCTTCGTACCTTCTTACCAGTACCCGATCGCGCCGGTCGGCGCTCCTACGCCCGGCCGCGCCAGAGGATCACGGCGATGAAGCCGAAGAAGGTCGCGGCCATGAACCAGAACTCGTTCACGCCGTAGTGCTCGACCCCGAGGCGGGCGAGCTGCTCGAAGCCGATGAAGGCCGCCGTGTAGACCAGCGCGCAGAGCGTCGCGCCAACCTTCCATCCAACCGACCGGGGCTGGCCCTTCACGCCGACCCACCACCACACCAGCAGGTAGATCACCGTGTAGGTATTCAGCATCGTCATCCAGAAGGGTGCCTTCTGGAAGTAGTGGTTGATCCAGAACGCGCCGGCGCCCATGAAATTCATCAGGACGTAGCGCCACTCGGCGAGCGGGGCTCGCAGCACCTTCTCCCAAAGCAGCACCAGGAAGATGTAGACGGTCCACGTGCCGAAGAGCAGCTCGTAGAACTGGACCTTGCCCGCCCAGGCCGGATCGATCACGAGCATGCGCTACCCCAGTTCGCTGCAGGAAGAACCGTACTTGAAGCAACTGTAGCAACGATGGTGCTGGAGCAGCACCCGGGCGCGGACGGCGTCCGCCAGTGAGTCACCCTGGTCGTAGCGCGGATCGTCGTCCACCAGCGTGCAGGCGTAGAGCCGCATCCGGCCCCCCTGCTTGACGGCCATCTTGCTGAACGCGCACATGAATGCGCGCCGGGTCGCTTCCGTCTGGAAGCGGGTCATGCAGTCCTCGGTGATCCGTGGCACCTGCCGCAGCTCCCCGGGCGTCCCGAAGTCAGGGAACGACACGATGCGCAGGTCGGCCGGCAGGCCCTCGGCGGCCAGCAGCTGCCGGAACTCCCGGTCCACGTCGGAGTCGTCGCGGCCCGGCTGCATCTGCCGGGCCAGGGACACACCGAAGCCTGCCTTGTGCAGCGCGCGCAGGCCCTGGAGCGCGAGCCGGAAATTGCCGGCCCCGCGGCCCGCATCGTGCCGCGCCTCGTCGGGGGAATCGATGCTGATCCGGAAGGCAATCGGATGCGCCGTGCCGGCCAGCTTGCGGATCTGCGTGAGCCGGCGGACGACCGGGGCAGTCCCGTTGGTCAGGACGAGGCACGGCCGGAAGGAGGCCGCATACTCGAGGATCGCCACCATGTCCTTCACCACGAAGGGCTCGCCGCCGGTGAAGGAGAACTGGCGGACGTTCATTTTCACCGCGGCATCGATGAGTGGCCGCACGTCGGCGAGCGTGATCCGCTGGAGCCGGTCATCCCCGGGTCGCGAGCCTTCCAGGCAGAAGGGGCAGTCCAGGTTGCAGGCCGTGCCGGTGTGAAACCACAGTTCATCCAGCGCGTGGGGCTGGATCCAGCCCGTGGCAGCGGCCACGGAGGGGACCGGTGCCGTCGCCGGAGCCGGCGTCATAGGGCGTCGCTGTCCGGTTCCGCCAGCGCCACCGGGCCGAGCGGCTGGTAGCGGCGGGCCAGCCTGCGGGGTGGCACGCCCGCCATGTAGGCCAGCGCGAGCAGTCGATTGCCCGCGCTCCGCCAGAGCCAGCCATCCCGCTCCCAGCGCCGGGGCGACACGCCAATGGCGGCGGTGACCCGTGTGAATTCGCCGCGCCGGCGCAGTGCGCGCACCAACGGTACTTCCTCGAAGAGTGGCGTGTCCGCAAAGCCGCCGACGGCATCGTAGGCGGCGGCGCCGACGAACAGGCCCTGGTCGCCGTAGGGCGTGCCGAACCGGGTGCGCCAGTTGATCAGCCGCGCCAGCACCCGTTTGTACCAGGTGGCCTCACCCGCGAAGCGGAAGGTGAAGTAACCGCCGGCCGCTCCGGCGAGATGGCTCGCCCGGATCAGGGCCACGCCGTCCTCGGGGGGCTCGGCGTCCGCGTGCAGGAACCAGAGCACATCGCCCGAGGCACGCAGGGCACCCGCGTGCAGCTGATGGCCGCGGCCCGCACGCGTGCCCACGTAGACGCAGCGGAAGCGGCGCGCAATGCTGCGGCAGCCGGCGCTGGAGCCGCCATCGACGATCACGATTTCGTCCGGTGGCACCGGCAGGCCCCGCAGGCGACCCAGCAGCCGGGCGAGCATCTCGTTGTCACCGATGACGGGAATCACGACGCTGACCGATGGCGGCGAGAGGTCGCTGGCGGCGGTCGGGGCCGGGTCCGGTCTGAACAGGTGCACGACGGTACCGGCGGAAGCGTTCATGCGCGGGAGTATCCCAGACTGGCCAGCGCCCGGTACAGGGCGCGCCGCCCAGGCCGCGCGTCGGCTGCCAGGTCGGCGCACAGCCGGTGGAGATCGGCGGGAACGTCCACGTCATAACGTGACTCCAGATTGCACACGGTGAGGCCGGCGGACTCGCAGCTGGCCTGCAATGCGGCGTGCAGCCGGTCGCCGCTCCACGGCAGGGCGGCGAGATCGGGCCAGGCTCGACGGCTGCCCATACAGGTAACGCCGCCGTCGCTAGCCGGGCCCAGCACCACGTCGTGGGTTCCCAGGGCTGCTGCCGCCAGCGCGTAGTCGGCTTCCGCAAGGATGGGTGCATCGCTGCCTATGTAAAGCAGCCGTGTGTGGCCGCGGCCGCGCAGCAGGCGGTCCACGGCGCCGAGCCGCTCGCCGAGATTGCCCCCGGGCTGGGCAACCACGTCGTCGAGGCGCACGGGCAGTGACCGCGCCCAGGGTTCGTCGGCCGGCTCCGCCGGCGACAGGACGCGGGGCCCCGGCCAGGCGGCCAGGTCCTCCAGCGTGGTAGCCAGGAGCAGCTGGCAGATCGTGAGCGTTGCCTCTTCACCGAGTTCCCCGGCAAGCCGGCGCTTGCCAACGCCGGGCGCCGGTCGGCGGCAGAAAACGACCAGCGTGATGGCTCCGGGTGGTGCCTGATGCATGGTTCCAGCATAGCCGGCGGCTTGCCCGGCAGGCCTGGAAAGTCAAGCCGCAATTGGGCCCGGAAGCGCTGGATTCGGGCGTCGCAGCAGACACTTCCAGTGCCGGGCGGATACGAGAAATAACTTTCCAGATCAATCAGATAGGTGGCACGATTTGCCATAATGCGGCAACTTCCCGTGACCATTTTCGCGCAGGGTGCAGGGTGGGACCAGATGTATATACTTGCCACCTGCTCGCGGCTTCAGCCCCCTTCAATCGAAAAAGCCCGGCGGTCCGAGTTCCAGTCTGGCCATAGGTCCCGTGTCGGGGTACTTCTTGCCAGATTTGCTCGGGGCGCCGGGCCCCTTCTTGTCCCCCGAGTCCGGTTTCACTGTTCACCGACGGCACGCCTGCCTGCGCTCGGACTCGAGCGCCGCAAGCTTCTGCCGGTAGATTCGTCCCTCCCGCGCCGAGTAGCCCAGGCGCAATTTCAGCCGCAGGTCGGCGATGCGATTCTCGAGGCGCAGGCAGCGCGCTTCGGCGCCGTCCACCGCCGCCCTGGCGCTTCCCGTGCTCCCGACCACCAGTGCCACCGCCAGCAGGAGCCGCAATTTCCGCATGTTGGAACTCCTTGTGCAAAAGAGTCCCAAGCGTCGCGCGGTGGCGTCGGACAAGCGAGCAGCAAAGGTCCCCGGATCGCACGGATTCATGTTGTAGGAGCGCCTTGAGGCGCGACCGGGTATTTCCCGGAAGGAGCGTCTCAGCGAGGGAGGGAAAAACCCGGTCGCGCCTCAAGGCGCTCCTACGGTGATGGATCCGGCAACGGCCGCCGGGCGATGATGAACTCCTCGACGGGCCGGCCGCCGATCAGGTGTTCCTGGATGATCCGTTCCAGCACCGCCGGCGTGCAGGACCGGTACCAGATGCCGTCCGGATAGACGATCGCGACCGGCCCCGCCATGCAGACCTGCAGGCAGTTGGCCTTGGTGCGGTACACGCCGCCGCCCGGCGTCAGGTCGAGCTCCCGGAGCCGGCGCTTCAGGTATTCCCAGGATTCCAGGCTGGCTTCCCGGGTGGAGCACTTCGGCCGGGTCTGGTCGCTGCACAGGAAGATGTGCCGGCGCGTGGCCGGGATGCCCAGCCTGCTGACCTGGTCGGCGATCCCGTCGGCATCCATCTAGTGTCGTTCCAGGAAGCCCAGGAGCAGTTTCGCAAAGGCGGCCTTCTGCTCCCGGCCGGCGACGACATGGGCGACATCCGGCATCAGCACGCCTTCCGCTCCGGGTATGCCGTGCTCCAGCGGCAGCGTGGTCCGGGGTCCCGTCACCTGGTCCTGGCCCGAGTGAATGATCAGCGTGGGGCAGCGGACCTGCGGGAGCCGGGCGCTCACGTCGTGGGCGAGGCACGCAGCTACCAGCCGCTCATGAGCCGGATAGCGCCCGTTGAGCTCACTCCAGGGTCCCTGCGGCCCCAGCAACCGGTCCCGGTTTTCGTTGTAGTAGTCCGGCAGGAAGGACATCAGGCAGACGTGTTTCTGGAACGCGAAGAAGCCCGAGTCCCGGTGGATGTCCCGGAACATCTCGAGCTGCCCGTACAGGAACGGGTCCACGCTGGCCCAGGCCCCCATGTTGACCATGCTGCGCACCAGGTCTGGACGTGCGATCGCCACTTCCTGGGCAATGCAGGCGCCCATGCCGACGAGGCCCACGAAGTGCACCCGGGACCAGCCCAGGTGATCGAGCAGCCCGATCACGTCGGCGGCGTGCAGCGCCATGGTCGGCGCCCGGGTCACGTCGTCGGTGGACCGGCCGATGCCCCGGTAATCCATGATAAGGACCCGGTACCGGTCCGTGAGGCCCCGGGCCAGGTGACGCTCGCCCCCGTGGCAGTAGGTGCCCCAGCCTCCCATACACAGGGCCAGCCCGGCCCCGCCATCCGCCGGGCCGTGGATCTCGCAGTACATGTCGTGGCCGTTGATCTGCACCGTGGGCATGGCGGTCTCCGGAGGGTTGCTGCGCAGATTATGGCTTAAACTGCCACATCCCTTTCGTTCAACCCACGCAGGCCCCGCATGCAAGCGCAGACCAACGAAGCCCACGCCACCAAGGGCACCGAGACCAAGACCATCATGGAGTTCCTGGCCGAGAGCCCCAACGTGGACGTGTCCAGGGCCTGGGAGCGCTGCTGGAACATCCACTCGAAGATCACCGAACGCATCCAGGCGCGCTTCGACGTCGCGCGCCACCCGACGACGGCGGGGGAGGACTACTGGACCTCGCCCGACGGCCAGCTCGAGGGCTGCTTCAAGGCCTACTCCGGCAGTGAGATGGACTGGCTGGTCCATTCGTGGCTCGGCAATCGCAAGGCCAGCATCCTCGACATGAATGCCACGGCGTTCCTGAGCCAGCAGAACCGGGTGCCGCACCTCTGCATCATCTTCGGCACGATACCGAAGCTGTATTTCTACGCCGAGTACACCCCGCGCGTCGACCTGCGCACCAACTACGATTACCTGATGAAGTACTACGAGCCCGCGAATGAGGAATTCCTGAAGTTCCGCAGCGATCCCAAGTGGACCCGCTTCGTGAGCCACGGCACTTATCTACGCGCCATGATGTCGCCGATCGCAACCAGCTCCCACGCCGAGCTGAACGACGAGAACATCGGCACCTGCGAGAAGTTCCTCGTGAAGTTCATGGACCGCTGGTTCAAGTGGCTGGACGATGCCGACACCGTCCCCGAGAAGGAGAGGGCGGCCCAGCAGGAGTACGACTACAAGGTCCGGGAGCTCGGCTATCGCACCGACCCGATGAACGTCCTGCCGCAGAAGGTCCTTGGCATGCAGGAGTTCAATCGCCGCCTCGAGATGCGCATCGGCACGCAGCAGATGGCCGGGACCCGGGGGCGCTGGAAGTAGCCCTGGTGCTCAATGCCCTGATCAACTTCCTCGGCTTCCAGTCGGTCTGGTTCCTGAGCCTGTTCGGGGCCGGAACGCATCGTTCCTGGCTGGGCGCCATTGCGCTGGTGGCGTTCACGGCCTGGCACTTCCGCGCGGTGGCCAACCCGCGGGCGGAGATCGTGATCGTGCTGGTCGCCTGCGCGGTGGGCTTCGTGGTGGACACCACGTTCATCCAGGCGCAGCTGCTGGCCTACGCGGAGCCGCTGCCGTTCGCGGCGGTGGCTCCGTACTGGATCCTGGGAATGTGGGTCAATTTCGCGCTGACCCTGAACGGATCGATGCGCTGGCTGCACGGCCGGTACCTGCTGGCGGCGGTGCTCGGGGCCATCGGCGGCCCGCTGGCATACGTGGCGGGGATCAGGCTGGGGGCAGCGGAGCTGCTGGCCAGCGCCGTGGTCGTGTATGGCATGCTGGCGTTGGTCTGGGCGGCGGCGGTGCCGCTGCTGGTGGTGGCTACCGAGCGGGCGAATCGCCGCTGGCCGCCATCTGCAAGTCCGCTGGTCGTCGGGTAGTCACCAGTGCGAGCCGGAACCGGAGGATTACCGTCCCGGCCCGCACCGGTCAGGCCGTCAGGAACAGGGTGAAGACGAGCACGGGCACGAGCAGCGCCACGGTCGCCAGCATCACTTCGCCAAGCACTTCGATATCGCTGAAGTTGAAATTCCGGAACATCATCCACTCTCCATGTGCAGTCGTGTGCAGTCAGCCCAAGTCCTTTGGGTGCGCGTACTATAGGAACCGCGCGTTGCAGTTTCCTTTCACCCGGGTAACACCCTGTAACACTTTGTAACGACCAATCTCCCTTTGAACACAAGGGCTTAGAATCAGGTCGTGAACAGCGAGACAGCAGCCCAAAAAGCGCCGCGCATTACACCGGAACGCGCCGCGGAAGACTGTGACCCATGACACGAATCCTGCTCATCGACGACGACGAGAAGCTGGGCGACCTGCTGAAGGCGTACTTCCAGCGCTTCGACATGCAGCTCGACGCCGCGACGCTGCCGTCGGTCGGACTGGCCAAGATCCAGCGGGACAAGCCGGACCTCGTGATCCTCGACGTGATGCTGCCGGAGCAGGACGGCTTCGAGGTCTGCCGGACCATCCGCAAGACCAGCTCGGTGCCCGTCGTCATGCTGACCGCCCGGGGCGAGGTCACCGACCGGATCGTCGGCCTCGAGATCGGTGCGGACGACTACCTGCCGAAGCCCTTCGAGCCCCGGGAACTGGTGGCCCGCATCCAGAACGTGCTCCGGCGCGGCCGCCCGCGGAATGACGACAAGACGCTGCGCTTCGGTGATCTCACCGTGAACCTGGAGCGGCGCTCGGCGGAGCTCGAGGGCCAGCCTCTCGACCTGACGACGATGGAGTACCAGCTGCTGGTCCTGTTCGCCACCAATCCCGGCAAGACCTTCACGCGGGACGAGATCCTGAACGAGTTGCGCGGCATCGACGCGCAGCTCTTCTCCCGGTCGGTGGACATCCTCGTCAGCCGCCTGCGCCAGAAGCTGCAGGACACCAGCCGTCAGCCGCGCTTCATCAAGACCGTGTGGGGAACGGGCTATGCCTTCGTCGGCGAAGAGGTGCAGCCCTCGTGATCAAGGAGATCAGCCGCTCGCTGTCGGCCCGCCTGCTCGGCATCTTCATCCTCACCGCCATCGTCTACGCGGTGGTGGGCCGCTTCGTGTACCTGCTCGTGCTCGACCAGGACTTCCTGCGGGAGGTGGTCGGGGCCCACATCTCGCTGCACGCGGACTACGTGCTCAACGACATTGGTTCACCGCCGAGCATTGACCGCGCCCGTGCGATCACCGAGCGCGTGCCCGTGGACATCCGCCTGAGCGGACCCGGCGTGGACTGGGCGTCCGATCCCGGTTTCCCCCAGATCGACGAGATTCCCTTCGGTCCCATTCCCATCGACTTCCTCGGCCTCGACGAGAAGAGCCAGAAGAACCTCGAGACGTGGGCGAGGAACCTGAAGCTGGTGCGCTTCGGGGAGTACCGGCGGCACGCCTTCGTGGAACTGGTGCGCGACGGGTACAAGATCATCATCGCGTCGCCGCGTATGTCGGAAACCCCGCGACCGGACTACACCCAGCCGGCGATCGCGCTCATATCCATCATCGTGCTGGTCGGGTGCTACTTCGCCGTGCGCTGGCTGGTGCGGCCCATCAAGTGGATCCAGAAGGGGACGGCCCGCATCGGTCAGGGTGACCTGGACTACCGCATCCGGGCCACCCGGCGGGACGACCTCGGCGACCTGGCCAACGACATCAACCACATGGCCGACGACGTCAGGGACATGCTCGAGGCCAAACAGCAGCTGCTGCTCGCCATCAGCCATGAGCTGCGCTCGCCCCTGACCCGGGCCAAGGTGGCGCTGGAATTCCTGGACGATGGCCAGGTGAAGCACGATCTCCTCGGCGACGTGCGGGAGATGGAGAAGCTGATCGCCGACCTGCTGGAGAGCGAGCGCATGAATGCCGGCCACACCACGCTTCGCCGGTCGACCGTGGAACTGGGCTCCATGCTGCAGTCGCTGATCCACACCGAGTTCCAGGAGCGCTTCGACCGGATCAACCTGCACCTGCCACCGGAGCCGGTGGTCAGGGAGGTGGACGCGGTCCGGGTGCGCCTGGTTGCCAAGAACCTGATCGAGAATGCGCTCCGCTACACGCCGCCGGACGGACCGCCGGTCGAGGTCGAACTCGCCGCCAAGCCGGGCATGGTGATCCTCCGCGTCCGGGACCACGGCCCCGGCATCCCGAAGGAGCACCTGCCACGGGTCACCGAGCCGTTCTACCGGGCGGATCCGGCCCGCAGCCGGAGCACCGGCGGCCTCGGCCTGGGCCTGTACCTGGCAAAACGCATCGCCGAGGCTCACCGCGGGTCACTGGTCATCGAGAGCGAGCTCGGCCAGGGCACGCTGTGCACCGTCACCATTCCCGACTTCGTGGCTACGGAGGCCGCATGAACAAGCGTAGGAGCGGCTTCAGCCGCGACCCCTTGCGGCGAGAATCGAGTCCGCGAGTCTCGAGACGGAGGGGGTCGCGGCTGAAGCCGCTCCTACTCCTGTTGATGCTGCCGGCCTTCGCGCAGGCCGAGGTGAAGTACGGCGTCGAGATCACGCCGTTCGCCGGTTACCGCATCGGCGGGGAGTTCGAGGCGGACGAGGACGAGGACGGCAACAAGACCGGGGCCGACATCGACATCGACGATGCGTCCGGCTTCGGCCTGATCGTGAACTGGCCCTCCATCGACAACACGGAATGGGAGATCTACCTGAGCCGGCAGTCCACGACGCTGGACACGGCGGGCCTGTTCGTGCCGCCGGAGACGCCGCCCACGGACCTGGACATCTCCTACCTGCAGGCGGGCGGCACCTACTGGTTCGAGGGCGAGCGTGCCCGGCCCTACATCGTGGCCACGGTGGGCGCGTCCCGCTTCGAGCCCGACGACAGCAGCTTCGACTCCGAGACCTTCTTTTCCTTCGGCATCGGGGGCGGCTACAAGATCGCGCCCACGTCCCGCGTCGGTCTCCGGCTGGAAGGGCGCATCCTGGGCTCGGTCGTGGACAGCGACAAGTCCGTCTTCTGCCGGTCTGGCGGTGCAGCGAGCGGCTGCCTGATCGCGGTCAGCGGCAGTGTCGTCTGGCAGTGGGAAGTCCTGGCCGGCCTGGTCTTTCGCCTCTGATAGCATGATGGGCCTCAGCGCCTCCCGGAGTAGAGCCCATGGACGACGAAAAGACCGTGCTGGATGAAGCCGCCGAGCAGGTGATCGAGCTCGGCAACCGGCTCCTGGAGGCGGACGAGGACGCCGATTCCTGGGAGATCGCCGACGGCCTGCTGGCCGGTGCCATCCAGTTCTGGCTGTATTCCCGCCAGCCCTGCGACGATCCACGCTGCGAGAACTGCGCCGAGGTCAGCACCGCGGATCTCCGGATGCGGAAGCTGATGGAGGAGGCCAGGCGCTGGGCCGAGGACAGCACCTACTATCAGTCGCCCTTTGATATCAACGTTGGCCGGGCGTAGGTGGTTTCCACCACGCGACGACGGGGCCGGCGTGCTATATTCCCGCGCCTTTTTCGACCACGGTAGCCAGTAGACATGCCCACGATTCACGTAACCGACCGGGGCGGCCATGCCCACGCCATCAAGGTAGACAACGGCCTCACGCTGATGGACCCCCTCCGCGAGCTGGACGAGGGCATCGAGGCCCTCTGCGGCGGGATGTGCTCCTGCGCCACCTGCCACGTCTTCATCGCCCCCGAGTGGTTCAAGAAGCTGCCCGGCGTCCACAGCGACGAAATGGAGCTGCTGGAGAGCACCGAGAACTTCCGCACCGGCGAGTCCCGCCTGGCCTGCCAGGTCAAGGTGTCGGACGCGATCGACGGCATCAGCCTCACGGTGGCCCCAGAAGAGTAAGGATGCCGATCGACTACGAGCACCTGATGTCGCTCCGCACGCGGGGCGAGCGGGTCCAGTACAGCGATCGGGACATTCTTTTATATGCCCTCGGCGTGGGCCTCGGCCGGGACCCGGATGCCCGGAACGAGCATCCCTACCTGACCGACCCGGCCGGCCTGAAGACCCTGCCGAGCTTCGCCAGCGTCCTGGTGGGCAATCGCCTGCTCGATGACTGCGGGTGGAACGCCGCCCGGGTCGCCCTGCGGGATGAGAGCGTCGCCCTCGAGCGGCCCGTCGAGGACGCCGGCACGCTGCTCATGGACAGCGACGTGGTTTCCGTCTTCGACCGGGGCGCCGACGGCGGCGCGCTGCTCACCGTGGAGACCCGGGCCCGCCGCGAACGGGACGGTCAGCCGCTGTTCACCGTCCGCCGCACCTGGCTGGCACGCGGCGACGGCGGCTTCGGCGGGCCCCAGGGCATCAGCCAGACGAGAGGCGAGGGCGGCAGCGCCCCGGCCGCCCCGTTCCCGCAGCGCCGCCCGGACATGACCCGCACCTGCCCGACCCGTGCCGACCAGGCCCTGCTGTTCCGGCTGTCGCTGGAGCGCAGCGCCCCGCCGGGGGAAGCGCCCGCCCGCCGGCCCGTGCTGCCGCTGCCGGTCCTGGACGGCCACTGCCTCCAGGGCATCGCCTGCCTCGCGGTCCTCGGTGAGATCTGCGAGTACGACCACACGCTGATCCGCTCCCTGTCCGTGGGTTTCAGCGGGACTGCCAGCCCCGGCGAGACGCTGGTGGCGGAGCTCTGGCAGGACGCCAACATCGTCTCCTGCCGGCTCCGGGTGCCGGAGCGGGATGCGGTCGTGCTGGACCAGGGCCGCTTCGTGCTGGTGGCCTGAACCGATTTATCCGGAGGGGGACTTTCGGCTAGACTGCGCGCCTTGAGTGGGGCCGTAGCTCAGCTGGGAGAGCGCCGCGTTCGCAATGCGGAGGCCGGGAGTTCGATCCTCCCCGGCTCCACCAT
>CAWDHQ010000003.1:0-13036 GCA_963802215.1 uncultured Gammaproteobacteria bacterium
CGGCGATGCTAGGCTCCTTCCCCTGATATGCAGCAGATCCTCCAGGACCTCCGGCAAGGCCACACGCGGGTGGAGACGGTCCCCGTCCCCCTCGTGCGTCCGGGCCATCTCCTCATCCGCACCCGCAACTCCCTGGTGTCCGCCGGCACCGAGCGCATGCTCCTGGAGTTCGGCCGCGCGAGCTTCATCGACAAGGCCCGCCAGCAGCCCGACAAGGTCCGGCAGGTGCTGGACAAGCTGCGCACCGACGGCGTGGGCCCCACCATGCGCGCCGTCCTCGCCAAGCTCGACAAGCCCATTCCCCTCGGCTACAGCAACGCTGGCGTGGTGGTCGAGACCGGCCCCGGCGTCACCCGCTTCCAGGTGGGCGACCGGGTCGTCTCCAACGGGCCGCACGCCGAGTTTGTGTGCGTACCCGAGAACCTCTGTGCCCGCATCCCCGACGGCGTCAGCGACGAGTCCGCCGCCTTCACCGTGGTGGCGGCCATCGGCCTGCAGGGCATCCGCCTCGTGCAGCCGACGCTGGGCGAGACGGTGGTCGTCACTGGCCTCGGCCTGATCGGCATCCTGTCCGTGCAGCTGCTCCGCGCGAACGGCTGCCGGGTGCTGGGCATCGACCTGGATCCCGCCCGGGCGGCCCTCGCCCGGGAGTTCGGCGCCGACACCTGCGTGCCCTCGGCCGGCGAAGACCCGCTGGAAGTCGCCCGGCGGGTGACCGACGGCCGGGGCGTGGACGCGGTGATCATCACCGCCTCGACGCCCAGCAACGAACCCGTGCACCAGGCTGCCCAGATGTGCCGCCAGCGGGGCCGCATCGTGCTGGTCGGCGTCACGGGCCTGCAGCTCTCCCGCGCGGATTTCTACGAGAAGGAACTGTCCTTCCAGGTGTCCTGTTCCTACGGCCCCGGCCGCTACGACCCGGGTTACGAGCAGGAGGGGCACGACTACCCCCTGGGCTTCGTGCGCTGGACCGAGCAGCGGAACTTTGAGGCGGTGCTGGGCCTGCTGGCGGCCGGCGCCCTCGAAGCCGGACGCCTGGTCAGCGACCGCTTCCCCATCGGCGACGCCGCCGCCGGCTACGAGCGGCTCGCCACCAGCAATCCCCTGGCCATCCTGCTCCAGTACCCGCCGGGGGATGACGTGCCGCTGGAGCGGACGGTGCCGCTCTCCGTAGGAGCGCCTTCAGGCGCGACTCCGACACCGGTCGCGCCTGAAGGCGCTCCTACAGGCGCACCCTCCGTCGCCGTCATCGGCGCCGGCAACTACGCGAGCCAGGTGCTGGTGCCCGCCCTCGCGGCCACGCCGGCCCGGCTGCACACGCTGGTGAGCGCCGCCGGCGTGAGCGGCGTCCAGGCCGGCCGCAAGCACGGTTTCGCCCAGGCCGGCACCGATGCCCTGGCGGCCATCCGGGACCCGGCCGTGGACGCCGTGGTGATCGCCACCCGCCACGACAGCCACGCGGAACTCGTGGTCGAGGCCCTCGGGCGCGGCAAGCACGTGTTCGTGGAGAAGCCCCTCGCCATCAACCGGGAGCAGCTCGCGGCCATCGTCGCGGCCTACGAGGGCGCGCAGAACGCGGGCGGCCGGCCCGTGCTGATGGTGGGCTTCAACCGCCGCTTCGCGCCCCACGTGGTGCGCCTGAAGGAACTCCTGCGCGGCGCGGCCGAGCCCGCCGTGTTCGTCATGACGGTGAACGCGGGCGAGATCCCGCCCGACCACTGGACCCAGAGCGCCACCGAGGGCGGCGGCCGCATCATCGGCGAGGGCTGCCACTTCGTGGACCTGCTGCGCCACCTGGCCGGCGCGCCCATCACCCGCACCCGCGCCGCGCGCCTCGGCCCCGCGCCCGGCGTCGCCGTGCGGGACGACAAGGCCGCGATCACCCTGGAGTTCGCCAACGGCGCGCTCGGCACCATCCACTACGTCGCCAGCGGCCACCGCAGTTTCCCCAAGGAGCGCCTCGAGGTCTTCTGCCGGGGCGCCGTCCTGCAGCTGGACAACTTCCGCCGCCTCACCGGCTACGGCTGGCCCGGGTTCAGCCGCCTGAACCTCTGGCGGCAGGACAAGGGCAACGAGGCCTGCATGGCGGCCTTCGTCGCGGCGGTGCAGTCGGGCCAGGCATCGCCGATACCCTTCGCGGAGCTCGTGGAGGTGACCGAGGCGACGTTCGACGCTGTCGAGGCCCTGCAACCGGGGGGGCGGTGATCGCCGCCGTGCGCCGGACTTTTCGTCTTCTCCTGGTGCTGCTGGCCGCCCTGCCCGGCTCCGGGATGGCTGCCGCCGATGCCTCCCGAGTGGGCGTGGCAGACGTCGTGCTGCCGGGCTTCACGCCGCTCGCCCTTGAGGGCCGCAAGGTGCGGCTCGGAGCGGGCCGCACCTATGACTTCAGCCAGGGTCTCCTGCCCGCTGGCATGTCGTCCCTGGATGAGCCTCTCGCCGGTCCCCTAGGTCTGGAGTTTCGCCGGGGCGGCCAGATGCAGCGCCTGTCGCTGGGCACGCTCACGGTGACGGCCGCCACGCCGGATCACGTCGTCCTGACGGGTACGGCACCCCTGGATGCGTCACTCGTCGTCGAGACTAGGATCCGGGTCGAATTCGACGGCCTCGCCACAGTGGACCTTACCCTGCGACCCATGGGTCGGGTGGAGCTGGAAGGGCTGGCGCTGACCCTGCCCGTGGTCCGCCGCCGGACGACCCGGCTGCTAGCCTACGATCCGGAAAGCTACGCCTACAAGAAGCCGGAACTGCAGGCGCTCTGCAAACCGCTGCCGTACAAGAACGTGCTGGGCTTTACGGATACCATCCGGTCGTTCTGGTTCGTCACAGATGAGCCCGCCTTTCCCGGAGCGGCGTTTAGCCGGCCTCCCACGGCGGTGACCTGCACCCCGGACGAGATTCTGGTTCGCCAGCCCCTGCTGCCGGCGCTCACGCTTTCCGAACCATTGACTCTGCGCTTCGCGGTCCTGGCCACTCCGGTGAAAGACCTGCCAGGCAGTTTCCGCCGGGACCGGGTGATCCCCACGGTCAACGCGGGGGAGGAGACCTTAGGCAACCGCCAGCTCTGGTGGGTGGACGCGGTTCCCCACTACGCGCTGCCCTGGGCCACTTACCCGCCTGGCGCCCGGGAGCAACTCACGGCTGCGGACCGGGCGGCCTGGCCCGGCCTCAAGGCCAACCAGAAGGCCGTGAAGTCCTGGCGCCTACTGGGCGTCGATCGGCTGCCCTACATGTCCCTGCGGGCACCATCGGTGCTCGATTCCGAGGTAGTCGCCAACGAGGCTCTGTGGCGGGTGCAGCCCCCGATCACCACCCCCGCAGTGGGGGACGGGCCCTACCGGCAGGGCTTCGGGCGGCCGCTCTTTTCCCACCGGGCGCCGGGCTTTTCCGACTACCTGGTGTCCCGGCTCGATTTATTGCTGGCCGACCTGCCGGTGCGGGGGTTCTACTTTGACCAGGGCCCCCCCATCGCGTCGGCGAATCCCCGCCACCTGACCGGGGACGCCCGCATTCGGCCTCCCGCGGCCACTGACATCCTGGCCATGCGGGAGTTCTTCAAGCGGCTGGCCACGGCCATCCATGCCCGGGGTCGGGAGCCGCTGATCTACGTCCACAACTCCTTCTCGACAGTGATCCCGGCCTACACCTTCGTCACGGCGCTGGTGCAGGGGGAGGAGTACAACCACCGGCTGAAGGGGCTGAACTACCAGTCATCGGTGGACTACGAAACAATCCAGGCCACGTACTCGCCCGGGCAGTACGGCATTCCCATCATCTGGCTGGAGGAGGTTTGGTCGGACTACCTGGCCAGCCAGCGCCCGGCTGCCTACCGGGAAAATTCCGCGGCCTGGCTTCAGTCCCGGCAGTACGAGGCCCTGTGGCGGAACTTCATGTCGGTGGCTTTGCTGCACGACGCCCCGGTTTGGACGCTGGCACCTCAGACGTCCCGGGCGCGACTCTACAAGCAACTGGACGATTTCGGCGTGGTCCGCAGCCGATTCCGTGGCTACTGGCAGTTGGATGATGCCTGGAATACCCGGTCCATCCTCGTGAGTGTTTATGAGCGGGCCGATGGCCGGAGGCTTGCGGTAATCGTGAACCGGGGGCAGGGGGGCCGGAAGTTGACGGCGGATGACCTTGCGCCATTCCTGGGTGCGTCGGGGCAGGGGTCCAAGCTCATTGGGAAACGTGTGCCGCCGGGGGATTTTGTGCTGGCGGTGCTCTGATGGCACCCCCTTTCTTGCTTATTGGTCACAGTTCCGGCTTGCACCGATGCTCTAAAATCGAGCCGATGGAGTTAGTGGTGCCAGGTTGTTCTCCGGGTTGCTGCAGCGTAGATCCGCGCCGCGGCGGGCTGCTTTGTTTATGAATTCCGGCAGCAGCACCCCTGCGGACGGCACGCCCGCCGAAAGCGTCCATGTAGGCGGAGCACCGAAGCGGCGGCAACGCACCATTCAGTGGGGAGTGCAGCGCCGCAGCCCCATGATGCTTCTTTTTGGCGCGAGCGTGCTGGTCGTGATGATTTCCTTCGTCAGCATCGGGGCCACAGACTCGGCCTTGCTTGGCAAGACCTTTGCGCCGTCGCTGGCAGCCGTGCTGTGGCTCGGCCTATACCTGTACACCAGCTATCGGGCCTTTGACCGGGTGTACCTTTTTGCCACCGCCTACATCGCCTGCCTCTTCGTATTCCACCTGGGGCTGCTGCTTCAGGGGGGCTTCGGCTACATCAGGCTCAGTGCCTGGGAGGGCGATTTGGGCCCCTGGGCCGTCCGGGCCGGCTGGTACACCAACCTGGCATTGTCCTGCCTTGGCATCGGCATCTCCGCGTACTCGCTGATGTACCGGCAGCCCAGGATGCCGGCGACTCCGGTCGTCACTGCCCTGGCCCAGCAGAACCTGGCGCGGCTCTATGATATTGGCATCGGTCTCCTGATTGCCTCCACCATATTTTTCATCGGTGCCTTCGCCAATTATGGAAACCTCCTGGCGCTCACGAGACTGGAGCTCTTCCACCTGTCCGATACGCGCTTCATCAGCGTCTTTTCCATGATGGCGCCGAGTGCCGCCATCGCCCTCGTGGCCGGGTCGAGGACCCGCCGGCAACGGAAGTGGGCCTTCTTGTACGCGGCGTTCGTGTTCCTGGTCTTTCTCATTTCCGGACAACGCAGCACGGCCTTATTTCCGCTCATGGCAGCTGCGGTGATTTGGGTGAAAGTTGGCCGGCGCATACCGCCGCTGCTTGCGGGTGCGGCAGCCTTGGGCGTGCTCTTGATCATTCCTATTGTCGGCACGCTTCGGAATATGGGTACTTATAGCGACATCGCCAGCGCGGAGGCAATTGAGACCGCAGCCAAATACGCTGACATCGGGTCAGCATTCCGCGAGATGGGCGGCAGCATCGGGCCACTGATGTATACCCTGATGTTGATTCCCGAGGAAGAGCCTTTTCGATACGGGTCCTCTTACCTGAGTTACCTGCTGGATGTTGTGCCCAACGTGGGTTTCAAGGCCGATTCGTCCACCTCCCGGGCCGCAGCCATCGAGGCGCTTCGCACCCAGGGGGAGGAGCAGGCGCTGCTGCAGATGAATCCCGGGGACTGGGCGAGCTACCACATCATTCCACAGCAGTTCCTGTCGGGCGGCGGCGCGGGCTATAGCGGCATAGCCGAACCCTACTTCAACTTTGGCCTGCTTGGCGTTGTGGTCTTCTTCCTTGTGCTGGGATCGTTTCTGGCCAAGCTGGACTGCCTGCCCCTGATCCTGTACCGGAATTGGCTGCTGTTTGGCGTCCTGATGTTTTGGCACCTGCTGCCGACAGTACGCAATGGTTTTGCCGTATTCGTGAAACCAGCGGCATTCACGCTGATAGTGCTCGGGATCTGGATCCTGGTTCGTCGGGTGGTGCCCATGGCCACAGCACGCCGCATGCCCATGGCAAAGGCGCCCGATGCCGCCAATTCCAACGGCGGCTAGAGGTTGCTTTCAGGCGGCTGGATGATCGGGTTCCCGACGCTGATGACTTCATCGCGACGGCCGCCGGCCAGCAGGCCATAGGCCGCCGCGTAGGTCCTTGCCACCAGCCGCATGTCGAAGTGCTTGCGGATGCGATCCAGCATGGCTTCGCCGGCCGCGAGCCGCAGGCCCCGGTCCTCGATCAGCCGGATCAGCCGCTCATGGAGCCCATCCAGATCGCCAGGCTCGACGAGGTAGGGGGAACCCTCGGGCCCGACCAGCATGGGAGTGCCGCCGACGGCGGTACTTACCACGGGCAGTCCTGCTGCCATGGCCTCCAGTATCGCGTTGGAATTGCCTTCCCGGACGGAGGTCAGGATGAATATGTCCATTTCTTCGAGGCGCACCCGGACAGATTCCACGTGGCCGCAAAACCTCACGGAATTCGCAATGTCGAGTTCCACGCACAGGGCCTTCATGGCCGCCTCGTCGGGTCCGGTTCCCCACAGCTCCAGCGTCAGGTGCTGCGTGCTTGCGCTGGTAACCCGTTGCCAGACCTGCAGGATGTCAGCGATCCGCTTCTCCTCGCTCAGTCTGCCCACGAAAACCACGCGGCATTCCCCAGGTGGCGACCGGCCCTCTGCGGGTGATGACTTCGAGGTCAGTAGCCGAATCCCGTTCGGCGTTCGCAGCACCCGGCGGAGGGGATAGCCGGCGGCAGCGAGTTCGGCCAGGCTCTCCGACGACATGGCGACAACGGCGTCGGACAGCCTGAATATGGCCAGCATGATGGTCCCGAGAGGCGAAGCCGCAATGCCCGGCAGGGATGTGGCCCCGACGCTAGGCAGCTTGGTGAGCACGGGCTTACCCAGGGCGCGGGCGAGAAGAATGACGAAGGCCCCGAACCAGCTGAACTGGTGCAGGTGTACGATGTCATAGGTGTCCCGGCGGGAAAAGAGGACCGCGAACACATCGAAAGGCGTGCGGAGGAACCGTACGTACTTCTTGCGTGGCCAGGGTATCCGGTGCACCAGCACGCCCTCGACGCTTTCCTGCCGCGCCTGGGTTGCTTCGATCTTGCCAGACAGCGCCTGAACGCCAATACCCAGCCCCAGCAGCGCTTTCGCCAGTTCGTGGGATTGGCGCTCCAGTCCTCCCATCACCGGATAGGGGTACTGCGGGACAGCCATGAGGACGCGGACGGCGGAGGTCATGGGCGGCCCAGAGGCTCCAATGAGTTCACGAGGGTCCGTAGTTCGGAGCCCCCGCCGAATTCCGCCACTGTGGTCAGGGTGTGACCAGTGCGACGCCACACCGTACCGCGCTCGATCTCGCCCCCCTGTTCTTCGTGATTCCGGGAAATCACCAGGAGGCCCCCGTCAATAACATAGCGGGCGAGGTTGGAAATTCCCGTCACCAGTTGATTCTCGGAAAAGTAGTCGTAGTGCAGGAGGTTTGATGCACGCACCACGTGCATCCGGCCCACAATGTCTTCGTTAGTGATCAATACGCTGCCTTCAATGATGGTCACGTCTTTTCGGGCCAGCACGCGAGGAGAAAGGAGCGGGAACCGCCCGGTCTCCGTCATCCCGCGCCGGAAGTCCGCGAGGGCGAGGTAGGCGGATACCAGTCGATTGGTAAGCGGGGCGAGCGCGAACGACGGGGGAGCCGGCGCCAGGGCCAGCGGGCCGCACTGTGCCATCACCAGGCCATCGTCGCTGCTCAGGAATTCGGTGATCGGTAACCTACTTAACCGGCGAATCCAAATATACCGGTCCATGAGGTGGGCGGACACGGAACAGCCCAGTGCGCGCTCGAAGCGCTCGACGCTGTCCATGGACGTGGTCCCGTCGGAACACCCGACATCCAGGAATTGCAGCCGTTCGGACCTGCTGCCCGTCAGTTGCGAGAGCACGGCGGCGTCGGCCGATTCAAGGCGGGCCGGCGACGTGCTCTTGTTTGTGCCACCCACCCGAACCCGCCGGATCAGCGCCGCAACCCTCTCGCTGTCGACGGTTGGTGCCGCGCTGCTGTTGTCGAGCAGCGGCCGGACAAAACTTTCGATCTGGGTCAGTGACGGAACCCAGAAGCGCTTGAAACGCCCGCCGGGCGGAACTTTCGACAGCACCAGGCGAATCATCGCGTTTCGCCTATTGTGATTGTGGTTTTCATGCGGCCGCCAGCATGTCCCGCGTCAGCTGGGCGAGCGCCGGGTCGTCTGAATAGCGCATCCCATAGCCGCGGGCGCCGACACTCCATTGCTGGTACTCGTTGCTGTCCATGGCGGCTAGCCTGCCGATGGCCTCGCGAAAGGTCTGGGGGTCGTCCAGGGAGATGTCGAAGCCCGCCCGAGCCGCCGCCAGCTGGCGCCACGGCGTCCGGTCGGAGATCAGCACGGGGCAGCCGGCCAGAAGGGCTTCGTGGATGACGTGGCCGAAGTTCTCACCCAGCGTGGGTAGGAAGAAAGCGTCGTAGCCCGCCAGGGTCGGGATGACGGCATCCGGCTCCAGCGGACCCTTGTAGCTGACTTCGATGTTCCCCGGCAGATTGCGCGCCAGACGCATGCACTTTTCCCAGTATTGCGGATCCTCCCGTGTACCGTAGATATCTAGGACAACGGGCACCGTGATACCCATCAGAATTTCCAGTGCGCCGTCCAGATTCTTCATCGGGGATATCCTCGACAGGAACACCAGGCGAAGCGTGCCGGGCTGTTTCCCCTTCCGATCAGTGATCTCCCCGGCCGGGAGTTTCGAGGGCAGGTTCGGCGCAACAACCACCCTTGCAGCCGTGCCCCACAGGGCCCGGATCTGGGAAACCTCCTCGTCCTTGGTGGCGTGCCAGATCACGCCCCGATAGAGTCCAATTACCCGGGCAAAGTGAAAGTAGGCCGTCTTTCGCCAACGCTTCAGCGACCGGGCGCTCGGGGAGAACTCACCCCGCGGCGCGACGATGACCGGCAGGTCGGCGGGCAGCAGGCCCAGGCGCCGCAGGATCAGCGGCATGATGGTCAGCGAGAAATCCACCGAACTGTGGAAGTACAACGCATCGGGCTGGAAGTTGACGATAGCCGCCCGGACGGGGCCGGGACGCCAGTAGGGCGGGGCCAGGTACCAGACTTGGATGCCCCGCACCGGGAGCCAAGTGCCGCACTTGATGTCTTTATAGGTCGCTGATTCGCCCAAGTCCCGATTCCGGGAGACCACGGCGAATTCGTAATCATCGCTCAGCCACTCTTGCATGTGCAGCAGACTGCGTAGCGGTCCGCCGCTCTTGAATCCCGGAAGGTAGTAGCTCGTCAGGCAGAGTATTTTCTTTCGTCGCATGTGTGGTGAGAGACGGCGCTGGGATCACTTTCGTCCGGTGGCAATCATGACCCGGGTCAATACGTTGCTTCCCATCCCACCCGTCTCCACCGTATTGGCCAGGCGCGCGCTCATCCGTAGGACTCTCCATGCCAGGTATCTGAGTGTCGACTTGAAGCTGTAGCCGTAGGGGATGGGGCCGGTCTCGCGAATCTCGATGGTGGAGAAGCCGGTCATCCTCAGCAGGCTCAGGAGAGTCTGCGGGGTAAAGCAGCTCTCGTGGGTGAAATCGCCGTAAAGAATCGGCAGGGCCATCGGCGTGTCTGCATTGACAGTTTCGAGGATGATGCGGCCGCCCGGCCTTAACGCCCGGAAACACCCATCCAGGAAGCGCACAACCGTCGGCTTATCGAGATGCTCCACGATGTCCAGGCCGGTAATTATGTCAAAGCTCTCGGGATTTGCCTCCAGGAAGCCCAGGACATCGCCCTCGATGACGTTAGTGATTACCTGCCGGGCGCGCGCCACCTGCTCTGGGCTGATGTCGATACCCGTCAGATTCCGGTAGCCCCGGCGCTTGAAGAAATGCAGGAGCTTGCCGGCGCCGCAGGCCACATCCAGCAGCGCGGCGTCCTGATCCGGCGGGAGCCAGTGGCGCAGGTAATAGTCGTAGGCCTTGCCCCAGCGGTCCGCCTCTGCGACATCGAAAGTGTCCGATGTGCGCATCACGAGGCTGGCGTAGTTCTCGTAGAGTCGCGCCCGATAGTCCCGTTGTTCGCCGGTCATGATCCCGCTGGCTGGCTGAAAGTGCGCATTAGAGCATAGTAGGAGCGAACCTCTTGCAGGGAGACGGCAAGTCCGCAACCGACGAAGGCTGTGAATAGCACGAAGGCCCACGCCGCGCCAGCCGGGTCCAGGGAGGCCTGTAGTCCGATCTCGAATTCACGAACCAGGAGTCCGCACAGCGCGAGAAGCGACAGGGGCAGGGCAGCGCGGACCCAGTCAGTCAGCCTGATCTCCAGGCTATTGGACCGATGGAGGGAAATGTTCACCAAGGTGACGGAGACAAGCAGGACCAGCGTCGTGGAGAGCGGTATCCCGCGCACCCCGAACAGCTTGAGGAACAGGAAATCGCCTATAACGTTTGTCATGAACAGCACGACGCCGATCCGCACCAGGATGTGATTCAAGGACAGCGCGAATACCAACACACCGCCGGCAATGCCCGTCCAGAAGACGGGGAACTGTAGGGCATAGAGATTCACTAGTTCGGTCACGGTGGCGGCAGTCGCGGCGTCGAAATTGCCGCGCTGGTATAGCAGGGATACGAAGAAGCCCGAGGTGAGCCAGACGCCCAGCGTCGCCGCGCAGCCCACCCACGGCATCACGCGTGTGAGCAATCGGTAAGTGGCTGTTAGCCCGACCTTGTCCCGGTTGCCTACGAGCCGACTCAGCTGGATCAGCAGCACCTGGCTTAGGGCGCCAGCCACCAGGGCTACCACCCCCGTCATCAGTCGGTTGGCGTAGCCGAGCATGGAAGTAGAGCCGGGCCCGGCGGTGCCGGCGACCCATTGGTCTATCAGCGGATTTGCGTAGGTAATCACGGTCGCCGCGACAATGGCCTTGTAGCCTGAGACCGCGGTACCACGGACGTCCGCCGGCAGGGGGGTGGTGCCCGAGGTCGGTAGCATGTGGTTCTGGCGAAGCAGGTACATGCCGACGGGAATGACCAGCAGGGCGCCGGCCGCGCCACCAATCGCCGCCCCGAAGATGGACTGGCCCGGCAACGCCAGAACGCCGGCAATGATCCCCGCCGGCAGGCCCATTCTCAGCATGCTGGGGGCCAGGAAGTTGCCCGTCACCTGCAGCGGCCCCTGCATCAGTTCCACGAAGGCGCTGCCGGCATACATCGGCACGATCGCGAGGAAGAAGAGCGCGAAGAGTTTCCGGGCCTCTGGCGGCGACCCCGGGATATCGATGAAATAGACGGCGGCACCTAGCGCCAGCAGAACGGCGGCGATCGCAAGCGTAGAGCGGGATGCGATCGCCACGAAGCGCTGGGAGGCCGCCCGGAACTGCTCCTCGCCCTGGGCCCGCAGCCGACTCAGGGCGGGTACGACGACGCTGCGGAAGCCATTGGAGCCCACGGTAAGAATGAACACGGGTATGCTAATTGCCAGAAACAGCACATCGGACTCGAGTGCCGCGCCGAACGCTGCGGCCAGTGTTATGTCGCGGATCAGGTTGGCGGTCGTGACCAGGACATTCCCGCTGAACAGGCTCAGGAAGGCGTGTCTCAACCGCACTGGGCATGGTCCTTCAGGGCACAAGGAACGAACATAGGCGATGGACTATACCAAGACACCACTGCTCTTCAGGCTGCGCAAGGCGGCCCGGTACCTGCGCCTCTACGGCCTGCAGCGCACCCGGGTGAAGATCGCCGGCCAGTACCACATGGCCCGGAAGTTCGACTCCCTCCCGCCGAACGACCGTCCCGCCGCCGCCGGCGCCCATGTGGGCATCATCGGCTGCGGCAACTACGCCTATTCGGTCATCGCCTACTACCTGCGCCGGAACTACGGCACCGTCATCCGCGGCTGCATGGACGCGGACGTCAGTCATGCGGCGTCGCTGGCCGGGGACTACGGGGCCGCGTACTACACCACGGACGCGGAGCGGATCATCGCTGACCCGGCCATCGACCTGGTGTTCGTCGCCTCGAATCATGCCAGCCACGCGGAGTACGCCATCAGGGCGCTTGCCGTCGGCAAGGACGTCCACATCGAGAAGCCCCACGTGGTCCGCGAGGAGCAGCTCCAGCGCCTGTGCGAGGCGGCGGCCGCGAGCCGCGGCCGCGTGCTCTCCCTGGGCTACAACCGGCCCCGCAGCCGCATCGGCCGCCGCATCCGGGACACGCTCTGGGCGGAGGAGGGCGAACTCATGCAGAGCTGGTTCGTCGCCGGCCACGAGATCGCCCCCGACCACTGGTACTTCAGCCCGGAGGAGGGCGGGCGGGTCCTCGGCAACCTCTGTCACTGGACGGACCTGACCTTCCAGATGATGCCGCCCGAGCGCCGCTTTCCGATCCGCATCAATCCGACGCGCTCGGCAAAGTCCGACTGCGACATCGCCGTGAGCTTCACGTTCGGCGACGGGTCCATCGGGGTCATCACCTTCTCGGCCAAGGGTCACGCCTTCGAGGGGGTGAAGGAGCGCTACGCGGCGCACCGGGGCAACGCGCTCATTGCCATGGACGACTTCCAGTACCTGATCACCGACGTCGTCGAGCACAAGACGCGGCTCAGCCTGCGTTCCCGTGATCACGGGCACGAGGAATCCATCCGCCACAGCTACGGCCTGTCCCGGCAGGCTGGCAGTCCCGGCCTGGCGCCCGCCGACATCTGGGACACCGGCAACCTGTTCCTCTCGACCCGGGCGGCGCTGGAGGCGAACGAGACCGTCACCATCCAGCGCTGTGATCCGGCCCGCTTCGGCTGATGGCCGGATACTCAAGCCGCCTCTTCCTCTACGCCAACACCCTCCGGTACCTGCGCCCGGGCCAGATCGCCCACCAGCTGCGCCGGCGGGTGTTCCCGCCCCGTCCACCCCGGGTGGCGCCGCCGGTCACCGGTCTCCGGCCAAACCTGCGCCATCACCCGTTCCTCGCGACCCCCGCACCGGCGGACGGCCGGATCTCCTTCCTGAACGCGGAGCGCGCGCTGGACCCGGCGGCCCCGGACTGGATCCCGGCGGACACGCCGAAGCTCTGGCGGTACAACCTC